>CAVPEQ010000010.1:0-172693 GCA_963703465.1 uncultured Acidobacteriota bacterium | reverse complement strand
GCTTGGCCGGGTTGATTGAGAAAATAAATTTCATCGGTCCCAGAGATCCGGGTCGTAGCGTTCCACATTCGGATCGTTTCCGACGTGGCGGGTACGTGTCGTCGCCAACGAGAGCAAATTTGTGCGCAGCGCACTTTCGTTCGGAGCGCGATCGGTCCAAAAGGCCCGCCGCGTCTTCCAATTCGCTCCCAGGCCTTCGTTGTGCGCGACCGCGTCTTGAACAATCAGAGCTTCCACGCGCTCCGGGTGCGCCAGGACCATGCGAAAGCCCACCGGCCCACCGTAGTCTTGCATGTAGAGCGTGTAACGAGAGAGCTCGAGCGCTTCAGTGAAGTGATTCATGACCTCGGCGTAGTGATCGAACGTGTACGCGAATGTCCTTCGGGTCCGGCCAGTCGCTGTGTCCGAAGCCGGGGTAATCGGGAGCAACCAGGTGATAGCTGTCGGAGAGGCGAGCGAAGAGCGGCTCGAACATTCGCGAAGAAGACGGCAAACCGTGCAGCAGGAGAATGGTCGGGGCGTCTTTCGGACCAGCCTCTCGGTAGAAAATGGACAGCCCATTGATTTGTTTGGTGCGATGGAGCGTCGGATGTTTCATGGAATGTTCCTTTCCGTTAACCCGGCCGAAGAATTGAAATAATGCGAGCAAGGCCATTGAGCTCAGCCGGGTATGCTACTTCGTCCAACGTCTCATTCCTTTCTGCACTGGTTTTCAACATCAAGGTGCATAACGAGTAAAGACAAGGTCAGTCGCTTTGGTCTTCTCGTGGCAGGGGAAGCAGCTTTTCATAAACGCCCCGTCGCCAGGTTTGCCGTCCGCGAAGTGACCGAACCCCCAGCCGCCGGTTGTAGCGTATTTCGTTGAGTCCTTGACCATAAACTGAATGTTCGTGGGAGCGCCGGGAACGAAAGATTGAGCCTGGCCAAAGACTTTGTTGTTTTCCTCCGACGGGACGTTACGGTAATGCAAAGCAGCAATGATCGTGCCGTCCGGGAACGGAAGCTTGCCTGCGCGGAAGGCCCTGATCGCTACATCGTTACCCAGGACGGCACCTAAACTGTTCAGGTTGCCTGCTTCATGGGCTGAGGAAATCCATTGCCAGTCGCGGTACCCGTTAAGGATGTTGGTAACGTAGGGGGCCGATTGCCCGTCCGCGTGGCCGCGGGCGGGGCCAATGAGCACGGCAAGGCCGGCCGTTGCAACTGCAACCAAGAAGAATGTGAAGCGTCTCATGATGGTTCCTCCATTTCAAATGCTTCGGCAAACGAAATCAGTATTTGCCTTAGCAACAAGCCCCTTCGTCGATCGATCACCTCAGTAACTTGCCGGCGAGCCAGTAATCGACGCTGAACTTTCCCGGACCGGAGCAGATCAGCCAAATAAAGAAGAGCACGTACAAGACTTCCGGAAGGTAGAGGAAATCGTCGAGCCAGTTAAGAGGCGAAAGTCCTTTAGGCAGGGTGGATAGCTTGGTGGTCAGGATGGCGACAAGCATATCGACCAATAAAGCCACGCCGGCCAGGCTCGAAGAAACCCCGCGGTCAGCAAGGCTCCGCCAACAAACTCGACACCCGCCACGAAATAAGCCGTCTGGCGAGGAAACGGGACTTTGGCCGCAACCAGCGTTTCGTACATAGTTTGCCTGCTGCCGGCGACAAACAATTTATTTGCCCCGGTGATGGCGAAGAACAGCCCGATCGAAACCCGTACCAGCAGGATGGCATATGGTTCCAAATCACTGCTACCCTGCAGTGCAAACTGGATTAACTGTTCCAATCCATCTCCTGTCTCCTCCGACCGACGATGTGCTCTAACCCTTTCGCGCCTCCGTTCGCAAGATAATATCAAGCCACCAGCAAGATTTTCCCGCCCCACCCTTCTCTGCAGTTGCCTGGGCCTCGGCCGCTTCACGGAGTGGCAGTTTCTGGCTAATCGGGATTACCAGCTTGCCATCTCGCACCGCTTTGGCCATGAACTCGAGCGTTTTCCTGTCGAATTTCGAGAACACGTGCACCACCTTTACAGATGGGTACTTCGCGGAGTTCTGCGGCGGCCCAACAACCGATGCATACACTCCTCCCGGCTTGACCTTGGCGATCAGCTTCTCGGCAGTTCTTCCGCCGACGGTATCCGCCACTGCATCGAGCGGCGGAAGATTCGCAATCGCGGTGTCGTCGTCGGTTGCAACGAGCTGATCGGCGCCGACAGTCTTCGCCTCATCCGTCTGCCTTTTCAAAACCCCCGCGATCACAGTCGCTCCGCGTTGCTTCGCAGTGAATACCGCCGAACGCCCGACATTTCCAGCAGCACCTACGACCATAACCGTCTGGCTCGCCTTGATTCCGGTCGCTGCAAGGAGCTGGTTGCCGGTCGTCGTCACCAGCGGCAGTGCCGCCGCCTGAATCAGATCGAGTCCCGCCGGAACTTTCGCCAGAACCGCGGCCTTCACGACACAAAGTTCGGCGTAAGTATTGTCCGCCATGGCGAAAACCTGGTCGCCGACGGAAAAGCCTTCCACTCCCAGCCCAATCTTCACCACAGTCCCTGCAATGTCGACTCCTATCAATCCCGGAAAAGTCATGGGATAGAAGTCTTTTGTCAACCCGGCACGCCGTTTGTAGTCGATCGGGTTCACGCTCGTGGCAGCGACCCGCACCAGTACTTCGCCCGGACCCGCCACCGGATCAGGGTATTCCTCGAACTTGAGTACTTCAGGACCGCCATATTGGTGGACAACAATTGCTTTCATATCCATCTCCTTGACCGTGCGCAAACAGTCACTAACAGAACTTAGATGAGCGAGAGCTAGAATTGGACGGACGGGACGTTGACCAATTTCCATCATCGAAAATGGAAAACGTCCAGTCGCCCCGGTTTCCGTCCGATTCTTATGCCGCTGACTTCTTCTTCCCATCGAGTGCCGGGAGAAGAAGTTTCAGAAGCGCTTCATCAGAGAACGGGTTTTGGCCTGAGATCAGCTCGCGATCTTGAAGGACGTAGCTCGTCCATGGAGCGAGCACACTTACGTCACCGCCCGCCGTACTCAAGGCGAAGTCCGGGTAGAAGAGAACCTTGCCGCCAATCTCAAGCGGCTCCCTCTGCTGCTCTTCCGCTGTCGAAAAGATGGTCATCTTATATCCAGCATAGATCCAACCCTGCGCCTTCGCGTGCGCTCCAGCGGCATCGCCCGCACTCAGCGCGGCGACCACCTCCGTAGAATTCGGAAGAGCGGCAAGTAGTGAAATCGGGCCATGGCAGAGCACTGCCGTAGGCTTGGATGTTTTATGAAAGTGCCTAAACACGGTGCCAGCGTCGGGATCATCGAGAAGATCCATCATCGGGCCATGGCCGCCGGGGACGAAAACAGCGTCATATTGATCCAGGCCCGATGCGATGACATCCGAGATACGAGTTGGATCTCTGAGCCCAGTCAGGCCGTCGCGGAATAACATATAGTCCTGAAGCTTGGCCGCGTCCCCGCCAAAGAAATCGGCGACCTCTGAATGCACATCCACTTGCGGCGTGTTGCCTTTGGGGTTGGCGAAGGTGATTTCGTAGCCCTCCTTCATCAGGGCGCGAACCGGAACCGTCAGTTCGTTGAGATAGTAGCCAGCGCCCTTATAAACCTTGCCATCTTTCAAGGGCAAGCCGCGACCGCTCGAGACTAGTACCAGGACTTTTCCTTTAGTTGTCATTGTTGTTCTCCTTTTTGAAATCGAATCCTGTTCTCCTGAATATGAGCTAGCGCTACTTGGACCCGACCTGCAACACGATCTTGCCGGACTTGTGTGGTGCGCCCGCAAGCATTCGTTGCGCCTGGCGCGCCTCCGAAAGCGGCACGATTGAGCCGACACGCGCTGTGATTCTGCCCGCGTCAAATAAGCTTGTGAGTGTCTGCAGGCGCGCGGTGGTCACCCCAGCATAGAAGAAAATGGCCTCTGCTGGCGGTTGCGTCGAGACCGAGGTGACGAGTTTGCCTCCGGGTTTCAGCGCAGCGACGCAACGTTGAAGCGTTCTGCCCCCGACCGTGTCGAGGATAGCATCCACCTGTGGGAGGTTCTGCTCGAATGCCGGCTTGCTCGAGTCGATGATGGATTTCACGCCCAATGATCGGAGCAGGTCCTCGTCGTCGAGGCGGGCGATGGCAATGACGTGGATTCCGGTGTCAACGGCCATTTGTACGGCGTAGGCTCCGACGACGAGGAAGTAAAGGTGGTACAGGAGCTCCTACGTCATGCGAACAGTCGCATTACGCTGGATCTTTACGCTCAAGCGGGTATGCCGAACAAGAGGCTGGCACAAAGCAAGCTTGTTCGGATGGTGCTCAACAAGGGAGAGGCACTGGCCTAACTGGACCAAATTGGACCATGACGCAAATTGCCAATTCCTTGCAAGTGCTTGAAAGAATTGGCGGGGACGACGGGACTCGAACCCGCGGCCTCTGCCGTGACAGGGCAGCGTTCTAACCAACTGAACTACGTCCCCACTCGCCAAATCGATGGGATGGAAAATCCGGCACGGGTGAGAAATTCACAGTGCGGATTTCACAACTCCGACAGAAAGTATCCTAACAGCTTCTTCGGGAACGCGAAAGCGGGGGCACAGAAAAGGACGCTGTCAGAAATTGTTTATAGATGAGCGCGATAGTTGTTCTCTCACTTCTCCCAACCACCAGATATGAGCCACCCGGCTTTTGTAGTCCGAGAACGGAATGCACATTGAGTTGATTCGCGGACAGTCGAGGGCCGCTGTCCCACATGCTTTTCTTCCCGAGCTTGACGGACGAGGCTGCCGGCTGAATGGCCTGTTCACAATGAGCTGCCGCTGCCAACACTGAGGTACAACATAAAATCACCTGTGCCACCTGCGATTCCAGTGAACCTAGTAATTTAAGTACTTAGATTTGGGTGGTAAATCCATTACAGGGTTTCCTGTATAGATCCTAGGTAGTAACAGGTATAGGCTTTCAGGTGAGGGATCCCACCCCTCTCTATGCCTTTTCAGGGGTACTGAAATATTGCAGCCAGACCGGTAACAGAACGGAGGAAGTAGATGTCGAGTTCGGTTTCCAGTGCTGGATCGAGTAAAGGCTTTTTCACCCCCGCCAGTGACCAACCTGAGCACGTAGTCCAGTTTTATCAAGATGACAAATTTTTGATTGACGCGGTCAGCGGCTTCGTTGGTTCTGCGCTTGCTGCGGGCGATGCGACCGTGCTCATTGCGACCACAGTCCATCGCGAAGGAGTCGAACAGGTTTTGAGAAAGCGCGGGCTGGAAATTGGCCAGGCGGCGCGACAGGGACGATTCTTCGCGCTCGATGCGACCGAAACTTTAGCGCAATTCATGGTCGATGATCTTCCAGATGAAGATCGTTTCAAAAAGGTGATCGGATCGCTGCTGGCGCAAGCGGCGGCGAGCGTGGTCGGAGAGAGGCGGCGGATCGCGGCGTTTGGCGAGATGGTGAACATTTTATGGGCCACGGGAAATTATGAAGCCGCCCTGCGCCTGGAGCAACTGTGGAACCAGCTTGCCAGAGAGCATTCGTTCTCGCTGCTTTGCGCATATCCCATTGCAGGGTTCAATAGCGCAAAGCATACTGATGCTTTTCTGAAAATTTGCGCGGAGCATTCGGCGGTTTTTCCGTCGGAGAGTTTCCCAACAACCTCGCACGAGAATGATCGCTTGCGCAGCGTGACGCTTTTGCAACAACAGGCGGTGGCCATGCAAAGTGAGACCGCGCTGTTGCAGAGCGAACGACGCTTCCGGATGTTTGTAGAAGCGGTGCGCGACTACGCGATATTCATGCTGGATCCGAAGGGCAACATCTCGACCTGGAACACCGGGGCGGAACGCATTAAAGGGTATAAGCCGTGGGAGATTATCGGCCAGCATTTTTCAGTGTTTTATCCGGAAGAGGACTTGAAATCGAGGAAGCCATGGCACGAACTGGAAGTCGCAGCTGAAGAAGGACGATTTGAAGATGAAGGTTGGCGGTTGAGAAAAGACGGGTCGAAATTCTGGGCCAATGTGATCATTACCGCGATCAAAGACGAGAACGGAAGGCTTCTGGGTTTTGGGAAAGTAACTCGCGACCTCACCGAGAAAACTTTCACCCACATGGAGCTGGAACGAGTTCTGGACAATTTGGAAAAAGAAGTGAAGGAACGAAGGCAGGCGGAACAACGGCTTTATCGTTCCGAACAATCTTTGCGGAAACTTTCGCTGCATCTGTTGCGGACGCAAGATGAGGAACGAAAGCGCATCGGCCGCGATCTGCACGACAGTCTGGGGCAAAACCTGGCGATCCTGAAAATCAACCTCGATTCACTGCGACTGGCGCTGCCTTCTGATGAGGCAAAGGCTCTGTCACAGGTCACGCAGTGCCTGCAGCTCTCTGAGGAAGCGATTCGCGAAGTGCGGACGATTGCGTATCTTTTATATCCGCCGATGCTGGAGGAGCTGGGATTGAATTCCGCGATTCCATGGTATCTGGAGGGATTTTCTGAGCGCAGCGAGATCAAGATCGCATTCGAAGCGCAGCCTGATTTTGAACGGCTTCCGCTTCCGGCAGAGCTGGCCCTGTTTCGAGTTCTGCAGGAGAGCTTGACCAATGTGCATCGGCATTCCGGCAGCGGAATCGCAAGAATCCGTTTGTTTGAGGAAAATGGATTGGTGGTGCTGGAAGTTGCGGACGAGGGCAAAGGCTTTCCCGCCGCAATGCTGGACCTCAACGACGATGACGTTCCGTCAACTTTTGGGGTTGGCTTGCGAGGCATGAACGAGCGGCTGCGTGATCTTGGCGGAATGATCGAGCTGAAGCCCGGCCGGAACAAGAAGGGTGCGATTGTACGTGCCGTGGTGCCGCGAGATCAATCGGCGCTACACTCTTCGGGTGAGAAGCGCAATGACGCAGCTTAGTTTGTTTGCGCTTGGGTTGGCCGCAGCGTAGCTCCGCAATGCTAATCTCGTCACATGGCCCTGGTTATTCGGCAATCCCAAATTCATGCCGACGGCGTGTATACGACGACGCCAATTAAGAAGCGCACAATTGTTGTTGAATACACCGGCCCGCGCCTAAGCAACTCGCAAGCTGACGACATCTACGAACATTCCCCACGAACTTATCTTTTTGGATTAGTGGATGGCGAACATGTGATCGATGGCGACGGCATTGCCGCTTTTATTAATCACTGTTGCGATCCTAATTGCGAAGCTGACGAGGTGAAAGGGCGAGTCATTATTCGCGCGATCCGCAATATCGCAGCCGGTGAAGAACTTGCCTACGATTACAACCTTTACGACGGCGATCCGGAGGATTCGGCGCCATGCTGGTGCGGCGCTAAGAAGTGCCGCGGGACCATGTATTCGAAGAAAGAGCTGGCTAAGAGAAACCAGCGTGGGAAGGGTTGAACTGTGCTGGATGGACAGCCCCTTCGACTCGGCTCAGGGCAGGCTTAGGGCGGCTGTCGCCACGCAATAGAATCGCTAAGCGATACGCTGATCGGGTATGGCGGGCGCAGCGCTGAGCGGGAAATCGCTGCTTTCAGGCAGTGAAGAACCGCTTTGAGCAACGGCTGGCGTGGAGGCAAGGGCCATTTCGAGGAAAGATTCTGCCCAGCCCTGCACGGTGTAAGTGCGGACTACATCGCGCAGCAATTTCATGCGAGCACGCTTCTCCTCGACCGGCATCACGCAAGCATGGTGAATGGCTTCGGCGACACCTGCCAGATCATTGGGATTGACCACTAACGCTCCGTGGCGCAATTCGGCCGCGGCGCCTGCGAATTCGCTGACGATCACCACGCCCTGTTCATCAATCTGGGCGGCGCAGAATTCTTTAGCTACTAGATTCATGCCGTCTTTCAAAGACGTTATCAAGCCGATATCAGCGGCACGGTAATAACTCAGCAACTGCTTGCGAGAAAGGTTGCGGTGAATGTAATGAATCGGCACCCAGCCGGCCTCGGTGAACTCACCGTTGATCTGGCTGACCAAAAGCTCAACTTCGCGGCGCAGAGCCTTGTATTCCTTGATGTCTTCCCTGCTGGGCACGACAACCAATACAAAGGTGATGCGGTGACGCAACTCGGGATACCGTCGCAGAAGAATGCGGAAAGCCTTAAGGCGCTCCGGAATGCCTTTGGTGTAATCCATGCGATCCACGCCCAGCAGCATGAAATTGTTGGAGAGTTCGCGGCGAAGTTGGTTGGCCGCGACCTCGACTTCGTGACTGGCGGCGTGATTGGCAAACTCTTCGAACGAGATGCTTATGGGGAAGGTCCCGACCGTGGTCCGGTGATGATCGTAGGTAACAACGTTGTGTGATTTCTCCCGTTCCGACGAAGCCTCGGGAAGAATGCGCTCTACGCAGGTCAGGAAATTGAAGCGGTCGCGATCGGTCTGAAATCCCAGAAGACGGTAACCAAGCATGCCGCGCAAGATGCTTTTGCGCCAGGGCAATTTTTCAAAAATGTCGGGCCCGGGAAAAGGAATATGTAGAAAAAATCCGCTGGAATTGGTGCAGCCGATCTCACGCAGGTAGTGACCCATCAACATCAGGTGATAGTCGTGGGCCCAGATAAAGTCTTTGCCGTTGACGCTGTCGGCAGTGGTCTGTGCGAATTTGCGATTGACGCGCTGATACACCTCCCAATATTCGGGATCAAAATTGCAGCGCGATGGCATCTCGTGAAACAGCGGCCAAATAATTTCATTGGCAAAACCGGAATAAAATTTTGAGACTTCCTGGGTAGACAAGGGGACGGGGCGAAAAGTGTAAGGACGACCGCGCGCGGCTTTTTGCAAAAGCGGACCAGCGGCTTCGGCATCGACCGGGCCAGCCCAACCGATCCACAGCCCGTGATGATTACGCCAGATGCTATCGAGCGCGGAGGCGAGGCCTCCCGAGGTGGCGGTGAGGCGCGGCTGTCCGCCCCGGCTTCTAACCTCCACCGGCAAGCGGTTCGAGACAGTTATCAGACGCCCTTCCAGCAGCTTCATGCTTCCACTCCGCAGGCTGTAAGCCAGTCACGTAGAAAGCGACCCAGTTCTTCCGGTGGACGCAACCAGAGATCGGCTTCTGTGGGCCGAGGCTCAGGGCGTACCAGAATCGCAATACCCCGCCCTTTGATGGCACGAAAGGCATTTTCGTCTGTCTGGTCGTCACCTAAATAAGCGGCAGCTACTTCGGATCCAGATTCATGGAGAATTGCTGAAACTGCGTCGCCTTTATTTTTTCCGGGCGCGCGGAGTTCGAGGCCGCCGTCGAATGGAAGCAGATGCAAACCGTGATCTTCAATTGCCGAGGCAAACAAGCTTCTGATTTTTGCTTCCATGAGTGCACGTTCAGCGGGAGGCAATCCACGCCAGTGGACGGCGATTCCGCCAGGCTTTATTTCAACGTGCGATGAAAAACCGCAAGCGTTCAACGAGTGCACTGCGGCTTTTAACGCGGACTGATGGTCCGGCGATGGAGGTTCAACCTGATACGAGCCATCCGGCAATAAGCGCTCGGCACCGTGACTTCCCCAAATTTCCGGATGTGGATGTATGCCGCTAAGGAACAGCAACTCAGTCGCGGGCCTTCCGCTGACGAGCACAACTCGAGTGCTGGTGCGCATGATTCGCGCCACCAGTTCAGGAATTTCGGGGTAAGGGAAAGCATGCTCGCGATCGGGAGTGAAAGGCGCGAGTGTGCCGTCGTAATCAAGCAGCAGCGCGCGAGAAGACGCTCTGCGCAGACAATCGAAAAATGCGGCGCTGATATCCTGGTGTACGGCGACACCCATCGGAACTCCTCCCCAGGTGGTTATCACTACCCTTGGCCAGAAAACCTGAGCGGGAAATCAACCCGTGCGCGAAGTGCGAAGAACTCCCCGAGAGCCCAAAAGAACTTTGCCGGCGAGTGCAGCCCTGAGCAAGGGCAAAGTGAAACGCCGTAAAGTGCTGACAATCAGTCCCCCTAATGCCTGAGGGCCACCACAATCGGAGTCTAGCATGGAAAAAAAAATCCAGAGCAGCTGGAAGTACATTCCTGATTAGTCGACAATTTCGGGTTGCAGGAAGGCGTTGGGCTCTTCCTGCGGAGCGGTAAGCCCTGTGGGCATGGTTCCGCGGTTGTATTCGGCCATGCGATTTTTCCATTTGAGAAAATCGGTGATCGATTGCGGCTCGATGCGAATTTCCACGCGCCTGAGGCTGGCGAGCAGCAGGTTCATCTCGTAGCGAAAACCCCGGGCAGAGCGGAGATCGGTGGCGGACTGATGGACCATGAGAACTTCCCTGTCCCGCAGTTCGAGTAATCCCCAGCCAGCCGGTAATTCGTCAGCCCGGATAATTCCTGCGGGGGCAAAGTAGAAACGCTCGCATCCCATGCCGGTTGCGGGTTTCACGCGAAAGGGCTTTTCTCTATCGGCGAGAAAGTCACAGCGCGAGGCTTTGCACTCCACAACCACGGAATGGCAACCGCGTTTCCAGCCGATGGCGTCAGGAGTTTCTCCGCTGGCGCAACATTGCTCAGAAAGCACTACGCTGCAGCCATAGCGGCGCAACCAGGCCACGGCTTTTTCTACAAGCTTGGGATGAGTCATAGGAGTAGGTTCGCTTGAGATCCAGAGGAGGAGAAGTAACTTGGAAGGGACATGGTATGCCGTTATGGGGGCGTCATGGCAGACTGAAGAAGCATTCCTGTGGCAGACTGATTGATCCGAATACCTACTCAATCTGAATGAACGTCCTCGAATTTACATTTCTAGTCTGGGCGGGAGCGCTGGTCGCGGGATTTCTCGGTTCGTTGACCGGCTTGGGCGGCGGCGTGGTGCTGGTCCCTCTGCTTACGATTTTTTTCCACGTGGATTTGCGCTATGCGATCGGTGCGTCGCTGGTGTCCGTGATCGCTACCTCATCCGGATCGGCGGCGGCGTATGTGAAGGAAGGCTTTTCGAACATTCGCATCGGGATGTTTCTGGAGATCGCCACCACGCTGGGAGCGCTGTTCGGCGCTTACCTGACGGCGAAAGTTCCGGGCAACGCGATCGCAATTATTTTTGGAACTGTGCTGATGTATTCGGCCTACGTTTCGCGGCGAACCCGGCCCCGCATTGACGTGGAACAACCGCCTGACGCGCTGGCGACAAAATTAAAAATGAACGGCACCTTCCCGGACACGAGTGGAGTTCGTCCGTACAACGTTTATCGCGTGCCGGCGGGGTTCGGCGTAATGTGGATTGCAGGGGCGCTGTCGGGTTTGCTGGGGATAGGTTCCGGGGCGCTCAAAGTCGTGGCCATGGACCAGGCGATGAGAATTCCGTTTAAGGTTTCGACCACAACCAGCAATTTCATGATCGGGGTTACGGCTGCGGCAAGCGCGGGGGTGTATTTGAGCCGGGGTTATATTGATCCATCGCTGGCGATGCCGGTAATGATTGGCGTGTTGATCGGGTCCTTGATGGGAACGCGAGTGCTGGTGAAGACGCAGACTAAACGATTACGCCTGGTATTTAGCGTAGTGATCGTTCTGCTCGGCGTAGAGATGATCTTCAAAGGCTTGACCGGGGGATTCTGATGACAAAGATGAAACCGCTGGATGATGACCGGTTAGAGGGGCTGATTGCGCATCTGCTGCGTGCGGGTGTGGTGATGGCCGCGCTGGTGGTGATTGGCGGGGCCATTCCTTATCTTGGACAACATCCGCGAGCGCATGTGGATTACCGGTCCTTTCACGGCGAACCGGACAATCTGAAGGCAGTTCACGAGATTATTCGAACTGCATTTTCGGGTGACCCGCGCGGGATCATGCAATTGGGATTGTTGCTGTTGATTGCGACGCCGATTGCGCGGGTGATGTTTTCTGCAGTGGCGTTCGCGATCGAGGGCGACCGCATGTATGTGGGATTCACGCTGCTGGTGCTGGCGGTGCTGTTGTATAGCTTGTTTGGGTCGTTTCTGATTGGGTAGGTGGGCGTGGACGCCCGCGGCTACATGGTTCGCAGGGTTATGTGAGTCACTTCGGGGATGCAATTGATCCGAATCGGGGCGCGGATGGTTCCGATTCCGATGTTGGTGTAGAGCATCATGTTTTCGATTTTGTATAAGCCGCGCGGATAGAGTCTCGCCAGCGGCGGCAGCCAGGGAGCGCCGATTCCGGGAATCCAGATCTGCCCGCCGTGGGAGTGACCGGAGAGTTGAAGGTCAACCGGAGTCAGCGCGGCTTCGTCGGCGAAATCAGGTTCGTGGGCGAGAAGAATAATCGGTTCTCCGGTTGGAATTTTTTCGATAGCCGCGCCCAAATCAGGCTGTCCCTCAAGCGCATCATCGACTCCAGCCAACCAGAAGCGCGCTCCGTCTCGCTCGATCGGGACACAGGAGTTCTTCAATAAAGGAATGCCGTGCGATCGAAGTCCCGACGTCACCAATGCCGGGTTGGAATACGCATCGTGATTTCCGAGAATCGCAAATGATCCCATCCCCGCCTTGATGCGGCTTAGGACGGCGGCGCAAGGAAACACAGCGTTCGCAGCCACGAGAGCGGCATGACGACCAAACCGAAACATTGGCGCGGTAACAAAATCTCCGGTAAAAACCACCAAGTCGGGATGAAGGCTGTTTACCAGGTCCACGGAACGGCGGATAGGAATGGCGGAAAATTCCTCTTCATAATGAAAGTCGCTGAGTTGAACGATGGTAAAGCCGTCAAACTGGTGAGGAAGGCGGCTCAAGGGGATTTCAATCTTTTTAAGCTGCAGGCGATAGGATTCGAAATAGCCATCGGTGCCTAAAGTTGCAACGCCGGCAACGCCAGCGGCCCCGGTATATAAAAACTGTCTTCGAGTAGGCAAGGATGCGGTCGCGAGGATTTTACTTATTAATTCTAAAGGACGCGGGCCACGTGCTTTTCAAGGCGGGGCAGATAAATTCTCAAATAAAACATATAAGCGACGACTGCAAGGTTGATCAGCAATATGCTCACATGAAACCAGCTGACGCGGTGCGCCAGCTTAAGAACTTCCAGTGGAATGTAAAGGGCGCCTGATACCAGCGCAATCCACTCTGCCCAGGGTCTTGCTCTCCAGAGTCCGAATGCTTCGGTGAAGCGCAAGGCAGAATAAACGCAGGCCACCAAGATGACCGTCCACATGCTGGCATTGCCCAAGCTGTCGGCCGAGCGAAGCAACATTTGGGCCATGTGGTGGTCGGGGCTAATGTGGAGGAAATCGAGGAACGCTCCCACAACATCGGTGGGATCCACCCAATAAAGGCTGATGGCGGCAGCCAAAACGGCGACGCCTTTGGCAAACTCCATGGTGGCCACTGTACGCAAGGCTTGGAGGCGGCGACGGTATGCCGAGGGATGAGTGAGGGCCTGGGTGTGCAAGGCAGAATGCATGGGTAATCGAACTGACTTGGATGTCGAATTCAGGGTAAACGCCAAGCGAAACGGCTCCTTATGTTTTCGATCCAGAACTGTTGGACCGTACACTGGCCCGCAACTCTTCTACGATCTCCCGTGCTGCCTTGCTGGCCTGGGCATGCTGGTTCACGTCGAACGAGATGGCACCCACGCGGGCGTGGCCTCCGCCGCCATAGCGCTCGCAAACCTTGGCGAGGTTCACCACCGGCGGGTTGGGGGCCCAGGGATTCGATCCTACCGACACTTTCACACGAAAACTGCTTTTGCTCAGGCCCACACTGTAGATCGATTCAGGGTGCAGATAATAAGGTACGAACTTGTTGTAGCCCTCGAGATCCTGGTCGGTTACGTCAAAGAAAAGCGTCTGGTCGCGCGACTCAATGCGATTCCGTAGGACGTCGATTGAGCCACGGTGCCTTTCAAGCAATGGCGGAAGAAGCGGCGCCACGAATGCCGCCCGCACAACTTCAGCCAGGGGCTGAGTTGCAAGCAGAGGGATCAAACGCGGAATGAAATCCTGGTCCTGTGTGGATTCGATCACCATGGTGAGCTGCATGGCCGGCTCTTTCATTTCAACCGCGGTTTTCGCATCCGGATACATTGCGCCGTCGATAACGTCAGTCCAATGCACCAATTCGGCAACTGAAGCGGGATTGAAGCCGAAGCGCTGTTCGGCGATGGTGGCAATGAAACTGGTACAGGACTTGAAATCAGGATCATAAAACTTGCGATTGCTCTGGTCTTGCTCGAAATGAGTGGCGTCCTCGGGCGATAAGAACGCGCTCTGGTGGTGATCAAACCACCAGGTGATTTTGGGCGAACTGGAATATTTGAAATCGACAATGGCGTTTTCGTCGCCGTCAAAATCGGCTTCATTGAACAGAGAGCCGGCGCGATGCAACAGTCCCGAGTAAACAAACTCGACGTCATTGCGAATGCGCTCGGAATAAAAGCGCGAAAAAAGCGCCGCCGAAGAAGCGCCGTCAAAACACCGATCATGGTAGAAAACTTTAACCTTCAAGCGCTCCCCTTTTCATCTGGCCGCCTCTCGCCCCAGTTGTGGGTCGAGAATCAAAAGTAAATAGGAATGACATTTGGAAGGGGTGCGTGTCAAGCTACGATGGCGTACGCAGAGCTAAGTCCCTTAAGAATCAGCGCGGGTTGCGAACTGCTCAGCCAGCGGCCCGATCAATGGCAACTGGTAAGAATGTCCCAGCGCAGCCTTTACCAATAACACAATCCACAGAATGAAAATACCCATGGAACCGATTACCAGCGATAGCCACGCGAGCAGAAATCCGACCATCGGCAGGATTGCAAAGATGAAGAATATCAGCTTGAGCGCGAGGCCGAGGAGACCGGAGGCAATGGTAAAGAGAACTGACTGCCAGGAATGAAAGCGGACAAACCGGTTGCCGCGCAGGGCCGGAATCAGCAGAAGAACTATGGCCGGAATCAGGCCGATGTAGGCGAGAGCGCCGAGCGCTCGGTCACGAGCATTAACTGCGACAGAAGTTTCCGAAATCGAGACACCGCAGGCCGGGCAGAACGCGCTTACATCGGGCATTGAGGCGTTGCAATTTGAGCAGATCATTTTGATTATTCAAAGATCATACTGGGCGATTGCTTGGCAGGCCAAATGGGGTAAAGAACTGTTCAAGAATAGCGGCGCAAATTGTCATTTGCTTATCAGCAGCCTAAAATCGGAATCCGCCATGAACGCCGGTACCTTCCCGCCTCCGACATCTTCGCGCCCCCGAACCAAGGTCTGGCGAATCGTGGGTATTTTCATTGTAATTATGGTTTGCATTGTTACTGCTCTGTTGCTTTGGCTGCTTTCAATTGCCAGATCGGCGCTTCCGCAAATCGACGGGACAATTGCAGTTCAGGGTTTGTCAGCGCCGGTCACAGTGACTCGCGATGGTCATGGTGTCGCAACAATCGATGCGCTTACCACCGACGATCTGTTCTTCGCGCAGGGTTACGTCACGGCGCAGGATCGGCTCTTCCAGATGGATCTGTTAAGACGCGCGGCTGAAGGCGACCTCGCAGAAATTGTGGGCCTGGCAGCGTTGAAGCATGACCGCCAGCAAAGGATTCTCGGGATCAGAGCGGCGGCTGAAAAAGGCGCGCTGGCGGTCACGACAGAAGACAAGGGACAATTCGCAGCTTATGCGGGCGGGGTAAACGCGTTCATTCAATCGCACTCCGGCAAACTCCCGCTGGAGTTCCGGATTTTGCGTTACTCGCCGCGCCCATGGACGCCCGTGGATTCGTTGGCAATCGGATATCAGATGGTGGAGACGCTGAGCACAAGCCCTAAGTCGGCGCTGACGCGGGAAAAGATCCTGGCCAAGGTTGGATCGCAACTAACAGCTGATCTTTATGTGAATACGTCATGGCGAGACCATCCGCCGACCATGCCCATGCCGCACCTGAATAACACTCCCAGTGTGCAGCCGGAGAGAATCTCTGGTGCGGTGGCGTCAGATCACATTCCTGAACTGTTGCGGTCCTGGCTGGAAAATTTCTTGCAAGATCAACCTGCGCCCTTGGGATCGAACAATTGGGTGGTGTCGGGAGCGCACACTACAACCGGCAAGCCGCTGCTCTCCAACGATATGCACCTGGGACATCAGGTGCCGAACCTTTGGTATGAAAATCATCTGCATGCTAGGGATTTCGAGGCGGCGGGAGTGTCGCTTCCCGGATATCCCTATGTGATGGTGGGACACAATCGGCGGATCGCGTGGGGATTCACCAACGTTGGGCCAACGGTCGAAGATTTGTACGTCGAGAAATTTAATGAGCAAGAGCAGTATTTAACACCTGACGGCTGGAAGTCCCCAGAGGTGCGGCGTGAAGTCATACATGTCAAGGGCAAGCCTGACGTGAATGTCGATGTGCAGGTGACTCGACACGGCCCGATTATTACGGAATTTGTTCCGGGCGAGACCCGGAAGCTTGCCCTGCGCTGGACGCTTTACGACGGTATACGCAATCCCTTCTTTCATGCGGATATGGCGCAGAACTGGCAACAGTTTCGGCAGGCGTTTTCGCAACTCGATGCGCCGGGGCAAAACGTGGTGTATGCCGATGTGGATGGAAACATCGGATATCAGACGACAGGCAAGGTGCCGATTCGCGCCGCCGGAGACGGCAGTCTCCCGGTTGATGGCACCGACAATGCCCATGAATGGACCGGGTACATCCCTTTCGACAAACTGCCGAGCGTGTTCAATCCGCCGTCGGGAATAATCGGCACCGCGAACGGACGCATCTCGCCGGACGGATATCCATATTCGATCAGCGTGGAATGGGAAGCGCCGTGGCGGACGGACAGAATTTATCGTGTGCTGGCGTCAGGCAGGAAATTTTCTGCCGCCGACATGTTGGGCCTGGAAATGGATATTTATTCGGAGCTAGACCATTTTGTGGCTGACAAACTGGTTGAAGCTGTGGACCACGGCAAGATTAAGCCGGTGTCGTTACGCGCCCACACTGCGGTTGACATCCTACGCGATTGGAATGGGCAGATGTCTGCGAACTCGGCGGCGCCGACGATTGCGTCGCACGCACGGGCTGAACTGATGCGCTTGCTTCTGGAGCCAAAGCTGGGAGTTGCGCCGGTGGATGGAGTTGATTCCGGGCTGAGCTGGAAGAGTTATCACTGGATGATGGAAACCGCGTGGCTGGAAAATGTGTTGTCGCAGCGGCCGCAGCAGTGGCTGCCGACCCGGTTCGCGAACTATGACGATCTGCTGGCCGCGGCAATCGAGGCTACGGTCAAAGATGCGCCAGAGGAGATCGCTAGCTGGAAGTGGGGGCCGGATCATTCGGTGACTATACAAAACCCGGTGTTGGGAAAAATCCCTATCGTGCGCCGATGGGCGGGACCAGGGGTTCAGGTCCAATCAGGAAGTGAGTACACCGTGAAAGCAGCAGGACGAGACTATGGACCGTCAGAAAGATTTACCGCAGATCTTTCTAACTTCGATTCATCAACCCTGAATGTCGTGACTGGCAATGCGGGGAATTTTCTCAGCCCTTACTACATGGACCAGTGGCAGGCATGGTATACCGGCTACACATTTGCGCTGCCATTTTCAAAATCCGCCGTGGATAAAGCAGCGGCACATCGGTTGATGATGAGGCCGAAGTGACTGCATTCTTTAGAAGTCCACCAGCTTTACGTCGATGGCTTGACCAACAATGGTGATCTCAGTAGTGGTTTGCGGGACAAGCTGCCGCTGCGAGCCAAGATCAAGGGCGGTGTCGTAGATATTAAACGCTCCGCCTTCGCAGACGTAGACCACAGTACGATTTAGGATCGGCTGAATCCCAGTGACATCGCCATTTTGCGCCGCGGTATAGACCGTGCCGCCGCCGGTGTTCAGGACCGAAAGGCAGCCGCGCCCAAGGGTCTGGCCGGAAGCGATCACGTTGGTACAATTGCGCGAGGCGATGAACAACTGATTGTTCGGCGCCATGACAAGGTTATTGTGATAGCCGTCGGTGATCGCGAATGTACTTGGGGTTGCGCTGAGGTTGGCAGATGGAAACACGGTGAGCACGCCGCACAGATTGGCCTGGCAATCTGCCGCTGCATTGGGGGGCGTTCCGGCAACATAAAGATTGCCTCCGCTAAGAAGCCCCGTGGTTGCACCGCCAGTCACCGGAACGTCTGATGTCACGGCGGGCGTCGTCTGAGTCATGTCAACGATTGCAATACTCGCCGTTGTTCCCGTTCCGCCGCACTCCGGGCCACAATTCATCACATAAGCGGTGGAACCGTCAGAGCTGAATACGGCCCACACTGGTTTATCGAAAAAGGTAGTAGGGGAATTCGTAATCACGGTGGTGAGGGCGTTTCCTGTGCTAATGAGGGCCGGCGCGAGAACGGTGACGGTGCCGGTGATGTCGGCGGTGTCGGAAATCACCAGGATCTGATTACCGCTCGGGCTAGGAACAACGAATCGTGCCCCGGGAACCGGGATAGTAGCGGTCACCGCCGAACTGGGCAGGCTTACTTGCACGACCGCACCAGGTGACTGTCCAGTGATTGGAGCGCTAGGGACGGCGGCGTAAAGCGTGTTGCTGTCGCTGGCCACGAACATGCTTTCGGTGGGTCCAGGCAGCGCAACGGAGGAAGTCGCGCTCTCCGTAGCGTTGTCCACAATACCCAGAGTGGTGTTGGAAGAGTCAGTTCCGGTAGCGCTGTAAACTACCGTGCGGTCGCGCTTGGGACTTTCGACCATCATGCCGGCGCTGGCGACGGTGCCCGAGAGCGACACTTCAAATGGGCTCAACATGTCCTTGTTCGCGTCCATGATGTCCAAACCAGGAAAACCACCGCCGGTGGCGCTTGGGTTCACCGGGTTAGAGATGAAGGCGCGAAAAGTGAGGCCACTTTTATTTCCGGTGTTGGGATTCGTATAGCCGCCGCAGGAAATCAGTCCCATGCAGAGCACAATGAAGACAAAAAAAGAACTTAAGGATCTTTTCAACCCTGGAACTCCAAGAACATTAGTGGATTAAGGAAGTTAGATGCGACGAAAGGCGGATTATAGCAGAGGGGTGAGGAAGAATTTCTGGGGGCGGAGTTTCCGGAAGCCATGCAAAACCGGAGTTCCTCCTGTATTCTCAAGCATATGCCCGGAGACTTCTTAGCCCGACTAAAGGCCGCGCCCGTGCTCTGCGATGGCGCCATGGGCACGCTGCTTTATTCGAAGGGCATCTTCATCAATCGCTGCTATGACGAATTGAATGTTTCGCAGCCGGACCTGATCCGCGGCATTCATCATGAATATCTGCAAGCCGGGGCCGAGGTGATTGAAACCAATACCTTTGGCGGGAACTCCGTGCGCCTGGAGCGCCACGGGCTGCAGGATAAAGTCCGCGACATTAATTTTCACGGCGCGCGGCTTGCGAAGGAAGCGGCCAAGAGTTTTGATGGTTGGGTCGCGGGGGCGGTCGGGCCACTGGGTATTCGCATTGAGCCGCTGGGCAAGATGTCATTTCAGGAAGCGCGAGATATTTTCCGCGAGCAGATTGCGGCGCTGATCGAAGGTGGCGTTGACCTGCTGATCCTGGAGACGTTCGGTTACATCGACGAACTGCACCAGGCGATTCATGCGGCGCGAGAGGTTGATCCGAGAATTCCCGTGGTGGCGCAGGTAACACTGGACGAAGAATCGAATTGTTTGGACGGTTCTACTCCGGAGATTTTTGCTCCCCGGATTGAAGAGTGGGGAGCGGACGTTATCGGCTGCAATTGCAGCGTAGGGCCGGTGACCATGCTCGATTCGGTTGAGCGGATCAGGGCGGCCACTTCCCTGCCGCTTTCGGCACAACCCAACGCCGGAATTCCGCGCTCAGTGGAAGGTAGAAACATCTATTTGTGCTCGCCGGAATACATGGCGAGCTATGCGCGGAAGTTTGTGACTGCCGGAGTGCGCTTCATTGGCGGGTGCTGCGGAAGCACGCCGGAACATATTCGCGTAATGAAGTCGGCTTTGCGGGTGACACAAGCGCGTGCGCGCACGGGAACTGCGGCTACAAAAGCGCAAACAGCTCCCGTGGTGGCGTCTCGCCCTATTGAGCAGCGGTCGCAGCTGGGATCGAAGATTGCACGCGGCGAATTTCTGACCATGGTTGAGATTGTTCCTCCTAAAGGAACCAACATTCACAAGGAACTCGAGGGCGCGAAGTTTCTGAAATCGGTGGGCGTGGATGCGATCAACATTCCTGACAGTCCGCGAGCCTCGGCGCGCATGAGCAATCAGGCGTTGTCGCTACTGTTGCAGCAACAGGCAGGGATCGAGGCCATACTGCACTACACCTGCCGCGACCGGAATGTGCTTTGCATCCAGTCAGACCTGTTGGGCGCGGCGGCGATTGGGATCCGCAATTTGATTTGCATCACTGGCGATCCGCCGAAGATGGGCGGCTATCCGGATGCCACCGCGGTGTTCGATGTGGATGCGATTGGTCTGGTCAACATCGTTCATAACCTGAACCGCGGGCTGGATATTGGCGGCAACCCGATGGGCGCGGGTACCGAATTTGTAATTGGTGTGGGCGCGAATCCGGGAGTGCCGAATATCGATGAAGAGATCCGTCGCTTCGAATACAAGGTGGAAGCCGGAGCTGAATATGCGGTGACGCAGCCGGTATTCGATCTTTCGCTGTTGGAAAAATTTCTACGCCGAATTGAACATTTCAAAATTCCGGTGGTCGCGGGGATATGGCCGCTGGTGAGCGCGCGCAATGCCGAGTTCATGAAAAACGAGCTGCGGGTCTCGGTGCCGGAGAGCATCATGGAACGGATGACGCACGCGAGTTCTCCGGAGGCGGCAAGAGAAGAGGGCGTTGCGATCGCCCGCGAAATGCTGATTGCGGTTCGCCACATGGTGCAGGGTGCCCAGATCAGCGCACCCCAGGGGAAATATGCGGCCGCGGTGGATGTGCTTGAGGCTTTAGGGACTTCCGGGGCCAAGGCCGGGCAGTAATAAGCTCCATTACGATATCCAAAAGTTCGTGGTGGACGGGCGTGGACGCCCGTCGCTGCATTTAACTAGACTGGCACCCCCTTAGTTCCCCAATCGTTATTGCTACAGTGTTTTACCTATAGAAAATACCGTGTTGTTCTGTAGTATCTAGGTAAGGAGCTTATTCAGTTTGCCGAAGTTTGAAGAGTGCATTCAACGCCTGGAAAAGATTGTCCAGGAGCTCGAACAAGGCGAAGTGCCGCTCGAAAAATCATTGACCTTGTTTGAGGAAGGCATGCAGCTCTCCGGTTCCTGCCGCAAGGAACTGGAAGAAGCGGAAGGCAAGGTGGAGATATTGCTCAAGCAAAACGGAAAAATTCAGCCCGAGCCGTTCGAGCGTACTTAAGCCCAACGCGCTTTGCGGTACAACTCCCCTGCTCTGCAGTTTTGTCTGCTGGAGCGCAGCCAGCCGTAGAAGCGGCGAGAAGATTAGGAGTCCTCCCCATGCAGTACGCTAATGTAGTTCTGCTGCAAAGCGATCCCAATATAGCCAAGAGACTGGCCGCGATGCTTTCAAGCTCATTTAAGCAGGTACACGTTGCCCGATCAGTAGATGAACTTCGCCACACCACGGTCAAGCACCGTCCGACGGCGATTGTGCTGGATCTGGAGTCCGCTAGCCTTGCGGACGTTGAGATATTGAAAAAAGAGTTTGAGAGCGTTCGCGTTATTTGCAATCACCGGGTGGCGGATGAAGAAATGTGGGCGCGGACGTTGAGTGTTGGAGCGGATGACTGCTGCCCGTCGTCGGATATGCGCGGGATTCTGTCGTCGGCTGTGCGCGATAATCAATTGTCGCGGCACATGGTAGCGTAAGGAAATAGTCTTTGCTGAGAAAGGCGCCTGCGGGCGCCTTTTGTTTTTGTTGAGTTCTCAAGGTTTTGCGGTGGACGGGCGAGGGCGCCCGTCGCCACACGGACAAATGGCCAGATGGTTATTGCGCGGGTTTGTATCCTGGTCCTCGCAGGGCGCGGCCGGGTCGCTCGTCGGTGATTTTGCCATTTGACACTACGGGTTTGCCGTTCACGAAAACGAATTTCACGCCGAACGAATAGCGCAATGGATCGTTGTAGGTGGCGATGTCTTGCACAGTTGATGGATCGAAGACGGTGACGTCAGCCATCATGCCGGGACGAAGGATTCCGCGGTCAGGGATTCCGACGCGGCTGGCGGCGAGCGAAGTCATCTTGCGCACGGCCTCTTCGAGAGTCAGGTCATGCTCCTTGCGAACGTATTCGGCGAGCACGCGTGTCATTGTGCCGAAGGCGCGCGGATGGGCTTTGGTAGTGCTGAGCGGGCCGTCTTCGGCTTGCTCTTCTGAATCTGAACCGAAGCTGACTAGCGTATTCGAAACCGCGGCGCGGACGTCGGCTTCGTCCATGATGGAAATTACGACCTGACTTTTTCCACGATCGGCGATGGCGATATCCATGGCGGCGTCTTTGGGATCTTTGCCCATCTGGAGGCCGATCTCTTCGAGATTCATGCCTTCGTATTTATGGAGGTCGGAATTCAGAATGTGGACCAGCATCACGCCCTTGCCGCCGCCGGAGCCGAGCCACTGGTTCTCCCAGGTCGAGCTGGGTGT
This sequence comes from uncultured Acidobacteriota bacterium, assembly GCA_963703465.1. Classification (GTDB taxonomy): domain Bacteria; phylum Acidobacteriota; class Terriglobia; order Terriglobales; family Acidobacteriaceae; genus Gp1-AA145. Next base: position 150,146 of record CAVPEQ010000010.1, on the reverse strand, counting down.
GTCCATTTCTTTTTGAGCACGGGCGCGCTGCGCAGGATCTTTGAGGCGCGCCAGCATTTTTTCGGTGCCGCCTTCGACCACCCAACTCGGAAAGCAGGCGATCAGATCATTCGAGGCGCGAGTGTATGGGTAGACGCTGGCTGCAACATCGATTCCCTTCTCGCGGGCGGATTGGATGCGTCGCAGCACCTCCGGCATTTTGCCGAAGTTCTCGTCGTAGGCAGTCTTCAGATGCCAAATGGTGGTGGAAATATTGGCGCTCTGAGAGATGTCGAAAACTTCATCGAGCGAGGGAAATATTACGTCGGACTCGGAGCGTTGATGCGTGAAATACACTCCCCCGTAGCTGCGCGCGACCTTGGCGAGTTCGACGATTTCGTCAGTGCTGGCGAAGACGTCTGGAACGTATTGCAGGGCGGTGCTGATTCCGAATGCGCCCTGCCGCATGGCTTGCGCGATCAACTGTCGCATTTGCTCGAGCTCCGCAGGCGTGGCGGGGCGATTGTCTTTTCCAATCACGTAATTGCGCAGGCCACCAGCGCCGACAAAGGTGCCAAGGTTGATCGCGGGATGCGCGCGCTGGAAGTGCTGGAAATATTCGTCGAGTGAGCGCCAATCCAGATCGACGTGATACTTTTCGGCTTCGGGCCGAAGCTCGTCGACCAAGCGATCATTGAGCGGGGCGATGGATGAGCCCTCGCCGGTAATTTCCGTGGTCACGCCTTGGGTGATTTTGCTCGCAGCCCGGCCATCGACGAGGATATTGAACTCGGATTGACCTTGAACATCAATGAAGCCGGGAGAAACGACCAAGCCGTGAGCGTCAATGCGGTGATTGGCAGATGCTTTTTCGAGATCGTCCATGGCGGCGATGCGGTCGCCCCTAATGGCGATGTCGCCGTAATGCCAGGCTGCGCCGGTGCCATCGATAATGCGGGCGCCGGAGATGATGAAATCGTAGGGGGGTTGTTGAGCTTGGCCGCAGAGTGTTGCTAAGAAGACGGCGGTCAGGACGCCCAGGATGAATGACGGGCGTGGACGCCCGTCCCTACATGGAAAAGAAGAATGCGGTTTGAAGCTCATAGGAATTGTGTCGTGGATGATAACGCATTGTCAGAGTGAGGCCGAACAATAATTCTGGATTGTTATACTCACCTCCATGTTGACGCAAACGATCGAAGACGGGCGCAAGCTTACCGACGCGGCTCTTGAACGGCTCCTACCGGCGGCGAACACGCGCCCGACTTCGATTCATCAGGCGATGCGGCACAGCATTTTTGCAGGGGGCAAACGGATTCGGCCGATTCTGTGTATGGAAGCGGGACGAGCGGTCGCAGGATCATTGCCGGAGGGAATCGAGGAACTGGGCGCGTCGCTCGAGATGCTGCATACGTATTCGCTGATCCATGATGATTTGCCGGCACTTGACAACGATGATTTGCGACGTGGCCGCCCCACCTGTCACAAAGTTTATGGCGAGGCGATCGCGATACTGGCTGGTGACGCGCTGCAGACCCAGGCGTATGAGGTGCTTTCACAACTGGAGTGCACGGCAGAGGCGAGAGTGAAGATCATTGAAGAGATCGCTCGCGGAACCGGCACGGTGAACGGAATGATCGGCGGACAGGTAGTTGATCTCGAAGCGGAACGCACCAAGCCGGATGCCGATACGCTGCAATATATTCATCTATCAAAGACGGCAGCATTGATCACGGCGAGCGTGGTCACGGGCGGAATTTTTGCAAATGCGAATACAGTTCAGGTTGATAATCTGCGACGCTTCGGACAGGCGATCGGGCTGGCATTCCAGATCGTTGACGACATCCTCGACGTAACCCAGACTTCGGAGCAATTAGGTAAGACGGCGGGCAAGGACGTCGCAACAGAGAAGGCCACTTATCCCGCGCTGTTTGGGCTGGAAGAGTCGCGAAAAAAGGCACAAACATTACTAAAGGATGCCTTTGCCGCAATCGAAATGTTTGGCGGTAAAGCGCGCACACTCAGAGACTTGGCCCATTTTTTGATCGAGCGCGAGAGTTGAGCTCAATTCTGGAACTCACAGGTACGTTAACGTTATACTTACCGCCAGACGCCTCATAAGCGCAGCTCATACAGATTACGCATTCAGCCGATAAAGGATCAATGAAGAAGACGCAGTCTCCGCGTATTGCATATTTTTCGATGGAAATTGCGCTAGAGCCGGACATCCCGACGTATTCGGGAGGTTTGGGAATTCTGGCTGGCGACACACTGCGCTCCGCCGCCGACCTGGCAACGCCCGTGGTGGCGATCACACTTTGTTATCGCAAAGGATATTTCCGCCAGATCCTGGATCCGGCGGGAAATCAGTTTGAGCAGCCACAAGAGTGGGACCCTGGCGATCAGCTTGCGGCGGTCGGACCGCGCGCGACGGTGGAGATTGAGGGGCGGCCGGTTTCAGTTCGCGCCTGGAAATACACGATTACGGGAATTTCCGGGGACATAGTTCCGGTTTATCTGCTGGACACAGATCTGCCCGAGAACACCGAATATGACCGGGCACTGACGAATTCGCTTTATGGCGGCGATCAGCGCTATCGCCTGGCACAGGAGATCGTGCTTGGACTCGGTGGCTTTCAGCTTTTGCAAAAACTTTACGCGGGCCAGATCGAAACCTTCCACATGAACGAGGGCCATTCGGCGCTGCTGTCGCTGGGACTGCTGGCGCGCAGACTCAACCAGAGTTTTGCCGGACGGTTGAAGCAGCTGGATATCGATGGAGTGCGGAACATATGCGTGTTCACCACTCACACGCCGGTTCCAGCGGGGCATGATCAATTTCCCCGCAGCCTGGTTTCGCAAATATTGGGACGCGAACAGCTCGGGTTACTGGATGAAGCCGAGGCATGGGAAGGCGAAGCGCTTAACATGACCTATCTCGCGCTTCGTTTCTCGGGATACGTAAACGGGGTGGCGATGCGCCACGGAGAAGTTTCGCGCGGCATGTTCCCGGCTTATGAGATCAGCGCAATCACCAACGGCGTTCACGCGATGACGTGGACCTCGCCGGCGTTCGGTCAACTGTTTGATTCCTACATTCCGGGCTGGCGGACGGACAATAATTATTTGCGCTACGCGATCAGCATTCCGCTGCCCGCTATCCGCGAAGCTCACGCCGAAACTAAGTCCGAATTGTTCGACGAGATCGCGCGCGTGTTTGGGTTGCAGCTTGACCCAAAGCTGTTAACGCTTGGCTTCGCTCGGCGGGCCAGCACTTACAAACGGGCGGACTTGTTGTTTCAGGATCCGGAGCGGTTGCGGAAGATTGCGCGCGAGGTGGGGCCCATCCAGCTGGTGTATGGCGGGAAGGCTCATCCTAATGATGAGGGCGGAAAAAACCTGATTCGGAGAGTAGTAGGCGGCGCGACATCTTTGGCGGATGTGATCCGCACGGTGTATGTGGAAAATTACGACATGCGGTGGGGCAAGCTGATCACTTCCGGTGTGGACCTGTGGCTAAATACTCCCATGCGCCCGCAGGAGGCTTCGGGAACCAGTGGTATGAAAGCAGCGATGAACGGCGTTCCCAGCTTCAGTGTGGTGGACGGCTGGTGGGCTGAGGGCCACATCGAGGGCGTGACCGGATGGGCGATCGGGAGCAGTGAACTGGCGGAAGATCCATCGATCGAGGTGGCCACGCTGTACGACAAGCTGGAAAGAGAAATCGTGCCCATGTTTTACGGGCGGCCGAACCGCTATACCGAGATCATGCGTAATTCGATTGCGCTCAATGGCTCGTTCTTCAATACTCAGCGCATGGTCCTGCAGTACATCGCCAATGCCTACAAGATGAAGGGCGAAGTTGCGCTGCCGGAAGCGCGTGTGTAGTTGTCAGCGGGGCCTCCAAAATTGGTAGAGTGAAATGACAGCATGGCTCACTCCCTCGAAACTCCTCGTTTAATCCTCCGCGAATTTTCTGAATCTGACATTCCCGAGCTGGTTCCGCTCATCGGCGCGCGCGAGGTGGCGGCCACTACCCTGCGCATTCCGCATCCTTACGAAGAAAAGCATGCACGTGAGTTTTTTGCGACCGTCCCTAAAGAAAATGAATTGCGCCTGGCGATCCGGCTGCGGAGCACCGGCCGATTGTGCGGAGGAATTGGATTGCATCCTGACACGGAACCTCAGAGAGCAGAGCTGGGTTACTGGATCGGGTTGCCTTTCTGGGGGAATGGTTATGCGACGGAAGCGGCGGGAGCAGTGATCGAGTACGGATTCGAAAAACTTAAGCTGGAACGAATTTTCGCCAGCCACTTTAAGGGCAATGAAAAATCGGGGCGGGTGCTGCAGAAGGTGGGCATGCACCACGAAGGCAGCGTGCGACACGGAGTGATGAAAGCGGGAAGGCTTCTTGACCTGGAAACTTATGGCATGGTTCGGGAAGAGCGACTGCCCGCCAGCCAAAAGTAACCGGCTAAGGTTTGAGATGCCCCGCGGTTGTGGTAAAAAGAAATTACGGCGATGGAGTTCGCCATAACCGCCCGCCTCCGGCGTGCTGATAACTCCTACCCTTTGTGTAGGAGAGATCTATCGTGCGCAGCTTCAGTGATGTGCTCATTATTTCTATCGGCGCTATTTTCGGCGCCAATTCTAGGTGGCTGATCAGCCGCTGGGCGGCAAAGTTTATCGGTCCGATTTTCCCTTTTGGCACTCTGTTCATCAACCTCAGCGGAAGTTTCATCGTCGGATTTTTCATGATCTGGAGCACGCAGCGGGTGCTCCTGGATCCGCGGTGGCGATTGCTGATTGTGGTGGGGTTCTGCGGCGCGTTCACAACATTTTCCAGCTTCGCCTTCGAAACCATGGCGTACTTCGAACAAGGCCAATGGATGATGATGACAGCTAATTTTGTGTCGAATAATTTACTGTGCCTGGGCGCGGCCCTGGCCGGCATGGCGCTGGCACGGGTGCTGTAGAATCGCAATGCCCATGGCAGTCCAGGTCACGATTTATCTCAACGAATCCGACAGATGGCAGGGCAAGCCGCTGCATCTGGCGATCCTCAATCATTTGCGGGAAGAAAATGTGTTTGCCGCCTGCGTGCTGCACGCGGTCGCGGGATTTCTAGGCCGGCAACGCGTGAAGACCAGCCATCTGGTGGACGCGGGAGGCAAACTTCCGGTGATCATTATTTTCGTTGATACTGACGAGCACGTGAGCCGCGTGCTGCCGAAGTTGAAGGAGATGGCCGCACATCGGCTGATCGTGCGGGAGAATGTGGTGCTGGAACAGGGGAATTTGGAATAGCCCACGAGCGGCTGTGCGTCTCACTCTCATAAATAAAATAAACACATCAATTCCCTCACGGGCTTTGGAGCTGTCTAGGTATATGCTAGACTTATCCAAGGAGTCACCATGCCTACCCTTTATGTCGAAAATGTGCCCGAGCATTTGTATGACGCGTTGAGGCAGCGCGCCAAGCAGAATCGAAAATCCATATCCTCCGAGGTCTTGTCGTTACTCGAAGAGAATGTGGTGACCGCTGCCGAGCAGCGGTCCCGCCAACAGTTTTTGCGCGAAGCTCAACGTTTGCGCTCCCAACGCTCCAATTCAAAGCGCAAGTTTGAACCTGTGGAGGAGTTGCAGCGCGAAGACAGGCTGCGGTGACCACATTCGTGATTGATGCGAGTGTGGCGGTTAAGTGGTTCCTTCCCCCTTCCCAAGAACAATACTCTGAGAACGCGTTCGCACTGCTCAAGCGCTACGTTGCGGCAGAGGTGCGATTCGTTGTTCCTGACTTGTTCTGGGCCGAACTCGGCAATGTCTGCTGGAAAGCGACTCGGCAAGGAAGATGGTCGCAGAAAGATGCTCAAGCCGCAGTTTCTGCGACTAAGAAGCGCGCCTTCCCTACTGTTTCTACGTTTTCGTTGATCGAAGATGCCTTTGCCATCAGCACGGCATTTGACCGCAGTGTTTACGACAGTCTTTACATTGCCCTTGCACTGAGCGCAAAAAGCGAGTTCATCACGGCAGACGAGCGCCTTGCGAATGCTGTAGCTGCGCATCTGCCGGTGAAATGGATTGGATTATTTGCCTAATTTCGCGTTCCTGAGCCGCAGCGAATTCGTTATTACAGAGACGGAACTGAAACTCATGGCGGCGGCGGCAAAGATCGGGCTGAGCAGAATTCCGAAGAATGGATACAAGACCCCTCCGGCGATGGGGACTCCGATGGAGTTGTAGATAAAGGCGAAGAACAAATTCTGACGAATATTTTTCATGGTGGCGCGGCTGAGTTTTCGGGCGCGCACAATTCCCGCTAAATCTCCTTTCAGCAAAGTAATTCCGGCGCTTTCGATGGCAACGTCTGTGCCTGTGCCCATTGCAATGCCGACGTCGGCTTGGGCGAGCGCGGGGGCGTCGTTAGTGCCGTCTCCCGCCATGGCGACGACGCGGCCCTGCTGTTGAAGATCCTTTACGATTGTCGCTTTGTCGGCGGGGAGGGTCTCAGCGTGGAACTCATCAATGCCGAGCTGGCGTGCAACATTCTCTGCGATGACGCGATTGTCGCCGGTAAGCATCACGATGCGCAGGCCCTGCCGTTTAAGGTCGCGAATGGACGAATCGGCTGATTGCTTTATGGGATCTGAAAGACCAATTGAACCCACGTATTGATGATCCACTGCAATAAAGATCGTGGTGCCTATCAAGCCGTCCCCAACCAGAAAGGCTTTCTGATGGATTCCTTCCTCTAACAACATGGCGGGATTCCCGACCGCGACGCGCTTGCCGTCGACTGAAGCGACTATTCCCTTGCCCGCCCTGGACTCAAAATCTCGAACTTCCGAGAGCATCAGATTGTGTTCGTGGGCGGCCTCGAGAATAGCGCTCGCGAGTGGATGTTCGCTTGCGCGTTCCACGCTCGCCGCCAACCTGAGCGGTTCAAAGTCACCCGAAGAGTTTGCGGCGGTGAACGACGATACACGCGGCTTCCCTTCCGTCAGGGTCCCGGTTTTGTCGATTACCAGCGTGTCGACTTTCTCCAAACTTTCCAGCGCTTCGGCATTTTTGATCAACACGCCGGCATGAGCGCCACGGCCGGTCCCGACCATGATGGCCATCGGCGTCGCGAGTCCCAAGGCGCAGGGGCAGGCAATGATCAGCACAGCGACGGCGTTAACAATCGCGTGGGCAAAACGCGGCTCGGGTCCGAAGATTGCCCAGGCAATGAATGTGAGGACGGACAATGCAATGACCGCGGGTACGAACCACCCGGCAACCTTATCAGCGAGGCGTTGAATGGGCGCGCGGCTGCGCTGCGCGTGGCTGACCATGGTGACAATTTGCGCGAGCAAGGTTTCGCTGCCAACGCGATCGGCGCGCATGATGAAGGATCCGGATGCGTTTACTGTCGCGCCGATCACGCGGGCGCCTTCGATCTTTTCCACCGGGACGGATTCGCCGGTGATCATGGATTCATCGACTGAGCTGCGGCCTTCGAGAATAACGCCGTCGACTGGAATTTTTTCGCCGGGCCGAACACGCAGTCGATCACCAACCTGCACTTGATCGAGTGCGATGTCCTGTTCACTTCCGCTGCGGACTACTCGGGCGGTGCGTGGGGCCAGTTCGAGCAATGCGCGGATGGCAGTACCAGTGCGGCTGCGGGCGCGGAGTTCGAGTACCTGGCCGAGCAAGACCAGGGCCACAATCGCCGCGGCGGCTTCGAAATAAACTGCCGGGCGACCCGTCATGTCGCGAAACGACGCGGGGAAGATCCCAGGCACAAGGGTCACGATCAAGCTATAGACATATGCGACGCCGGTGCCGATTGCTATCAGGGTGAACATATTGGTTGAGCGGTTCACGATCGAAGCCCAGCCGCGTTGAAAGAACGGCCATCCTGCCCAGAGAACGACTGGTGTGGCTAGCAAGAATTCGATCCATGGAAGCCATGTCGCGGGCACAATTTGCTGAATCGGCATGCTGGGTAGCATGTCAGCCATGGCGATTGCGAGCAATGGTGCGGTCAGCGCGACACTTACCCAGAAGCGGCGAGTCATGTCGCGCAGTTCGGGATTGTCTTCTTCTGCCGCAGTGATGGTGCGCGGTTCGAGCGCCATGCCGCAGATCGGGCAAGCGCCCGGCCGGTCGCGCACGATTTCCGGATGCATGGGGCATGTGTACTCGGTTTTCGTAAGCGCGGCGGGAAATTCAGGTTCTAGCGCCATGCCGCAGCTGGGGCAGGCGCCAGGTTTTGCTTCGCGAATTTCCGGGCACATCGGGCAGACGTAAGCAGGCGCGGGCTTCTGAGTCGAATGCATGCCTCCAAGCACTAGCTCGACAGCTTTCGGTTTAGTTGTGGCAGTTCTGCCGATTGTTACCAGCGTCGGCTTGGGTTTTAGATACTGCTCAGGATTTGAATCGAATTTCTGCGCACATCCAGCGCAGCAGAAATAATATTTTTGTCCCGCGTGTTCAGCGGTGGCTTTGGCCTTCGCGGTATCAACGGCCATTCCGCAGACGGGATCTTTGGCGAGCGTGGGCTGTGTCGTCATGGAGTCGCAGGCTACCTCAAACGCCTTTAACCGCAGAGATCGCTGAGACTGCGCGAAGAACGCAAAGAAATCCTTCGTCGATCTCGCAGCTTGCATTCATAGATTCATTTGCGACAGATTATGATTCGTGCAGATACCATCGCGAGGTTTCAGCGACCGGTGGTGTATCTTAACTTTAGAGGAACGATCACAGCATGACACAGATGGAAGTGGCTTACCGGTATGCAGGTCCGCCGACGGAGACTGCAATGCGGGCGATTGATAACATGCGCGAGGTTTATGGAATCCGGCGCGTCAGTTTCAACGAGAAGGAACGCACAGTGCGGGTGGAATACGATGCGTCGCGGTTTAAAGAGCCGGTAGTGGCGAATTTATTGCGAAGAGCAGGCGTGGATGTTCTAGAACGGATGGCGTTGGCCTAGTTGGGGGAGGGCCTTAAATGCAAGGGGCGCCCAAGAAAACCTCTGGCCGAAGTTATTCTCAAGTGCGCCCCGTTGCGCGCCACTTCGTCTGCGACAAAAGGTTGCATCCCTGGGGCCATTCTTAAGTGCTTGAAAATACTGATGGGCAGTGCAGAAGCCCCTGGTAGGAATTGCCGTCAGGCCGGAAAGAATTACGAGGTCAGCAACCCAGAACCAAAAACTAAGAGTTCCACTGCCGGCGTTGTTGTTTTAGGCGCCCTGTCCCTTGGCGTTTCCTGACTTGGCAGCTGACCGTTGCCTGCGATCACTGCGGCTCACGGTTTTAAACTGTAAACTTTCTGAGGTCCCGTCTTTACGGCGAATTTGCCACGATAGAATTTCGCCAGTGGCCTGCATTCCTTTTCGCGCCAGTTCGATGTGGACGTCAACCACGAACTCCGGAGAATCCGAAGCTAATCCGGCTGCAAACTGAGCGGATTGGTAGCCGCAGAGAAATAGATCCTCCAAAAAACTCATCCGATCGGTAAGAGATACTCCACGCTTGCCGAGGGCTTCCCACTCCCCGACGATATATCCCTTGCGAACCTGCTCTCTGATTACTTCGATCGCATCCATGAAATTCTCAAATCCCTTAAATTGACTGACTACCCTCTGTAGCCATTTTGCGGGAACCAGCCCGTATCAGGAAATTACCAAGGTCACCGGGGTCCGGCAAGGTGAACGGACGTCCGCAGTCAAAAAGTGAGGCTCAATCTCTTGAATGTGCCCTCTCTCTAGGCGCTTTATAGGGCAAGCTCAACCGAGCTTTCGCTTTTGGCGAACGAGATAGTAAAATTCATTTCGTGGGGCCCGTAGCTCAGTTGGATAGAGCGAACGGCTACGAACCGTTAGGTCGGGAGTTCGAATCTCTCCGGGCCCACCATTTGCACTCCCCCTCGAGCTAAAGCTTGCTTCTTGCAATCTGCTCTTTGCGTGGCCATAAAGGGCTCGCTCTTCAACGGGCAGCCGTGCCTTTCAAGCGTTTTTCCTCGCCCCATGAATCGGTCGGACAAGGGTTTCCAACCCACACACGACGGCGGTGAGCGTAACTTTTGTCTGCCTGCGGAATCCCATCTGCGGTAGGATTGTGAATTCTTTGGCAGGCTGAATCGTGTCTGAACACATTAATCAAAAAAAATTTAAAAGCATGAACCGGCGCGAATTGCTGAGGCTGACGCCGGTGATTGCGCTGGGCGCATTCGCCATACCTCCGCTGCAAACACCGTTGCTCAAGGCAGGCGTGGGTTTCAGTGATTGGGCCTCGGGAGTACTCTTTCGTCACCAACATCTGGCACCCACGTTCGCCGACTCCGAAGTCGCCCCATTCGAAAAGTTTCCTATCAACGACTACGACGTGGACGATCCCAAAGTCGATCTGAACAATTGGAAGCTTACGGTTGCCGGCTCGGTGCAAAAGCCTGGAGCTTACGCCCTTGCGCAAGTTCAGAGCTTGCCCAAGCGCACACAGAACACACGCCATGTTTGTGTTGAGGGGTGGGACGTAATCGGAAATTTCGGCGGCGCGCGTTTATCGGATTTCCTGAAAGCTATCGGTGCGGATACGACCGCTCGATTCGTGACAGTCGAATGCGCGGACGATTATTACGAGTCGCTGGACATGGCCACGGCGCTTCATCCGCAGACGCTGCTTTGCTATGAAATGTACGGTAAGCCGTTGACGCGTGAACATGGGGCGCCTTTACGGTTGCAGATTCCGACAAAAGTCGGGTACAAGCAGGCGAAATATCTGACCAGCCTGAAAGTCACCAATGTGCTCGATAAAGTCGGGTACTGGGAAGATCAGGGCTACTCGCACTTTTACGGTTTGTAGGTGGAGATGGAATGGCGAGCCACGCGGTAGAAATTGACAATCCTAAAACCGGCGAAGCCACCGAGGCGGTTTACGAGCATCCGTTCATTGTGCGGCTTTGCCATTGGGTGAATGCGATTTCGCTGTTTGTCCTGGTGGGCAGCGGGCTGCAGATCTTTCGCGCATTTCCCAGCTTTGGCGCAAAGATTCCGCAACACGATTTAATTAATTGGCCGAAATCTCTCGCCATCGGCGGCTGGTTGGGCGGGGCGCTGCAATGGCACCTGACCTTCATGTGGATTTACGTCGCCAGTGGCCTGTTGTACCTGGGATATCAACTGTTCAGCGGAAACTACAAACAAATCCTATTTGTTCCCCGCGACGTTCCTGGCGTGTGGCCGATGGTGCGCCATTACTTTTTCTTCGGGCCCAAACCGCCCGCCAAAGAAGCGTATAACCCGCTGCAGAAGCATGCCTACACTTCGGCAATTGGGCTTGGGGTCTTGTCGGTGCTGACCGGTTTGGCGATCTGGAAGCCGGTGCAATTTTCCTGGCTGGCATGGATGATGGGCGGCTTTCACTACGCGCGGCTGTGGCACTTCCTAATCATGTGGGCGCTGATCGCGTTTGTGTTTGGGCACCTGGTGATGGTGCTCCTTCACGGGTGGAATAATTTTGTGTCAATGTTTACGGGATGGAAAAAAGATCCGGAGTACAGACCCGAATAACTGGCGCTGTGAGTTCAGTTTTCGCGACGAGGAACGATGCCGGAATCAGCAACTTCGCTGGGAGATCCAGCGGGACAACTGAGCGAAGTGGAGCTGGTGCGGCGGGTCCGAGATGGGGACTCGGATCTCTTCTACGAGTTGGTGCGACCGTACGAGCGGCGAGTTTATTCGGCGGCCTTCGCGATTCTGCGAAATTCCGCCGATGCCGAGGATGCCGCGCAAGAGGCGATTTTGAAGGCCTTTCGGCACATCAAGCAGTTTCGTGCGGAATCGCGGTTCAGCACCTGGCTGATCCAAATTGCGGTGAATGAGGCGCGCATGCGCAGAAGACGAAACCATGGCGAGGTGATGGAACCGATCGCTGACCGCCCGGATGAGGCGGGAAATTATGTGCCGCGTGACTTTGCCGATTGGCGGGAAATTCCGTCAGAGACGCTAGAGCGAAAAGAAATTCGCGAAAAGCTGACGGAAGCGCTGGCATCGCTGGGGGAAATTTATCGCGAAGTGTTTGTGCTGCGCGACATGCAGCATTTGAGCATTGAAGAGACCGCGGAGGCGCTGAAGATTTCGACGGCCTCGGTGAAGACGCGCCTGCTGCGGGCGCGCCTGATGTTGCGAGATCTGCTGGCGCCGGGGCTGGGCGGACCGTGGCTGAGCCGGATGTCCTTCGGAAAGGGGACGAAACCATGGTAGTGAATTGCGAAGAGGTGTGGCGCCAGATTTCGAATTATGTAGACCGCGAAGTTGATGCCGAGCTGCGCGCTGCCATGGACGAACACTTTCGCGGGTGCCGGCGTTGCAGCGCGGTGCTGGAGGGGACACGGAATGTAGTGGAGCTTTACGGCGATGAGCGCATGGTGGAAGTGCCGTTGGGATTCAGCTATCGATTACAGCGCCGGCTGGATGACAATGCGCACCCCAGCAGAAGAACATTCTTCGGATGGATGGTAGCGGCAGCAGCGGCGGTGCTGGTCGCGGGCAGCTTCGAAGTGGCAAGATCTTCCGGCGTCGGCAAGAATTTGCGATCCGCGCATGCTCAGCCTGGCAAGGAAGTTCCTCCGGACATGATGGTTTTGATTTATCCGGATGGAAAGACTTTTCATGTTGCGGGTTGCACGTCTATTCTCGATAAAGCACATCTGCGGAGCGTTGCTGCACGCGAGGCCATGCGAGAGGGATATGTGCCGTGCATCAGGTGCATGAAGAAGTATTTGAATGAGAGTGCGCAGGGATAAGCCGTTGAATTTCGCGGCCAAGGTAAAATGGGGTGGTGAGGCGCGTATGGGACAGATGAGTCCGAAAGTTGCCGAGGTGCTGGATAAGGCGATGGCGTTGACGAGTCACGAGCGGGGCCTTCTGATAGACCGCCTGGTTGAGAGCTTGGATGACGCGCCTTCCGACGAGGGTGTCGACGAAGCCTGGGCGGACGAAATCAAGCGCCGGGTGGACGAAATCCGCTCCGGCAAAGTGAAAATGATTCCCGGCGAAGAGATGCAGCAGTGGCTCTCTGAGCGTTTGCGGGATGCCAAAAAATAGACCGTATAATCTACATCCCGATTCGCAGCGTGAGATTGAGGAAAGTTATCTGTGGTACTCGCGACGCAGCCTAGACGCGGCAACTGGTTTTCTAACCGAAATTGATCACGGGTTAAATGTCGTATTGAAAACTCCTCACCGGTGGCCTGAGTACCTATACAGTACCCATCGATATCTGCTCACCGATTTTCCGTTTTCGATTGTTTATCTGGACGATCCCGACGCTATAACTATCATCGCTGTCGCGCACCACAAGCGTAAGCCTGCTTATTGGAAATCGCGTCTTTGAACTGCGCTACGCGCTGGCTTTGTCAATCAACGGCAGAGCGGCGGCTTCATTTGCAGCATCCAGTTCAAGTTGTTCCTGGCCGCTGAGCGCGGTGACGCGTCCGCGATACGTCTTCAAATGCGTTGAGGCCTTATCGAAAGCCTCTTGCGCTTTATTCAAGCTCTTGCCGACAGTTTCAAACTGGTTCTGGAAATGATCGAAAGATTTTTGTGCTTTGGCCAGCTCCTGGCGGCTCTTCTCGAAACGGCTGGCGACTTCGTACCACTTGTGGACCAGTGCGATCGTCTGCAACGTCATCAACAGCGTATTCGGCGAAACCGGGAACACATGCTGCTGGTTGAGCCAATCGGCGAGATCGCGATTGCGGACGGCTTCCATATATAAAGTTTCGCTGGGCAAATACATTAGAGCGATTTCAGTAGTGCCGTGTTCCGGCTGAATGTAGGCCTTGATGCGCTTGGCTTCAGCTTTCATTACGCGCACGAACTCGACACGGGCTTCTTCGAGCTGCGCTTCGCTGCTCTCTTCAAAGAATGCCAACACTTGCTCGCGGGGAAATTTCGCGTCGACGGGGAGCCGGCGATCGGGAAAATTAATCATGGCATCCACGCGGCCGCCGCCGTTGACGGAGCACTGCATTTCAAACATATTTGCTGGCAGAAAATCTGAAAGTAATCGCTCCAGGCTGGCCTCGCCGAATGTTCCTCGCAGATGCGGCAATTTCAGCAGATTATTTAGATCGTTGATCGAGTGCCCGAGTGCCCCCACTTCGCGCAACTGTTCTTCCGCTGCACGCAGATGCTGCTGCACTTTTTCGAACTGGGCGAAGCCTTCTTTAATGTTCTGGTCAAGTTTCGATTGCACCTGATCGGTGATTGCCATCAGCTTGGCGTCAACGCGCTCGCGAATGCGCTCCAGGCTATCGGCGGTCTGCTGGTTCAGGCGATCGAATTCTGACTTCAGGGCGGATGTAGTCATCGCCAGTGCCCCGGCCAGTTCGGAGCGTGTTTCTCCTAGGCGCTCGGCCTGCTCCCGCCGCCCGGCTTTCATTTGATCCTCCACAGTCAGCCGGATACCGGAGAACCCATCTGCCAGCCGATCCGCCACCTGTTGGCGGAGATCGCCTTTGGTCTGCTCCAGGCGGGAGGCCATGTCAGCCGTGGCTCCCGAAAACTGTTCGGTCAGGGCCCTCTGCAGTCCATTTGAGCGCTCGACAAGTGCTTCAATTCCAGCAGCTTGCGATGACCCGGAACGTTGGTACAGGAATAGCCACAGAAGTAGGACGAGGTTAATGACGATAAGCAGACCAAGTAACAATGGGAGAGAGGACAATTCGGGACATCTCCGGTGTAAGGTGCTGAACCGAATTGTAGAAGCTATTCTTTCCCTAGCAAAGCAGTTTCCTCTCAGGGGCATCTGGAGCGTAGACAGGCGGCACTCAAAGCGCGAAGTGAGCGTTTTGGGGCTAACTAACTCATGCTACTTGCTCTTATCGCGTCGGCTACTCTGCATCTGGCGGTTGCCGGAGCAGCTTTGCCCGCTGCTGCTGCGGACACAGCGCCGGGTAGTTCAGGGCAGCAGGTTTCGCCGTACGGTAGTCCCGATTTCGACACTCAGGCAGAGCGCGATCTTTTAGACAAAGCCAATGCTGATCGCGCACGGGCTGGCTTGCCGCCTCTCAAAATGGATGAAGGCCTGGTTCGCGCGGCGCGGAAACACGCGGCGAGGATGGCGGCGCAAAAACATATTTCTCATCAATTTTCCGGCGAACCCTCCCCAAGTGATCGAATTACTGCGATTTCGGATTTGCATTTTGGGCGAATGGGCGAAAACGTGGCTGTAGCTCCAAACGTTGAAGACGCGCATGAGGCGCTGATGTCCTCTCCGCCGCATCGCGACAACTTGCTGAGCCCGAAATTTAACGTGGCTGGATTTGGAGTTTTTCGGCAAGGGCACATGCTTTACGTAGCGCAGGATTTCGGATTAAGCATGGCGACCTACTCCGTGCAACAAGCGCAGGAATTAGTCTCCGCCAGCGTGGAGAAGTTGCGGGCCCAGGCAAAAATGCCACAGCTGAAACGGGTCAATGACAGCGACGTGCAATCGAACGCTTGCGCAATGGCGAAGGCAGACTCGTTGAGTGCCGCAAGTCCTCCGGCGGGAGCTTACGCGCTCCGCTACACCGGCATGCAGCCGGAGTCGTTGCCTGCAGAAATTTCCAAAGTGATCGCGCATCGCGGATTACACACCTACTCGGCTGGGACTTGTTATGCGCGCACGAAGCGGTATCCAACCGGGGCGTATTGGGTGGTGCTGGAGTTCTACTAGTACGGGGTGGAAGATCGGCCTTATACGCACACCCGGTCGGACAGGAGTGTCCGACCCACACGAGTATCTTGACCACGTGGATTTTACTTATCTTTAGTCCCCGCATTGCCCGCCTCAGCATTCCCTGTTTAAATGAATGAATGCCCGTTGGGAGCCAGGTTCGCGTGGGTACCGCTGGATGGTCTTACAAAGACTGGGAGGGTGTGTTCTACCCGCCCGGGATGTCGCGACGGAAGCAGCATCCGCTGGCGCTGGTGGCGCGCTGCTTCGATGTGGTTGAGATCAACACATCCTTCTACGGACACATTAAGCCGGAACTGGCAAAGCTTTGGTCGCGAATCGTTTCTGACGTCAATCCTAACTTCATGTTTACGGCCAAGCTGCACCGGTCGTTTACGCATTCGCCGATGGCGGCCATGGAGCCGACGTCTGCGGTGTCGATCCGTCCCAATGATGAAGACGAGCACCTGGCACGGCAGGGACTCGAAGCGATGGCTGAAACCGGAAAGTTTGGAGCGCTGCTGATTCAGTTTCCCGTTTCCTTCAAGAACACGGCGCTGAATCGCGAATATCTCGAGACGCTGCTGCGGCAATTCATTGAGTATCCCCGCGCGGTCGAGGTGCGACACTCCACCTGGAATAATCCGGAAACGATCACTTACTTCTCGGAGAGAAATGTCAGTTTCGTGAATATCGATCAGCCGCAGATCGGGCGATCGCTAGAGCCGACTTCGCATGTGACTTCGGCGCTCGGATACGTGCGGCTGCACGGGCGCAATTACGAGGAGTGGTTCGAGGCGGAGACCTGCGCCGACCGTTACAACTATCTGTACAAGCCGAACGAGCTGGCTGGATTGGAAAGAGCGCGTCGAGAACATTGCCCAGCAGGCGAAGACCACATTCGTGGTCACGAACAATCACTTCGAAGCCAAGGCAGGAGTGAATGCCCTGCAGCTGAAATACATGCTGACCGGACGCAGGGTGACTGCGCCTGAGTCGCTGTTGGAGCACTATCCCGCGCTCCGGGCAATCGCTGACCCGGCGGGCGAGGAACAAGCTCTGGAACGATTGCCTTTACTGCAAAACGAAAAGCCCGCATAGGCCCAATTCGATAGCGCGCCTAGTTCGTATAGATTCGCACGTAATCAACCAGCATTTCTGACGGGAATGGAGTTGTTCCGTTGGGAGATCCAGGCCAGCTTCCGCCAATAGCCAGATTAATGATGAGGAAATTACTTTGTCCGCCATCGAACGGCCAGCTCGCGCCGCTGAAGCCGCTTATGCTCGATGGCGTGAAAGTGGCATAGGGCTGCGCCGGATCGTCGATGTAATACTTCACGTTGGACCGCGACCAGATCATTCCGTAGGTATGCCACTGCGCCGCTGTTTGGCCGCTCGGGAAATTGTATGTGGTGCCGATGTTACTGCCGGTAAAGCCCGGGCCGTGAACCGATCCAGCATTCCAGTCGGGATTTCCGGCGGCATTCACGCGCTCGAGCACATCCATTTCGCCGCATGCCGGCCAATTCACCGTGGCGATGTTATTTCCCATCGACCAGGCGGCGGGCCAGAAGCCCTGCGCCTCCGGTACCATGGCGCGAAATTCAAGCCTGCCATATTGAAAGCTGAACAGGCCTTGCGTCTTCAAGCGCGCCGAGGTGTACACGTTGGTTGATGGATTTTGCGCGACGAGGTGCAGATAGCCGTCGGGTCCCACATATTCGCTTGGATTCGCAGTGCTGCACGGCGCGGTTGACGATCCCCAGCCGCAGTAAGTTTCCAGTTCCTGATTTCCGAATCCACCGTTGCCGGTGTCGTAAGTCCAGACCGTGGGGTCGGGCTGTGCAGGTACGCCGGTGGAATTTGAGAACTCATCGCTCCAGACCAGGGTTCCAGAGATGATGTTGGGCGAGAATCCCTGGCTCGTCACCGTACTCGAGGTAACGCCTGCGATGGCAACGGCTTTCAGCGTAAGGTTCGACGCCACCAGAAATGGGGCCTGGTATTGCTGAGAAGATGCGCTGGGCGTGCTTCCATCAACCGTGTAGTAGATTGCGGCGCCCGCTGTCGTTGAGCCAAGGCTGACGATCACCGCACCACTCTGCGCGGCCTTAGTGGTCACGGCCGGGGCCGCCGTCGGGTTTGCGCCACCACCGCCGCCGTTTCCGCCACTGCTCCCGCCGCTTGAGCCTCCGCACCCGTGCAGGAGCGCGCTAAAGAGCAGGAGGGCCGGAAGTATCGCGTTTGCCCGCATCGTTGCACCCTTCATTACCGTCGTATTCGCGGATTCGCCACAGAATACAACAAGGCAGCGGTGGCGGTTAGAACAAAACCGCTCCAGGAAATTACAGAGTTATCGTGAGCGCCTACCCCAACGATCAGTTCGGATACAACGAATCCAAGGGCCAGCACACCAGTGCAATTTAACGGTGAACTGAGAACTTGGAAGCTTACTTTGAGAGCATTTATTATTTTCGGATACCCATTGAACTTGGAGCTGCAATGGCCTTTCCGATAAAAGTTTGCGTGGTCTGTTCCGAGGAGTTTGAACTGAAGCCCGGTAAGCCGGGTTTTGCCAATCGTTGTCCGGCGTGCAGCGAACCTGAGGCAACTGCCGGCTCCGAGAATGCCACCCGCGGCGCCGACAAGGAACTCAATCAAGAGCGAAAAAGAGCAATTCGGGACCTGCTGTACCGCAAGGATTCCTGAAGCACCCGAAAACCGCTCGGGGCCGATGCAATTGCTGGCATCTGGAGTACCACGCCGGTCTTCTAGCAGAGCCGCTTGGCTTCGAACGTACGCTAACGAACTCAAAAAAGTCCGATGGGAGTACGCTGGCCTCTGATAGCATTTAAACTGCCGGACTGATTTTTAATCCCAAGGGATCGCTTTTGGCAAACAGCCCGCAAATTTCCATCGTTCCTCACGAAGGCGAACCGAAACGATCGAAGGATGATCGCCTTCAACAATCAGATGAGATTTTTCGTCTGCTTGTTGACAGCGTAAAGGATTACGCGATTTTCCTGCTCGATCCGAATGGGATCGTCTCGACATGGAACCAGGGTGCGGAAAGAATCAAAGGGTATCGCGCAAGCGAGATAATCGGCCAGCATTTTTCTCGGTTCTACCCTCCTGAAGCCATCGAGAGTCGGTGGCCCGACCGCGAGCTGGAAATCGCCACCAAGGATGGACGCTTTACGGATGAGGGTCCGCGAGTTCGAAAAGACGGATCGACGTTCTGGGCCTATGTCGTCATCACCGCACTGCACGGCAAAGATGGTGAGTTGCGCGGATTTTCCAAAGTCACTCGTGATCTGACGGAACGGCGGGAACTGGAAGAACGGACTCGGGAGTTAAACAAAGAATTGCGGACCCGCATCTCGCAATTGGTTGAATCACAGCGCCAGATTGAATTGCGAACTTTAGAATTGCAGAAGCTCTCCGGTCAATTGATGACGGTGCAGGATGACGAACGCCGGCGTCTTTCGCGCTCGCTGCACGATGAGTTGGGCCAGGAATTAGCCGCGATCAAGATGACCCTGGAGCTACAAAACACTGCCCAGGGAGAATTGTCTCCGGCGATTGAAATGACGGATCGCGCGCTTGCCAAGGTGCGAAATATTTCATACCTGCTGCACCCGCCATTGCTGGATGAATCAGGCTTGCTGCCTGCGTTACATTGGTATTTAGAAGGCATTCAAAAGCGGGCTGAACTGCGCATTTCGTTTAACTATAAGCCCGCGGTTTTTCCTCGCCTCTCGCGCGAGCTGGAAACTGCTATTTTCCGAGTTATTCAGGAGGCTTTGACCAACGCCTATCGCCACTCGGGCACTAAAGACGCCAGAATTGACATCGAGCAGGGTCCAGACCGGGTGACAGTGAAAGTCCGCGACTTCGGAAAAGGCATTGGGCCTTCGGCGTTTACCACCGGCGTCGGGATCAGCGGCATGAAGGAACGAGTCAAACAGCTTAATGGCGAGCTGAAGGTGTCAAGAACTGAACCGGGGACGGTCGTCGAAGCCACCCTTCCGCTGTTCGATGCTGGGCTGATAGGTATCGGGCTGTAAATACTCAGAATTCCCACCGCCAAACTTTAAAGAGGATTGCGTGCTGCTTACTGTCTAATCCTCGGGTTGGCCACTGAGTACAACAAATCGGTTAAAAAATTCACGAGCACATAAGTCAGACCGATGGCAAGGATACATCCCTGCACCAGGAAGTAGTCGCGATTGCCGATGGCATCGATGGTCAACCGCCCTATTCCGGGCCAGGAAAAAATCTTTTCTGTCACGATTGCGCCAGCGAGCAGCGCACCGAACTGGAGGCCGAGCACGGTGATGATGGGCAACATGGCGTTGCGCAGCGCATGGCGATAGACAACTGTTCGTTCGGGCAATCCCTTGGCACGCGCCGTTCGGACATAATCGTGTCCTAGCTCTTCGAGCATGGAAGTGCGGACCATGCGGGTGAGAATCGCCGCCAGGGCGCTGCCCATGGTGACCGCAGGCAGCACCAGATGCGCGAAGGTGCCGGAACCAGAGACCGGAAGCAATCCGAGCTTGATGGCGAAAAATAAAATCAGGATCGGGCCCAGCGCGAAATTAGGAAAAGACAATCCGAACAGGCTGACCACGCTGAGCAGTTTGTCGTCCCAACGGCCGCGGCGTTGCGCTGAGCGCACTCCGGCAGGGATGGAAATGAGAATCGCGATGAACAATGACGCCACGGTCAGTTCCATCGTATAGGGATAGCGGTGCACTATCAGGCTGCCCACGCTTTGATTGAAACGTAGGGATGGCCCGAGATCTCCGTGCAGCACGCCTTTCCAGTAATGCAGGTATTGCTGCCAGAGCGGAACGTCAAGACCGTAAGCGTGGCGCGTGGCGGTGACATCGGTTACCGGCGCACCTTCGCCCAGCATCTGCAAAATGGGGTCGCCGGGAACCAGGTGGATGAGCAAAAAGACAACCGAGACCACCAGCCAGAGGACTGGCAAGGTGTATAGCAGACGCGAAAATAAGTAACGGAGAGCTCTCACGGATGACTAGTATCGCAGCGACCTCAAAGTTTTTTAGTATGCTCCGAAGAGTTTACAGTGTCTAGTAACCGACTGAACGCGGCGAAAGGGGCCTAGTCTCCGGCCTGGGCGGCGGCAGGCTGGGCGTCCTCGACCTTGACACGCGAGATGCGGTAACCATCCATTTCCTGGACGGTAAAGCGGCGGCCACCGTAGTAGCAGGAATCGCCGATGGCGGGAATCTTCTGCAGCTTTGACAGCATGAATCCGGCCAGAGTTTCAAACCCGGCATCGCGCGGCAAGAGAAGATCGTATTGCGACTCCAAGTCGCGCAGGCCTACGGTGCCTTCCAGAAGCAGGCTTTTGCTGCCGGCTGTGTGAGTAGCGTTGAGCGCAGTAACATCGTACTCATCTTCAATTTCGCCGACTAACTGTTCGAGGATGTCTTCTGCGGTGATTAAGCCCGTCGTTGAGCCGAATTCGTCCACCACGATCGCCATGTGGCGTTTACGTTCTTTGAATTCCTCAAGCAGTTCGGACAGTGGCTTGGTCTCAGGCACTACCATGGCGTCATGCATGACCTGGGTGACTTTCATGTCCGAGATTCGTGACGGCACCGTCACCGGACGGCTGGTGAGGCGCAGGCCAGCCCACCGCATCAAATCTTTGGAGTAGAGAATGCCGATGATGTGTTCGGGCCCGCTTTGAGGATCGTAAATTGGGACTCGCGAGTGTTGCTCCTCCACCACGCGATCGATTGCATCTTGCAGGGTAAGATCCCCTGGCAACGAAAAAATATCCGGACGCGGAACCATCACTTCGCGGACGGTAGTGTTTTCTAGCTCCAGCGCGTGATGGACCATGTCTTCCTGCGCGGGGGAAATCTGGCCCAGTTCCCTGCTGGCGCTGACGATCAGCTTCACTTCGTCTGGGGAATGAACGGGGCCCTGCCGCATTCGACGGAGCCCGAACACCCTGAGCACCCAGCCTGCGGACCGGCCCATGACAAAGATCAGCGGCCGCGTCAAGGTCAGCCAGACGTCCATTGGAGCTGCTACCGCTAGCGCCACCTGCTCTGCCCTCTGCAGAGCCAGCGACTTCGGCACCAGTTCGCCCAAAATCACGTGCATAAAGGTGATCAAGCCAAAGGCGATACCGATGGCTATGCCGTGGGCGTAGACCAGGACATGGGGAAGTCGTTGCAGGAATTGAAAGCCCTCGACGAAATGCGCGACCATGGGCTCACCGATCCAGCCCAGAGTGAGGCTGACTACGGTGACACCTAGCTGCACACCGTTTACGACTTCGTCCAGATTGCGGTGCAATCTTTGCAGGATGCGGGAGCCGATGCGGCGGGCGCGAATGAGCTGCTCAATGCGGGTTTCGCGGACGCTGACCAGGGCGAATTCAGCAGCAGCAAAGAAAGCATTGGCCGCTACCAGGGCCACGATCAGCAGGACCCGGAGCAGCACAAAGGCTATCATTATAAGAGCTAATTTTAACATTTCAGGGCTGTTTTCTCAGCCTTCTTCGGTGTCCGGAGAGGCTACAATGGGAGCAGCCCCGACCAGCCTGCATACCGTTTTTTGGCAGGAAATACCCCATTTTTCGAGAGATTTCCACGGTTTGGACACTACGTCAGGCTGTTTCTGAGCACGAAAAGCCGCTAGCGCCTGCTTTCATTTTTCCCGCTCGGCGGTCTAACTGGAAACATCGCGGGCTGGTTCCGTCCCAGCCAACCTGTCGAGGGAACAAAGTTTGCAGGCGGTTCGTACCATTGAGCGAGAGTGGAAGTTGACCGGTATTTGTAAGGAGGAGTTGTGAACGGTAACGGAAACGTAAAGAAGAAGCGGCGCACTCGAATCATCATCATTTCAGCAGTTGTAGTGGTCATAGTCCTCATCGTGGGTGTGGCCGTTGCTTTCTCACACGGTAGTTCGAAAATTGATCCCTCAAAGCTGGCCAAAGTCGAAAAGGGCGACCTGGCTAAGAGCGTAGTTGCGACCGGCAAGGTCGAGCCCATCACCAAGGTCGAAGTGAAATCAAAAGCCAGCGGCATCGTGAAAAAGCTGTTGGTGGAATATGGCGACCGGGTAAAGAAGGGGCAGTTGCTGGCGCAGCTCGACAAGATCGAGATTGAAGCGGGAGTCGAGCAATCGAAAGCAGCGCTGCTGGCGGCCCAGGCGAACCTGAAGGGCTCAGAAGCGGATTTTGAACGCGCCAAAGTTGATGCGGAAGGGCCGGATGTTCCACTCCTCAAGCGCTCCTACGACCGCAATCTCGAAATGCAGCGCGGCGGCGTGGTGTCGCAATCGGCGCTCGATGATGCCGAAAAAGATTATCGGATGGCGGTCAACAAGCAGAGCGTAGCGCGGGCACAGATGACCGTACTGCAGGCCAAGATCGCCCAATCGCAGGCGCAGGTCGCCGAAGACCAAGCGAATCTGAAGCAGCTGGAAGAACAGTTGAACTACACCGATATCGTTTCACCGATCGACGGCATTGTGCTTTCGCGCGACGTTGAAATGGGCGACGCAGTTAGTTCGATCTTGGTGTTGGGATCGAGCGCGACCTTGGTGATGACGATCGGAGACACCAGCCAGGTTTATGTGAAGGGCAAAGTTGACGAGAGCGACATTGGCCGCGTCTATATGCACCAGCCGGCGCGGATCAAGGTTGAATCGTTCAAAGATAAAACTTTCAACGGCGTGGTAACGAAAATTTCCCCAATGGGCGTGGAGAAAGATAACGTCACCACATTCGAAGTGCGGGTATCGATCGACAATCCGGGCGGTGAACTGAAAGCGGAGATGACAGCCAACGCGGAGATCATTCTGGACGAACATAAGAACGTGTTGCAGATTCCGGAAGGCGCAATCATCTATGACAAAGACCGCAAGGCGTCCATCGAAACACCCGATCCAAAGGGTAAAGATGGGCAGCGGAAGGTGGCGATTAACATCGGCATTTCTAACGGCGCCAAGACTGAGGTCCTGAGCGGACTGAAGGAAGGCGACCAGGTCATACTGCAGTAGGGATTCATGCGGACCCGGTTTATCGCCGGGCACTGGGCACGGGGGCCTAACCCGTGCCCGTTTTTCTGCTCTTAGTTGTCGACATTCACAGGAGGAGACACATGCGAGTTTTCACTTCACGACTTGCGGTTGCAGTCGCAACTTTGGCTTTGTGCGCATTGCCGGCGTTGGCAGAAGTCCACGGACAATTCGAGCGCACGTTATCAGTCAACGGACACGTGGATATGCAGGTTGAGACCGGCTCGGGGTCCATCGAAGTGCACCGCGGCGGATCGAACCAGATCCATGTGGTGGGGCGGATTTCTGCGAACGAATGGTTTGGTGGCGGAAACCCCGAGGAGAGGGTTAAAAAAATCGAGAGCAATCCCCCCATTCAGCAGAGCGGAAACGATGTTCGCATCGGCCACATCGATGACCCCGAGCTGAAGCACAACATCTCCATCAGCTATGAAGTTACGGTGCCGGAAAGCACGCAGCTGCGATCCTCCTCAGGCTCAGGAACGCAGAACATCGCTGACATCGCGGGCCCACTTGAAGCCAATACTGGCTCCGGTGATGTGAAGCTTGCGAACATCGGTGCGGGGGTGCACGCGCACACTGGATCAGGCAGCATTGAGGCTGACGGAGTACATGGGAGCCTATATGCCCGCACCGGTAGCGGATCGATTCATGCAACCAATGTCGCTGGCGGATTCGATGGACAAACTGGCAGCGGCCATCTGACGCTCGAGCAAAGCGCTCCGGGATCGGTACACGCTGAAACCGGGTCAGGCGGGCTTGAGCTGAGCAACGTGAAAGGTTCGCTGCAGGCATCGGCTGGCAGCGGCGACGTAAAAGTAGAAGGCGAGGCGACGGGCGAATGGATGGTGCGCACGGGTTCGGGTAGCGTACAGCTTAAGCTGCCAAACAACGCAGCTTTTGATCTGGATGCCCATACTGGGTCAGGATCGATCAATCTATCGCATCCGGTCATGGTGCAAGGGTCCATTGGGCGAAAAGAAGTGAAGGGCAAAGTTGGGGGAGGCGGAGTGCCGGTGGAGATCCAGACCGGATCGGGAAGCATTAGGATCGATTAGGGCTTTTCGTGCGCTTTGGGCATGAAGGCGAATGACTTCTGTACCTTGACGCACTAAGTCTAAGGCTTTAGTTTCAAGTCAGTCCCCGGAAATCCAGTTTGCGAGGCTGACTCGAAATGCACCGTCCAATTGTTACGCTGACGACCGATTTTGGCTTGAACGACCACTTTGTGGGCGTGATGAAAGGCGTGATCCTGAATATCGCGCCCAATGCCGAGATCGTAGACATCTCGCACTCGGTGCAGCCGTTCGACATTCTGGATGGGGCCTTGGCGCTCGCGGAATCGTATTCCTACTTCCCTGCTCGCACGATTCACGTGGTGGTGATCGATCCCGGCGTGGGAAGCGCGCGGCGGCCGATCATGGCGACATCTGACGGCTTCACGTTCGTGGCTCCGGACAATGGCGTTCTCTCGCTAATGTATGCCCGCGAAGAGCGCGTGCACGTTCGCCACATCACTGGCGAACATTACTTTTTGCAGCCGATCAGCAACACTTTTCATGGCCGCGATATTTTTGCCCCGGTCGCAGGCTATCTGGCCAAAGGAGTGGAGCACGAAAAATTTGGCGACGAGATCGAAGATTTTGTGCGCTTCAATGCTCCCAAGCCGAAAGCGATCGATGCCCGGACATTGCGCGGCGTGGTGCTGAAGGTTGACCGCTTCGGAAATTTGATCACTAACTTCACGCCGCAGGATGTGCCTGCATTATTCGCAGGGCAGGCGCCTGATTTCAAAATCACCGTCGGTAAGCGCGAAATAACCAGTATTAAAACCAGCTACGCCGACGGCGCTGCCGGCGAGGTGTTTGGGATCCTAGGCAGCATGGGATATCTGGAGATTGCCGCCAACCGCGGCACGGCGGCACAATTATGCGGCGCCGCTAAAGGCAACGAAGTGACGGTGGTACTTGAGGGCGCGGTCGCGGCGAACGGATGAAGATGATTGAGTAATTGGGAAATTTAGTAATTGTGAAATTTGAAAAGCAAGATGCAGTATTCGGTTTTTTAAATTTCCCAATTACTCAATCTCGAAAATTACTGGTTTGCCCTTGGCGGCGGATGCACATACCGCTCCATCTCTGATGTCCACTTTAGGAACCGCGCTAAATGGGCGCGCTCCCGCCACAGGAACTCCCAAAATTCCAGAAATCCGATCTGCTGCATCTTTACGCCACAATAGGTCTCAATGCGCCACAACAGATAGGGGCTGCGCCAGGGCGTGAGCCGGTGGCCGCGGGTGGCGTTCCACATGAATCGCAGGGAGTAGCGCATAACTAGATCATAACCACAAAGGACACGAAGTTACGAGGAAAACCCTGTTGAAGCAGCTTTGTGTTGGTGCTACCTGCCGACTCCACTGGCCAGAAGCGCCATGAAGCAGAGAATCCAGGCGATCACACCTAAGGCCAGCTTCTTTGGCAATCGACTGTCTGGGTACATGTCTTCGTATCGATCCAGAACTTTAACGAAATGCCCTAAATCACTCGACTCGAGGACTGATTTGGGTAGTGAAGGGTAGACGGATATTTTTTGTTCGGCCGGCAATGCCAGATTCAAGTCGCGGCGCATTCGCTCCCACAAAAAGGCGATCGCAACGAGTCCGGTGACAGCGCAGGCTCCGAACACCCAGTAGCCAAGATTTGCGATCCATTCCATAAGGTCACCATTTACGTGTCGAAAAGCCGCAAGCTCAAATTTAGAGATCGTACTTTTTCATCAAATGCCGAAAGGACCGATACGAAATCTTGAGCACATCGGCGGCGCGGGCCTGCACGCCATTCGATTGCGCCAGCGCTGATTTCAGCAGCGAACGCTCGATGTCGGCGACATACTTCTCCATGTCCATGCCTTCAGGGAGGACGCCGTCGGCCACAAGTGATACAGAATCAGCTCCGACGCCGGCGGCGGCGGCCCGGGCCCGCGGGCGCTCAGCTGGGAGGTCCACGTGCAGCTCGTCTCCAGTGCCCAGCGCAACCGCTCGTTCAATAGTGTTCTCAAGCTGGCGCACATTTCCCGGCCAGTCGTAGCCGGCGAGTGCGGCGAGCGAACCGGCGCTTATCCTGGTGATGCTCTTCCCTGCTGCTGGGACGTATTTATGCAAGAAATGATTCACTAACAGAGCGACATCTTCGCGGCGGTCACGCAGTGGCGGGACGGTGACGGGGATCACGCTTAACCGGTAATAGAGATCTTCGCGGAAGGTATTGTCTGCGACTTGCTTTTCGAGGTCACGGTTGGTTGCAGCAATCACTCGCACGTCGATGGCAATTTCGTCAGTGCCGCCTACCGGGCGCACCGTGCGCTCCTGCAGCACACGAAGAAGTTTTACCTGCATGGTCAGCGTCATCTCGCCGATTTCGTCGAGGAAGATCGTGCCACCATCGGCGACTTCGAACAAGCCACGTTTGTTCTGATTGGCGCCGGTGAATGCGCCCTTCACGTATCCGAAAAGTTCGCTTTCAAGCAGGGTTTCGGGAAACGCGCCGCAATTGATAGATACAAACGGTTCGGCTACCCGCGGCGAGCAGGTATGAACGGCGCGTGCGACCAGCTCCTTTCCGGTGCCGCTCTCGCCGTAAACCAGCACGGTGCTTTGGGTGGAGGCAACGGTGCGAATGGTCTGCTTGAGTTTCTCCATCGCGGGGCTGGCGCCGATGATGTTCTCCAGCGAATTCCTGGTAGCGGCATCGCGCTTGAAAGCAAAGTTCTGCCGGCTGAGAGTAACTTTTTCCAGAGCTTTACGGATGGCAATCTTAATCTCATCGATCAGGCCGGGGGATTTACGGATGTAGTCGGTTGCGCCGCCCGCTTTGACGGCCTGCACAGCGGCTTCGTAGTCGTCCACCGCGGTGATGAGGATGACCGCCGACTCAGGAGAGACTTTGTGGGCGTGACGCAAAACTTCAATGCCGTTGATGGCCGGCATTCTGATGTCGGTGATGATGATGTCGTAAAGCGCGGATTCGATTTTGCGCTTCGCGACCTCTCCCGAGGTTACGGTTTCAACTTTGTAACCCTCGCGGCGCAGGGTGATGTCGAGCATTTCACAGATGGAGCGCTCGTCGTCGCAGATGAGAATATTAGGCATGCGCGCCTTCCACCTTGGAGCCCTTAGGGAGGATCGCGGCTACTTGCGCTCGTGGAGCAGCGGCGGATTCTTCCGCGGCCTTGCGCACTCGCAGCACAAACGTGCACCCCTGTCCGGGCTTTGATCTCACCCACACTTTACCCTCGTGCGCCTGCACGATCTGGTAAACGATGGCTAGGCCTAGACCGGTGCCTCCTTCGAACTGCGACTGAAACGGCTCAAAAACTTTTTCGGCCATTTGCGGGTTCATGCCCGGCCCAGTATCGGCGAAACTGAACTGCCAGTCGCTGCCCAGGTCTTCGATACTGATAGTCAGAGTGCCGCCTTGCTTCATGGCTCGAACAGCGTTTTCACAGAAGTTCCAGAAGACCTGCTTCATGCGATCGCCATCAGCCAAGGCCAATGCTTTCGGGGTGGCGTAGCGGCGTTCGATGTCGATACCGAGCTTTTGGACTTCGAGCCGCTGCTCCAGTAAGGTCAGCGTGTCCTCAAGCAGCGAGACAATGTCGACTTGCGCGAAACGGTATTGCTTGGCGTGCGAATAAGCGAGAAAGTCAGTAATGATGTTGTTCAGGCGCTGGGATTCGCGAGTAACAATCTCCAGCAAGCGACGATGCTCGTCGTTCAGGGCAGGGATTTGCGAAAGCAGAGTCGCCGAACCGGCGATCGAAGTAAGCGGGTTGCGAATCTCATGGGCGATGGCGGCGGAAAGACGCCCAATTGCCGCGAGGCGGTCCTGCATCCGAACCTCGCGTTCGAGGCGGCGTACCCGCGTCAAGTCATCGAAGGTATAAACAAATCCCAGCGGCCCGCGCCCCAAGACCCGCAATTCGGAGACAATCACCCGAAACGTCTTTCGGAAATTATCGGGGGCAACGAAGCGCACTTCGCAATGGGAATGCTCGGCGATGGCGTGCGGGAGCGGATCTTGAAACAGCGGCGCAATGGGCTGCCCTAGGAGCTCGATTTCCGGACGCTGTAACAGTTTCTCGGCGGCTATATTCACCAAAGTGATACGCCCATCAAGGCCGGTGGTGATCAACCCATCGCTGGTGGACTGCACGATATTTTCGTGCAGAGCCTGCAGACTTTCGAGCTCGCCGCGAAAGTATGCCAGTCGTTTGTCGGTCTGGCGAAGCTTGTCAGCCAAGAGACCCGCCAGGTAGGCAATGGTCAGAAATCCGAAAAGATTGACGAAGATAATCGATTGCAGGGTGCGTATTCCTGGGTGAGTAACCGAGAAGGAAGGCACCACTTGAAAGAACGATAGCTCCAGAACTGCGCCATACAGAATGAACGCCAATGCCGCAGTCAGATAGGCCCAAATACGCGGCAGCAGAATACTTGCGATGAGAATGACCAGGGGATATAGAAAATTCAGAGAACTATCAACCCCGCCGGTGATATACACGAACAGGGAGACCAGCAACAAATCGGTGATCACTTGCAACACCGATTGCGGTTTCAGTTCATCCCAAAAGTGGAGCAGCACGAGGTAAAAGGCGGAAATGGTGTAGGCGAGAAGGATTGCGTCAGCGAACAGACGCACGGGAAACGCGACAGGCGTGACCTGGGCAATGACCAGTTCAATGCCCAACAATACGGTGAGAATCAGGATTCGGACCTTGACCAGCCATGTAAGCCAAACCCGGTTCTCAAATACGGATTGCATATCGTGCCCGATTTTTCCTTGGACGACCGCGCGGGGTTTTGCACCCGCGCGGCCTTGAATATTTAGCCCGCCAGTTTGGCGATCATTGAGAACAGCGGCAGATAAAGTGAAATTACGATTCCGCCGACAGCGACACCCAGGATGCCAATGATGATAGGTTCCAGCATGGCCAGCATGTCTTTGGTAGCGGTATCCACGTCGTCTTCGTAAAAGTCGGCGATTTTCTGGAGCATGTTGTCCATGGCGCCGGTAGCTTCACCGACTCCGATCATTTGCGTCACCATGCTGGGAAACACGCCGGATTCGCGCAAGGGATCGACGATGGTGCGGCCCTCTTCAATGGCTTTGCGGACCTTCATCAAAGCTTCTTCAAGAACAGCGTTGCCGGAGGTGCGGGCTGTAATACTTAAGCCTTCCAGAATGGGAACGCCGGAGGTGATGAGTGTGCCAAGGGTTCGCGTAAATCGGGCAACCGCGATTTTACGCAGCAGCAGGCCAACGACCGGAAGCCGGAGCATGGCGTAGTCCATCCAATAACGGCCGCGCGGGTCTTTGCGGACTTGTTTAATGCCGAACACAAGGCCTACGCCACCGATAATAAAGAACCACCAGAACTGCCCTACGAAGTGGCTCAATCCCATCACGATTCTTGTTGGCAACGGTAGCGCGACACCCAACCCGGCGAACAGGTTGGCAAAAATAGGTACCACCCACTTGAGCAGCGCCGCAACGATCACTCCCGCCAGCGAGATGACAGAGACGGGATAGATCAAAGCTGACTTGACGGCAGACTTCAGCTTGACGGCTTTTTCAACGTAGAGTGCTAGCCGTTGCAAAATCAGGTCGAGAATACCGCCGGTTTCGCCGGCCTCGATCATGTTGGTCGTCAAATCGTCAAAAATTTTAGGGTGCTGACGCATGGCGTTGGCGAGGGTCGCGCCGCCTTCGACCGTGGTACGGACGTTGGTCAGGCACTTTTGAAAGGCCGGGCTCTCCTGGTTCGCAGCCAAAATCTCCAGGCACTGCACCAATGGCAGGCCGGCGTCGATCATGACCGAGAACTGCCGGAAGAAAATGGCAATGTCTTTGGTATTGACCTTGCCTGAGCCGAACGTCGGCATGACAAATTCTTTTCCTTTTTCGCGGATGGTGGGCGCACTGATCTGCTCGCGCCGCAATTGGGTGGCGAGGGCTTGTTTATTAGGCGCCACCCGTTCCCCGGCAACTTTTTCTCCCGCTGTATTTTTCCCTGAAAATGTAAAGACTGGCATCGTTTCCTCTCCGTTTTAAGACTGCTGCGATTTCGCTTCCGAGCCCTCGCCAAATTTAGTGTTTCCCTGTGGCCGTGGCCTTCGCGGGCGTTGCGCCGGCGCGGGTATTCAATCCCGCGCCGCGGTTGATCATTTCCTGGAGTTCATCCGCATTGCTGGATCGCGCCAGAGCCACTTCCATAGTGATTTGTTTCTGGAAGAACAATGTGGCCAAAGACTGGTTGAAAGTCTGCATGCCAAATTTTTCCTGACCAGATTGCATTGCCGAATAGATCTGGTGGATTTTGTCTTCACGGATCAGGTTGCGGACGGCGGCATTTGGAATAAGAATCTCCATCGCCATAGCGCGGCCTTTCCCGTCAATTTTCGGCAAAAGGCTTTGGCACATAATGCCTTCCAGAACCAGCGACAGCTGCGCCCGGATCTGCGGCTGCTGGTGCGCCGGAAAGACGTCAATAATTCGGTTGATGGTGGACGATGCCGAGTTGGTATGCAAGGTACCGAAGGTCAAGTGGCCGGTTTCCGCAATTCGCAAGGCCGACTCGATGGTTTCCAAATCTCGCATTTCACCGATGAGTACTACGTCCGGGTCTTCACGAAGGGCGGCGCGTAAGGCGTCGGCAAAGGATTTCGTATCAGCGTGCAGTTCGCGCTGGTTGACCACACAATTCTTGTTCATGTGGACAAATTCGATCGGGTCCTCGATGGTAAGAATGTGGTCATGGCGCTCGGCATTGATTTTGTCGATCATCGCAGCCAGCGTCGTGGACTTGCCCGAGCCGGTTGGTCCGGTGACCAACACCAGGCCGCGCGGCTTTTCGCAAAGTTTGGTCACCACCGGCGGCAGGCCGAGCTGATTAAAATTCTTGATCTCGAATGGAATCACGCGGAAGACGGCGGAAGTGGCGCCACGCTGGTTAAAGGTGTTGGCGCGGAAACGGGCCAGGCCTTTCAAACCGAATGAAAAGTCAAGTTCCAGATGTTCTTCGAAGCGATGCTTCTGAGAGTCCGTCATCACACTGTAGGCCAGCTGCTTGGTCTCAGCCGGAGTCAGTTGCGGCAGATCCAGCGGCACCAGATGCCCGTGCACACGAATTTGCGGCGGCGAATTGGTGGTGATGTGAAGATCGCTACCATTCATTTCCAGCATTCGTTTCAACAGATCACTTAATGAGAGCGCCATTGTTTATTTCCTTCGAACCTTTCTCTCGTGCTTAATAAAATTGTTTCTACGCCGGCTTAGTGAATGGTTTCGCGTGCCACTTCTTCGAGGGTGGTAATTCCGGCCGCGACTTTAATCAGTCCGCTGCGCCGGAGGGTTATCATCCCCCGCTCGATGGCTTTCTTTTTCAATTCGACCGCGGAGGCTCCTACCAGCACCAGCTCTCTAATTTCATCATCCACTTCCATCACTTCATATAATCCGGCGCGGCCTTTGTAGCCGGTGCTGTTGCAGACACTGCATCCCTTGCCCTTGTGAATCTTCACCGTCTTCGCTTCTTCCGGCGTATAGCCTTCTTCAATGAGAGTTTGCACGGGAACGTCAACTACCTCGGCACACTCCTTACAGATCCTGCGCACCAGGCGCTGCGCGCAGATCAGGTGGACCGAAGTGGCTACCAGGAAGGGCTCAATGCCCATGTTCATCAGTCGCGTAATGGTTTCGGGCGCACCGTTGGTGTGCAGCGTCGATAAAACCAAGTGACCGGTAAGAGCAGCTTTGATAGCAATTTCAGCGGTTTCGAAGTCACGGATTTCGCCGACCAGGATGATGTTCGGGTCCTGCCGCAAAAATGCGCGCAGAGCAGCGGCGAAGTTCAATCCGATCTGCTCTTTCATCTGCACCTGGTTGACGCCCATCAACTGAAACTCGACCGGATCTTCCGCAGTCATAATGTTAGTGTCGGGCTTATTCAGGGTTGAGATCGCAGAGTAAAGCGTGTTGGTTTTGCCTGATCCGGTGGGGCCCGTAACCAGCACCATGCCGTATGGCTTCAGAATTGCTTTTTCAAACTTGACCAGGGATTCCGGCTCGAAGCCCAGCTTGGTCATGTCCAGGCGAAGATTTTCTTTGTCCAGCAACCGGAGCACGATTTTTTCGCCCCACAGCGTGGGCAAAGTGCTGACGCGGAAATCGAGCTGCTTCTTCTTGCCGCCTATGTTCATCTTCAGCATGATGCGGCCGTCTTGCGGCAGCCGCTTCTCGCTGATGTCCAACTTCGCCATGATCTTCATGCGCGAGGTGATTGCGTCTTTGAGCTTGAGCGGCGGCGACATGATCGACTGCAGCACACCGTCAATTCGGAAGCGGACCCGGAATTCTTTTTCGTACGGCTCGATGTGAATGTCGCTGGCCCCGCGCTTGACTGCGTCGGTCAAGATCAGGTTGACCAGTTTTACGATTGGGGCTTCGTCGGCCGCTTTTTCCAGATCAGCAAGGCCAATTTCTTCCGCGTCGGCTTGCAATTCGACGTCAGTCTCATCCATGTCAGAAATCGACTGCATGACCTGGTCGAGATCTTCTTCTTTGCTCGTACCGTAAGCTTTTTCGATCCCCTCGAGAATCGCGCTTTCTGAAGCTACAACCGGTTCGATATTGAAACCGGTCATGAACTTGATATCGTCCATGGCGAAGACGTTCGTGGGATCAACCATGGCGATGGTGAGCGAAGCGCCTACGCGGCTGAGAGGCAGAATCTGATAGCGCTTGGCAGTGTCGTACGGGATCAGCTTGACCACCGAAGAATCGATTTCGAAATAAGAAAGATTTATTGCGGGAACGCCGTACTGACGCGAAAGGAAATTGGTGACATCCTCGTCGGTGAGGAAGCTGAGTTTGACCAGTGCGCTGCCCAGGCGGCAGTTTTGTT
This sequence comes from uncultured Acidobacteriota bacterium, assembly GCA_963703465.1. Lineage (GTDB taxonomy): Bacteria > Acidobacteriota > Terriglobia > Terriglobales > Acidobacteriaceae > Gp1-AA145. The sequence goes on along the minus strand of CAVPEQ010000010.1, from coordinate 116,427 downwards.
CCTTCTGCACCTTGATCGCCTGTTGCAGTTGTTCTGGGGTGATGATCTTCTCTTTAACGAGAAGGTCGCCCAGTCTTTGAGACATACCCCAATCTCCTGGTACGGCTGAAAACGAAGGTCCGGGTAACGCAAACCCGGCGCAGAAAAGGTACCCGCTTCAGGGGATGACAGGCACAAGTTCCGGTGACACAAATTGTCACCTTGAAACGGGTTACCATGAAAGTAACTTAAGTACTTGTCCTCAAACTTAAGATTTTTCAACGCGCGGAATTCGCTAAATACCGGGCTAGACGGCACTTTGGAGCAAGTCGTACGCCGCGGGTCATGTACCTTGGACACATCGGCAGAACTCTCTTACACTGAAGCCAAATGCCTCAGAGTGGCGCCGAAACAAACGTCGCAGCCATCTACTCGACCTTAGCGCGTGCTTGGGGACGGCAGCATTGGTGGCCAGCAAAAAGTCGATTTGAGGTCATCGTCGGCGCCTATCTGACCCAAAACACGAGCTGGCGCAATGTAGAAATTGCGATGCGAAACTTGCGGGCCGCACGGGTTTTGAGCCTTGAAGGGATTCGCAATATTTCGCTTGCGCGGTTGGAGCGCCTGATCCGATCATCAGGATATTTTCGGCAGAAAGCGCGCAAGCTAAAAACGTTTGTGAAATTTCTCGATCAGAAATACGGCGGTTCGTTGAGCAGAATGTTCGCTCAAGCGACAGCAGAACTTAGAGAACAATTGTTGTCATTAAATGGTGTGGGACCGGAGACTGCGGATTCGATTTTGCTGTATGCGGGGCAGCATCCAGTGTTTGTGGTGGACGCGTACACTCGGCGATTGGCAGTGCGGCACGGAATCCTAAATGACAAGGCGAGCTATGAAGAGGTGCGCAGTTTATTCGAGCGAGCTCTGATTCACGCGCCAGACGTGGTTTCGAACATGTTTGCGTCAGACGTCAGAGGATCAGCAGCACACCCGCCCTCACGCATGAGTTTGGCCAAGCGCACACCATTAGCGCAGGTCTTCAACGAAATGCATGGGCTGATCGTGAGCGCAGGAAAGCAGTATTGTTTGAAGTCCAAAGCGCAATGCGAACGCTGCCCGCTTGGGCCGCTAATGCCAACCAAAAACTAACCGGCAATGAAGGCCGCGCATTGCATTCCGTCTGGAACCGTGTTCTTCTAACTCCCGCGCCATCCCAATGCCCGATCAGCACATCACCACCCATTCCGCCCCGCAATCATCGCGGCCCTGGCATTCCGTTACCGCAGGGTTTCTCGGCTGGATGCTGGATGCGTTCGATTTTTTCGTTCTCGTTTTCCTGGTCGACACGCTGGCTAAACAGTTCCACGTCAGCAAAGCGCAAATGGTTTTTACGCTCACGGCGACGCTGGCCATGCGTCCAGTGGGCGCGGTGATATTTGGATTGCTGGCTGACCGCTATGGGCGCCGGCGGCCGCTCATGGCGAATGTGATCTTTTTCTCTGTGATCGAACTGATGTGTGGATTTTCTCCTAACTACACTGTGTTCCTTATCCTGCGCGCGCTGTATGGGATCGGCATGGGTGGAGAGTGGGGCGTAGGAGCTTCGCTCGCCATGGAGGCCGCGCCGCCGAAGTGGCGAGGAATCTTGTCGGGAGTTTTGCAGAGCGGCTATCCGCTGGGATATTTATTGGCGGCGTTAGCGGCGCGTTTCATCGAACCGGCGTTCGGATGGAGGGCAATGTTCTGGGTGGGAGGCGCGCCGGCATTGCTGGCACTGTATATACGCTCCAAGGTGCCTGAGTCAGAAGCATGGAAGCAGCACCGTGCGCCGTCCACCCGCGCGATTCTGGAGGTGGTGAAGCAGAACTGGAAGTCGGCGATGTATCTGGTGCTGATGATGACGCTGATGATGTTTCTGTCACACGGAACGCAGGACCTGTACCCGGACTTCCTGCGGTCGACGCGCGGCGCCAGCGCCCACACCATCTCTTACATTGCGGTTTTGTACAACATTGGCGCGGTGCTGGGGACGCTGATTTTCGGGCATCTTTCGGAAAAACTTGGCAGAAGGCGCAGCATGATCTTTGCGCTGCTCTTGTCGCTGGCCGCCATTCCCGCGTGGGCGTTCGCGGGGCCAATCGTCACTATCGCGATCGCTGCATTCGTTCTGCAAGCTGGAGTGCAGGGCGCATGGGGAGTAATACCCGCGCATCTTAACGAACTTTCCCCAGACCAGACGCGCGGGTTGTTGCCGGGTCTCGCGTATCAGCTGGGAATCCTGATCGCCGCACCCATTAATTCGATCGAGTATGCGCTGAGTTCCCGTGTCGGATACTCGTGGGCATTGGCAGGATTTGAGACGGTGAACATTGCGTTCTTGATTGTGGTGCTGGCGCTCGGCAAAGAGCGAAAAGGGCGAGGATTTGTTTTGGAAAGCGTCACGAGGGTCTAGCCGCGGACCGAACATCAATAACCACGAAGGACACTAAGGTTCACGAAGGCAATCCAAAACGAAAACGCGAACGTCACGCAATAAATTCTTCGGGTGGCGGGCTGGGCATGGATTGCGGTAGACGATCAGTAACTTCGGCGAGAGCGGCAAGCTTCGCCGCCAGTTCCGGTTTGAGTGCGCCCGGGTTACAACGCCAGTGATAATTACCAATATGCGTGCTAGGCGTATTCAGCCGCGCTTCGCTACCCAGGCCGAGAACGTCCTGCAGTGGGACAACGGAAAAGCTCGCGGGAGAACTCTGCGCCAAGCGAATCAGTCCCCAATTTGGCCCATCGTTGCAGCAACCGATCAGGCCTAACACTGCGCCCCGAATTTTTTCATCCAAAGTGGACCACCAGCCGAGTGTGGTGTCGTTATCGTGGGTGCCGGAGTAGATCACATAGTTGGAGTTCAGGCGGTGCGGCAGATATGCATGAGCTCCAGCGTCGCCAAATGCGAACTGGAGAACGGCCATCCCCGGAATATGGAGACGGTCGCGCAAGGCGATCACATCGGGTGTAATCAGGCCCAGGTCTTCGGCGAAAAACGGCAGGCCGCCCAACGCGTCATTCAATTTAAAGAAGAACTCATCGCCGGGGCCATCGACCCACCGGCCTTTGATCGCAGTCGGCTCGTCGGCGGGAATCTCCCAGAACTGAGCGAAACCGCGGAAGTGGTCAAGACGAATGAAATCGCAGGTCTGCGTGGCCCAGCGGAGCCGCTGAATCCACCACTGGTATCCGGTGTTGCGAATTTCATTCCAGTCGTACAACGGATTGCCCCAGCGCTGTCCATTGGCGCTGAAATAATCCGGAGGGACGCCTGAGACGACATCAGGCGTGAGATCGTCGCGCAGACGAAACAAATCGCGGTGCGCCCATACGTCAGCGCTTTCGTAATCGACGAAAATAGCGATGTCGCCAACCACGCGAATGGATTTCTGCGCACAGTAATGACGCAGGGCGTGCCACTGTTCCCAAAAGAAAAACTGCAGAACCCGGCATGTGGAAAGCTCGCAAGCGAGTTCCCGCTGCGCAGCCTCAATTGCTGAAGGTTCACGGCGGGCTATGGGCGCAGGCCATTGGTTCCAATTGTTGCCGTGCTGTTGACGAAGCGCATCGAAAAGAACGTAATCCTCCAGCCACCAGTTGTTCTCCCGGCAAAAGCGGTCGAAGCGCTGGCGAACTTCCCCGTTCGCCCGTTCCAGAAAGTTTCTCGCCGCCTGCTGTAGCACCGGAAGTTTCTCGCGCGTGACCTGGTCGTAATCAATTGGGCCGACGCTGGCGCTCTGGCTGGATAACGCAGCCGGGTCCAGCCAGTTTCGCTGAACTAATCGCTCCAGACTGATGAGTAGCGGATTGCCGGCAAAAGCGGAGATGGACGAATAGGGAGAATTTCCGTTAGCCGGCGGATTCAGCGGAAGGACCTGCCAAAGGCCTTGGCGCGCCTGCGCCAAAAAATTCAGGAACTCATAGGCTGCCGGACCCAGATCGCCGATTCCGCCACGCGATGGCAGCGAGATGGGATGGAGAAGAATTCCGGTCGAGCGAGGAAAATTCATGCGGGACAGTTTGCTGCTGATTAGGAAATTGTGGTTAGTCTTACGCCACGGGTTGCCAGATCGTGGTTACTCGTTTTCCTCGGTGCGACTTTTGGTTAGAGCGGCCATCTCTTTTTCGTTGATCTTGATCTTGCCGGCTTTTTGCATCGACTCGCGGAGGTTTCCCAGGAATAAATTGAAAACTTCACCCTGGTGCTGCTGCAACGTTGCGTCGTGGATCTGATCTTTTTTCGCGGCGTATTCCCCATCGGTCGGGGCTTGCCGGTCGGTAACTGAAAGAACAATGCCGTTGTTGCCGGTGTCGATGGGGCCGCTGATCTCGCCCGGTTTCAGCGTAAAGGCCACGGCTGCGGAGCCGGTCATTGAACCGACGTCAGGAACCTGGCCGTCGGGAAGAACGAAGTCGCTGGTTTTGTATTCCGCTCCGACTTCCTTGGCCGCCTTCTTCAGATCGTGGTCGGACTTGGCGCGGTCGGAGAGCTCCTGTGTTTTCTGCGACAACAATTGAGTTGAGCGTTCGTTCTTGAATTCCTGTTCCACCCGGCTGCGAATTTCTTCGAAGGTCGGGGTCGATGGCGGCTTGACGGCGGTGACCTGGTAAATCGCGTAGCCCTGATGTATCTGGGCCTGATCAGGCTGCGCGTTCTGATTTTGCGCAAAAACCGTACTCATGAATTGCGGATCGTTGCCGATACCCGGAAGCGCGGCCTTGCTGTCCACGAAGTCTGTGCTGATGACTTGCAATCCCTTCGAGGCAGCGGCTTTCTCCAGGCTGGTGCTGCGCGCATTGGAAAGTAGCTGCTCAACCTGCTGCTGCGACGCCTGGGCGGCTTTCTGTTGCTTGATCAAAGGTTCGATTTGCGCTTTCACTTCGTCAAGAGACTTAAGGTGGGCGTCCTGTTTGTCGTCCACATGGATGATGTGGAAGCCGTAACTGCTTTGCACCAGGTCGCTGGTGCCGCCCTTAGGTAACGAGAATGCGGCCTTTTCAAATTCAGGGACGGTCCTTCCCTTCCCGATCCAGCTCAATGAGCCGCCATTTTTCGCGCTGCCGGGGTCATCTGAATATTTTTTAGCCAGCGCAGAAAAATCGCCGCCGGCCTTCACTTGCTTCAGCACATCCTGGGCCTTGGCGCGGGCCACATCAACCGCTTTCTGATCGACTTTACCGTCGGAGCCGGCGAGCGGAGTCTTAATCAGAATGTGGCGGACATTCACCTGTTCAGGAACGAGGTACTGATCGTGGTGATCCTGGTAGTAGCTTTGCAGCTCCTGCTGTGTGACCTGTGTCTGCGATAGCAGCCGCGCATTGTCGACGACGACGTATTTTAGCTGGCGCCGCTCTGGAATCGAATTCACATAGCTGTTCTTATTGCGGTCGTAAAAGGCTTTGAGCTCCGCGTCTGCGGGATGAATGGATTTAAGGATGTCGTCTTTTTTGATGACCGCGTAGTTGAATTTCACTTTGGTGTTCTGCTTGTCAAACTGCTTGCGAACTTCACCGTCGGTGACGGTCGCGCTGGAGGCAACCAGATCACGTAATTTGTTTAGGAGAATGTCTTCTTTTACCAGCTGCTCAAACTGAGGGACGGTCAGGTTGTTGCTGGCGACGAAGTTTTCGTACTCCGTTTGTCCGATGAAAGTGCCGTTGGGAAAAAGAATTTGCCCCAGCTGCCCGCGATGCATGTATTCGCGGAGATCGTCGTCGGTGGCCTTGAGCCCCATATTTTGTGCCTGAACCAGCAGCACTTTTTCGCTGATAAGGTTATCGGCCGCGCGCTGGGCGAAAAATGGCAAAAGCGCACTGGCCTGCGCGCCTCCCTTAGGAAACTGCTGGTTCAACATCTGCTTGGCCTGGCGCTGCACATCGTTGGCGGTAATATCTTGTCCGGAAACCGTCGCGACGACGCCCGGCGTGCCGGCATTCGACATGAAATTAGAGCTGCCGAAGCCGGGAATCAGAGTGATCGCCATCAGCACGCATACAACGGTCAAGAGCCCGCCGAGAACAATTTTTTTGATCGGGCCAGGGGTCTGCAGAAAACGGATCATGTGTTTGAAAACTCCAAGTTTTAAGCGGAAGATAAATTATAGACGAACCGGGCCTAGGAGCGTAGCGGTCTTAGGATGAACGACCAGTGTGGGCCACTCTTTCCTTTGTGAACCTTTGTGTCCTTCGTGGTTTAGGAATTTCGAAAATCGCTGACCACCGAGAGCGCGGCAGGAGCGCTTTACAGTGGCAATCAATTCCTCTATTGAAACGTGTTAATAAGGCGTGATATGAATGCTGGGCCGGAACGTTCCTATAGAGAAGGGGCCTAATGAAGCAATTCCGACTTCCGCTGTCCGTCCTGGTTGTTCTTCTGATTTCGCAATTTGGCTTGGCGCAAACCCACCCGGTGAAATCGTCTCCGAGACACTCGCCTTCTTCTTTGGTACCGGAGATGGGTCTTATCCTGCACGACGGCTGGGCGCTGCAGGCCTCGGGCAAAGTGGAGAAGCCGGGTGAGATCATTTCCACCCAGAAATTTGCCCCCACCGGCTGGTACTCGGTGAGCGTGCCAACCACCGTGGTGGCCGCTTTGGTCAAGCAAAAGGTGTATCCCGACCCTGACTACGGAATGAATTTGCGAAAACTGCCGGGAATGGACTATCCCATTGGCGCCAACTTTTCGAATATCCCTATGCAGCAGGACAGCCCGTTCATGGTGCCCTGGTGGTACCGCAAAGTGTTCACGCTGCCGGAAAGCTACAAGGGCAAAACCATCTGGCTGGACTTCGGAGGGATTAATTATCGCGCCAACATTTTTTTGAATGGCAAACAGATCTCGAAAAAAGAAGATGTGGCGGGCGCTTGGCGAACATATGAATTCAACATTACTGCCGCCGCAGTGCTGGGCAAACCAAACGTGCTGGCGGTCGAGATATTTTCGCCCACGGACCGAGACCTGGCGATCACGTTTGTGGATTGGAATCCGGCGCCGCCCGACAAGAACATGGGGCTCTTTCGCGAGGTTGCAGTGCGAACCAGCGGTCCGGTTGCGGTGCGATATCCCGCGGTGGTTTCGAAGGTCGACGCCGACGGCAAGGCTCACTTGACGGTGACCGCGCTGCTGAAAAATGGGACCGACCAGCCGGTAAAAGGCACGCTCAAAGGCAAAATTGAAAAGACGGACTTTTCTCAGGACGTGGAGCTCGCGCCAAACGAACAGAAGGATGTCACATTTGATCCGGCGCAAGTGTCACAACTCAATGCCGAGCGCCCGCGGCTGTGGTGGCCGGCGCAAGTCGGCAAACCGGAGCTGTACAAGCTGGAGATGAATTTCGAAGTCAATGGCAAGATCTCCGATGCGACTGAAACCGATTTCGGCATTCGCGAGATCACATCTGAGCTGAACGCCAATGGAAAACGCGTGTTCTCGATCAATGGAAAAAAGTTTTTGATCCGCGGCGGAGGCTGGTCGCCCGACATGATGCTGCGCGAAAATTCGGAGCGGCTGCACAACGAACTCGATTATGTGCAGGACATGGGGTTGAACACCATCCGCCTGGAAGGCAAGCTGGAGACAAAGGAATTTTTTGATCTGGCCGACAAGCGCGGAATTCTGGTGATGGCGGGCTGGTGCTGCTGCGATCATTGGGAACACTGGGCGAACTGGAAGGCGGAAGATTACGCGATCGCACAGCAATCCTTGCGCGATCAGATGTACCGGCTGCGCAGCCATCCCAGCCTGCTGGTTTGGCTGAATGGCAGCGACAATCCTCCGCCGCCGGATGTCGAACAGACTTATTTGAAGGTCGAAAAAGAATTGCTGTGGCCGAACCCGGTGATCTCGTCAGCGACCGGAAAACCGACGACCGTGACTGGCGACAGCGGCGTGAAAATGAGCGGGCCGTATGAATATGTCGCGCCGGCTTACTGGATGCAGGATTCGCTGGGCGCCAACCATCCGCAGGGCTGCAACCAGGGCGGATGCGGCGGAGGGTATGGCTTCAACACTGAGACCAGTCCTGGGCCGGCGGTGCCTCCGATTGAAACCATTAAGGCCATGCTGCCGAAAGAACATCAGTGGCCGATCGACGACTGGTGGAACTTTCACGCGGGCGGAGGAGTGTTCAAAGACATGCACGTCTTCACCGACGCGCTCGACGCCCGCTACGGAAAATCAACCGGCCTGGAAGACTACACCATGAAGTCGCAGGCTCAGTCCTACGAGGGCATTCGCGCCATGTACGAAGCCTACAGCCGGAACAAATACACGTCCGGCGGCGTGATTCAGTGGATGCTGAACAACGCATGGCCATCGATGATCTGGCATTTGTACGACTGGTATCTGCGGCCGGGCGGGGGATATTTTGGCGCGAAGACGGCGCTGCAAGCCCTCGATCCGGTTTATGGATACGACGACAACAGTATTTATGTGGTGAACAGCCGGTTTGAGGCCGCAACGGGCTTGCGGGTACAAACCAAAGTCCTAAACCTCGACATGACGGAGAAGTTTTCGAACGAGAGCACGGTTGACGTTCCGGAAGATGGTGTGGTCAAGGTAGTCGCGTTACCGGAAATTGGTGATTTAAGTCCGACGTATTTTGTCTCTTTGCGAGTTTCGGACGCGAATGGAAAATTGCTTGGCTCTAATTTCTACTGGCTGTCTACGAAACAAGAAACCATCGACTGGGCAAAATCGACCTGGTACACCACTCCAACAGCGTCCTACGCCGACTTCACGGCACTTTCGCAATTGCCCAAAGTCAAGCTCAATGTCACTGAGCGCAGCGAGAAACAGGGTGAAAATGAGATCACTCACGTGACCGTGGAAAATCCCAGCAAGAGCCTGGCGTTTTTTGTGCGGCTCAAAGTTGATAAGCGCAAAGGCGGCGAAGAAATTCTGCCTGTGCTCTGGGAGCAGAACTATGTTTCATTGCTGCCGGGCGAGAAGCGGGAGATTACGGCCACCTATCGGGCAAGCGAGTTGGGAGCGGCTAAACCGTACGTGGAAGTCGGCGGGTGGAATGTGGAGTGATTAATAGTCGAGCTTCGCTCGGCATGGACCCTTCGACTACGCTCAGGGCAGGCTTGCGAGGGCGCCGTCCCCACATGGCCATTTTTGGGTAAGCGCCAGTCCCCACACAATTATTAGTTGCCGGCTCCGCTCTCTTCGGCGGGCAATTCGAAATCAATCAGGTTGCCGCGGAAGCCGCGAGTCTTAATTGCGCCGAAGGCGATGCCTACGATCATCCAGATTCCGCCCACAATCCAAGCTTTCCAACTCAGGTTCTTCCACAAGAAAAAGCAGATCGCGAAACCTGCAAGCGGCGGCGTCCACACTGCGAGGATCGCCAAACCTACGCCAGCTATCCCCAATAATGCGACGCTTTGAAAAGGCAATAGCACGAGGGCAATCACAAGGCCGGTTATCAGCAACGGCGCGATCGGGCTGCCGCCACCCTCGCGAACGTGATAACGAACGAAGGCCGCCAGATTGACACCCATGAAAGCGATCAACGCGCCGAAGTTCAGCATCTCGGCTCCGAGGCCATAGCTGATGAGGAATGCGCCGACGAGCGCAATTACGCCCACGAAAATAACATTGTTGCGCGGCACATGGCGCTTGGCATCGACTACGCCGAAAAATGATTGGGGCAGCGCTTTACTGCGCCCCATCCCGTAAAGCAGCCGGGCCGCTCCAATTTGCGCGCCCATACCCGATCCGAAATTCGCCACCAGCAAGGTGAATCCAACGATAGCAAACAGGGGGGCCCAGGCGCGTCCGGCCACGTAGGTAAAAGCAGTGTCGGAATTCGGAAACGCTTGCGTAGCTGGCCATATCAGTTGGGCCGCGTAAACTTCGATCGCAGACAGGATTCCGATTACGAAGCAGGTGAGAACAGTTGCCAGCAGAATGTTACGTCGCGGATTCTCGGCTTCCTCAGAGAGTGTAGAGATTCCGTCGAATCCGATATAGCTGAGCACCGCAATTGAAGTCGCACCTAACACCGCCTTCATATTCCACATGCTGGGGTCGTAGAATGGCCGAATGAAGAACGCTGCGCCGTCGTGAGGAGTACGGAAGACATAGCGGGCGGCGGCAACGAAGAAAATCGCGACCACGGCTCCCATGCCCGCTGCCAGTAAAGTGTTCACGCGCGCGGAAGTCTTGATGCCCTGAATGTTCAACCCGGTGAACACCGCTGCAAAGAATATTGCCCACACCGCATATGGCACGCCCGGCGCAAAGACGTGGGCTTGCTGACTGCACCAGATGATGCAGATCATGGGGTTGAGCATGTAATCCATCACCATGCTCCAGCCGGTTACGTAGCCGACCGCCGGATTGATTTCCTGGCCAACGTAGGTAAATGCCGAGCCCGCGCTTGGATATGCCCGCGCCATGCGTCCGTAGCTGAAAGCGGTAAACAGCATGGCCACCATGGCGATCAGCAGCGTGGTCACGACATGACCTCGGCCGCGATCGCTGAGTACGCCGAAGACCGACATGGGCGCAACCGGCTGAATGACGATCACACCATAAAGAATCAGGTCCCACAAAGTGAGGGTGCGCCGAAGACGCGGGGTGGAGGAAGTTGCCGAAGACGTTTCCATCTTGGCGTATTGAACGGGGCAGAGCTGAAAAAGTCAAGGATTAAAACGATTGAACGTAGAGACGCTGCTGGCAACGTCTGGCAGCGAGGAGATGCCGAAGACGTAGCAAGCTACGTCTCTACGATCATCAATCATTTGCTGTACTTGTACGAATACCCGCGCGGTTCATTACCGGATATGAAACGCGTGTTGAATTCCAGCATGTATTTCAAATGCTCGTCATCCGACGGGAACGACTTGCCGGAATAGGGATATGTTCCCATGCGGCGGAACGGCAGCGGCGCGACGGTCGAGCCTTCAGCGGCGTAGAAGTCCATATCTTTTTCGTAGCCGTTGGCCTCGAAGAAGTAATCGCGCGTCCAGCCCTTTGGAAGCGGCGGCAATTTCGCGGGATTGAATTCAAGCTGCACTTCCTCGCCGGAGCCGAACACAACCAGCTTGTCGTCGAAGTTGGTGAGCAGTGGGAGGACGTCTCCATAACGCGTGTATTCGCCGGCCTGACGCGCGTACGGCCCGGTGCGGCTGACCTGCTCGTAAACATATTTCACGTTGCCCGGCGGCTGGTCTTCAATCTGTCGTGGGTATCCGTGGTAGTCGAGATTGGCCTTGGTGAGCGGAATGGAAGTCAGTTTGAAATTTTCATTTTGCGGGGTGCGGTCAATAAGAATGTTGTCCCAATAAATTTGCAGGTTGGTGCTGATGCGAATGCGCGTGGTTCCTAGTGGAAGCTTTTCGCTGAGGTCGGCGGTAATGGTTTTGGGAAGACCGGCGGGAAAGCCCATGTCGTCGCTGACGCGGACCCACTTCTCAGGCTGTGTGGGGCGGGCGCCCTCGCCCGCCATATCGTCGCCAGACACTTCTGCTTCCACATACGGCGCTGTGGCTTCGATCCCTGCCTGTGACGCCGCATACATTCCCGTCGCGGTGAAGTATTCGATCTCGCCATGCATCAGCAGACGCAGCGGCCCGCCACGATAAGGTTCGCCTAAATCCAGGATCAGGCTGTGTGGTTTGGTGAACCCCTTGAACGGCAGCAGATCGAATTTGCCGACATACTTATGCGCAAGAAGATCGGGCAGCAGATTGTTGCCCTTGTCGTCCCACGCGCCAGCCGGTGGTTTGGCATTGCTGCTGGTAACAACTTTGAAATCCGGATACGGCGGATTGCTGGCGAAGTACTCGTTGGGATAAACATCTTCGTTGGCCGGATGATCGACCGCGACTATCTTCACCGCATCGAGGTAGACGACCTCTTCCATGGGTTCCATGAGACGGAAACTCAGAACCGGGTGCCCCATCCTTCCCGCGGTTTTTGCGGGAGGGTGGGGATTCTGATTCTGAAACGGGACGTCAACTTCCCCACCCTGTCTCTCCAAAGAACGGAGAGACAAGGGTGGGGCACCCGGTTTCTCTCGTATGACATTCCGATCAATCTTCACCCACTCCGTTGGGCGAGCAATATTGCGCTCACCCGGCGCGACCCAGTGGCCAACCACGCCTGCGCCCAGAATGTCTGACACGAGCTGGTAGCGTTTGCCATCCCAGACAAATAGCGTCGGGCACGAACTGCCACGGCGGTCGATCTCAAGAAAATCTTTCTGCTGGTTTGCGGCGACTTCAACTTCATCTTGCAGCACGCCCGTGGGCCAAAGCATGCGCACGACATCAGCTTGCTTGGCTTGACCCAGACCGACGGTGAGATATGGCGAGTTCTGCCCGAGATATCCATTCGAGCCGTAGATCTCAAACTTCTGGCGAATGCCGTCGGAGAAAACTTCGACCTTAGTACCGATGGCGCTCTTGTTGTCGTTCAGTCCCTTGAGCGCGAGCCGCAGCCAGTTATTCTTGTTGCCGCCTTCGTTCTTCAGCAGGACGGCAGGGCCGTGGTTCTGGGTGATCAGCAGGTCGGTGGCGCCGTCGTTGTCGTAGTCTCCGGTGATGATGGCGCGCGGATCTTTGAGCTGAATTTTGTCGAGGCCAACATCGGCGGTGACGTCTTTCAATCCATCCGGGCCGAGATTGCGGAACAGCTTTATTTCGCCTTTGCCATCTTTCGTCTCGCCGACCGCGACGAGGTCCACCCAGCCGTCGTTGTCGTAGTCGAAGGCAGCGATGCCGAAGGCGCGATCCCAATTAGGTGCTGGAAGATTTACTTGCTTCGAAACTTTTGCCGTGATTGTTGCGCCAAAGAGTAATGCCAGGAGAGCCGTTCATGCGTGAAAGCGAGATCCATCCAACCGTCATGATCGAAATCGAGAACTGCAACACCAGTTGCGCCCTCTGGCGCATGTTCGTGAAAAACATCTGCAAGCTTGAAAGCTCCCTCTCGCGGATTTTCGAAAACAGTTGCGCCCCGCTTTCCGCCGGTGCAGGACGATATCCACTGCTCGATCATTGTTGTAGTCAGTGCCGACACCGGAAATGCTGGTCGTGTTTCCGCCAAGGCCCAGCTCGGTTGCAGCGGTGAACGTTCCATTTCCGTTGTTGCGCCAAGTCTGATTCTGGCCTGCCGGCGGAATCCTTCCGCCACGTCAGTCGTCCGAATTCTGCGGATCGCTGAACCGATTTTGTGATGTAAAGATCGAGGTCACCGTCGTGATCGTAGTCAACGAAGGTCAGATCGCCATCTGGTCGTACTCGAGCGATCCGTTCATGGGAGCGAACGAGTTGAATCCTCTCAGCTGATTGATTCCGGCAGCATCCGCAGCTCGACATCTTTGAATGTTCCGTTCTTTTCGTTGTGGAAGAGCATGACTCCGATCGTTGACGGTGACGGCGAGATCTGCGAATCCATCATTGTCGTAATCGCCGACTGTGCAGCTGATGCCATGCAGCGTCGGATCGAGTCCAGCTTTCTTGGTCACATCTTCGAACTTTCCATTTCCGAGATTGTGATATAGCGACATGTCCCCCTGCGCGCCGTTATTGGGAAGAAAAGATCGATCTTGCCGTCATTGTCATAGTCCAGAAAGCATGCTCCCGGACCGAGATAGGTGAGCTCGACAGTCCGTGATGATCGGAGCCGGGCTTGTGCTCGATCCCCGCCTCCTTCGTCACATCCACAAACTTCACCGGAATCTGCGGCGGGACTTTTACGGTGGCGGCTTGCGATTCCTCGGCCAGCGAATACTTGCCTTGCTCGCCATAGGCCAGGCTCATCGCCGCGCCTAGCTTGTTCTGCGTGATGTACTGGAATCGCGTGAGGTGCTCGCGGGCGTGCGGCGTGTCGCCGGACTGCTGATACGCGCGCGAAAGTCCGAACTGTGCCGAGGCGTGCAGCGGATTCAGTTTGAGTGCGTGATCGAAGGCGTCGATCGCCTGGGGAAATTGTTTGAGCTGCGAATAAACCGTGCCCAGGAAATACCAGGTATCGGCGTCGCTGTCGTCGATTGCGATGACCCGTTTGAAATCTTCCACCGCGGCTTGCGGATCGCTGCTGTTCTTTTCCAGCATGCCGAGCGCGTACCAGAGATGCGGATCTTTCGGATCTTGCTTGGCGGCTTCGTCGAGAATCTTCTTCGCGGGATCGACACGAGCCAGACTCAGCAGCGCAATTCCCTGATTTATTTTTGCGACATGCAGATTCGGATCAGCTGCGGCGGCGTCTTCAAAATACTTGAGCGCCTTCTCGAACAACTGCTGGTTCATGTAGGCGCAGCCAAGATTGTTCAGGCGTGCAGCTTCGGCAGAGTTCTTCTCGGGAGCGGCAGCATTGAGAATAATCGCAGTCACCAGCAATGCGCCAAAACATAGCAGCAGTTTAGATTTCATGTTTAAAAAAGATTTAACCACAGAGAACGCTGAGTTTCACAGAGGTGACACAGAGAAATACTCGGGACTCCTCTGTGATCGACTCTGTGAACCTCTGAGTCCTCTGTGGTTAATGCTTTTCTGTCGAAAACTGCGCAACTTTGTTGGTGACGGGCCGCTCGGCCGGGCTTCCATACGCCCGCGATGCGGTAATTCCCTTGCCTTCCTCGACCGTTATCGTTTGCCCCGCATTAATGTTTGTCAGTTTTTCCGCCTGGCCGCTGGGCCATTGAATTTCGACGGTATCGGCTTTCTCTCTCGGTCCAAGGCCGAAAGTTGCGACCAGCTCGCTCTGCGAGAGATAGCTGGAGCCGCTGCGGACCATCTTCGACTGTTTGACCTCGCCGGAGGCGACTCTGATCAGAGCGCCGATGCCATCGCGATTGGACTTTGTCCCTACCAGCTTGATGCGCAGGCTGTGATTGGTTGTTCCTTCGTTGCGAAACAGGTATGCGCGGCCACCGTTGGTGGTCATCAGCACGTCGAGTGCGCCGTCATTGTTGATGTCAGCGTAGGCGGCACCGCGACCGACGCGTGGTGCAGCAAATCCCGCGCCGAGAGATTGCGTGACCTCAATAAACTTGCCGCCGCCCAAATTGCGAAACACATGCGGAGGCTCGTTGTAGCTCACTCGCTTCTGCACTTTTTCGATCTGATCTTCGATGTGGCCATCGGCGACCAGAATGTCGGGCCAGCCGTCGTTGTCGTAATCAAAAAAGAAACAGCCGAAGCCGAGAGTGATCAGGGTAGCGCGGCCAACTTCGGAGCTCGGAGCCTCGTCAACAAAAAGTCCATTGCCCTCGTTGTGATAAAGCGAGAGCATCTGGTTGGCAAAATTGCTGATGATCAGGCTGGAGCGCCCGGAGTGATCGTAATCGCCGGCGTCAACGCCCATGCCCGCTCGGGCAATTCCGTCTTCACTGAAGGCGATGCCAGCAGGAACCGCTTTCTCTTCAAAGGTTCCGTCGTGCTTGTTCAAGTAAAGCTTATTGGGCTGGGTGTCATTGGCGAGAAAAATATCCGGCCAGCCGTCGCCGTCGTAGTCGAGAATCGCAACACCCAGGCTCTTGGAGGTGTTGTCGAAAAAATGCGCCTTCTCGGTTGCGTCTTCAAACTTGCCATTGCCCAGGTTGTGCCAAAGCCGCGCGCTCGAGCCTTTGTAAGATTCCGGCGTGCAGTAAGACTTGTGAGTGCCGTCAAGAGTGCAGAAAAGATCCCCTTGAATCGACCATTGCACGTAATTAGATACGACGAGATCGAGTTTGCCGTCGCGATCGTAGTCAACCCAGGCAGCGCTGGTGGAAAATTCGTTTGGGCCCCACATGCCCGCGGATTTGGTCACGTCAGTAAATGTGCCGTTGCGATTGTTATGAAAAAGATGACTCTGGCCGAGGGCGGTGATGAAGACATCGTCATAACCATCGTTGTCGTAATCCCCGATTGCAACCCCCAGTCCGAACATGGGGACCGCAAGACCAGATTTAGCAGTCACATCGGTAAACGTTCCGTCGTGATTATTGTGATACAGCTTAGGGGTAGAGTGCGGCCCGGCATGTCCGGGCCAACTTTCGCCATTGATCAGTAGAATGTCGGGCCAGCCGTCGTTATCGTAGTCGATGAAAGCGCACCCCGGCCCCATGGTCTCGGGCAAATATTTTTTGCCGAAGGCGCCGTTATTGTGAGTGAAATGGATTCCGGCTTGTGTGGTGATGTCGCGGAAGGTGATCTGCTGGCAGATGCGCCTGCGAGCTGAATAACGAAATTGCAGTGAGTAGAAAAACAAGACGTTGCATTATTTCGAACCACCTGAAGTGCTGACTTGAGCATATGTCGAGCTCCGCTCGACCCGACGGCCGAGGGCGGCCGTCGCCACATGGCCGGTCTGTCGATGCTCGCTCTGCTTTAGACGCCGCCAGCGGTACCGACACGTGCTCGTGAATTGCCTGGCGCTCGTTGTTGTCTTCCGGATGGAGCTGGCGATATGGCCCGGTGATGGTTTGCGACGATTCATCGGCCTTGAAGCGCAGGTAGCGCACCTCATGTTCGTGTGCCTGCTTTTGGTCGCCGAGGCCGCCATAGCACAGCATCAAGTTATACTGCGCCTGCAGATCCTCAGGATCAATGGCCAGCACGCCGTTCAGTGTATTGATAGCATCCTGATACTTTCGTTGCAGGAACTGGATGCGGCCCAGGTCATTGATGGCCACCCGATCGCGCGGATACTGCGCCAAAACTTTTCTCAACTCAGCAGCCGAGCCGTCATAATTTCCATCGCTGCGCAACACTCGGGCATAAAAATAGTGGGCACGGGCGAGGTCAGGGCTTAGCGAAATTGCCCTCTGCAAAACCGTGCGGGCGCGATCCATGTCGCCCTCCTGTACCGCGGCGCGGCCGATATTGACCCAGCCGTCGGGGTTCTTGGCGTCGATCTCCGTCACTTTTTGAAACGCAACTTCGGCACTTTTCAGATCGCCTTGTAACAGCAATCCAATGCCGTAATCGTTCCAGCGTTGCCAGTCTTCAGCGCGGAGATCGGTTTTCGGCTGCAGAGGCGCTGCGTTTTTAGGCGCGAGGTTGAGAGTGATCTCATCTTCCGCCAAGGCAACGATGGGAACGTCGGGAATCTTCTGGTCCTTGGCAGAGAGACCTTGCAACGGCCCGGTGAACACATATTTGTTGTCATCGTAGCCGGGAGATACTTCCGACGCCGGCTTAGTCGGATCAGCTACTCCGGCGAAGGCAAACTGCGTGTTCCACCACGAGAATTTGCGATAGCAGAGCCGCGCATGGAGGGTGATTTTATTTCCCGCGCTTTGCGGGATGGACATGCGGTAATGAACGGTGTCAGCGGCGCCGGGCGGAATCAAGCGTACGTAAACCACGGAACGAGTGGACCACGCATTGCGCTTGTTGACAGGATTTCCGTGAGCATCAATCTGCAATGACCGATAGAAATGAGCGCCTTTTTCTACGGGACCTTTGCCGTTGTCTTCGACCATGCCGCTCCAGAAGATGGTCTGGTTCTTGTCGTCTGTGGCTTTGAGTTCGAGCCAGGTGTCGTAGGCATCGACGGTGCCGCCCGGGAAAAAGTGGCCGATCTTCTTGGTGCGCACGACCACGTCGACGCGAACGGTATCGCCGCGGCGCAAGGTCGGTTGAACGCGATTTAGCGGCGCGGAAATGGGCGACGCTTCAGTGGTGGCCGATGTCACATTTGATTCGGCTTCTTCGCCGACTGCAAAAGTGGTCTGAATGTCGGATTGCGGTGTCGCAATCTTTGAACTCTTCCCGGCTTCGGGCGAAATCGCGAAAATGTCAACGCTCAAAATGCCGCTCTTGAGAAACTTCTCCGTGAGTTTCAGCTGATCGGCGTCACCGTTCGCGGTGGGAACGGCCGTGTTTGCGGCGGGAAAGCGATGCGAGTGAACAAAGCCGTTTATGTTGCCGAAGTCGCCAGAGTGCGTCAAGGGCATGTGGCAATCGGCGCACTGCTGCGAATGCGGCGGATAGTAGAAAGAACGCGCGCCTTGACCTGAAACTCCGCTGGCTTGCCAGTTGTCGTATTCGTTGAAGCCCCGAATCCAGCGGTAGTGGTTCACTGGAACATCGAGATGCACCTTGTGACAACTGGCGCAGAACTCGGGTGTCTGCGTACGCATGAACGGTTTCAGAAATACTCGGCGGTGCGGCTCAGGGTTTAGTTTCACGAGAAAGTCGTGCATGGTCCGCACGAACGGATTCTTGCTCGCGGCCAGCTCGTGCAGCTTGGGGTATTCCAGATAAAAATCGCCTTGCCCCATTGTGCTTTTCACTTTCGCGATGGAGTGGCACATCATGCAGCCCAAGCCGGCTTGCGACTCGGGACGATGCACGATTTGTTTGATGGGCGTATCCATCAAGCCGCTGTAAAGCACTGCAGGGTCGTGGCAGCCGCCGCACCACTTGGAAGGCTTGGTGCCCACTCGGTCCTGCATGTACTCGATGCTTTTGCGATACCACTGATTGTTGAACGAGGAAAAGTGATGGGCCGAACTTTGCCATTGCTTGTAGATGTCCGCGTGACAGCGCTGGCAGGAGTCGGACTCCATGAAGAACTTGCTGGGAATTTTCTGATGGCCATAAACCTGCGCCGAGCTGGGGAAAAAATCTCCCTGCGGCCCGTCGCCCTCCTGGTCCATGGTTTCCGGAGCGTCTGTGGGATTCTGAATGCGAGCTGAATTCTGCCAGCGGACGTTGCGCGAATACCAGGCGCCAGCTGCGAGCCCAGCTAACGCTATCAGACAGGTTGCGTAGCGTAAGGAGACTCTTCCGGCGCCGGCTGTAAGCCAACCGCGGCGGCCCGCCCAATCGGCGAAAAGAATCACCGATCCGGCCAGCGCCAGCCCAATGTGAAGGTAGAGCCAGTTCCATTCGTCGCGCGAGGTTCCAAGCTTGATCAGCGCCAGTCCAAGGACCGCAGATGCGGCGATCAGAATCCAGCCGAAGCGAGCGAGCAAAGACGACTGGCGCAACAACCGAAACAGCAGAACTGCAAGATAAATCGAAGCAACCACTCCGGCGAGGACGTGACACAACACCACGCCTGCATAAAAAACATTTGCTTGCGGAAATGCGTAAAGGTATGTCGCTGAGACAAATAGAAAGGCGAGCAGCCATGGCAATGCCCAGCGCCCGATCAAGTTCCTGAGTTTACTGGTCATTTCTGCAGCGAGGCCGGAGCCCACGAGCTGGCCAGCTCACAGTAAATATTTCTGGAACTCTAAGAAATAGTACAAAAACATTATTCGGCCCGGGCTCCGCAATTGCGATGCAGAGCCCGGTGCTTGCGTCCATGGCGCGCAACGGGAGCAAGCTGCGGTTAATGCACTATTTCATCTCGGTCTTCTTTTCGGAGAGGGGTTCCACTTTGCTGATCACGATGGCGGTCGAGCCGCCGCGCTGAAAAACTTTTCCGCTGACGGTGACTTCCTTTCCCGCATACTCAAGCAGTTTGTCATTCTGGCTGCTTGAGGGCGTGGTGTCCGCGATCGGCCAGTAGATGGTTCCAGCGCTCGTCAGAATCACCAATGGTGATCCCGCCTTGGCGCAGGCGATCGCACATTCCGCACTGACCGGTTTTTTCAATCCTTTGGTGAACGCGCAGGCCGAGTCCAAAACATAGCCCTTGATCGTCATGGACTTCCCAGTTTCCCCAATTGCAAAAATAGCCGTAAGCAAAAGCGCGGGAACTGCAATTTTCAATATTCGCAAATTCATCTTTGAATCCTTTCAAGGATCAGCGATTTGTACTTCCGACAAAACCTAACGATTCACAATCTGAACATTAAAACGATAACCGGGCGCTTAACTGTATCTCCCGCCCCGGAGTGGTTGCCTCAGTGATGGTGCCAAACTGCGGCGTATTGACGAACCGGTCAGGAGTTCCCAAGTTGGTGTGGTTCAGTGCGTTAAAGAATTCTCCGCGGAACTGGAACTTGGCACGCTCGGTGAGACTGAACTCTCGAGCCACGGCAAAGTCTAGAGTTTGCATTCCTGGACCGTAGAGAGAATTCCGTCCCACATTGCCGAAGGTATAAGCCGCCGGCGTGGCGAAAGCTGAAGGGTTGAACCATTCGGTCGCGGTGCGAGTGCCAGCGCCGAATGTCGACTGACCGGTGTAATTCGCGCGAATCGGGTTTTCACCCAGCACTGTGCCTGAATTTGCAGTGTCGCCAAAGACGGAAACCGTGAACGGAAATCCAGTTTCGACCTGGTACACAGTTGAAAGTTGCCAGTTCTTGGTGAGTGCGCTCGCCCATTTCGAATTCGTAAAGCCAGGCACGGAATAGACTGCACTCATCGCGAAGCGATGGCGCACATCACAGGCGGGACCTTTCTCCGCGGCCAGATCATTGTTATTTTGCGGAATTGAAGACTCGAACATCGGCGACCGGAAGTCCGGCGCATTGCTCAAGTTCTTCGACCATGTGTAATTGCCCAGAAAGGTAAGGCCGTGCGAGTAGCGGCGGCGGATGTTCACGTAACCTGCGTCGTACCAACTCTGTGCCGTGTCTTCGAGAAGATTGATCGTACTGACTGGGAAGCACATTGCACCATTGGCACAGCCAGTCAGGGGGCGCAACGTAGGTTGTGTTCGCAGGCAACACCGTGCCCGGAACAAAAGCAATTTTCGGAAACGGTCGCCGCGGTCCAATGGGACCGGGCCCCGGCAACGCATTATTGATCAGGTGCGCGCGCTGCAGATGGACACCGTGAGCTCCGAGATACCCAATTTCGAGCGTTGTGTCATGACCCAAACTCTTCTCGACCGAACTGCTCCACTGCTCGATGTATTGCGACGGAGCATGAGGATCCATGCCGGTAAAGCTCACGGTGGTTTGACCTAAGACAGCCTGTCCGAAATTTAGCTGACTGGCTAACAACGTCGCAGCTGGCGTGAAGTTATCGCTTTGCTGAGTTTCAGGGAATACGTAGGGAACGTTATGGCGCTGATTGCACCAGGTATTCATGTCAACCGGCGTGAAGAAAATTCCGAAGGCCGAATGAAAGACGACGCCGAAGTTAGGCAAAGCTTGGGAGAATCCAAAGCGCGGAGCGATGTTGTGAGTGTTGGGATATTTAAGTCCACTGGGGTAGCCGTTCTGCCCGCCGATGAACACCGAGGGTTTGCCGTTGTTGAAGATTAAATTTGTATTGGTGTAACTGATGTCAACAAGTGGATTCATGAACTCATACCGCAAGCCCATCTCGACGGTTGTAGTGCGCGTGACCCGAAAACTATCTTGCACGAATCCGTCGGTGTCCCACTGGCGAAGCTGCATCTGCGGAATTCCCGCCTGGCGTTGCTTTACCGCGGGTAGGCCCAGCAGGAAGCTGGCAAGAGCGGAACCGGTTCCATCATTGGTCCCGTTATCGGTGGTGAAGCCGTTAGTGAACTGGTAATACCCGCGGTTCTGAAAAAATCCCCACATCGGCCAGATAAATTTCCTGTAGTCGGCGCCGAACTTCAGGCTGTGGCGTCCGGTCTGCCAGCTCAAAGTGTCACGGCCCTCAGCAACCGTGTCCCAGGCCTTCATGGGCGTCGCCGAGTAGTTGTCGCCCATCGGCGAATATCCCTGAACATTGAAAAATGGTGCGCCGAATGCGCCGTCGCCGCCAAAACCTATTCCTTGAATGCCAAGCTGGGAGACGATGTTATTCGTATAGGCATTCTCGTCGTAACGGTGCATGGCAAGGCGGGACGCGGTGATCGCGGCGGTATTCACCAGAGTTGGGCTGAGGATTTTGTTCCAGCTGATATTTCCCTGCTGGGAGAAGTTGTCATTGAACGAGCCAAAGCCGGGCAGCAGCGTGCCCACACCTCCGGGCGGCATTTCTCCCGGCATGAATCCAGTTTCGGAGCTCAACGAATAGCGTCCGGTGATGCTGTCGCCGTTGGCAAACATCTGATCCATGCGCGCCGTGCCCTGATTGTTTACCTGAAGTTCGTTGCGAACATCCATGTAGTTGTTGCAATCCGCGCCGGCTAAAACTACCCCCGGGGCACCCATGGTTGCAGCGCCGCAAGGCATCGACATACCCGGCATCACATTTGGAGCGGGAACATATTTCTGCAGAAAAGCTTGCGCGGCAGAATTAATGCGATTTGAAGGGATTACATTGTTGGAAAACTGAGCGCGGCCGTTGGCGGGATCGTAGATATTGACGCCGCTTTGGCTGAAGTCTCCGCTGATCTCCTGAGCCGTGGGCACAGTGTCGATCATGGTGTCGGTCATGGCATGGCGAAAGCCTTCATAATTCAGGAAGAAGAAAGTTCGCTTGTGAGTGAGTGGCCCGCTGAGCGATGCGCCGAAATTGTTCTGCACCATGTGATTGTTTCCCATGGATTCGAAAGAGGTCGCATCCATCGCTCCGTTGCGCAGGAATTCATAGACGGTACCGTGAAATTCGCTGGTGCCACTTCGGGTGACGATGTTGATTTGGCCGCCGCCGGCGCCGCCTAGTTCAGCGGAATAACTGCCAGTTTGGACCTTGAATTCCTGCACCGCATCGGGTGATGGGCTGAGATTCTGCGTGTTGAAAGTGGGATCGGTGTTGGTGGTTCCATCAAGTAAGAAATTATTCCCGTTCGGCCGGCTGCCGCTCACGCTTACCGCAGACCGCTCACCTGGGCGCCAGTACAGCGGGTTCATGTTGCCGGTCTGAGCGCCATGACTGACGTGCGCCCCGGGAACGGTCAGAACCAAGTCGATCAGCATGCGCCCGTTCAAGGGAAGGTTGGCGATAGATGTAGGCTCGACGACTTCTCCGACAGCGGCTTCGTTGGTGTGAATAGCTTCGGGAACTCCGCTGACCTCGACGGTTTCTTTCTGCGATTCGACCTGGAGGCGAATATCCACGGCCAGCTGCTGGGCGACTTCGAGTTGCAGCGGCTGCGCAGAGGTGCCGAATCCGGGCGCCGTGACGCGAAGTTGGTAATCCCCCGGCTGCAACCCGGGAATCTCGTATAGCCCCTGCGCATTGGTCGAGGCGCGACGAATCGCGCCGGTCGCGGATGAAGTCAGCTCTACTTTGGCGCCGACGATGGCGTGGGATTGGGGATCAGCAATAGTGCCGCTCAGTACCGCGTAATTACTTTGCGCTTCCAGGCAGCATGCGCATAGAACAACAAAACTTAAGAGAATGAGACCTCGCTGCACACTGCCTCCACAATCTTGGGTGCCAGGATCAATTGCCCTTGCATTGAATAATGACAATTTTTTGACAACCTGATAAAGCTCAACCCTGGGTGTGAGGAATGTAGCTGGGTCGAAAAGATGGAGCAATAATTGAAAAAGACTAGTGTTGCGAAAAGGCGCTTCCCGATGAACCAAAAATGGAACGGACATGACCGATGCCGCACCAATGGCGGCGTAGTGACGAACGTCCATACCTTAGTTTTTTCGCAAGCTGGCGCAGAATGATATAAAAACGACTGGTTGTACTGGGATTCATTCCAGCCAATTGTATGTCTTCACTGAAGGAAGAACTGCTCGAACTCGAGAAGAAGCTGGTCGATCCTGATCTGCGCAGCACTCCGGAGAAACTAGCGCCTTTGTTGGCGGAAGATTTTATGGAATTTGGCAGCGGCGGACACGCCTATGATAAGAAACGAATTCTTTTCCTGCTTAGAAGGCAAGTTCCAACGCGGCTACTGATTGAAGAGTTTCGAGTGATTCCACTGGCTGAATCGGCGGCGCTGGTAACTTATCGCGCTGGCACCGAATCCACCCGAACTACAGCGCCCCACTATTCGCTCCGCAGTTCTTTATGGGTTCTTCGCGGAGGAGCCTGGCAAATGGTGTTCCATCAGGGAACGAATGTACCCGAAGTGAATGCTAGTTCGCGGGAAGTTTCAGGCCTCAGGCGGCCATAGCTCTACCCCGCTTTCCTTTTCCAGAATTTCCGCAGCCGAAAGCACCAATTCTTCTTCCCATGGTCGAGCGACGAGTTGTACCCCGATGGGCAAACCTTCTGACGAACGTGAGAGTGGAAGCGTCGCGGCCGGCATACCCAGCAGGTTGAACCATTCGCAGTAACTCCACGCGTCGAGATACTCGACCCTTTTCTCGTCAATTTGCCAATGGCGCTCGCCGTGACGAAAAGCCGGAATCGACGCCACCGGACAAAGCAGCACCGGAAATTGTTCCATCTGCTCAAAGATTTGCATTCGTAACAGGTCACGCTCGATCCAAGTGTCGAGCAAAGATTGGGCGCTGTGTAACGGCTCGGTGGCGACCCAGCGGTTGAACTGGTTCAAAATTGGACTCAGGTCCGACTCCCGGCCTTTTATCATCGGCCTGAGCAACATACCTCCGGCGACGCCGAAAAACTTCCACCACAGTTGGCGGGCCTTCTCCAAGCCTTCGGGTCGTAAGGGTTCCACTTCGAATCCTGCGCAGCGCAGAACTTGTGCTGCGTGTTGCACGGCATTGCGCGTTTCCAAGGTTACCGGTGTGCGGCCGTCGTCTTCGAAATATCCGATGCGAGGCTTGCTGGAAGCCCGGACGTGGACGTCCGGAGCTACACGAGCATCGCTTAAATGAGGCCAGCGCACCGGAACTGGCGCAGAGCTCGGATCTCCCACGTCTGGTCCTTGCATGGCTTCGAATAAGAGCTTGAGGTCGGTAACGGTGCGGGCCATGGGGCCCACAACGCCCAGCAGTGCGAACGGTCCTACTGATTGAGGAAAGTGTCCAGTCGCGGGAATGCGTCCCGGCGTTGGCTTGAGCCCGCAGATTCCGCAGAAATGCGCGGGCACGCGAATTGAACCGCCGCCGTCGCTCCCTACACCGCCGGCTGAACATCCGGACGCAATGGCGGCTGCTTCTCCGCCGCTTGACCCGCCCGCGGTGCGCGAAAGATCCCAAGGATTATTAGTGCGGCCATAAAGTAAATTGTCAGTCTCCCACGCCATCAGCAGTTCGGGCGTGTTGGTCGTGCCAACAATAATTGCACCCGCGTTCCGAAGACGAGACACCAAGGGAGCATCATCGGCAGCGACAAAGCCTGCGCGCAATTTAGTTCCGGCTTCGCAGCGCATGCCAGCAACCTCGATAGCACTTTTTATGCTGATAGGAACCCCATGTAGCGGACCGAGCGTTCTATCCTCCACAACCGCTTTCTCGGCCCGACGCGCGGCGGCGAGCGCACGTTCGCCGTCAACTTGAACGTACGCATTAATTTTGGGATTCAGTTTCTCGATGCGATCCAGATGAGCTTGCGCCAGTTCTACGGGCGAAAGCTTTCGATTACGGATCAGCTCCGCCATTTCACCGGCAGATAAAAAAATTAAATCGCTAATTGACACGAAAACGGAGTCTAGCATCAATCCCACTTCTCCCAAAATCGGGGAGAAGTGGGGGCACCGGCAACAGTTAAGCAGCTCTCTTCGAGCGCTTGGAAGGAACTTTCTGACCTTTTTGGCGCGCCTCGGAAATCCCGATAGCGATTGCCTGTTTTCGGCTCTTAACTTTTCCACCTTTGCCGCCCTTGCCCGAGCGGAGTGTACCGCTCTTTTTTCGACGCATGGCGCTTCCTACAGTCTTGCTTGCACTTTTGCTATAGCGGCGACTACTCGATTTCTTCTTTGCTGGCATACTTCCTCCTAACCTTTAGAGAGCAGGCGGGTGCGAGGAGGTTGTGCGCGATGCAGATAGTCCGCCATCATCCGCCTGCTAATCTTTAACTGGCAATGAACAAAATAGTGCTCATAAATATTTCCGGCGGCGACCGCCCGGGACTGACTAGTTCCCTGGCAGACACTCTTGCCGCCTACGACGCGCGCATATTAGACGTTGGGCAAGCTGTAGTTCACGAAACTCTGGCACTCGCGATGCTGATCCAGGTTCCCAGCAACGAAGAGTTCACGCCGCTCAAACGTGACTTGATCGTGAAGGCCCACGACCTGGAGCTGAAAATTAAATTCACGCCGGTGAACGAGGAATCGTTCGATCACTGGGTACGGTCACAGGCCAAGTTTCGCTTTGTGATCAGCGTGATCGGCCGGACCATTACAGCACAACACCTGGCCAGCATCAGCGCAGCAATCTCTATTCACGGATTCAATATCGATCGAATCGAACGGCTTTCCGGCCGCCTCTCACTCACTGGACGCGTGGAAGATGCGACCGCATGTATCGAACTGGAGATTAGCGGGGAAAAAGATGATTCTGCCAGACTACGCGCCACTCTCATGGAGTTAACGCACAAGTTTGAACTCGACATCGCGTTCCAGCGTGAAAGTATTTATCGCCGCAATCGTCGCCTGGTCGCATTCGATATGGATTCCACGCTGATCCAGGCCGAGGTGATTGATGAGTTGGCGAACCTTCACGGAGTTGGTGAGCAGGTTTCGGCAATAACAGCGGCGGCTATGCGCGGCGAACTGGATTTCAAGCAGAGTTTGACGCGACGGGTGGGATTATTGCGCGGGTTGCCCTCGCAACGGTTGCAGGAGTTGTTGCACTCGATCCAATTGGCTGACGGTGCAGAGCGGCTGATTTCAACATTGAAAGCGCTTGGCTACAAGACCGCGATCCTCTCCGGCGGCTTCAACTTCTTTGGCAAACATTTGCAGGGGCGCTTGGGAATTGACTACGTTTTCGCGAATGATCTTGAGATCGCCAACGGAATGCTGACCGGGCGGCTGGCGTCTGAGATTGTCGACGGAGCAAAAAAGGCCGAGCTGCTGAATTCCATTGCGCGAAAAGAAAACATTTCGCTCGACCAGGTGGTTGCGGTTGGAGACGGAGCGAATGATCTTCCCATGCTTAATGCGGCGGGCATGGGAATCGCGTTTCACGCCAAACCTCTAGTGCGGGAGAGCGCAAACCACGCGGTCTCCCACCTGGGGTTGGACAGCATTCTGTATCTGTTGGGTGTTCGCGATCGCGATCTCGAGCGGGCTGAATTTCGGTCAGGTAGCGCGGGCTGACACACATCAGGCAAGCCTGACCCAACTGCGAGCACCTGGTAGTGTTCTATGACTCTGAATGGAGCTGCACGTCAACTTTGCCGCGGTGGCGATGCAGCGGCGTGCAGGTTCAGCATAAACTTGCTGGGATGCGCATCGCGATTGACACCGGCGGCACGTTCACCGATTGCGTGTATCTGAAAGATGGTGCGCCCGCAGTGCTGAAGGTGCCTTCTACGCCGGATGATCCTGCGCGGTCGGTATTGGAAACAATCCGCACAATTGCCGCCGAAGCCGGCGTCGAAGTCCGCCACGGCACAACTATTGGGACCAACGCCCTGCTCGAACGCAAGGGTGCACGAGTTGCGTTCGTGACCACTTCCGGATTCGAAGATACCATCGCCATCGGGCGTCAGGCGCGGCACCACTTGTACGACTGGATGGCGACGCCGGCCCCGTGCATTGTGCCGAAGGAGTTGCGTTTCGGTGTGAGGGAGCGAGTCAGAGCCGATGGGGAAATCCTGCTTGCGCCGAGTGAGGAGGAGTTGGTAGAGCTGCGCGACAACATTCGGGCCAGTGGCGCTGAGAGCGTGGCCATATCGCTGTTGTTTTCGTTTGCCAATCCGGAGAACGAAGAACGCATAGCTGCGTCGCTCAACGAACCTGGCATGGCGGGAGTGGACGCCCGCCCCTACATGGCCGATCTTCCTATTTCAATTTCGCACAAGATTCTGCCGGAATTTCGCGAGTATGAACGTGCGGCAACGGTGACTGTTAATGCGTACCTTGCTCCAAAAGTCGGGACGTATATCCGCCGCCTGGGAAATACGATTCGGAATCATGCTGGCAATTCATCTGAACCTGAGAGTCTTGATCGGCAAGAAACATGGAGCCCCGGACGTTCACGTCCGGGGAATGAAGGTGCCCGTCGCTCCCTTTACGTCATGCAGTCCTCGGGCGGAATTATTTCCGCAAAGCTTGCCGCTGAGGAACCGGTACGCACCGTGCTCTCAGGGCCCGCCGGCGGGGTGATTGGCGCGCATCGGGTAGCGCAGATTGCCGGATTCGACAAAATCATCAGCTTCGACATGGGGGGCACCTCGACCGATGTTGCGTTGATCGATGCTCGTGGTCCCCAAATTACCAGTGAGTCGCGCCTCTCAGAAATTCCGCTCTCCGTGCCCATGCTCGACATTCATACCGTCGGTGCGGGCGGAGGATCGCTGGCATGGTTTGATCGCGGAGGAATTCTGCACGTGGGACCGCGATCAGCGGGCGCCGAACCCGGGCCCATTTGTTACGGTCGCGGCGAACAGACCACGGTCACCGACGCGAACCTTGCGTTAAACCGATTGGATCCGAAATTGGATCTTGCGGGAACGGTGCGGCTGGATGAGGCACGGACCAGGGCATTCATGGAGAAAACGCGCGGGCCAATTCCATCTGTGGAACAGTTCGCGATAGGAATCATTCAACTGGCTGAGGCGGAGATGGAAAGGGCGATTCGGTTGATCTCGATTGAGCGTGGCCACGATCCTCGCGAGTTCACGCTGGTTGCTTTCGGCGGCGCTGGGCCGTTGCATGCGTGTTCCCTTGCCGGAGCGCTGGGAATTCCACGGGTTATGGTTCCGGCGATGCCGGGAGCGCTATCTGCGCTCGGCATATTGGGTGCGGATGTGGTGCGCGATTATTCGCGAACGGTAATGATTTCAGCCGGCGACTATGCGTTGGAAAAACATTTCTCTGATCTCGAAGTTCAGGGCGCTGCAGAATTCAAGCATGAAGGTCTAGTCGGAAACTCGATCCGTTCTGCCGATCTCCGTTATGCGGGCCAAGGCTACGAAATCAATGTGCCTGCAGGGCCAGAAATGCTGGCCAGCTTTCACAATGCGCACCGCAGGCGCTATGGACACGCTGACAAAAACAGACGAGTTGAGGTGGTAAACGTGCGCGTGCGAATGTTGGCAGCATCGGAGTCGATTGATTTTCCCAAGAGATCTGCGGGCCCGGCTGGATCCGATGATGCGGTCTTGAAACTGAAGGCTGTGATGTTTGGGAACCAGTGGATGGAAACGCTGATACTCGATCGCAATCAATTAATACCCGGAAATACTTTTATCGGCCCTGCGATCGTGCACGAGTACAGCGCGACGACGGCGGTGCCGCCGAGATGTAAGGCCAGAGTGGATTCATTTTCGAACTTGGTTATTGAGCTATGAGAATGACGGCGGGGGTTTCCGCCCCACACAAACATTGAAGATGCAAATATTCGATCCAATTGAGCTGGCAGTTTTCAAGAGTGCGACCCGCTCGGTGGCCGAGGAGATGGGCGCGTCGCTCCGGCGCACCGCTTTCTCGCCCAACATTAAAGAGCGCCGCGATTACTCTTGCGCTGTGTTCGATGGCCAAGGACAGGCGATCGCCATGGGTGATCACATGCCAGTGCATCTGGGATCGATGCCCATGTCGGTACGGGCGACGGTCGATGTGTTGACGCTTGGCCCCGGCGATATCGCCATTCTTAACGACCCATTTGCCGGCGGAACTCATCTGCCGGATATCACAATGGTCTTGCCGGTCTTCGTCGAGCAGCGAGGGACACCGATTTTCTACGTGGCATCACGCGCGCATCACGCCGACGTGGGCGGCAAGTATCCCGGCTCGATGGGTCTGTGTCGTGATATTTCCGAAGAGGGTGTGCGAATTCCGCCGACGAGGCTAGTGTGCGGCGGCGAAACCGACAGCTCGGTGCTGAAAACGATTCTGGACAACGTGCGCACACCTGAAGAGCGCGAAGGCGATCTTGCCGCGCAAATCGGGGCATGCCGAGTAGGAGAGGTGCGTTTACAGGAGTTGGTGTCGAGGCTGAGCATCGATAAAGTCGAGCGCCTGTGCGCGGAGTTGCTCAACTATTCTGAGCGGCTGATGCGCGCAGAACTTTCGCAAATGCCGGCGGGAAAATTCTTTGCCGAAGATTTTCTGGATAATGACGGCTTCGGAGATTCCCCGGTTCGAATCAATGTCTGCATCGAATTCAATCCGGCGTCTGCGTCAGCGCGCGTCGATTTTTCAGGATCCAGCCCGCAGGTATCCAGCAGCATGAATGCAGTGTTCGCCATTACCTACTCTGCAACTTATTACGTATTTCGCTGCCTGCTTCCAGAAGATGCGCCCGCCAATGCAGGGTTGATGCGGCCAATCACGGTGCTCACGCCAGAACAAAGCATCGTGAATGCCAGTCCGCCAGCCGCTGTTGCAGCTGGCAATGTTGAAACGTCGCAGCGCATCGTCGACGTGCTCTTACGTGCCCTTGCACACGCAATACCGAATCGCATTCCAGCGGCCAGTTCCGGGACCATGAGCAATCTGACCATCGGCGGAGACGATCCGCGCACCGGCAAGCCTTTCGCCTACTACGAAACCATCGCAGGCGGTATGGGTGCGAGACCGAATGCGGACGGAATCTCTGGCGTGCACACGCACATGACAAACTCGCTAAATACTCCCGTCGAAGCGCTTGAGTACGCGTATCCATTTCGCGTGCGCCGATATTCTTATCGTCCAAACTCTGGCGGCCATGGCAAGTTTAGCGGCGGGGATGGATTGATTCGCGAGATCGAACTGCTTGCTGATGCTCAGGTCACACTCCTGGGCGATCGCAGAATGTTTCAACCGTACGGATTGGCGGGCGGAGAGCCGGGCGCGGTTGGATCGGCGACCCATATTTCGGCAGCAAAAAGCAAGCCGATCGCAGCGAAGACGAGCATCATGGCCAAGAAAGGCGATGTGATCTCGATCGCAACCCCCGGCGGCGGTGGATGGGGTAAAGCGGGTACCTAGTCCTCTGCGGCTAGAGCTTCGGCCCAGATTCCGATTGCTGACTTACCGCGAAACCGCCGTAAACAATGGCGTGTGGATCAGAGACTGGAACTGCTTGTCGTCCGCTTTGAAATGCATTTGCAGCTTGGAGCCGTCTGAGTTTGCGGACACATCTTCCAGCGCCGCTTTTTCTACGGGAGACGCATTCATTTTTTTATATAACACCCCGGCTTTGACCAGCGAAGAAAGCGTTGCCGCGGTGACTGAATCAGTGGTGATCACGTCCAGATCGAAGTTCACACCGTTGGTGAAGTTCATGGTGTAGCGCGAGCCCAGGATGTGCTTTTTGATAGTGTCGTAATCGGCGAGTCGCGAGGCATCGCCGAGTGCCGAGAGCATCATGTTCTGCGTTCCTTTTTGATCGAGAATGCTCCACACCGTGCCGGACTCGACGTCCTGAATCATGTTCGCCACGTCGGGATTGGAATCAAGGGTCTGCACGTAACCGTCACGAGCGTCGATGGCGCCACGCAATGCCGAACCGCCGCCGAATAGCAGCGTAGTCTCGTCGAGGAAAGTCATCTCCATGCCTTCAGACATGGGATAAATATCCGAATCGTGGTACTTCACTGGCTTGATCTTCTTGAGCTTCAGTTTCGCCAACACTGTTTTTAAAGAAAACACGCCCTGCGCGGCGCCGACAATCTGAACTCCTTGCTTGGACTGGCGGTAGGAAACAAAGGTAAGGGTATCCACGTCGCGCTCGGTGCTCACGCCAATGCCTTTGAGCGCGGTTTCAAACTGCTTAAGATTCTCCGGCAGGACCTGTTCTTTCAACTGCTGCGCGGTATCGGAATTTTTGAGCGCGCGATAGTCCACGCAAATCAACTGCTGCACCTGGGCCGGAATCGCGGGTCGCACAGACGAAGGCAGAGGCGCGGCGAGCGTAGCGGGCGCCACAGCCAGAGACAACGCAATCACGCCCTTGCGCAAAAAATTACTCATGGGGGACCTCAGAAGTCTAATTAGTTGGATGCAGAGTGCAATTCAGCAGTCACCCAGCTATTGATCTCATTGTAGTTGAATGAGTTGGAGTCGGAATGGTGACTAAGGTACGCCTCTGGGCTCTGCTTTCGGACCTGTGTCACGTATACCGCGGGGCGGCATTAGGCGACACAGGCAGCGGTTTGCTTTCGGACTTGGGCCACAAACTCCGAATCTTTCAGCGACTCGAGATTGATTTGCACATTGGCTAGCGCGCCTTCGATAGCGGCCCGCGCCAGCGCCGCGGCGGTAGTTAAATCGGACTTCATGTTGGGATTGGTAATCGGACCCAGGCGCTGTGCCAGGGTGAGCACTTCCCTTGCCCGTGCGGCGACGCTCAAAGGCACGCTGGTGGCCTGCTTGAGCGCGGATTCGACGATTCCGTCAGCATCGGCAGATTCCTTGGTTTTCTTGTAAGCGGCCATGACGGCGTTGTAAGACTCGGCATCGGCGTCGATCGCGGCTTTAAGCTCCTCGCGCAACTGCGAGAGCCGCGAGATAGCTTCGCTTAATTCGGGCTCGTATTGCAGGTAGGCTTTTTTGCCCCGCGACATGGACGCTACCATGGTTGCAAGGCCGGCAGCCATGGCCGCACTGGCTGCCGCGGCGCTGCCTCCGCCGGGAGTTGCGGTCGGCGCGGCCAGTTGTTCGACGAACGGCTCGACCCCAGCTCGCAATCCGCCAACCGCCATTTTTCCACCCATCACTGAGGTCAGACGATTTTCCAAAATCAAAGATGAATCGAAATTTTCGATCTGCAGGAACCACTCGGCCACCTGCTCCAATGCTTTCTTTGGAATCAGACCCACGATCTCGCTGCTGGATGGCGTTACTCCGTACCTCTCCGCCTCGCGACGCACCAGTTCGTACACGCGATGGATCGGCGTTTGTTCGAAGTCGGTAAGATTCATTGAGACCTGCGCCTGGCCGCGCACCAGAAAGCCAGCAGCTTTTAAGAAGCGCAGGCCGCCGGTCGAGAAGCGAACTGCTTTGGCGATTTTTTTGGCAATATCGACGTCGGGAGTGTTCAAAAAAATGTTGTAGGCGATGAGAAACTTGCGCGCCCCGACTACACATGCACCGGCCGTTTGATGCAGACGACATTCGCCGTAGTCCGGCTTTCGGGCGGGGATAGTCGCGATTTCTTCGCGAATGACTTCAAACTGTCCGCGACGAATATTTTCGAGGTTCTGGCGCTCGGGCGAAGTTGCCGCTGCTTCGTAAAGATAGACCGGAATCTGATGGCGCTTCCAAATCTGCTCGCCCACGTGGCGCGCCATGGCCACGCAATCTTCAATGCTCACGCCCTCGATGGGAATGAATGGAATCACGTCGGCGGCACCGAGACGCGGATGTGCGCCCTTATGTGTATTCAGGTCGATAAGCTCGGCGGCTTTTCCGACGCCGCGAATCGCCGCTTCCTGAATCGCCTCGCGCTCGCCGACTAGCGTGATCACGCAGCGATTGTGATCAGGGTCCATTTCGCGGTCGAGGAGAAAGACGCCGTCGAGCTTCATGGCGGCGACGATCGCGTCAACTTTCGATTTATCGCGTCCTTCGGAAAAATTCGGGACGCATTCAACCAGGGTCCGCATACGCAAAAAGCATATCCGGTTGCTGGGGCTTTCGCAAAGATGATCAACGGAAAAAGTTTTTAACCGCAAAAGATCGCTGAGGAATCGCAGAGTGCGCAGAGAAATCTCATTCAACGGCGAAAAACCTTTGGCCATAAAAGACACGAATTCACGGGAAAACACAGTGCCTTTATTCTCGAAATCCTCTGTGGCATTCCTCTGTATTGCTCCGTGGCCTCTGTGGTTCAAGGTTTTAAACTCCCTACCTCAAAAGAAAACCATTAACCACAGAGGCCACAGAGTTTCACAGAGGCAAAGACACAGAGGAACAGTTGCGGCTCCAATCCAATAAAAAAAGCGGACGGCTAGCGGATATTTCGCTTGTTTGCTTCTCGCTCACGTGCCAGCACCATTTGATCGAATGCATGCAAGAGCGTCTCGCGATGCGAGTAAGGACCGGGACGGTATGCGCGCGATTGAATTCCTGCCTGCGAGAGCTCGCAGATTTTCCAGTCTTCTTTATTCGTCAGGTCCCAGAAATCGATGGCGTCGCTGGATTCGAAATCGGGCTTGCTCATCTCTGCGGGATGAAAGTGCCATTCGGCGATTATTTCCGTGCGGTCCACCGCCTTGGGCCAAAGCGTCGCCGTCATCATGTAATCGGGATGCAGGCTTAAAAGGAAATTTGGGAAGATCGAGTAATAGCAGACCTTCTGCCGCTCTTCATCGTTTAAGCCAGGAAGATAATCGCGCCGCCGCTTGCCATCCAGGCTCATGGTTTCAGCGCCGCCGCGAAATCCCATTGCGCCACCGATATAAGTTGGCTGCGGCTGTTCGTTGTCCGCGCCCAGATAATTAGTCAACCGGTTCAGCGCCGGATGCAGCACCGGGCAATGCAGGCACTCGTTGTAATTCAACATTACCAGCTTCCAGTTCGCTTTCACGTCATACACAATTCGCTTGTGAAGGCGAAGGTCTTGCATTTTCCACGGCAGAAATTTTTCTGGGAGATCGGCCAGCTGCTTCGCCAACGGTTCGGCGTGCGGATCTAAATTGATGAGGATGTGTCCATCCCAAACTGAAGCCTGCACCTTATTCAGTGGATAATCTTCGCGGCAGAATCCGCTGCCTTCTTCCATGTGCGGAGCGCCGATGAGCCGGCCATCCAGTCCATAAGTCCAGCCGTGATAGCCACACTGGATGCGCCCAGAAAACTTTCCGACCGCATCGGTCACTATGCGCGTGCCCCGGTGGCGGCACACATTGTAAAAAGCACGGATAGACTGATCGTTGTCGCGGGTAACAATGATGCTCTCGCCGGCAACCGCGCGCAGGAAGTAATCCCCGGGGTTGGGGACTTGATCGGCACGCCCGGCACACACCCAGGATTGGCAGTAAAAACGTTCTAGCTCGTCGCGGAAGATCTGCGGATCGGTGTAATACCGTGCTGGAAGCGTGGTCGCAAGGGGTTGAACTTGTGTGCTCATATCAGAAGCTTTGTGAATACCGCGAAAATCATGATACGGCAAAATTCCTCGGAAAGCCTTTCCAATCGACTTCAGCGCAGGGCCAAGGTTTGCCTGCCCGCGTGAATCGCAAACTTTTTCTTTCCCCAAACCAGCTTTCCTGATTCTCCTTCCGGCAACGTGATTACTGCCTCAAATCCATTGCCGGCGCGGCGATAGTCGACTTCAACCATTCCTTCAGGAGTCGGCATTCCTGCGCTGAGACGATTAAGGCTTCCCATGTGCGGCTCGATGAGAACCGTTTTGAATCCGGCGCTCTGCGGACGAATGCCTGCCACAATGGTCAGCAGATCGTAGTTCGGGTGCGCGCTCCAGGCATGTGAATCGGAGCGCGTCGGTTCAGGCGACTCGGCCCAAGTGCTGAGTCCCATCGAGAGCATCTGCCGCCATGGGCCCAGCAGGTTCAGATATTGATCGCCCATCCCGGCATGCTCAACCGCGCGCGCCAAGTAAAAACGGAAATAGTACGTAGCAGCGGTCATCGCAGGGACCGGGCCGGTCGCGGTAAAACCAGAATCACTGGTAGAAAGAGTTTTCGTGAGTAACGTTTTTTGTTCTGCTGGAGGAATCACATCCAGCCAGACGCCCAGAATGTTTGCATGTTGGCTGAAGTGGGTTTGCGCGGGAGTGTCCGCGAGCAAGCCATACTGCTGGTTCCAGCACAGTTTCTGCACCGCGGCAGCGGCGCGAATTGCGGCCCTCCGGTATTTCTCGGCCACAGCGGGATCTCCAAGCTCAGATTCCATCTCAGCTGCATAACGAAGGGCTTCGACGAATTGCAGCGTGATGACCGACGACCCGCCACTTTCCTCCTGCGGCGGCATTCCGCCGTCGAAATCCTTACCCCAATCCACAAACGGCCACCATGGAATCTTTCCTATCAAGCCGTCCGCACGCTGGCGGCTGATGTACCAGTCAAGAACTGTCCGCACGCCAGGAAGCTGTTCGCGAACAAAATCAGGATCATCGCGGTACATCCAGAAATCGTGAACCATACCGATCCATAGCAACGAGAAAGTCGGAATAATCTGTACCAAAGACGACGGGTAGCGGCTCTGAGTCAGGCCATCGGGAATTCGAGAATTGTTGAAGGCCTGTATGGCTTGGCGTGCCAGGCGGTCCTCGCCGGCAACCGCGTAGGAGATCAGCGCCTGGATTCGTGTGTCGCCCACATACTGCAATCGTTCCCAGTAAGGCGTGTCCATGTAGGTGTCGTGCGCATCGAGAAGCGCAGTTCGCCATCCGACATCCCAGATTGCCTTTAACCCGTCGCCGTCGGAATCGAAATGCGCGCGCACGTTGAAGGGAAAAGCTGTGAACCAGGCAGCGAGTTTTTCGAGCTGCAACGGCTGATCTGATGTTTGCACATCCAGCTGCAGAAATCGCCAAGTGCGCCACTCCAGCGGCATGAATTCACAGGAATGACATCCGCCGGGCAGAAATTCGTCCTGAACTCCAACGATGTGCTTTCCTTCAATCTGATTTCGATTGCCTTTGTCGCCATGATCATCCACAAGCGCTTCCGCGTAAGTCAGCCGCACTGTCGAACCCTCTCCGCCACTTGCCGTGAGTGCTGGATAGGCAGTGGTCAGCTGAGAGTTGTCAATTAGAATGCTTGCGCTGGCGTGTGGCGGAACCGTAAAGTTGCGCACCGGCGCTCCGCGGGCTGCGTCGACTCCTGTGACTCGCACGATTCGGCCAGCTTCCGTTGGTGCGAATTGCATCGGTGGAAGGGGGTCGGCAACAAGTTGCCAATTGTTCGGAGCATCGGTTGTGCCTCGTAACGCGGCGCGGCCCAGTGAGACCGCCTTCGCCCATGAATTATTCGGGCCGCAACCATTCCTCCACACCCAATCGAATTTTGCGCCGTCCCAACGTTCTCCCGGACCCGCTGCGAAATATTGGTTCATTTGCGGCTGAATGGTCTCAATTGCTTTTTCCTGCGCTACCTCCCATGTCAGATCTGTGTCGGCGATATGTTCGGCTGGGCTTTCGCCATGGAGGAGAAATCCGACGCGATCGCTCATTTGCCGAACGGCAGCGCGAGTCCCGAAATTCCAGACCGTCGCCGCCAGAATATTTTCTCCCTCGCGAAGTAGTGGCGCGAGATCGTAGGTTTGATATCGCCAGTGCGCCAGATCGCTATGGCTCGGCCCCGCACCTATTCTTTGCTGGTTGACATACAGAATGAATTCGTTGTCAGCGCTGACGTCTACCAGAAAGTGCTCTGGCTTGTGCGGGAGTTGAATCGACTTGCGGAAATGCAAAACAATTTCATCTCTCTGCGGCACGCCAGCAGCGGTGATCCACTGTGCGGTCCAGGGTTCACTCTTGGTGGCCGGAGTTTGTGCCAGAACAAACGCGGCGGACATCATACTCAACATCGCCGTGAATCTGATCCGTTGGCGCATGACAGCAATACATAGTAGATGAAGAAGTATTTGGTGCGGAAAGTTTAATGGCTAGCGGCCGGGTCGGGATTTCTGTTTCGGCGTTAATTTGTTGTAATCGCGAAAATAGCATCGCAAGCCGAAGCTTAGCGTAGTCTTCGTATAGCCGGCTGCGAGTTGGTTGCGATAGTGGGCGAGAAAAAAATCGAAAGGATCTCTCGGATCCAGATCTATGAGAACCAAATCTGTGTCGCTCATGGTCAGTTTTCCAAATCCAAGCTGAGCTCCCCGATAGGCCATGTAATTTCCCGAAACTTTTATCGTGGGCGCAGACTGAGTGCCATATTCCTGCACCACTTCATTTCCAACGATTGAGATTGAGCGCAGGCGACCGTGAATATGGGGCGGGGGAAACAGTTCGGCTGGATTAATCAGCAAGTCATCCTTGTCGGCGCGAAGTCCACTGATCTTTCTGGTGTCGATCAATTTTGCTATCGACTCACCGACCAGATCCATCAGACCTTTCACAGGCAAATGCCCGGCTTTCAGTTTTTCCGTGTGAATCCGAATTTCGCCCTCTGGCGTCACCGAAAGCGAGCCTTCGCTTTCAAACGGAATGTCGCCTTTTGAATGCAGGCGACCCTTGATTTTTAGTTTCCCTTCGTCCGGGGCAATGCTCAACGCTTTGATGGGAGCGTCACGCGACGCTAGCGCATACTGGTTCATCACGCTGGCCAGCGCTTCGGTGGTGATGGATATCCTGGCTGACTCAATGGAAAGCGTGAAGGAATTAGCGTCATCGAAAATCGGCATGCCTCCTTGTTGAGTAGGTACCAGTTCGCCCTTCAAGTAAGAAATGTGCACGGCGATCGGCTCGGTGTAGTGATACGTAACATTGCGCATTTCGGCGCGCACTGAGCCTGGGGCGGCGTCGGGCTGCGAAGCAACAGCCACCGCCGAAAGTACCAGCAACGAAATTAGACCCTTAATGGTCACGCGGGCTTGGATGCAAGCAACAAAGTCAACGCCTTGT
This sequence comes from uncultured Acidobacteriota bacterium, assembly GCA_963703465.1. Classification (GTDB taxonomy): domain Bacteria; phylum Acidobacteriota; class Terriglobia; order Terriglobales; family Acidobacteriaceae; genus Gp1-AA145. The sequence goes on along the minus strand of CAVPEQ010000010.1, from coordinate 78,139 downwards.
AACTTTTCGCGTCGCGGACGGCGAACCTAAAATCGGTACACCAATCCGCCGGCAACGTAGTAATTGTGCTGGCGAGTTTTACCTGTGTTTACGTTAAGCGGCGGCAGTCCACTCCAGTCATCACAGGCTTCGACGCGGATTTTCAGCCGCCTTACCGGTCCTGGAATGTGAACATCTAAACCTACGCCGCCATGCACCACTCCGGTAATCTCGCCGCGGTTGCCATCGTTCTTGCCGAAGAAAAGTAAATTGCTGCTGGCCTGGAAATGTCCGAGGCCCCCGCCGAAACTAATCCAGGGAGAAACGTTAACACCGGGGAAAAACCGAACTCTTGCTGCAGGTGTGATGAAAATCGAACTGTATCCCTCCGGAATCTGGTCGGCGAAGTAATGTAAATCTTCGTCGGGATTAAAAGTTGCTGGCAGTTCGATCGCAAAATCTGCCCAATCGTATGCGCGAAGGATTCGTGCGTAGTTGATCTCGAAGGAAAATCCCTCGCCGTGATTGATGATGGAATTGGAGAGACCTGAGTTGAGAACTCCCTGGTCACTGATGAAGGTGTGGCCGAAGGTGCCAGAAATTTCGTTCTTACCCGCATCTTGCGCGAATGCGCCTGTAGTCGCGATTAATAGGCACACTGCTGCCCTGCAAAGACTTCGCAAACTCTCCTCCCCCAAAATGCAAACAGCCTTAAAGGGAGCCTAGCACTTGGAGAGAGCGCTTAGAGGTGGCGCGAATGGTGCGTGATGCGAAGTTAAGAACGCAGCACGGGCGAGGACGCCCGTGCCCCTCAACTGTGACGTGGCTAGTGGGCTGGCGCTGGTGTCACTTCGGTTGCAGTGCGGCCGAAGCGATATTCAAGTGTCCAATTCGTCGGGGCCCCCGGCTGGAACTTCCACTGCTGTGATGACTCGAGCGCGAGTCGTGCGAAATACCGGCTCGGGCCGGGAACGACAAGGTTCGCCGACGAAACATCGCCATTCGCACCAACTGTCACCTGAACTTTTACTCGGACTTTCCCGTGGATGGTCTGGCGCGCACTGAAAGGAACTTGCGGCAGAACTTGTTTGGCAATTCCCTGGGCCGACGGCGAGGTTTCAACAACCGGCACAAGAGGTCTCGAAGGACTGTTCACGACGGGACTTTTCCCAACTGGCTTGGCAATGGCGCCTGATTTCGAGGCATAGGCGGTCGGCTTCTGATCGGAGACAGAAGGCGCCGAAGCGGTCGGCTTCTGCTTAGTCGACTGCTGATCCGTCGATGCAACGGGTGCTGCCGGAGTCGGGTGATTGTCACTTGTGCGTCTAGATTTCGCGACAATAAAAATTACAACGAGCGCGAGCGCGACGAGCACGGGCATGAAAGAAGTTTTGCGCTTGGGTGCCTTGGGAGAGATCACCTGGGGCGCAGGCGCTTCTTGACGTATCAAGTCTTTGATTCGCGTCATCGAGCATCTTTCGGCTGGATTCATGCGCAGGCATTCACGCGCGACCTGGCCGTACGGCGCCGGCACTGATTTCGGCACTACCGGATCCAAAGTATTCGAGCGACTCCAAGTCAAGGCCCGCTGGTCAAAGGCAGCAACCAGTGTCATGCCAAGCGACCATACGTCGGCCGCGGGGGAAAGATTGCCGACCTCAGACTCGGGCGCATCATAAGCGGTCAAAGAAGACGGCTTGAATGTTTGACTCACCGGATGCACGCTATCCGTTGAAAGCTTCAGCTGATTCTTAACGGCGCAAATGTTCGACGGCTTGATTCGCGCGTGCACAAAATTCTTTGAGTGAAGGAACGCGAGTGCATCGAGCACCGGCGGCAGTAGCTCGCCGACTTCGGTCATCGAGAGAGGACGCACCGGCAATACCTGGTCGACATTTTCTTCTGCATATTCCATCGCTACGTAGAGCCACGGAGCTCCGCTCATCTGGCAATGGCCTGCGTGAAAGACGCGCAGAAGATTTCGATGGGACAGAGTGACCAGTTCCCGCCAGCACGTAATTTGCTGCGCGGCATCGGGCCGGTCGGCGCGAATCAGCTTAATGGCGGCCGGTTGAGTCGAAGAGCCGGGCAACTGGGTGCGGAAGACGGCGCTATGCGTCGAACCACCCAGCCATTCGAGCAGGGGAAACTTTCCATCGATGATCTGGCCCTTCCAGAGTTCCTGTGCAACGGCAGCATTCATGGGTTTTACTCGTTAGGGCATTGTAAAACCAACAAGCGCTAAAACGCTAACACTGCGGGCCAGTCACCGGAGGCGGAGCCGACCATTGGCCGAATGGACTGGAAAAATCGGAATCCGGCCGAAATCGGCATTGCTCGTGGGTTTTGTTTGTAGCTGCTTTTTTTAGGGAGGGGCTTACGCCATGGCAGGAACTTCAAAACCATCCGGCAGGAATCCTGCAAGTTCCATGGCATTGCGCGCCTCGGAATTGCGCATAAAGGTGTTCCAAACAAATTCGCTGCGGGCGTTTTCGGCCATCAACATGGTGATACCGACGTCAATGCCAATGACGTCGTGACTTACCCAGCCAGTCAGCGGATTGAAAGCGTCAACGAATCCGTATTCTTTCCATATCTGACTGCCGTAATAACGACGCAAATTTCGCAATACAGTCATGGATTCGCGATAAAGAAACGGCAGAGATCCGGCGGAAGCGGCAGGAACGATACTGCCGTCAATCGGACCCTGAATTGGCGGGCCGCCCCAAGCCACGTATCCAGTACTCGATTCCGACGCGCTGATTCCCCAAACGTCTTTTGAATAGCAGGGGAAGCGTGCACTCAACTCTTCGCAGAATTCCCGATGCGCCAATGATGCGATGACTGAATTTTCGAAGTAGTTGGCGTAGTCATCGTGCTTGGACCGAAAATCAAACCAGGCGTGAGAATACTGGTGAACAAAAAGCGGATCGGGGCCGGAGATGTATTGGTGCCCACGGTAAATCATCTTCGGCCGATGGATCGCGCTCCATGAATCCGTCGGAATAGGATGGGTCGGCGAGCCCATTGCCAGCAGGTACATCATCATCGATTCGCAATAGGAATCCCAACGCACCCGGCTGAATTGTCGCTCTGGTTTCCAGTCGGTTGCGAAAGTCTTACCGCCGTTCAGCGCCCACGGCCATTCGACCCGGTCGTAGATAGTGCTCGCATCGCGACGAATGTGCGCATCGCGGAAGTATTCGCGGCAAGTCAGAACTCCGCAAAGCAGGATCGTTGTGTCGATGGGCGAGATCTCAGACCGCCGTGCTCGCTGGCCGGTTGCTGGATCCAAAAAGTGATACAGAAAACCGTGTTCAGTGGGAACACTGTGGGAAATAAAATCTAGGGTCCGCGCGACTCGTTCTTCGATCTGGCTACGCGATCGGTATTCGCGCTCGTACCCAATGCACATAGCCGTCAGACCAAAACCAGTCGCTGCGATACTTGAGAATTTGCAAGTACCTCCGCCATTCGCGTTGGCGCGGTCGAGCACCATTCCAGTTTCAGGATTGGCCTCGTTCCAGAAGTATTCGAAGGCCGCCCGCTCAATGTCATTGAGCAAAGCGGCATCGCTGGCCTGAAGGTCAGTGGGAGCAGTGAGCAGATCGGAGGCGACAATCTTTCCTGCTAACGGAAGAGTTGCGGCCCCGGTCATTGCCACGCGAAGGAATTGACGGCGGGTCGAAAACATTGCTGGTGTTGTGGCTATTATGGAGCAGAGTTGCTGCTTTCACTGCACGAAAGTCGGAAGGAGGGGTGACGCAGGTGTCATGCACCAGGAAAAATTTCCACGATTTCTGGCCAAAATCCGCGGTTGTCTCCGGTAATCTCAGGTAATTTAGGGCGAAAGACTTAGGTGTCGAGTCGCCCTGTAATTTGCGAATGCCACTTATAATGACTCTGCGCTTGTGAGCGCTAGCTTCGCGGACATGCGCGCTTTGGGTCTGAAGAGATGAAGGCGCGTCAGGCTTACATCAAACTCTGAGTCGTTTTTCCGCATCTCTGGTGCAGACTTCGGCGCGAAGCACGTGAGACCGAGCCGGGACTCGGCCAAATGTCAGAAAAAGAAACCTTTTGGAGCAGTTGGCAGGAGCGCCTTTCGGCCCTCCGCAACGTACCTCCCGTTTTAAAAATTGTGTGGCGATCGGGGCCGGGTGTAGTCACCTTCGGCATCGTTGCCCGCATTGTCGCTGCGCTGCTCCCGATCGGGCTGACCTATGTCGCAAAACTGATCATCGACATCGTCAACAACTCCATTAAGACGCATCAGGCGGTTCCAGAGCGGCTCTGGTGGCTGGTGGCAGCTGAATTTACTTTCGCCTTACTGAGCGGCATCGTCGGGCGAATGATGGATTACTCCGACGCTTTGCTGGCTAACAAGTACACGCGCCACGTAAGCATTCAAGTGATGAAGCACGCGTCCGAGCTGGACGTGATCGCTTACGAAGATCCTATCTTCTACGATCGGCTGGAGCGCGCTCGCGTGCAGGCAACGGACCGCCTGGTCATGATCCAGTCCATCGGGCGCCTCGAACTGCAACTGATCACGGCGGTAGGCTGGTCGGTCGCAGTGATGTTCTATTCGCCGTGGTTGATGCTGCTGCTGATTGCGGCGGTGTTGCCGGCATTTCTTGGCGAAACCCACTTTGCGTTTCTGGGATACGCCAAGAATTTTCGTCAGACTCCGATCAAGCGCCAACTCGATTATCTGCGCCAAGCCGGGGCCACTAAAGAAGCGGCCAAGGAGCTTAAGCTCTTCAATCTTGCCGACTTTTTCACTCAACGCTTCGCCAAACTCTCCGACATCATTTATGAGCAGGATGTTGACCTCGCGAAAAAACGGCTCGGGATCGGCTCGGTTTTATCGATTATCAGCACCGGCGGATATTACGGGGCCTATGCGTATGTAATCTGGCGCACGGTAAAGGGCAGCTTGAGTATCGGTACCTTTTACTTCCTGATTACGGCGATCATGCAGGCCAGCAGCACCATTCAGCAGGTCTTCTCCACGCTCTCGGGAATTGCCGATCAAGCTTTGTTCCTGACCGATTTGCTGGCGTTTTTCGATATGAAGCCGACAATTCAATCGAAGCCGAATGCGTTGCCTGCGCCTCGGCCGATACGGCAAGGATTCGAATTTCGCAATGTCAGCTTTCAGTATCCGGGAAATGAGCGCCGGGTCATCGATCACTTGAACTTTCACTTGCATCCAGGTGAACGGGTTGCCCTTATAGGGGAAAATGGTCAGGGAAAAACTACCATTGTTAAGCTGATTACCCGACTTTACGATCCCACAGAAGGGCAAATTCTTTTGGACGGAGTGGATCTTCGTGAGTACGACCTGGAAGACTTGTATCGCGAAATCGGAGTAATTTTTCAGGACTTCATGCGATATGAGATGACGGCGCGGGAGAACATCGCGGTTGGGAAGATCGAAGCGGTAATGGACCTTCCTATGTTGAAGGCGGCCGCACAAAAAAGCCTGGCTGACGAAGTGATTGCCAGGCTGCCCGCGGGCTTCGAGCAGATGCTGGGGCGCCGATTTGAAGGCGGCGTAGATCTCTCCGGTGGTGAATGGCAAAAACTGGCGCTGGCACGAGCTTACCTGCGCAATTCACAATTGTTCATTCTTGACGAACCTACGGCGGCACTGGATGCGCGAAGCGAATACGAAGTGTTCCAGCGTTTCGCCGAGCTCACGACTGGAAAGATGGCACTATTCATCTCACACCGCTTCTCAACCGTGCGGATGGCGGACCGCATCGTAGTACTGGAGAGCGGACGAATCGTCGAAGAAGGAACTCACGACCAGCTCACACACATTGGTGGCCGCTACGCTGAGATGTTCGAACTGCAAGCCGCCAGTTATCGCTGACCCGAATGCCGCAGAACACACACATAGATTTGATCGAGGCCGACGCTGAGCGAGTGCCGCAGGGCGCGAACAAAGCTGCTCCGGACTTCGCTAACCTGCAGCGGGAAGCCGAGGAACTGGCCGGGTTGCTGGCCTGGAACCCTAGCGTCCAGACCTCTGCGTTTTTCACTGTGCGGTGGAACGCGATGGCGGCAGTGCTGCGTCCAGTGCTGGAGAAAGTTGAGAAAGATGGTCGAAGCGAATCGGAGACGGACGATCACCGCTGGCTGCGGGAAAACGCCACCCTGCTCTGGGCGCAATTGACTAATACTCAAAAAGCCTTCAAACCCTTGAACCGGCTGCCGCACGTGAGCACGCCGCGCGGTATCACCATTCCGCGGGCTGCAGGAGTTGCAGAAGCATTTCTGCACGCTGTCGATTTTCAGTTCAGCGAAGACGCTTTCCTGACTTATCTCGGCGCATACCAGCAAACGACCGTGCTCAAATTCAGCGAACTATGGGCTTTGATTCCATCGTTGGAACTGGTGCTCCTGGAGCAGACTGCGGCGCGCGGTAAGAAGGCGCTGGAGAATCCTGAAGCTCCGCACAAAGTCGGGGTATGCGTGCGCAGCCTTCGCGACATCAGCCAGCTGCACTGGAAAGACGCGCTGGACGCGCAGATTGGTTTCGACAAAGTTTTACATCAAGACCCGGCAGGCGCGTATTCGCGTATGGACTTCGATAGCCGCGACCTGTATCGCGCTCGGCTGGTAAAGATTGCGGAAAATTCAGATTCCACCGAGATGGAAGTGGCACAGGCTGCACTGACGCTGGCACGCAACGCAGAAAAACAAGATCTCGGCGATCCTCGCCAAATAGAGAGGCAATCTCATATCGGCTATTACCTGATCGGGCCGGGACAAGAGCAGCTTCACGGGAAAGTCGGTTATCGGCCGCCATTCGGCTGGCGCGTCAGGCATTTTCTACGAACTCATCCGGATGAGTTCTACTTGCCAGGAATTGAGATTCTCACCTTCGGAATCATGTCGGCGGTTGTGCTTCTACTGACCAGCACCAATACACCGCCCATAATGATTCTTTTTGCCATGCTGCTCTTGCTGCTGCCTTCATCGCAGAGTGCAGTGCAGGTGATGAACTATCTGACTACGGCGCTCTTGCGACCTGAGATTTTGCCCAAGCTGGATTTTTCAAAAGATGTTCCTGAAGACTGCACCAGCCTGGTCGCGGTGCCCGCCCTGTTGCTGAGCAAGAAGCAAGTCGAACACCTGGTGAAGAGCCTCGAAGTCCGTTATTTGGGTAACCACGATCCCAACATTCACTTCGCGCTGCTTACCGACCTTGCCGATTCGGCCGTGCCCTCGAACGAAGAAGATCCGCTGGTGGATTTGTGCGCGCAGCTGATCAAAGAACTTAATGAAAAATATTCTGCAAAAAAGATGGGATCGTTCCTGTTGCTGCACCGGCATCGGGTTTATAACCCGCGCGAGAAAGTATGGATGGGATGGGAGCGCAAGCGCGGCAAGCTGATGGACCTGAATCGCCTGTTGAGCGGCGAATACGACAGCTTTCCGGTCAAAGCCGGTGACCTGTCATTGTTGCAGCGCGTGCGGTTTGTGATCACGCTCGATGCCGACACTGAGATGCCGCGGGGTTCGGCGCAACGCCTGATCGGCACGTTGGCGCACCCTCTGAACCAGGCGATTATCGATCCTGAAAAGAACATAGTGGTCGCCGGTTATGGAATTCTGCAGCCGAGGGTGCGAGTAAGCGTGCAGAGCGCTTCCCGTTCACGGCTGGCAAACATTTATTCAGGCCAAACCGGAATGGATATTTACACTCACGCGGTGTCCGATGTTTACCAGGATCTGTACGGCGAAGGGATATTTGCCGGCAAGGGTATTTACGAAGTTCCGGTAGTGCAGCGTGTGCTGGAGCATCGCTTCCCGCAAAATGCTCTGCTCAGTCATGACCTGATTGAAGGCGCTTACGCGCGCGTGGGATTGGTCACCGATATCGAAGTAATCGAAGACTATCCCTCGCACTACAGCGCCTATAACCGGCGCAAGCATCGCTGGCTGCGCGGCGACTGGCAAATCACGGGTTGGCTGTTGCCGCATGTGCCGGACGAGACCGGGCGCAGAGTGCGGAATCCGATCTCACTGGTGTCGCAATGGAAGATTCTCGACAATCTGCGTCGTAGCCTGGTCGAGCCTGCGACCTTTCTTCTGTTTGTTCTTAGCTGGCTGACGCTGCCGGTTTCCGCGCGCAATTGGACGATTTCCGCAATTTGCATTTTGTTCGTGCCGGTATGGTTCGAGTTCTTTTTTAATCTGGTTCGATCAGTCGCTGAGAGAAAGCTTGTAATTGCCCGAGACGCCCTGCGCACTCTGTTCGTCGCGAACTTCAACGTGTTCCTGAGCTTCGTGTTTTTGGCGCATCAGATGCTGGTCTCTATGGACGCCGTAGTTCGAACCCTGGTACGGCGGATGTTCACTCGCCAGCGTCTCTTGGAATGGGAGACGGCAGCAGAAGCGGAAATCGGCGGACAGAAGCGCACACCGGTGGATACCTATCTTGATTGGATTCCGCTCATCGTGGTCTGTCTGGCGGGCTTGGTTTACTTCGTGCGACGTCCAGCATTCTTCTCTGCCCTGCCGATTCTCGTCCTGTGGGCCAGCAGCAAGCTGGTCTCGGTATGGCTCAACCGGCCGCCGCAGCTTTATCGCAGCGAGGCCTCCCACAAAGACAAACATTTCTTACGCATGGCTGCGATCCGCACCTGGCGTTATTTTTCCGAGTTCAGCACTCACGAACACAACTGGCTGATCCCCGATAACGTCCAGGAAGAGCCGTTCGTCGTTGCCGCCCGTGTTTCTCCCACGAACATCGGCTTGCTGCTGAACGCCCGTCAGGTGGCCTGCGAATTTGGATATCTCACACCACAGGAGTTCGCCGACCTGAGCGCGAAGACCCTCAGAACTTTGCGCGGCATGCAACGTTATCGCGGACATCTTTTTAACTGGTACGACACGCGGACATTGGAACCGTTGCCGCCGCTGTTCGTGTCGTCAGTGGACAGCGGAAATCTCGTTGCCTCGCTATGGACCTTGCAACAGGGCTGTTTGCAGATTCTCGAACAGGCAGTGTTGCGCCCGGAATTGGCTGAGGGTTTTCTTGATCATTTGCGAATACTCACTGACTTAAAGGCATTTCCGAGTGCCCTATTTCACAAAATCGAAGAGAAATCCCAAGGCGAAGATTGGGAGCAATCGTTGCTGCGCTTTCCGCGTAAGGCGCTGGAACGAATTTCTGCCGTAGGCGATGCCGGCAAAAATGAGAACAATCTAAAGTGGTTTAGTTCGCAGGCGCTGGAGCGCCTGCAGCACTTTGCGCAATCCACGGTCCGGTTAACGCCGTGGAAGCTGCTCGATTTTGCGGAACTCAGTAACGATCGGGTGATCGACCCGCCGCCGGATAATGTAAATCTGAAGGCGCTTCCCGAGGCACTCACCAAGTTTGCGTCCAGGCTGCAGCGCGCCATCGATAATTTACCTGCCATCGATGCCGGCAAAGAGAAGAACCAGAACTCCCGCCGTCTTCTATTGCAGCGGCTGCTTTCCATGGTGTCCGGCGCCCGAATGGATGCGGCGCGGCTAGCACAGGAACTGCATGCGGTTTCGTCCGAAGCCGGAAGGCTGGCCGACGAAATGTCGTTTGCCTTCCTCTGGAGCCGCCGCCGCAAGCTGCTTTCGATCGGATTCGATGGCGGAGAAAAGATTCTGCACGATGCCTGTTACGACTTGCTGGCCTCAGAGGCACGGACCGCTTCTTTCATCGCGATTGCCAAAGACGAAATTCCGCAGGAAACTTGGTTCTTACTCTCACGCTCACGCACCGTGGACCACGGCCGAGCCACACTTGTTTCCTGGACCGGCACCATGTTCGAGTACATGATGCCCGCGATATGGATGAAGACCTATCCCGGCACATTGCTCGATGCCTCGCAGCACGGCGCAATAATTTCGCAGCAGGAGTTCACTGCGTCGAAACGAATTCCTTGGGGCATCTCCGAATCGTCGTTTGCGACCCGTGACGCGGGGGGCAGTTATGGATACCATGCATTCGGCATTCCTCAGCTTGCCATTTTTCACAGCGAGGTAAACGCGCTGGTGATCTCGCCGTATTCCACATTCCTGGCGCTGAACACTACACCGAAGGCTGCATTGGAAAATTTGCGCCGCATGAGCCACGACGGATGGTTTGCCGATTACGGCTTCTATGAGTCCGCCGATTACACCGCTTCACGCGACCGTATCTGGCGCCATGAATATGAATTGATCCGTTGCTGGATGGCGCATCATCAAGGCATGAGCCTCCTGGCCATCGCGAATTTCCTCGCCGATGGAGTGGTGCAGGGATGGTTTCATTCTCATCCGCGAGTGCAGGCGACCGAGTTGTTACTCGACGAAAAACCTCTCAACTACATACCTGCGTAAACTATGCTTTAAACAATACACAATCCAGCTACTTATGTTGCCCTAACTATTCGCACGAGCCTTGTGCGTAGACTGCACGCTTTTGTAGATTCGTTTTAATCCTGTTCAGCCTGACGTCGTAAGAGTGCCGCCACAGCACCAGCTCTTGCCTAACGCAGGTGTACGCCCATCTACAACCAGGGAGTGGTCTATGAAAAGTTTATTTTGCTTACTCGTTATTTTCGGGGGCGCATTTGGCGGGGTGGCGGTTTCTGTGGCTGCGACAGCCACCACCGTTCCGGCGGCGACAACCATCGTTCCGAGCAGCACACATGTGTTCCTTCTTGTTGAGGAGAACCACAGTTACTCAAGCGTGATCGGGAGTTCCTCGATGCCCTATTTGAACAGCCTGGCTTCGAAGTACGGATCGGCAACCCAGTATTATGCGAACATCCATCCTTCCATTGGCAATTACTTCATGCTGAGCGCGGGAGCGATTATCACGACTAATGACAGCCTTTGCAGCACAATCTCGAACGACAATGTCGTGCGGCATTTGTTGACTGCGGGAAAGAGCTGGAAATCTTATGCGGAAAGTTTGCCTTCGGTGGGATACACCGGTTGTGGTTCCGGTGCCTATGTTAAAAGGCATAATCCTCTTGCCTATTTTTCAGACGTAGCCAACAGCAGCGAGAAAAACAATCTTGTGCCGTTCACGCAATTTTCCAAAGACCGCATCAATGGCACCTTACCGAACTTTTCATTCATCGTTCCCAACCTGAACGACGACGCGCACAACGGTACGCTGGCGCAGGCTGACAGTTGGCTGAAAATCAACATTGCGCCGCTTCTCGCCACTTCGATGTTCAAGGTTGGGGGAACTGGAATTCTGATTATCGTTTTCGACGAAAGTGTTGATTCGGACATCGCGCACGGCGGTGGGCACGTAGCTGCGGTAGTCATCGGTCCGAAGGTAAAGCCGGGAAGTAGAACTGCGACTTTGTATCAGCACCAGAATACGCTCAAGACGTTGATGGAAGCGCTTGGGGTTAAAACCTATCCGGGCGCGGCGGGATCGGCACAACCTATCACGGGCGTGTTCTAGAGTTGCACTTCAGGACACTATGCAAAAAAGCCGGCGCTTGTTGTTCGCGAAGTCGCGAATATCAAGCGTCGGCTTATCTATTATGCGGCTTTCTCTGATTTTTTCTCGTAAGTGCCCATCAATTCGGACTGGGCCAAAATGTGCCCTTTGATCGCGGCGCTTATCTGTTTGTGAGTGGCTCCGGCGGTCAGTTCGAGCATTTTGTCGATCGCGAATAGCCGAAAAAAATAGCGATGCGTTCCCGATGGAGGCGCCGGCCCAATGTAGCCGATCTTTCCGCCGTCATTTGTTCCCTGCAAACCCAAGCCCGCGATTTCTCCAGCATGGGAGACATTTTCGTCCACGTGTGAAACCGAGCGTGGAATGTTAAAGAGAACCCAGTGCGTGAAACCGCCCGGGCGTGGAGCATCTGGATCATGAACGATTAATACGAACGATTGCGTTTTATCTGGAGGATCTTGCCATGAAAGCTCGGGAGAAATATTCTCGCCATCACTGGTGTAGTGGGCGGGAATCTCACTTCCTTGCTGGATAACTGTACTCGTAAATCGCATAGCTACTCCTTCTTCTCCCCCTGCAAATGAAGGGTGAATGTGAGAAGCCGAACCGGGCAGGCGCGTTGTCTGCAAAACCGGGATGAATAATGTTGGGCCGTTACGGGAAATTACTACTCGGTAAACACCACAGACTGCAAGCCTGAGATTTCAAAACGCTTACGGCAGCGAACGTTCTTGCAGCCCATAACGTCGTCTTTACGGAGCATATAAGACTTGGCCTTGGCAAAACGCGCGCGGTCGCGCTCATCGGCGTGGCGAGGAAGTTGTTTTTTCCGGGTGCGCACGATCCAAGTAACTTCGTAATCGCCTGCTTGATGGCAGTGGGGACAATTCAGCGTCGCCTGCTTCTTCTCCGGACGCTCGTCAAAAAACTCTCGCTCTTCCATGGTTCGTCGTTCTCCGTGGTTACTCTAATTATTCCACAGGACGCGGCGCGCAGCGAAATGCGAAAGCTGAGCTAAACTTTTCTCCATGGCAAGAGCAAAAAAGAAAAGGCCTTTCCGCGCAGTCACCGCGGTAAAAGCCTTGGCGAGAGAGAGAATCGGAGAGCCTCGACCAGGGCAGATTGTGCTGGATAGCAAGAAGAAGGCGAAAACCTCTGCTAAGCACAAACCCACGCTGGGGCGGTTATTGGAAGAAAACGAATAAATCTACGACGCCTTTTTCCTGTCTGAGAATCTTGCCGGCGGCAGATCGTCAGGACGGCCGTATTCCATGTGGGTGTGAGCAGGTCGCTCGCGGTGATCGGCGGCGTCTTCCAGGCCCTTAACCGTAGCGGCTTCCAGTGCCTGATCGGTTTCTTCGAGTTCTTCGACGCTTTCGTTGTCAACGTCTTCTGTCATTTCCCAGATCGTCCAGAGTTGCTTCGTTTCCCAGCGGACGCCCTTCAGTTTCGCGATTTTTACGCATGCTTCCTCCTGATGATCTTGGGATGCAAATCTGATGAAGGCGGTCCGACAGGTGGATCACGCGGCTTGTAATTCTTCCAGCAGGTCAGATCTAAGTTCCTCGTGCAAGTCAGGCGAAAGCTTGCTCCCTTTCGAGGTGAGATAAAACACATCGATCGCCATCTGGCCTTCGGTATCGATGAGGGCAATTTCGATGTTGCACCCGTGATGCGAGAAGCGAGAGCAGATGCGATGCAGAAGACCGAGTTGGTCCTGGGCTATGACCTGCACCAGTGTACTGCCGGCTGACGATTCGTCGTCAAACTCTATGCGGGTTTGGATTTTCACCTTGGCATTGGTCTTCGCGTCGGCGCGCGCCCGATCCCGCAGCATGCGATCCAGGTCCGCTTCCCCGGTGAGGACGTCAGCGACACTGCGTTTGAAGCGGTCCCACTCCGGCATATTGAGTTCGAGGGTACGGAAGCGATCGGTGAAATAAAAAGTGTCCACTACTATGCCAGCGGCATTCGAAAACGCGTCGGCCTTTACGATGTTCATTCCCCAGGCTGCCAGCGCGCCAGCGATATTGGCAAACAGAAACGGACGGTCCTTCGTGACAACGGACAATTCATACCAATGCCGTCCGCGCACCAGGTACAACTGAACCGGATCCGATGAAAGACTGGCGGACAGTTCGAGATGTTGCAGAATCTCTTCGGCGCGAAAGGTTCGCAGATAACGCCTGGGCAGGCCTTCAAGAAACACTTTAAGTTTTTTCACAGCGTCCGGAGCCAGCACCTGCAAGCCCGCGATGCTTTCATTGTGTTCCTGGTCTGGATGCACGCGCTGGTCGGCGGTGCGGCTCAGGCAATTCGATGCGGCGATGTAGAGCTGCCACACATTCTCAGCTTTCCACGGCGTCAACGCTTCAGGATTCACCGCTTTGATGTCTGCATAAGTGAGAAGTGCAAGCAGCTTCAGCCGCTCGGGCGTGCCTACTTTATCGCAGAATGCCTGCACCGTTCCAGGATCGTAAATATCGCGCCGCAGGGTTGCGGAAATCTCCAGATGGCTGGCGATCAGGAATGAAATCGTCTCCCGCGCCGATTGATCGAGTTCGAGCCTATCCATACATTTGTGCGCAATTTCAAGGCCGGTGACCAGATGACTTTCGCCGGGCACTCCCTTGCCGACATCGTGCAAAAGCAGAGCGAGATATAACAGCTCCGGCCTCTCCAACTCTTCCAGCAGACGGCCGTATCGCTGGTCCCACTCCGATTTGGCATGACTGGCGCGATGCAAGCATTCAATGGCCAGGAATGAGTGTTCATCGACGGTAAATCGATGATAAAAGTCGCGGACCACAAGACAATCGATGAGCTTGAGTTCCGGCAATAAAACTGTCAGCAGGCCCAGCGAGTGCATGGTACGTAATGCGTCAGCTGCATGGGGCTCAACCAACACCGACTGCAGATAACGCCAGCTATCCTGGCCCGAGGGCGGATTTTCGGCCAGCGTCGGCAAGACTTGCCGGATGCGGGTTTCGGTGGAGAGCGCAGGTTTCAATCCGTGATGCGCTGCGAAGTTAAAAATCCGAAAGAGCAGCTCTGGATCGCGCACAGCTGAAGGCTGTTGCAGATAGATCAAACTGTCAATCACGGAGAAATCTGCGTTCGAAAGCCGTGAACGCCAATGTTGATAAGTACGATAGAGCGAAGATCGCGCGGCGGGAACGGACTCAAGCAGACGCAAACATTCGTGATGCAGTGCGCGGGCGTGGCGAAAATAGATTCGCATCCACGCGGCGGCATCGTGCGGCGTGGCATCCGTTCAGCCCGATGTGGCGTGTCGCAGCCTCATCCTGCGATTCCCAGGTCAGCATGTTGTCATCGCGGCCTTGGCGGTAATGCAGAAACGTGCGGACTGAGGTCAAGAACTCTAAAGCCGGCTGCAGTTGACGCGTGGAGTCCGGAAGCAACGACGCCGGATCAGGCCAGCGGCGCTCCTGGTCAAGTGCCGACAACAATGCCATCCAACCGGCAACGTTGTAATCACGCAGGCCGCCCGGAGCCTCCTTTATATTCGGCTCGAGGTGAAAGACGGTATTTCCGTATTTCGCGTGGCGTGAGCGCGTCACCTCAGCAAGTTGCTGGATGATGTAATTCCCTTCCCGCACAAAAAACTTCGGCAGGATTTTCTGATGCAGGCGTTCGAAGAGATCCCGATCCCCGACTAAGAACCGTGAATCGAGCAAAGAAATTGTGAACTCAACATTCTGCGGATCGAACTGATCGCACTCCGCCAAAGTGCGCGTGGTAGGTCCCAACTTCATGCGCAAGTCCCATAGTTCCTGGCAGAACATGCGAATGGGATCGCGCAGAACGTTCTCAGTACTTCGGTCAGCATGCAGGAAAAGGATGTCGACGTCAGAATGTGGAAACAATGCACGCCGTCCAAAACCCCCGAGCGCCACCAGAGCAAAATTCTGAGGCTCGCTACCGCCGGCGCATATCATTTCGTTCCATAGGCGAAGCAATACTGTTTCAACCAGCGCAGTACGCGAGGCAATAGCGGCGGAACCGTCTCCGGTGCTGTCAAATTGCTGTTGAATACGCACAGAATCGCTAAGGTAGAGATCGCGAAGTTCGGTGCGCAACGTGGCTGCTGTGCTCATCTCAAGACGTTTTGTTTATAAGCGGCGAAGCGACCGCATCTTCACTCTAAATGTGATGCCAGAGCTGTGGAAATTGAATCTATTTATGGAGGGAATCAGGAATGGTTATTGATGACAGCTTTTAGCCATCAGCTCTTAGCTCTTAGCACTTGGTCTTTAGCATTGGGCCACCGCAGTGACGCTTTGGCTAAATGCTAAGAGCTAACGGCTAAGAGCTGATTTTCACAATGCATTCTCGCCACGTTCTTCATTGCGGATCCGGATTGCCTGGTCGATACGAGAGCGAAAAATCTTCCCGTCGCCAATTTTGCCGGTCTGGGCAGCGCTGACAATCGCGCTCTCGACTTTTTCTACTAAGGCGTCGGCTATTACCATCTCGAGTTTTATCTTAGGGATCAAGTCAACCGTGTATTCGCGACCGCGATAAATTTCGGTATGGCCTTTTTGACGTCCATGTCCTCGCGCTTCGATGACTGTCATTCCCTCGATGCCAATTTCGTGCAAGGCATTCTTGACGGCTTCCAGTTTAGAAGGTTGGATAATGGCTTCGATCTTGGTCATTTTCCAGGTCCCCGATCAATGATTTGCGTGCATTAACAATTAGACTGAAACGTCCCAATAATAGCCCTCTTCGCCATGCTGCGAGAGATCGAGGCCCATAACCTCATGTTCCTCGCTAACCCGCAGTCCGATTGTCATGTCCACAATCTTCAAAATGATCAAGGTGCCAACCATCGCAAGCGTCCATGCAATGGCGATTCCTATCAACTGGTTGAGTACTTGATGAAAATTTCCTTCGATCATTCCGGAGGGTGATGCATTGCCTTGAGCGTCCTTGAAAATAGGGTTCACTGCACTCGATGCGAAAATCCCTGTGAGAATTGCACCGAGAGTGCCACCTGCCCCATGAACGCCGAAGGCATCCAACGAATCGTCGTATCCGAAGCGGGCTTTCACCGCCGTAACCATGCAGAAACAAAAAGCACCTGCAACCAGGCCAATGACCAATGCCGGCATGGGACCCACGAACCCTGCCGCCGGAGTGATCGCCACCAAACCGGCAACAGCGCCGGAAATTGCTCCTAAGGCGCTGACCTTGCCGTTACGCCACCATTCCGCAAGGCACCAACCGATAACCGCCGCCGCGGCCCCGAAGTGCGTAGCCACGAAAGCGCTGGTGGCAAGACCTCCGGCGGCCAGAGCGCTGCCTGCGTTGAAACCAAACCATCCAACCCATAACATGCAGGCTCCAACAAAGCTAAGCACGACGCTATGCGGAGGCATGGCCTCGCGTGGATATCCAAGTCGCCGCCCCAGATACAGAGCGCACACCAACGCAGAAACCCCTGAGGTGACATGAACGACCGTTCCGCCGGCAAAGTCCAATGTCGGAAAACGCCCGCCCAGTGCAGCATTCAGCAGACCGCCCTTGCCCCAAACCATGTGGGCCATGGGGTCATACACCAGAAATGACCACAAAATCATAAACAGAAGCATGGCGCTGAACTTCATGCGCTCAGCGAAAGCTCCAGTAATCAACGCGGGGGTGATGATTGCGAACATCAACTGATAAACCATGTAGGTTTGCTGAGGGATGGTGGCCGAGTAGTCGGGCTCCGGCTGCAAGCCAACTCCGCGCAAAAACAAATTATGGAATCCACCCATAAAACTATTTCCCGGTCCAAACGCAAGGCTATAGCCCACGAGAGCCCACAAAACCGAGATCACCGCCATCATGGCGAAGCTTTGCAACATGGTGGACAGAACGTTCTTCTTTCGAACCAGGCCGCCATAAAAAAGCGCGAGACCAGGTCCGGTCATCATGAGAACCAGAGCAGAGCTGGTCAGCATCCAGGAATTGTCAGCCGAACTTCTGGCTTCAGCAGTTTGCTGCTCGAGGTTGGAAAGTCGCTGTGCCTGAAACTCGGCGCTCGGAGCGGAACTGACTGCGGGGGCTGCCAAGCCCCAAAGGTGAGAACAAGAAAACAGGAACCAGAGAATCGCCCACCGCCGAGGGATCAGTTTCAGCCTCAATGCCAGTCCTCCAGATCAAGAAGTTATGGTTTGTGGCGCATTGGATTACGAATCCTAAACTATTTTGAGGTGATTTGGGAAAACCGCCGGTTAGCCGCGTTTTGCTTCGGCAACTTCAATACGGGCCTCGGCGCGCCTGACTCTTCCGAGATCTTTTGTAACTTCTTCCTCGGACTGCGCCTGTTTCAGTGCATCTTCAGCCTTAGTCAAGTCTTGTCTGGCCCGGGCTACATCAATCTCATTCGCGGGCTCAACCGTTTCTGCCAGTACGGTGACCTTATTTGGTAAGACTTCGGCAAATCCCCACGCGGTCGCGAAACGATGGACCTGGCCACCTGAGCGGTAGCTGATCTCGCCTGCACCGAGTTCCGTGATTAATGGGGCGTGGCCGGGCAGTACACCAATGTACCCCGTGGTCGCTGGAATTTGCGCTTCTTCGGCGTTGTCCCGGACAACCATCTTCTCCGGGGTCACGATCTCGAGTTGGAAAGTGTCGGCCATTAGCTTTTAGCCTTTAGCTCTTAGCTCAACCACTTGCTCCGCCAAATGAGTTCGGCTACAAAGCTAATGGCTAAGAGCTAAAAGCTTCCTTTACGCTGCCGCCTTCATCTTCTCCGCCGCTTGCACGACTTCATCGATCGTGCCCTTCATATAAAAAGCCTGCTCGGGGATGTCGTCATACTTGCCTTCAACGATGTCCTTAAATCCCTTCACCGTATCGGCAATTTTTACGTAACGGCCGGGGGCTCCGGTGAACTGCTCGGCCACGTGGAACGGCTGAGACAAGAAACGCTGAATCTTTCGCGCACGCGTAACTGTGAGCTTCTGATCTTCGCTCAATTCATCCATGCCGAGAATCGCAATAATATCCTGCAGATCTTTGTATGTCTGCAACGTCTTCTTCACCGATTGAGCAACGTCGTAATGTTCCTGGCCCACGATTCGCGGATCGAGAATGCGCGAAGTTGAAGCCAACGGATCGACCGCCGGATAAATGCCGATTTCGGTCAATGAGCGCGATAGAACTGTCGTCGCATCAAGGTGGGCGAACGTGGTTGCTGGCGCGGGATCGGTAAGATCGTCGGCCGGAACGTAAATCGCCTGCACCGATGTGACCGATCCTTTTTTGGTGGAGGTGATGCGCTCCTGCAACTCACCCATTTCTGTCGCCAGGTTCGGCTGGTAGCCGACGGCGCTGGGCATACGGCCAAGCAGTGCGGAAACTTCAGAACCCGCCTGTGTGAAACGGAAAATATTATCGATGAAGAGCAGCGTGTCCGCGCCTTCAACATCGCGGAAGTACTCCGCCACCGTAAGAGCGGTCAGCGCAACCCGCAGACGCGCCCCAGGCGGCTCAGTCATCTGGCCATAGATCAACGCCGCTTTCGAATGTTCTGGATCGCCGGGCTTGATCACGCCCGACTCGCTCATTTCGAGCCAAAGATCGTTGCCTTCGCGGGTACGCTCGCCGACGCCGGCAAATACTGAGTAACCGCCGTGTTGCTTGGCGACGTTGTTGATCAACTCCATGATGACGACCGTCTTGCCGACGCCCGCGCCGCCGAAGAGACCGATCTTCCCGCCTTTTAGAAATGGCTGGATAAGATCGATGACCTTCACGCCGGTTTCAAACATTTCGGCTGTAGTAGCCTGTTCCTCGAACGAGGGCGCGGATCGATGAATGGGCATACGCTCCTTGGCCGCGACTGGGCCAAGGTTATCGACAGGCTCGCCAATAACATTCATCACGCGGCCCAGCGTTCCGTGACCGACCGGCACAGAAATCTCCCCGCCAAGGTCGATGGCTTTCATGCCACGCACCATCCCATCAGTGGCTGACATGGCGATGGTCCGCACCCGGCCTTCGCCCAGGTGCTGCTGTACTTCGAGAATGACGTTGATCGGTGCAGGCACCTTGAAGCCGTCGCTGACCACGCGCAGCGCCTGGTAAATGGGCGGCATGGCCGCCTCGGTGAATTGCACGTCCACGGCGGGACCGGTGATTTGAATTACGTGTCCGATGTTTTCCATAGAATTCAGCTCTTAGCTTTTAGCTCGTGAGCATGGAGTCGCGAGCGTTGAGCAAGCTTGGGTGCTCGACGCTCACTGCTCGCCGCTCACTACAATGCTGCTGCTCCGCTCACAATTTCAATAATCTCTCTTGTGATCTTCGCCTGACGCACTCGGTTCATCGAAAGCGTGAGCGAATCAATCATCTCGCCCGCATTACTGGTTGCGGATTCCATTGCGGTCATTCTCGCAGCGTGCTCGGCGGCAATTGACTCCAGCAACGCGTGAAAAATCTGAATACCGACGTATTTCGGCAGCAGCGAACGGAATAGCTGGCGAGGCGGCTCTTCATAAATGTAATCAACCGGAGCGGTCGCAAACTTTGCGGCTGCCTGATCCACTTCCGATGTATCAGGCGGGCGCAGCGCAACCCCGGCTCCCTTGGCCGCCTCGGCGGCGCGTTGCTTCTCCTTCAGTTCCATATCGCTGGCCTGCGCGATTTCTGGAGCCCCAATATGCTCGATGGGCAGAATCTGCTCAACCACCAGCCGTTGCGCGATGACCGACTTGAATTCGTTGTAGACCAGATAAACCGAATCGATCTCCGCATGGGTGTAACGCTCGATGATCTGCTCGGAAATTTCTGAGGCCAGCGAGTAATCAATCTTGTTGAATACGCCGACGCGCTCTCCAACCAGCGTGGTCTGCGGCTCGGACGCTGCGTCAGCCTTACGCGGTTCGGCGGCCTTGAATCGCCGGCGAAGAAAATCCCGTCCCTTGCGGCCGATCGCGAGGATCTCGATATTTTTACCGCGCTTGGAATCGAGAAAACGAGATGCCGCCTTCACGATATTCGCATTGAACGCGCCTGCCAATCCTTTGTCGCCGGTTACTACGATCAACAGAACATTCTGCTCAGGCCGCTTCACCAGGAGCGGATGCAACGGCTCGCCGGTCTCTGGATCGTAAGTGTCAGCCCGCGAGACCAGCGACTTCAAAACATTAGTCAACATTTGCGCATAGGGACGCGCTGCCAAGGCGCGTTCCTGTGCACGCCGAAGTCTCGCAGCCGAGATCATCTTCATGGCGCGCGTGATCTGGCGCGTGTTGATCACGCTGCGAATGCGCCGCCGGATGTCGAGAATGTTGGCCATAAATTAGCTGCGAGCTATGAGCTGTAAGTGATTGAGTGTGTCCGGTTTGCTCATCGCTCGCCGCTCACTCTCAAAGCTACTTTGCACCTACCGCCTGCCGCTCCTGCACAAACGCTTCCTTGCACTCCTTGATCACCTTCGTCATCTCGGCTTTGAGGCTGTCATCGAGAACTTTTTTGTCCATGATCGAGCGCAGCAGACCCGGATTCGTCGCGTCGACGTAGCGGTATAGCTCGGCCTCGAAGTCGCGAACCTGCTCAATCGGCAGATCGTCGAGAACTCCGCTGGTCCCGGCGAAGATAATCAAAATCTGTTTCGAGAACGGCAGAGGCGAATATTGCTTTTGCTTAAGCACTTCAACCAGCCGCTGTCCGCGACCGAGCTGGGCCTGCGTTGCTTTGTCGAGATCACTGCCGAACTGCGAGAAGGCTGCCAGCTCGCGGTACTGGGCGAGCTCCAATTTCAAACTGCCGGCAACCTGCCGCATCGCCTTGATCTGCGCCGCGCCGCCGACACGGCTGACGGACAATCCGACGTTCACCGCCGGACGTACACCCTGATTGAAAAGATCGGTCTCGAGATAAATCTGGCCGTCGGTGATCGAGATTACGTTGGTCGGAATGTACGCAGAAACGTCGCCGGCTTGGGTTTCAATGATCGGCAACGCGGTCAGCGATCCGCCGCCCTTTTGTGCGCTCATTTTTGCAGCACGCTCCAGCAGGCGCGAGTGAAGATAGAACACGTCTCCGGGATACGCTTCGCGGCCCGGCGGACGCCGCAGCAGCAACGAAATCTCGCGATAAGAAGCTGCGTGCTTCGAAAGATCGTCGAAAATCACCAGCGCGTGGCGCTTGTTGTCGCGGAAATACTCGCCCATGGCGCACGCCGCGTACGGCGCGATGTACTGCATGGGAGCTGGTTCAGATGCCGACGCGGCAACAACAATGGTGTAATCCATGGCGCCGTAGTCGGAAAGAATCTTTACCACCTGCGCAATCGATGAGCGCTTTTGCCCGATTGCGCAGTAAATGCAAATCAGGTCGCCGCCTTTGTTATTGATGATGGTGTCGATCGCAATCGCAGTCTTTCCGGTTTGACGATCGCCGATGATCAGCTCGCGCTGGCCGCGGCCGATAGGAATCATGCTGTCGATCGCCTTCAAACCGGTCGCCATAGGCTCGCGCACCGGCTGGCGGTCGATGACGCCGGGGGCAAGTCGTTCCACTGGAATTGTGCCGGACGAAGCAACCGGACCCTTGTCATCGATAGGCTGGCCGAGCGAATTCACCACGCGTCCGATCAATCCGTCACCCACCGGCACGCTGATAATCTGCCCGGTGCGCTTGACCTCGTCACCTTCTTTGATCTCAGTGTATTCGCCGAGCAGCACCACGCCGACCTGGTCTTCTTCCAGGTTCATGGCGATGCCCGCCACGTCGTGAGGAAACGAGAGTAGTTCGCCGGCCATGACTTTTTCCAGGCCATGGACGCGCGCAATACCGTCGCCCAGAGTAATGACGGTGCCGACCTCGTCAACCGCAATCTTGGTTTCGTAGTTCTCGATCTGCTGCCGGATTAATTGCGTAATTTCGTCTGCTTTGATTTGGGCCATAGAATCAGCTTTTAGCTATTAGCTTTTAGCCTTTAGCTTGTTCAGAATACTCCCGCACTTTCGTATGCTCAGATAAAACAAATTCTCGAATAATAAATTCGTATGCTTTCAAAGTTTCGAGCTAAAGACATAGGAGCTAAAAGCTAAGAGGTCGCAGTTAACTGCTCCCTTATCTTTTCCAACTGCCCCTTCACCGAACCGTCGTACACCGTGCTGCCGACGCGGGCAATCGCGCCACCGAGGATCGAGGGGTCCCGATCGTAGCGGGCGCGAATCTTTTTGCCCGTAACTATTGCCAGATCGGCTTCGAGAGCGCTGCGCTCGTCCGCGCCCAGTTCTCGCGTGGTGGTGATTTCGGCCTCGGCAAATCCCAATCGCAGATTCAGCTCGTGCGCGAACTCGGCCACAATTTCGTCAAGAAACTTTATGCGGCGCTTATCGATCAGTACCGCAACGAAGTTCCTCACCATTTGCGAAATTCCTGCGCGATTAGTAAGCGCGTCGAGCACCGCGCGTTTCTGGTCCGCTGTGATCGAAGGCGTTACCCAGACCTCGCGAAGCTCAGCGCTTTCCCGCACCAGCGCGGAAATCTGTTGCGCCTCGGCCAATGTCTTTGCCGGATCAAGCCGCTTATCCATGACCACGTCAGCGAATGCGCGCGCGTAAGTGTTGACGACGCTGGCCATAAATTAAGCCTTCTTCCCCGATCCGCCATCGTTCGAAACCTGCTGAGCGAAACGCCGCACCAGCGCCTGATCCGTGGAAGTATCGACGTGAATCTGCTTCGAAGCCAGTGACACCGCCAGGTCCGCTGCATAGGCGGTCAATTCGCGGCGAGCAGCTTTAGTGGCGGCGGCAATTTCCTGCGTGGCTGATTCGCTGATGCGCCGGGCTTCTTCCGCCGCGGACGCTTTAATTCTCTCTTCCTCGGCGAGCGCTTCTTTCTCCGATGCTGCCCGCATCTGGTGGATCTCATCGTCGAGATGGCCGAGGCGTGACTCGATGTCGCTCAAGCGGCGGTTTGCGTCTTCGCTGGCCTTGCGCGCTTCGTCTAAACTCTTCTGGATTGAGGCAGTGCGGTTGCGAAACATTGCGGGTAAGTTTTTCTTGGATGCCCACACGATTATGCCGGCAACGATGGCGAAATTCAGTATCACCGCCAGCCAGTACGCGCCATCAAGACTCAATCCCGTGATTCGCGATAGCAACTGCACTGACGCCGAGTGCTTAAACTGCGCGGATTCATCTTCGCCCGAATTCGGTTCAGGACTTGGATTGGGCGCTGCATTGGCGGGGGCGTTCTGCGTTGACGGGTTAGCGGGAGCTTCCGGCTCGGACGAGGTCTGAGCAAACGTGAATAGCGAAAACACAAACATCGCTGTGGCCAGTAGCACCAAGGTTCTAAACTGAATCACGCGCAATGAATTGCACAATTTCATCGTCCACCTGCCGGAGCTGAACCCAACGCGGGCTGCAGCACGGTGCGAATAATCTCTGCGGCCAGCCTGCCCACTTCCGCGTCCAGCGAACTCATCGCGACTTTCTTGTCGCCTTCGATCGCAGCGCGGGCCTCTTCGACTTGGGCCTGAGCTCGTTTTCGTGCTTCGGCTACGGCTTCGGCGCGAGCTTGCGCAGCCCGTGCACGGCGGGCCTCCTGAGCTTTAAACAGCGCCAGACGCGCATCCCGAAGCCGCTTTTCGTATTCGGCGGTGCGGGCCTCAGCGGTGGCGATATCGGCCCTGGCCTTGTCGATCGCGCCCTGAGTTCGCGCACGACGCTCGGCCAAAACCTTCGCCAGCGGCTTGTGGACAATCAATACATAAAGCCCAAACAACAGCACAAAGAAAATGATCGTCGGGATGGAACCGAGCAGTAATTCGCCTATTTGTCTGAGCGTCTCGTCCATTTTTGCGCTGAGAATGTATCGTCGAAAGGATATTTCCGGAACCACTGATTCTAGCGTTCAGCGGGGAAAAGTGTCAACGAAGGTAAATGTGACTTCAAGTGTAACGTGTAGCCTTCGCTAGAGCAGATAGTTATTTGCAATAGCACGGAATTCTTGAAGTTGCGCCTGTTTTGAATCTGTCCCCCAATCTAGCTCCCCTGCCATCAGGTTCGCGACAGTGGGCGCCATCTCCAACGCCACTCGCGCGTTCAGAAACAAAGCTCGCATGCGCCGGGCAAGTACGTCTTCTATGGTACGGGCCATTTCGTGCCGCACCGCCCAAATGACCTCCGCCTGAACATAGGGCAGATCTGGGTGCAGTTTTCGCCCCAGCTTGGGATCAACCTGGACCAACTTGCGGATTTCAGCCGCATCGCTACCATAAACTCCCAAGTAATCAAGCTGCCCGGCATCAGCGCGAAAGCCGTGAATCTTCAAGTGATGGGTGACGCAGGGCGCGTCCGGTAATTGCGCCAGGGTTGCAGCCTGATCGACGCAGTCTTCGGCCATGTGACGGTAGGTGGTCCACTTCCCTCCCGCGATGGTCATCATGCCGGACGTGTCGATGTGGATGACGTGATCGCGCGACAATGCCGCGGTAGCAACCGAACCGGACGACCTCACCAGCGGACGAATTCCCGCAAACACGCTAAGCACATCTTCCCGTCTGGGAGCTTTTTCCAAATACTGACCCGCGGTTGCGAGGACGAATGCAATCTCCTGCTCCATGGCGACCGGCTCCAAGTCTGCAGTTTCAACCGGCGTGTCGGTGGTTCCAACTAGAGTGTGGCCGTGCCATGGAATAGCGAAAAGCACGCGCCCGTCGCTGGTATGCGGGACCAGGACGGCGCTGTCGGCCTGCAGGAACTCGGGGCCAAACACCAGATGAATTCCCTGGCTGGGCTTGATCATGGGTACAGCAGTCGGCAGCGCTTTTTGCCGCAGGCGGTCGCTGAATGCTCCAGTGGCATTTATTACGACTTTTGCCGACGCGCGCAGTTCTTCGCCGGTCTCCGTGTCGCGCGCCAAGATTCCATTCACAAAATCCTGGCTGTCTTTGGTGAAGCCCGTGACCTCGACATAATTCAGTAGCGTCGCGCCCTGCTCGAAGGCAGTGAAAACCATGTGGATAAGAAGGCGCGCGTCGTCGAATTGGCCGTCGTAATAAACGGCACCGCCACGCAGGCCTTCGGTTTTCAGCGTGGGAATGCGTTTGAGAGTTTCTTCGCGCGAAAGGAGCCGCGATTTGCCGAAGCCATATTTTCCCGCGAGTAACTCGTAAAGTTTCAGACCCGAGACCGTAAAACGGCGCTTCCCACCAGTCGTAATTCGGCACAACGAACGCGAGATCGTGCACCAGGTGCGGCGCATTTTGTAGCAGCAGGCCGCGCTCCTTGAGCGCTTCCATCACCAGGCCAATATTTCCCTGCTCGAGGTATCGCACGCCGCCGTGGGCCAGCTTGGTGCTGCGGCTCGATGTCCCTTTGCCAAAGTCACTCTGCTCGAGCAGAAGCACGTCGTAGCCGCGGCTGGCCGCGTCGATGGCTACGCCAACGCCGGTGGCGCCGCCACCGACCACAATAATGTCCCAGGGTTTGGTGTGTGCGCGAAACTGGCGCCACATCTCGTCGCGAGTCATATTAAAAAACTCGAGAACACCAGGATCAACCCAGACTCGCTCAAATTATTCCCACCCATTTGATGATGAATGCGGCCAGCACCGCGCCAATCAACGGGCCGAGAATGGGAACGGCAGCGTATCGCCAATCGGAGCCGCCCTTGGCGGGAATTGGAAGAATGGCGTGCGCGACTCGCGGAGCAAAATCTCGCGCGGGGTTGATGGCGTACCCGGTAGGACCGCCGAGACCCAGGCCGATCACCCAAACCAGCACTCCCCAAAACCACGGGCTGAAACCGGGGGCAAGACCTGTAGGAGCGAGCGATTTGCTTCCGAAGCTGAAGCCGACAACTATCAGGACAATTGTCGTAATGGTTTCACAGACTAAATTCGATGGGTAATTACGAATCGCCGGGGCAGTGCAGAAAACGCCGAGTTTGGCACCCGCGTCCTGAGTCTCTTTCCAGTGCGGCAGGTAAACCAGCCACACCAGAATCGCGCCCGCGAATGCGCCTAGAAGTTGCGCTCCCCAAAACGGAAGAACATTCGACCAACTTCCGGATAAGAATGCCGAAGCCAATGTGACAGCCGGATTGATGTGGGCCGCGGGGCTGCCGCATGCGACTGCGGTGCAGATGCCCGCAACCACTGCCATTCCCCATGCTGTAGTGATCACGATCCAGCCGGAGTTCTCGCCTTTTGTCTTTTTCAGCAGTACATTCGCGACCACGCCATCGCCGAGAAGAACTAACACCAGCGTGCCCATGAACTCACCCACCAGCGGTCCATGCATCAATGCCCTCCGCGATTACCCAACAGCTGAAGCACTTAGCGGGATGGGTGGAGCAGGCCTTCCAGGCCTGCGTTACCTGCACCGCACTTTCAACGCAGGGCTGGAAGCCCTGCCCTACCCAAACCCTTCAGACACCTTTATTCCACCCAATCGAATGAACGGGTCACTGCTTTCTTCCAAAAGTGGTAGAGACGATCACGCGAAGTCCCTTCCATCTTCGGTTCCCAACGCTTGTCCACCGCCCAGTTCGCGCACAACTCATCCGCATCTTTAAAAAATCCAACCGCCAGGCCAGCAGCGTAACACGCACCCAAAGCCGTGGTCTCACTAACTCTTGGGCGAACAACTGGGATACCCAAAATGTCAGCTTGAAACTGCATGAGTAGATTGTTCTGCACCATGCCGCCGTCGACGCGTAGGAAATCGAGATTCATGGTGGAGTCTTTGGCCATCGCCTCGACCACTTCACGGACCTGAAACGCTGTGGCTTCGAGCACGGCGCGAGCGAGATGTCCTTTATTGACATAGCGAGTGAGCCCAGCAATCACGCCGCGCGCTGTGTCCTTCCAATAAGGCGCGTACAAACCCGAGAATGCCGGAACGAAGTAGACTCCGCCATTGTCTGCGACAGTTACAGCCAGTGACTCGATCTCCGCGCTGGATGCGATCAATCCAAGATTGTCGCGCAGCCATTGCACTAGCGCTCCCGTGATGGCGATGCTGCCTTCGAGCGCATAGTGCGCGGGCTTGTTCCCCAGTTGGTAAGCCACAGTGGTGATAAGCCCGAATTTCGACGGAACAATCTTCTCGCCGGTGTTCAACAGCATGAAGCATCCGGTGCCGTAGGTATTTTTGGCTTGGCCAGGTTTAAAACAAACTTGACCGATAAGCGCTCCCTGCTGATCGCCAAGCACTCCGGCGATGGCTGCGTCGCGGATGGCGGGAATTTTCGCGTGACCGTAGATCTCACTGCTGGACGCAATCTTCGGCAAAATCTGGACGGGAATTTCGAAGTCGCGCAGAATGCTGTCGTCCCACTGCAGCGTGGAGAGATTCATCAGTTGCGTGCGGCTGGCGTTGGTAACATCCGTGACGTGAACGCCGCCACTGACGCCGCCAGTCAACTTCCAGATCAGAAAGCTGTCGACCGTCCCGCAGATCAGATCACCGGCTTCAGCTTGCGCGCGCGCACCGGGAACATTCTCGAGGATCCAGCGAATTTTCAGGCCGCTGAAGTAAGTGGCAAGAGGCAGCCCGGTCTCGGCGCGATAGCGATCCTGGCCGCCGTGCTTTGAAAACTCGGCGACGTCGGGAGCGACGCGAGTGTCCTGCCAGACGATGGCGTTGTAGATCGGCTTACCTGTTTTCTTATTCCAGACGACGGTAGTTTCGCGCTGGTTGGTGATGCCGATGGCTGCCAGATCCTTAGGCCCGAGCTTACCCGCCCGCATGGCCTTCGCAATAACCGATTCAGTGCGCCGCCAGATTTCCTCGGCGTCGTGCTCGACCCAGCCGGGCTGGGGATAGATCTGCTCGTGCTCCTCTTGCGCGGAAGCGACAATTTGACCAGCGCGATCGAACACGATGAAACGTGTGCTGGTGGTGCCTTGGTCAATCGCGCCAATGTAGTCGGCCATTCAGTTGTTATGCCGCTTCCCCCTTGACCTCGACTCCTGCCCATTTCTCAAGCAGCAGCAGTGTAGCAGCGTAATCAAGATCGGCGTGGCCTTCTTCTACCGCCACATCGTACACTTCCTCGACCGTCTCCAGCCCGGGAAGCTTGACCCGGGCTTCTTTGGCGGCATCGAGCGCGAGGCGGATGTCCTTGCGCATGAGGCGCAGCGGAAAATTCGGAGAGAAATCGCGGCGCAGAACAAATGGCGCTTTGTATTCGATCACGCCTGATTTCACCATTGACGCGTTGACCAGATGCAGCAGGTTCTCCGCGTCAACCCCGAGTTTCGCGGCCAGAGTAAGGGCTTCGGCAAAACCTTCGTAGATCAACGCGATTTGAAGATTCATTACCAGTTTTGCCGATTGGCCCTTGCCGGTCTCGCCCATGCGAAAGATTTTCTTGCCCATCGCAGCATAGAGCGGCTTGAGTTTTTCCACCACTTCTTCATCCCCGCCGACAATAAATAACAGTGTTCCGGCTTCGGCTCCGGTCTTTGAGCCAGTCATGGGAGAATCCACGTACAGCGCGCCTTTCTGCGCTACCCGCTCCGCAAATTTTCGAGTCGCGGTCGGAGATATAGTGCTGGAGTCGCTGATGATCATGCCTTCGGTCAAGGATTGCTCAACTCCGTTCGGGCCGAACAGAACGCTTTCAACAGCAGCGGTATCAGAAACGCAAAGCCAGACTACCTCCGCTCCCTGCGCCGCATCAGCCGGAAAATTCGCCGCACGAGCGCCTTCAACTGACTTGCCCGGGCTGCGATTCCAGACGGCAACTTCGTGTCCGGCCTTAACCAAATTTGTGGCCATCGCGTGGCCCATGATTCCCAATCCTAAAAATGCAACTCGCATGAGAGCTCCTGACTTTTGAAGGAAACTTTTGGAGAAAGAATAAGGACTAGAGAATTAGAAATGACGCGCTGAAAGCGGTCAAGGGAGTTTGAGGGATTGATAGAATGCAAATACCGGATAAGTTTTGGCGCCGGTTTAGTCTTAGGCCGATTTTAAGCCAGTGACTAAGAGCTAATGGCGAATAGCTAAAAACCTTTTTATGCTTCGACAAGCCATCAAAAGTCCAGCGATGCGTAAGCGCGCCCGCCAGTTCGGCCAGCTGATAAGGCGCTCGGCAGTAACGCCGCGGATCGGGGAGTCGCACAAGCCGGTCCTGGTAACCAATGGCCAGATGGGCGTGACCTTCATTGGCCATGCCAGTTTTTTTCTGCAGGTGGGCGGCGAGAACGTCGTCATCGATCCTAATTTCGCGCGCTGGCTGTTCGTGCTGAAAAGATTGCGCCAGCCGGGGGTGAGAGTCCGCGACTTGCCGCCGATTGATCTGGTGCTCATCACTCATGCCCACTTCGACCACTTGCACCGTCCGTCACTGCGATCCCTGGTGCAGCACACCAGGCAGTTTCGGGGCTCCGCGCCGACCATAGTTGTGCCGGAACATGTTTTCGACCTGGTCTCTGACCTTGGCTTTCGTGACGTGGTCGAGCTGAACTGGTGGAACAGTTACCGCCATCGCAATCTGACCATCACGCACGTGCCTTCACGTCATTGGGGAGCACGAGTACTGCGCGATGCTCATCGCGGTTACGGCGGATACGTTCTGCGCGACGGGGAACATTCGGTCTATCACGCCGGGGACACGGCATATTTTCCGGGCTTTCGCGAAATCGGTATGCGACTGTCTCCCCAAGTGGCGCTTCTCCCGATCGGCGCCTATAACCCTCCGCAATTTCGCAACGTTCACACCAGCCCCGGAGACGCTACCCGAGCCTTTCTGGATTTGAATGCGCGATGGATGGTTCCCATGCATTATGGCACCTTTCAGCTTTCCCACGAGCCCATGGACGAGCCGCTGCAACTGCTTGAAGAAGAAGCACAGCAAGCGGGGATCGAAGACAAGGTGCTGGTCCTACCTGAAGGAATCACAAAGATTTTTTGACAAATTTTAATATTTGACAGGCTAGAATCATTCGCCGAGGAGACCTTCCATGGCTGACAAAGTGCAACCGATTCCAACTGGATTTCACACCCTAACCCCGCATCTCACCGTTCGTAACGCTGCCGAGGCTCTTGAGTTCTACAAAAAGGCGCTCGGAGCAGAAGTGCTTCATGTGGCCAAAATGCCCGACGGCAAAATTATGCATGCCGCATTACGCATCGGTGATTCCATGCTGATGCTGAACGACGAGATGCCGGAGCACGGGGCGCTGTCTCCGCTGGCACACAACGGGACTGGAGTCACCATTCACATCTACACCGAAGACGCCGACGCCGCCTTCAACCGGGCGGTCTCGGCGGGCGCAAAGGTGATGATGCCGCTTATGGACCAGTTCTGGGGCGATCGTTACGGAATTGTGACCGATCCTTACGGTCACCAGTGGTCAATTGCAACTCACGTGAAAGACGTTTCCCCGGAAGAAATGCAAAAGGCCCAGGATGCGATGGCAGCCCAGTCCAAAGAGCATTTGGGAAAAACGGCTTAGTACGCGAGCAGGATTCTCAGATCGCGCAAATTATTGCCCGTGGGCCCGGTCATGACGGCATCGCCCAGCGCTTCAAATAGTGGATACGCATTGAATGTGCTGAGGTGAGCTTCGATATTGAGCCCGTGGGCTTTTGCTCGTTCCACTGTTGTTCCATCGACGATGGCGCCGGCTGCGGGGCTGTCGCCGTCGATTCCGTCCGAACCTGCGCTGAGCACAGAGATATTTTCTCCGCCTATTTTCGAGGCGCAGTACAACGCGAACTGCTGGTCGCGTCCCCCGACGCCGCCGCTTTCGACATGTACCGTAACTTCGCCACCTGATAGCAGACAGACGCGGTCGTGTTTGTTACGCAACTCTCGCAACCGTCCGAGTAAGTGATCTGCAGCTCTCGCATAGTCCCAATCGTCGCAGGAATTGTCGATTTCGACCAAGAAGCCCTGCTGTATTGCTTCCCTCCCCGCAGCCTCCAGCAAAGCTGCGTTCGAAAGAATCGTCCACCAGCGGGCGTGAACGAACGCCGGATCGTCGGACTTGGGAGTTTCTTCGAGCGCATGTCGTTCGAAGAGTTCGCGCACGGAAGCGGGAAACTGGTCGAGCATTTTGTGCTTCGTCGCATTCGCGTAGCAATCTGCCGTCGTAGTTGAATCTGGCATGGTCGGCCCGGAGGCGAGAGCATCAGGAGTATTGTCGGGAACATCAGAAATTAGAATTGACACTTGCCGCGCAGGATATGCCGCCTGCGCCAGGCGTCCGCCCTTTACCGCAGAAAGATGTTTGCGGATGGTATTGATCTCACTAATCGATGCACCGGAGTGGACCAGGACGCGATAAGTCTCGATCAGATCCCGCAGTGAAATTTCATCGTCGATCGGCTTTTCAACGGTTGCCGAGCCGCCGCCGCTTATTAAGTAAATAACCAGGGATGCTTCGTTCTGCGCACTTAACGACTTCAGCATGGCGTCCGCGGCGCGGATCGATTCTTCATTGGGCAGCGGGTGACCACCCTGGAAATAACGAAAGCCGCGAATGTGAAACTCTGGCGTAAGAGGACTGGCCACGATCCCTTCGAAGCGCTCACCCGTCTGCTCGTGCAATGCAGTGAGCATGGCATGGGCGGCTTTGCCGATCGAAATTACAAAGACCCGGTTATATGAATTGAGATCGTAGAGGTCTTCGCAAATGCGAAAAACGCCGCGTTCGCAATGCACATGCCTCGTAAAAGCACGGCTTATGTTCGACTCGCGCATCGCATGATCGAAAATGTGGCGGGCGATTTCTTTCATGGCGTGGCATCTTTAAACGTTTCTTTGACCCACGCTTCAACGGCTTCTCTCATCTCTCGTAACCGACCTTCAAAAAAATGATCGGCGCTTTCGATGATGACCAGTTTCTTCGGTTCGTGCAAAGAACTTACTAACTGCTCAAGCTTGGCACGCGGTCCAAACTGGTCGCGGCTGCCACTAACAAAAAGCTTCGGCTTATCGCATGAATGCAAAAAATCAAATTCGTAGCTGCGGTCATCTACGGGGGCCACCGGGGTTCCCAACCCGATCAGAGCTTTCACGCGATTATCGGCGCAGGCGGCGCTTAAGCCAACTGCGGCGCCGAAAGAAAATCCGGCAAATATCAAAGGAAGACGAAACTCACGATCCAGCCAGTCAAGCGCGCTCCGCACGTCGTCGATCTCGCCTCGGCCATGATCGTGCTCGCCATGGCTCAACCCAGTCCCGCGAAAATTGAAGCGCAGCACGGGAAATCCGAAGCCGTTCAGCGCTTTCATGGCATGAAAGACGACCTTGTTGTGCATGGTCCCGCCAAACATCGGGTGAGGATGGCAGACGAGAGCAGCGTGAGTGGCGTCCTCCGCACCGGAATTGAGCAGGGCTTCTAGCTGCCCGGCCGGGCCATCGAGCAGTAACGAACGAATTGCAGAGGGTGTAGGTTGCGACGGTTCCACTGCAATAGCTTAACCTGAAGGGCATAGGGACTGGGTCGCCTCCAGTTATGTAGAGGAATGGCTGCTATGTCCGGCCGGCGGCAGGAAGCAACTTCCCCTTCCCTTCGTGTACCCTCGTGTCCTTCGTGGTTTATGCTTTTTTTACCCTTTATGGATATCGTCGCCCTCACCCGTCAGCTGGTTGACATCGACTCCACCACCGGAAACGAAGGCCGGGTTGGGCATTTCTTAGTCGATGAACTTCGCCGGCTCGGTTACAACGTCCTGCGAATGGTTGCAGAAGGCGAGCGCGCCAACGTTTACGCCACTGCTCCGCATCAGCCAAAACCAACTGTCGTTCTTTCCACGCACATGGACACCGTGCCTCCCTTCATACCTTCTTCCGAAGACGCGCAGCGGGTTTATGGTCGCGGGTCGTGCGATGCGAAAGGCATCATTGCTGCGCAAATTGCCGCCGCCGAACGCCTGCGTAAGGAAGGCATCTACGTCGGCCTTCTATTCCTGGTAGGCGAAGAGCGCGACAGCCTGGGCGCGAAGGTGGCGAATGAGCAGGCCAACTCCTGCAAGTTTCTGATCAACGGCGAGCCCACCGAGAACAAAGTCGCCATCGCTTCAAAAGGTGCTCTGCGTGTGGAGCTGACGGCGACAGGACGCATGGCACACTCCGCGTATCCGGAGCTGGGCGAATCCGCCATCGACAAACTGATCGAGGCGTTACACAGATTACGCGCCATGAAGTTGCCGTCTGATCCTGAGGTCGGGCCATGCACTTTAAACATCGGCACAATCGAAGGCGGCCGCGCGCCCAATGTCATTCCGGACAAAGCACAGGCGCTCCTGCTCTACCGCTTGATCGAGCCTTCAGAACATCTCCGTCGCGAAATCATGCAATCGGTCGGCAACTTGGCCAAGGTCGAATTCACTCTTGAAATTCCCTTCGTCCGCCTGCACACGTTCGAAAAGCTGCCCACCATGGTAGCTGCGTTTACTACAGACATTCCGGCCCTGACCAACTGGGGGCAGCCCTTGCTGGTTGGGCCAGGATCCATTCATGTGGCCCACACGCCAGGCGAATACGTCGAGAAAAAGCAGTTGGAAGACGCGGTCGCGTTGTATACCGGGATTGCGAAACAGCTCTCGCGATCTTAAGCATTGCGAAATCACGGCACGATTTGGGCCTGCGCTTTCGTGGCGATTCGAAATTCCGTATTCACCGATACGAGGTAGACTAAAAACATGGCAGTTTCTACCCTCAACTCTCTCGCCCAGGCCTCCTCTTCTTACCTGCGCTCTGCCATGCACCAGCCCATTCAGTGGCACGAGTGGGGCGACGACGCCTTTGGGAAGGCCAAGCGGGAGAACAAACCCATCCTGCTCGATATCGGCGCGGTGTGGTGCCACTGGTGCCATGTAATGGACCGCGAGTCCTACGAAGATCCCGAGACCGCGCAGATCATCAATGAGCGCTTCGTTGCCATCAAAGTTGATCGCGATGAGCGCCCCGACATCGACAGCCGCTATCAGGGCGCGGTGCAGGCCATCACCGGACAAGGCGGTTGGCCGTTGACTGGCTTTCTCCTGCCCGACGGGCGGCCGTTTTACGGCGGCACTTACTTCCCTCCTCATGACATGCAGGGGCGGCCCAGTTTTCGCCGCGTGCTGCTTGCCATATCCGACGCCTTTCACGAAAAAAATGGTGATGTGACCGAGCAGGCACAGATGGTTGAAGGTGCGATTGCGCATGCCGAGTCGTTTACTGGGAAGTCGGGCGAGTTTTCGCCGCGGGTGATTCAGGAGATCATCGAATCGGGACTGAAGATGTTTGATGAGAATAACGGCGGTTTCGGAGGCGCGCCAAAATTTCCCCATGCTTCGATTGTGGATTTGTTGATCGACCAGTATGTGAGATTGAGCGGAGCTTCGCTCCGAAGGACGGCCGAGGGCGGCCGTTCCCACATGGACAATGCTGTTTCCTACACGGCTGAGCTTCGCAATGTATTTACAGTCACGCTTGAGAAGATGGCTCGCGGCGGAGTTTACGACCAGCTTGCCGGAGGCTTTCATCGATATTCGGTCGACGAGCGCTGGATCGTCCCTCACTTCGAAAAGATGTCGTATGACAACTCTGAACTGCTCAAGAATTACGTACACGCATTTCAGGCGACCGGCGAAGAGTTCTTCGCGGAGGTTGCGCGCGACATCGTTCGCTGGGTCGACAGTACCCTCAGTGACCGCGAACGCGGCGGCTTTTATGCCTCTCAGGATGCGGACATCTCGCTCGACGACGACGGTGATTACTTTACCTGGACTCTGGAGGAAGCAAAAGTAGCTCTGAACGAAGAAGAATTTCAGGCAGCCAGTCTGCACTATGACATCAACGAAATCGGCGAGATGCAGCATGACCCCATGCGGAATGTGCTCTATCAACGAGCTTCAATCGATGAGCTCACGACGCGAATGAAGCTGCCGCCACAGCGCGTGAGAGAAATCCTACAATCGGCGAAGAAGAAGATGTACACGGAGCGCCTGAAGCGGCAGACCCCCTACATCGACAAAACACTTTATACGAATTGGAATGCGCTTTTCGTCTCGGCATATTTGAAGACAGCATCTGCGCTGAACTTGGAAGAGGCAAAGCACTTTGCATTGCGCTCACTGGATCGCATCTTGGCCGAAGCCTGGATTCCCGAATTCGGGCTCAAGCACGTGGTCGCATATTCCGGCGTTGCCGCAGCCAAACGCGACACTGAAGGCTTCCTCGATGATTACGCCTACACCGCCAACGCGTGCCTCGACGCGTATGAGTCAACCGCGGTGCTGGCATATTTCCGCGAGGCCCAGCAGATCACAGATAAGATGATCGAGAAGTTTTACGATAACGACTCCGGCGGATTTCTGGACAGCGCTCCTAAACCCGCTGCGCCCGGCGTCCTCGCCACACCTCGAAAGCCGTTTCAGGATTCGCCAACGCCCGCGGGCAATCCTGTCGCCGCCATTGTTTTGCTGCGAATGCATGGCTACACCGGCGAAGACTCCTATCGCGAAAAGGCGAAGCGCACTTTAGGCTTGTTAGCGGGAACCGCAGGCCAATATGGCCTTTTCGCCGGCACGTACGGAATTGCGGCGACCTATGCCTCGTATCCTCATTCGCAGATAGTAATCATCGGTGATGACGAAGCCGCATCGCAATTGCATTCGCAGGCTATTTCTTCGGGACTGATGGGACGATCGGTGATCAAACTGAAATTCAGCCAGGCGGTAGCGCAGAATTTGCCGCCTTCGCTGGCCGCGACCATTCCGGAATTGCCGGCAGTTAGGGCCGGAAGAACAACGGCGGTCGTCTGCTCCGGTTTCAGCTGCAAGCCGCCAGTGGATACCTCTGAGGAGCTACAACAACTTCTGAGCACCGACATCCCGGCGGCATGACCGGGCTTTGGAAACTAAAACAGCCCAAACCTATTCAGTTGCAATAGGCCGGGCTGTCAGCTACGGGCTGCTAACCGGTTAGTAAGCCATCTCTCGAACGCCCAGGGTTCTTATAGGGCGCTGATTGATTCATAGCCGCAACCCAGCAGCTGTCATATTGAATTGTCATGTTACCGCCGCCGCTGAAGTTGATGAGTGGGGCGCCGGGAGGCCCCGAGGGGAGCAAATGACCAGTTGAGTCATATAGGTTAGCTACCAACATTGCTCCATCAATGACGCCGTTACCACCGCCCGACATATCGACATTACCCTTTCCGATGACCAATATAATGCCATTAAAGTTAGGTCTACCGCTAAAACTGGCGTTACCTTCAACCAGCAGAATGCCAGCTCCAGTGAGGTTAGTTATGCTGAGATCGCCCGTCACAACGTTAATCACTGGATTGGTTACGGTTCCCGGGTTAGCAAGGGCTCCGGTAGTGGTATAGGTATTCGCAGGAGAAACTGCTGCAGTTATTTGGCTAACCAGAGCAGTCAAGCCTTGGACAGTATTCATTCCGCCGGCGCCGAGCGCTGTTCCTACGTTCGCAACATTGGTTGGTGAGCCGGTGTAGTTACCGGAACGCCCGGAAGCCGTGAGAGAGTTGTTTACGAGCGTGTTTGAGGCGACGTCATAAGTGCCGACAGAAGGTTCATTCCCCGGCGGCGGGCATACAGTCCCATTCTGGGGACGTCGTGCATTGCTGCTACTGCTTTGATCGACCCCGGTGGAGCTAAACGCATTTGAATTGGCTGGACTAAAAGAGGGCAAGTCACCATCCATAACCATCGCGCCCGGAATGTTCGGAATAATGTCCGGTGGCGACGTCCATCTGCACCATGCGGCGTGAACCGCTAGGTGTCACCGCCAGCGCGGTCAGCGTATAAACCGGCGTATAGTTCTGCGCCGGAATGAGTGCGGCTCCCGCGGAGGCACAACTACCGGAAGCGACGGTGAGCTGAGTACTGCCATTCCAGCAGACCAGATTGTAATCAGCCGTATTGCCATCGACGGTGCTGACGGTTGTGCTGCCAGATGAGGTTTGGTTCGTCTTTACATTAATTCGGACCCACTTCCACGCCTGAACCGGGCTGGAGGCATAGGCGGAGCTAGCACTAGCTGTCTGGTACCAATTCGAAGTACCCCGTGGTCTTGGAGGATTGCCTGAGCAGCCATTGCCTGAACCCAGGTATGACGCTTCTACACAAATTTCATCGTCTGGATATGCACTTCCATTGGTGACCCACGGTGTAACGCTTTCGCCGTTCAAAGGATTGGTAACGTACGTAACCGCAAGTGCTGAACCAAACATTGGTGGGGCAGTGTTCGGACTTGCCGCTCCGGGAAGAACCTGAACGCCGCCGGGATACCGAGACCGTTGTTGAGGCTGTAGCTCACATCGAGGGAATAGGGCCAGCATTCACCCGCATGCGGTCGCGAACTTCTTCAAGCCCGGCTTTCGCTGCAAAAAAAGCCGTTTGCTCGTCGCGGAAATTCGCGCTGATATTCGTATCGGTGTTGGTCAGCATGACCATTCCGGCCGCAATGGCCGTGATCAGCAGCAAGGTAAAGATCGCGATGAACAAGGCAATACCGCGCTCAGACCGCCGATCGTGTTTATTGTTAAGTTTAGCCATAGTGTTTTAAACCTTTACTCGCACCTGTTTTGCAGAAAACCCGTCGTACCCATCGAACAATTGTTGATCGAAACTTCTCCTTCAAATGTGGATTGAATAGGCTGTTTGGTCTTAGGGTCTAGGATCGCATTGTTTTGAATGGTCAGACTGATGTGAATGGTCTTGATGCTTGCAATGATCGCGCCATTAGTGTCTATGTCTTCCGGCAAACGTCGTAATCTGGTTTCCGCTGGTATCGAAGTAGGTAAAAATCGGAGTCGTTATTACATCATTGACTTCGGTTCCCCAGCTGGTGCCCTGGGCTTCGGGATCGACTCCATTCGCCTTCGTCCACCTGAGCTGCGCTGCAGACA
Organism: uncultured Acidobacteriota bacterium; assembly: GCA_963703465.1. GTDB lineage: Bacteria > Acidobacteriota > Terriglobia > Terriglobales > Acidobacteriaceae > Gp1-AA145. The sequence continues at coordinate 39,836 of CAVPEQ010000010.1, read as the reverse complement.
TAGTGAGCAAGTAAGTCCGGTGCCATTGATCTTGTACTGAATGCTCTGGACCTGTCCAGTTCCGCTTACATCTCCCTCAAACCAGATTGAGTTAGCATCAACCTTGACCAAGCCCACGGCTACGCGGCTGTCCGCCATGCCGTAGTAAGAGTTGGCAGACAGAAAACTCACCATACGCTGGTTGGGATAGCCGATCTGGTTGATATCCCGAAAAAATTGATCCACGAAGTCGCGGGCCTCGTCGAAATTGTCGACCTTAGTTTGTTCAGTGCTAATGCGCTGCTGCGCAGTATCGAGCTGCAAGAAAATTCCGCCTGTAACCGTGGCCAGAATGGCGATCACGATCAACATTTCGACGAGCGAGAACCCGAGCTCCCGATGCTTGTGTGAACTAAGAGGCTTTTCCATATTCCTATGTTCCCTGTCCAACAATGGTCCTAACGGTCACCACTGGGCCAAAAACCGCTCCTCCGGTCGCCCGCGTTGCCGTGGTTCTCAATCTGGGCAGAAACCGTAAGCAATTTGGTGTAAGTCGAAAGGGTCTTAATATTCCAGCGCACGTCGTAGGTTGCCTGCCGCCCTAAGGTCGCGCAGTCGGTGTAAGGCATGTTGTAGTTCGCCACGGCAGCCTGTGTGAAGTCCACATCGCCCGAAGACGTCAAAGCCGCGCCCGCTCCGGCTGCACTGCCGGTTGTGCTCACGTTATAGTTCGTATTAGTGCAATCGGTGAGGGTGAGAGTCGGCGAGCTGAAGGCCGGAATGCTCATGATCTTTTCCGTAACCATTTGCGCCAGCGCAGTCGAATTGCTCTGTTGCTTGCTGCGAAAGTCTCCATTGATCGCCACGATAACCAGCGACATGGAAGCAAGAATACCCACGGCAAGAACAAACATGGCAATCATCAGCTCGATGATTGTCAGCCCATCCTGCTTACCTGCAAGGCGACTGTTTCTCTTGCGCATAATCAGTCCCATGATCCACCGTTCCACGTCTACGACTTTAGATCTTCCAGTTCTGGTGACCACTACTGCTGCCCAACCGAGGTTGCCGCCAGGTCTTGTGTCAGTCAAGTAATAAACAAAATATCCAGTCACCGGGGTCGCGCAAGTGCTGCTTGCGTAAGAACATGGCAAGCCTCGCGGCGAATAACCCAGGTTGGTCCCGTTGGTATAGGTGGTTCCCAGGTATCTCCTACCAGCGTGTATGCGGTTGGTTGTCCCGAACCGCCTGCGGGTGCTGCTCCCGCAAGCGCAACAGTTGAACTGAACGAAATCTGAGGCAAGTTTGGATCGCATGCATTACTCGCTACAATGAACGCGCACGCTGTATTTGTACCCATCGAAATTGTGTACACCGTGTTATTTTTCGCGGCTGCAATCCTCGCGTTTTGCATCAAGCCAGAAAGGTTACTGGCTGCCGATTTCAAACGTATGTTGTAAGAAATTCTGTAAGAACGAAGGCGTCGCTATCGATGCAAGACACAGAGCGACCGCGCAAACAAGAATGAGCTCCAGAAGGGTGACGCCGCGAGAGGAGGCATTGCCCCGTGAACGATTTTTGTACTCTTCTCTCATTGTTAGCCAATGATAGGCATAACAAGCGAGCTCACCCACATACCTAAAGTACTTTCCCGTAAGTAACTAAGGGGAGTGCAAATTCTTGATTTCTGGAGGGGCACCTGCAGGTAGCTGTATAACTATCGGCGAATCTGCATGTCACATCAGCTGAATCACGGATATTGCCACAAAAAGTAGGGTGTATTTTCTACCTTCAGGGCTGTTGGTAACCGGGGCTGTTGGGGGCAGGGGGTTCATAATCCATACCAAATTTATTCTTGTGCGCGGCGGAAACCATACCCGCGGTGATCTCCAATACGCCCAGACTGGAACTGCTATCCGAAATCGTAACTTCTCGGGTCAATGCATTCAGATTTTCCGGCAATGCGGTCTCGGCCCAGGTTTTTAAAGTGTACTGGCCCGGCGGGACCCTTGGAATTACGACCTCACCTTTTTGATTGGAAATGCCGTAATAAGGAGTATTCAGGGCGACCACGATCGCGCTCATCTCGGCGTGAATGTTGCAAAAGATAAACGAGATTCCCGGTCGATCGAAACTGACGTTGCGTGTCGTTCCCGCTTCGTAAAGACCAAGGTCGAAACGCTTTCCCTCGAAAAGCGAAAATACATTGTGAAAAAACGGATCCCGATTGGGAAATTGGACCACCGCCCCGACAGGAACCACCAACAGGTGCGGCTCGAAGCTCTTGTGGTGTTGCACTAGGACTAGAGGCTGTTTAGGCACGAAGTTGGCGGCCGGTTCGGCGCCGATCGGGGTCAGCCATACCACCACATTTTCCGCGTGCAACGCTTCCGAGCTGAGATGGTTGTCAATCACTTTGACGCGAGCCGAAACCGTAATGTTCTGGGCCTGCGCGCACGCGCAGAACAAACCCACGATGCCCATCAAAGCAGCTTTGCACGTCCGATGCCTCATTAAAATAAAACTCCCATCATCACGTTTATCTGATCGGCGCTGTAGTAATTAAGGATCTGCGAAGTCCGCAGGTGTCGGTACTCGCCTGAAAAAAGTAAATCAGAGCGAGGGCGATAAATAACATTCGCCATCGCACTGCGATTCGCCGCCAGCAAATTAGGATATACACCGGCGGGCGATGGAATCGCGCGTAGATCACTGGCAAACGGATTATCAATTCCAACGGCGGCATTGAATTCAAGCCGAGACGTCGCTGAAAACTTTAGCTGAGACCAGCCGCCGGCGGAATTTAATGGCAGAAAATCGGGAGCGAAGCTGGTGGGGTTGGCGCTGATAAGGACCGACTGCCCGATTCCGCCGCCTAGCCCGCCCACAGCCCTGCCTCTATAGGCCTCGCCGGAAAATTCGAATCGTGATGATAGCGGCACACGCCAGTCGCCGACTGCAGCCCAGCCATCGGCGATCCAGCCCTGGCCCCAGTTTTGTCGGGAGTAATAACCGCTCGCGCCCAGGATTAACGGTTTGTCGTTTATGTTTTTTGTCCATGCGGTTCGCGCGGCATAAGCGGGCAGCCCCGAAGCTTCACCCGCCTGCGGCAAACGGTGCGAGCCATAAGAAGCTTCCCCGGTCACGTTGTCCAGAATCGCGGCTTGAAGGGATACGTTCTGATCGTTGGCAAAATTGAATTTGTGTTCCAGCCGAATTTGCGGCGTCCATGACCAGAGATTGCCGGAGTAGCCAAAACTCGGAACCAGCAGTGACGCGAATGACGTCGGCGAATTTGGCGAAATGAAAAGACTGTCCTGCCCCACGATTAACGAGGTGTTATCCCAATCCATGCGCATATCGGCAGTGCGCAGCCGAACGATTCCCGTGTTGACGCCATCGAGAGCGCCGGCAGGGAACCCTCCTCCGAAATCCAACTGCACCTGGCCGCGCGTTTTCGCACCTGCGAGCTCAGGCCCAAACACTTCCAGGCCAAGTTCAGACTGACGAACGGTGGCGCCAAATGTTGGAGTTAAACCGTAAGGTCCGAAAGAGGACGAATAGGTCGGCACATCAAGATTGTCCACCGCCCCACGATCATGAAACAGGTTAAGCAGCACCATGCCCGAAAGCCGCACGCGATATTTCGAAGCGCTCTCAATTTTGGTTTGATACAGGGTGCGCAATTCGCTCTGCGTGACTTGATTTGTTTCTTCCAACGCGGAAACGCGCTGTTCTGTCGATGCATTTGCCGCTGGAGTCTGAAGGGCCGTGGAAGAATTTTCTCCAGGCGGATTCTGCGCCGGATTCGCTTTGCTCCGCATACTATCCAGCTCTCTGCGCAGCTCCTGATTTTCGGCACGGTATTCGGCTGCTTCCGATTTCACTTCAGACACGGCACCGCGCAACTCTTGCACCTGCTCACGCAATTGGCGAATTGAATCCGCCAGATCGGGATCTGAGGCAGCGCTCGCCCCCTGCTGTGCTAAGACCGTTAAACTGCCCGCGCAAATAAACCCAGCGGCAAGAAATTTCACAGAGCGGCTGAAAGAGACATTTGGCAGTTTCAAGTTCCCCCTCCCGAAAAACTGTTTTCGCGGGTACCGCAGGCCTAGCGTTAAACCCGTTTCGTAGAGTCTACGCTGCCTGCGGAAACGGAGTCTTCGCTGCTTCCCGGTTCGCTCACGACTGCGGTGGGAACCGGACGCGGCAAGGTGACGCGGAAGACTGTGCCCTCGGGTGAAGTCCGTACCACGGAGACCTCGCCGCCGTGATCTTGAACAATTTTCTGGACCACCGTCAGGCCCAGGCCGGTGCCGTTCTCTTTGCCTTGGCTCACGAAAGGTTCGAACAGGGTGGCGCAGATCGCGTTCGGGACGCCGCGTCCATTATCGGCGATCGTGATTTCGATCCCTGATGCCTTTTCTGAAATAGACACGTCAATTCGTCCCAGCCGGCGATCAACCGATTCGCAGGAATTCAGAAAGAGATTAGAAAATGCTCTCTCCAGCTTGCGGTGATCGAACCATCCCTCAAGGTTACCGTGCTCATGGACAACAATTGGAACCTCGCGGAACTGCGGGTTCGACCTTAAAATCTCAATCCCTGTGTCTACGGTATCCCGCAAACTTCCGTAAGTCGGCCGGAGTGAAGCACGAGTGCGGGAGAACTCAAGCAAGGAATCGATCAGCTCGGTCATTCGCCCCACCGCAGCCCGTACTTCCTCATACAATTCGTCCCGCTGGTCAGGCGAAAGGTTCTGCTCGCAAAGAAACTCAGCGTTCGCAACAATCGCTGCCAGAGAATGCCGAAGGTCATGAGAGATGGAGCTAGCCATTCGGCCAATCGTGGCCAGTCTTTCGGATTCAAGCAAGTTTTGCTGCGTATGGGCCAAACTCTCTCGCATGCGATCGAAGGCACGCGACAATTCGGCGACCTCATCGCCACCAGTAGAGTCCAGCTTGTAATTGAAATCGCCTCGCTCCAGAGCTGAAACTCCAGCGAGCAAGCTTGAAAGGGGCCGGGTGAAAGTGTGCGAGATAAAAAACACCAATGCACTTCCCACTAGACCGGCCAGCAAACCGAGCGCCAGTAACAGGCGATTAATCTTCTGCAGGAATGCGGTGGCAGCGTCATAAGATTTAAGTACCGCCAAGCGAACCCCGCGACTTCCTGGTGGCGAGAGATCCAGGGTGGTGGCCAGAAAACGCTCATTGCCTAATTCCAACGACACCGGTTGCGAGCCCTGGCTTCCCGGCAACTTCTGCTTCGTCAATTCGGCACGATTGGCTGGGGTAAGAGTGCTTGTGACAATTGTGTCGCCGTAGTAGAAGGCGACGCGACTACTGGCGACGCGGCCAATTTGTGCGGCAACACGTTCGTCGATTTCGCGGCCGATTACCAAAAATCCCAGCAGGCGGCCCGCCGAAGCTGGCCCAAAATAAATCGGCTTTAAAAAGATCTCGTAGAGATGTTTCGCTCCGAACCACCAGCGCTGCTGCCGATCCAATGCCGAGCTTAGCGAACTCTGCGCCATCTCCCAGGTGAAACCCGACGAATTGGTGTGTAGCGCCACCACCTTTCCGCCCCGGTTTGCCAGCACGAAGAGATCACTGCCGGTAAGTTGCCACAGCGGAGTTGAACCATCCTGGATGGTGGCTTCGTGATTGGTCGTCATCAGGGCACGCAGGTTTGGCAAATCAGCCAAAAGATCTGCGGAATGACTTAGAGTAATTTCCTGCTCTTGCTGAAAACTTCCGAAGGTGCTGACCGAGTTGTGGAGATCGGATACGATTTCCTGCCGCACTTGTGATTGAACACTCTGGCGAACCAGCAGAAGGCTCAATGAGGTCAATCCCGCCGAGATGAGAACCATGGACAGCAGAAATTTGGTTCTGAGGCGGATTGTTACCATACTATCCCTTTGGGCGTGGGCGTGATCTAGGCTACGAACTTATAGCCTACACCGTGAATGGTGCGGAAGTGCACTGGATTTGCGGGATCTTTTTCCAGCTTCTGGCGCAGCTTGAGGATGTGGTTATCCACGGTGCGAGTGGAAGGATAATTGTGGTATCCCCAAACTTCATTCAGAAGTTCGTCGCGGGTAATGACTCGCTCTGGATTCTGGACCATGAATTTTAAAGTTTTGAATTCCTGAGCGGTCAACGCAAGGGGCTTGCCTTCACGGACGACTTCCATTTTTGTGAAGTCGACCGCGATATCGGCGAACGAACACTTGTCAGTTGCGACAGGCCGCACCGTCCTTCTTAAGGCGGCGCGCACTCTTGCCAACAATTCCCGCGGGCTGAAAGGCTTGGTTACGTAATCATCGGCTCCGAGTTCCAGGAGCAGAACTTTGTCGGAAACGTCGCTGGTTGCGCTCAGCACAATGATGGGGACCGCGGGAGACTGTTGTTTGAACTCGCGGCACACCTCGCGTCCGCCCAGGCCGGGTAGCCGCAGATCGAGCACTACCGCCGATGGGGCAGTCGTCTTGAAACTCTCTACTGCCGCGTTTCCGTCAGGAGCTACTTGAACCGCGTACCCTTCGGCTTCAAACAGGCGCCGCAAGGCCTTCTGCACCGCGTGATCGTCTTCGACAACTAGAATTCGCTCGGATGGGGACACATTTACGCGCTGCTGAAATTTTTGTGGGCCACTCTGGAAAGACGGCGAAGTTGAGCTCTCTACGGCGCGCAGCATTTCGACCTCTCTGGGTTCTCGCTAACTGCAGGAGAACTGAGTTCCAGATTACTACTTGTTACGCCGTCACCAGGTGACGGCGGCATCGATTGACAATCTTTTTACATGCAGAACGCGATTGTGCAAGCCTTTTCACAACTTGAGCAAAAGCCGGAGCGAGTTCGAGCCATGATCGGCGCGAGTGACTGACAGACTTTGATAACCCGGCAAAATCCAATCCGCGCCCGCCTTCTCGAGCTCGGAATCCGGGGAGGTAGTCGGTAGCGCGATCACCAGGGCCCCGGCGGCTTTTCCTGCCCGAATACCGGCAGGAGCATCTTCAAATACGACGCATTTCGCGGGTGGAATACCCAGTAGCGCTGCACCCTTTATATAAGGTTCGGGATCCGGCTTTCCGCTGCGCACGTCGTCGCAGGTCACAATGTTTCGGGGCATCGGTAAACCGGCAGCCTTTAACCGCACCCCCGCCAGCGGACGCGCGCACGAAGTCACCAGCGCCCATTGGTTCTCCGGAACCGAACTCAGTAGCTCGCGGGCACCGGGCAGAGGAATCACCCCTTCGGTATCTTCGATTTCGCCGTCAAGGATGATCTGATTTTCTTTTTCAAAGTCGGCGTCGGGAAGGATGTCGCGGACCGTAGCTATACTCGGACGCCCATGCGCCTGCCTGACGGTTTCTTCGGGATCGAGCCCGTGGGCAATGGCCCACTTCGTCCACACCCGAGCGACAGCTGGGGTCGAATCGACCAACACGCCATCGAGATCAAAAAGCAATCCACTGCATGTCACCTCAACCATAACTAACGATAACAAATGACCGCCGACTATGCGTTCGAGTTCATTCGCGCGAATAGTAGTTTGAGGGTGGGATAAAGTCGCCGAAAATTTTCATATTGAATGGCCAACGCTTTCACGCTCGCTGGATTAGGCTGGACACGCTGCTCAACTTTCACCACCGCATCGCAGGCTTCATCGACTGATGGCCAAAACTTGGCTCCGACTCCCGCCAGCAATGCAGCTCCATACGCCGCGCCTTCTTCTGCGGCTAGTATTTCGACTTCGTGATCGTAAATATCGGCTTGAATTTGCCGCCAAAGGGGTGAACGCGCCCCCCCGCCGCCTAGGCGGACAGTGCGCACCGGCACCCGCATCTCATCGAAAAGCGAAAACGTATCCTTCAGGCTGAAAGCTACTCCTTCGAGAACGGCGCGAGTAACATGCGCGCGAGTATGGCTTGCGGCAAGTCCGGTCAGGGCTCCACGCGCGTTTGGATCAAGATGCGGCGTACGTTCCCCCATCAGATATGGCGCCCACAAGACGCCGCCGGAACCCGGTGGGGCGGTCGCAGCTTCTCGCGTGAGATTGTCGTAAGAGACATCGGAAGATATTAAGTCGCGGAACCAACGAAGAGATAATCCCGCCGCCTGCGTGACACCCATCACGTGCCATCGGCCGGGAACGGCGTGGCAAAAAGTGTGAACCCGGCCCTTAGGATCCATTGCCGGAGAATCCGTGGCCGCGAACACGACGCCCGAAGTTCCGATGGTCGCACTCACCGTGCCCGCGCGCACAATACCCATCCCCACTGCTCCACCCGCCTGATCACCCGCCCCGGCCACCACCGGCGTGCCCGCTTTCAGTCCGGTGTGAGCCGCACCGGCTTTGGATATCCGTCCGCAGATTTCCGGCGACTCGTATAACTTGGGCAGACACGACATCGGCAACTCCGCAGCCGACATCATTTCTTCTGACCAACTGCGATGAGCGACGTCGAACATCAATGTGCCGGAGGCCTCTGCGACATCCACGGCATGTTCGCCGGTGAGTCGAAAGCGGACATAGTCTTTCGGCAGCAGCACGCGGCGGAAGCGTTTCCAGATTTCCGGCTCGTTATCACGCACCCAAAGCAGCTTGGTCAACGTGAAATTGGTGAGTGCGGGATTGCAGGTGAGTTCGATAATTTTTCGTTCGCCCAGCTTTTCGTTGAGCCAGTCACATTGGGCTTGCGTGCGCTGGTCGCACCAGATCAAGGCCGAGCGCAGTACTTCATTGTTCTCATCCAACAAAACCGCGCCATGCATTTGACCGGCAAGCCCGACCGCTGAGATATCAGGAGGGTTGATCCCGGCGTTAGAGATGGCTTCTCGCACCGCAGAACCAGTGGCGCGATGCCAGTCGTGCGGATCCTGCTCAGCCCAGCCAATTCTTGGAGACGCGAACACAGCATGCTCGCAGGTTGCGGAACTCACAATCTGCCCGCTCTGGTCAGTAACCACTGCTCGCGTGCCACTGGTGCCAACATCGATGCCAAGCAGATATTTCATGGCTTTTCAGGGATGCTGTTGCGCAAGTTCAGCCAGTTTAGCAGAGGCAACGGTCGCCGCCCGAATTCCAGAGCTAACCGAGCAACCCGCGCGTAAGCACGACCGTCTCAGTCCTCGTTCGAATCACGCACTGGAGGAATTATGCACAACAAGGTGATTGGGGTATTAAGTACCTTGCTACTATTAGCAGGAATGGGCTTGTTTGCCCAGAACCGCGACATGGCCCGCCACGAACCACATATGAGCGCGGCGCTAGGACATCTACAACAGGCTAAAGAAGAGCTCCAACGAGCTGCTCCCAACAAGGGCGGGCACCGCGAACGAGCCATGGAATTGATAAATCAGGCCATCGGGCAAGTACAGCAGGGCGAGCAGTACTACGAACAGCATCCCGGACGGTAGGCGAATCCCTAAAGAAACACTTTAGAGTTTGCGTCGGCTGGTCAGCGGGATCGAGCGGATTCCGCCGATTAGCCGGCGCCACATTTTCCCGGAAAATTGGAACTCCAAAAAGCCTTCTGCGGCGGTCGCCATCGACGAGCCGTAACCATACCACCACGGTTTCTTTATGCGGGACAATAAATCCACATCCAAGTGTTTGACCCGGACCGTCTCATCCAGCCCAAGCCTGCCGTGCGTGCGCCCGATCCCGCTAGCTTTGATTCCCCCGTGTGGCGCCTCACTGATTCCATAGCAGGACACGGCGTCATTCACCATCACGGTTCCAGCCTGGATCCGCCGGGCAATTCTCTCGCCGCGCGAGCGATCTCGGGTCCACACACTGGCCGCCAGCCCATATTCGGAGTCATTGGCCAGACGGACGGCTTCATCGTCGGAATCGAAGGCCATGATCGGCAGCACCGGGCCGAAGGTTTCCTCGCGCATGATGAGCATGTCGTGCGTGACATCGGCCAGCACCGTAGGCGAATAAAAATTCGGCCCCAGTGATGGGAGTGTTTGACCACCAGTCAGGATACGTGCCCCGCGCAATCGTGCATCTTCGACGTGCTGCTCAACAACTTGCAGCTGCCGCTCATGAATCAGCGGTCCCATGTCAGTAGCGGAATCCATCCCATTGCCCACGCGAAGCTGCTTGGCTTTTTCGGCGCATAGCGAAACGAAGCAGTCATAAATAGTGCGATGAACATAGCAGCGCTCAACTGACAGGCAGGTTTGCCCGGCATTTACGAACGCGGCCCAAACTGCCCCGCTCGAGGCGACCTCGATGTCGGCATCGTCGAGCACGATCATGGGATCTTTTCCACCCAGTTCAAGCACCACGGGGAGCAGCCTGGCGGCGGCGGTTTGTGCGATTCGCTTACCGATCGACACACTGCCTGTAAAGATCAATTTGTCGATGTTCGATTCCAGCAGTGCCGCGCCAGCAGAGCCATCGCCCAGCACAAGTTGGAAAACATTCTCAGGAACTCCGGCCTCGCGCAGAAGATTCGCAAGTTCCAGCGCAGAAAGCGGCGTCAGCTCAGACGGTTTTAATAAGACCGCGTTTCCAGTCACCAGAGCTGCCAGCGATTGACTGGCAGGTATCGCAAACGGATAGTTCCACGGCGAAATGATTCCCACCACCCCGTGCGGTTCGCGAATTAGTCGGCCACGCTTGGTTTTGGTCGCCATGCTTCCGTGCGGGACAGGCTCGTCGCGAAGGATCGCATGGCTTTGATCCAGCAAAAACCTGGCAGTATCAAGCACGACCAATATTTCAGTCAGCAGCGCCTCGGCGTAAGGCTTACCGGCTTCAGAGGTGATGACCCGGGCGATCTGCTGTTTGCGCTCGCTGAGCAGGCGCTGGAATTGCTTCAGCATTGCCAGGCGTTTTCTTAAAGGAGTCTGCTCCCATGCCGGTTGCGCATTGCGGGCGCGCGAAGCGGCTTCTGAAACCTCGGCCCGCGATGTGCACACAAAATCATGCAGTACTTCCCCGGTCGCGGGATTTGTAACCGCGATCTGCCGAATGCCAGTCTGAATTTCAGTCGCCATGGTGCCAGCGTCAGTATTCCACGTTTACCAGATACAATCCCGAAGCTGGAGCCGTCGCACCGGCCGCGGAACGGTCTTTGGCTTCGAGAATTCTCCTAATGTGCGATGGCTTCAATGTTCCCTTCCCAACCAACAGAAAAGTTCCTACCAGGTTGCGCACCATGTGGTGAAGGAATCCATTGCCACGCACTTCATAGATCAACTCCGACGATTCATGCTGCCATCGCGAAGAAAAGATTTGCCGCACATTCGAAATCCCTTCCCGCCCGCGCTCGGGATCAACCGCCGCGAACGAAGTGAAATCGTGTTGCCCGTCGACCAGCGGCGCGGCTTCTTGCATAGCGCTTTCATCCAGCGGATATGGATAATGCCAAACATATCGCGACAGGAGCGGCGAACAAATCGCTTCTCGATAAATTCGATACCGGTAAGTTTTTGCCTGCGCTGACTTGCGCGGATGAAAGTCGGCCGCGACCTCTTCAACCGCAAGCACTCGAATCGAAGCTGGAAGAATGTCATTAAGAGCAACCACAAAATTGCCTGCCGGAATCACTGATTCGGTCTGAAACGTGGCCACCTGCGCCAAAGCATGCACTCCTGCGTCGGTCCTTCCCGATCCCTGCGGCAGTACTTTTTCGCCCGTAATCCGTCCAATAGCTAATGACAAAGCTCCTTGAACTGTGGCGGCCGCGGGCTGGATTTGCCATCCGGCAAAGTCGGTGCCGTCGTAGGCAACGGTCAACTTGAGATTACGCATGCAGAAATCGAATCTTCAGAAATGAAGCTGCATCCAAGATTACAACCAATGTATTTACCACAGGCGGGCGCACAGATTTGCGCCCAATTGCTCGGCTATACTGGTGCATTCTTTTTCACACTAAGGTTTTTTAAGATAGCGGGCCTGATTTTGCTCACGCCAGCGCGAAAGCCCGAGAGCCAAATCCGTGGAACCATAGGCAGGCTTTCATCGTAATAAACAGTGAATAAGATTTCGTAAAGTTTCGTTTTCAGCCGCAACCCCAGGATTTACACGCACAGCAGTCTAGAAATGATGGAGAAAATAGAAATGTCTTTGTCTTCGTTGAAAGATGCTCTTCGGCATGTGATGGCGGTATTTTTATTATTCGCATTTCCGCTCGGACTCTGGGCGCAGGACCCGCAGCCTGTTCCAGCGCAGCCCGCGGTGCCTCAATCATCTTCGCAGGCATTGCCGCCAGCTCCGTCGTCGCACCAGCACCCATTCGTGGTCGAGGATTACTCGAAGCCCAAACGCGCATTTCCCAACGTTATCGCACCCTACACCACACGCAATGTGCCGCCGCCGGATTTGACCAATACAGCGCGCATCGATCAATTGATGCGTGACGGTAAAATTTATCTGTCGATGGATGACGCGGTGTCGCTGGCGCTCGAAAATAACCTCGATATCGGGATCGCGCGCTACAACTTGAATATCGCGGATACTGAAATATTGCGCTCCAAAGGCGGGGCCGACAATTTCTTCGGCGTCAACACCGGAATTGTGCAGAACACTCCCGGCGGCGGGGTCGGCGGGCTGAGCGGCAGCGTCGGATCTGGTCCCGGCGGAACCTCGCCAGCAGCGGGCGGGATCGGTGCCGGCACCAACGGTTTGGTCAGTTCGACCCTGGGCATTGGTCCGACTATTACCAGCTTCGATCCAATTGTCAGTGCTACGCTGCAAAGCGACCATGCAAAATTTGACTGCACCAGCCCATTTTGCGGCGCCGTGCAGAACACCACAACTGCAAATTTCAATTATGCCCAAGGGTTTCAGTCGGGAACAAACATTGGTGTAGGGTTCACCAACTCGCGCGTTACTGCGAACAACCCATTCAATTTTTTGAGCCCTGCGCTGAATTCCGGTTTTAAATTCCAGATCACCCAGCACCTGCTCCAGGGTTTTGGATTTTTGCCAAACGACCGGCTAATCCGAATCACCAAGAACAACCGTGAAATAACTGATGTCGCTTTCAGGCTGCAGATCATCACGACGACGGATCAGATTGAAAACCTCTACTGGAACTTGGTATATGCTTACGAGAACGTGAAAGTACAGCAAGAAGCATTGACGTTCGCTCAAAAGACTCTTTCCGACAATCAGAAACAAGTCCAGATCGGCAGTCTGGCGCCGATCGAGGTGGTGCGTGCGCAGAACACCGTTGCCGCAGACCAGCAGAACCTGATCCAGGCGCAGACCAACCTCGACCTACAACAGCTGTTGATGAAAAATGCGCTCAGCAGAAATTTGCAAGACCCACAGCTGGCCAACGCAGAAGTCATTCCCACGACAACCATGGCATTGCCACAGCAGGAACCGGTAGTGCCGACGGAAGATTTAGTGAACGAAGCGTTACAGCACCGTGCCGAGCTAGCGGAATCTCGAATTGATCTCAGCAACCGTGAAATTAGTGAAAGGGCTTTAAAAAACTCCCTATTACCCAGCCTGGACGTATTCGCGTACTACGGAGGATCAGGTGCGGGTGGTAATCAAAGCCCGTTCAGTGAGTGCGGCAGCCCGTTGGTAAATCCAGCATTTGGCTGCATGGCTGCAGGATCGTTCGCACCAACCAGTATCGGAAGCACCCTCAATAAGCTGATAGACTCCACCGCCCCCGATAAAGGCGCCGGCATCACTCTGAACATCCCGCTGCGGAATCGCCAAGCACAAGCTCTTCAAGTGCGTGGACAACTGGAGTACCGTCAGGCGCAGATGCGTCTGCAGCAAATCGAGAACCAGGTGCGCATCGAAGTACGCAATGCGCAGTTCTCAGTCACGCAGAACCGGTCGGCCGTCCAGGCTGCACAGGCTGCTGTCGCACTTGCCCAGCAATCACTCGAGGCCGAGCAAAAGAAGTTCAGACTTGGTGCTTCCACCGGAACCAACGTGCTTGAATTATCAGTCGCAGCTTGCGACAGCAGAATCAAATCAGGTCTCCGCCGAGGCAGCCTACGAAAAAGCCGAAATCGAGCTCGATCGCGCAACTGGCCTGCTGCTGGAACACGCCGGCATCGTGATGAACGAAGCAGTCAAGGGTGAAGTGATCCATATGCCGAAGATCCCTTACGTGGCGCCGCGCCCAGATGCCGGCTCGGTGATGCCCCCACCGGCTGATCGACAAATACCAACCCAACAACCAGCTCCGCCCCCGCAATAATTGACTCGGAAATAGAAATCGTTTCGGGTGCCCCATCCTCCTCGCGTCTTTTGCGAGAGGGTGGGGCTTTTGACTTTGACACTTCCTCGCTCCAATTCGGAACGATGCGCTTAAGGTTGTTGATCTGGCTCACCCCAGCTTGACTTCACTCTTCCGTTCAGCTAATCTCCGGCCTGCTCTGGTATTGGGGCCAGAGCGTCCGCGCAATTCTCTCCACATTCAAGCAGTATTCATTTCTTCTCGACCCGAGGAGGGTCAACATCTATGAAGAGCATCGCTTGTTGTCTATTAGGAGCAACCCTTTTAACCGCTGGCTTAAGCCTCGCCGTCGCCCAGGAAGCGCCCGAAGGGACCACGCCTCCGCCGAAAGTATTGCTGATCGACCGCGAATTTACGAAGCCGGGTAAAAGCGGGGCCGTTCACGAAAAATCCGAGAGCGCCTTTGTGCAGGCCTTCGCCCGCGCCAAATGGCCAACGCATTATTTCGCGGCCACTTCCCTCACCGGCAAAAACCGTACCTTGTTTTTCGTAGGCTACGAGTCGTTTGAGGCCTGGGAGAAAGATGCCATGGCGCAACAGATGAACTCCACTCTCTCAGCCGCAACCGACCGTGCCGCGCTCGCCGATGGTGATCTGCTCACTGAAACCGATGCTGGCGTATTCACCTATGACGAAGAACAGAGCCTGCGTGGGCCGGTCGATATTGCTCACATGCGCGCCTTCGAGATTGCTTTGTACCGGGTTCGTCCAGGACACCGTCACGAATGGAACGATCTGATGAAGCTGGTAAAAGATGCATACGACAAAATTCCTGATATGCATTGGGCAATGTACCAAGCCATGTATGGACAGGAAGACGTTACATATCTGGTGATTATCCCCATGAAGTCAGCTTCGGAAATCGATACCATGATGGGGAGCGACAAACAGTTTGCCGAAAATATGGGCGAGGACGGGATGAAAAAACTCAGCGAACTGGAATCGTCAGCGGTTGAATTTACCCAGACTAATCTGTTCTTGTTCAACCCCGCGATGAGTTATCCGCGGGAAGAATGGATAAAAGCCGACCCGGGTTTTTGGAAGCCTAAAGCCGCTATGCACGAGAAGGCAATGCCTAAAACAAAGAGCGACCAAAAACCGGCAGCTAATCAGTAGCCAATCGAACATTGAACGTAAAGCCCCGTCGCATGGCGGGGCTTTTTTACTGCATTACTCGGCGTTGAGCTCCTGTCACTTCTCTCGGCCTCGCGCATCTACTCTTCAGATCTTTTAGAATTCGCTAAGAGCTAAAAGCCAGGAGCTAAAAAGCGTTTTATGACTGACAAAATCACCAAATCTGAATCGGAATGGCAAAAGCAGTTGACGCCTGAGCAGTACCAAGTGACCCGTAAAGCGGGCACCGAGCCCGCATTCACCGGAAAGTACAACAAGACCAAAGACCCAGGGACCTACACCTGCGTCTGCTGCGGGCAGCCGCTGTTCAGTTCGGAGACGAAATTCGACTCCGGCACCGGCTGGCCAAGTTTCTACAAGCCGGCTTCAGAGGATGCAGTCGAAGAAAAGACTGATGTGACCCACGGCATGCGGCGGACAGAAGTCCGATGTTCGAAGTGCGAGGCGCATTTGGGGCACGTGTTCCCGGACGGCCCGCGTCCGACCGGCCTTCGGTATTGCATGAACTCGGCCGCGCTGGAGTTGAAGCCGGAGCAGAAGTAACTCACACGCGTACAGACGTATTTGCTACGCCTAGATTCTTGCATTCCGGAGATCGTAAGGAGAGAGACGTTGCAAGCAACGTTTCTACGTTTGCGCCTTTCCCTTCCGCTGGTTTAACGTAACTATCGCGAAACATGGCCACGGATTCCTCTATCCTTACCTCCAAAGTTGATCCCACGTCGGCGCGCTTCGAGGCCAACATGCGCTTTCTCGCCGACCTGGTTTCCGGCTTCCGCAATGACGAAGAACAGATTTGCGAAGGCGGCGGCCAAAAAGCCACTGAAAATCAGCATGCCAAAGGGCGCTTAACAGCACGCGAGCGCATTCACCGGCTGGTGGATCAGGGAACGTTTTTCGAACTGGGACTGTTTGCTGGTTATCGCATGTATGAAGAATGGGGCGGCGCACCGGCGGCAGGCGTAATCACTGGCCTGGCGCGCATCGAGAGTCGCATGGTGATGATCATCGCCAACGACGCCACCGTGAAGGCCGGCGCGTTTTTTCCAATGACGTCGAAGAAAGTGATTCGCGCGCAGAACATGGCCATTGAGAACCGGATTCCGGTCATCTATCTGGTCGATTCCGCGGGCATATTTTTGCCCCTGCAGGAAGACGTCTTTCCTGACACTGATGACTTCGGGCGCGTTTTTCGCAACAACGCCGTCATGTCGGCGATGGGAATTCCGCAGATTGCGGCCATCATGGGCATGTGCGTGGCCGGCGGCGGATATTTGCCGGTGATGTGCGACCACGTACTGATGACCGACGGCAGCGGACTTTTCCTGGCTGGGCCGGCATTGGTGCAGGCAGCGATCGGACAGAAGATTTCTGCCGAAGAGCTGGGCGGCGCCGCCATGCATTCAGCGATCAGCGGCACAGTCGATTTTCATGAACCTAACGACGAAGCCTGCTTGCAGCGCATTCGCTCGATCATCGAGAAGTGGGGATATCGCAGGCAGTCGCCCTGGGACCGCAAGAAGCCTGTACCGCCGGCGCTGGCCGCGGAGGAAATTTACGGAATTTATGATTCGTCAGCAGCGCGCCCGTATGACGTTCGCGAGGTCATCGCGCGCGTTACCGATGCCAGCAAGTTCGATGAATACAAAGTTGAGTACGGCAAGACACTGGTGTGCGGTTACGCGCGCATCGGCGGGTTTGCTGTCGGAATAGTTGCCAATCAGAAAATGCACGCCCAGGCCACCGATCACGAGGGCAAGAAGCGGATGGAGTTCGGCGGGGTGATCTACACCGAGTCGGCGGAAAAGGCCGCGCGCTTCATCATGGATTGCAATCAGAATTTAATCCCGCTGGTTTTTCTGCACGACGTGAACGGATTCATGGTCGGTCGTGATGCCGAGTGGAGCGGAATCATTAAGGCCGGCGCAAAGATGGTGAATGCGGTTTCAAATTCGGTGGTTCCAAAAATCGCCGTCATTCTCGGCGGATCTTTCGGCGCTGGGCATTACGCCATGTGCGGCAAGGCTTACGACCCACGCTTCATGTTTGCGTGGCCGACGGCGAAATATGCCGTCATGAGCGGCGATTCGGCCGCCGGCACTTTGGTGGAAATAAAAATCCGCCAGCTGGAGCGGAGCGGGAAGCAACTCACTCCGGAAGAAAAAAAAGAACTGTACGACTCGGTGAAAAACACCTACGACGAGCAGACCGATCCCCGCTACGGCGCCGCTCGGTTATGGATCGATAAAATCATTGATCCGGTGGACACCCGTGACGCCATCACCACTGCGCTCGAAGCGGCGGCGCTGAATCCCGATGTGCCGGAGTTCAAGGTCGGCGTCCTGCAAACCTAGACGATTGAGTCATTCATTCATTGAGACATGGAATCATTAAACCCATCCTTTCCCGCCAGCACCGACTGGGTTGAAATTCTAATGACTGAATGATTCAATGACGCAGTGATTCAATGACACAATGGTTCAATACCCCCGACTCCTCTCGTCACCTCCTACAAGGAACTCGGGATTGTCTCTCGCGCCTTGCTGTGCTAGGGTAAGTAGCAACTCACGCCTCTCTGTCCCCATAAAGCGCGCCGTTTTCGTTGTGGGCCGCATATTTGAGCGTGTCGGCAGGTGATGTCATGAAAGACGCAATTCCAGCCGTGGCCGGTGAACGTCATGTTGAAAAAGACGGTTTCGCCAGCCGCAAACTGATTCGGCCCCTACTGAACCATACCAACCACTCTGGCCCCTCGCATCCGCCGCAGAATGGCGGAGAGCGCCGCGACCGCCCGGAACGCTCAGAGCGTTCGCAAGACCGGTCTAATGGCGCACGCAAAGCTCCGCCGCCGGACCAGACCAACGCGGAAAATTTCTATTATCAGAAGCAGATGCAGTCAAAGACGTCGATGGTGATCGTGCTCACCGACGGCGAAGAAGTTCACGGTTGCATTGAATGGTATGATCGCACCTGCATCAAGGTGAACCGCACCAGCGGCCCCAATTTGATGATCTACAAGCCTTCCATCAAGTACATTTTCAAGGAAGGCGAAGGAAGAAAGTAAGGTTTCAAGGTTTCAAGTCCGCGCCTCACTCGCGGTCGGCGTCCGCCCTGGTTTTTGTTTTGGCCCACGACCAACGACGCACGACCCACGACGTTTTTCTCGTTCTTCCTACAACTTCGGCAACACAATTCCCTTCTGCGACTGATACTTTCCTTTGCGATCAGCGTAACTGGTCTCGCAGACTTCATCCGACTGGAAGAAAATAATCTGACACAGGCCTTCGTTGGCGTAGACGCGAGCCGGCAGCGGCGTTGTGTTCGAAATTTCCAGCGTGACAAAACCTTCCCACTCCGGCTCGAATGGGGTGACATTTACTATGATTCCGCAACGGGCATAGGTTGACTTGCCCACGCAAATGGTCAGCACATCGCGCGGAATCTTGAAATACTCAACCGAGCGGGCCAGCGCAAAAGAATTCGGCGGGATGAGTGCGGCATCGGAGCGAACCGTCACAAACGATTTCTCGTCGAATTGTTTGGGATCGACTGTCGAGCAATTCACATTAGTAAAAATTTTGAATTCGTCGGCCACGCGCAAATCGTAACCGTAAGATGAAAGCCCGTAAGAAACCACGCCTTCGCGCACCTGCTTCTCTGAAAAAGGATTGATCATCCCGTGCTCGAGGGCCATTTTGCGAATCCAGCGATCGCTTTTTAGCATAAGCTCCTTAAACCAGCTCTTAGCTTTTAGCTTTTAGCTCTTAGCTTTTAGCTAAACAAAACCCGAGTCGAGCCGAGGTGGTTCGGTTTGGCCAAGAGCTAAAGGCTAAGAGCTAAAAGCTGAACCGTCATCTTACGAAACAAACCAGTCAATTGACAATCTTCCATATCTCTCTTAGCATCAAGCACTTGAGGCACCCCCACACTCCCATCGCGATGAGGCTCCTGTGATTAAGCTCGACATAATTAATGAAGTGGTGAACCGCACCGGGATCACTAAGACCAAAGCTGAAATGGCAGTTGAAACCGTGTTTGAGAGCATGAAACGCTCGCTGTCCCATGGCGATCGTATTGAGCTGCGAGGCTTTGGCGTATTCAACGTCCGCCCGCGCAAAACCGGAATCGGGCGCAATCCGCGCACCGGGGCTGAGGTTTCGATTCCTCCGGGCAAAGCCGTGCGTTTCAAGCCCGGCAAGGAACTGCAGACGATAGAATAAGTTCAGCCCGATCAGGTTCGTCTGGGGCGGACGCAACCTGTTCGGAACAGGAACTGTGTCTCTCCTTCGAGCGAAAGATGTCTACTCAGAATTCCCCCGAAGTTTATCTGCCCAGCGAGATTTACGCTCCAGATGGCACAGATGTGTCATTCGCGCCGCAGCCCACACACCGATACTGGCTACACCTTCTGCTGCTGGCGCTGACGTTTTTTACCACGCTGGTAGTGGGGGCACGACTGCAGTGGAATTTTCTAGTGGGATTGCCTCCCTTCACCTTGGGCAACGACATCTTCCCTTCGCTGCGCTGGGCGCTACAGGGAAATCACCTGCTGATGGGACTTCCCTTCTCGTTAACGCTAATGCTGATCCTGCTGGCGCACGAAATGGGACATTATCTTTTTTGCGTTCGGTATGGAGTTTCGGCAACGCTGCCGTTTTTTATTCCTTTTCCGACGCTGATTGGAACACTAGGCGCGTTCATTCGCATTAAATCCCCATTACGTTCGCGGGCTGTGCTTTTTGATATCGGAATCGCTGGGCCGATTGCGGGATTTGTTGTCGCTTTCATCGTATTGATCTTCTCTCTTGGCTTATCGCGAATCGCACCCATCGGCGCACTTGCGCCTGACATTCAACTGGGATATCCGCTCATCTTTCATCTCGTGCGTGGATCGCTGGTCTGGCTTGGCTATGCGCGCGGCCTCGCAGGCGTGCCGCTCACTCGACTGTATTTACATCCGGTCGCGATTGCGGCGTGGGTCGGGATGTTTGCGACTTCGCTGAATCTGTTGCCCGGGGGCCAGCTCGATGGTGGGCACATCGTGTTTGCAATTTCTCCACGCGCGCACAAAACTGTCTCGCGCCTGACGATTCTTACGCTCATTCCGCTGGCTTTATTTTTTTGGACAGGATGGTTGGTTTGGGCGATTCTGCTGCGGTTAAGTGGAATGCGGCACCCCGCAGTCGAAGTGTGGCCTGAAATCACCACCGGACGCCGCTGGCTGGCGGTTTGCGCCGCGATGATGCTGGCGCTCACCTTTTCCTACGCCCCCATCTCCCCGGGAGGCGGCCAGCAGTCCCTGCTTCAATATCTGCAGATGCTGATCGCGCCTGTGCGTCACTGGCACGTGCTGCACTGATAGTTCTGTAACTTAAAAAATGCGGGTGCCCCACCCTTGTCGCGCTCTTCGCGACAGGGTGGGGATTCTGATCTACAACGAATGAGTCGAGCCTGCGAACAACTCGGGTCTGGCCGCGCCTCTAATCTTCCACCGCCGGCGCAGTCATCTCCTGCACCGGTTCGCCGCCCACCATTTGTTGAGCAATAATCAATCGCCGTGCCTCCCCGCGAATATGTGGCAACCGCATTCCGAAAATCACCGCTCCGCCTAGCCCCGCGATCGCGCCCATAATCACTGCCAGCGGGGCGCCCATCCGATCGGCAATCGCGCCGGCAATCAGCGCCCCAAAAGGGCCCATGCCCATGAACATCATGGAATAGACCGACATCACCCGTCCCCGCAACTCGTCGGGCACCATAGCTTGAATGAGGGTGTTCGACGATGACATTTGCAGCATCATGCAAAAACCAACGGGAACGAGCAGCACGGTCGAAAGCCAGAAGTTTCTCGACAACGCAAAAGCGATCAGCGAGATCGAGAAGCCCGCGCAGGAAAAAGTTACCCATCGTCCCAAACCCTGCACGCCGGTTTTAGTGGCCAGCGTCAGTGCGCCCAGCAGAGCGCCTACGCCGGTCGCGCCCATCAGGATTCCCAGGCCGCGCGCGCCGCCGTGCAGTATGCGATCAGCGAAAACCGGCATCAGCACGGTGTACGGCATTGCCACCAGGCTTACCAGTCCCAGCAAAAACAGCAGCAAGCGTATGGGCGCGGTGTCGCGCACAAAACGGAACCCCTCGATGACGTGCTCTAACGGCGATCCCATCGGTCGCTGTTTACGGGGCGCTACCTGCATCATGAATAGCCCGACGATCACCGCGATATAACTCACGGCATCCCCGAAGAAGCACCAGCCTTCACCGACTCTTGCCACCACGATTCCCGCAATTGCAGGCCCGATAATACGCGCGCCGTTGAACATGGAAGAGTTCAACGCAATGGCATTCATCAAGTCTTCTTTGCCGACCATCTCGACGATGAAGGCCTGGCGCCCGGGAATGTCGAACGCGTTCACGACGCCGCGCATGATCGCCAGCACAAAAATTTCGGTCACGGTAATGCGGTGAGTCAACGTGAGCGCTGCAAAAATAAACGCCAGGATCATCGACGCGGTCTGAGTCGCAATCACCACCCGTTGCCGGTTGTAGCGATCGGCGGCGATCCCACCCAACGGCGATGTCAGAAACACCGGGATCTGCCCTGCAAATGCAACCGAACCGAGCAACAACGATGAACCGGTGAGCCTATAAACCAGCCACGCTTGTGCAACGTTTTGCATCCAGGTGCCGATCAGAGAGATGAGCTGCCCTCCGAAAAATAGCTGAAAGTTGCGGTGCTTTAACGCGCGCAAGGTCACGGGCAGGCTGCGGCCGCCCGATTTCCTTTGCGGCTGCTGGAATTTTGGGGAGTCTGACGATGACACGGGGTTCACGCTCAATGATGCGGTCTGGGCATACTCCGATGCAAATCGACAAATTTTGTGGCACTTGAACTGCTCTTTTCCCTTCCCGGAAAGGCCGGGTTGCGCTACAGTGTTGCGGATGATGAGCGCCGAACAGAACCGGGTAGAGCGCCGGCTAGGACAGCGCTTCCCTTATCAGGTGCCGGTTACGCTGCGAGTTTCTGGCGAAACCCGAACCGGCTCAGGCTTCACTCAAGACCTGAGTTCGCGCGGCGCAATGCTGTGGACTGATCTGTGTCTCGCCGAAGGTCAGATGGTTGAGATGACGCTGGTCATGCCGTCGGAAATTACTCTGGCCGACGACATGAACGTTTGCTGCCGTGCGCGCGTTGTGCGCTGCGAACAAGCCGAGGGCGGCAAGCCTGCAGTTGCGGTCCATATTGAGCATTACGACTTTCTCCGCTCAGATCCGCCGGTGTTGGAAGAGCCCGCCGCGAAAGATATGCCGCTTCGGCCGTAGATCTCGTTGTTAAATCCAATGCAGATGTAGAGACGTTGCTTGCAACGTCTGTGCACAATTGTGATTGCAAAAAAAAGAGACGTAGCAAAGCTACGTCTCTACCGAATCAGATGTTGCCAGCAAATTAGATCCGCGCGCACACCGCCTTCGTCTGCGTGTAATTGTTCAGGACCTCATGTCCCATCTCGCGTCCCCAGCCGGACTGCTTGTAACCTCCGAACGGCAAGGCCGCGTCGAAGATGTTGTAGCAGTTGATCCACACCGTGCCCGCCTGGAAATACTCCGCCATGCGGTGGGCTTTGCTGATGTCGCGGGTCCAGATTCCGGCAGCCAGGCCGTACACGTTGTCATTGGCGCGCGGCACAATTTCCTCCGCGTTTGAGAACGGCATCGCCACAACCACTGGCCCAAAGATTTCTTCCTGCACAACTTTCATATCTTCGCGAGTATCGACCAGCACTGTCGGCTCGACAAAATATCCCTTGTCGCCCGTCTTGTGTCCGCCAGCTGCGGCTTTGGCGCCTTGCGAGAACCCGGATTCGAGATATCCGCAGACGCGACTGAGCTGCTCTTCAGAAACCAGCGGCCCCATTTGCGTTTTAGGATCAAGGCCGGCGCCCACACGAATTTTCTTTGCGTTCGCCGAAATTCCGTCGATGACCTGGTCAAAGACTTCTTTCTCAATGTAAAGCCGCGAACCCGCACAGCAGCACTGGCCTTGATTGAAGAAGATTCCGCTGGCCGCGCCGGGAATGGCAACGTCCATGTCGGCGTCTTTGAAAATCACGTTGGGAGATTTTCCGCCGAGCTCGAGCGAAACTCGTTTCAAGTTTCCGGCAGCCGCGTGAACAATCAGCCTGCCCACTTCGGTAGATCCAGTGAAAGCGATTTTGTCAACATCATTGTGCGCAGCCAGGGCTGCGCCAGCGGTCTCACCATATCCCGGGACGATGTTCACTACTCCCTCCGGGAATCCGGCTTCGAGAATCAACTCCCCAAGCCGTAGAGCAGAAAGCGGAGTCTGCTCGGCGGGCTTCAACACCACGGTGCAGCCGGTGGCCAACGCCGGACCAAGTTTCCATGCCGCCATCAGCAGCGGAAAGTTCCACGGAATCACTTGTCCGACCACGCCTACAGGCTCGCGCAGCGTGTAGCTCAAATACTTTGCCTTGGGCGTGTAGGGCACCGAGAGCGGGATAGTGTTGCCCTCGAGTTTGGTCGCCCATCCTGCCATGTAGCGGAAAAGCTCGGCCGCGAGCGGCACATCGGCAGCCCGCGCCACGGTTAGCGGCTTACCATTATCCAGCGATTCAAGAAACGCGAACTCTTCGAGGTGCTGATCAATCAGGTCGCCCAGCTTCCAGATCAGGCGGCCGCGTTCGGAGGGCGTCATCTTGCGCCACGGGCCTTCGTCGAAAGCTTTGCGGGCGGCCTTCACCGCCAGGTCAATATCGGCGCGATCGCCTTCAGCAACCTGCGCCAGTACTTCGCCGGTCGAAGGATCGTAAGTTGGGAAAGTCTTGCCCGAAACTGCGTCAACCCACTTGCCGTTGATGAGCATTTTGCGCGGCTTCTCAAGAAAACTGAGCACGCGAGGATCGATTTGAGTTGCGGAAACTGTAGCCATGGAGACCTCCTGAGATTCAGGGCTGAACAGAACGTTGGTGAGCGCGCGACTGCGTAGTCAATGCTAGTCCTGAGGTAAGTCGAAAGCAACCCACAAGACTTGATCCCAGGAATCATGAGCTACTTCATCTTCCAGAAAGTTCGTTCGTAAGTTCCTGAATCGACGCCAAATCCACTTCTTGACATGATATTACATATTGCGATATACATATCGCGTATTGAGATATGAGACTTGCCGAGAAAATTCGTTACTTGCGGGAAGTCGAAGGCTCTCTGCGTGGTCTGGAACGCCCGATGACCCAACAGGAACTGGTCGCGGCGGTTCGTAAAGAGCAGGGCAAGAGCATCAGCCAGTCGTATATTTCGCAGATCGAAAGCGGATCGCGCCGGCACATGACGCAATCGTCGCGTTCCCTGCTGGCGAAGTTTTTCAAGGTGCATCCGGGATTTTTGGTGGACGATCCCGACGGCTATCACACCGAGTTGACGTCGGATTTGCGCACCACGGAAGGCAGTCTGGATGTATGGCTGCTGCACGCGTCGGAGCGTTTTGCCGGAGATCCGGAGCTGACACAGGTCCTGATTAAACTGGCGCGGGAAAAGGACACGCGCAAGTGCTTTATCCTGCTGGGCGCAATATTGGACACGCCTGGCTTGGCGGACCGGCTACTTGAAGCATTGCAGCCGCAAGGAACGAGTTCACGCGGAAAAAAAGGAGGGCGGCTATGACCTGGGCAGATTTTTATCTAGTCTGTTTTGTCGTGGGGTTCTTCTTGAGTGCGCTGATGTTTTTGGGCGGAGGCCTGCATCTTCACATTCCGCATTTTCATCTTCATGCGCCCGCGCATTTCTCGGGGCACGCAGCTTCTGCTCATGGAGTACATGGCGGTCAGCTTTCGCCTTTCAATTTGATCAGCCTCACGGCTTTCCTGGCGTGGTTTGGCGGCACTGGATTTCTACTGACCCGTCATTCCGCAATTTGGTTCTGGGCGGCGGTGGGTATTTCGCTGCTGAGCGGCACGGGCGGAGCCGCCATCATTTATCTGTTTCTGAGTCGCGTTCTCACTCATCCCGATGAAGCCCTCGATCCCGCTGATTACGAAATGGTCGGCGTTCTCGGCCGGCTTTCGATGCCCATCCGCGAAGGCGGCACTGGAGAACTGATCTACTCGCAAGCCGGCACCCGCCGCGTATGCGGAGCACGCGCAGAAGATGGATCGGCCATCCCGAAAACAACCGAAGTCGTAGTCACGCGTTATGAGCGTGGAATCGCTTACGTGCGTCCGTGGTCGGAACTTGCCGGAGAAGAGAGTGAATTCGGCGAACCGTTAAATGAAACCGACGGAGCCGGCAATGACAATCGCCATCGAACAATCTGATTCGCGCCGTTATCTGCGGACATTTCACCGGGCTGATGTGGCTTGCCTTGCCCATCATGGCGTTCATGTATGCAATGTCCTGGCAGGAATTGCCGGCGCAGACTGGCCACGCATTTTGATTTGGCAAATCATCCCAACGGATGGATGTCGCGCGAAGGATCGCTGGCCTTCCTGCTGGTGATGGGAATTTTCGTGGCCGGTCTCGCGACTCTTGATACTGCTTGCGAGTAAAGAGCCGGATCCCGCGGCCTGGGCGCTTTTGTTCTGTTCTATGTCATTCTCGGGACTCTTCTCTGGGCGGGCGAAGCGATCATTGCTTACAACGTTCACGGACAGCCGGTGAATGTTGCGCCAGTGCTGGCTCTGCGGCATGGGCGCGGCCACTGTTGGTTGTGATTACCGCGCTCGCAACCCGACGTGGCGTTCAACTTCCTGCGAACAACGCTCTTGCGGTTGAGCGTCACGATTCGAAAATGCTGGCGTTGGTGCTGGGCGTCGCTGCTGTCGCGATGATCGCAGTCATCACGGCAATTCCGTCGCTGGCGTTCGTATCGCTCTCGGAATTGCCGCTCGTTCTCATGCTCGCTTCAGCCGCATTGGCCTGGGACGGCTTCCAGTATGCTCTTCAGTTCCTCTGGAGTCGAGGTCCGCACGCTTGGTTTTCGACTGCGCTCGATTCCCGCCGCTGACATTAAGAGCTACGCCCTCGATCGCTGGAACGTGATCGGCGGATACGGGATTCGCGGAGTCGGCGATAAACGCGCTTACGTCTGGGGGAATCGCGGAGTTCGTATCAAGACTTTGGAGGGCGAAGTTTTTCTCGGGCACGACAGCCCGGAGCAGATTATTCGCGACTTGGATTTGATAACTCGCAAGCACGAAGCACGCGGAGCTGGGTTCTCGTCCTGAAGCTTTGCGTTCTTGGTGGTTGAAGATTTGGCGTTGCCGGAGGAGGCGTTATGTTTTTCGGATTGTCAGCAGAGATTTGGATTGTAATTGCGGTTGGGGTGTTCGTCCTCGCGTTCTTGATGAGCTTTCTTGCCCGCCTTTATCGTAAGGCTGGCCCACACGAAGCGCTAATTGTTTACGGCTTCCGCAACAAGAGAGTAGTCGTTGGCAGGGGGACGGTTGTGTTCCCCATGGTCGAGAACTGTCACGAGTTGTCTCTCGAATTGATGTCGTTCGACGTGGCGCCGCAGCAGGACCTCTACACCAAGCAAGGCGTGGCGGTCACGGTCGAAGCCGTGGCGCAGATCAAAGTTAAATCCGATACAGAATCCATCTGGACTGCATCGGAACAGTTTCTCACCAAGTCCGATCAGGAGCGCGAAGGCCTGATCAAGCTGGTGATGGAAGGCCACCTGCGCGGCATCATCGGCCAGCTCACAGTAGAAGAAATCGTGAAGCAGCCGGAGATGGTCGGCGACCGCATGCGTTCTACTTGCGCCGACGACATGAACAAGATGGGGCTGGAAGTAATTTCCTTCACCATCAAGGAAGTCCGCGATAAGAACGAGTACATCATCAACATGGGCAAGCCCGACGTTGCCCGCATCAAGCGCGATGCCGACGTGGCGACGGCCGAAGCCGACCGCGATACCGCAATCCGCCGTGCTTTGGCCACTCGAGAAGCTGCTGTGGCCAAAGCGCAAGCCGACCAGGAGCGCGTGCTGGCCGAAACTTTGTCACTGGCGAAACAGGCTGAAGCGCAACGCGATCTTGAAGTCAAGCGCGCGCAATATGTCGAAGTCACCAAGCGCCAGCAGGCGCAGGCCGACAAAGCTTACGACATTCAGACCAACATCATGCAGCAGCAGGTGGTGGCGGAGCAGGTGAAGGTGCAGCAGATCGAAAAAGAGCAGCAGGTCAAAGTTCAGGAAGCGGAAATCAATCGCCGCGAGAAAGAACTGATCGCGACTGTGCTGAAAGGCGCCGAGATCGAGCGTCAGCGGATTGAGACTCTCGCCGCCGCCGAGAAGCAACGCCTGATCGCCGAAGCCGAAGGACACGCTTCTTCGATTCGCGCCCAGGGCGAAGCCGAAGCCGAGATCATCTTCAAGAAAGGTGAGTCGGAAGCCAAGGCCATGAACGTGAAGGCCGAGGCGTATCAGGAATACAACCAGGCCGCGATCTACGACAAGCTGCTCACCAGCTTGCCGGAAGTGGTCCGAGCGATGGCCGCGCCGCTGGCCAACGTCGACAAGATCACCGTGGTTTCGACCGGCAACGGCGACGCCACCGGGATGAACAAGATCACCGGCGACTTCGCCAAAATGGCGGCGCAAGTCCCGGCACTGTTCGAGTCGTTGTCGGGAATGAGCATGACCGAGTTGTTGAGCAAAGTGCGCGGCATCGGCGACAAGGGTTCGAGGCCGGACGCGTTGCCGCCGGCAAATGGAGGCAAGAAGTAAGCACAGTCCGTGTGGGTCGGACACTCTTGTCCGACCAAGCCCGAACGAACGGGCAGCATATGAAAGCCCGGCACAGCAGTGCCTGGTAGGCACGAAACAAAGACCGAGTCCCGCAGGGACGACACAACGGAGCAAACGAGATGAAAAGACCATCAATGCAAATCGGATTAGGAATCGCTCTCGGCGCCGGAATCGGCATCGCCATCGATGCCGCTTTCGGCTCTGGCGGCACCTGGCTCGCGATCGGGGTCGCCATCGGCGTGGCAATTGGCGCCGCTATGTCGAAACAAAAGACCGGCGCTGCATCTGGCCGCATCAACACGGCCGGTCCGGAATGACATGGATTTTGTTTTTGATCTTGAGCTAAGAGCTACCGGCTAAGAGCTAATAGCTGATTTTGAAAGGAGTCTCATATGGCACTACTGGAGCGAGTTTCAACTTTAGTCCGCGCAAATCTCAACGATCTCATCGACAAGGCCGAAGACCCGGAGAAGATGATCAAGCAGGTCATCCTCGACATGCAGAACCAGCTTCTGCAGGTCAAGACACAGGTCGCAATCGCCATCGCTGACCAGCACCTGCTGGCCAAAAAGCATCAGGAGAACGAAGAAAAAATAACCGAGTGGACGCGCAAGGCCGAACTGGCAGTCAGCAAAAAAGATGACGATCTGGCACGGGCGGCGCTGCACCGCGTGGAAAGTTATCGAGAGATGTCAGCGAGCTTTGCCCAGCAGGTCGGCGATCAGAAGGCGCAGGTGGACAACCTGAAGACCGCCTTGCGCAAACTGGAACAAAAACTCGACGAAGCCCAGCACAAATCCGATCTCCTGATTGCGCAGCATCGACGGGCCCGCGCAGTTGGCAAAGCCCACGACGCGCGCTCGGCAATCGGGGACGGCTCAAAGAGCGCGGCCTTCGATCGAATGAAGCGCAAGGTCGCTCACAACGAAGCCGTAAGCCACGCTAAGTCTGAACTCGGCGCCGATGATGTTGAAGACCGGCTGTCTGCCATCGAGAAAGAAGACAGGATCGAGCAATTGCTAGCGGAGATGAAAAGCAAGCACGCGTGAAAAACGCCGAAATTGCATGTTTAAAAATCTCTACGACGACATATCCATCTTTCTGGGAGGACTTGATAGATTTTAGAGACCAATCTCCTGCTAGCGCTGCCTTCCCCAGCGGAGCGAGTTCATTCGCTCTCAAATGAACTCGTGCAAGCTCAGGATTATGGACCGCGCTCCTTCCACCATCGATGTGCCAAATCGAATTCCTGCGCTCCGCATTGACGCTTTCGCATTGCTGCGAGTAGTAATATCTTTGACTTGCAGTCTTCAGCGAAAGGAATTGCAGCGAGCAGGCGGCGTCCGGCGAAAAAGGATTCTACGGTGTGCCACACTGTGCAGAGAACAGAAACTTTTGGGCGATAAAAAACGAACTACCAACTAAAAACGTCCAATCGGAGGCAAAGAGGCGACGAAATCGAGTTTCGAACAATAACTAATCGAGGGGGGACAAATGAAACTCATTCGCTTTGGGGGACCAGGGCAGGAACGACCAGGTGTGCTTTTGAAAGATGGAAGCCGAATCGACGTTTCCGCAATAGGTTCGGATTACGGTGAAGCTTTCTTCGCCGATGGAGGTTTGAAACAACTTGAAGCTTGGCTGAAGAAAAATGGCGCCTCGGCGCCCAGGCTTGCGCCAACCGTAAGGCTTGGATCACCAGTTTCGCGGCCCAGCAAAATTATTTGCATTGGTTTGAATTATCGCGATCATGCCACAGAAACCAAGGCTGAACCGCCAAAGGAGCCGGTAATTTTCTTTAAGGCGACTACCTCGCTCACTGGCCCGAATGATCCGCTGGTCATGCCACGCAATTCGACGAAAGTGGATTGGGAAGTAGAGCTTGCGGTGATCATCGGCAAACGTGCACTGTACGTGGAAAAGAAAGACGCCCTCGATTACGTTGCCGGCTACGCACTGCATAATGATTATTCAGAGCGCAGTTTTCAGCTCGAACACGGCGGGCAGTGGTCAAAAGGAAAAAGCGCCGATACCTTTGCGCCACTCGGTCCATTTCTCGCAACCCGGGATGAAGTTCCTAATGTCGGCAATCTGAAAATGTGGCTGATGGTCAACGGTGTATCGCGGCAGAACAGCACCACTGCGAATATGATCTTCGACGTGGCCACGCTGGTTTCTTACGTCAGCAACTTTATGACGCTGCTTCCGGGGGATGTGATCAGCACCGGAACGCCCGCAGGAGTTGGCCTGGGAATGAATCCGCCGGTTTATTTGAAGGCTGGTGATATCGTGGAACTCGGCATCGAGGGCCTCGGCGAATCGCGGCAAAGAGTCACTACATATCATGGCCCTCACTCCCGTTAAGCAGGATGAGAGTTTGCGAAAGTCAAGAGGCGAGATGACCGGCCCACGCACCTATGTGCGTTGGAGGCTCATCTTTTGGCTGTTCATTTTGAGCGCGGTCGCGTTTCTCGATCGCGTCAACATCTCGATTGCGGGCGGTTCTCTGGCCGCGGCGTATCACCTGAGCAACGTGCAGTTGGGCTGGGTATTCAGCTCTTTCCTGGCCGGCTATGCGCTTTTCCAAACTCCCGGTGGAAGGCTGGCTGATCGCTTAGGCCCACGTCGTGTTCTCGCCGCAGGAGTGATCTGGTGGGGAATTTTTACTGCGTTGACTGCATCGGTCCCTTCGAATATTACGGGTGCCTTGTGGCTTTTTGTCTCAGCAAGATTTTTATTGGGAGCCGGTGAGGCCGTGATGTATCCCGCGTCGAACCAATTCGTCGCGCGCTGGATACCGCTGCAGGAGCGCGGAATCGCCAACGGCTGGATCTTTGCGGGAGTGGGCGCAGGCGCGGGATTATCTCCGCCCCTGATCACCTACGTCATGCTTCACTATGGTTGGAGAGCGTCCTTCTGGATTTGTGCGGTTATTGGGTTGCTCGCCGGTTTGGTGTGGTTCCTCTGGGCGAAAGATGATCCCAGCCAGCACTCGAGCGTCTCTGACTCTGAATTGGAATTCATTCGTCAGGGAATTTCTGCGGGGAGTCGCAACGGCGAAAATCGCCCGTTGATTCCGTGGAGTTCCATTTTAAAGAGCCGCGAAGTGTGGGCGATCACTCTCAGCTATTTCAGTTTTGGCTATGTAGCCTGGATATTTTTCAGCTGGTTCTATCTTTACCTCGCCCAGGTCAGAAATTTAAATCTTAAGGCGAGCGCATTTTACGCCATGCTTCCGTTCCTTGCGATGGCGGCATGTTGCCCGCTGGGCGGATTCATCAGTGATCGTCTTACGAAAAAATTCGGTGCCCGCGTCGGACGATGCTACCTGGCAGCTGTTGTCATTCTACTGGCGGGCGCGTTTTTGGTGATGGGATCGGAAGTGCACGGCGCCAGACTCGCCAGCGTGGTACTGGCTGGCGGCGCGGGCGCTTTGTACCTTGCGCAAAGTTCATTCTGGTCGGTGACCGCGGGCCTTGCTGGTCCATCTTCCGGTTCAGTTTCCGGATTCATGAACATGGGTGCACAGATCGGCGGCATGGTCACGGCGTCGTTGACGCCGTTTATCGCAAGTCGCTTCGGGTGGACCGCATCTTTCATGGTAGCTGCCGCACTGTGTCTGTTCGGTGCTTTAGCTTGGATGATCGTGGATCCAGAGCGCGCAATTCAAACCAGCACCCGCGCCACTGATGAAACATTGAACTGCAAATTCAGAATTAAATGTTCTTCTCTTGAAATCCACTTCACTGATTAAAACATCCTAAGTTTCATTCGCCGAATCTCCAGCGTCACAACATCATCATTTATTAAATCGCACTAACAACTGTGCGACATCGAACATTGTTTCCAGCGCCGCACACTTCCCTATGTCCTTTTGCCATTTTCCGCCGCGAAAATGCGCGGCCGGTGCATAGGTCCTTCTCATTAGCAATGTGAACTGTCGAGACCTTCACTGATCGCTCGCTCACCGGCAAACTGAAAATGTTATGACCCTCCCCCAGCAAGTCTATCAAGTACGTCTTTTTTCTATTGTTCGCCGCTTTTCTCTTGACTGCCGGATTGCCAGTGCCAGCGGCTGCCGCAACCCAATTAACCTTTAATCCGACTATTTTGCGCTTTGGTGAAGTAGTGCTCGGCCAAACTGAAAGTTTGCCGGTCACGGTTACCAACAGTGGCAGCACCAGCTTCAGTATTTCTACGATCAGCCGCAAGTGGCGCAGGTTACAGCGCCGAGTCGTCCGGCACTCCCACTCAGTTTGGCTCCAGGGCAAAGCTTCGTCCTGACAGTTTCTTTCGGTCCGACCTCTTCCGGATCAAGTAACGGAAGCATCGCCTTTAACGGCAGCACGCTGCTTGCTCTGCGCGGTTCGGGTACAACTGCGAAGTCGCTGATCCCGAATCCGTCGAGTGTATCTTTCGGAAATGTGCAGACCGGAAACACCTCGAAAATGTTCGTGACGTTGACCAACGCAAAAACCGGAACCATCACCATTTCAAACGATGCTACAAAAGGAACGGGGTTCTCAGTTCAAGGCCTGCCTTTACCTTTGACTTTGACTCCGGGACAGAGTTTCACATTCAGTATCTTATTTTCTCCCCAGACGTCCGGCTTGGTCGAGCGGCTCGTTCGTAGGCTTGAATGCGAAAAATTACACCAATGTTTCGATCCCGCTGAGCGGCTCCGGGACAGCTACTGGGCAACTTAGTCTCTCTCCATCCAGCGCGTCGTTCGGAAACGTAACCGTGGGATCCACCGCGTCGAAGAGTGGAGCGTTGAGCGCGGTGGGAGCGAGTGTGACAATTACGTCGGCAAGCAGCAGCAGCTCGGAGTTTTCGTTGAGTGGGATCTCTTTACCGACAACGATTGCAGCAGGCCAAAGCATTCCTTATTCGATCGCATTTACGCCCGCAAAGCAGCGGCACCGCCTCCGCTACGCTCTCGTTCGCGAGTACGGCGTCGAGCGTCACCGAATCCCTCACCGGCAAGCGGAGTTTCAGTCGTGCAACACAGCGTAAATCTCAACTGGAACCCGAGCACATCGCAGGTCATGGGTTACAACGTCTACCGGGGCAGTACGGCGGGTGGCCCTTATGCGAAGTTGAATTCGTCCCTTGATCCTAGCACTGCGTTCACAGATAGCACCGTCGCGTCTGCGCACACCTATTACTACGTAACCACCGCAGTCAATTCCAGCGGGGTGGAGAGCGGCTACTCGAACCAGGTACAGGTCGCGGTCCCGTAATTCTCGTAAGACACACTGCGGGATTTTGCCGCGCAGGTTTGAGATTTCAGAAGATGAGAGCGCTGGAAACGCTCAGGTCGGAAGGGCTAGCTGTCAAGGATCAGTCCCGCTCGCACGGAGCAGGGCTAATCCGCACGGACTTAATATCGGTGCGATAGTCCATAAGCAACAGCAAATGCTGAGCTGGCGATATTTGCCATCGGCGCCATTCGTTCGAGTTTGTGATGTCCTGACTTGTGCAGAAGATAACTGACCGCGATAACGCCAGCGGTTTGCCCTGCGAAATTCGCTGCAAGCGCAGGAGTGCTGCCAGTGAACGGACGCACCATTGGATTCAGTTCCCTGCCCCCGTTCGCCAGATTCATGTGAGTAACGGCGAAGTCTGCGCCGCTGAACATGGCAACCGTCGAAAACAGGAAGCGGTTCTTGCCGTCCCAAAAGCTGTGCTGGCTGGGCGCTTCCGGCAGGTATGACTCCGAGCTGACTATCGGCTCGGCGGCTTGGACTTTATAAGAAGCCAGGGTGAGTTGCGAGGTCGGATTGTTGGGCCGCGACCGGCAAGCAAAACAGCCCTCCAATAAGAATAAAAGAGACCTGAACTGCGAACTTAAGTGAGTGTCCATTTGTCACCATAGACATGGTCTTTCGAGATTCCCGAGACACCTTGTATTGGCAATTGCTAAGCCGAGTAACTGTTTTCATGATTAAATTAAAACACTGATAACAAAGGATTTATAATTACTGCGGTTTATTCCTCGGTGACTGATGTGTAAAGTTTTGCGGTTATTTTCACGAGCGGATTTACGGATCAGGCTCGCCACGGACTCCGTGCAAACCCGAAGAAGTCCTTTCGTACCCTCGTTTCGGAGATTCAGACCGAGCCAGTTGCCGAACTTCGCGTGGCAGCTTTAATATCCCGAGCAGCCACTTCGATAATAGCCATCTGCATTACCAAAGTGCAATTAGTTTGCGCCAGCGGTCATGGCTTTTGGCTCTCTCGACCTCGTCCGGTTCCAGCCGATAATCGTGTGTATGGAAAGAACAAATCAGTTCGCGATCGCGTCTTCTTTGCGCTCTCCTGACGCTAGTTTGCGTACTTGTTCTCGCGGGATGCGCGGGAGTCTCCGCGGGATCCAATACCCAACCTCCGCCGCCACCCACGGCTGGGGCGCTTGCGGTGTCGCCTTCCACTTTAAATTTCGGTAACGTCGCGGTGGGTAGCACATCCTCGTTGACGGGAACCTTGTCGGCTTCGACTGCCGACGTGACGGTTTCAACCGCGTCGTGGAATGGTTCCGGTTATTCCGTAAGCGGCGTTACTTTTCCGATGAGCGTTGCAGCAGGTCAGAGCGCCCAGTACACCGTAACGTTTACGCCGCCAGCAGCCGGTAGTTCGCCCGGCAGCATTTCTTTTGTGAGCAATGCTTCGGACTCTTCCTTGAAGCAGGCATTTAGCGGCTCCGGGACGCAGACGACGACTCCGCACAGCGTGTCGCTCACGTGGAACCCGAGCACCTCAACCGTTGCGGGATACAACCTTTATCGTGGAACACAGTCTGGCGGCCCGTACTCAAGGATGAATTCTTCCTTGTTGTCCGGAACCAGTTATGACGACAGCGGCGTTCAGTCCGGTAGGAATTATTTTTATGTTTCCACAGCCGTGGATGCAAGCAACAACGAGAGCGCGTTCTCTAACGAGGCAACGGCAGCCATTCCGTAGTGGAAAGACATCCGGAGAAAAGTCCTAAAAATGAAACGCCGGACGGTTCGTTTAGAACTCGTCCGGCAGATCGGTTCGCAGACCTTTTAGCTGGTTAGCCGTGGTTGCAAACGAAACAAATTCGCCCATCGGCGCACTCGATTACGGAACGAACCGAAAGATAGCACTACGCCTGCAATCACCGCCATCTCCGAGGCCAACAGCGCAAGTACCGAGGGCTCCGGCACTCCCACTGGCGGAGTCGACGTACCGTTGACGCTAATCGCATAGCAGTTGCCGCTGCCTGGAGTGCAGTAGCCGTGCGACAGAAAATCCCAGGAGCTCAGTGCGCTGCAATTCGTGCAATTGAAGTTAAAGCTGAAATTCAGAGACTGGCCCAGACTTATTGACGAGGGCGACCCTACTCCGCTCAACGTAACACACAGCGAGTCCGAAAGATTGAAGTCGCAGTTCCCATTGCCTCCGTTATTTGATTTCCCAACCAAAACGCTATATGCGCTGGTGT
This sequence comes from uncultured Acidobacteriota bacterium, assembly GCA_963703465.1. Classification (GTDB taxonomy): domain Bacteria; phylum Acidobacteriota; class Terriglobia; order Terriglobales; family Acidobacteriaceae; genus Gp1-AA145. The sequence continues at coordinate 4,262 of CAVPEQ010000010.1, read as the reverse complement.
TTCCGTCAGAAACGCTGAAGTTGCTAAACGAACTGATGCCCTGGCCGCTCGGAAACGGCGTCAGTGACCAACTTTGCGCAGTTGCTGGCGAACCGCTGACGTTTGTCACGGTATAGGAGAGGGAGTAATTGTTGCTTCCCAGTGAATTGAGTGTCGCCTGAAAGGTGTATCCGTTACAACCGCTGCATCCCGCCACCGACTCGGTGATGGTATTGGCAGAAGCTGGCTGGGCGCCGGCCAGAGCCGCCAGCAAGGCGATCGCAGCAATGAGTTGAAGTCTTACGAAGTGGAGCATAAAAACCTATTTCTCGCGATGTCACTTGGAAATTCTGACAAAGCGGTCAGCGTTACTTTAACCGAACTCTGAAACCTGTCAAGACTGATAATTTCTGCGAGTAGTTGCAAGCACTTGCAACTTTAGAGACAAGTTAACTATAGCATTATCAATCACATACAAAATTACCCGATCCGTGCATCAAACTGCTTCGGCATCTGCATAACACGGATGCGTAAGGACCAAGTGCGACCCGGAAGTCCTTCCCGATGCACTGCATTTTTTACAGCAAATACTTCCCAGAGTCGCAGCGATCCTTTCGCCCGCGTGACCGTCCCACAGCGGTGGAACGGTTCCTTTCTTAGCGTTCCCACTGACAACCTTTGACAACTCGGCCCTGAGTTTTTCTCGGTCTGTCCAACTATCACGTTCGTGCCGATGCTGACCGTCACCGGCCGCTCCGTATTGTTCCGTAACGTCAGGCACGGCACGCCAAGTAAGGTAGTCTCCTCTTGAATGCCGCCCGAGTCGGTGATGACGACCGCAGCGCGGCTCTGCAGAGCGAGGAATTCTATGTACGGCAAAGGCCCGGATAAATGCACCTTTTCTGCTTCCAGCCCGAATTCCGCAATTCGCTGTCGCGTGCGCGGGTGCACGGGAAAAATCACATCCAAGCCTCTCGCTTATGTCGACAAGAGACTGCAAAATGTTCTTCAGTCTTTCGTTGTCATCAACATTGGACGGCCGATGCAACGTGACCAGGGCGTAGCGGTGCGGAAAGCCGTTTCTTGGCACCTTCGCCGCGACCGGTAAAAGTCGGACCAGCGAGTCGATCATTACATTTCCGACCCGATGAATCTTCTGTGGCGGAACGCCTTCACGTTCGAGGTTCGCGTCGGCATCCTCGGAAGGCGTAAACAGAAGATCGGCAAGTCGATCTGTGACCACCCGGTTGATCTCCTCTGGCATGGTCCAGATCAAAGGCGCGAAGGCCTGCCTCCACGTGTCCGACTCGAATACCTAACTTGGCGGACACCAACGCTGCCGCAATCGTAGAGTTGACGTCGCCGTAGACCAATACGAAGTCTGGCCGGCGTTCGATCACCACTGGCTCAAAGCGAGTCATGATCTCGGCGGTTTGCCGGGCGTGACTTCCAGAACCAACCCCGAGGTTCACGTCCGGCGTCGGCATCTCCAATTGGGAGAAGAAGACGTCGGACATATTGGCGTCGTAGTGCTGGCCGGTGTGCACCAGAGTCTGTTTGATCCCGCCCAAGTTTCCGAGAGCGCGCAGCACGGGCGCGGCTTTCATAAAGTTCGGGCGCGCGCCGACCACGTGAAGGATGTGCATGATCAGAGTTTAACTGATCGAATGACTTGCCTTTCCGACCACGTGGTCGGAAATATGCCGAGTCGTCGCTTGTGGCTCGCCGAGGTTCAGCCTGACGGCATGTGTGCCAGTTCATGCAACTGGTACAGAGTAAAGTCCCTGCCCTCCCATTTTCGCAGCAAAACCGTTACCGGTATCAACGCGATCAAGCCCAGCAGGTAAAAGACGACTCCTCCTGAGGTATGCAGCCAACCGTGCAAGAACGCCGGGTTCAAATATGCCGCCAGCAAGTAAATGGTGACAATCCTCACTCCGTTTTTGAGGACAAGAATCGGAATTATTGCAACGACCAGGAGCGCTTTTCTCCAAGGCGATCGCAGCGCGAACTCGGCTGCCACGAGCATTGTTACCAGCAATGCGATACTCGATCGGATCCCGCTGCACTCTTTCGCCACTTCCAGGTTAACCATTGGGAGTCGGAGGATGAACCCTTCCTTAAGAACTGGCACATTCAGGATCCGCAGCAGTCCATAAGCCACATCCGAAGACCCCGCCTGTAGAGCAAAAATAGCTCTATCGATTACAAACTCCGGAATCGGCACCAGTAACAAGAGGAACAGCAGCGGGAATCGCGCTTTAATAAACGACTCTCTGCCATAGCAGAAAACAAAGGCTGAGATCCATAAGAGTCACCAGCGAGAGAATCTCGAGCGAAAGCTTTTCTGCGCTCAGGAGTTGGAATTTGCCTCCGAGTAAAAACATCAATCCGAGCAGAAAAAAGCCCGAACCCGCAATGATCATTTTTTTGCGGTTAGGATCAGCTTGAACCGAGAAGATGTTTTGCCGCTTCAGATAAACCAGAAAGACACTGACAGGAGCAATTAGCAGGATGTGCGAAGCGTAGTCGTGGGAGATTACGAACTCGACCAACTGCTTGATCGGAAACCAAAACGCGAGCAACGATGCAACGACAAAGAAAAGAAAATAAATGTTTCGCCGCGCATGTTTATCGCGAATGTTGAGTGTTTCAAGCATTCTTACTTTCTGGCAGAGGATCGGCTCGTTGTAAATTCAGATTGGAGCGAGTCAGTACGGGCTGCAGTTCATATACCAATCTCTCATTTATGCATTTCGCGTACGCAACCACCGCGCGCTCAGAGCCACTACCTTCAATACGCCAATCATCGCCGTCCGTTACGAGCTGCATTTTGCTTCGCGCCCGCCACCACGAATCGATTTCTGAAGGAAGGGCTTGCCATATCTTTCTTGTGGCACAAAGCTCACGCAGATAAATTAGCAGGTCGACATACAGGCCTTTGACTCCGTCATGGGTTACATAATCGGGGTGAACAATGAAATTGATCAACCCATTCTTCTCCAGGATTAAGCGAGTCTGCGTTTTCCACAATGCAATAGAACGTTCGGAAAGCAAATGAAAAAGCGTGTAATCCTGAGTCATGGTGACGGGCATCTCAACCATATTCCCTATGAAATAAGGCATGACCGTGCAACAGCCGCCCCGCTGGGGATCCAAGTGCGCGGTGTTCGGAATCGAAGAATCGTAAGAAAAATTCAAGGCGTCATACCAGTCAGGCCTTCGGTACAAAACAGCAGACCGGAACCCGGTTGCGCCATAGTCTGCTGCGTATCGATTAATGAGACTGGCGCGACGCAGAAACTCGCCGCGCTCATCAGACAATACCTGCCGTCATGACTAAAGTCTTGAACGCCAATCTCGAATCCTCGATCACGAATGCTGGCCAGAAAATCGGCGGAGGACCGAGTACGACCCTTGCGGCACTACGCTAAACGAAACTTATTTTATTCCGTAGGCATCGCCAATATCCATGAGATCGCTACACGCATCCCGACCGGATGCCGCTGCTCATCATCGTGCGTCATCATCACGGCGCCTGCGCAACCCTCGGGCCAGAACCCGATAAAACGGATCCGATCTGCCCCGCTGGTTCCAGCGCCAATAGCAGAAGATCTTCACATAAATTTTCGACGGTGAGAATCTAACCGGCCATGCGGAAAAGACAAACCTCGCCATCCGCTGAGATGAAATTTTTGTACCCCTTCGCGAATCGAGCGTGGCAATGTTAACGGCCCACCGATAATATGCGCTTTTCGCAACCTTCCGAATCCAAGACTGTGGAGCCCCATAGCGTTCAAATCGAAAATTGTCGATAACCTCCGTCGGGTTGAACGGAAGAGAAACCTCAGATTGATCTATTCGGACATCGCCGCTCACGTCGTAAAGCGACGCATCGACTCGCGGTCTTAGACGACCTGCTGCCGAACGCCCGTAGCAAATGGCGTTCGAACGAAAGCGAAAGAAGACAGGATCGGAGGGCGCAACGTCTTGCAGCGTTAAGTTGAGGAAAGTCTCTGGGCAGCGGTAGCGATCCATACGTGCCCGCGCAGGATGGGTCATAAAATCGTTCTTAGTTCATTTTTATTGTCTCATGGCACTGGCCGCCTGGTTGTAAATCAATTGTCTTCACGACTAACCAAAGTGTCGGTACAGTAACCGGCCTCCGAATAACATAAGACGGCTCGGAATATAAGGCGCAAGTTTTTGAGGCCATGACATTTGGCTCATTGACGTAAGCGTGGGGGGCTTCATAGGGTAACGAAGAAAATACGTCAGACAAC
>CAVPEQ010000009.1:0-90407 GCA_963703465.1 uncultured Acidobacteriota bacterium | reverse complement strand
AATCTCGATATCACTCATTGAGACCGAAAAAGGCGAATGGAAAGCGCACACTTGTGCTATCGCCTGTTATCAAGAGTTGAAATTTTTACCTCGGTAGCTCTTCGTACTCCCCCGGTGGGCCTTCCAAACTCACTTTTCATCAAATTCCGCATCAGGTAAGGGACAGATACGAGTCGAAACGAAGGGCTTACCTGCTCTTTCGTCGGCCAGTATTTTGGATTGGGTAGCTTTCGGCGCGACACACCACATCGTCCGGATAATGTCCGAGAGCATGTCTTCGTCGTAGGGTTCTTGGTCGTCACTTTCACTATAAAGATTTCCAAACTGAGTACCAAAAACCTGCGGCTGCTGGATGGATTGCAGATAGCGATCCAAGGTTGCTGCACTTAGCCACATTGCATTGTGCAAACCTTTGTTCACCGCCGTCACAGCAAGCACGTGCGCGTAAAGATAATCGGAAGGCTTCAGTCCATGCTGGAAGATGAATGCTGCGTAATAGTAATCCTCTGCTGATTGGATCTTTCCATTGCGCATCAACTTTTTTACCTGTTCCCTGAATCCAGCACGTTGCGTGTTATTGTGGGCTCTTTGATCTTGCTCGTAGAGCTTTCTCATCGTGGTTTTTTCCTTCACCACGATTGTGACGGCCTGCCCAGGCCCAAATACTGCAGCGGCTACAGGGATAATGAGTAGATGAGAGAGACTTCGCCGAAGGAATCCATTGCGTTTAAGCATGTTGCATCCTCCTAAAACGCAAGAAACCACATAAGTAGCACATTGGTCAACAACAACCGTCTAATTGTTGAAAAATCCCTATATCATTCATTGACAACGTTTGAGAGGAGGCCTTGCGAAGGCGAGTACGCCTAGGGTATTAAACAGTACAAGCAATGCGAAGGAAACTAAGCAGGCACGCCTATTTAAGCGCTGATACGCTCGGGTGGGTTGCCACGGCCGTTAGTTTTGTCGTGGCAGTAATCCTCGGCTGGGCCACCCCGCAGCACAATTGGCACGCGGCAATCGTTTGGACTATGACTGCATTTTACGGTGCGTTGCTATTCGGACGCTCGAAATGGACTGCATGGGAGTTTTGGACTCTTTGGGCTACATTTTTCGCTCTACATGTTTTCGCGATGTGGGCAATCTTCGCGCGGCTCACACCGCATTGGACTCCGGGCACATTGTTGGCGATTCCACTCGGTTTTGCAGAGGCGATATTGATCCTGGTTCTCATCGCTAAGTTCTCAAGACTCCTGTTCGGGAAGTTCTAAGAGAAGGCAGGGCTCTTTTTATCCTAACTTCTCAAAACTCAAACACGCCACCAGCACAAAACCGACTGCATGCAGTGACCATCATCCCAATTGTTTGATAAATCGCTATATCACTCATTGAGGTTCCATTTGGGGTTAATGAGTGATAACGCCTCTTAACAACAATTATTGAGCTTGACAATCCAAGGACGTGCTCCTAAGTTCCTGCTGTGAAGCCAGATTCTTTAGAAGAGGTATATTCCTCAAAATCCGATGACGAACTGCTGGCCCTCGCAGAAGAGCAGGCTTCGCTTCGGGAAGAAGCCAAGCAAGTATTGGCGGATGAACTGCAGCGCCGAAATCTCAACGGATACGCCCCTATTCCCAGCGTCACCGAGTCTGCAGAATCGACAACTTTTAAAAAAGTGTTGCCCCGAGCAAAGTGGGTGGGACTGTGGCTTGTAACCACCCTCATCGCGACGCTCGGAACGGCGATAAATGTCGGCATCATTACATATTCGCTCCGAACCTTCGTGAGTCGCGAGGCGAGAGTCCATTTCATGGAGACCTTTGTGTACGGATCTTACTATCCGCTTCCCATTCTTATTGGAGTGCTAATCGGCTTCTTCAGTTATCTGCGGTTTCGAGGGACATATCGGTATTGGGTTTGGATAATACCGGTGTTGTGTGTCCTGACTGAACTTGTCGACTGGAAAGAGACTAACCAAGCTTCTTTCGCAGATTCAATCGTGCACTTTTCTGGAACACTGCCGTACCCGGCAAATCGGGAGCAACTGGGCTCAACGATGTTTTTGTATATGGCTATCGCTTATGTGGTGGGGGCATTGATCCACAGTTTATTGAAGGACCGCTGGTCCGCTGTTGTCCGATTGCTGCAACGTGAGTTGTCTTGAAGATTGGCGATAAATCGCCATATCACTCATTGACACCGAAAAAGGCGAATAGAAGGCGCAAACTTGTGCTATCTCCTGGTATCAATAGTAATCGGCGAACCCAGGAGAACTCTAGCGGAGCAAAAACCTGCGGCGTAGTGTCTGTAGAAGTATGAAGCCTCTCCGGCCAGCTATCCGCTTTGGAGTTCTAGTTCGTAGTGTCCTAATTGTCAGCGCTGCAATAACCGCACTCGTCAATGCGGCGAATGCCTGTCAATGCTCGGGTGTACTTCCGACACCGTGCAACTCGCTATCAACTCCCGGTGTCATCTTTCTTGGAACCGTCAAGTCAATCGAGAACCGTCCTTGGAGCGAGTTCTGGTCGTTCTCCAAGACCTACTCGGGCATGTCCTGGAGAGACCGGCTAGCGATATTCCGGGACGAAGTCATAGTGAATTTCTCTGTAGAAGAGATTTATAAGGGTGATCCTGCACGCGAACTCTCTATCCGCGTTGGGAAATTTGGGGGCAGCTGTGGCTTTGAGTACAAGCCTGGAGGACTCTATTTCAAGCAGGGAGAGAAGTACCTCGTTTATGCAGGCATCTATGGAGGCCCTTTATTAGACAAGTCGAATGCTAATGGTCATCTGCGAACCAACCACTGCAGTGGGACTACCCTAGCGTCAAATGCCACCGAAAGAATCAAAGCCTATCGTGCCCTGAAGGGGTTGCAACGACCCCTAGTTCTTGGTACCTACAATTTCCAGCCTGAGTTCAACAAGAGGGTTCCGGCTCGCGGCCAGAGAGTCACGCTTGTGCCTGGGACGGGCGCACGATTGAACGCCACGGTTCAGACAGACGGTAGCTTTCTTTTGACGGGTGTTCCCTCAAGCACGTATACGCTTGCACCAACAATGGCGAAAGACTACCGCCTGGGGTTCGGCAATGGCTACCGGATCAAAGACAATGTGCCAGTCAATCCCGAGACAATTAACGTCGGAACGGATTCTTGCACCGAAATGAAACTTGTTGCTCTACCCGACGGCACAATTTCCGGGACAGTCGTTAAGAGCAACGGAGAACCGCTTCCTGGTGCCACAGTGCGTCTGTGGAATGCGAACGATGTCAGCGGATTAGAGCATTGGTGGGGAGGTCAACAAACCGATGCACGCGGAAAATTCACCCAAGGTCCACTTTCGCCTGGCAGGTATGTCGTTGGAGTTTATGTATGGTCGCCCGATCAGGAGCGACGTCTGCGGCAAGGCCAGGATGCAAACCCGTCTCTCTGGTTCTATCCCGGGGTTTCACGCCCGGAGCGCGCCAAGATCATCACACTCGGATTCGCGGACCATCGGGGTGGGATTCAAATTCGCGTTCCAAAGAACTCTCAATAACAGCTCAAATTGAGTGATCAACTGGTGATAAATCGTCATATCACTCATTGACACTCCCTAATCCGAGCAATAACTTTCACGTCCACACTAACGTTAACTTTTTTTTTCAGGGCGCGAGCGAAGCGAGCGCGCGCCACGCCGAGCACACACGTCTCGGAGCGAAGTGTAATGCGAATTCTGTAATGTTGACTTATCTCTCACGCAATCAATAAGTTAGCGATACTGCTATGTTTTCCTCATTACAGATCAAGTGTAAGGGGCAAGTTACGTTACGGAACGTTTCGTTCACGTAGTGTTGCACAATTTCTGTCACGTGTACGTAATCCCCTCCACCGTTTGACCCCTGCCAGCGAACCTCTTAAACTTTGATGAGAGCCGCGATTTTACTCCGCCTGCGTAGGAGGGGTTCCCTGAGGTCTGCTTTTCTGACTCTTAAACGATTGTTTTTGCTGCTGGTTCTAGGTGTCCTGAGTTCCAGCTTTGCTTTTGCTCAAAGCCCGGTCACGCTGGATACCAGCGAGGCGCTATTTACCGTTCTCACTGCGATCAATGCCTGCGGATATGACGCTGAATTGGCGCCATCGGATCCGGTTCGCATGGCGATAAGGGGCGAAGTTGGCCGCAACATCGAAGCGTCGGAAAAAGCCAAAGCCGCTGCCGATGCGGTGTGTTCGTTCTATCACGATCACCAGCAGAGAACCGACACGCTCACGCTTTCAGAGTACATCTCGCTGGGCTTGTTTCTGAATCCGCCGCCGACACTTACTTTGAAGACCAAGGAGTCGGAACTTCCTCCGGATGCAAGCGCGGTGCTGGGATTGGTGCCGCTGCTTGGAAAGTTCTATACCGACGTCGGGATTCACGAACTGTGGGACCGTCATGCTGCGGCTTATGCGGAGTTGACCGATCGTTATCGTGCGGCGCTGACCAAGATGATCGCGGACACGGAACTTTATCTCAAGCTGCCGACGAACAGCTACATGGGGCGCACGTTCACCATGTATGTCGAGCCGATGGGCGCTGCGTCAGAAACCAACGCCCGCAATTACAGCCTGGAATATTACGTGGTGATCACGCCGGGCACGAACAATGCCCTGAAGATTGATCAGATCCGGCACGCGTATCTTCATTATTTGCTGGACCCAATGGTTGGGAAATTTTCCGCCAACTTTGTAGCGCTCGATCCTTTAATGGATGCGCTACGTCTCGCGCCGATGGACGAGGCTTTCAAAGACGACGCTTCCCTGCTGGTGACCGAATGTGTGATTCGCGCCGTTGAGGCCCGAACTTTGGCCAATCGAAAAGCCAGCCAGGCGGACCAAGAGGCTGCGGTCCAACAATCCATGTCGCAAGGATTTGTGCTGACTCAATATTTCTACGAGAAGTTGATTCCATTTGAGAAAGACAATATCGGATTTCGGAACGCTTTGCCGGCTTTAATCGGCGGAATAGACGTTCGCCGCGAAGTAAAGCAGACGGCGCAGATTCAGTTTGCCAATGAATCTGATCCTGAGGTTTTGCATTTGGCGCGCGCCAAGGAAGGCAGGCTTCTCACCACGGCCGAGGAGCGCTTGTCGGCAGGCGATTCAGAGACCGCGGAACGTCTGGCTAAGCAGGCGCTGGCCGAAAAGACTGAAGATCCCGGCCGCGCATTGTTTATTCTGGCGCAAATTTCCCTCAATAAAAATATGGACGGAGCGCGGGATTACTTTGAACAGGCATTGCATGCCACCAGCGAGCCGCAAGTTGTGGCGTGGTCGCATATTTATCTGGGAAGAATTCTCGATCTTCAAGATGACGAGACTGGCGGCCCGTTGCGGGCGCAAGCAGTCGCGCACTACAAAGCCGCCGAAGGCGCCAGCGATACTTTGCCTGCCGCCAAAGCGGCAGCTGAACAGGGGCTGCAAAAGCCATACGAACCTCCTGCTGGCGCAAAAGATAAAGACACTGATAACGACAAAGACGACAAAAACAACTGACCGGCTTCGATCGCCCGCCAGAGTTGAACCTTCGATGAGAATAGCAATGAGAAGAGCGGCTGTGCTGATCATTGTGCTGGCATCCAGCCTAGTGGCGGCGCAGGCGCAGTCTTCGGCGTCGACGCCGGCTTCTTCCGGCGCGCCGCAAGCTGGAACTGCGAATACTGGGCGGCCGCCCGTTCAGACCAAGACCAGGGAAGAATACAAGGCATATCAGGCGGCGGTGGCCAATGGACAAAATCCTGAAGCCATGGAGAAAGCCGCTGACGATTTCGCAGCCAAGTTTCCCAATAGCGATGTGCGGGTCCTTCTTTATCGCGCCGCGATGAGCAGCTACCAGAACGCCGGCAATCCTGAAAAGATGATGAACATGGGGCTTAAAGTGCTGGCTATAGATAAAGATGATCCTGAAGCCCTGATCGGAATTGCGGAAATTCTGGAAGAGCGCACCGGGCCTACCGATCTCGACCGCCAGCAGCGTTCAGAGCAAGTAGTCGAATACGCGACCCATGCGCTCAAAACTTTGGACACTGATTTAGCGGTCCCGGCCGGCACTTCTCCGGACAGGGTTGAGGCATACAAGAAATATTTGCGCTCGACAGCGTTGGCGATTATTGGGACCATCTATTACAAGCAGGAGCATTTTACTGAAGCCGAAGCTGAGCTACGCGACGCGATGGAGACCGACGCGGCCAATCCCGATCCAGTAGTTGTTCTGCGCCTGGCGCTGGCATTGGACCAGCAAAAAAAATATTCGGACGCGCTGGAACAGGCAAATCGCGCGGTTGAACTGACGCAGGAAGGCACAGACCTGGGCCGGATGGCGAGAAACGAGCGTGATCGATTGGTAGTGCAGGCCGGTGGAAGCGGAGCCTCGGCGGTTGCTCCGAGTTCGAATCAGACCGCGCCGCAAACTGACCCGCCGCGGAACCAAGCCTCTCCAGCCCCGGCCGCTGCGCCGGCGCACTAAGCGGGAAATCTTGAATGCTAACGTCTAACCTCAGAGAAGTCGCGAATCTTGAAGAATCCATCGGGCATGTGTTTGCTTCGCGCGAATATCTGGAGCGCGCTCTGACCCACAGTTCGCAGGCCCGAGAAGCGGAGATGCTCCGGCCCGGTTCCGGAGAGCGCGCCCATGACAATGAGCAACTGGAATTTTTAGGGGACGCGGTGCTGGGCCTGGTGACGACCGAGGAGCTATTTCGCCGCTTCCCGGAATTCAATGAAGGCCAGCTCTCAAAACTGCGGGCGCATCTGGTTAGCAAAAACCATTTGATCCGCGTGGCGGAACAGCTGCAGTTGGGAAAATTTCTGCGACTGGGACGCGGCGAAGAAAAAAGCGGTGGCCGCAGTAAAGCTGCTTTGCTGGTCGATGCTCTCGAAGCCGTGCTCGGCGCCGTCTATCTCGACGCCGGGTTGGAACCCGCGCGAAAGTTAATTCTGCAGCGAATTGTTCTACCGGAACTTGAAGAGTTTGTCTCGACCGGTCGGGCGGCCAAGGTCACGGATTACAAGTCCGCTTTACAGGAAACCTTGCAGGCAAGCGCACGTCCGCAGCCGGCTTACGTATTAGTAAAGGAGTCCGGTCCCGAACACCAGAAGACCTTCACCATCGAAGCGCGGTTGCTGGCACTAGGCATGGGCCAAGTCGAGTTCGTGGGACGCGCACAGGGTGCGACCAAGAAAACCGCCGAACAGGAAGCCGCGCGGCAAGTACTTGAGCATCTGGCGTCCCTGCCCTTAAGCAACGGAGTTCCACGTTGAACCTGGTTCGCAGGCACGCCGATCGTCATTCCGGTTGGCCGGAGTCGTTACAGTCCTTACTGGGAACGGTGGTGATCGCGGTATTTGTGGTGACCTTCATCGTGCAGGCGTTTCAGATTCCTTCAGAGTCGATGGAGGACACTTTGCTCACCGGCGACTACCTGTTGGTGGACAAATTGCATTTCGGAAACGATGGCTTTTGGAGCCATTTTTTGCCCTACCGCAAAGTGAAGCGCGGGGACATCGTGGTCTTTCATTATCCGATTCATCCCAGCGAGCATTTTGTTAAACGGGTAATTGGAGTTCCCGGTGACCGCGTCCGCATGATTCACGGAAAGGTTTATGTGAATGGAGTGATGATGGTAGAACCTTACGCTCTTCATTTGCGCCCCAATGATGGAGGGACCGAAGCGCGATTTCGAGATGATTTTCCGCAACCGACTATCGGTGTTAGCGGCGTGAACAGTTCATGGAAATTGGAAATGGCCAAGATGGTCGATAACGGCGTTTTGATCGTGCCTGAAGATAATTACTTCGTGATGGGCGACAATCGCGACGATTCTCTGGACAGCCGCTACTGGGGCTTCGTACCCGGGCAAAACATCGTGGGCCGGCCACTGGTGATCTACTGGTCCATGAAGAATCAGGAAAACGAATATCCGGCGGACGGGAACAAACTGGCCCGCTTCGTCTATGCTATGAGTCACCTGGTGCAGATCACGCGGTGGGACAGGGCGTTGCGGCTGGTACAGTAAATTTCGAGAAAGAGGACGAGATTGGCCACGAAAGAAATCAAGCAAGAAAAGCCAAGAGAAACTACCGTCGAGTTCTTAGCTTCACTGGCGGGAGTTCTGGTAACTGGCCTCTTCATTATTACGTTCATATTGCAGGCATTTGAAATTCCATCCGCATCGATGGAGAACACTCTACTGATCGGCGACCACGTGTTCGTCAATCGCATGCAGTTCGCGCCGCCCAGCCGTTGGATCCAGCCCATTGTTCACTACGCATCGATTCATGACGGCGATATTGTGGTTTTTCTTTCACCGGCTGAGCCCGATCTTTACGTCGTGAAAAGGATCATGGGAGTTCCGGGCGATCACATTCACTTGCGCGATGGCGCGGTCTATCGCAACGGACAAAAACTTGACGAGCCTTATGTATTGAATACCGGAATTAATCCGTACGACCCTTACCGCGACAACTTTCCGGCCGTGCCGCCACCCGACTACAGCAACGCAACCTCGGAATGGAAGTTAACCATGCCTCAGCACCTTGAAAATGGCGACCTGGTGGTGCCACCAGATAGCTACTTCGCCATGGGCGACCATCGTGACGTGAGCTATGACAGCCGTTATTGGGGCTTCATTCCGCGCGAAAACGTCATCGGGCGACCCATGTTTATTTATTGGTCGTTTGAAACCCCACCCGACCAATATCTTCAGAAAAGCCCCGGCGACCGGATCTCATTTTTGGGCCACGTAATCCTGCACTTCTTTGATATGACCCGCTGGAAGCGCACACTCAAGGTAGTTCGTTGAAAAGGCTCCTCTCCAAACGCGTCATTGGATTCACCGCGTTGTTATTGCTAACCCTATTCTTGGTGCGCCCGCAGAGTGGATTGCTCCACCGGAAAGTAGCTGAGTCGCTCAGCATGGAACTGGGCCGGAGAGTTGAAATCGCCGGCGTGCATATCCGCTTTCTCCCCCGTCCTGGCCTGGAGCTCGAAAATCTAACTATCTACGACAATCCCGAGTTCGGAGCCGAGCCGCTACTGCGCGCGCCTGATGTTTCGGCTTGGCTGCGGGTCACTTCCCTGCTACGCCGGCGAATCGAAATCTCCAGTCTGAGTTTGAATGACGCCAGCCTCAATTTGAGCCGCAACTCGGAAGGCAAATGGAATTTCGAGGAATTGGTCGAGCGAGCTGCGAAAAGTTCAACCGCGCCAACCACCGCGGGGAAACGCGAGCCTCGCCGAATTTTTCCTTACATCGAAGCCGGACATGCGCGAATTAATTTTAAAAATGGTCTGGAAAAAACTCACTTCGCATTCACCAATGCTGACTTTTCGTTGTGGCAGGAGTCAGAAGACCAATGGGGAATGCGCTTACGGGCCAGTCCCATCCGCACCGATGCCAATCTAACTGACACGGGAGTGATTTATATCAACGCAGTCTGGCAGCGCGCGGCTGTGCTGGATGACACTCCAGTTCAAATTTCCTGGGACTGGAAACAGGCGCAGATCGGTCAGATGTCAAAACTGTTGTTTGGAACCGATAAAGAATGGCGCGGCAGCGCCGTGCTCTCCAGCCAGTTCTCCGGGACGCTCAGAAATTTGCAGATCACCAGCGAAGCGTCTATCGACCAGCTTCGCCGTCAGGATATGCCGGCCGGCACTGATTTTACTGTGGCGGCGCAATGCACCGCCGAGTATGACTCCGACCAGCGTTCTCTGACTAACGTAGATTGCAGTTCACCGAGCGGCGATGGGAGCGTGGAACTCAAGGGTAGTGCGGCTGGCATTCCATTCTCGTCTTATGATCTAACTTTGCTCGCCAAGAATGCAGCGGTGCAGTCTGCTCTGGATCTACTGCGCCATGTGAATCAGACAGTTCCTCGTGACCTGAATGCAACCGGCAGCATGAATCTCGCGTTTTCGTTGAGGCGCAGCAGTTCATCAGCCGCGGCGCAATTGCTGGGAGAAGGCGAGGCCAAGGGAGTACGGTTGAGCTCTCAAGCTGGAACCGAATTGATTTTGGGTCGTGTGCCCTTTGCGCTGGTAACTTCGCCTTCGAGTTCCAAATCGAAGACCGCTATCACAGCGCTGAATTTCCCGAAATTGCAGATCGGCCCGATCAACATTGCTCTCGGCAGACCGGCGCCGGTTCAAGCCCACCTTTCGGTTTCGCGCTCCGGATACACGGCTTCAATCCGTGGTGAGGCTGGTGTCAAACGTCTCTTGCAAGCCGCGCAGGCGCTCCGGCTCCCGACGCCGCAGGTTTCGGCAGAGGGAATCGCCGCGCTGGAAGTGAACGTGACTGGTGGGTGGGACTTGGCGCCGCCAACGCTCACTGGCGCCGCCCAACTGCGCTCGGTGCACGCTCAGGTGCGCGGCATGAATTCACCATTTCAGATCCGGCGCGCCGACGTGGTTATCGACGCCGATGCGGTGCGGGTCAAAAATTTGGACGCGCTGGCCGCGGAATCAACCTGGCGTGGTTCATTGGTCATTCCCCGCCCATGCGCGACACCGGAAACCTGCCGCATCCAATTTCACTTGCGGTCTGCGGAAACCAGCGCTGTGGCCTTGAACCGCTTGTTCAATCCGCTCGCGGCGAAGCGACCGTGGTACAAGATTTTGGCAATTAGCAGCCCATCCAACTATTTCGCAAAGGCCTCGGCCACCGGTTCGGTCGCAATTGACAAATTAATTTTGGGTGGCGCGGTGTGCACTCGATTCTCCGGCGATCTGGACTTGGAAAAAGCCAAACTCGCGCTGACCAATGTGCACGGCAACTTCCTTGGTGGCCAGACCGAAGCAAGTTTGAAGGCCGATTTTTCAGCGCGGCCACCTGTGTATTCCGGAAGCGGCGACTTCGATGGAGTGTCGCTTTCATCCATCGCCGAATTGATGCACACGGGTTGGATCGACGGCCAGGGTTCGGCCAATTATCGATTCACAACTTCCGGCTGGAACCTTCAGGATTTGAAGAAACAAGCCGAGCTCGATGCTAAGTTTTCCATTAAAGATGGTGAGTTTCCCCACGTCTTGCTCAGCGAGAATGCTGAACCGCTTCACAGCAGCGTTTTTTCCGGGCAGCTGGTTTTCCACGATGGAACTTTTTTGTTGGACGACACGGAACTCGTTAGCGACAGCGGGGTTTTTAACGTCAGCGGCACGGCGTCCCTGGCGGGCGATTTGAATCTGAAGATGACAGGCGAAAATTCCGGTGGCTACAATGTTTCCGGCACCCTCGATCAAACTCGCGTCTCGCCGATCACGAACCCACCAACCCAAGCCGCATTGAAACCGTGAATCTAAAATATTCTGCCATCTTGACTTTGCTGTGCCTGCCGCTGAGTGTTGGGGCAAAGTCCGGCTCTCGCGACCTGACTTCGGCGGAGC
Source organism: uncultured Acidobacteriota bacterium (assembly GCA_963703465.1). Taxonomy (GTDB): domain Bacteria; phylum Acidobacteriota; class Terriglobia; order Terriglobales; family Acidobacteriaceae; genus Gp1-AA145. Next base: position 79,002 of record CAVPEQ010000009.1, on the reverse strand, counting down.
GAAAAATCAATCATGTCGAGTCCAATGGGCGTTTGGCTCGTCCGAACCAGACCCCAACAGTTTTTACCGAAGCCGAAGTCAACACTTACCTGGCGTCGGACAATGTGCGCCTGCCCGCGGGAGTTGAGTCCGTAAAGCTAGAGGGCGAAGACGGCGTCATAACCGGAAACGCTCACGTCGACTTCGATCGCATTCGCGAAGGAGTTCATTCGTCCAATCCGTTGCTGTCAGTTTTCAGCGGCGTTCACGACGTCGTGGTGGTGGCGCATGCTCACGGCGCCCAAGGACGAGGGCACGTCCACGTGGATTCAGTTTCAATCGACGACATGGAAGTCCCGCATTTCGTGCTGCAGTTGTTCGTCGACAAATATCTCGCGCCGAAATATCCCGACCTCGGCATCGATTCGCAATTCGCACTCGCGGATCGAATCGACACTGCGACCGTCGGAACCCACGAGCTCACCGTTATTCAGAAGTAAAGCCAGCTGATCTCCGGAGATCTTTGAAGAAATCTCAGCTTTCCTTCGTGTAACTTATTGTCCTCAGTGGTTATGCTTTTTATAAGCGTCAAAGGAAAACCATGCCAAGATACGAATACCGCAACTTGCAGCCTACGCAGGAAGCCAACGAAGTTTTTCTGAAGTGGATTGAGGGTCTAGATTCTGAATTCGCCAACAACGATCCCGAACATCGCAGTGATGTAGTTCGCGAGGCGTTGCATGCACTTTATCTTGGTCAGCCCTACGCGTCTCCGTCGGGCGATTTGGCGCAACGCGCCCTGGTGCACACATTCGATCCGCGGAATGCGACCCTCGAACCCGAGTACTACGGCGATGTTGATGCCGCGAAATACGCCGAGCGCAAGCCACTGATCTGGTTCTGGATGATGTACGACCGCTCGCCAGTCGGATTAAATCACTGGCTGGGATTTCGAATGCGGGCCATGCTGGCCAAGCACGTCTTCAAACATTGCGGCAAAAACGTGAAAATATTCCACGGCGTCGAGTTCACATTCGGTTACAACCTCACGGTGGAAGACAATTGCACCATCCACAAATTTGTTTTGCTCGATGACCGCGGCGAACTCATCATCCACCAGGGTAGTTCCATTTCCGATTACGCCAACGTCTATACTCATGCCCATGATTTGAATGATGGCATGATCATCTCCAATCAGAAAACCGAAATCGGGCCGCGCGCTCGTGTCACTTACCACGCCACCGTAATGAGCGGGGTTCGTATCGCTGAACATGGAATGGTAGGCTCGATTGGCGTGGCGTCGAAGGATGTGCCGCCATACAACATCGTGGCGGGTGTTCCGGCGAAAACCATCAAGGTGAAGACCATCGCACCGCCAGGTTCAGCCGACAGCCAATAGCGGCGGAATTTGTTAGTATCGAAGCCAAGAAAAGCATTCTCGAATTGATGAATTTGCGCATTGGCGAATGAGCTGATTGTTCCTGGGCTGCAACTTGGCGATTCGCCAATTCTCAAATTCGCAAATTCTTCAATTAATCCATGACCCTCCATCACGTTGACATCGCCTTCCAGATCATCGCCTTCATATTCGCCATCAGCGTTCACGAATCGGCGCATGCCTGGATGGCAAACCGGCGCGGCGACCCGACGGCGCGAATGTTGGGGCGGATTACCCTGAATCCGATCAAACATATCGATCCCGTGGGCACGGTTTTATTGCCGCTGATCGCGGCCTGGCAGAATATTCCGATACTGGGCTGGGCAAAGCCCACGCCGGTTGATCCCAGAAACTTTCGCCGGCCGGTCTTGGATGACATACTTACGTCGGTGGTCGGTCCGCTCAGCAATCTGGTGGTGGCCAGCGGGGCAACGATATGTTTGCTACTCATCAAGCTGACATCCGCCTCTGGCAGGCAAGTGATCGATCAGGTTGTTGGCCCGGAGCCACTGCGGTCGCAATCGGTTTTGGTTCCATTCAGCGTGCTTTTTTATGAAATGATGACCATCAATGTGCTGTTGGCAGTGTTCAACTTGATACCTGTTCCGCCGCTTGATGGCAGTCACGTGCTGCGACATTTTCTGCCGGAGCCGGTCCGTCGTGTCTATGACAGTATCGGTATATTCGGTTTGCTGCTGCTCTTCTTCTTTGGTGGCAATCTTATTTATGCCATGGTGACGCCGTTGGTCGGCGTTTTTGATCTGCTCCTGTTAAAGGCATGATGGCCTCTCGAACCCAACCCAAACGCGTATTGAGCGGCATGCGCTCGACGGGCAAGCTGCACCTGGGGAATTTTGTGGGCGCGCTCGACAACTGGGTGCGCATGCAAAACCAATTCGACTGTTTCTTCTTTATTGCCGATTGGCACGCTCTCACTACCGACTACGCCGACACCTCGCAGGTAAAGCAGAATTCGGTTGAAGTGCTCATGGATTGGTTGGCTGCCGGGCTCGATCCCGACCGCTGCACCATGTTCATTCAATCGCACGTGCCGCAACATGCCGAGTTGCACTTGCTGCTTTCGATGATCACGCCGCTGGGCTGGCTGGAACGCGTGCCGACCTACAAAGAACAGCGCGAGAACATTAAAGAAAAGGATCTGGGAACGTATGGTTTCCTCGGCTATCCCGTGCTGCAGGCCGCCGACATCATGATTTACAAAGGCGACTTCGTCCCTGTGGGCGAAGACCAGGTGCCGCACGTGGAACTGACCCGCGAGATCGCGCGCAGGTTCAATATGTTTTACCGTTTGCGCGGAGGAGAAGTTTTTCCCGAGCCCCAGCCGTTGTTGACTCCTGCGGCCAAGCTTCCCGGGAACCGACGGCCGCAAAATGTCGAAGTCGTACGGGAACACCGTTCTGCTGACCGATCCCGAAGCGGTCGTCCGCCAAAAGCTCAAGACCATGGTGACCGACCCGGCGCGCGTGCGGCGCACCGATCCTGGAAATCCTGACGTTTGTCCGGTCGGAGATTTGCACAAGATATTCAGTGATCGTGAAACCAACGCCAAAGTGGACACGGGCTGCCGGTCGGCAGGCATCGGATGCATTGAATGCAAAGGCTGGGCGGCCGACTCACTAGTACAGATCCTCAAACCCATGCAGGAACGCCGAAAAAAATACGAGGACAATCCGCGGCTGGCCTGGGATATCCTTGAGGCAGGCTCGGACCGCGCCCGCAAAGTGGCTTCGACCACCATGAACGAGGTTCGCGAAGCCATGAAGATGTCGCTCGATTACGAAGCGCCGACCAACGCCCAAGGAGCGAAGTAACCATTGCCTGAACACGCCAAAGTGGTGCACGATTTTCCTTCGGCTCCGGTGCCTTCCGGCGCTCAGGCTGGCGCGAAACGCGAGGCCAATGATTTTCCTTTCTCGGTCGCGGTTTCGAGCGTTTACGAAGGCCCGCTCGATCTGCTGCTTGATCTGGTTCGCAAGCAGGATATCGATATCTACGACATTCCCATAGCCAAGATCACCGCGCAGTATCTGGCCTATGTTGAGAAGCTGCGTGAGCTCGATGTAAACGTCGCCGCGGAATTTATCTATATGGCCGCGGTGCTGATTCACATTAAGTCGAAGATGTTGCTGCCACGCGATCCGGCAGCGGCCTCGGAAGAGCAGGAAGACCCGCGCGCCGAGTTGGTAAATCGCCTCATCGAACATGAAAAATTCAAGTCAGCGGCGCAGATGCTGATGCAGAAGCAGCAGATCGAGGATGCCGTGCGCTCGAACCCGGCCATCCGCGAGTTCATCGATGCGGAAGGCACCGAACCTGAGCTTGCTGCCGACGTTATCGACCTGGTGAAAACTTTCCAGCAGATCATTGAACGCGCGCGCACCCGCCCGATGATCCAGGTGGACGAAGAAACCGTCACCGTTTCGCAGATGATTGAGTATTTGCGGCGCCGTCTGACGTTAGAAGATCGCCCGCTGCGGCTGAAAGAATTCTTGCGCAACGTGCAATCGCGGCAGGCGCTTGTGTGCATGTTTCTGGCAATGTTGGAACTGGTGCGACTGCAGGCGATACAGCTGCGTCAAGACCGGATGTTTGGTGAAATTTTAGTTCGCAAGCATGACAAGTTCGACGCCATCATGGCCGAGCAGGCAGCAGTAAGAGATGATTGGAGATAAGCGATAGTGGTAGAGCGGCCATTTATGGCCGCGTTAGATCGAGGGCGGGTTAAAACAAGCTTCAGCTTGACATTGATTGCGGCACAATTTTGCCGAGCTGAAACTCGTTTCAAGTCTTTGCCGAAGAAACGCGGCCATAAATGGCCGCTCTACACGATCAATATATCGGGGCGGTGCATGCGTTGGACAGATCGCATGTGGAAATAAATGTGCTGGAACGAACAATTACATTGAGACTGATCACTGGGAACTGACAACTGTTTTATGAGCCTTAAACCTAAAATCGAAGCCATCATTTACGCGGCGGAAACGCCCATCACTCTCGACCAGATTGTCGCCTTGCTCAAGGATTCAGCTGCCGAGGGTGCTGATCTCAAATCGGAAGCGCGCGCCGCTATCGAAGAACTGGTCGCAGATTATTCTTCCGAGGCCCACGGCATCGAATTGCGCCAAATCGCCGGCGGATACCGCATGTCCACCAAGCCCGAGCAGCATGACCTGGTGCGTTCGTTCGCGAAAAGTTTGAAGCCGCCGATCCGGCTCTCGTTGCAGGCACTCGAAACGCTCGCCGTGATCGCGTATAAACAACCGGTCACGGTTCCGGAGATCAGCGAAATTCGTGGCGTGGATTCAAGCGGCGTAATCGCGACCCTGCTCGACCGCAAGTTAATCACTACTTCGGGACGCAAAGACGTCATAGGCCGGCCCATCCTTTATAAGACGACAAAAGAATTCCTGCTCCGCTTTGGATTGAAAGACGTCAACGAACTTCCCAGCATGGAGGAGTTTGAAAAGCTGGTGGCGGAATCGTTTCAGAATGATTTACTGCCGGCGGAAGCGTCAGAGCCACAGAGCCGTACAGGAAACTCCGAAACCGAAATCGGACAAGTGGAGGAAGAAAAGACAGCTTGGTTGGGTTGCTGAAATCACGTTAGGCGCGAACGACATCGCCCTTCAACCAATACACGGACAAAGCAGGAAATGAATTGCTAACACTCCGAAGCCTATCCATAGGCTGGTACTCTGGTATGTGGCTAGCGATTTCGGTACAAACGCTGCAGACTCTGGCCGGATGTTGAATCGAAGCAAAAAAGATCCGGTTGGATGCCTAGGAGCAAAGTGTTCAATCCAGAAAGCGGTGCCGAAGGAAAAGGCAAAGTTCGCAAACAGCACGGTCGTTATCACCACTGTTGATGGAGTCTCGTCCTTAAACTGGAATCTATGTCGAGCAGCTCCTGGCATGCTCGCTCCCAAGCTAATTTTGAGTCCTGGGTACCAACACCACAAGACTATGGCCGGACCGACGCAGGCGGCGCCAAATATTGTTCTAGTGCGGACTTAGCGGGACTTTCACTCGTCTCCGATGTCTATTATCCCCCGCACGATACAGGAATAAAAGCGCGAACAGGCGTTAATTCGCTCTCTGGCCTTAGAACCTAGAACATTCCCCGAACCAGAGCCAATGCATCGGCGCGCGTGCGCGAATTGACTGGCCGATTCGTACGGTCGCGCAGAGTTGGAAGATCTTGTAACACGCAGATCAGGCGAGGACATTCGCCGTCCTTGGTACAGGTGGTAACTCATCTGCACAAGTACGCTGACAATCACGGCCAGGACTCGACTACGGCCCATATTGATGACTTCTGAAATCGTGAATGCACGAACTATAGTTCTTCGAGACAGGGTTCAAACAGATGAATGCATCGAAAGGGCTGAGACTCCGAATCCAAAAATTGATGTCTGACTTTCGACATTCGGGCCAAGTTCGCATTCACCGATGATCTGCAGCTCGAGGCCGCTTGCCTCCAATCTTCGACTGGCTGGGATAGGTACATCCGAAGTCTTACGCCCGAGCTTCCAGTATCCCTCGCCTACCTAGTCGAGACATCACTGTTAAGCATCGCCGAATTGAGAGAGGTCTTGAACCTTCTGGATCCAAACCAGAGGGAACAGCTCCATTCGCGATTCCGCGTTTAGCAACTCAGAGAACCGGACTCGACCTCGAACGGGACTGGTCAGCTCTTGTTTCCTGATAACCTTTTCATATACATGCCCTCTGAGCGCCTACAAAAAATTATTGCCGCTGCCGGTATTGCCTCGCGGCGCAGCGCCGAGAAGCTGATCACATCCGGGCGCGGTTTCGGTGAATGGAACCATGGTCACCGAGCTTGGCAGCAAGGCTGATCCTGAGCACGATCACATTCGTGTAAACGGAAAGCTGCTGCACGGGGCCGAGCGGCAAGTTTATCTGCTGATGAATAAGCCTAAGGGGTACGTCACTACTGTCAGCGATCCCGAGGGACGGCCTACGGTGATGGACCTTTTGCGTGGAATTCGGGTGCGGGTTTATCCCGTCGGGCGGCTGGATTACGCGAGTGAAGGGCTGCTGCTGCTGACCAACGACGGCGAGCTTTCCAACAAACTCATGAAAGCGGCATCGCATGTGCCGAAGGTTTATGTGGTGAAAGTCGCGGGCACTCCGAATGAAGTGGGATTGGAGAAACTGCGGCGCGGGATTGTCGATACCGACTGATCGCAGGTTTCAACGACGTGCGGAAAGCGGTGCAGCTGACAAAAGCAGGTCCCATTCGACTCCCGCCTTCGGTTGGTCGCTCAGGGCAGGCTCTCGACTCCGGTAGCGAACCGCCACCTCCGCTCGCGATGACAGGGACAAGAAGAATGACAGGAATAAGAAGGGTGCAAAGCGCATTCGAACTGCGCCTACCAAAGTCCGTCTGGTGCGCGAAGGCGATAATCCTTGGTACGAACTGACGCTCACGGAAGGTAAGAACCGGCAGATCCGCAAAATGTTTGAAGAGATCGGCCACCACGTGGAGAAGATCAAGCGTGTGCGATACGGGCCGCTGAGTCTGGACATTCCTCCAGGGGAATTCCGGCGGTTGACTACGGCAGAAATTGAGAAACTCAAGTCGGCGACAGGCGCAAGAAAACCGACGGTTCGCCGGGAAGCTTCTTAAACCAACTCAACGAGAGTTCCGGTCTCGTACCGGGGCACGACTTCAGTCGTGCCGAAGCGTCGGTGCGGTAGATTTACGGCACGCCTCGAGCCGTGCCCTGATACGACCGCCACGCCCTGTAAAATCACAACTCCCATGCCCGCCGAACTTCAGACCGCGCCGTGCCTCAGCGATTTCCGCCTGACCCTGCGCCTGGCTCTACCGCTGATCATGGCGGAGGTCGGATGGATGAGCATGGGCGTGGTGGACACCATCATGGTCGGCCGCATGCCCGACAGCGCGATCGCCATCGGCGCCACCGGACTCGGGCAGAGCCTCTACCACGTGATCGTATTTCTCGGCGCCGGGTTGTTGCTCGGCATGGACACCTTCGTCGCCCAAGCCTACGGGCGCGAGGACCTGCACGATGCACGCAAAACATTATTGAACGGACTCGTGCTGGCGCTCCTGCTCACTCCAATATTGATGGTGGCGGTTTCTTTCTGGCCGATGCTGATGCGGCATTACGGAATCAGCGTTGAGCTGGTGGGCCCGATGCAGCCGTTCCTCTCGGCGCTGAACTGGGGCACGCTGCCTTTGCTCGGATACTTCGCACTGCGCCGTTATCTGCAGGCGGTAAATGTCGTACTTCCAATCATGTTTGCACTGGTCTCCGCAAACATTGTGAATGCGGTCGGCGACTGGGCGCTGATTTACGGGCACCTCGGTTTTCGCGCAGAGGGCATTACCGGCTCCGGATGGTCAACCTGCTTTGCGCGCATTTACATGATGCTGGTGCTGGTGATCACGTTGGTGTGGGTGGAATCGAAGCGTCCCTCGGCGCAGCTCTCGGACTCAACACCCGCGCTGAACGTCGATCTCTCAAGAATCTGGGCGTTGCTGAAGCTGGGAGCGCCCGCCGGCGGACAAATTCTGGTAGAAATCGGCGCGTTTTCGGGGGCGACTGCAATCTGCGCCAAGCTTGGGCCGGTGCCATTGTCCGGCCATGAGATCGCTCTAAATTGCGCGGCGTTCACTTTCATGGTTCCGTATGGCATCAGTTCCGCCGCTGCGGTCCGGGTCGGACAGCAACTGGGCCGCGAGGATCCAGCCGGCGCGCGCCGGGCAGGGTGGTCGGCGATTATTCTCGGAGTGGGATTCATGGCTTGCGCGGGCTTGGTATTCGTGTCCATACCGAAAGCGATCGCGCGAGTCTTCTCTCCAGATCCAGCCGTGGTTCGAGTCGGAGCCACGCTGCTGTTGGTCGCGGCGGCGTTTCAGTTATTCGATGGCGTGCAGGTTGTGACCACTGGGGCTCTGCGCGGCGCGGGAGATACGAAAACCCCGATGCTGGCCAACTTTGTGGCGTACTGGTTTATCGGAATTCCGCTCGGCTATTTCTTGTGCTTTCGCCTCGGTTGGGGCGCGCTCGGCGTTTGGATTGGGCTGTGCATCGGGCTGATGATCATCGGTTCGGCGTTGCTGATCACGTGGCATAGGAGAGTGTTTCCGGTGGATGAAATGGCCCGGAGTTGACCGCCACAAGAGCCTTGCAGCCCGCCTCCCGCCTGCGTATCATGCAACCTCATGGCAACCGAGCACACCTTGCACAACTTCGGTCTTCGAGAAAAAGCGCAATTGATGTCGGCATCGGAGATGGAGCGCACGCTGCTACGCTTGGCGCATGAGATAGTCGAAAAGAACGACGGCGTCGAAGGGCTCGGGCTGGTCGGAATCAAGCGCCGCGGAGTGCCGCTGGCCGAGCGTCTCGGCAAATTAATAAGCCGGATCGAAAGCACTAACATCCCCGTCGGTTCCCTGGACATTACTTTTTACCGCGATGATCTCTCAACCGTAGGACCAAAGCCGGTGGTGAATAAGTCTGCAGTCGGCATCGACATTCAGAACAAGAACATTATTCTGGTCGACGATGTGCTCTTCACTGGGCGTACAATACGCGCGGCCTTGGACGCATTGTTTTCTCATGGCCGCCCGCGGCGTGTACAGCTTTGCGTTTTAATCGATCGCGGCCACCGCGAGTTGCCGATCGAAGCGGCATTTTTTGGACGGGCCGTCCCCACGACTATGCGCGAAGTGATCGAAGTTAAATTAAAGGAAATCGACGGGATGGAAAAAGTTCTGCTGGTAGAGAAATAGACATCTCTGTCCCTGTTGAAGCGCGAAGGTTTCAGCACTGCCAGTGGAAGGCCAGGACATTTAATGGCCGGGCTACATCAATACAGCGATATCCGGCAACATTTAAAGACAGGCTCAAAAGCAAAAGCCCGGCAGTGTGCCGGGCTTTTGCTGTGATGCAAGAGTTTATTTGGTTTCGTTGCCAGGTGTGGCAGTGAACTCTTTGGGTTTCGCAATCGGTCTTACCGCGCGACTGGCTAGACTCGGTGCGCTGGCGGCTGCGCCGTAACGCTCCATCAACATCGGCACCATCGCTCCCTCGGCTTCCTTCACGAACGTCAAAGAGCCTTCCGGGCTCAGATCCACGCGGACGAAGTCTCCCAGCCGAATCTGGCCGGTGGCCACGAGGTTCGCGAGCGGGAACACCAGGTGCCGTTCAATGGCTCGTTTCAAATGGCGTGCCCCGTAGCGTGCGTCAGTGCCCTCGTGCAACAGAAAGTTCTTCACTTTCGGCGTGCATGAGAAAACGAACTGGTTCGCCGCGGAAGCCATCAGCACCCGCTGCTGAACCATTCCAAGCTCGATTTCCAGAATCTGCTGCAGGTGTTCCGGGCGCAGGGTTTTGAAAACCACGACCTTGTCGATGCGATTCATGAACTCTGGAGTGAATTTGCGGCGCGCTGCTTCCACAGCGGTGCGGTCGATCTTCTCGTCGAAGGCCTCATCGACCAGCTCGGCCTTGGGCGCGAAGCCGAAACCACCCCCGACAAGGTTGCTCATCTCTCCAGCCCCCAGGTTCGAGGTCATAATGATGATGCACTGTGAGAGATCCACCCGGCGGTTGTCGCCGAGGGTGAGCGTAGCCTTGTCAAGGATTCCGAGTAAAAGTTGCCAAAGGGCGTCGGACGCCTTCTCGATTTCGTCAAACAGCAAAATCGACATTTTCAGCTTGTCCGTGTGCCATTGATTGAGGGCCTCCTGCGTCAGCAGGGGGTGGGTCTCGCGGTGACCCAGGTAGCCCGGAGGTGAACCAATAAGTTTTGCGATTTCGTGCGAATGCTGGAATTCGGCGCAATCGATCTTAATGCAGGCACGCGCGTCGCCAAAAAGGGTCTCGGCAAGCGCTTCAACCACACGAGTCTTACCTGAACCCGTGGGGCCCAGAAAGAGCAAATTGCCAACTGGGCGGTTCGGAGCGTTTAAGCCAGCCAGGAACATCTGGTAAATTTCGACGACCTTTTCGACCGCCGCGTCCTGGCCAACGATTTTCCGCCGAAGCCCGCCTTCGAAATCTCGGGCATCACCGCTCCGGCGACTAGGATCAAGAACTGTGCTGGCAATGGTCTTCATACTGGGTGCCTAGCTCTCCTTGCTTTCTGCTTGCGAATTCGATTGCCTCGTTCACCGGAGTGACAAATTTTGTCATTTCTAGAAACCTGCTCCGTGAGCCATTACAGCAACCATCTCGCCAACTCCGACCAAACTCGCAAACCTCACTTCTGCAAGGTTTAGATGCGAGGGTTGCATCGAGAGAGACACTTACATTAGCAAGTGAAATCGTGTAAACGGAAATGTTTTGCGCAGGAAAAAGAACCAGACTAGCTTTCACCGTCTTTGCCGTCAAGCGGCGGAGCTTTCGGTGCCGGCCTGCACCGGGACGTTCCCGAACCGAAAAGGCTGGCGACCGAGCAAGTTTTCCTGACGTTCGTGGTCTGCCGTAACTAGCGAGCAGAATTCCGCATCAGTAGCATCGAACAATACGATCGTCTCTGGAGAAAAACTTGCACCGTCGCCAACTTAACCTTTTTCTAGTTCTAGGCGTGGCTGCCTTCGGCTTTGGCCTCATGCACCTTCGCACCGTGAAAGCGGCTGCGGCGGCGCAAACTGCGAAACTGGTTCCGGCGACGGCGACGACTATCACTAGCCAAATCCCGGCGCCAAGGCTGCCGGAGCCCGGCACGACGTTCTATGAAACCCGTCGGGGAGATACAGTTATCTCTGTAGCCCGGCACTATCTGGGCCAGACTTCTTACCTCACTTCGACCGAATTGGCCGAGGCGATCCGTGGATCCAACGCCGACGTCCACGGCACTTTTCTGAAGGCGGGGCAGCAACTAACCATCCCCGGAATGATCGACAGCCCGATACTCGAAAAATCCATCTCGGTTCCTAAGGACTTTGAAGTACGGGCGATCTACCTGACTGGGCTGATGGCCGCCAGCGATAAGGGAATAAAAATTGTCCGGCGCTGGCACGATGCGGGCGGCAACGCAGTGGTTTTTGACATAAAGGACAGCGATGGCACGGTCAACATTCCCTTTGAGCACCCTCTTTTGGGAGCGCATAAGACCTATATCCACGACGTGCCCAAATATGTCCGCTTCCTGCACTCGCAAGGCATGCACGCCATTGCCAGAATTGCCATTTTCCGTGACGAACGGCTAGTGGTGTCGCATCCGGAACTGGCGATCAAATCTAAGAAAACCGGCCAGCCCTGGCGCGAAAACGGTAAGCTGGTATGGACCGACCCCTCGCGGATCGAAGTCCAGGAATATGACATAGCGCTGGCGCTGGCGGCAGCTCAGGCTGGAGCAGACGAAGTTCAGTTCGACTATGTCCGCTTCCCTGCCGAGGGTGAACAGAAAGACGCCGGTTTCTCATTCCAAAAATCACATCCTGAGTGGCAGCGTTCCGAGGTAATAGCAGACTTTCTGCGGCGCGCCTACACCACGCTTCATCCCAAGGGCGTTCTGCTGTCTCTGGATGTTTTCGGGATTATGGCCTGGCAGCGGCAGGTTGACCTGAACCACACCGGGCAGGACATCGTCCGCATGGCCAAGTTCTGCGATGTGCTCTCGCCCATGATTTACCCCTCGCACTTCTTCGGCATGGACAACATTGCCCGGCCCGGCGACGCGCCCGAGCACTTCATCGGCGAATCCATGGATCGGTTCCAAAAGATCACCCAAGGCAGCGGGGTGGTGTTGCGTCCGTGGCTGCAAGCATTCGCCTGGCGCACCAAAACGTATTCGCCGAAGTACATCGAAGTTCAGGTCTTGACCGCCAAGAGCAAGGGCGGAGTGGGCTTCCTGTTCTGGAATGCCAACAATGACTACAGCAAGCCTTATCTCGCCATGCCGGAGATGAAGGCAGCTAAGGGGCAATATTTCCGGGGAGATGAACTCGCTCACATGGCTGCGAATGTTGCGGCGGTTGTAGGTGTGCCGCCCTCCCAATGAGTTAAAACAAAGCTCGATCCTTCTGGCCTGCCAACCTTGCGCAAAGTTATCTTCGCCCGCCGGCACCAACGTTTTCCTGGATTCAACAATGCAACCCGCTCCTAATTGGGATTGACACGGTTTACTCTGTGGCGCGCCTCTGTGCCCTCAGTGTTCTCTGTGGTGGAGGTCTTTAAAACATAGGAGACAGCAAGAATTTGTCGGGTCGAAGGTGAGGTTCCAAAAAGCCTTTAACCACAGAGGGCACAGAGTTCCACAGAGGAAAAACACAGAGGGAATTTGGGTCTACGTAAAGGGCGATCTGGATTCCAGTTTTTGGCAACGTCGTAGAAGCTTGCTAATGCAGTGCGGAGTGTAGTGGGCGGCGCGTCGTGCTAGGATTCGACCTGGGTGTGACGTCTTTTACTTATGGCAGTTTTTGGCAAACTGACTGCATGGGTTTGTAGCGTTTTCGCTGTTCTCGCCCCCTTTGCGGGTCTCCCCGCTCGTGCCGCCGACCAGCATTGGCTGCGTGTCAGCTCTGACCATTTCATCGTGGTCACTGACGCTGGCGAAAAGCCGGGTCACGACGTTGTTGCGCATTTTGAACAAATGCGAAGCGTGTTTGGCCAGCTATTGTCACGAAGCAAACTGAGAATGTCCGAGCCGATGGAGATCATCGCCCTCCGTGGCGACAAGGATTACTCTCAGCTGGCGCCACAGATGGATGGCAAGGCGGTCAATTCGGTGGGATTCTGGCTCTCCGGAGAAGACCGCATTTTTATCGTGCTGAACTTGTCCCAGCCAGACAGCGGGCGCTCGGTTGAGCACCAGTTTGCGCATTACATGCTGAGTTATAACTATCCGCCTACGCCGCCGTGGTTCGATGAAGGGTTTGCGGAATATTTTGCTTCACTCAACTTGACGGCCAAGAACGCAGAACTGGGGAGCGATCCCGAACTAACTCCTTCCAACCAAACCGATATTCTTGGCCACCAGACGCAGACCAAGAATTCGAAATCGCTGACGGAAATCCTGCAAAATCCGGTCTGGCTTGCGTGGCCCGATTTATTCACCATTAAGACCCACGCCGCCAACGGTCAGGAAGGTACGCACCACACGCTTTTTTACGCGCAGTCGTGGATTCTGCTGCACTACCTGCTCAACAAAGACAAAATGTCGGAGCTGGGGAAGTATTTCGGCTTGGTTGAAATCCAAAAGGTTCCGGTCGATCAGGCAATTCAGCAGGCGTTTGGAATGTCGGTGGCGCAATTGGATCAGGAAGTCAAAACCTATTTTCGCTCGCTCACGCCTTTATTTAACGCCTTGGACGAGTCCCAGCGGCCAAATGCTCCGCCGATTCCGCAAGCCGTCTATCAAACCGCGCTGCCTTTTCCCGTCGATGACATTGGCACGAGTTCGAAGTCGCTTCCCATTCCCGAAGCGCAAGCGCTGATCGACGAGATGGAGCTGCGCATTCCGGAGCGGCGGCAACAGGCATTCGATCAACTGCAAAAGCTCATCGCCGATCCGAAGGCCGAAACCGTGGTGGCTCACCGCGCGCTGGCGTGGGCATACGTTCAAAAAGGCGAGACCAAGCATGCGTTCGAAGAGTTGAACGCTGCGGTGCAGATAAACGCCAACGATCCCTGGACGCGCTTCGGCATGGCGCTCGCCAGTTATCACTCGGGTGAAACCGGCGCCAAGGTGCAAGGCCTGGCGAACATGATGGAAAGCCTGCACATTGTGATCGACGAGTATCCGGATTTCGCCGAGGCCTACAACATGCTGGGGTGGGCGCGGCTGGCTGGAGGCGGAGGTAATGCCGCGGTTGAATCCATGAAGCAGGCGGTGCAACTCAGCCCGCGCGATGAGGAATACCAGTTGCGATTGGCCCGTGCTTATTTGGCCGCGAAAAAATTCGACGATGCCACCGCGACCCTCGAACGCCTGAAGTTGAGCCATGACCCGCGCATCGCGCAAGCAGCAGGTAAAGACCTTGAGGACTTGCCCTTTCTGAAAAAATACGGCGTTACACCACAAGAGGAGACCTCGGCAAAGTCAACCTCAGTAACCGCCCCAAATCAAAAATCTGCGAACGAGGATGACGAAGATTCTGACAGTGACCTCCCCGCGAGTTCCAGTCCAGTCAATGTAAAAACGACGGTTGATAAGCGTCCGGTGACTTTCTTGAAAGCCACGCTTATATCGGTCGATTGTTCGAAACCTCCCGCCGCAATTTTGTCGGTTTCTCGCGGGGGCAAAATTCTCAAGTTCCGTACGCCGGATTACAAATCCATGGCGGTAATCGGGGCAGATTTTTCCTGTGCCTGGAAAGCCATTCCCGTCAACCTGAACTATCGCGCCGGCGGCAAGATGGATGGAGATCTGGTTTCGATTGAAGTCCACTGACATGGAGCTTTTCTGCTTGTGCGAGTAAGATGGTGGGCTCGCAAATTTCCCTTAGGAGCTCCGCCCGTGCGAAAACTGTGTTTTGTGCTTGCGTTCCTTTCCTTGACTCTCTCTCTCGCAGCACAGACCTATGATCAAAAATTGTTTGGTGGCATGCGCTGGCGCAATGTTGGTCCATTTCGCGGCGGGCGCGTGCTTACCGTGGCCGGCATTCCCGGCGATCCCGAAACATATTTTTTCGGCGCGGTCGCAGGCGGAGTTTTTAAGTCAACCGACGCCGGCGTTAGCTGGAAGCCGCTTTTTGATCACGAAGCAACCTCGTCGATTGGGGCCATTGCCGTCTCCGATTCCGACCACAATGTAATTTACGTGGGTACTGGCGAGGCCTGCATCCGCGGCAATATGTCTTACGGCGACGGCGTTTACAAATCGATGGACGCCGGCCGAACCTGGCAGAACGTTGGATTACGCGACACCCAACACATTGGCGCGATCATTATTGATCCCCGGGATTCGAACATCGTCTTTGTGGCCGCCCTCGGGCACGCTTACGGTCCCAATTCTGAGCGTGGCATTTTCCGTACCCGCAACGGGGGCAAAACCTGGGATCAAGTTCTGTACAAAGACGACCATACCGGCGGCATCGACGTAGTTTTCGATCCCAATAATTCCAACATCCTCTTCGCCAGCCTGTGGCAGGTCATGCGCACGCCTTACAGCCTCGACAGCGGCGGCGCGGGCAGCGGCTTGTACAAGTCGATTGACGGCGGGACTACATGGAAGCGACTGGAAGGCAATGGCCTTCCTGAAGGAATCATGGGACGCATCGGCGTCACCGTTTCTGGCGGCGACTCCAACCGCGTATATGCGTTGATCGAAGCCAAGAAAGGCGGGATATACCGATCGGACGACGGTGGCGAGCATTGGATTCTTATTAACGATGACGAGCGCTACCGGCAACGAGCCTGGTACTTCACCCACATCTTCGCCGATCCAAAGTCCGACGACACCGTCTACGTCCTCAATACCGGCCTTTTTCGCTCCACCGATGCCGGCAAGACCTTTTCCCTACTTCCGGCGCCGCACGGTGATCATCACGGCCTGTGGATCGATCCCCGCAATCCGCAGCGGATCATCAACAGCAACGATGGTGGCGTGACCATCTCCATTGACGGGGGACGCACCTGGACACAGCAAAATAATCAACCGACGGCACAGTTCTACCACGTGGTTGCCGATAACCGTTTCCCTTATTACCTTTACGGATCGCAGCAGGACAACAGCTCAGTTGCCATCGCCAGCCGCGACACCGATGAGTGGGTGATCACCGATAAAGATTGGTATGACGTTGGCGGAGGCGAAAGCGGATACATCGCTCCCGATCCACGCGATGCGAACATCGTCTATGCAGCTGACAACGGCGCGATATTGACGCGTTTCGATAAGCGCACCGAGCAGGCGCAGGATGTTTCTCCCTGGCCGCTAGACACATCTGGGCACGCGGCTGAAGATCTGAAGCACCGATTTCAGTGGACGTACCCACTGGTGATCTCGCCCAACGACCCGAATGAGATTTACGCGGGGGCTGAAGTCGTCTTCAAGAGCACCGACCAGGGCCACAGTTGGACTGCGATTAGTCCCGACCTCACACGCAATGACAAGAGCAAACAGAAGCCATCGGGTGGTCCGATTACGCTGGATATCACCAGCATTGAGTACTATGACACGGTTTTTACGATTGCCGAATCTCCGGTGCAGAAAGATCTCATTTGGGCAGGCACCGACGATGGCCTCATTCAACTCACCAGGGACGGCGGCCAGCACTGGACCAACGTCACCCCTACTAACAAGCTGCTTCCGGAGTGGAGTCTGGTCAGCCTGATCGAAGCTTCGCCTCAGAACGCCGGTACCGCATATGCCGCCGTCGATCGCCATAAGAACGATGACGTCCGGCCCTACATTTACAAAACCACCGACTTCGGCAAGTCATGGTCGAAGATCACGGCAGGCATCCCGGACGGCGCTTACGTGCATGCAGTCCGGGAGGATCCCAAGAACAAGAACCTGCTCTACGCCGGAACCGAACTGGGGGTATACATCTCCTTCGATGACGGAGCGCACTGGCAATCGCTGCAGCTGAATCTTCCAACCACGCCTGTCGATGACTTGATCATTAAGGACAACGACCTCGCCGCCGCCACTAACGGACGATCCTTCTGGATTCTCGATGATGTGAGCCCACTGCGAGAACTCACCTCACAGATGGCGGATCAGGATGTCGTCCTCTATCAACCAGCGCCAACCTATCGCATGAACTTTCCCGAGCAAGTAGATAAGAAACGGCCAGTTGGTGAAAACCCGCCCAACGGTGTCATCGTCAGTTACTACTTGAAACGTGCAGCCAGGGACGAAGTCACGCTCGACATCCTCGATAGCTCAGGCAAACCCGTGCGCCACTATTCCAGCAAGCCTAGCAACAAATCTGAGCAACCGCCGGAGTGGCCCGACCTTGAAAAGCCGCCGGAGTTGCTGCCGACTGCGGCTGGAATGAACCGCTTCCCCTGGAATCTGCGCTACGACAGTCCTACGGAAATTCCGGTGGCCTTCTACGCCGGAAATGGACCAGAAGGGCCCATCGTTCTGCCAGGCAGCTACACACTTAAATTGACGGTTGATGGCAAGAGCCAGACGGTCCAAACCGAGGTAAAACTCGATCCTCGCGTGCACGTCGCAGATGGCGATTTGCAAAAGCAGATGGATCTCGAGATGAAGGTGCGGGACGACATCGAAGCCTTGCACGTTGCGGTGAATCAAATTCGCGGAGTGCGCTCTCAGTTGGAAGTAGTGAAAAGACGTTTCGAGGAAGAGAGCGAAAAAAACAAATCGATTATCAGTGCAATCGACGATCTCAACAACAAAATGGCGCCCGTCGAGCAAAAACTCATTCAGGTGAAGCGAAAAAGTTCGGAAGGCAATTTGGGCTATCCCAACATGCTGAACGCGGAGTACGACACGTTCCGGGAAATGATCGAGGGCGCCGATGCAGCGCCAACTCAGTCCGAAATGGAGGTCTTCGATGGACTACATGGCCGTTTGGAACAGCAATTAGCGGTCTGGAAGGAGATCGCATCGACTGACGTGCCTGCGATAAATGAGCGCATACGAAAGGAAAATGTGTCTCTGGTCGAAGTTTCATCGGGGAAAAATTGAACCGGGGCGATGGCCAGTCGACGTATCTCTGATGGCTACGAAAGTAGGCGGAAATGAAAAACCCCTCCAGTGTTTCTGGAAGGGTCTGCAAGTGGATGCGGGGCTCGATCCGGGCTCCCCAACAAACGTTGTTGCGTTTGGGTTGAACTATCCGCGGCTGACGTTGGCTGCCTGGAAGCCTTTTGGCCCCTTCAGCAAGTCAAACTCGACCGTCTCGCCCTCGTTGAGAGTGCGATAGCCGTTTTCCTGGATGGCGGAGAAGTGAACGAAAACGTCTTCACCCGTTGACCTCTGGATGAAGCCGTATCCCTTGGCCCCGTTAAACCACTTTACTGTACCCTTCTCTCTCACTAAGTTACTCCTTTCAGCCATTCGCTAAGATTTGCTCAAGCCCTTCGCGAGGCTTGCGCCTCAGGTTCCCCCCTGAAGAGACAGGAGCAGGTTGAATACAGGTCGTGTCTTGCTACACCCGAGGTCAGCTCAAAAAACTAAAGCTCTGGTGTTTTGGGGAAAACGTTTCCCCAGTCACCAGAGCCATGCCAGTTTGCGAGTTTCGACGACGTGACACAAAACATCCGCCCGGATTCTGTAACCCCCTGCCCTAAAGTTCAGGCAGTGAGCACCAAATAATATTCAGGAACTTACGGGAATGGCAAGGAAAATATGTGAGTTTAATCGATTTAATACGCCTGATGCTGATTTTCCCCCCGCCATTGCCGATTAAGGAAACGGCGATCTGAAGGCAAGTGTTTGATAAGATTGGGAAATTGTGCAGCAGCTCAGCCTGCCTTCCAAGGCCGACCCAAAGCCGGAAATCGGCACAAAGCCGAAACGGAGCCGATTCAGGTATTACCGGCGGCTGACTCTGTCAACAATTGGGTATCTCCTCCGGACCGAAGTTCATACCTTTGCCTTTTCGGTCGCCGCCAATGCAATCCTTTCATTCTTTCCTTTTGTTTTGCTACTGATGACATTGGTGTTGCGAGTTTTTCACTCGCCCACCATGTACCGAATAATCGTGGAATTGCTCAGAGACTACCTTCCCGCGGGCCAAGAATTTGTAATTCGCAACCTGAGCGCATTGGCAACGGCAAAGAACCGCGCCCAGCTGGCATCGTTCCTCATCCTGCTGGTGACGTCGACTGGAATATTCATGCCGCTTGAAGTGGCGTTGAATCGCGTATGGCGATTTCCGAACAACCGTTCCTATCTGGGAAACCAGCTCATCGCACTGGCGCTGGCTTTTGGCTGTGGAATTCTGTCTTTGATTTCTATTGCGCTGAGTGCCGGAAACTTATTTCTGCTACGTATGCTGGCCTTTGGACACGAATTTTTCCTGACCCGAATCCTGGATTTCATGACCGCCAAAGTCTTCGCCACTATCGCCAGTATGGGCATCTTCTTCCTGATCTATTGGTTGCTGCCGAATGGTAAAGTTCCAGCGAAGACAGTGCTACCGGCGGCAATCATCATGGGGCTGCTCTCTGAAATTCTGAAATATTCCTATATCTTGCTGCTGCCGCGCTTGAACTTCCAGGAAGTGTATGGCCCTTTTGCCATTTCCGTGAGCATGATGTTCTGGGCTTTCTTGTCGGGGTTGCTGCTGCTGACTGGCGCGCACCTCTCCGCACAGAAAATATTCCTGAGAGAAAATTAGAGTTCTATTAGGTCTTGAGGTTCATTCATCACAACCAGCA
Organism: uncultured Acidobacteriota bacterium; assembly: GCA_963703465.1. Taxonomy (GTDB): domain Bacteria; phylum Acidobacteriota; class Terriglobia; order Terriglobales; family Acidobacteriaceae; genus Gp1-AA145. The sequence goes on along the minus strand of CAVPEQ010000009.1, from coordinate 59,262 downwards.
TGTGACATCCATCACCGAACTGCTGGGACACTTGAGATACACTCCACCTGCTCCCGTCAGAGCATGGCCTCCGGACTGCGAGGATAGAAGTGCGTCTTTTTCTGGCGGTCGCTATTTTAGCCGCATCCGCTTCCCCTGTCGGCGCAGCTTCGAGGGAGTCGACTCTTTCGGATTTGGCCGATCAATCTTTAAAGTTGTCCGTCTCTCGGCAGATACTGGTGGCTTCCGAAAGGATTTTTTCTGGGACCGTCATTCGAGTAGAGCACCGCAATTCCGATCCGTCCAATGCTCTGGCAACCACCAGAATCGTCTTTCACGTAGATGAAGCCGTTCGAAATGTGCGCCGCGGGCAGAACATAGAGATAAAGGAGTGGGCAGGTCTGTGGGAGTCCGGCGAGCGCTATCGTCCCGGAGAACGGGTTCTACTATTTTTATATCCCCCCAGCAGGCTGGGACTCACCAGCCCCGTCGCAGCACGCGCCGGCAGGTTTGAGGTCGATCGTGCGGGACGAGTCCTCCTTAAAGCCCCAAGCGGAACGCCGTTGCGCCCGATTTCCATCCACCGAGCAGTTGCGGCCATCCGGCAAGCGGAAAAGGAAAGGCTGCGTTGAAACCTATATTAGTGGTTGCGAGTGTGGTTCTGTTGAACGGCATTGCGAACGCCGGCGGGCCAGCGTACGTGGCCGGGCCGAGTTATTTCGATCCTTCGACTATTGGCTCGCCACTCACTTGGCCACAGGGCGCGCTCAGCTATTACACCGATCAGGGCGATTTGAGCGCGATTCTCCCTGGAACAAGCGCCGATACATTTGTTGCCAACGCCTTCAGTCTGTGGACGGCGATTCCGACCGCGGCCCTCTCCGCGAGCCATTCCGGACAGCTCGCAGAAGACGTGACCGGCGCAAACCTGTCGGTTGTTAGCAGCGTTATTACGACCCCCGCCGACATCGCACCTACTGCAACCGCCACGCCGATCGGAATTGTTTATGACGAAGATGGCTCGGTCACCGACGATTTGTTGGGCACGGGAGCGGGCAATTCTGCAGGCTGCGCGCAAAACTCAGTTTTCGGCGGGATAGACAATTTCGGCACGAATGCGCAGTTCCTGCATGCGCTCATTGTTTTGAACGGCAACTGCGCGCAGACTTCTTCGCAACTGCCGGACTTGCAGTATCACCTGGTCCGCGTCATCGGCCGCGTTGTTGGACTCGATTGGTCACAAGCCAATCTCAACGTCGTTACGGGAAAACCGGCCGCCACCGCTGCTCAAATCGCCGGCTTTCCCTTGATGCACGAGTTCGATCCACCATTATGCGTTCCGGTAGCGACTTGCTATTCCAACAATGGAGCTGTTAATCCAGCGCAACCCAAAATGGATGACCAGGCCGCGATCTCGCGCCTGTATCCGGTGACTGCGGAAAACCTGGTAAATTTCCCCGGAAAAAAAGTTTTCCCTCAGGTTACTGCCCGCATTCACGGCAGCGTCTACTTCACCGACGCGAGCGGAGCGGCCGCCCAACCGATGCAAGGGGTAAATGTCGTTGCTCGCTGGATAGATCCATCAACGAATCAGCCCTCTGGAACGGGGGTCGCATCTTCGATTTCAGGATTTTTGTTTTGCGGCAACGCAGGAAACATAGTCACCGGGTTACTGGACAGCGCGGGAGAGGATTTCAACCGTTTTGGATCCAATGACCCAACTCTCGAGGGGTTTTTTGATCTCGCCGGACTGCAAATTCCAAACGGTGCAACCAGTGCGCAGTTCGAACTTTCGGTCGAAGCCATCGATCCCTTGTGGTCAACTCATGTTGGCCCGTATGGATCGACGTCTCAGGTATCGCCCTCCGGTTCCTGGCAGCCGATTTTGTTAACCGTCACTCTCGGCGGCGCTGTAACTCAGAACATCCTGATGCAGTCGAGCGCAGTGCAAAAAACGCAATGGTACGGCGAAACCAGCTTTGCATCTCCGGCGCAACTGCCTACTTCTGGAAATTGGACAGGGGTATTAAGTGGATATGGTGATGCTGATTTTTTCCAATTTTCCGCCCAAGCCAATCGCACGCTTTCGGTAATTGTGAACGCGACGGATGACTCGCACAACCTCTCAGAATTCAAGGCTACGCCGGTCATTGGAATGTGGGCGCTTTCCGATCCGGGAAACTCACCTGCGCCGGCTAACACGCCGTCAGCATTTAACACAACAGTCTTTGCCGAGAGCCGACTTGACGCGCAGATTTTGCAAAGCACATCATTTCGGGTTGGAATCGCCGACTATCGCGGAGACGGCAGGCCTGATTATCGCTACGCCGCCAGAGTGCTCTACGGCGACAGCTTGAATCCCACTCGATCCAGCGTTGCGGGCGGAACTCCCCTGACCATTGCAGGTCTGGGGCTGCAGGCGAATACCTCTGTGCAGTTGGGAACTCAAGCCGCTCCGGTACTTGCATCGTCGGCAACTCAGTTGTTAGTAGATAGCAAAGCTGCGCCGGACGGAATTTACAGCCTGCTGCTTCAGGACACAAGTTCGGGTGGTAGCTCGACCATAACCAACGCTCTGACCGTGGGCGCAGGCCCAACCGACATCATCAAGATGATCTCCGGCGCGAATCCGGGCACTCCGGTTGGTGGACAAGCCTCTTCGCCATTTTCAGTTCTCGTGCTGGCTCCTGATGGGGTCACATCCGTCGCCGGCGCAAGCGTGCAATTCAGTTCGTCTCCGGCAGTCAGTTTCTCGGTATGTGCAGGCTCTGCGAGTTGCACCGTGCTCACCGACCAGAGCGGAAGTGCTTCTACCTTTATGACCGTCTTGTCTGCCGGGGTATTGACGCTCACCGCGAAGTTGGCGCCGGCTTCGTATTCCAATCCCCAACAGGTGCAAACAACGCTGCTCGGAACGTCGTCAGCACTGGATCTGGTGTTGATTACGCCGACGGTCTGGATTGCCCAGGCAGCAACCGTGAACCTGCCAATCGCCGCACGCGTCCTCTCGAATGGAGTGCCAGTGAGCGGCAAAACATTGAATTACCAGATCACAGCCGGTAGCGGCGCCTTGACTGCCGCGTCGGGGGTGACCGATTCGAACGGCAACGTTTCGGTAAATCTGCAACTGAATTCGCTGGCGGCATCGATTCGCGTCAGCGTTTGCGTCGCGCCCGGTAATAGCCCATGCCAGATTCTGAACGCGTCCATGGTGCAAACGTCGTCATTGCAACTACGGTCAGTTTCCGGAATGTTGCAAATCTCCACGCCGGGGCAGAGCTTTCAGCCAGTAGCAGTGCGGGTCTGTGACTCGTCCAGTCCGCCGCATCCGGTGATGGGCGCGAGTGTTGGATTCCTCGACTACATCGGCCGTCTGCCAGGAAACGAACCCATCCTATGGACCGGAGAATCGACCATCTCTCAACCAAACATGCCGGTCATTCTCGCAAGGTCACAAGCCACGGTGCAGTCGGACATCAATGGCACGTCTACCTTTGCGCTTTCAACTGGCGGGATTTCAGGGAATGTTGCGGTCATTGGCACCGCAACCGCAGGAAGCAGCAGTGTGGAATACCAGGCGCAACAATTGGGGCCGTAATGTCGAAATCGATGCCCGCAAACATCGCGTAACCAGCAAGTCCAAGGGAGCGGTCGACTCAGCGACTGACACACTCGCGTATCTCGGCCTCGCTTAACGTGTGGTCCGAACTCTTCGCGCGCTTATAAATCCGTTCTACAACCTCGTCTGATGCCACGATCCCGTGCCGCTCCAGCCAAAAGAGCACATTCGACTTTCCGCTCATGGGGCCAATGTCGATGACCTGCTCCATTCCGAACAATTGCGAGGGCACGCCGGAATAAACCGCATTCGCCAGTTCCACATCATTTTTTTTATAAGCCTTGATGACGGCTGCCGCATGAACTCCCGTAGCGGTGCGGAATGCATCTTCTCCGACTACCGGATAATTCGGCGGAATGGGAACACCGGTCGCGCGCGAAACTGCTTCGCAATAATCCTTCAACTTGGTGAGATCTTGCGTATCCCATGGGGGAATTCCCATTAATTTCAAATTCACCAGCATTTGGTCCATTTGCGTATTTCCGACGCGCTCTCCTGTTCCCAGCGCGCACGCGTGAACGCAATCTGCGCCCGCGGCCAGAGCAGCCATGGAATTCGCGATGGCGAATCCGCGATCACAATGTCCATGCCAGTCGACACGAATTTTCTCGCCTGACGGCTTCACTATTCCATCGATTACAAACTTGACCAGGGCGTATGCGCCCATCGGGGTAGCGTGTCCCGCGGTGTCGCAAACAACCATCGCTCGAGCTCCGCAGTTGATCGCCGTCGAATAAAGCCGCTTCACCATCTCAGGATCGCAGCGGCTGGTGTCTTCGGTCACGTACATCACGTCGAGGCCCAGCGAAACCGCTAATTTCACCGCTTTCTCGGTTGTCTGCACTAGAAAATCTTCCGTCCAGCCTTCGGTATATCGGCGAATTGGGCTTGATCCGATAAATGTGGCGGCATCAATTTTCAATCCCGTGCGCTGCACAATTTCGGCAATCGGCCGAATGTCATTCTCATGAGTCCGCGCTGCACAGTTCGCCTTGATCTTCATTCGCTTGCCGACTATTTCCCGAGCCAGCGCTTCAATGTGTTCTACAGCGCGTGGTCCCGCGCCCGGCAGCCCCAAATCAAGTGAGTCGATTCCCAGCGCTTCCATCAGATGGAGAATCTCAATTTTTTCTGCAATCGCAGGATCGCGAACCGAAGGTGACTGCAATCCATCACGAAGAGTTTCGTCATTCAGCGAAATCCCGCGGGTGGGTAAAAGCTCAAGCGGGAGCGCCTGGTTCCAGTCGTAAATGAGATCGGTGACCTTCATATCACAGAAGCAGCAGTCATTTTACTTGATGGTTCGTTGCCGCCTGCCGGTTTTGCTATGCTCAACTGTGGCATGCGGATTTTCGTTGCGCTTGATTTGGACCCGGCAATTCGCGAGCAAATTCAGAAGTTCGTCGAACAAATTCGTACTGCCGCTCCTGACGCTCGCTGGATCTCCGGAGAATCTTTGCACGTGACTCTGAAATTCATTGGCGAAAAGGCGGGCGCCGAAGTCCCGCATATTGAAGCTTCTCTGCGCTCTATCCACGCCGAACCACTTCAAGTTAGGTTCAGAGGCGCTGGATTCTTCCCCACACCACGCGCCGCGCGAGTTTTCTGGATCGGAATACAAGCGGACGCGGCGCTATCTCGATTGGCAAGCAGCATCGACGAATCTTTAGTTAAACTTGGGATCCCTAAAGAAGACCGAGCCTTTGCCCCGCATTTGACGTTGGCGCGAACTCGTGGCGGATCCGGTGCGCACGGAAGGAATAAAGGCGACAAATCCAACCGCCAATTCGTCAAACTCCAAGACTTTCTGGCGAAGCATCCAGCGCCGGATTTTGGTACTATGACGGCCCGCGAGTTCTTTTTGTATCGCAGCCAGCTCTCGAGCCGGGGTTCACAATACACGAAGATCGCGCGATTCGAACTGCATCCCGCAATCACTTGAGCATGGGTCCCATCCTCATCAGCGCCGCCGCGGGATATTTTCTCGGCTCGATCCCTTTCGGCTATTTGCTGGTTCGCGCATTTCGGGGAGCTGATGTTCGAACCACCGGAAGTGGAAATATCGGCGCGACGAATGTGGCCCGCACGTCGCCGAAACTGGGCGTTCTGACACTTGTCCTGGATGTGGTGAAAGGGCTGGCGGCAGTTGGTATAGCTATGGCGCTTTGCCCAAACAATCGGACAGTCGCATTCGTCGCCGCGCTGGCAGCCGTCAGCGGCCACATATTTCCTATCTGGCTGCGTTTTCGAGGGGGCAAAGGCGTTGCCACAGGTCTCGGCTCCTTCTTCCTGCTCACGCCGAAAGCGGTCTTGCTGGCAATGGCGGTATTCGTAATTATGCTCGCCGCGTTTCGATTCGTATCTCTAGCGTCGGTTACAGCAGCAGCCTTCTTGCCGCTGTTCACGCTGGTGCTAAAGGAAGGATACTCTGCACAAATTGTTATGGTATCGATTGCTTCTGCTCTTATTATTTTTAAACATCGCGCGAACATGCAGCGGCTGTTGGCCGACACAGAGCCAAAGTTCAAGGCGCACCGGAAATGAGCAGAATCGGTATCATCGGCGCCGGAGCGTGGGGGACCGCAATTGCCATCGTGCTGGGCCGCGGTCATCGCCATCAAGTAACTCTTTGGGCTTACGAAAAAGAGGTGCGTGATTCTATCGACTCCACGCGGACGAATTCTGTTTTTCTTCCCGGCCAGCAAATTCCTGATACAGTGCGCTCGACCGGCGACTTCGCCGAGGCGTTAAGCGTCGCCGAGGTTGTCGTAACCGCCATGCCTTCCCACCACTGTCGGCGATTGTTCCAGCAGATGGTCCCCCATCTTCAGCCCGACACGCTGATCGTGAGCGCGACCAAGGGCTTGGAACAGACAACCTTGCTTCGCATGAGCGAAGTAATTTGCCAGGTTGCTGGTGAGGGACAAATAAGTTGCCGGGTAGGGGCGATGAGTGGGCCCACGTTCGCCGCCGAGGTTGCGCGTGGCGACCCGACCGCGATCACAATTGCATCGCGAGATACCGAATTGGCAACGATTGTCCAGCGCGAGTTCAGCGATCCCTCATTTCGGGTTTATACAAATGAAGATGTGGCTGGCGTCGAACTCGGCGGTTCGTTGAAAAACGTCATCGCCATCGCCGCCGGCGTCTGCCATGGTTTGAATCTGGGCCATAACTCGGTGGCTGCGCTCATTACTCGAGGTCTAACCGAGATCACGCGCCTGGCTGTGGCTTGCGGCGGCAATGCTGAAACATTAGCCGGACTCGCCGGACTCGGCGACTTAGTTCTGACCTGCACCGGCGCTCTCTCTCGAAACCGCAGCGTAGGAGTGGAACTCGGCCGTGGCCGAAAGCTCTCCGAAATTATCGCGAGCATGCACGGCATGGTGGCGGAAGGAGTTTTTACAACCAATGCGGCGGTGCAATTGGCAAAGGCACGCCGCGTCGAAATGCCCATTACCGAGCAGATGCACGCTGTCCTAAATGAAGGTAAGACGCCGCGCGATGCCATCCAAACCCTAATGACCCGAACCTCCAAACGCGAAACCGAACCCAAAGGTCTGACGGGTAACCACGGGTAACCACCACGACAGCGAAGAAGCCAGTACTTCCGTAACGCCCGCAAGCGAGCGCCGCAGTCCTCCGCGGCCATCTTGCACCGTAAAATTCAAGTAGGACTCCGCCGCTGTCAATACGCGCATACGGTGGAGTATTCGCGTGGGTTCAAAATTTCTTCCAACTCGAGTCCCTATTCTGTATGTAATCCTCAGCGTGCTGGTACTCATCAGCGTGGTGCCGATGTATTTCTACTCGGCGCAAGTCCAGTCCATCAATCGTGACCGTCTCATCACCAACGAACGCCTGCTGCAAAATACCGTCACTCGGTCGATCGCCGACGACATATCGCAGCATCAGGATTCATTCCGTCTCATGCAGGCAAACCTGGCGTCTGCGCTGCAGATTGCCAGCGGTGGCGACTTGACCGGCGAGCACGTGCAGGCGCCGGAGCTTCGCGCGCTGCTCGAAAATTTCGTTTCGTCTTCTGAAGATTTGGACTACGCGACATTGTTGAACTCTGAAGGAAAAGGAATTTCTGCGGGACGAATTGAACCCGACGCCTTCTTGCAACGTGAACTGGAGCAGGCCTATGCCGCATCGCGAGATTCACGTGCCTACAACGGGCAGCCGCTGGTCGTTGGCAGTGGCAAGTCGTCGCGGACGGTAATGCTGGTCAGCACGCCGGTCATGTACCAGGAGCGATTTTTAGGGATGATCGCGTCGGTCGTCGATCTCGGATTTTTGATCCGTCGTTTGCAGGAGATCGAAGGCGGCGGATTGAGCCCCTACGTTGTGGACAGCGAAGGTCGCTTGGTCGCCGGCACCAGTTCGCAATACGCCACCGGCCAGGACATGACAAACCTCGAAATTGTGCGGAATTTCGTGGAGCAGGGCGGCAAGGCGCAGATGGTGGCTGCCACCCGGGAATTCACAATCGGCACGGGAAAACACAGCACGCTAATGCTCGGCACCTATAGTCCGGTGACCAGCCTCGAATGGGCTGTCATCGCGCAAAAGCCCCGCGATGAGGCCTATAGCAGTGTCTATGAAATGCAGCGATCAGCTCGGAACCTCGCTATCTTCGCCATCGGCTTAAGCATTGGCGTCGGAATCATCGCCGCCCGGCGTATCACAAATCCCCTCGAAGTTCTCACCGAATCCAGCCATGCGATTGCCCGCGGCGACTTTTCTCAACGCGTGGAGTTGAAGAGCCGCACTGAGATTGGAGAACTCGCATCGACGTTCAACTTCATGTCAGAAGAATTGGAACACTTCATTCTTGACCTGAAACGCGCCGCTGCCGAGAACCGCGAGCTATTCATGAACTCGATTCAGATGCTCGCCGGTGCGGTCGACGAAAAAGACCCGTACACCCGCGGTCACTCTGATCGCGTAACCAAATATTCTCTGCAGATCGCGAAAGAGATGGACCTGCCGGAAGATTTTATGGAGATTCTGCGCGTTTCAGCGCAGCTCCATGACGTGGGAAAGATTGGAATCGAGGACCGCATCCTGAAAAAGCCCGGCGCCTTGACCGAAGAAGAATTCACCATCATGAAGACGCACACCACCAAAGGCGCCAACATCCTGCGGCCAGTTGCACAACTCAAAGAGATGATTCCCGGAATCGAGCTTCACCACGAATCGCTCGACGGCCGCGGTTATCCTCATGGCTTCAAAGGCGATCAGATTCCGCTGCTGCCGAGAATTATTGCGGTTGCGGACACATTCGACGCGCTTACGACAAATCGTCCCTATCAGAAAGCGCATGATTGCCAGGATGCCTTGCGCATCATCCACTCTCTCTCCGGCAAGCGTCTTGACCCAGATGCCGTCGCGGCGATTGATGCAGTGTTCAAGCGCGGCGAAATCCAGGTGCCGCCGGTTCTGGCCATGGCAGCCGGCGCTTCTAACGAGCCGGCCCCGGCCAGCATGGTCTACCCGCCCGCCAATGCAGTGATTGAAATGGACCGTACTTAGCTATCATTTCCACTCCCGCACCCTGGTTCGATCCCGCCGCTATAATGAAAAAGTGCGTCTTCTAAGCTGAAGAATCAATGATTCAGACCCTTTTTGGCAGCACCGAGAAAAAGCCAGGCCTCTTTGACCGCATGAAAGAGGCGGTGGCTCGCACTCGCGAAAATCTCAGCGAGCGAATCGACGAAGTTGTCCCTTTCAACAAGGAGATCGACCGCAATACTCTAGATGATCTTGAAGGGACGTTACTCGGTGCGGACCTAGGCTCGGCGACCACGCATCAGGTCATTGCGAAATTGCGGGAACGTGCCGACCGTAAACAGATTAAAGATGCCGCTGAACTTAAGCGCCTGCTCAAAGAGGAGTTGCTGGCTATTTTGACCTCCGCCAATACGCCTCCAGTGGAGAGGCCCGAAGGCGTAACAGAAGTCGTGCTGGTGGTTGGAGTGAATGGCACCGGCAAGACGACTACCATCGGCAAGCTGGCGCAGACCGTGCGTTCCGAAGGAAAAACTGTGTTACTCTGCGCAGCCGATACTTTTCGGGCGGCGGCCATCGAGCAGTTAGAAATTTGGGGACAGCGCACCGGGACCGAAGTTATTCGCACCAAACCGGGTGGCGACCCTGCGGCGGTTTTATTTGACGCACTGGAAGCCGCCAATGCGCGCCACATCGACTGCCTGATTGTGGATACCGCAGGCCGGTTGCACACCAAAACAAACTTGATGTTAGAACTGGAAAAAATGCGCCGCACCGCCCAGCGACTGATTCCCGGGGCACCGCATGAAGTTCTGCTCGTGATTGACGCAACCACGGGACAGAATGGCCTGCAGCAGGCGCGACTGTTCACCGATGCCGCCGCGGTAACCGGGGTCGTCCTCACCAAGTTGGACGGTACCGCCAAGGGTGGAGTTGTAGTCGCCATCGCGCGCGAACTGGGCTTGCCCGTACGGTATGTCGGCGTCGGCGAAAAAGCTGGAGATCTGTTGCGATTCGATCCGAAGGAATTCGTCGATTCGCTGATCTCGTGAAGTCCCGATTCGCGAATGCAATCTCAGAACAAATCTACTGAGTCCGACCAGAAATATCTGCGGCGGGCCATTGCGCTTGCGCAGAAGAGCTGTGGCTTGGCATCACCCAATCCGAATGTGGGCGCGCTATTGGCGGACTCCAGCGGCGAAGTTCTCGGCGAAGGTTTCCACACCTACGAAGGAAAGAAGCATGCCGAAGTTTTGGCATTAGAACAGGCGGGCGAAAAGGCGCGTGGCGCCACGCTTTACATCAATCTCGAGCCTTGCTCCCATCACGGCCGCACCGGGCCGTGTGCTGAGGCGCTAATCGGGGCCGGAATAAAACGCGTGGTGGCGTGTACAGCTGACCCCAATCCCACAGTAAGCGGACGTGGATTCGCCCGCCTGCGACAAGCTGGAGTGCAGGTGGCCTCGGGCCTGCTCGAAGAAGAAGCTCGGCCGCTGAATGACGCATTCGCCAAATACATCCGCTATCACTTGCCGCTAGTAACGCTGAAAGCCGCCATGACTTTAGATGGAAAGATCGCCCCACCGCCTGAGGATTTATCCGGCGGACGGCTTCCGGCGGGCGGCCCAACCGCTGGCTGGATTACGAGTGACCAAGCGCGGGCGCACGTCCAGCTCTTGAGACATCAGCACGACGCAATCCTGGTGGGCGTGGGGACTGTGATTGCGGACAATCCCCTTCTCACCGACCGTAGCGGCCTTCCGAGGAGACGACCTTTGTTGCGCGTCATCGTAGATTCGCACCTACGCCTGCCGTTAGAATCTCGCATCGTGCAAACGGCAAGCAACGACGTGCTGGTTTTGTGTTCTTTTGCGGAAGAGAAACGCAAGCAGCAATTGCAAAACAAGGGCATTCAGGTCGAGCAGATCGCCTCTGCGGGACCCAACGGCCGGCCCGATGTGCAGGCAATCTGCCGCCGCTTGGGCGAGCGTGAAATCACCAGCGTTATGATTGAGGGCGGGGCCATGGTGAACTGGACCGCGCTGGCGTCGGGGGCGGCAGACAAAGTGTTCTTTTACTATTCGCCGAAAATACTGGCAGGCACGGGTTCGGTGCCATTCGCCGCCGGCCCAGGCTTTCGCAAGATGAGCGAGGCCGCGCATCTGAAGGGGCTGCGGCTACATCGCTTTGGTGAAGACTTCGCGGTGGAAGGATATTTGAGAGATCCGTATTTGGATTGAAAATTAATTTCTAGGCGCCAGTTGCGCGCGTTTCACTCAATGCTCGGCGATCCGCGTTAATCCGCGACACTCTGTGGCTGAATTTATGTTTACCGGAATCATCGAAGAACTCGGTCATGTGATCTCAATCGACATCAACGGCCAGCAACGCCGCGTCACCATTTCTTCATCGAAGCTGGTTCGGGGGTTGAAGCAGGGCGACAGTATTTCCGTAAACGGCGTTTGCCTGACCGCAGTCGATATTTCTAACAATTTTTTCACCAGTGACCTTGCGCAAGAGACCTGGCTGCGCACCTCCTTCTCGCGTCTAAAGCCGAATGCCCCGGTCAATCTCGAACTTCCCATGCGCGCCAACGGGCGCTTCGACGGACATGTCGTGCAAGGCCACGTTGATGGCATTGGCTCAGTGATGTCGTTTGAACAAGTCCGCGAAGGCAACGACTACGTTTTGCAGATCAAGGTCCCGTCTGAACTAACGCGCTATATCGTTGCCAAAGGTTCGTTGGCTATCGAAGGCATCAGCCTGACGGTCGCGGCCATCGATGGCACCCACGTGCGGGTGGCGATCATTCCTCACACTGCCGAAGTAACAAACCTGCGGTCGCTCAAGCCCGGCGATCCGGTGAATTTGGAAGTGGATGTGATCGCGAAATACGTCGAGAGAATGATCGGAGCCGAAAAAGCAAAGAGCTCGATCACCATCGAGAAACTGGTCCGTGCCGGGTTTTAACTTGAAAATGCATTCGAAAACGGTAAGATAGTCTTACCATGAAAACGCGGCTTTCTACAAAAGGGCAGGTTGTTTTGCCCAGCCAGATTCGTCGAAAGTTGGGATTGCGGACCGGCGATCCACTTGACGCAAGAGTAGAAAGCGGAAGCGTCGTGCTTACCCCACGCAAGTCGCGAGCCCGCAAGTCTAAAATTATCGTGGATCAGCTAACTGGTCTTCCCGTACTGACCCTGGGCGGAGATGCTTCCCTGTTAACCAGCAAAGATGTGGAACAAATCCTTTCGAATTTTCCATGAAGTGCCTCTTTGATGTAAATGCTTTAGTGGCATTAGGCTTCCTGGAGCACGAGTTCCACCAGCGAGTCGCGCGCTGGGTTTCATCATCCACGCCGTCGCTTGCAACCTGCTCCATCACCGAACTCGGATTTGTGAGGGTTTTGTCCCAGGCCCTCGACTACGGACTCACCGTGCACGACGCACGAAAAATACTCCAGAGACTTAAGGTCGTTGACACATTGCAATTTACGTTTCTTCCCGACGGCCATGACCTGACTCACCTTCCTGCGTGGGTTAAGACGCCCCGCCAACTAACAGATGGTCATCTACTGCAACTCGCAAAAGCAAACGGCATGGCTCTGGCGACACTGGATCGAAAAATCCCTGGTGCCTATTTGATCCCGGAATTTTGAGATATCACGCCCCCAAATCCAACTCATCCAGCTTAAGGAATTCCTGCACGATGGGTTCCTGACAGTGCTCCATGTCTGCGTAGGTCCCAAAGAAGAGCACCTTGCTCTCGTGCAAGAACACCACGCGGTCAGCCAGCTTTTTCGCGAGCCGCATATCGTGCGTGACGACCACGCTGGTTAGGTGGAGCTGAAATTTCAATCGCTTCATCAGGTCGCCAAGCAGCTGCCCCATAAGCGGATCGACCATAGTTGTGGGCTCGTCATAAAGAATGCATTCCGGCTGGGACGCGAGGGCTCGTGCAATCGCCACCGACCGTTTCATTCCGGTTGATAGTTCAGCCGGAAGTTGCTCGGCCATTTCTTTTACCCCGACCATGTTTAGCAATCCGGAAATGATCTGCAGGATTTGGTCTTCGCTCAAGTCTCGGCGTTCGCGCAGGGGAAATGCCACGTTCTCTCCCACGGTGAGCGAATCGAAGAGCGCGCCATTCTGAAAGACCATGGTGACTTTTTTTCGAATGCGCTCTAGTTCTTTCTCGGGATAATCGGTGATGTCCTCGTAGGCCACGATTACGCGGCCAGAATCCGGTTTGAGAAAACCCAAAATGTGCTGCAGCGCGACCGACTTCCCTACCCCGCTGCGGCCAAGAATGCACACGGTCTCGCCGGTATTCACATCGAAGCTCACATTGCTCAGCACATGCTTTGAACCAAAGGCTTTCGAAACATCGCGAAATTGAATGTACGGACCTTTATCGTCCGAAAACTCTACCTTCGCCGTGGCTGCCTCGGGGACTTGCTCTTTAACGTCGGGGAGCATGTCGAGGTTTGCTTCGTCTGTCATACCAGTTGTGCCCATCATATACGGCGCATCAACTTCGCGGCCCGCTTAAGAATCGGCGATGAAACTGATCTGGGCTGCCTGCCATTCTTCCGGAGTGTTCAGGTTGCGGAAAATCGATGCATCAAAGCCGTTCGCGGCCATGTCTGCTTCTGAAACCGTGCAGAGCGAAACCTCATGAAAGAGCTGGTCGATTTTGTTTTCCTCCTGAGATAACGCGCGATTCGCGACAGATAGAAATGCCTTGCAGTACACCGCGCACAGCGGCTGGAAATACTTACCCACGGACGGAACCGTAACCGCCGCTCCAGACGATCCGGCTCGCGCCACCAGGTACTTCAAAAATTGCGCAGGAACGAATGGAATATCGACCGCGAGTATTAAATTCCACTCGGCTTCCGAATTTGTTAGCGCGGCATGAATTCCGCCCAAGGGTCCGCGATCACGATATACATCTGCAATCACTGTACCGAAGGGCGCACATTTTCGCGGGTCACCGACGATCTTCACGTCAGGCACAACTCCGCGGGCCAACTCGACTGCACGGACAATGAGCGGCTTGCCTGCAAGCTCCAGGAATGCTTTGTCCGCTCCCATCCGCGAGCTTCGTCCTCCCGCCAGGATGAAAGCCGCACTGGATTTCATTTTGCGATCATATATCTGAGCCATTGAACGCCCTTGCTCTCGGCTACATCTGAGATGGTCCGACTATGCCACACGAAAGTAACCTACCGCATTTCTTGAATTCATCAGATCATGGGTTTGCCTACGCTTGCCAGTTTTAGGTTCGATTCTTATGCCCCAGAAGATTTTGGATGTTCTCCTCCTAGGCCGTTGCTCGCATGAATTCTCCTGGCCGCGTCGCGCGGCTGACGGCGAGTACTACCAGGTGTGCCTGCTGTGCGCCACTGAGTTCCGCTACGACTGGTCGACCATGCGCCGCACCGAGCGTCTGAAGAAGGACGCAGAGTCCGCCCAGACGACATCGAAGCGCCGCGCCCATTCAACCTCAAGCTGGGTGCCTCGAGCGCGCCGGATCAAGATGGATGCTCCGCTTCGATATCGGGTGAAAAACCTGGGAACATGGAATGAGGGCATCATCGAAAACTTGAGCCAGTCGGGCGTGCTCATCGGTGGTCCGCAGCGCTTCCCCGAAAACACTTTGGTGGAAATGGTGTTTGAGATGCCAGAAGTGATCTCGGGTCAGAAGAACAGCAAAGTTCTTTGCCAGGGCCGCGTCATACGCATGAAAAATGGCCGCGACAAAGAGCCCGAACTTCAATTTGCCGCTTCGATCCTGGATTACAAGTTCATCCACTAGGACAGCCCCCCGACCTGGGCGGCCTCGGATTTAATGAATTTTTGTTGAATAATCCAGCCACCCTGCATCTAAACTGGCAGCGATCCCTTGTATAACCTGGAGTTGATATGAAAGCCAAGTTTTCCAACCTTTGGCAAGCTGCGGCATGCGCTGCCCTGCTTGCTCTTTCTTTTGCGTGCGCGAAGCCAAGGAACGACGCCGAGGTCGTTTCGGATGTCCAAGCCAAACTGGGCACGGACTCTGGTTTACAAAATAAACAGCTCACAGTGCAATCGTCGAACGGGACCGTCACCCTGTCGGGCGTTGTCGACAATGACGCCGAACGCGAGGCCGCCACGAAATACGCAGCCAGCGAACCCGGCGTGAAGACCGTGATCAACAATTTGCAAGTTGGGACCACGCAGGCGAGCGCAAAGCCTTCGCCAGAATCGACCCCCGATCGCACGATTCATAGGTCCACGCTGCCGCGACGGCGAAAAGCACGGAGCGAACAACAGGAGATGGTGCGGGCGGATAATCCTCCCAACCCTTCCGCCGACCAACCGGCGTCGCCAGCGCCCTATCCTGCCCAGCAAGCGCCATCCATTCCAGCGCCGCCACCGCAGCCTGCGACCGTCACCGTCCCATCGGGGACCGCGATCGTGGTCCGACTGATCGATACTATCGACAGCGCGACCGCGCAAGCCGGGGACAAGTTCCACGCCACACTTGACGCTCCTATCGCAATTGATAGTGATGTCGTTGTTCCCGCCCACTACGACGTAGAGGGACACGTAGTAAACGCACAGGCTTCGGGTAAGTTCGCCGGACAATCGATGCTGGTGTTGCAACTCGACCGGATCAAGATTGGCGACAAGAGCTACGACATTCAGACCGATCAGTTCTCACAGAAAACAAATGCCCGCGGAAAGAACACCGCAGAAAAAGTTGGAGGAGGCGCAATTGCCGGCGCAATTCTTGGCGGCATCTTCGGAGGCGGCAAAGGCGCAGCCATTGGGTCGGCGGCTGGTGCGGGAGCTGGCGGTGGCGTGCAGGCGGCGAGCAAAAAACCTGACATCAAGTTGTCATCCGAGAAAGTTTTGAACTTCACTTTGCAAGCTCCGGTTACTTTAGTACCCACGACAAAACCGGCGCGGGAAGGGCAGAAGCTCGATACTACGAATTCGCAGTAAAGATTTTGCAGATTTGTTGCAGTTCAATCGCGCAGCCCCAACGCTGCGCAATTTTTTTGTCCTAACGTGTATAGCTGACTTCAGAATTCATGCTAAATTCGGATTACAGAGCAGGTGCTGTTGCCGTCTCTTCAGTTGCCCGCCACTCGTCGCCCGGGCGCATGAAAAGCCGCTACAACTCGATTTACAAATTTGAGCCGCGCTGGTCCGATCGCGTGGCATGGTACGGTTCTGCGCTGGCAGCGTCCGCTCTGTCATGGTGCATCTGGTGGCTCTCGCCGGTAATGCATCAGGACCCATTCGTGATTTTCATTCTTGCAGTAGTGTTCACGGCGCGCTTTTTCGGATTTGGTCCGGCCGTGCTTTGCACTTTCAGTTCGGCGCTGGTGCTCGATTACTCCATGTTCCGCCAAACTTTTGGCGCAGCCGTTTCTGGAAATGAATTCCAGCGGCTGGGAGTTTTCATTCTGATTTCGGTTTTCGTTGCCGGATTGGCGCGGCAACGCTCACGCGCCGAAACTGAAGCTGATGAAGCGCGGCGGCAAATGGCTGCAATTGTCGCGTCTTCGGAGGATGCCATCGCCAGCTTCACCGTTGACGGCATCGTGACCAGCTGGAACCGCGGCGCCGAGACGCTCTTCGGTTATACCGCCGAGGAGATCATTGGGCGGCCAATTTCCGTGCTGGTTCCTCCCGACCGGCTCGAGGAATTCGCTACCGATCTGGCGCGATTGACTCGTGAACAGCACGTGCCCAGCTATCAGACCGAGCGGGTTGATAAAGATGGAACTCGAGTCATGGTTCTTCTCTCGCTCTCACCACTGCGAAATGATCAAGGCAAACTGGTTGGCGCGTCGGCGATCGCGCGTGACATCTCATCGCAAAAGCGCACTGAAGAAGTGCTTCGCCGCAACGAACGACTGGTTACTGCAGGCAGATTAACAGCGGCCATCGCTCACGAGATCAAGAACCCGCTGGAGGCGCTTACCAACCTGATTTATCTGGCACGGCAAGACAGCGCTGGACGGGATGAATACCTGCAGCGCGCGGAACACGAGATCGGAAGACTAGATTCGATTGCTCAACAAGCGCTGGGCTTCGTACGCGAAACTTCCTCGCCTGAATCAATGGACGCCGGAAAAATCCTTGACGAAGTTGTACAACTCTACTTGCGAAAACTTCAAGCCAAACACATCACCATCGAAAAGGAATCCGGCGAGTATCTGGAAATCGTCGGCTACCCGGGAGAATTGCGCCAAGTCTTCGCAAACCTGCTTTTGAATGCCATCGATTCCATGAACAACGGAGGCAGGCTTCGGCTCCGTGTCGTGCGAGCCCGAGAGTGGTCTGGCGATCGCCGTTCCGGAGTACGCGTAACCGTCGCTGACACTGGCAATGGCATCAGCGCCAAAGATTTGCCCCACATTTTCGAGCCTTTTTATACCACCAAGAGAGACCAGGGCACCGGCTTGGGGCTCTGGCTGGCTTACGGGGCGGTACAAAAGCACGCCGGATGGATGCGCGTTGCCACGCGGACCACTGCTGGCGCAAGTGGCACTGTATTTGCCGTTTTCCTTCCGGATTCCCCCGCAAACGCAAGCTCACGAGCGGCTTAGCCCCATCGCCTGCTCCTCAGTTGACCTGAGGTACAGTGACTTATGTACCCAATGGTTCCATCTTCCGACCGCATATAATCAGGCCAAATCGCTTTTATTCCGCCTTCGGGCGACTGGATTTGGAGACGGTTGGAGATACTCATTTCAGCGATAGTTTTCGCGTTCGGGCTGATTTTCGGCAGCTTTTTGAACGTGTGTATCTACCGCATGCCGCGCGGGTTATCGGTCGTGCGGCCGGGCTCCGCCTGCCCGCACTGCGGGAAAGCAATTCCGTTTTACGACAACGTTCCCGTATTCAGCTGGCTGATTCTCGGCGGCCGCTGTCGTAATTGTTCCGCACGCATTACTCCGCGCTATTTAATCGTTGAGCTATTGACAGCTGGCGTATTCCTTCTGTGTTACTCGAATTTTGGCTTAAGCCTGGCAACGCTCAAGTGCGCAATTTTTGGTTTCCTTTTGCTGGGACTGATTTTCACGGACGCAGAAACTCATTTATTGCCGGACAAACTAACGTTGACCGGACTCGTCATTGGCTTGATCTTCAGTTGGTTTGTCCCCGTGAATGATCTGCTTTCAATCCTGCTGCCCGGCTCATTCGCGATCCATGTCAATCCGAATATCTCCAGTCGATTGTTCTCATTGATGGATTCCGCGCTGGGAGCTGCTGTTGGAGCATCGTTCCTCTACGGCGCGGGCGCCATCTATCTGCGCGCACGCGGAGTCGAGGGGATGGGCTTCGGCGACGTCAAGCTTATGGCCATGATTGGATCTTTCGTTGGCCTTCGACTCACTATATTTACGATTTTTGCCGCGTCGCTGGCAGGGTCAGCTTTCGGTTTGTCGACCATGCTGGCGGTGTGGATCAAACGGACCAAGCGCCGCAAGCGTGCATTCCACGAGGCGGCTTCCGTTGCCCGCAAACGCGCGTGGGGGTCAGCGCTGGTAGCTTTGCGGCGTTATCAGATGCCCTTCGGAGTCTTTCTGGGCAGCATGGGATTGGGCGCATTCTTATTTGGTCAGAAAATTCTGCACTGGTACTGGGGGTAAACCTGGAATGGAGAACATTATGAAACGACTGTTTATTAGCTCAACAGCCGCGATCAGCTTGATGATTGCCTTGATCGCAGTAGCGTGTGCGCAAACGTCCACGCCATCGCTCGGCGACTACGCCCGCTCTGTCAGGCAGAATAAACCTCAGGCAACGAAGGCTCCTGCCAAGGTTTATGACAATGACACCATCCCGGCGGCTACCACCATCAGTGTCGTAGGCAATGCGCCCCAGGCTGTCGCCGACGCGAGCAAGAGCGATAAAGATTCTGCCCAGCCTGACGCCAAGGCTGCGGACACCAAACCCGGCGACCAGCCGGACGTGAAGGCCGCAGACGCCAAGTCCGGCGATAAGTCCGCTGCTGATTCAAAAGCTGTCGATAAAGCAGCGGACAAAAAGGCCGCAGAGGTTAAACCCGGCCAGTCGCTTGAGGAGCGGCAAAAAGTTTTTGATTCGTGGAAAACAAAGATCGCCGATCAGAGGAAGAAAGTCGACCAGCTTACGCATGAGCTGAATGACTATCAGCACAACTCCACTCTGGCACAAGTCAGTGTCTGGCCCGAAACGCAAAAATACGGACAAGGCCTGACCGAAAAACAGAAAGCTTTGGACCAGGCAAAAACTGAATTGAGCGATCTGCAGGAACAGGCGCGTAAAGCCGGTGCCCCGGCTTCTGTAGCCGAATAAGTTCAGCGAGCGTTCTTCAGCCTGATGATCTGGCGGGCGTGGTGTCTGCCATGCACCCAATGAAATTTTCGCCATTCGCTGGCGGTGAGAGGTCCAAGAATTGGATGCTCCGCTATCGACTTGCCCCGTCCAAATTGGGCATCGCATTGGGCGATTACAGCCTCCATGCGAGAGATATTTTCGAAAATCTCCGTCGTCAATTCCGTGATCGAAGTGCCCCGCGGTAAAGCCTGCGGGGGCGATTTGCGGCCAGTGGGAAGGTACCCAAGCAATATGACTACACGGCGCTGCCAGCGCTTACTATGTCGGTCGACGGTTGCACCTGACTTCCCCGCCGCCAGGCATCGCTGGCAATTTTTTATGGTTCCGCGGTAGGTCAGATTAAGGTGATCCAGTATTTCCGCTGAACTCCATTTGCCTTGTGGGTGGCGAGCTAGATCTTCCGCGGACATGCCGTGGATCGCATCTGCCAGTTGCTCACCTAATTTCAAGAGTTTCGATGTCACGTCTAGTAGAATGCTTGGCATCAATTTCAGTCGCAAAATTTGTTTTTAGAATAGAATGGGCGCTCTATGAAAACGCTTGGATTGATTTTGCTGTCGCTTGCCATCGTTTCCGGCTGTACCTCGCCGCCGGCCCAGCAGGAGCAAAAACAACCGCCGGAGTCGCTGTCCGGGCGCACCGCCTTTCAGAAGCTGTACGTGGCCGCGCGCGGATGGGCCAGCGATGTTCGACCGTACCAGCTACAGTCACAAGTTTTCGGCGATGCGAAAGGCACCGACGGCAAAGCCGCGGTCTGGCGTGCCGCGTTTGGTTCCGCAGCCCAACATGGTTCTCGCCAGTATGTGTGGTCTGGGGTGGACTCGCCCGACGCACCCTCACGCGGAGTCACGCCCGGCTCGCCGGACAGTTACACCCCCGGGAACACCTTCGACGTGAATTTCCTGAAAATTGATTCCGACAAGGCTTACGAAGTGGCCCAGAAGCATGGCGGCGACAAAATTACAGGTAGTCCGGTTACATTTCTTCTCGAATGGGAACCCGGCGAAAATCATCTGCTGTGGCACGTTATTTACGGCGCCAGCCGCAACGACGCTAAGCTGGTGGTAGATGTGGATGCCACCACGGCGGAATTTAATCGAAAAGAAAAGTAAAAGGGATCGCGCAAAAACAGCAACGGTCCTCTCCCAAATTCTGCCTGGATTCAGGAAGCCTTTCGGTTAAAGACCAGGATCGCTTTGTACGGCTTCGGTGAATAGTACTTTGCTTCACTGCCCCACCGGAAGTTCGTTTTGGTCATGGGAATGTCAACCACGCCAGCAATCTCATAGTGGTCCTGAATGTATTTGCGCGCCCAAGCATAAATGAACTCTTGGGTCTTTGGGCTTGGGTCCCATGAGCTGAAAAGGTTCACAAACACCAAAACTTCAGGGCGCGCAGCCTCGATCTCGCTAATCATCTGCGCTTGCATTTGCAGGGCATATTTCTGGTTTTCCATCAGCCCATAGGTGTAGATATAACCGGTGGCAGAATGCCGATGCGCGTAAAAATAAATCTCAGGCTCTGAGCCAAGCACCGCGATTTTGGCGTTCTCCGGGGTGTGCCGGCGAATGTAGTCGGCAATCGGCACCGCCTCTGGGAATGCTTCCGCAGGATAAACCGAGCGACAAGCCGCATTCGGATCGTTTTCCAGGAAGAAATCTCTTTGCTGGTAGAAGGTGCCGGCCAGCGCGAGCAACAAAATAAGGTAAGGCGCGCTTCGCAAGCTGCCTTTTCCGGTTAACATATCGAGTCGATCCGCAGCGAAGCTGACAGCAACTCCCGCCAGAATTGAGACCACGGGAAGTAGGAGAATGAAATAGTGAGGCCGGAAAGCCAAAGTCGGACAGATGGCGAGGAAAGAAAACACGAGAAAGCCGAGCAAGAATTGAGATCGCTGAGTCGAGCGCCGGTCCAGGCACACCGCGACGACTCCGAGTCCTGCAATGAGCCATATTCCAAACGAGGACATCACAATTGGGACAAAAATAAGATAAAAGAAATAACTTCCCAAAGTTAAGCCATTGTTGCTGGCATATTGTGACGCGTAGGAAACTGTCCAAAACCAAAACGTGCCGAACACCCCAGCGCGCCATAACAGCAAGCAGGTAATAACGAACGGAAGCGCGGCACCTAAAGCGTAAAACCCAAGTGGCTGGGCCAGAGTACGCCAGTCAATGTCGCGGCGGTAACGTGCTCTTATGAAATAGAGGGCCCCGAAGAGCACGAAAATCGCCCCGGGTTGTTTCATCAAATAGCCGACACCCAGCAAGACCCCACTCCAGAAGAACAGATATTTCCTGTCTTTCTCCATCGCCTTCAAAAGCAAAAGAATTCCGCCCAAGGCCGCCAGGATCACGAAGTGCGTCGCATGACCACAAAAGCCCAAAACCGTGGGACTGACGGAAAGCAGCCCGTAACATGCCGCAGACATAACCCCTGCCATCGGACCCGCAAACCTTCGACCCAGCAAGAAGACGAGGAAAATGGTGGCCAGGTTCACCACCAGCACGCCCATACGGATTCCCTTCGTAGTCTGGCCGAACACCGCCATGATCAATGCGTAGGCCGCGTATGTTCCCGGCAGTTTCATGTTGTAGGCAAGCTTGTAAGGCGGCAGCCCCTGTAGCATGAGCTGGCCCGAGTACGCATACTCTCCTTCATCGCGCTCCAGTGGAATATTGCGAAGATGAACGCGTAGCGCGCATGTCAACAACATGACCAAAGCGAGCAGCGCGTAAGCGAGATAAGCATGATGGGCCGGCAGTTTAGCCGCAGCCCGCTCAGGAATTTCGGCTTGTTCTTGCGTCATGACAGCAACTTGTTCCGGGTTCATAAGCCTCAGTTTTGTGCCTTCCTTGTAATGCGCGCGTCCCAATGGGTGGCGAGTCGCAGCACGTAGTACTGCTCGGTGGCCGGCCTTCCAAAGGCGAACGGCAAAAATCCAAAGAACGATGAATAGAATCCAGCTCCTTCGCGCCACCGCATGGTCGAGACAGGTTGCTGCAGATTAATCCGCAGCAATCCGGAAGTAGCGACGTAGCGCGGAGATGGGAGGGTGTAAGAGACTGCATTACTCTCCGGAATAATCAGCACGTCGCCCGCGCTCGTGTCGGACCTGAGGAAGTCCATAGGCCGCGCACCCCAGAGTTGTATGTAGTATTGAAATCCCCAGTGCCCGGTAAACCAAACCGCATTCGTTCCTTTGCCGACCTGCTTCTGAATAATCTCCGAAGCCTGCCGCGCCGAGTTTGCCCAGTCGGAATCTGCTTTCGTCACCCACAGTGAAATCACGCCTGAAAGCGCTAAAGCGAGCGCCACTTTCCGCTGATGGCCCCAGGTTGTGTCATAGTGACGCTGTTCCAAACGCCGTGCCAGCAGAATTACAGCCGCCGGGATCAGCGGTATCACCGATCGGCCGTTGACGCTCCAATTAACAAATCCGGCGAATATGAACGTCCCGAGGAGCCATAGTCTAAGAAACAGTAACTCAGAGTTTCTCCACTCCCGAAGTTCTGTAACCCCGAGGAAGAAAACCGCAATCCCGGCGGAAATCGCGATCGTCAGTTGAATCCCAGGCGCGATCCAACCGGAGCGAAAACACTCGCGCACCAACACATCGTAATGGCCCAAGCCTACCCAGCCTCGGGCAAACATAAGCGTGCATAGTGCGCTTACCGACAGGGCCACAACCAATTTTTTCCATCCCCACAAAAAAGGAGCGAAAAACAGCGCTGACAAGGTGCATCCGCCAACGAAGCTGGCGCCCACAAACGCGCTCGCGAGGAACGACGGCTTACCGTTAACCGCCTGTTCGCTGTGAGCAAAAGTAAACGCGTCTGAAAACATCGCGTGCCCATAGAGTACCGTCGTCCACCGCTGGTAGGCAGCCAGCAGAACGATGGGTACCAGAAAATACAAGGCCCACCACCCTAATCGGCGCTTACGCGTTATCGAATACACCAGCAGCAGTGGCAGCAGACAAACACCAAAATACTTGGTGAGTGCGCCTAATGTTAGTAGCAGGCTCGATGCAATCAGGTATGACTGCTTCCCATTGTCCAAACCTTCTATCCAGAGAATTGCAGCCCAAATCCAAAACGCCAGCATCATGACGTCACACATCACACTGCTCGCAGAAACCAGCACTCCTGGTGTCAACAGCGCCGCAGCGGTGGCGATCAACGGTAATCGAGTGAAGCGAATGCTTAAGCGATAGGTACCCAGCACTAGAGCGATAGCCGGCAGCAAAAATCCTAAGTGCAGAGCGCGCTCCGACCAGCCTGCGATCCAACCGATCGCCGCCGCATAGTAACAGGCTAAGGGCGGATTCTTGGTAATCTCCGACATCGGCTCGGAGAAGTTGTCCCAAACAACTTGGAATCCGTAGGGATCGAGCGGATGCGTAACAATTTGCTGACCCGACCACACAAAGAGTGGATCGTCGACGTGAAAGGCACGGCCGGAGAAAGGCAGCAGGCAGAGCAGCGTGATTCCCGTCAATAACAAATAGGAATGCCTGCTAGACCACTGCTGCGACAAAGTTTTCTTTGTCTCGCTGAAGCCGCTCATCATGGCAATGGGAGGACCTGTTTCGCTGTATATCACTGACTTTACAGCAAGAAAGTTAAGCGACTGATAACAAGTCCCGGGCCAGACGCACGGAAGTAATACGGCGAAAGTTTTATGTGTGTGCCTGGGATCTTGCTGAGAATACTGGCGAAGCCCCGAGAGACGCTTCGCCAGTGATCGATACCCTTTAGACTTATTAGCTATTGCCGCACAGCAACCGTACAGTGCTGATCAAAAACTCGCTTCAATTCATTTGCGATATCAGCGGCATCGCGATGCTCGATGTCACTGCGCTGCATCATGTGAACAAGCTTCCCTTCGCTGAATAACGCCAACGACGGAGAGGATGGCGGATATCCGGTAAAGTAGGAGCGCGCCCGTTGTGTAGCCTCCATATCTTGGCCTGCAAAAACGCTGAAAGAGCGGTCAGGACGAGACGAGTTCTGCAACGCCGTACGCACCGCCGGTCGCAGGCGGCCCGCCGCACAACCGCAGATCGAATTTACGATTACCAAAGTGGTCCCCTGCGGAGCCTGCAATTTGCTGTCTACGTCGCTTGCCGTCCTTAACTCTTCGACCCCCAGGCGTGTAAGCTCTTCGCGCATGGGAACAACCATAATTTCCGGATACATTTCTCACCCCGGGCCAGAATTGGCTCCTCTTGATTCTACAATTTTCTCTGGTCAATATCTCTTTTCGCGAGATCGGCGACCTTGCAGTGCGCGAAACCCTGTCGACCCGGCCGTATTGGGCAGAACTGAATTAGACTTCGGAAATGACTCGCCGCCGTTGGATTGCTGATGAAGTCTCGGGAAACCGCGCCGCTCTCACCGGAGATCACGCCCGCCATCTGGCACAGGTGCTGCGCGCGCAAGTCGGCCAGGAGTTCGATCTTTCCACTGGCGGCGAGGTCCGTCGCGGCAAGGTCACAAGCGTGAATCCGGATCGTGTGGAATTTGAGTTGGGTGAAACTATTGCGCAATCTGAACAGCCCGAAATCACGGTCGCGATTTCAATTTTCAAGTTCGATCGTATGGAATGGGCAATCGAAAAATGCACTGAGTTAGGAGTTGCGCGAATCATTCCGGTGATCTCCCACCGAACAGAGAAACATCTTGCGTTAGCCGCGTCGAAACGGGCTGAACGCTGGCGCCGCATTGTGCAGCAAGCTGCCGAGCAATCGCGGCGAACCTCGTCGCCTGAGATTGCCAAGCCAATCAAATTCACGGAACTACCCGCCGTCGCTGGCGACACAAGAATTGTCCTGTCTGAAGTGGAGCAGGGCGTCATGTTGAAAGATGCGATTCCGCAAGACGCGACCTCTGTCCTGCTGGCATTTGGTCCGGAAGGCGGCTGGACGGAACAGGAACTCGCGGCATTTAATGAAACCGGATGGACGTCGGCATCGCTGGGCAACACCATCCTGCGAGCGGAAACTGCGGCTATTTCGGCTGTGGCGATCGCCATATCGCTCCTTCATTGAGAATATTTTCGCCTCCCAATACCGCACAGCGATCGGACACTCCCAATGAGCACGGCTAAAACAGCCACGATTCCAAGAGCGGCCCACATGTTCCAGGCGAAACTGGAGTTGAGTGGCACTGCCCACTCGCCCTTAAACATGCTACGGGGAAAACCCGGCGCCACGAAAGCAGCGGTGACACAAGCAAAGAAGCCGCGATGGCGATTACTGCGGAAAGTCGCGGAAACCAGAAGAGTAATAACAGCGCAAGACTAAACAGGACCAGGCCAGCGTCACTTAGATCCAATAAAGACCCGGTGATTCGGCCACCGACGAACTCCGATTCGTCCACGGCAGACATCGTCATCCAAACAGATATTAGGGAGCCAACATAGCAGACGGCCTGCGTAGCCGTTCGACACTTTAGATGGCATTTTTTCCTTCTCCAACTCTGCTATTCTCCCCTCAATGGCTGTTTCTAAGGGTGCTTCCAGTTCTAAATTCCAACCTGATCCGCAACAGCACGAAGCGATCGAACATGTGAGCAGTCCGATGCTGGTGCTGGCGGGCGCGGGCACCGGCAAGACTACCGTTCTCATCCGCCGCATCGCCAATCTTATTCGCGACGGCCACGCTCGGCCTGATGAAATTCTTGCGCTAACATACACCAACAATGCCGCCGACGAAATGCGCCAGCGGGTACAGGCCGAGTTGCGCGGAGTGGACCCGAAAGGCCTGCAGGTAGAAACCTTTCATGCGTATTGCAACGAACTGCTCAAGCGTTGCGGCCGTGACTTTAAAGTTTTAGATGACCCGCAGTTGTGGATTTTTCTGCGCCGCAATATCCGCGCGCTGAAATTGAACTATTACGTTCGCGCCGCAAGCATCGGAGAATTCCTTAAAGATCTGCTTGAATTCATGCGCCGTTGTCAGGACGAACTGGTCGAACCAGAGCAGTATCGTGCTTACGTGGAACGCATCGATCGCGGCGAGTTGCCGGTGCCGCGAGTCGGCAAATCGAAAAAAGCCAAAGAGCTGACCGAAGAGGAGGTCCGCGGTCGCTGCCAGGAGATTGCCTTCGTCTTTGAGACGGTCGAGCGCATGCTGCGCGAGAACAATTTCGGCACCTTCGGCCACATGATCCTGCGGGCCTATCAACTGCTTTCGCAAGATCCCGTATTGCTGGAAACGGAACGCACCCGCGCCAGGTTTATTCTGGTCGACGAATTCCAGGATGCCAACTTTGCGCAGATCAAAATCCTGCAACTGTTGGCTGGCAGCGCCAAGAACATTTTCGCGGTCGGCGACCCTGACCAAGGAATCTACCGTTTCCGTGGCGCATCCAGCGGCGCGTTTGAACTCTTTCAGAGGCAATTCGCCGATTCCAAGCTGGTCGTGCTGAACAAAAACCGGCGCTCCACCACGCCTATCCTGAAATGCGCGCACGCAATCATCTCGCAGAATCCCCAATTCTCGCTGAACTCCGCCAATGGCACCTATCACCGGGCTCCGCTCATCTCCGCGCGCGACCAAGAGGATTCGCTGAAAGCTGAGACGCGACTTCCAGTGCAGGCGGTGCAAGTTAGCGGCAACTTCATGGAAGCCACCGATTTAGTTTCCACCATGATCGAGCGGCGGCGGCAGTCGCGTTGCGGTTGGAAGAACATGGCTATTCTGTACCGCACGCACATTCATCGCGATGAGGTCGCCGCCGAACTCGCCAGAAACACTATTCCGTTTTCGATTGAGGGCCTCGATGTTCTCGATACTCCGGAGGTCCGCGATCTGCTCGCATGCCTGGGCGCGGTGATCTCTGACGCCGACAGCGGAGCGCTGTTTCGAGTGTCGGCGCTGCGGCAGTTTTCGATCGACCCAACTGAACTGAAGGGCGCAATCAAATCTCTCCCGCGCGATACCACGGCGCCGATGGCGCTGGTCCTGGCGCGAGTGAAGGGCGGTGAAGCCGTCATCCAGACGCTGCGCCAAGCGCGCAGCGAGACCGCAGGCAATAAAGTCTATGCCGTCCTGCTGGCGCTGATTCGTATCTTTCAGATTCCTCGCAGACATGCAGTCGACGCGCTGTTAGGTTTCTCAAATCAGTGGGAAAGTTCCCCCATCACCCAGACCGGAGAGCCGGGCGAGTTCCTCGAATATCTGGATTATTTTCGCGAAGCCCGGGGAACCATTTGCCTGCCCGCAGCCGACGAAGAAAATACCGTCAAGCTGATGACCGCGCATGCCGCGAAAGGACTGGAGTTCGACCATGTCTTCATTCTGCGCGCGGTTAAAGGTAGCTTCCCTACTTATTACCGCGAGCCCTTGATCGAAATTCCCACCGAACTTCGCAACTCCGGGCTGGCCGACGCCGACGAGAAGGTCGTCTGTGAGCAGGAAGAGCGCCGCCTGTTCTATGTAGCCATGACCCGCGCGCGCGACACTTTGAACATCTACGGTCAATTTGGACGCGGGCAAACCGACAAGACCCCGCCCGGCTTCATGCGCGAGATGCTGAAGAATCGCGAATTGAAAGGCTGGCTTGCAAATCGCACCTGCCGCGAATTCCAGACCGATATTTTTGCCGCTGCACAAACGCCTTCATCGCGACTGGAAGAGTGGGTCGCTCTGCCTCCATCCAGCGATCTCTCCGCTTCTCTGAGCGCCAGTTCAATTCAGCACTACGAAACCTGCCCGCTGCAATTCAAGCTGGAGCGCGAGTGGCGAATTCCATCGGAAGCCTCGGGCGCATTGCAGTACGGTGGATGCATGCACCGCGTGTTGCTCACCTACTACGACTCGGTTAGATGGGAGCGGGCCCTCTCCGAAGCTGAACTGATCGATCGCTTCCGCATGGAGATCGCCAACGCTGGATTCTCAGATCACTACCAGCGTGAACTATACGAACAGAAAGGAATCACCGAACTGCGGGCCTTCATTGCCGCGTCGACCCAAGCCAAGCCCGAGGTCCTGCACACCGAAGAACGATTCAGCGTAAAGGTTGGCCCCACGACGCTGGTGGGACGGATTGATCGCATCGATCGCGCCCCCGGCGGCGCGGTTATCATCACCGATTACAAGACTGGAAGGCCGAGGTCGCAGGAGGACGCGGACGACAGCCTGCAACTTTCTCTGTATGCGCTCGCCGCGCGCGAAACCTGGAAATATCACAGTGAACGCCTGGTATTTCACAACCTCGACGGCAATTCGGCGATCAGCACTCAGCGCAGCGACATTCAATTGGATGAAGCGCGGCTGCACGTGGAAGACATTGCCCAACAAATTGCCGCGGGAAGATTTGAACCTAAGGCAGGATTTCACTGCAGCTGGTGTTCTTATCGCAGTCTGTGCCCGAAAACCGAAAAACGAATTCCGCAAGCGCTCGCCGTAGCCGCCACCGAACAAAACTAGGTTAACAAGACAGCCCTTCATCGCTAAGCCTACAAAGAACCTCCGCTAAACAGGCGGAGGCTAAACTTTCCTTGCGTACTTTGCGAAATCTTCGCGAACTTTGCGCTAAAGCTTTTTAACGCGAGAGCCTTCATCGAGTTTAGGTGACACGGCGAGAGTCGTCGTTTACTTCAGCCCAGAAAACCGCAAAAATCTTAAACCGCAAAGTTCGCCAAGGACCGCAAAGTTCAACCTTTCACCTAAAAAACTTTGGGGACGCTTTCGCGTCCCCAGGTTTCTACTTTGATCAGGCCCAATTAGTGTTTCTTCTTGGTGGCCTTTTTTGCTTTCTTTTTGGTTGCCATGTTAACTATTCTCCCTTTCCATTGTTCATGGATCTCGCAACGGTCTTTTGTTGCGACTGTTTGAATGTATAGAGTCAATAAAAAGCGAAGTCAAGCAAAAAATGAAGCATACGGAGCGGTGGAGACGGTGAACGAAAGTCACGGTGAATGATCGCCAGAATTTTTTCGATGAAGTGCGACGTGTTGATGAAGAAACATGTCGCGTGTCGAGTTCCGCACAACGCATTCCAGTTTTCTCTGCCAGACAAATTCTGAACATTTGAGATTTTGAAACTCGGCTGCGGCGGCCTGATGCAGGTCGTTCTTTGCTTCGCGCGCGACTATAATTTAAGAGGAACATCACTGCAGGAGTTCGCAAATGACCGCTAAAGATCAAGTCGTAATCATCTCCGGGTGCCGCACCCCGGTGGGAAAATTTCAAGGCAGTCTGTCGGATCTCAGCGCAACTCAACTCGGCGCCATCGTGGTTCGTGAAGCCGTGAAGCGCGCCGGCGTTGATCCGTCGCAGGTCGACGAATGCATCATGGGCAACGTCGTCTCCGCGGGACTCGGGCAGAATCCCGCGCGCCAAGCCGCAATCTACGGCGGATTGTCGCCCGAGGTAGGTGCCATGACTATAAACAAAGTTTGCGGCTCCGGACTGAAAGCTGTGGCCCTCGCATCGCAAGCGATTCAGACCGGCGATAGCACTTTAGTTGTAGCCGGCGGGATGGAATCGATGACCAACGCGCCTTATCTGCTTCCGCAAGCGCGCAAAGGATTGCGACTCGGCGATTCGCAAATCGTGGACTCGATGATTCGGGACGGACTATGGGATGTTTACAACGACTATCACATGGGCCTCACCGGCGAGAACGTTGCGGAGAAATATGGCATCACTCGTGAAGAGCAGGATGAGTTCGCGGTGAACTCGCATCGCAAGGCCGTGTCCGCAATCAAAGAATGCCGTTTTAAATCGCAAGTCGTTCCCGTCGAGCTTCCCGCAAAAAAGAAAGGCGCGGCTCCGGTCGTTTTCGACAAAGACGAATCTCCGCGCGAAGACACCACCATCGAAATCCTGCGCTCGCTGAAACCGGCTTTCAAAAAAGATGGCACCGTCACCGCCGGCAACGCTCCCGGAGTGAACGATGGCGCGGCCGCGGTGGTTGTGACCAGCGCTGCCAAAGCGAAAGAGCTGGGCGCGAAGCCGATGGTACGCATCGTTGCCCAAGCCACCAGTGGAGTCGAACCCAAGTGGGTCATGATGGCCCCCGTTGGCGCGGTCCGCAAGATTTGGGAAAAGACGGGATGGAAGAACGAAGACGTCGATCTCTACGAATTGAACGAGGCGTTCTCAGTGCAGGCGCTGGGCGTGATGCGCGAACTCGGCCTCGACCCCCACAAAGTAAATGTGAACGGAGGCGCAGTCGCCATCGGCCATCCTATCGGCGCGAGCGGTGCTCGCGTCTTGGTGACACTCATTTATGAAATGATCCGTCGCGACGTTCATCGGGGAATCGCCGCGTTGTGCCTCGGCGGGGGGAATGCGGTGGCGATGGCGGTCGAGCGGTAGATGGTTGAGTGTAGTTAAAAAGAGGAAAGAACTCTGTCATCTTGAGCGAAGTGAATGGACTCGCTTCGAGTCCATTCGCGCAGTCGAAAGACCTGCTGTCTGCGTGCGCCGCCAACCTGCTAGACAAATGAGGTTTGGCGCCGGCAGGAAGCAGGTCCCTAGACTTCGCTCGGGATGATAGGGTTGAAGTAGGCCTACTAGACGCTTCCCTCTTGCTTCTCTCCCGTATCCTTTGCCGGGCTGAGGCTTCGCCCATCGGATGCGTGGTGAATGTCGATGGTTCCATTCACATTGTTCAGTCTGATCTGTGCACCGCCGCCGCCCAACTCCCCGCGCAGATCGTGTCCCACAAAACGATGATCATTGGTATGCAGCCCGAAATTGTTGTCGATCCCGCCACTCACGGTGTTGGCTTCAATGCTGGCCTTGGCGTCTGAAGGCAGGGTCAAATCGATGCTGCCGTTCACTGAGGACAGCTCAAGCTCGCCCGCAGCGCGTTCAAACTTTGCCTCCAGCTCGCCATTGACCGTGTTTAGTTTGGCCCTTCCGCCCAGCTCTTTCGCGCTCAACGTGCCGTTGATGCATGAAGCACGCACTTCGCCTTGAACTCCGGTCACGTCCAGCGATCCGTTGATCAGCTTGATTTCATCCAACTTCGCCTTGCGCGGAACGGTCAGCGTGTATTCGACCGACGCGAAATCGTGGTGGCCTCCCCAATCATCTTCTTTGGCATAATGCGTTTCGATCGAAATCGAATTCGCGCTGGCGTTAATCCTGATCTCGGTATTCTT
The DNA here is from genome assembly GCA_963703465.1 of uncultured Acidobacteriota bacterium. Taxonomy (GTDB): domain Bacteria; phylum Acidobacteriota; class Terriglobia; order Terriglobales; family Acidobacteriaceae; genus Gp1-AA145. Next base: position 27,642 of record CAVPEQ010000009.1, on the reverse strand, counting down.
CAGTTCCTTATCGTTGTCGGCGCGCTTCACCGCATCGACTTTAATTTCATTCTGGTCCCAGGCGGTAATATGCACCGCGCCGTTTATGTTCTGCAGGTCGATGCGGCCATCGGCCGACAATGGATAAGTGTGATGGAATTCCTCGGTGACTCGGGATCCGTTGTCATCCCGCGCATGGGCCAGCGCGGAGTTCAACATGATCGCCAAAAAAGCGCCCAGGATTGCGCCCGTCCAGGTGGCCACTCGTCGATTGCGTTGCATGACGTCCTCCATAGGCGGTTAGACGGGGGATGTCACGAATGGTTAGGCGGTTTTATCGCTGACGGTGACGCCTGGCTTGGCTTCGTGCCAGCCTCTGAGATTACATAAGCGATCAGGATAGCCATCGCCGGCTCAATAGGATGGCGATAACGCGAATGCGGATAAACGAAGTAGTAGATGGCGGGATAGCAGAGCATGAGCCAGAAAAATAACCATGCGCCCCGTCGGCGCTTACGCAACGTCCGCCCGAGTCCCCAGAAGGCCAGAATTGACGAAGCCAGAAACGCGGAATTATCCACCAGGGCTGATATCTCTGATGACCGTGGGCGTCCACCCCAGTAATAAACAAAACGCTTGAGGCTTATCCACAGGAATCGCCCATAGTCGGCATGGATAAAATCCATGGCTTGGCTTTTGCGTTCTGCAACGTATGCGACCTCACCCATTTGTTCATACTGCTGTAGGGCCAGCGCATTCTGAGTGGGATGCAGATAAGACATCCATGTTCCATCCGCTCCTGGCCCGTTGCCTAGCCGAAGCTCTGCACCGAAATTTGAGCGAATAAAAATAAATTTGCCAAAGGTTTCGTAGTTTCGCACCAACCACGGCGCGATCGTTGCAACAAAGAAAATTGCCGCCAACACCACGCCCGCCAAAGAGCGCTTCCCTGTTCTCCATCGCCGATACCATGGCCACAATCCTGACGCCGGCAGAAATGTGACCAGCGAGGTATTGGTCAGCACAGCCACGCCCCAGAGCAAGCCGAATGCGATCCACGGAGGTGCGCCATCCAAATTTTCCAACTCCAATGCCAACCAAAAAATGACCGCGAGCAAGAATGCCGCTAGGCTGGTCTCCCAGACCCAGCGCGTCGACCAATACATCACCGTGGGGAGCAATGCCCAGCCCCATGCGCTCCACACGCCAACTCTTTCGCCGAAACATTTTCGTGCAATTAAAAAAATCGGAATGCACGTCAGCGCCGAAAAAATGCTGTTGATGGTCAGCAAAATGAATGCCGAGGCATGGGTGTAGATTCCGCTCAGTTTAAAAACAGCAGCAATCAAATATGGATACAGTGGCGGTTCCCACGCAGTGGGTCCCGTCAGCGGACCGAATGGATCGGAGAAACCCCGCCCAGTTGCGATGGCGTGCCCGATCCGGCCCATTTCATAGCCGAAGCCGAAATCATTTTGATCAGGTTTGAACTTGTAGGTGTGGCCGATCAGAATGTAAGCCAGTCGGAGCGCAAACGCGATTGCCGTCACCCAGACCAGTGATGCTCGAGCGCTAGACCACCAGCCGAGGAAGCCGCCACGATCCGAAATCGCTTTGGTCTGAATCGAAGACGAGACTTGGGCCATGCCAAGTCTAGCTTCTCACAAAACCGCGGGGGAGGCGCTGCTGGCTGTTGCAAACTTGAAGGCGATAAAAAAGCCTTTAATCGCAAAGCACGCTAAGGTTTCGCAAAGATCGCGAAGAGAAAGCGATGGAATCGGCCGTGCTGTCTCTCGATCAGTTTTCCAAGGGCGCATTTTTGTAAAACATCTTTCTTTCTTTCCGCCATCTGCCGCTCCCTCATCGGAAAAGCCGCGGAAAAATTGACATGACGTTTGTCGCAACCCTAGACTCTCAACTCCAGGACAACTCTTATGCCTTACACCAAACTGACCACGCAATCGGAGCTTCCCGGAGACGGAGAAGCCAAGGAGTTTGAACTTGGCGATAAAGTGATTTGCGTCGCCAACGTTAACGGCACCATCAGCGCCATGGATAACGTCTGTCTTCACATGGGCGGGCCGCTCGGGCAGGGATTCATCGACGGCAACAAAATAGTATGCCCGTGGCACGGGTGGGAGTACGACCTTAAGACCGGCGCGATGGCTGATGACCCGCAATCTAAACTCGCCGTATATCCAGTCAAGACCGAAAACGGCGACGTGCTGATAGATATTTAGTCGTCGCTAGCCGCAAAAAAATCGGGCGACGCCAGAACATATATGTTCCGGCGGCCGCCCATACGATGCCCCTACTTTAACGAGTCGAAGATTCCTTCGCGCTCTGCACTGCGCTTACAAACGCGCGCGCATCAGCATTCGGCATCTCCACCGTTCCAGACAGAATGTCACGAAAAGGAACATCTTTGCCGTACCACTCGCGGGTGGCCTTGCCGTCCTGCTGCAACTCAGCGCCGTTCAACGAAGCGCCGATGAAGGCACCTTTACTGGCCGAGTAGGTCAGGATTCCAGCTTTGTAGCCCGCATCCGCTGAAGCCGAACGTCCAACTGGACCGGCTGCAGCGGACACATCAGCACCGACCTTCACATGTCCAGCAAGCAGATCGTTCATGCCCTGATCGTTCATAATGAACATCACGAGGTCCGTGCTCTTGCCGCCGATTTGCGGTCCCCAGCTGATTCCAGACACGGAAAATGGCGCCGGTGCGCTCCAGCTGCCATTGCTGGTACGGCACGTTGCCACGCCGGTCCCATGTTCGCCGCCCACAATGAATGCGCCTTTTACCAGCTTCGGAATCACAGCGACACACTTCGCACCTTCGAGAACCTGGTTCGGCACGCCCTGGTCAGGCGATGCGGAAGTCACGTGTTGAATGACTTCGGCTGATCTTTGCAATTCACCTTCGCCTTTTGACTCGTCCGCCGCCCATCCGATCGTGGCCAGGCATAACACCACAACTCCTATTGATAACAACTTCATATTGATTACATCCTCCTCTGTTTTTTACTTTCCAGTCGTTCTTTCGATTCCATCAACACGACTGCGGTTTTCCTTGAAAGTAGCTATCCAGCATTGCTGACCAGAGCAGGCGTGAGCAGCAGAAACAAAAGGCATTTGAGGCCGCGATTCCACGGCACTTATGCGGAAGGGTTATAAATCGACAGTTCGAGCTTGCAAAAATCAAAGGCAGAAACGCAAATCGGAAGTTGCGAGCTTTGGTACTCCACTCGCAACATACAAAAAGGCCACCCGGCAACAGGGTGACCTTTTCTTTTAAGGGAGAATAGTTCCAACGGAGGGTAACGCCGTCAAAACTTTCTGGCGAAATCTTATGAGCCAGAAACTAGGGTGTCAAGGAAACTTTTGATAAATAAATCGTTTGTTTTCAATGCATTGTACAAAAGTTGTCAGAAACACAGAAATGCTTCAAATTGAGACAAAAAGCCTGTCCATATCTTTCAACTGACATTGATTGAAGAACTTACGCCTGGCTTGGCCGACTTTTCAGTGTTATCGGACAAGTGCAAAGAGATAAATTCGATCTCTTCGGGTCGATCAAAAACCTTGCCCGGCAACAGGCGTCTGAACGCCAAACGGAGGCCGCCAAATGCAATTCCCGCCACGATCGAAAGGCCGCAAACAATCGCCGCGAGCAGGATTCCGCCCACAATCAAATTCGCCGCATTGTCTCGACGCGTGAAATTTGTTCTTTCATTCCAGGTCACATCGGCGTCGTAGTTCACGTCTGAGACCAGCGACTTTGCATCGCCCAAGGAAACCGGTCCGCTTGCCAGCACCAGAATCGGACCTGTGCGTTTTAAGGTCACGATCGAATCCAACTGATGAGCCTGCTGTGCCGACTCGATCTGTTTCAGTTGCGTGGTCGCAATCTGCGGCGTCGGATAACTGATCAGCATCAATGTCGCGCGGGTTCCAGAAAGGTTATAACCTCCGAGCACGACCTCCGCACCTTTGCTGAAATCAACGTATTTTGAGGGAAGCGGCGCCCCGATGGCTTCCAGACCGAGCGGACCGACCACATATTTCGCTGTATTCTTTATGTAAGACTCCTTCGGCAAATATGCGGGAAGCCCTGGCAGGTTTGCAATAGAGCCGCCGGGCCGGGGCAGTGCTTCGGCAAGTTCACGCAATTCCGCCGCCGACATGGCGGAGAGCTGTTGAAAAACTGCGTCGACCAGTATGTTCCCTCTATAAAAGAGCACGCGTTCGTTCAGCGACGCGCCCTGGTCGCCGATTTTCTCATTCAACATCTGGGGCATTTTGTAGAAGGTGAATGCGCCATAGGCCCCGCTCGCATCCTCAAAGCGCGCCGCCTTGACCTTCAGCTTTCGCCCATCGGCACGCGAATATGTCCCGCCCTCAAAATCCTTGAAGCCGTACTCCTTCAACAGCGCGCCGTTCGTAGGATCTGCAGACTCCGAATTACTGCTGGTTTGCGCTGCGGCTGTTAGGTGCCAGCCGCCGAATGCTTGCGGAAGGATGGAAGGCGGGATTGCGGTTCCAGCGGCGAAGCATGCCGTCGCGACCGCTAGTTGAAGGCAACAAATTGAAATGAATTTATGTACTCTCATGAAGGCTGGGGCATGAACTCCCCATAGTTAGACTACAGAGCAGGGAGGAAAGTTTCCACTAGACGGGCCTAGTCAGCGGAGGACTTCTGCATCTGGCTGGCGACCTTAAGCCCGCCCAGGCCGTCCACATAACGCGAGATCCCGTGGTATAGAGACTCCGCAATGCGTTGCCGGTACTCCGGGGTCCGCAGACGCCGCTCGTCGCCTGGATTGCTGATGAAGGAGATCTCCGCAAGAATTGACGGCATATTCGCGCCAATCAGCACTACGAAGGGGGCTTTTTTCACGCCCCGGTTGCGCTCACCCGGATTCTTGGTGGATAGACCGGTGTGCAGCGCGCCTTGTACGTCCGAAGCAAACTCCCGCGATTCCTCAATCTTCTCCTTGAGGGCGATCTTCTTCACCAGATCCTGCAGTTCGTGGATCGACTTGTCCGACGCGGCATTTTCCCGGGCCGCGACTTCGAGCGCTTCCGGCGACGAGGTGAAATTCAAATAATAAGTCTCTACTCCTCGGGCATCGGGATCATGGCTGGAATTAGCATGCACAGAAACGAACAGGTCCGCCTGTTCCTGGTTCGCGATGGAAGTGCGGGTCTCAAGCGGAATGAAAGTGTCATCGCGGCGGGTAAATACCACTTGCGCGCCGAGTCTGGCCGCTAGCAATTTTCCAAGTCGCCGGCTCACATCCAGCACCAGCTCTTTTTCGAGCAGGCCGTTCGGCCCTATGGTGCCGGTATCATGGCCGCCATGGCCAGGATCGATAACGATCTTGCCAATTCTTAATCCCAGCGTTCTGATTAACGATCGATCGCCGTCCGATGTGGGCTGAGCTTCACGCAGTGGACGGGCCAATGCGATCTGAGTCTTCCCACGTTTAGATCCAGTCAGCTTTGAGGATCCATCAGACTTTGATGGCTTGCCGGCAGCCTCGTCGCTCGGTTCGCTCGGCGGATCATCGGCATCAGCTTCGACGATAACTTTCTTCGGACCAACAAGATTTTCAGTGCCCGCAGAAACATTGCCCGACCTCTCGGTCGCTCGCACCACTTTGCCATCACTCTCCCCGCGGGCGCAATCGCCGTTGGAGGCGGCATCGGCGCAAGCGGTTTCACTGGCGGAGGAATTGCCCTTGACATCGATCACCAGTCGCGGCGGGTCCGTCAACAACGAGGCGTTAAAGCTGGCACGACCGTCGGTCTCGATCACGATGCGCGCGCGTCCAGGCTTGTACTGCGCCATGCGGATCCTCTTGACCCGGCCATCGTCCACGTTCACGCTTGACCCTAACAAGCGGGACACCAGTTGAGCATTTTTCAAATCGAAGAATACCCGGTCAGGATGGTCAAGGCGTTGCGACTCAAAGCGTACGTCCTGTTCAAGGTTGATGGTGATTCGGGTCCGGTCTGCTTCGGATGTGTGCTTGATCGAATTGACTTGAACGATCTTGTCAGAAGTACCAACTGGTGATGCGCTCTTCTTCTCAGAAGTGGCTTTCGCAGTCGATTGGCGGTGGCTAGCCGCTCGGTCATCGTCCTCAGAGGTATTGGCTCCCGCTTGGTCCTCATCATCATCCGGGGCCGGTTGCAGTGACACAAGTTCTGCTCGCGCCTCCTTCACCAGATCGCTGTGCTGATAGCGCCCGAGAAAGTCCTCAAAAGTCGAACGAGCGTTGGCGTCGTCGCCTAAATCATTCTTATATATCTCGCCAATCGCCAGCAGCGCTTCGACGCGATGTTTGCTTCCGGGATATTCTCTTCTGAGGAATTTGTACTCGCGAACCGCTGAGTAGAGCGCCATGTCGTCTTTGAAATGGCGGCCCATTTCGGCCGTGAGTTCCGCGACCATGAAAGCGCTGCCGTCAGCTTTGCTTGAGGTAGGCGCTTCGAGAACAATTCGCCGATAGGAGGCGATTACGGTTTCATATTCGTGGCGGGTGCGGGCTTGGGCGGATCGTCCGGTTAAAGTTTCGCGTTGAGATTCGGCCTTGTTGAATTGGCTTTCAGCCCAGGACTGTGATCGATGAATTGCCGCCTGCGCCAGCGCGGTGGACAACAGCAAGCAGGCGAAAGCCGCCCACCTTACTTGCGACACACCAAAAGCGGATCGGCCAGCAAAGCCGGACGCGTGCCTCACGCTTCGCCTAGAAGCGATATTTTTCAAGTGTCAGTCCCTGAGAGAGTTCAGTCCTGCACTACTACAACAAATACCCTACCTTAAGATGCCTCAGTCAGTGTTGCTGATGTAAAGTACCCCACGCACGTCGCGCTGCACGCGGACTGGCTCTCGTGACGCACCCGGCAGAAAATAATTGTTACCCAGGCTCCCGCCATAGAGTTGAGTAATGCGCTTCACATAGTTACGGGTTTCGGCATAATGCGGGATACCCGCACTCCGAGCCACCGCGCCGGCACCCGCGTTATATGCCGCAAGGCTCAAGCGCACATCGCCGCCATAGCTGTCCAACAAGTCCTTTAAGTGCCGGACGCCGGCGTCGATGTTTTCTTCGGGATTGAATGGATTCGTTAACTTCATCTGCCGCGCTGTTTGCGGCATGAGTTGCATCAATCCCATTGCTCCCTTGCGCGAAACCGCGTTGGGGTTGAAGTTTGATTCAACCTTTACCAGCGCCCGCACCAGGTTCGGATCTACGGCGTGGCGATCGGCTGCCTTATTAATCGCGTCGTCGATCTCCTTCTGAGTAAACCCATTGCGCAAGGGAGAGTTTTGCTCAAATTGAGGCTTCTCCAGGTATTGGTCGACCTCAGCGGCTGCCGATCTTGCCGCTTTAACGTTAGCGTGCGGCACCGTTTTCCAGTGATGCTCGGTGGTGCTCCAGAAAACTAGACGGTTCTGCTGCGAGTGGAAGGTGGGTGCCGATACGGCGGTTGAACCCAGTTCGCGCTGACTGGCGCGTTTTGAACTCGGGGCCACTATGTCATTCACATACACTTTGTGGCCGGAGTCGTCAGTGGACGACATGATCGTGGCATTACTCGCCGCCAACAAGTTTGGTGTGAGCGAAAGGAAGGTCGCTATCGCTGCGGTCATTAACGCGATTTTCGGGCGTTTGCGCATACCGGGTTGGTACTCCGCAGGCCGAACACACACCTGCCCCTACCTTCCCAGAGCCTGACGGAGAATTCCTACCAGAGTAGGTCAATTATAGGTTTTCGGGAAGGGATGAACAATGAATCAAAAGTGAATCGAACCACGAAGGTAATTTAAGGTAACCTTAATAAAATCTAAGGCTTGCGGAGTCCCCTTTTGGTGCTTTCGCAATCTGCTGATTTCAAACCAACTTAGTTGGCGACGCGTCGAAGTTGCTGTTTTTACGACGGTTAGGAGCGGGATTCCAAGAGACAGCACTATGCTCGATATCCAGCTAATATGCCCTTCCATTTTGGGCCCCAGAACCCGTTAATCACAAAGGACACGAAGTTCCACGAAGGAAATCTATGCGCCGCTGTCAACGTAGCGCGGCGGTTTCTTCAGATCCTGTCTCGATCCAGTCGCCTTCGGTTTGCCTGATTTATCGCGTTGCCTTTCGTGATACTTCGCGTCCCTTCGTGGGTTAGTGCTTTCAGGAAATCATTGGTTCGACGAGAATCAGAAACTACTTTTCTGTTACGTCTTGCTTCCCCTCTCTATTCACAAACCGAATCTCTCCTATTTGTAACTTCCCACTTCTCTCTCTCCAAAACCAGGAACTCGGCTTTTGTTTTCATCGCGCCTAAAGTTTGGTTTATCCGCTCCATAGATTTATTTTTTCAAAATTTCTCTAATCGCACTAAAAAAAACAATCAATTGGACACAGCCCCTGTCAGCCAATACTTTTTCAGCCACCAGCTAGGACACGCGCGAGGTCATTCGAGAATCAAGCTTTTCCAGACGCGCCCGCGATGACGCGCAACCCAAGGTCGATAAACGATCGAGCCACATATAAGGAGATTAAGTTTGCGCATACGACTGGTGCTTCTTTCATCATTGTTCCTGGCGCTCGCGGCGTATCCATCTTTGGGGCAGAATGCTTCGGACTCTCAGAGCCCGCCAAGCTCCGCTCCCACAGACAATGCGACTGCGGCCACTAAGCCGGCCGATCCAACCCCGCTGCCCATGCCCTCCATGTCCGGACCGCTGCAGACCGCAGTCCCTCATGAGGTGGAAAACGGAAAACTGGCGGTCACCGGCATTCTGACCGGAATAGGCTGGAGCGAAGGGAATCACATTGCAGGTGATGATGCCACGCACTATGACATCAGCAACGCTCAACTCTTCGTACAGAAGACCAGCGGATGGTGGCAATTCTACTTGCAGGGCGGCGCCTACAACCTGCCGGCTATCGGGGTGCCGTTCCTCTCTACTTCGGACACCATAAAAAACATCTACGGCCCGTTTCCGCAGGGCTATGCCAAGTTCGTCAAAGGCAATTTCAATGTGGAAATCGGCGCATTGCCAACCCTGATCGGCGCTGAGTACACGTTCAGCTTCCAAAACATGAACATCGAGCGCGGTCTGCTCTGGGGCCAAGAGAATGCGATCAACCGTGGCATACAGCTGAACGAGACCTACAAAAAATGGACCCTGGCATTGAGTTGGAACGATGGCTTTTACTCCAACCGTTACACCTGGCTTACCGGTTCGGTAGCCTACGCGTTCAATTCCGCGAACAGCGTAGCCTTCGTGGGTGGCGGAAACGCCGGATCATACGCGAAGAGCACGCTGGCCACGCCTCTCGCCCTGAACAATTCACAGATCTACAACCTGATTTACACCTACACCAAGGGAAGCTGGGTGGTACAGCCATATATCCAGATCACCGATGTTCCGACCAACGCGAAGATTGGAATCACCCAGGGTGCGGGCACGCGCAGCGGGGCGTTGCTGGCGACTTACAACTTCAAGCGCGGATTTTCGTTGGCTCCCAGGGTTGAATACATCGTAACCACAGGGAGCGCGAGCAATGGCGCGGTGAACCTGCTCTATGGCCCGGGCAGCGGCGCATTCTCATTTACCGTGACACCGACTTATCGCAAAGATGCGTTCTTCCTTCGCGGAGACTTGGCGATTGTTCACGCGACCAGTATGACCCCAGGCTTCGGTTTCGGGACAGCGGGTCAAAGCGCAAATCAACCGCGCGGCGTGCTCGAAGCAGGCTTCATGTTCTGAGCGGGAAGCGGATGCAACAGGAGGGTTTCGTGGTACAGCCGCAGTACGGGCTGAACAATATGCGGGTTGGCTTGGAGCGCGCAAACTCCTGCCATGTCACGATGGTTTTCAGGCCAGCCCGCACCAACTTTTTTACCGGTTAAGCAGGTGGTTAGTTTGGCAACTCAAGTTAGCCCAATTCAATCCTGGAAAAGGAGCACAACGCATGAGCGCAACCACACGGCGAGAGAGGCATCTTTCGCTATCGGAAAAATATTCACGACTATGTACCCGTTTGCGGGACAAGGAATGGCGGCGGTACGGAGGCACACTGCTGGGCGGCAAATTGCTCGGCGTCGGGGTTGTTCTCCTATTCATGCTTGTGGTCTCGGGTGTGTTCTTTACCAGTGTGCACGCGCAGAGCGGCACTCCCGAAGTAAAGGCGGCAGACATCGTCAACCCGGTAAACACCATGTGGACGCTGGTTGCCGCATTCCTAGTATTCGGAATGCAGGTCGGCTTCACCATGCTTGAGGCTGGATTCTGCCGCTCGCGGGAAACGGTAAACGTGTTGGTGGAATGCGTGGTCGACACCTGCCTATGCGGCATTCTCTTTTACGCCATCGGCTTCGCGTTCATGTTCAGCCACGGCAACGGGTTCATCGGCTACCACTGGTTCTTCCTGCAGAACGCCCCGGCAACATATGAAACCACGGGCGTGGCATTCCTGGCGGTCTGGATCTTCCAGTTCGCTTTTGCCGACACCTGTTCAACGATCACCTCGGGCGCGATGATCGGCCGAACCGGCTTCGTCGGTGACTTGCTTTATAGCTTTTGCGTGACCGGATTTATCTATCCGATCATTGGGCATTGGGCCTGGGGACCGGATGGCTGGCTGGCATTGATGGGCAGTGATGGTCACTTCTTTGCATCGCTGGGCATGGGGTTCCATGACTTTGCCGGATCGACGGTCGTCCACACCATCGGTGGATTCATCGCCTTGGCTGGCGCCATTGTTCTTGGCCCGCGACTCGGCCGCAAGTTCAAACGCGACGGCGGCGGCCCCATGCTGCCGCACGATCTGACGATCGCCGTTAGTGGCGGATTAATCCTTTGGTTCGGCTGGTACGGGTTTAACCCTGGGAGCACGCTCTCAGCAATGGATCTAGTCGGTATCGGCCGCGTTGCTGCCAATACCACCTTGGCCGCATGCTCCGCCGGACTCACTTCCATCCTTTACGGTTATTTCAAAATGAAAACCTGGGACGCCAGCTATACCACTAACGGATTTCTGGCCGGCCTGGTTGCAATCACCTGTCCTTGTTATTGGGTCAGCCCAACCGGTGCCGTGCTACTTGGCGGAATCGCTGGCGTGCTCGTCATTGTGGCAGTTGACGCACTCGAGTACCTTCGCATCGATGATCCCATCGGCGCCGTTCCCGTTCACGGTATCTGCGGCATCTGGGGAACGCTTTCGCTGGGTCTGTTTGCTTGCGGTCAATACGGCGCAACTGGGCCGATTGGACCTGACAACTCGGCTCCGCTCCGCGGCCTGTTCTACGGAGGAGGAATGCAAGTGCTTAAAGCCCAAATGATCGGGAGCGCTTGCATAACACTAGCTACTTTTGGGGTTGCCATGGTCGTCATGTACGTGGTCAATGCCATGGGTCTGCTGCGTTTGCCGGCAGAGATGGAAGCCTATGGCATGGATCTGCACGAGCACGGCATCTCGGCTTACCCCGAGTACGTGATCTCAGCCTTGGGTGCGCCCGCCGGCATGGCTCAGGAGTTGCCGGTGCATCACGCCAAGAGCAGCGTCGTCACGGCAAAACCGCTATCGCAAGTTGCTGGTTGAAGGCTTGTGCAAAACATGAGCTGGGGCGGACAGTCCGCCTCCACTTACTCTAGACATCGCAAGAGGAGATCAGATGACAAAAGTTGAAGCAATCATTCAGCCCAATCGATTTGAGGCCGTGAAGCAAGCCTTGATCGACTCGGGCGTAGAAGGCATGACCATTTCAGAAGTTCGCGGTCACGGAAGACAGAAGGGCCACAAAGAGAGTTATCGTGGCGGCGAATACAGCGTGGACCTGCTGCCCAAGGTAAAACTCGAACTGGTGCTGCAGGATAATTTGGTGCATTCCGCCGTGGATACCATTCTCAAAACCGCAGCCACCGGCAAGATTGGGGACGGCAAGATTTTCCTCTACAAGGTTGAGGAAGCAATTCGCATCCGCAACCAGGAACGAGGAGCGGCCGCGGTCTAGTTTCGTTTATTGAGACTGGTGCAATGTGTACGGCGGGAGTAGATTCCTACTCCCGCCATTTTCTTTTCGCAGTCATTCCCAGTAAACTTGGTGGCTTATGATTACACCCACGCAGCCTAATTTTAATCTGGTTAATACTCCCGAATATAGCGAAGCCTACGCCAACAGCGTGCAAGTGCGAGTCAGCGTCTGGGACTTCTTTCTGGTATTCGGCACCATGCAGCAGCAAACGGAGAATCAAGTCGAAGTGCGCAACTTTCAAGGCGTATATCTAAGCCCGCAACAAGCGAAGGCGCTGGCGTCGATCCTGCATCAAAATGTGACCAACTACGAAAGCACCTTCGGCGAGATCAAACTTGATCCGCACGTGCAAGCGCCCGGCCCCATACACTGAAGCCCTGGCCAATCAAGCACAACTCGGACCGGCAAAGACTGCGGGATTGTTTGTGCTCTTCGCTGTTTTGCTGATTGCCGTTCACGCCCCGCTGCTCCGGCTTCCTTATTTCTGGGATGAAGCCGGATATTACATTCCTGCCGCCCGCGATCTTTTTTCCGGATCGTTGATTCCATATTCCACTCCTTCAAACGCGCATCCTCCGCTGGTGATGGCGTGGATTGCGCTGGCTTGGGGAATATTTGGTCAGAGCCAAATTGTGACTCGCTGCGCGATGTTGCTGCTGGCAGCGTTTTCTTTGCTGGGATTTTTCCGTCTGGCTCGGATGGTTGCAAACTCGACGGTAGCGGCATGCAGCACTTTGCTGGTTGCGATCTATCCGGTTTTTTTTGCCCAGAGTTCGCTGGCGCAAGTGGATTTGCCCGCCGCGGGATTAATCTTCTGGGGTTTGGAGGCGTACTTTCGAAACAAACTCATGGAGGCACCGGCGTCCTCGCCCGTGCTCATCTGGTTCTCATTGGCCGCGTTGGCCAAAGAAACCGCGATCCTGATTCCATTGGCAATCATCATTTGGGAACTCGGCGGCCGGTTCATATCAACAAGCTACTCATCAGTGGCTAAAGCCACGAAACAAGAAGCGCAAGGTATCGGCACGACTGAAAGACGTGCCCTTCCTGTCGCAAGCAACTTTTCGTCCAAGAACCGATTCGCGGACACATGGACGCTTTGTCTGACCGCCATCCCCCTCGCGCTCTGGTATGCCTACCACTACGCCCGCACCGCCTTCGTCTTCGGCAATCCGGAATTCTTCCGCTACAATGTGCAATCGACGCTGCACCCCCTGCGCATTTTGCTCGCCCTATTGCTCCGCATTTGGCAAGCGTTTGGATATCTAGACCTCTACGTTCTGACGCTGGCCTGCCTTGTTGCCATGATGTTCGCGCCGATCAAAGACGCGCACGGCGAACGACCGCGAATCGCGATCCCGGTGCAATTCGCGTTTCTTGCCATCGCAATCGTTTACCTGACCAGCCTATCCATTGTCGGCGGCGCAGTGCTGGCGCGCTATATGCTTCCCATCGTCCCGCTGGTGATCTTAGTCTGCGTTTCCACCGTCTGGCGGCGGCTGCGTGCGTGGAAGGCTGTAATAGCCGTCATTGCGCTGGCCTTCATTTCAGCACTATTCGTAAATCCCCCCTACGGATTCTCTCCCGAAGACAATCTGGCTTATCGCAATTACATCCGCCTGCACCAGCACGCCGAACGATTCCTGGAACAAAAATACCCCAACGCGCGCGTACTCACCGCCTGGCCGGCGAGCGACGAACTCACCCGGCCCTATCTCGGCTATGTTCCCAAGCCGATGCAAGTGGTCAAAATCGAAGACTTTTCCGCCGAACAAGTGCTCTCCGCGGCCGACGCTCGCTCGCGCTTCGATGTAGCGCTTGTGTTCTCAACCAAGTACCAGCCCGAGCGCACAATGTTCGACCGCTGGCGCCGCTGGCAGGAATGGAAGTCCCGCTACTTCGGTTATCACGTGGATCTGACGCCAGAAGTCGCCGCTTCTATATTGGGCGGAACTGTAGTTTATGCGAAGCGCCGCCGTGGCCAGTGGGTGGGAGTTATCGAGGTGGAGAAGATAGATGAGGCGAGAGTAACTTCGGGTCCTTGAAGTTCTCGGACTATTATCGCATCACCATCCACTGTCATCCTGAGCCGAGGAATCTGATTCGCAAGCGAATCGCTTCTCTCCGCTCAGGCTGACAACCTTGAGGAGTTCAGGCCAGCAAATGGCACGAGTGCGTCTTCACGATCAGCCACACCTGCCGGCCAGGCGTAAGTTGCAGCGAATCTCTTGCTGCCAGCGTCAGGTGCACGGACATCTCGACTCCGCAATCGATCCGAGCGACAACGATCATATCCCGCTGCCACAAGGAAAGCAGTTTTCCGGGCAAAATGTTTCGAGCACTTAATCCGACCGGCGCGGATGTCGCCAGGAGAACATCTCCTGCACTGATTCCCACCCGCAGCTTCGACCCGGCTTCTGCTCGCACTAGCGGCGTTTCCAACTCTATGTGTGCCAAGGGGACAGCTGCTTCGTCGCCGCGGGAGGGCACGACTTCAGTCGTGCCATTAACTCGCTGGCGCTTTGTGGGCATGGCTGGAAGCTGTGCCCTCCCAAAGTCCGTCGCCTTTACAGCACATACCATGGTTCCGCGTTCTTCATGAATCGATGTCACTTCGGCCTCAAAGACATTCTCAAATCCTGCAAGCTGCGCCACAGTTTCGCTGCGAGGCGCCGACATCACCTGGTGCGGAGTGCCCTCTGCGATGATCTTTCCTCGCTCCAGCATCAGCATTCGTTCGCCAAGCATGAACACTTCATCGCGGCTATGGGTCACGTAAAGCACCGGAATCGGCAGCTCTTGAATCGAGCGCCGCAGATCTTCCGCGATCTTCATCCTGACCGGCATCTCAAGGGCGGCAAGCGGCTCATCCAGAAGCAGAACTGACGGCTGGGTAACCAGCGCCCTCGCCAAAGCCACCCGCTGGCGTTCCCCTCCGGAAAGCTCTGCTGGTCGCCGCCCGCGCAACTGTGAAATGCCCAGCGATTCCAGCGCGCCGGTAACCCGGTGCTTTCGTTCTTCTGCCTTCAGGCCATCGAGTCCGTACGCGACGTTAGTTGCCACCGACAGGTGCGGGAACAATGCCAAATCCTGGAAAACATAACCGATTTTTCTTTCCCCGGGACTAAGATTAATTCGATCTTCGGAATCAAACAACACTCTCTCCCCGTCGGCGATCCTGCCTTGGTCGGGATCGGCCAGGCCCGCGATGCAGTTTAGTAGCGTGGTCTTCCCCGCCCCCGATGGTCCGAACAAAATCGTAATCCCCTTATCCAGGGCGAACGCCGCATCGAGTTGAAATCCGCCGTCTTCGCTGGCGAGCGCCCGCCGCACTCGCACCTGGAGTCCAGTACTTTGGCTCAAACCCGCTACCGTACCGGGGTTCATGCGATTGAATGTCGTGGTCATAGGCTCCACGGCCGACGGTTGAACGAATACACGACCGACAAGAGCGCAAACGCAATCATCAGCAGCACCAGGGAAGTCGTGTTCGCGGCGGCATAGTTAAGGTCCTGTACTTGATCGAAGATATTGATCGATAGCGTGCGCGTCACACCAGGGATGTTCCCGCCCACCATCAGCACCACGCCAAACTCTCCAATCGTATGAGCAAAGGTCAGAGCGACCCCGGTCAGCAGTCCTGATAAAGACAGCGGCATGATCACCCGCCAGAAGGTCCGTAACTTCGACACGCCTAGCACTGCGGAGGCATTCAGTAGACGGCGATCGACGGCAGAAAAAGCAGCCGCGAAGGGCTGTACTGCGAAAGGCAGGCTATAGATTACCGATCCGATGACCAGACCCTCAAACGTGAACGCCAGAGTGTGCCCGGTCACCGACTGCCACCATCGACCGAGAGGGCTGCGCGTACCCAATGCGATCAGCACATAAAACCCAAGAACAGTAGGCGGCAGCACGATCGGCAACGCCACAACTGCCTCACACAGAAATTTCCACCGCCAGCGTGAAAACGCGATCCAGTAGGCGAGTGGCAGCCCAAGCACCAGCAGCACTGTCGTCACAATCACTGCAAGCCGAAATGTCAGCCAAAATGCCTGCCAATCCATAGGACTCAACAGTGTAACCGCTGACTACCGTTTCATTTCCATTTTGGGACTTTCTTTGCCGCAATGTTCATTCGTCACAGAATGTTTGCTAGAGGACACCGTAATATTCGCGAGAACCCGGCCGGAGTTACTCAAGGAAGCCACTATGGAAATTCAGGAAGCATTAGAGGTCATACGCAAGCTTGCCGACGGCATTCACCCGGAGACCGGTGCGGTGCTACCCGGCGATTGTCTTTACCACCATCCGCAGGCGGTGCGAGCCATGCACCGTGCCACATCTGCGCTCGAGTTTCAGGCAGAGCGAGAACGCGCCAAACAATTTCTGCCCAAGAACGCAGGCAAGGCCTGGTCTCATCAGGAAGACTCGCAAATCTGCGACGAAATACGCCGTGGATTTTCCTTCGAAAAGATTGCCCAAATGCACAACCGCACCAATGGATCGATTGTGGCCCGGCTGGTGCGCTTGGGAAAAATCTCCGCTGGACCTCAAGTGCGGAAGACAGCGTAGAAATGACGGATCGGTTTATCAATGCGTTGCTTACGGTACTCGTGATCGTTGCGATGAGCGGAATCCTGCCTGCACAACAAAAGCTGCCAGAATCAAACGCACCGGATGTTGTTTTCGAAAGAAGCAGCCGCGAGCGGGCCCGGCAGAAGTGGCAATCAACCGGACGCAGAATTCCCGGAGCCAACTCGGCGGCGTTGCGCGGTCATGCCATCGAGCACAAGCTGAAAATGCGCTCGCTTCCTTCTGCGAAGTCTGCCATCTCTCCGGGGGCGTGGAATTCTCTGGGGCCAAGTGCGCTTCCGTCTGACGCCAGCGGAACAGGATTACAGGACTACGGGTTCGTCTCTGGCCGCGCCACCGCCGTAGCTATCGATCCCAACGATCCCAGCGGTAATACGGTTTTCGCCGGGGGCGCCTATGGCGGAGTCTGGAAATCAACAAATGCGGGCGCTCTCAGCCCAACTCCGGCCTCAGTATCCTGGCTCCCGCTGACCGATAACCAGGCAACTTTAGCGGTTGGCAGCATCGCTGTGCAGCCGCAGCTGACGAACCCAAATCCCACCACCAGCGTGATATTGGCCGGAACTGGCGAAACCGACAGTTCAGCGGATTCCTACTACGGCCTCGGCATCCTGCGATCAACTAACGGCGGTCAAACCTGGACGTTGATCTCGCAGGACAGCACCGGATCGCATTCGTTTGCCGGCCTTGGCTTTAGCCAGATTGCTTTCAGCACTGCGAGCCCAAGCCTGGCAATTGCTGCTGCCGGATCAGCTTCCGAAGGAATCGTCGAAGGATTAGAGAATCCAGTCGCGGTTAATCGCGGTTTGTATTACTCGACAAATGCCGGCACTGCCTGGCAGGCCGCTAACGTGAGCGATTCTGGAATTAGTGTGACCTCCGCATCAGCCACCGCCGCGGTTTACAACCCGGCCTCCGCGAAGTTTTACGCAGCCATTCGCTCTCACGGATTTTATTCCTCGCCCGACGGCATCACTTGGACGCGCCTTGCAAATCAACCCGGAACCGGACTCACCACCGCTGCCTGTCCATACCAGGCAGTGTCCCCGAGCAGTTGCCCCATTTATCGCGGACAGATCGCGGTGGTACCAAATCGCCCTGGTCCAAACAACCTGGGAGAAATGTACACCTGGTACGTCGACGGGAACTCTGTTGATCAGGGCATTTGGCAGAGCCTGAATGGCGGGCTCACATGGACATCCATCAACGATTCCGGGATCACGAATTGCGGCGATCTCTTCGGCGGGTGCGGAACCGGCCAAGGCACTTTCGACCTGACATTGGCCGCGGTTCCAAATGGCACCGCGACCGACCTTTATGCCGCCGCGGTCAACGTTTATAAGTGCACCATCACCAACGCATTCCCCACCTGCAACGGCACTGGCAATAACGCCTTCATGAACTTGACGCACGCCTACGGATGCAGCGACATTGCCGAGGTTCATCCCGACCAGCACGCCATGGATTTCCTTGTTGCAAACGGAACGTCGCTTATCTACCTCGCCAACGATGGCGGCATTTACCGCGCTCTGGATGGTTACACGGGATTAACCACCGGCACCTGCGGACTCAGCAACCAGTTCGACAGCTTGAACCAAACGCTCGGTCCCCTGACGCAGTTCGTGTCGCTGTCCCAATCCACTACCGACGCCAATATGATTTTTGGCGGCACACAGGACAATGGCGCTCCGGCAACGGCCTTCTCCCAGAGCGGAGGAGCTTGGGTGAATGTTAATGCAGGAGATAATGGCTTCACCGCGATCAATCCCGCAAATGAAAACGAATGGTTCGTTGCCGCGCCACCTAATTCCGCATCCGGTGTAAATCTGTTCCGATGCGACAAGGGCGTCAATTGCCACTCGTTGGACTTTCAGAACGATCAGATCGCAGACAGCAATGCTCTGGCCGGAGACGCCGGCGCTTTCTATCTGCCGTTCGTCCTCGATCCCCAGAATTCTTCCGAATTGATTCTAGGCACCTGCCGAATTTGGCGCGGCGCAACTGCCGGTGGAACTTTTTCTCTGATCAGTCCTGATTTTGAAACCGGAGGCACCGGCGCCTGTACCGGCAGCGAGATAAATCTCGTCCGTACAATTGCCGCCGGAGGACCCAAAGATTCGAACGGTCTTTCGCAGGTGATTTATGCCGGGACCAACCGCGAAGGCCCGCTTATTTCAAGCACTCCGATTGGCGGCCATGTCTGGGTCACGACGGATGTTGACGGTGGTCCCCTCACATGGAACGACGTAACCCAGGCGATCAATCCAAAAGGCTTTCCGATCTCCAGCATTGCACTCGATTCCAGCGATCCGCTGGGCAATACCGCCTACGTTACGATCATGGGTTTTCACACTTCGCATGTTTGGAAAACAATAAATGCGGGTGTTGCGTGGACAGACTTCACCGCGAATCTGCCCGACGCTCCGGCCAACGTAATTGTGGTCGATTCGGGAGCATCGCTCTCAAATGGCACGCTGTACGTCGGCACGGATGTCGGTGTTTTCGCTAGTAGCACCGGCAGCGCAAATTGGACGGAAGTCGGGAGTGCAGCCGTCCCGAATGGATTTCTTCCGGATGTCTCGGTGACCGGGTTGCAGATTTTCAACTCCGGGGGGGTGAAGCGCCTGCGGGCTGCAACATACGGCCGCGGCATTTTGGAATGGAACCTGATCACCACGCCCGATTATCAAATGACCATCGCGAATAATCCATTGACCGTTTTCGCATCGCAAACTGCCACTTTCAACGGAACTGCGTTCGCACTCAATGGATACAGTAGCAACGTCAGTATCAGTTGCATCCCAGGAATTACGAGTCTCCCATCGACCTGCTCAGCGAGTCCGGCGTCAATTCTGCCGACTACCGGGGGCTCGATCTTTACTATCAGCGCCGGCGGCACCGCTGGTGATTATGAATTCAATCTTCACGCGCAGGGAACGGATGCCGCGACCGTTACCAATGACTTTCCGTTGACCCTGCACATCGTGGATTTTTCTTTAGGCGCGCCTTCACCTGCCAGCGTTAGCGTGACGCCGGGCAACACTAGTCCCGCGGTTTCGTTTTCGGTTTCCGCTGCCGGAAGTTTCAACGGCTCCATCGCCCTCTCATGCTCGAACTTGCCTGCAGGCGCGGCTTGCCAGTTGCAGCCATCGAGTTCGGTATCGCCGACCAAAACCACTCCAGTATCGGTTAACTTAACCATCTCGACATTATCGAGCACGCCGCTCGGCACATTCCCAATCACCATCAGCGCCACAACCGCCGGCGCACCCGTTAAGAACCAATCGCTCACTCTCGTGGTCAGCAACTCGCCCGATTATGCACTGAGCATCAGCAATCCATCGCTTACCGCATCTGTAAATTCCTCCGCTCAATTCAACGGCACAATTACCGCGTTGAACGGATACGCGAAATCAGTAGCGCTGAGTTGCGGACGCGGCGATCCGCCGACGTGCACCGTCAATCCTGTTAGCGTGATCCCCACAAGCGCCGGAACAGCCTTTATGATGACCGTTTCAAGCAATGCGTCACAAAGCTATAGTTTCAGTGTCAATGGAGTAGGAACTGACGCTAGCGCAATTACTCATTCAGTCCCGGTCACGTTCACTGCAACTCCAAGCCAAACTTTCGACTTCACCATGGGCATTACTCCGGGCAGTAAGTCGGAGCCAGCGGGCCAACCGGCAATATTCAGCCTCGCCGTAAGCCCAACCACTGGATCATTCCCCAGCAATGTATCCTTTGCCTGCTCTAAGCTTCCGGCCCTCACGACGTGCAGCTTTAATCCCACGCAAGTTGGCTCGGGAAGTGAAACTTCCGCGGTCACTTTCACGCTCGCGACTACGGCGGCGATTCCAGCCTCGAGAACGTCGCTGGTCGCGACGCTATTCCTGAGCCTTCCATTCGCGGGGCTGATTTGTTTTAAGCGCCCAAAATTGGGAGTTAGCTTTAGTGGTGTCGGATTTGCAATCGTATTCCTCATCTTGACGTTATCGCTGCTCTCTTGCGGCGGCGGCCTACAAGGTAATGGCGGAGGCAGTGGCAGCCCTGGAACTCCTGCCGGAACCTACACCATCACCGTGACCGCGACCTGCGGTGCAGTCACCCACACCGCGCAGGTTTCGCTCACTGTCACGCCCTAATTGCGTGTGATATCTTCGAGCTTCATTCACAATTAAAATTGCCAGCAGCGCTGCGTCGGCCGCAGCACTTCTTTCTGACACGGGCAGCCTGGGCGGAGGATCATATGGGCAGGGATTTTTCAAACAGTCGCATTGCCGTACTTGGTGCCGGGAAAATGGGCGGCATCCTTGTCAAGGCGCTGATCGATAAGCACCGCATCCCGCCCGAGCGCGTGCGCGCCACTGTGGCTCACGAAGGCCGCGCCCACGAACTTTCACACAAGCTCGGAATCAACGTCACCACTGACAACCCGTCCGCCGTGGACGGCGCCGACATCATCTTTGTCTGCGTAAAGCCCCAGGTGGTGCAGGAGTTAATGGAACAGATCAGCGACAAAGTTTCCGCTGATCAATTGGTGATCTCGGTCGCCGCTTCGGTGCACACTTCGCAAATCGAAAGCGCATTGGGCGCTGGGGCCGCTGTGATTCGAGCCATGCCGAACACACCATGCTTCGTAGGCCAAGGTATGACCGCGATCTGCAAAGGGCAATACGCGAAACCCGAGCATGTCGAAGCTGCTACTTCACTTTTTAACGCAGTCGGTCGCACCGTGGTGGTCGACGAAAAGCACATGGATGCAGTCACCGGCCTCTCCGCCAGCGGCCCCGCTTACATTTACATCATTCTGGAATCGCTGGCTGAGGCTGGAGTAAAAGTCGGACTGCCGCGCGATGTCGCGACAATATTGGCTGCGCAAACGACGCTTGGAGCGGCAACCGTTGTGCTTGAAACTGGAGATCATCCGGCGCTGCTCAAAGACGCGGTGACGACCCCTGCAGGCTGCACAATTGATGGGATCATGGAGCTGGAAGAGGGCAAACTGCGCGTGACGTTGATTAAAGCCGTGGTGAAAGCTGCGCAGCGGGCGAAAGAATTGGCGCAGGGCTGAGACATTGATTTTGAGCCGCCTTCTGCAATGATGCTGACTAGTCAGACTAGTTATGAAAACCTCTAAAAAACAATCCAAAAATTGGCAGCTCCAAACGGCCAAGGCAAAATTCAGCGAATTGTTCCGACGTGCCCGCGCGGAAGGTCCTCAGTTCGTCACAAAGTCAGGAAAGGAAGCGGTGGTCGTTATTCCTGCGGAACAATTTGAAGAGTTGACCCGCGCGCGTCGTCACCCCAAAAGCTTAGTCGAGTTTTTCAGAAAGTCGCCACTCGTAGGGGCGGGGCTGGATCTTGAGCGCGCGCAAGACTACGGGCGAGATATTGACCTGTGAGTGGATTCCTGGTCGATACGAATGTAATCTCCGAAATCGTCAAGCCCAGGCCTCATCCCGCAGTCATGCGCTGGTTTGCCGATGCCGACGAATTCCTGATTCACTTCAGCGTGCTAACGCTTGGCGAAATTCGTAAAGGCATCTCGTCTAGTCCTAACCCTTCGCGCAAGGCCCAGTTCGAAACCTGGCTTACCGCTCTGATCGATCGATTTTCAACCCGTATTTTGCCGGTTGACCTCGCAATCGCTGATCGCTGGGGCCGGCTTGCGGGTATCTGCAGAGCGAAGGGAATGACGCTCCTGGTGATTAATGGCCTGTTGGCCGCGACGGCCCTGCACTACGACCTGACCCTGGTCACAAGAAACGTCAAAGACATACAAGGAAGTGGCGCGGACACATTGGACCCCTGGAGTCTGTAACATCGCGAATTCGAGAATGCAATTTCGATCTCGAACTTAAGCCCGCTTGAAGAACTGTACCGCGCGCTCGTGCTTCTTGGCTGCGGCCAGCGATGAGAAGGTGCCGAGATTTTTTCTCTTCCCGGTTTTCGCATTCTTCTTGCGCGAATACAAGCGGAATTCACCGGATTTCAACTTCCTAATCATGCCCTAAGAGATGCTGGGTCGCGCAATGCGGGTTGGCGAATATACGCGCTAAATGTACTGATATCTAAAACGCTACTCCGCCGCATCATAATTCAGGTTCTGCCCCAGCCAGCGCTCGACTTCGTGGACGTCCATGCCTTTGCGTTCACTGTAGTCGGCAACCTGATCCCGCTCGATCTTGCCGAGACTGAAATAGCGCGCTTCCGGATGCGCGAAGTAGAGGCCGCTCACACTTGATCCCGGCCACATGGCAAACGATTCTGTGATCTTGATTCCTGTATTCGCTTCGACGTCGAGCAAACGCCACAGTGTGCCCTTCTCGGTATGGTCCGGACAAGCGGGATAACCCGCGGCCGGTCGAATTCCGCGATATTTTTCGTGAATCATGTCGTCCGTGCTCAAGTTTTCTGAGCAGCCGTAGCCCCATTCATCGCGCACCCGCTTGTGCAGGCACTCGGCGAATGCTTCAGCCAGACGGTCAGCCAGGGCTTCCGCCATGATCGCGTTGTAGTCGTCGTTCTTGGCTCTATAACTATCGCCTAATTCTTTCAATCCGATCCCGCTGGTCACCGCAAATGCGCCGATATAATCACGCAGGCCTGTTTCCTTTGGCGCGATAAAGTCCGCAAGAGACCGGCACGGTTCGCTTCCTTCCTTATGTGCCTGCTGCCGGAGAAAATGAAAACGTTCGCGAACTTTGTCGCGTATATCGTCGGCATAAAGGTCCACATCATCGCCCACCGCGTTGGCAGGAAACAATCCGTAAACGCCCTTCGCCGTAATGAGTTTCTTTTCAACGATGACATCGAGCAGCGCATTGCCTTCCTGAAATAGCTGGCGGGCTTGCGCGCCTTGTCTTTCGTCCTCAAGAATTCGGGGATAAATACCTTTCAATCCCCAGGTGTGAAAAAACGGAGACCAGTCGATGAACTCACGCAGTGTGGCCAGCGGAAAATCGTCGAGCACGCGCACGCCGGTGAACCTTGGCGCTGACAGATCCTCGGCGCGCCACACAATCGGAGTGCGCCGCGAGCGGGCAACCTCAATCGAGACGGTTGGTTGCTTCGGCGAAGCATGAGCTTTACGGACGCGCCTCGTATTCAGCGCGATGCCGAGCCACGAACACTGGCTTGCTTTCGTCGCTCAAAAGACTGGTGGTTACGGGCACCGCGCGGCTGGCGTCAATAATGTGAACCACCGGCTCGCTATAATTCGGCGCAATCTTTACTGCCGTGTGCCTGCGGCTTGTCGTTGCTCCGCCGATCAAGAGAGGCAATTTGAAGCCCTGCCGTTCCATCTCGCGCGCCACGTGTACCATCTCGTCGAGAGATGGAGTGATCAGTCCGCTGAGTCCGATCAAGTCCGCATTTATCTGCCTTGGCCCGTTCGAGAATTTTTTCGCAGGGGACCATCACGCCCAGGTCAATCACTTCATAGTTATTGCAGGCGAGGACGACTCCGACGATATTTTTGCCAATGTCGTGAACGTCGCCTTTGACCGTCGCGAGAATGATTTTCCCTTGCGCCCGGACAACTTCGCCGGCCGCAGCGCGCGCTTCCTTTTCGGCTTCCATGTATGGAGTAAGGTGCGCCACCGCTTTTTTCATCACACGCGCCGATTTCACCACCTGCGGCAGGAACATCTTTCCCGCGCCAAAAAGATCACCCACGATCCCCATGCCTGCCATCAGCGGCCCTTCGATAACTGACAGCGGTCGACCCAGCTTGACGCGCGCTTCCTCGGCATCGGCTTCGATGAATGTATCGATACCTTTTACCAACGCATGCGCAATACGCTCCTCGACCGTTCCATTGCGCCACTCTTCGGTCTTCTTTTCGCTAGTCTTGCCTGCGCCCTTCAGTGTCTCGCCGTATTCCACTAAACGTTCGGTGGCGTCGGGCCGGCGGTTCAGCAACACATCTTCGACCATCACCTTCAGCTCGGGCACGATCTCTTCGTAAACTTCGAGCATGCCCGCATTCACAATGCCCATGTCCATACCGGCGGCGATGGCGTGATAGAGAAAGGCGGAATGTATGGCTTCGCGAACGACGTTGTTGCCGCGAAAACTGAACGAGATGTTAGAAACGCCGCCGCTTATTTTCGCGTACGGCAGATTAGCTTTGATCCAACGAGTCGCGTTGATGTAGTCGACGGCGTAGTTGTTGTGCTCCTCCATGCCGGTGGCCACGGTCAGGATATTGGGGTCAAAGATGATGTCTTCCGCAGGAAAGCCGACTTCATCAACCAGGATTCGATAAGCGCGTTCGCAAATGCGGATCTTGTCCTCGTAACCTGCAGCCTGCCCTTGTTCATCGAAGGCCATTACGACCAGCTGCAGCGCCGTATTTCAAAATGGCAGCTGCGCGTTCGCGAAAAAGTTCTTCCCCTTCTTTCAGCGAAATCGAATTGACGATGCCCTTACCCTGCAGGCACTTCAAGCCGGCTTCGATGACCTCCCATTTCGAGGAGTCCACCATGATGGGCACTTTTGCGACTTCGGGTTCGCTGGCCAAGACCTGGAGAAAGCGCGTCATCGCGTTGACGCCGTCAATCATGCCCTCGTCCATGCAGACGTCGAGCACGTTCGCCCCGTTCTCGATTTGTTGCCGGGCGATGCTTACTGCCTCTTCGTACTTCCCTTCCCTGATGAATTTGGCGAACTTCGGCGAACCGGCGACATTGGTGCGCTCGCCGATCATGATGTACACGCCTTGCTGTTGGGTGAAAGGCTGTGAGCCAGAGAGACGAAGCGGCTTCCACCTCGAAGCGTCCGCGACGGAGCTGTCCGATGCGCTCACGCTCGACTCTCAATCTCGGTCGCGGCGAGCGAATGATGTGTTCGGTGATTCGAGTTCCGAATTTTCGCGGAGGTTTGCCCTCGAGCGCTTTTGCGATTGCCGCGATGTGTTCCGGAGTATTTCCGCAACAACCGCCGGCAAGGTTGATCAGTCCGCCGTCTGCAAACTCAGAGAGATAACGCGCCATGTCCTGCGGGCCGAGATCGAAACCTGTCTCCGAAAGAGGATTCGGCAGTCCCGCATTCGGATAAGCCGAGATCGCGACGTCCGCTTTTTCCGAGAGTTCCTCCAGAAACGGATACATGAAGATCGGGGCCGAGTGAGCAGTTGAGTCCCACTGATAACGGTTTCACATGTCGCACAGCGTTCCAGAAAGCCTCGGGCGTCTGCGCGGAAATCATGGTTTCGCCACCGCGTCCCACGGCCGCGGAGATCATGACGGGCAATTCCTTGTTTTGCTCAGTAAACACTTCGCGGATCGCGACGAGTGCCGCTTTGGCGTTGAGTGAATCGAAAATCGTTTCGACCAATAGCAGATCGACTCCGCCAGCGATGAGAGCGCGCACCTGCTGCGCATAAGCGGCTTTCACCTGATCGAAGGTGACCACACGAAATCCTGGGTCGTCCGCATCCGGCGAGTTCGAGAGAGAAACGGTGAGCGGGCCAATGGCGCCTGCTACAAAACGCTGACGCGAAGTCGCAGTTCCAACCCGATCGGCCCATTCACGGCACTGCCGTCGCCGACTGCTCATTGATGTCCCAAGCCAGACTTTCGAGAAAAGGATCTCCAATGATCTTTGAGTAGAACTCAGGATCCTTCCGGCCGCCATGCTCGCGCGGATCGTCCACAAAAAATTCGCTTTGGGCGATGCTGGTCGCGCCGAAAGTGTTCGTCTCGATGATGTCCGCCCCCGCCTCCAGAAATCGGCGATGAATGTCACCAATCATTTCTGGCTTGGTCAGCGTGAACAGGTCACCATTGTTTAAAAGGCCTTTCTTGGCGTCCTTGAATCGCTCGCCCCGGATGTCAGCTTCCTTCATCCCGTAGGTACGGATCGTCGTCCCCATCGCTCCGTCAATGATGGCGATACGATCTTCGAGAATCTTTTCAAGGGGATGTAGTTGAGTCTTTTTCATGTCCTTGTTCTTTTTCCGCAGCTGGAAGCAGCCTCTATACACAAACGCCGGCCCCATGAACTACGGGGACCGGCGTCAACTCTCGCAAAAATTATTGAACTCTTAATCTCCTCAGCACTGCTAACGGCCAACCACGCACGACGGTCGTGTTTACTCTCCCGGAGCCACTTGCGCAGGCGCTCCACCGGCAACCTCTGCGGAGTTGAACACCGGGTTCGCTCCCAGATGTGCAGGCCTGGCCGCCAGCAACTGCTCTTTGCGATAAATCAAATTCGTGGCGTTGAAAGTCGCCAGTTCGAATCCATGTCCGTGCGTGATCGCATCGGTCGGGCAGGCTTCCACGCAATATCCGCAAAAAATGCAGCGGTTGTAATCGATGTTGTAAACCTTGGCGTAACGCTCGGCGCCGCTGACCCGTTTCTCAGCGGTGTTCTCCGCCGCCTCGATATAGATGCAATTGGCCGGGCAGTTGGCTGCGCAAAGAAAACACGCCACGCACTTCTCCAGGCCGTTCTCATCGCGCTGCAAAACATGCACACCGCGAAACCGTTCCTGAAACTTCGCTCCCCGCAGCGGCCCCGGCCCATCCGGATAATTCTCCACCGTCGTCGGCTGAAACATCTCCATAAAGGTGATGCTCATGCCTTTCGCAATGGCGGCAATGTTCTTGATGACGGACATACCCATTAAGTATAGCAAGCTGCTCTTCTACAATTAAGGGCGCGAACTACCAATTTTTCTTGATCGCCTCGTTTCGGGATCGCTCGTGTTCGGCATCACCGAAGCGCGGGCTCACGGAGATGAAGTGATTATCGTCAGACCCGCGTCCATCGCTGATTTACCGCACATCACTGAGATTCATAACTACTACGTTCGCAACACGCATATCATTTTTGATGTCCAGCCATTTTCGCCAGAGCAGCGCGTCCCTTGGTTTAACGATCACACAAACAATGGACGGCACCGGATACTCGTTGCCGAAGACCGGAATGGAAAAATCGTCGGGTACACGGCCACCGGCTCGTTTCGCAGCAAGGAGGCCTACGAGACGACCGTCGAGGTGAGCGTCGCCT
>CAVPEQ010000008.1:0-97856 GCA_963703465.1 uncultured Acidobacteriota bacterium | reverse complement strand
GGGGCCCAGCCTTTGATCTCGCTGGCACCACTAACACCGGGGGTGCCCCGTTCTTCGCGCAGTTTGCGAAGGGCGGGAACCACTAAAGCATGCGCAAAGGGATTTGTGCGGCGGACGAAAGTTGGGCTGGGAGCGTCGCCACCCGCCCTTGAAAAGGACGCAAGAGCCTGGCCTGAGCGGAGTCGAAGGCACAGGGCACCCTCGGCACAGATGACGCAAACAAGAATCCACGTCGCGGAGGGATAATCCGCCGCTCGCGTAACGCGCGGTCGTGAATGGCGCTCTTTCCGCGGTGGTCGCTTCTTCGTCGCGGTCTGTCGTTCTACCCTCTGTCGGCACGGCTGGAAGCCGTGCCCTTCCCGTTGCTGCCGTCCATCGCTTCTCTGTCGTGTGTGACGCGGCCGGAATGGCTGCCCTTGAGCGGTGGTCGCTCCTTCGTCGCGGTCTGTCGTTCTACCTTCTGATCGGCACGGCTGGAAGCCGTGCCCTTCCCGTTCGTGCCCCCACACTCAAAAACAAAGTCAAAGGCGGCGGACAGGAGTGTCCGCCGTACACGAGCATCGACTCACGCGAATAGCGAGGCGCACGAACGCAGCAGGTTCCTCCACTCCGCCGGAGCATTCGCTCCGCGAATGATTCGGCTCCGGTCGGAATGACAGGGGACGAAGCGGCTGAAACCGTGCCTTTTCGAGTCCGGTCGTGCATGCGCCGGTGGTTCCCACCCTTCCCAAAAGCAGGGAAGGATGGGGCACCCTCGCCTGTGGCACTTCAGTCGAGGTCAAAGGCGGCGGACAGGAGTGTCCGACCCACACGAGTCTTTTCGACTCAAACTTTGTACGGCATCGCACTCAACCTGTTCTCGATTGATCCTCTCTCGATTAATACTGCAAATGGGCCATCCGCAATCGCTGGCATCCCATCGTACCCATGCACGTATAAACGAGGTGAATGGATGAGAACACTAGCGAGAACTCTGCTCACGGCAACCTTTCTTTTGAGCAGCATGGGCCTGCTCTGGGCGCAGCAGGACAATAACGGCGCGGCGCAGGTGCCGGCCGACAATACCAAGATGAACCAGCGTGACCGCAACGCGAACGAGCCCACCGCGGACCAGCAGAAAGAAAACACCAACGATCGTCAACTGACGGCGCAGATTCGGCGCGCCATCGTGAAAGACAAGTCGCTCTCGACTACGGCGCACAATGTGAAGATCATTTCGCAGAATGGCGCGGTCACTCTTAAGGGACCGGTGAAGTCGGAAGAAGAGAAGCAGACGATTGAATCCAAGGCGACAGAGATCGCCGGCTCGGGCAAAGTCGACAACGAGCTGCAGGTTGCGCCCAGCAAGTAACTCTTCATTATTCAAACCAGCACTTACAGCACATCTAAAAGGAGATTTCACATGGCAGGTAAAAATACGGCAGTGTTTGGAATTTATCGCAATCGTGGCGGCGTGGAGCAGGGCGTGGACGCATTGCGGACGGCGGGATTCCGCAATACCGATATCTCAGTTCTGTTTCCTGAGAATGAAGGCACGAAAGATTTCGCGCACGAAAAAAACACCAAGGCACCTGAAGGCACGGCGACCGGAGCAGGCACCGGCGCGGTGATCGGCGGAACTTTGGGTTGGCTGGCAGGCATTGGAGCGCTGGCGATTCCGGGCGTAGGTCCGCTCATCGCAGCAGGTCCGATCGTGGCGGCGTTGACCGGAGTTGGCGTCGGCGGGGCCATCGGCGGCCTGACCGGCGCATTGATCGGCATGGGAATCCCAGAGTACGAAGCCAAGCGCTACGAAGGCCGCGTGAAAGAAGGCGGGATTTTGTTGTCTGTCCATTCTGATAGCTCTGACTGGACCAACAAGGCGAAAGACGTGCTCAAAACGACCGGCGCGGAAGATGTATCGTCGGCCGGCGAAGCGAATGCGGACTTCTCGAAGACCGATAAGCCAATGCAGCGCGCCAGCTAGGCGATCTTGTCAGACTGATGTTGAGTGCCCCGTCCAAGCTTGCTTGGGCGGGGCTTTTTGCTTCTCATAATAAAATTGTCCGCCGAATTGATATCCTAAGAAGGCATGCTTCTCCACGGCATCCTTCCTCCAATTACTACGCCCTTTTATCCCGACGGACGCGTGTATCTCAAAAAGCTTGAGCATAATGTCGAGCGTTACTCGAAGACGCCGATTGCGGGAATTACGGTGTTAGGTTCGACCGGGGAAGCGATTACGCTTTCCGACGATGAACGGCGCGAAGTTTTAAAGTCGGCCCGCGAGGCGTGTGCTCCGCAGAAAGTCTTGATTGCTGGCACCGGCGCCGAATCAGCGTTGGAAACTCTACGCCTGACTGAGTATGCTGCAGACCTCGGATATGACGCGGCGCTCGTACGCACTCCTTTTTTTTACAAGCCACAATTAAAGCCGGCGAATATTCTGGCTTTTTATCGAACTGTCGCTGACCACTCGCCGATTCCTGTTCTCATCTACAGCGTGCCGGTTTTCACCGGATACGATATGCCACCTGAGTTGGTGATTGAACTCGCGAACCACCCCAACATCATCGGGATTAAGGAATCGGGTGGCGATGCGGAGAAAATTCGCCGCATGGTGGAGGGAACGCGGCACATTAAGCGCAGCGCGACTGTGACTGCTGTTTTTGCAGCTGTCACCTCGCGAATGATAAAGGCTGCGCAGTCGGAGTCACCCGGCGAAAGCGGTGAACTGGTTTCTATCAGCGCGCTTTCGGGGGAAGGGAAAAGTGTCCACGCGAGCAGAGGTGAACATGTGGGGACGGGCGTCCACGCCCGTCCTGAGGAGCACAGCTCCTCAAATGCCTCCGCTTCCTCCAGGCTCAAGACTCGCCCAAAAGAAGTCGGCTTTCAAGTTCTCGCTGGTACCGCGCAACGCCTCCTTCCTGCCCTAGAAGCCGGAGCCGTGGGTGCGGTGCTCGCTTTTGCTACTCCCGCGCCGACCGCATGTTATGAGATCTTCACCGCGTGGAAAGAAGGCGACGCGAAGCTGGCGCGAGAAAAGCAGGAACGTGTCTCAGCCGGTGCGGTCCGGGTCGCCAGCGAACTTGGAATTCCTGCGCTCAAATATGCCCTCGACTTAAACGGCTACTACGGAGGCCCGCCGCGCCTGCCCCTGCTGTCGCTGACCGGTAACCTGAAAGCCGAGGTCGAAAAGTTAATGTCCGATCTGCGAAATTGATCCGGCATCTTCTGCTTGCGTAAGTGCCGGGCCGGGATTATTATTAGAACGAACGTTCGAACTATGGCATCCTCAATCGCCAGACCGCGCGCCCATCGATCGGTGCGGCATCAAACGTCCGAGCCGCGTTTCGACCGCCAACTGGGCAAGATTCTGGAACATGCCATCGAAGTCTTTTGCGAGAAAGGATACGCCGGCGCTTCCATGCGCGACCTTTCCCGCGCCACCGGCATGTCCCTCGCCGGCATGTATCACTATTTTGGTTCCAAGGACCGCCTGCTTTATCTGATCCAGAAGCATACTTTCTCGACCATTCTGTCCCGGTTCCGCGACCGAGTCTCGCAATTGCGCGATCCCCAGCGGGGCATTCGCGCATTTATCGACAATCATCTCGAATATTTTCTTGAGCACCAGCAGGCTATGAAGGTCCTGTCGCACGAAGACGACGTGCTCGACGGCGAATATGGACGCGAGATTGCGCGCATCAAACGCGAGTACTACCAGACCTGCCGTGAGTTGCTGGACCGCTACAAAAAAGAAAAGGGACTAGAATTTGACAGTCGGACGGCGGTGCTTTCGCTGTTCGGCATGATGAACTGGATTTACACCTGGTACAACCCGCGGCTTGACGGCAAGGCCGATCGTCTGGCGCAGGATATGAGCAATATCTTTTTCAAAGGTATCGGCAGCGATTAACAATGGCAGCAAACTGCCAGGAGGAACAAACGAAAATGGCGACCGTCCTGAATCCCCCTACTGAAGCCACCAAGCCGCTGGTCAACTATCGCGTCGACGGCGGCGTTGCGATTATCGAGATGAACGATCCGCCGGCGAATACTTATACCTACGAGATGAATCGCCAGCTGGATGAGGCGATTCTCAAAGCCCGCATGGCCAATGATGTATACGTCATCCTGTTGACCGGCGCGGGCGATAAATTTTTCTCTGCCGGCGCCAACATCAAAATGCTGGCCAGCGTTGACCCGACCTTCAAGTACTACTTCTGCCTGCACGCCAATGAAATGTTGCTGCGGCTGGAGCACACGCCGAAGCTGGTGATTGCCGCCATCAACGGACACTGCGTCGGCGGAGGCCTTGAAATAGCCATGGCTGCGGACATTCGCATTGCGCGCAAGGATGCCGGCAAGATCGGCCTGCCTGAGGTCAATCTCGGTGTTCTTCCCGGGACGGGCGGAACTCAGCGCCTGTCGCGACTGGTGGGCAAGAGCAAAGCCATTGAACTGATGGTCACCGGCAACACATTTTCATTCGAAGAAGCGCTGGAGTTTGGCATCATCAACGACATCTTCGAGCGCGAAGGCTTCATGGAAAACATCATGGAGTACGCTCGCCAGTTCTGCCCGCCGAACAAAGCTGCGAAGGCTGTGGGACGGATCAAGCGCGCGGTGCAGACCGGCTGGGAAATTCCCATGGAGTCGGCTCTGGCCGTGGAACGCGAAAATCAGCAGCTGCTCTTCCAGAGCGAAGACGCAAAAGAAGGTTTGGCCGCGTACGTGGAAAAACGGCCGGCAGAATTCAAAGCAAAATAACTGCAATTGGCATTTAGCAAATTGGCCTTTGGCTTCCGGTGACGGATTTGGCTAAATGCTAAGAGCTAATCGCTAAAAGCTGAGGTCTATCATGCCCGGCAAAGTGGCAAAAATCGGAACTTTCAGTGACTGGATCGGCCTCTTCGACGAGTGGCGCAAAGAAATCGGCGTGAACCGCGACGAGATTGCCAGTTTTAAATTTGACACGCTATTCGGCGCCATCGAAACCGACGAAATTCAGTTCGGTCACTACAAGGGCAAGCGCAAGTGGGAGAACCTCCGGCAGATTCCCACGCAGCAGATGCGCGACGCGCTGATGAACATGATCGTTTACCAGGGCGACACTGAATTCGCCAGCTGCGAACAACAGCGGCATTTATTTGAAACTGCGCCTACTGACTGGGACCGCCGCGCCATCACTCGCGTGATGATCGAAGAGATGCGACACGGCTGGCAGATGTGCGCTTTGCTGGTCGACCACTTCGGCTCTTCCGGCAAAGTTGAAGCGCAAAAAATGCTCGAACGGCGCGCATTCGAAAATAAGCGCCTGCTCGGAGCCTTCAACGTGGACGTCGATAACTGGATGGATTTTTTCACCTACACCGATTTTGTCGATCGCGACGGAAAATTTCAATTGCAGATGTTGAAGTATTCGGCATTCGCTCCGCTCGGACGCTCGATGTCCTACATGTTGCGCGAAGAGGCCTTCCACATGGGCACAGGTAATGACGGCCTGCGGCGCATCGTGCAGGCGGGCGTCATTCCGGCATGGCTGATCCAGAAATATCTCAACAAGTGGCTTTCGAGTTCTTACGACCTCTTCGGCACCGATCACTCCTCGTCGGCGCATTGGGCTTACGTTTGGGGGATCAAGGGCCGTTACGACGAGCCTAAAAACGACAAGCAGGCCGATCTTGACGACCTAAACGATTACAACCGCAACCTGTATCGCGACGAAGTTGCGGGATTGGTCGCGCGCTTTAATACTGTTCTGAAGCCGGGCGAACCCAAGCTCTACGCTCCCGATATCAAGTTCAATCGCATGATCGGCCGTTGGGCCAACCAGAAATATCATCCCGAAACCGGCGCGCGGCTCGAAGACAAAGAATACGATCAGCAATTGCCGGACTTTCTGCCGAGCGCCGACGACAAAAAACTGTTGCTCGAAATCATCGCCAACGAGAAGACATGGATCGTGCCCAAAGAAGGTGCACGCGATCCTTTCGACACGATAGCGGAGCCGCGCAAGTCGGCCATCAACCTGTGAGTGGCACAGTCCATGTGGGAACGGGCGTGCTCGCCCGTTCGGTCGAGGACGGATCGGCAAATGCATACACCCTCGCCGAACTCATGGTCTGCGCCGCTGCCCGCGAAATTAAGGATGGAGAACTGGTTTTCGTCGGCATGCGCCTGCCCCTGATTGCATTTGTCGTGGCGAAGAAAACGCACGCTCCCAACGCCGTCGGCCTATTCGAAAATGGCGTAATCCGCTCGACCCCGGCTGCCGAATTGATCTATACCATGGCCGACCCGCCGAATATACTCGGCGCTACCCAATGTCTCGACATGCTCGGCGTGATGAGCCTGCTGCAATCCGGCCGCGTCGATCTGGGATTTCTCGGCGCGGCTGAAGTCGACCGCTTCGGCAATCTGAACTCCACTCAGGTGCAAGGGCCGCGGGGAATGATTCGTCTGCCCGGATCAGGTGGCGCCTGTGACATCGCGTCGCTTGCGCATCGTTTTGTTGTTTTGCTCGAACACAAGAGAGAACGCCTGCCCGAGCGCGTCTCATTCATGACCAGCCCGGGCTACGGCGACGGTGGCGAGTGGCGGAAGAAAGTTGGTCTCCCGCGGGGCGGCCCGGAAGCCGTGATTACGACTAAAGCGGTTCTGCGCTTCGATGAAAACAACGAGGCTTGTCTGGATTCTGTGCATCCGGGTATCGAGATCGAAGACGTGCTGTCGAATACGGGATGGAAGTTGCAGCTGGCAAACAATGTAAAGCAAACCGCTGAGCCGTCATCCGAGGAGCTGCAAGCGATTCGCGAGTACGATCAGAAAAGTTTTTGGACCAGCTAGATTCGGATGGATCGGACGCTCCCTTCGACCGCGCTCAGGGCAAGTTTGACAAATTGATATGGCGACCCAAACCGCGACGAAATTCGAAAGGTTAGTCATTAGTCTCGACGGATTCGCCGCACACATCACTTTGCGCAATCCACCTCTCAACATCATCGACATTCCGATGATGAGCGAATTGTCGACAGTTCTCGCAGAAATTGAACCCAATCCGGAAATCTCGGTGGTGGTAATCCGAGGAGCGGGGAACTGTTTTTCGGCTGGCGTTGATGTGGCAGCGCACACACCTGACAAAATCGCCTCCATGCTGGAGAAATTTCATTGCGTTGTCCGCAGCTTGATCGCTACCAAAAAAGTGACCATTGCTTCTGCCCACGGGCATTGCCTGGGCGGCGGCGCCGAACTGGCGATGGTGTGCGACCTGGTTTATACATCTGAGGACGCGCAATGGGGATTTCCTGAAATTCAACTCGGATGCTTTCCGCCGATTGCAGTTACCGCGCTCAGCGCTCTGGTCGGGCAAAAACGCGCGTCGGACCTGGTTCTTACAGGCCGCTCGATTAGGGGCTCCGATGCCGCGACCATCGGCCTTGCCAGCGCTGCAACGAATGCAGATCAATTAGAGCGCTCGGTGAGCGAGACTTTGCGGAAACTTTCCTCGCTTAGCCCTGCTGCGCTGGCCATCACAAAGAAGGCAATTTACGCCTGGGATTCCATGCACTTTGACAAAGGCCTGGCGCGGGCGGAAAAGATTTATCTGGACGAGCTCATGCAGACCGAAGACGCTCAAGAAGGTATTCGCGCCTTCATGGAAAAACGCCCACCGAAATGGAAGGGCCGCTGATCAGCATGTCAAAACTACGCTCGATGCATGATGCGATTGCTGAGTTCGTTTCCGACGGCTCATCCGTCGCCATGGGCCTGCAGATGGAGCAGATGATTCCGTTCGCCGCCGGCCACGAAATCATTCGCCAAAAAAAGCGCGACCTTACTTTGATTGGCCCCATTTCGGACATTTTGTTCGATCAACTGATTGGTGCTGGATGCGTCGAGAAAGTTATCGCTGCATGGGTTGGAAATGTGATGATGGGATCGGCTTATAACTTTCGCCGCGCCGTCGAACAGAATGGACTGAAAGTCTTTCAACATGAGCAATTTTGCTGTTGCTCTGGCGCTGCAGGCGGGCGCTATGGGCGTGCCGTTTCTTCCTACCAAGACCGCGCTGGGAACCGATACCGCCAAAGCCAATCATTTTTTCTATCAGATATTTTCACCGTTCGAAGCTAAAGAGTCGCTGTGGGCGGTGCGCGCGCTGAATCCTGATGTCACCATCGTTCATGTGCAGCGCGCGGATGCAGAGGGAAATGCTCACTGCTGGGGCAATTTCGGCGTAATGATCGAAGGCGTGCGCGCGGCCAAGCGGGTCATCGTTGCAGCCGAGGAAATTGTCGCGGCCGAAGTCATTACCAGCGATCCCAATCGCACCGTGATTCCTGGCTTTCTGGTTAATGCGGTTGTCGAATGCGCCTACGGAGCGCATCCTTCGCCAGTGCAGGGTTATTACAATCGCGACAATGATTTCTTTCGCGAGTATCACGAGCAAACCAAAACGAAAGCTGAGAGCGACGCATGGCTGAATAGCTGGGTGAGCAATCTCCCGGATCGCCAGTCGTACATAAATCAACTGGGAGCAGGCCGCGTCGAAGGGCTCGAAGTGAAGCAACACGCATATGCGGCACAAGCAGATTTTGGGTATTGAAGCTACTAGGCTCTTAGCTATTAGCTCTTAGCCTTTAGCTGAACCCAATGTTTCTAGGTTTGTGGCTAAAGGCTAACAGCTAAGTGCTAAAAGCTGTCTTTCATGAAAAAACAACTTCTAGAACTTCGAGTAAACGGCCGTAAGCATGAGCTGGCGCTCACGCCTAATCGCCTGCTGCTCGACGCACTGCGCCTGGACTTGCAGCTTACCGGATCGAAGCGCGGGTGCGACGATTCTTCCTGCGGTGCCTGCACCGTTCTGGTCGACGGCATGCCGATGCTCTCCTGCACCATGCTGGCTGCGAGCTGCGAAGGTCAGGAGATCACCACGGTCGAAGGCGTCAGCGAACATGGCGCGCTGGCGGCGATCCAAAAAGCTTATGGCGACTGGGGAGGGGCGCAGTGCGGATTCTGCACTCCCGGCTTCATGATGACGGTGAAGCATCTGCTGGCAACGAATCCCAATCCGACTGATCCCGAAATTCGCGACGCGTTGAGCAGCAACTTGTGCCGCTGCACCGGCTACAGCCAGATGTATGAGGCGATCAAGGCTGCGATCCAAGCCGAGCAGAAGGGAACGACGGTTTCGAAATGAGCACCATCTCAATGTCTGTCATTCCGAACGGAGTGGAGGAACCTGCTTTTCCCTTGTTGCGGCATGACGCTAGCGGGGTCAGATCTATTGTCGTTGTTGCGGCGCTCGGGTCATCGTCGAGTTCCACTCGACCGAACGGGCGAGGGCGCCCGTTCCCACGTCGTCGCTGGTCTACACATGGTTATTTATGAGTGAGTTCTCCATCATCGGCAAACCTGTCGCTATGGTTGACGCCGCCGGCAAGACCACCGGAGCGGGCAAGTACACGGACGACCTTTCCGTTCCCGGCATGCTGACTGGCAAGATTCTGCATTCGCCGCATCCACATGCGCGCATTAAGCGCATTGACACTAGCCGGGCCGAAAAAATCGAAGGCGTGGTATGCGTGGTCGTCGGCGCTGACGCTCCTAATCCTTACGGCATTCTGCCCGTCGGTCACGACGAGCATGCGCTCGCCACCGACAAAGTTCGCTATGTCGGCGACAACGTGGCCTGCGTGGCTGCCGAGGATGAAGCTACCGCTGAGCGCGCACTCGAATTGATCGATGTCGAATACGAACTTCTGCCTGCTTACTTCGATCCTGAAGAGTCGATGAAAGCCGAGCGCGACTTGATTCACGACAATAAGCCCCACAACCTCGAAAAGGATTATCACCATGCCTTCGGTGACCCTGATAAAGGTTTTTCCGAAGCCGATCACATCGAGGAAGCACGATTTATTGCCAACGAAGTCACGCACGCTGCCATGGAGCCGCATTCGACGCTCGCGGCGTTCGAAATTGATTCGCAGACCGGTAAGCCGGGGCGGCTCACCCTCTGGTCGTCAACCCAGGTGCCGTACTACCTGCAGCACAAGCTGTCGCTTGTGCTTGAAATGCCGATGTCACAGATTCGCGTGATTAAGCCACTGGTCGGCGGCGGATTCGGCGGCAAGAGCGAAGTGATCCCGCTGGAGATCATCGCAGCCGTTGCCGCCCGCAAAGCCCAACGCCCGGTGAAAGTCACTTATACGCGCGAAGAAGTTTTCTGGGCGCATCGTGGACGGCCGCGGACGATCATCGATCTCAAGACCGGCGTAAAGAGCGACGGCCGCATCACCGCGGTCAGCGCAAAGGTAATTCAAGACGGCGGCGGCTACTGCTCCTATGGCGTGGTGACCATTCTTTATTCCGGCGCGCTGCTCGGAGCGCTCTACGACATCCCCAACATTCAATACGACGGTTACCGCGTGCTGACCAACAAGCCTGCCTGCGGTGCCATGCGCGGGCACGGCACCGTGAATGTTCGCTTCGCATTTGAGTCGCAACTCGACGAGCTCGCTGACAAGCTGAAAATCGATCCCGCGGAAATTCGCCGCCGTAATCTGCTGCAGCCGCCTTGCATCACGGTGAACGGATTGCGGGTGCAAAGTTACGGCCTGCCGGAGTGCATCGAAAAAGTTGTTGACCGCTCTGGGTGGAAAGATCGCAAGGGCAAAATGCCCAAGGGGCGCGGGCTTGGGGTCGCCTGCAGTCATTACGTGAGCGGTGCAGCCAACTCGATTATTCGGTCTGACATGCCTCACTCGACGGTGAACATCAAGATCGATCGGGACGGCGGAGTTGTGGTTTACACCGGAGCCTCGGAAATTGGGCAGGGGTCTGACACCATGACGGCGCAGATCGCCGCCGAAGTGCTGGGCTGTTCGCTGGCGCGGGTGAGAGTCATTGCTGCCGACACTGATCTGACGCCTATCGACATTGGCTCGTATTCCAGTCGTGTGACATTCATGGCCGGTAATGCGACGCTGCGGGCAGCTGAAGCTGTGAAGAAACAAATCGCCGCCGCAGCCGCGAAGAAGATGAACTGCAATCCGGAAGATCTAATCTTCGGCAATGATCTCGTAACCAAAAAAACTACCGAGGGTGCCCCATCCTTCTCGCGTTCTTTGCGAGAGGGTGGGGATGTTGACTTAAACTCAGCAACCGTCTCAGGACGTGTCGAAGGACAAATCCTGCGTGGTTCGCTGCAACAAAAACGCAAAGAAGACGACACGCCGAAACATTCAATGTCATTCGAAGAAGCCGTCGTCGCCGCCATCGACTTCCACGGCGCGCTCACCGGCACCGGGTCCTACGCTCCTCCGCCTGAGGCTCGTGGCGGCAAGCACAAAGGCGGAGGCGTCGGCCCGTCGCCTGCCTACTCATACTCTGCGCAGGTCGCCGAAGTCAGCGTTGATGAAGATACCGGCGAGGTCACCGTCCATAAAGTCTGGGCCGCGCATGATTGCGGCCGCGCTCTTAATCCGGTGGCGGTTGAAGGCCAGGTGATCGGCTCGGTGTGGATGGGAATGGGCCAGGCGCTGACTGAAGAAATGATCTGGAAAGACGGGCTGCTGATGAATCCAGGGTTGCTCGAGTATCGCAGTCCCTCCTCGGCCGAGTCGCCTGAGGTCGAAGCCATGATCGTCGAGAGCATCGATCCTGAAGGCCCGTTTGGCGCGAAAGAATGCAGCGAAGGCGCGCTGGCTGCAACCATTCCTGCGATCTCCAACGCAATTTATGACGCGGTGGGAATTCGCTTGCATGAGTCGCCATTTACGCCCGAGCGCGTGCTCGCGGCGTTGCGTGCTAAGAGAAACGCGAAACAGCTCAACTTGACCGAAGGCATTGATCCCACCGCACCTGCAAAATTTCGTGAGCATGGGGGATCGCTGTGGTTCAAAGGGAAAGGTCCAAGACGACACGAGTTTGATCCAGCACGGACGAAGGCATGAACCACAGAGGATCACAGTGGTCCACAGAGAAACCCCACAGAGAGGTGCAGGAAAAGATGAACAAAGATCAAGTCCTCTCTGTGAAACCTCCGTGTAACTCCCTGGTCTCAGCGGTAAAGATTTTATGAGCCTGTCAGAATTCCAACTCGTTCGGCCTCACGCTCTGCCTGAGGCGCTTGCCCATCTGACCGACCATGGCGGCGATGTCCGTGTCCTTGCCGGAGGCACCGACCTGCTTCCGTCCATGCGGCAAAAACTTTTCGAACCGGCGCATGTTTTGGATCTTCGTCAGATAAAAGAACTCAAAGGTATCCGTGAAACCGGGCAGGGAATCGAAATCGGTGCGCTTACGACGCTGCACGAGATTGAGCATTCTGCACTTTTACGCCAGCAGTATCCGGTTCTGATCGAAGCTGCCAAAACCGTCGCCTCGCCGCTGATCCGCCATATGGGCACGATCGGCGGCAACGTCTGCCTCGACACTCGCTGCCTCTGGTACAACCAATCACTCACGTGGCGGAAGTCCTGCGGCTTCTGCATCAAGAAAGATGGCGATCTTTGCCACGTTGCTCCTGGCGGCACCAAGTGTTGGGCAGCATTCTCCGCGGACACTCCTCCTGCACTGCTTTGCCTGAATGCAGAAATCGAAATTGCCAGCGCCGGGGCAAGTCGCCGAATTGCACTGGGTGACTTTTATACAGGTGAAGGCGATCACTACCGCCGATTGCAGCCCAACGAGTTGGTCACGAAAATTATTCTTCCGCGATCGAGCATCGGTTATCAGGGTACGTATCGCAAGCTGCGGGTTCGGGGATCGATTGACTATCCGCTAGCCGGAGTCGCGGTCGCAGTAAAGCGGTCGAATGGACACGTGGAAGATATTCAGATAGCACTGACCGCCGTGAATCCATCGCCGATGCTCGTGGCGGGTCTGTCAGGTCTCCTGAATAATGGCCGAATTAACGAGAGCGCGGCAGAGTACGCAGGCGAACTGGCAGCCCGAACTGCCAAGCCGCTTACAACTTCTGCTTTGACTCCCGAGTACCGGCGCGAGATGATCCGGGTATTCACGAAGCGAGCATTGCTGGCCGCGATCGAGAGCTAATTGGCGTATAGTTTCCTGGGGTCCGGCAACCTGGACTCTTGAAAACCTCATCTGACGAACTCGTGCCTCGGGTGAGTTCCCGGAGGTCGAGCTCAGTCCACTCGTCAACAAAGGAGCAATATGCAAATCTCGAAATTCCCGGTTCTATCGTTTGCACTGGCGTTGGCGATCAGCCTACCGGCCGCTGCGCAATCGCCGGCAAGCAACTCATCTTCACCGTCAACCCCTGCCCAGGCAGCGCCCGCGCCGCCTTCATCCATGCAGCAGAGCGCGCCAGCTACAGCCAATCAGAACAGCGCACAAGCGCAGGCCAACGAAGATAACCCGCTGAATCTGACCGACGACCAGAAAGCCAAACTGCGCCCAATCATTGCGGACGAAAATCAGCAGATGGAAGTTTTGCGCAACGACAATTCAATGACTCAGCAGCAGAAGATCGATAAGGCCAATCAGATTCGCGCGCAGGCGTCGCCGAAGATCAAGGCCATTCTTACCCCAGAGCAGTTACAGAAGCTGGCACAGCTGCAGCAGGACCGCGTTCGTCAGCAACAGCAGGAAAGCCAGCCGGCTGCGCCGCCGAGCAACTCTCAACCTCCGCAGAAATAGCGGATCATTCCAAGGGTGGCGGCGAAATCGCCACCCTTTGTACTTTCCCTGGTTACTTACTCCCGAGCGGTCACTGCTGTTTCTTGTTCTGGCCCATTTCTTGGAATCGACGCATTGTAGGGCCAAGCTGTTGCGGATCGCGAACGCAGTTCCCGATGATCGTTCGGAAATCCTCTCCGTTGACGCCTATGCCCCCAAAATACCGGTAGTTTTCCGGCGTCGGTGGTCCCCCGGGCGCCCCAGAGGGCGGAATCGTTTGGGGCAGTTGAAAAGCGTACATGCTGCCTCCCGCCAATTTTTGACGCGGGTAATCCATAAGCCAACCGCAATTGCTGCCGTCCGCTATCAGATTGGCTGAAACCACTGCCCATTTGCCGGCGTCGACAGATGTCGGCTGCTGGCAATCCCAAGGCTGCGCTTGCGGAACGTAGGCTTGCGGTTCTGAGAAGCCGTATTCATCCAGCAGGACGCGGCTTAATCCATGTTGGCTAGTAAAGACTTCAACTTCCGGAAGCGATTGGTTCCAATCGAGGTTTGAATCGTTCACCAGCGCATAACCGGGCCGACCCATACTGAGGGTGTTGAGAAATGGAAAATAATTTGGATAGGTGCGAATTGCCGTAAACATCGCGATCGCAGCCAGCACCACAGTCACCCAAGTTCCGGCACGGGCGAGTCCCCAGTTTTCTCGTCGCAGATGCTCCAGCATTCGCGGGAGAGGCGCGAGCAACAGAATCATCAACGCGAGCGGAATCGAGAAGTGACGAATGCTGATGTCCAGTCGGTTGAGCATGCACGCAACGGTGAAGATCACGAGCGATACCCAGACGCTGCGCCAGTGCAGTTCCATGCCGGCGGGAATTGGGGAGAATTGCGTTCCTCGGCGCGTCTTAGTGACCAAGGCAATTGCAATAGCCAGCGCCAGCAGCAGCAGAAATGCGAGTGGTGATTTCAAAAAAGTCAGAACAGGGAAGTAGAACCAAACTCCGTGAGAGTAAGGGTGACCAAGAATATACGTGGGTCGGCTTCCCGCGCCGACAGCGAATCCGACTAGGCCACGCAGATACCTCCATATCGGCATGAGCATTCGCCGCAGCAATGGCGATGCGGGAAAATGCGGAATTATGCTGAACGAATCTGTAGGTTCGTTCCATGAAAAAATCAGGTACACGAGATAAACGAAGAGCGACGCCCAGAGCGTGGCTTTAGCAATGTTCCCCCAGGCACGCCATCGCCAGGCACGGCGTTCTTTTTTTTCAGTAAGCTGTTCCGGCAGCGGCCAAAATCTCATGCTCACCGCGACTGC
This sequence comes from uncultured Acidobacteriota bacterium, assembly GCA_963703465.1. Lineage (GTDB taxonomy): Bacteria > Acidobacteriota > Terriglobia > Terriglobales > Acidobacteriaceae > Gp1-AA145. The sequence continues at coordinate 82,900 of CAVPEQ010000008.1, read as the reverse complement.
CGGAAACACGAAGAACAGCAGCCCCGACGAAAACTTCGAGAGAAAAGCTCCCGCCATGGCGAATCCCAGGTAGAGTACTTGCCTTTTGCTGGGAGATTTCCACATCTGCGGCAGTTGCCAAATTGCCAAAATCCAAAACAACGTCACCATAATGTCGGTGATCACCAGCGGCCCGAATGCCAGGAAGACGGGCATGGTCGCGAATACCGTTAAACACAGCAACCCTCCCCATTGACTGCCTCCCAACCGTGCTCCACATTTGTAGAGAGCGAATCCAAGAACCAACATAAGTAGCAGCATGGGTGCGCGCGCCCATCTCAAAGTTGAGACCGGATCATTCCAGCGCATCAAAAACCAGTGTCCAAAGACCCATTCGCCCATATACTCGTTGAACATTCGCTCGCCGCTGAACGTCCACGAAGCATCCGAATAATCCGCCCGCGCTCTTCGCAACACCAGCGGTAACGCAGCCAGCATCTTGGCCAGCGGCGGATGTTCCTCGTTCATTCGCATGTCGAGTTTCTGCAGGTAACTGACCCCCGCTCCGGTGTGGGCGATTTCATCTACAGTCACCGACTCCCGCCAGGCCGCTCCTCCCGCTAGTAGCGCCATCACGAGAAGCAGTAAAACGACCGGAACCGTGGCAGATTGCATTGTTTTCAAGTATTTCCTCCGCTGAGACAAAGCCCGCGAACCGTCGAACCCAAGACCTTGCAGTATTCAGGACTACGTTCCTGCTGAATTCAGAGTTCCTTCGCCCGACCGGTTACTTACAAAAAGTGAGTCATTTGAATGTACATTGAACATCGAATTACGAAAATGGCAATCCAACTACCCACGCTGCAGGAGATCGCCGAGGCGCAAAAGCTTATCTACGAGTTGATGCTTCCCACGCCGCAGATTTCCTGGCCGTTGCTCAACCAGAAACTTGAAGCCAGTGTCTGGATAAAGCATGAGAACCATACCCCAATCGGCGCATTCAAGGCGCGCTCCGCCGTTTTTTATGCGGCGCAACTTTTTCGCAGCGGAGACGCAGTTAAGGGGATGATCACCGCCACCCGCGGCAATCACGGCCAGTCGGTCGCTCTTGCCGGCCAGCGGTTCAATGTCCCGGTGACGATCGTGGTGCCCCACGGAAACAGCGTGGAGAAAAATGCGGCCATGCGCAGTCAGGGCGCCCGACTGATTGAGTTCGGCAATGATTTTCAGGAGTCCCGCGAGCACGCAGAAATGCTCGCAAAAGCGCAGAGCCTGCATTTTGTCCCGCCCTTTCATCGCGACATCGTCACCGGGGTCGCTACCTATTGGATGGAACTGTTCACCGCCGTTCCCGATCTCGACGCAGTGTACGCTCCCATTGGAATGGGATCCGGCGTATGCGCCGCCTGTGCCGTGCGCAACGGCATGAAGCTGAAGACTAAGATCATCGGCGTTGCTGCCGAAGGCGCTCCCGCATACGCGCTTTCCTTTGAGGCTGGACGCCCAATCGCGGCACCGGTCACAACTTTGATTGCTGACGGTATGGCCTGCCGCGTGCCTGATGAGGACGCCGTTGAAATCATGCAGGAGAACGTTGATCACATGGTCACAGTTAGCGATGACGAGATTCGACACGCCATGCGCAGCTATTTTTCCGACACCCACAACGTGATTGAAGGAGCGGGAGCGGCATCGCTGGCTGCTGCTCTGAAAGAAAAAAGCTCACTGAGCGGAAAGCGGATCGCGCTCATTGCAACCGGCGGCAACGTGGATCGGGATGTATTCGCGAAGGTGCTTGCGGAACGCGATATTGCGCACCAGTCGGAAATGGTAGTGGCGTCGTAAGGTCCGCCGACCGATGTCTATAATCCGCTACCGGACAAATCCAGCAAAATACCAGATAATATCGTCAGCGATTTTGCACGCGTGGGAACAGCTTTAACCACGAAGGGCGCGAAGCACCACGAAGAAAAAAACGCAGAGAGACTTTACTTCGCATTAAAAGTTTACCTTCGCGTAACTTAGTGTCCTTCGTGGTAGCGCTTTGCCTAGATACACGGACCAACTTTGGAAAATCAGTCTGACACAATTCTGATTACTGGCGGCGCCGGATTCATTGGCTCTAACTTTATTTTGCAGTGGCTGGCTGGCGAGTCGTCGAGCGTAATCAATCTGGACAAATTGACGTATGCCGGGAACCCGGCCAACCTCGCCTCCATCGCTTCAGATCGTCGATACACGTTCGTGCAAGGCGATATCTGCGATCGAGAGATGCTTGCCGAGTTGTTACTGAAGCATCGCCCGCGAGCTATCGTTCACTTCGCCGCCGAAAGCCACGTGGATCGTTCAATTCACGGTCCGGACGATTTCGTACGCACCAACGTGAATGGAACGTTCAGTCTGCTGGAAGAAGCGCGGGCTTACTGGTCGGCAATGACGGGAAATGAAAAAAGCGTATTTCGCTTCCTGCATGTTTCGACCGACGAAGTTTATGGATCGCTTGCAGCTACGGATCCGGCCTTTTCCGAGACCACCCGCTATGCGCCGAACAGTCCATACTCCGCATCCAAAGCGGCTTCCGACCATCTGGTGCGGGCTTACCATCACACTTACGGATTGCCGGTGCTGACCACCAATTGCTCCAACAACTACGGCCCATTTCAGTTTCCGGAGAAACTGATCCCGCTGGTTATCTTGCACGCTCTCAATGGAAAACCAATTCCGGTTTACGGTGACGGCATGAACGTCCGCGATTGGTTGTATGTAGCCGATCATTGCGAAGCTATTCGCACCGTCCTCAAGCGTGGACGGTTGGGCGAAACCTACAACATTGGTGGGAGCAACGAAATCAAGAATCTCGATGTGGTGAACACGATCTGTTCAGTGCTCGATGAACTTCGTCCCAACGATCCAGTCGTTCCGCACAAGAACCTGATCACCTTTGTAAAAGATCGCCCGGGGCACGATCGCCGGTATGCCATGGATGCAACTAAAATCCAAAGCGAACTCGGCTGGCGCCCGAAGGAAACTTTTGAAACCGGAATGCGAAAAACCATCCAGTGGTATCTGGACAACCAGGCGTGGATTGAATCAGTGACCAGCGGCGCCTACCGGCAATGGATGGCCACCCAGTACTCGCTTTAGATTTCGATAAGCTACAATCCGAACCGAATGTCTAATCTTCCCATTTTGCGGTCCTCAAAATACAAGGGCATTATTCTGGCGGGCGGGTCGGGCACGCGGCTCTATCCCGTGACTCATGCCGTGGGCAAGAGCCTGTTGCCGATCTACGACAAGCCGATGGTGTATTACCCGCTGTCCACCCTCATGCTGGCCGGAATTCGGGAGATTATGCTGATTTCTACTCCTGACGATCTGCCCAAATTTCAGCATCTTCTGGGCGATGGCTCGCGTTTCGGATTAACGTTATCCTATGCCGCTCAGGCCAAGCCGGAAGGCATCGCACAAGCCTTTCTAATCGCAAAAAAATTCATCGACGGCCGCTGCTGCGCTCTGGTTCTTGGCGACAATATCTTCCACGGTCATGATCTGGCGAAGAGCGTGAAAGACGCAGCCGAGTGCGAAAAAGGCGCTCGCATCTTCGCCTATCCCGTGCACGATCCTGAACGCTACGGCGTAGTCGAGTTCGATTCTCAGGGCAAGGCCATCAGCCTGGAAGAAAAGCCGCGGGTGCCGAAGTCGCGTTACGCGGTCACCGGGTTATATTTTTATGATTCGCAAGTGGTGGACATTGCCGGGGCGCTCAAGCCTTCGGCGCGCGGCGAACTTGAAATTACTGACGTGAACCGCGAGTATCTCAAACGTGGGACGCTCGAAGTCGCGGTCATGGGCCGGGGCATGGCCTGGCTCGATACCGGCACCCACGAGGCCATGCTTGAAGCTTCGCTTTTCATTCAGACTATTGAGACGCGCCAGGGGTTAATGGTGGCATGTCCCGAAGAAATTGCTTATCGCTACGGATATATCACCTCAGAGCAAGTTGAACGCGCGGCTGTCGCCATGAAAAACAACGGATACGGCGCTTACCTGCTGCAGATGCTGAAAGAAAAAGTTTTCTGATTCCGCTATGAATGTTCTCAAAACGCCGCTCGCGGGTGCCCTGGTTCTAGAGCCCAAAGTTTTTGCTGACGACCGCGGGTTTTTTCTGGAAAGCTACAACGAGAAGCTATTCCGAGAAATCGGCATTCCTGACAAGTTCGTTCAGGACAACCATTCATTTTCGAAGCGTGGGGTCCTGCGCGGACTCCACTATCAGGTCGAAAAACCGCAGGGCAAGCTGGTGCGCGTGGTGAGCGGGGAAGTGCTCGATGTATTTGTCGATCTGCGTCGCACTTCTGTCAGTTTTAAACGCTGGCGCGCGGTGAAGCTTTCCGGGGAAAACCGTCGCCTGGCATGGATTCCGGCGGGCTTTGCCCACGGTTTCTATGTGCTTTCTGAGAGCGCGCATGTGTTGTATAAATCCACCCAGTTCTATTTTCCTGAGATGGAGCGCACCATTCTCTGGAACGATCCTGACTTGAGCATTGAGTGGGAAAACGGCAGAGAGCCGCTGCTTTCGGACAAAGACAAAAAAGGCAAACCATTCAAAGAGGCAGAGCTTTTTCCCTAGTAGGTCTCCTCTGCCTTCTCTGCGGTTAAAAGCTTTTGGTTTTTGAAGAGTTATAAGGATTTGTAACTGCTATTTGCCCGCGCGCGCGCCAATCGACCGCCCGGCTTTTGACGGATGTTCTTTGATCCACCTTGCAAGCTGTTTACGTGCGTGGCTGGGCATATCGAGGAAGCGAATTCCGGCGCGTTCTTTATTGTCCTGCCACACCAGCTCGCCGGTGGCATGAATGATTTCGGGTTCATTGGGCAATGAGAAGTCCACGGTCACGCCCCCGGAAGCCGGAAGGTGGTCTAAGTCACAGCGGATTGCGGCGCCAGTTTCGCTCAGATCAGTGATCGTAATCTGCTTCCCCGCGCCTCTGGAGTGGGCCGGGCTCATCCGGGCCGACAGATTAATAGGGATCCGCGAGTTTCCGCGGCGGCGCTCGCGGGTCATCAGGTTGCGCACTGCCCGCAGGCCTTGTCGTACTCGATCAGGCGAGAGCGGCTTGTAGATGACCACTTGAGTATTGGCGCGAAATACGGGGTGCAACGAGGTCGCAGGATCGGCCAAAACAATTCGGACTGAAGTACTGCACGAGGGAATCTCGATCAGTTTCTGCAGAGCGACGTGCGGCTCTTCCATCGAATCGTCAATGATGATGGCGTCATAATGATGCTCGATCGCCTGTGAAAGCGCGCTAAACGTTTCTTCGCAGTGGTCGATGTCAACTTCCAGGTCCTTGAAGACCCGCGTGACAACTCGAACCGTATCCCGATCGCTACTGAGCAATAAACTGTGCAGCATACCTGTAGTAAATGCTAGGCAGATGCGATAGTTACGGCAAGTTACCGAAGTTAGTTTTGGCTATCAGGAGGGCAACCTCACCCAGTTTTTGGTATCAGCCGATGCTTCCACCGCATCGAGAATGGCCTGTGTTTTCGCGGCGTCGTCAAAATTGGGATGGAAGGGCTGGCCTTGGGCAAGATTTTGCAGGAAATCTCCCAGAGTTGCGATGAACGTGTGTTCGTATCCAACCAAATGGCCTGGCTTCCAGAAGGTTGCCGAGTAAGGATGGTCAGGTCCGGTGACTAGAATATTTCGATAGGCCTGAAGATTCGCTGGCTCAGTGGCGTCGTAAAACCGCAGGCGATTCATGTCTTCCAGGTCAAAAGTTAGACTGCCTTTGGCGCCATACATTTCAAAGCCGTTTCCGTTTCGCCGGCCGACGCCGAAGCGGCTGGCTTCGAAACTCCCCAAGCTGCCATTTGCGAAACGCGCCATCACCATCACCGCGTCGTCTACTTCGCGCCCTGGGATGAACGTGTGTTTTATGGCTGAGAGTTCTGCAATTTCGCCATTCAGGTAAATCGCCAAGTCGATGGCATGCGAAAGCAGATCGCCGATGGCTCCCGAACCGGCCTCATTGCGTTTGTACCGCCAGGTCTGCCCCTTGGCGGGGTCAACGCCGGATTGATTGAAGTAATAAGACCGGTAGTGATAAGTCTTTCCCAGCCTGCCTTCTGTGATGAGCTGCTTGGCGAATGCGACGGCCGGCACCCGGCGGTAGTTGAACCAAACCAGATTCGGCAGGCCTTTGGCAGCCGCAGCCATGGCCTGCGCCTCCGGCAGTGACAGGGCTAGCGGCTTCTCGCAAAAAATCATCTTGCCGGCTTTTGCCGCGGCGATAGCGATTGGGGCATGCAACGTGTTGGGCACAGCGATGTCAATAACGTCAATGTCTTTTCGATCGACGACATTCTGCCAATCGTCAGCTGTTTCCGACCAGCCCCATTGGCGCGCGAATGCATGCAGCTTGGGCTGATTGCGTCCGCAGACGACCTTTAGGTTCAGCGCATAAGGAACCTCAAAAAAATGACCAACCTGGTGGAAAGCATTCGAATGCGCGCGCGCAATCGATCCGCTTCCGATCATCGCGATGTTCAGTTGTTTGGTTTCGGGCATTTGGAGAGGAAAGAAGAACTAGCTTATCGCAGATTCATCGCGGCTACGACACTCCGAGGTCTTGCAGATCTTTCTTCAACTGGGCGGCATCACGCATCAGCACCGTCCGCATGCCGACCTTAGCGGCGCCCTCAATATTCACCGGACGATCGTCAATAAAGCAGCACTCATCAGGCGCTTTCTGGATCAGGTCCAGCGCCAGGCGATATATTTTTTCGTCTGGCTTGCGCATGCCTACATAGCACGAGCTTACGAATAGATCGCAAATTTGTGAGAGGCCAAACTGCTTGATCCGAAAATCATTCATCTCGCGCGATTCATTGTTAATGGTCGCCATCAGATATTTGCCGGCGAGCCTGCGGGCAAATTCCAGCACCTCGGGCTTCGGCTTCGATAGCGAAAACATATAATTCTTGAATTCTTCCTTGCTGAATTTTCGCGGCTGGTGAAAGACTGTCCGGTCCAGATATTGATCCAGGGAGATTTTGCCTTCCTCAAATGTGGTTGCAATTTCTTTGTGACGACTTTCGAAGTCCGCCTTCTGCAGCTGAAAGTTTTCAATTGCATGGTCGCGTTCTTCGTGGTCCCATGCGTTTGAAAGCAGCACGCCACCGACATCCCAAAACAAAGTTCGAATCGGTTTCACAAGGCTCCAAATTTCTCGGTTGAGACTTAGATGCCGAGATCGAGGGTAGTGAATTTGGAAAGAAACCAGGCGAGTTGCCGCTTACGCCTTCATCGGCATCTCTGACGCGACCGCCTCACGGAAATACTCCAGCGACATTTCGAGGCCGGAGTCGAGCGAAATCTTCGGTTCCCATCCCAGCAGTTGTTTTGCTTTGGTGATATCCGGCCGGCGCTGTTTCGGATCGTCCTGCGGCAATTTTTCAAACCGAATTTTGCTCTTCGATCCGGTAACCGCAATCACTCGCTTCGCGCATTCCAGCACGGTGAACTCGTTCGGATTTCCAATATTTACCGGAAAATGTTCGTCGGTTTTTGACAACCGCAGAAATCCATCGATTTCATCTGTTACGTAACAAAAGCTGCGTGTCTGTTTACCGTCGCCGTACACCGTCAGATCTTCGCCTCGCATTGCCTGCTTCATGAAGTTCGGAATTACGCGGCCGTCATTCAATTGCATCCGCGGGCCGTAGGTGTTGAAGATTCGCACTAGTCGGGTATCCACCGCATGGTAACGGTGATACGCCATGGTCAAGGCCTCGCTGAAGCGCTTGGCCTCGTCATACACCGATCTCGGACCGATGGTATTCACGTTTCCCCAGTAAGTTTCCTTTTGCGGATGTTCCAGTGGATCGCCGTAGCATTCCGACGTCGAGGCAAATAGATATTTCGCATGATACTTGTGCGCGATTTCCAGCGCGTGCATCGTGCCCAGCGATCCCACCTTCAATGTCTCAATGCCGTGTACGGTGTAATCTACCGGGCTGGCGGGCGAAGCGAAATGAAAAACGTAATTGACGTCGCCACATTCAAACGGACGGTTTATGTCCAATTGAAGAAACTCGAAATTTCCCTCCCGCCGCAGATGCTCAATATTCGACATGCGCCCGGTGAGCAGATTATCGACGGCAACAACTGAGTAGCCTTCAGCCAATAAGGCGTCACACAAATGCGAGCCGAGAAATCCAGCTCCGCCGGTGACCAGTGCGCGCGGTTTCATGAACGAGTGCCCTTTCTGAGTCGTGTGTCAGCCGCAGGGGAAGGAGTCGGCTCTGGGCTGGCCGCGGGCCGTCCCACGCTGTAATAGGTAAATCCTTCCGCAGCCATGACCTCGGGATCATACAAGTTTCTGCCGTCGATAATAATGGGATACTTCAGCTCCGTCTTAAGCCTCTTCAGATCAAGGGCGGCAAATTCCTCCCATTCGGTGAGGATCAACAATCCATCGGCGCCTCGCGCTGCCTTATACGCGTCTTCAGCCATCGTCACGCTCGAGTTGAGCGCTTCTTTCGCGCGCTCCTGCGCTGCAGGATCGTAAGCCGATATCTGGCAACCCTCTTGCAATAGAGACTGGATCAGAAGTATCGCGGGCGACTCGCGTATATCATCGGTACCGCCCTTGAAGGCGAGCCCCAGCACGCCCAGTTTCTTGCCTCGCAATGTCCACAGCGCGCTGCGCACTTTGCGGATGAATCGGCTGCGCTGCTCTTCGTTGATGCGCATAACTTCATCGAGCAGGCGAAACTCGTAGCCGCACTCGCGCGCCACGGCGCGAAATGCCATCAGGTCCTTAGGAAAACACGAACCTCCGTAGCCCACGCCTGGATTTAGAAAGCGCGGCCCAATGCGGCTGTCAGTTCCGATGCCCTGGCAAACCTGCTGCACATTTGCGCCTACGCTTTCGCAGATCGAGGCCACCGCATTGATGAATGAAATCTTCATTGCCAGGAAAGCATTCGAGGCGTGCTTAATGAGTTCCGCGCTTTTTGCGCTGGTCACGATAAGCGGCGGGGGAATTTGTGCGCGATCGGGGCGGGGAATTGCGTCCGGTTTCATATAGTAGGTTCCATCCGCCAGCGGCGCATAGATTTCACGCAGCAGGGCCGCACACCGCGCAGTGTCAGCGCCAACTACGATTCGGTCGGGATATAGAAAATCTGTAACCGCGGTGCCTTCGCGCAAAAACTCGGGATTCGATGCGATGTCGAACTCTTCTGGGTCGGCGCCATTTCGCAATATGATCTTTCGCACCCAGTCGCTGGTGTAAACCGGTACGGTGCTTTTCTCGACCACTACCTTATAGCTGTTGATTGCGCCTGAGATCCCGCGCGCGACCGATTCCACGTAGGAAAGGTCGGCCTCGCCATGTTCCGTCGGCGGCGTTCCCACGGCAACGAAAATCGCAGAACTTGCTCGAACTGCGGTTTCCAGGTCGTCAGAAAACTTGAGCCGCGCGCCGCGATGGCGATGCAGCAGCTCCGGCAAAAAGTTTTCGTGGATCGGCACTTCGCCGCGGTTCAGCGCTGCTAATTTGTTCTCGTCATTGTCCACCACAATGACGTCGTGCCCGAGGTCCGCAAAACATGCTCCCGCGACTAATCCGACGTACCCCGAACCGATTACGGCAATCTGCATCCCGTTTTCCTCCGCCTCTTAAAAGGCTTACATAAGTACCACATGGCCCCGGAAAGTTTACTGTACCAGCTTAATCGCAGTGGTGGAGGGCAAGGGACGCGGAAATAGCGGCCATTTCCCAACTCGATACTTTTTAGAGACGTGGCTGGCTACGCTCTGGTTCCGGCAACGATCAATTGTTAGCCGCGATAATCGTGCAGGCATTTTCACCAGCAATTCACCACCCGGGAAGTCGCTTGAACGGTTAAACTTTCTAGTTCGTTTTCAATTCCAGTTCGAGGTCCGGCATGTATAGGAGCAGGAGCATTGGGCAATCGGCCGCTGCGGCGGTTTTAGCATGCACTCTCATCCCGGCACTGCAGGCCCAGCAAAGCATTCCCAACAGTGGCCAGCAGATCACGCCCACCGCGCCCACCGGCGCCTCATTCGTGCCGCTGAATCCAGGCCTCGCCGATAACCCGCAATATCTCGCGGGGCAGGCCGTCACCAGCGTTGTCAGCCCCGACGGCAAAACCCTGCTGGTTCTCACCAGCGGATACAACATGCTCGCACGACTCTTCCGGACACGCTATTCCCGCTGACTCCACTCAGTTTGTTTTTGTTTACGACATCTCGCAACACAAGCCGATTCAGAAGCAGGTCATCCAGGTACCAAATACCTACAGTGGAATTGCGTTCGATCCGTCGGGCGAACCCTTCTACGTTAGCGGCGGCATTGACGACAACATCCACGCGTATGTACAGGGGTCAGATGGTCAGTGGATCGAACAACAGGGAAGCCCGATCGCTCTCGGGCACAATGGCGTTGGGGTCGGCAATTCAGTCAATCCGCAAACCGCTGGAATAGCGATCAGCGGCGACGGCAATAAGCTGGTTGTCGCGAATTATTACAACGATTCCATCAGCGTGCTGACCAAATCGCAAAGTGGATGGTCGGTTCCCGCGGAACTCGATCTCCGGCCGGGCAAAGAAGACCCCACCAAGTCCGGCGTCCCTGGCGGCGAATATCCCCTCTGGATTGCAATCAAGGGCAACGACACCGCCTACGTTTCCAGCATCCGCGATCGAGAAATAGTTGTCGTGAATTTCGCGGCGGAGCCGAAGGTCGTCAAACGTATTCACGTACCCGGCCAGCCCAACCGCATGGTCCTGAATGGCGATCAGTCGAAACTGTACGTCGCGCAGGACAACTACGGATTCCGTCGGTGTGATCGATACAGCTTCAAATCAGCTGGTTGAGAACATCCCGGTCACTGCACCGGCAGGTCTGTTGCCTCAGACGAGGTGGAAGCTGAAAGGAAACGACACCAACAGCGTCACGCTCTCGCGCGATGAAAAAATGCTGTACGTCACCAACGGTTGGATGAATGACGTCGTTGTTATCCAGCTCAGCTCAGTTCCGAAGCAAAGCCGAGTCATCGGATTGATTCCCACTGGATGGTACCCCAATTCGATTAGCTTCAGCTCCGACGGCAAGTTCACCTATGTGGTTAACGGCAAGTCCCCCACCGGGCCGAATCGCGGCTCCTGTCGGGGATTGACGAAAGAAAAAGCGGAAAAGTGCCGCGCGAATAATCAATACAACCTGCAATTGATCAAAGCCGGGCTGCAAAGTTTTCCAACTCCGACCTCCGGCGAATTGCAGGCGCTCACCCAGCAAGTGGCTGCGAATAACAATTTCAAAGCCACGTTGAGCTCCGCCGAAGCTGCCAAACTGACATTCCTCCGGACCCATATCAAGCACGTCATTTACATCGTCAAGGAAAATCGCACTTACGATCAGGTGCTCGGTGATTTGGAAGTCGGCAACGGAGATCCCAGTCTGACCGAATTTCCCGAAAACACCACCCCCAACTTTCACCAACTCGCACGTAATTTCGTAACCCTCGATAATTTTTATTGCACCAGCGAGGTCAGTTTTGACGGATGGTCCTGGTCAACCTCCGCGCGCGCTCTGGATCTGGTAGAGAAGGAAGCACCCGTCGATTACTCGGACCGCGGTTTGAGTTATGAGACCGAAGGCACAAATCGCGACATCAATGTTGGGTACGGCAACCTCGCCGATCGCCTGAAGGCCAACCCCGCAACTCCAAACGATCCGGATGATCTGCCCGGAACCGCAAACGTCGCCGCGCCAGACGCTCCTGATGGCGAAAATGGGACCGGGTATCTCTGGAATGCCGCGCTCCGTGCTCATCGTTCGGTGCGCAGCTACGGATTTTTCGTGGATCTAGCGCGTTATAGCCCGACCCCGCAATTTGCTCAATACAAGATTCCACTGTTGGTAGACCCGTCTTCATCCAAAACTCAAGTTGCATACCCGACGAGTGCGGTTCTCGGCCCCTACACCGATATTTATTTTCGCGGCTTCGACAATGCATTCCCCGACTATTACCGCTTCAAGGAGTGGGAGCGCGAGTTCGACAACAAGTTCGCCAAAGGCGGGCTGCCCAATCTTTCGCTGGTTCGGTTCATGCACGACCACACCGGTGATTTTGGCGAAGCCATCCTCGGCGTCAACACCCCCGAACTGCAGGTCGCCGACAACGATTACGCCGTCGGACTCATCGCGGAAAAAATCGCCCACAGCCCTTACAAAGACAACACTCTGATTTTCGTGATCGAAGATGATTCCCAGGACGGTGGCGACCACGTCGATTCCCATCGCAGCGTGGCTTTCGTGATTGGCCATTACGTAAAGCAGAAAAAGGTAGTGTCCGCGGCGTATACCACGTTAAGCATATTGCGCACCATCGAAGAAATTCTCGGCATTGGCAATTTGAGTTTGAGCGATTCTTCGGCCAAGCCGATGACAGATGTTTTCGATACCAACTTGAAGCATTGGACATACACTGCAATTCCTCCGGCGATGCTCTACAACACTCAGCTGCCGTTACCTGCCCGACCGCAGAGCGATCTACCGCGCCCCACGCACGACGCCGGCTACTGGGCCGTGGCCACCAAGGGGATGGATTTCACGGTCGAAGACCGATTGGATCCACTCGTTTTTAATCAGGTGTTGTGGCGAGGACTGATGGGATCGAAACCGTATCCCGCAACTTCCAGCGGAGCTGATTTACGCCAGAATCGCGAACAATTGCTCGAGCAGTATCGAACCAACGGGGAATCATCTCAGAAATCTGATCAGTGATCATTGCTTACAAAAAAGCCGAAGCTTTTCAGCTCCGGCTCTAGGTTGACGGTTTGCCCGGATAACTCTGGTTGTGTGGGTCGGACACTCTTGTTTGACTGCTTTTGACTTTGTATTACGCCGTCCTTCTTGGTCTCATCGTCAAATCCCGCACCTGGGTCAGGATGCTCGACATCTGCATCCCATTCAGTTGCGAAATGAACGGCAGCATCTCTGCGATAAACGGATCTTTCACCAGTTCGCTGATTTCATCCTGACGGTTTCTCTCACCGCCGCTTAACAGATCGGGCACGGTCACCTCCAACGCCCTCGCCAATCTCTCCAGAGACGAGAGCGTGGGCGTGGCCTTTTCATTTTCAATTTTTGACACGTAGGTCCGCGGCACGCTCATGCGGCCAGCCAGTTGACGCTGGCTCAGCCCATTGCGCAAGCGCATGGCGCGGATGGAAGATGCGAGGTTAAGGTGGCCGCGGTGCGCAGGTGGTACGAGCTGCGGCGCCGGCGCCTGTACGATTTCTGGCTCTTCTTCATCCAGCGAAATATGGCATCGCCGGCAAAGGCTATTGGATGTGCGAAATTGAACCAGAAGGCAATGGTCGCATCGTACGACCTCCCGGGAATCTACCGGGGCAAGATTAGTGGCCATTTACAGGTGGGAGTTGCCAGAGCTGACAATCACCCAGGAACCCATCGCTGAGTTCCAGCTACAAGGTAATCTGCGGTATAGCGCCTGTGGATGTCAAGAGAATTATGGGAATTCCTTGAAGAGACATACACAAGGCGTTTACTGATTAGGTTCCCCCGGAAGAGAGGCATTAAGGATGAATCGACTCAACAGCTGGGTTTGATTTCCTTCGTGAACCTTTGTGTCCTTCGTGGTAATGGGTTGTTCTATCCCTCGCAAATGCTAGGATGTCCGGATCATGCCGGACCGGATTTTAGCGTGGAACCTGCTAACCGAGTTCACCCAATCCGAAAGTTTGCGCAAGCATGCATTAGCGGTTGAAGCCTGCATGCGCGCCTACGCTCGGAAATTTGGAGCCGACGAGGAATTGTGGGGCACAGTCGGGCTGCTGCACGACTTCGACTACGAAAAGTATCCCACCCCGCAAGAACATCCGTACAAGGGCAACGAAATTCTGAAAGAACGCGGATACTCCGACGAAATCCGGCGAGCGATTATGTCTCACGCCGAATACAGCGGCGTCAGTCGCGATACGCCGATGGAAAAAACCCTCTTCGCCTGCGATGAGCTCGCCGGATTCATCACCGCCGTCGCCCTCGTTAAACCCGGCAAATCTTTGGCCGAGGTGGAAGTCAAATCCGTGCGTAAAAAAATGAAAGACAAAGCATTTGCCCGCAGCGTCAACCGCGATGACATCATCAACGGCGCCCACGATCTCGGTGTCGATCTCGACGAGCATATTGCGTTTTGCATCGAGGCGCTGAAGGGGATTGCGGGGGAGTTGGGACTGGCATGGCAGAAATAGAGTACAGCTTTCGTTCCACCTTAAGTCACCAGACGGGTCTACTCTAACCGTATGGGTCAAAGGCTACAGCCCGTTTGAAAACTGCAAAATATTGGGTGGCTCGAAGTGCAGCTCACTTGCGGATGTCCCTGTCCAGGCGAACCCGTGGAGCGCTACTCGTCGTTGGCGATATGCGAGCTTCGTTCGATACCAGGAGAAAGCTTAAGGCAATTCGTCGAGCTGCGCGACACGCTTACTCAACTGCCGACATTGGAAACATGTTGATTGAGATCGAAGAGGGATTTTGTGGGCGGGCACAGACGTAAGGCTCCTCAGCAACATCTCACCTTCGGTGCCCTTGCGGTCTGGATTAAAAACTCGGAATAGGACTTACGCCCAGGCGTCAATTGACGTTCCGCGCAGAACCGCTCATACGCGGCTTCGTCGAAAATCTCCCGCAACATAGCTCGTATCAGACGGATGACTCTCATGCCTGCTCCTCTGCCAGTCTTGTGAGTACAAACGGCGTTTCCTTCGTTTCCGATTGTTTCTTACCGCTCAAAATTCCCAGCCACTGCCGCAACGATTCAACCAGAACCAGCGCCACCATCACGATCAATGCCGCGGTGACAATCGCATCCAGCCGGTTGTTGAAAATCAGTCGCGCGCTTCCGCCGCTCAATGCCAGTTTCCGCGCCTGCGACAGAAATCCAATCCGTGGGTCGGGATCGAATATTTTGTGCCATGATGCGGTGAATGTCACTATTACTAGCCAGATCAATGGCGCGAGCGTGATTAGCATGTATCTCGCGCGATGCATTTTGATGATGATCGTAGTCGCAACGCATAGAGCCACTGTTGCCAGCAACTGATTTGCGATCCCGAACAGCGGCCACAGCGAATTGATTCCGCCGAGAGGATCTCTCACGCCCTGCCACAGAAAATATCCCCACGCTGCGACGATCAGCCCGCTGGTCGCCAGCACCGACGGATACCAACTGGTCCGTCCCAGCGGCTTCCATGCATGGCCGAGCGCGTCCTGGACCATGAAGCGGCCGACTCGCGTGCCCGCATCGAGCACGGTCAAAATAAATAGCGCTTCGAACATCAACGCGAAGTGATACCACAACGCCATCACTGCTTGTCCGCCCAAGCTGTTCGAAAAAATGTGTGCCATGCCGACGGCAAACGCCGGAGCACCACCGGTGCGATTGAATAATGTTTGCTCGCCGACGCTGCGCGCCAGCGCCTGCATGCCCGCGGCGGTCACTGGAAATCCCCAGCCACTGATCGTGCTCGCAGCTTTCTCCGGCAACTGGCCCGCAATTCCCGCCGGGCTGTTAATCGCGAAATAGGTTCCGGGGTCGAGTACGCAGGCTGCAATCGTCGCCATGATCGCGACCATCGATTCGGCCAGCATCGCGCCGTAGCCCACCAGTCGAATTTCGGTCTCGCGCCGAATCAGCTTCGGTGTGGTTCCACTCGAGATCAGCGAATGAAATCCGCTGATCGCGCCGCAAGCGATGGTGATGAATGCAAACGGGAAGAGCTTTCCGGCAAACACCGGACCAGTGCCGTCAATGAATTTGGTAAGCGCCGGCATGTGCAGCGTGGGATGCATCACCAGAATTCCCAATCACCAGCAGCCCTATGGTTCCGAGCTTTACGAATGTGCTCAGATAATCGCGCGGCGCCAGCAGTAACCACACCGGCAGCGCAGAAGCGGCGAATCCATAAATCAAATCGCAATCGCGAGCGCCGGCGCGGTCATAGTGAAGTACCTCGCCACCGCCGGACTCTGCGAAACCCACTGCCCGCCCAATATCGCCGCCAGTACCAGCAGGAATCCGATCGCCGAAGTTTCCAGCACGCGCCCGGGGCGCAGTCGCCGCAAATAGACGCCCATCAGGAACGCAATTGGAATGGTCATCGCGATGGTGAACGTCCCCCACGGGCTTTGCTTGAGCGCGTTCACCACGATCAACGCGCAAACCGCGAGCAGGATAACCAGAATTGAAATCACTGAGGCGTAGGCCACCACCCCGCCGACGCGCCCAATTTCTGCTTTCGCCATTTCGGTCAGAGATTTCCCGTCGCGGCGCACGGAGAAAAGCAGAATCACGAAATCCTGCACGCAGCCGCCAAAAACCGCGCCGACTAAAATCCACAACGTCCCTGGGAGATAACCAAATTGTGCCGCCAGCACTGGCCCGACCAGCGGTCCCGGGCCCGGCGATGGCCGCGAAATGATGTCCGAAGACGACCCACTTATTTGTCGGAAGGAAGTCGCGGCCGTTCTCCAGACGTTCGGCAGGAGTGGCGCGCTGCGGATCAAGCGCCAGAACTTTCGCCGCTATAAAGCCGCTGTAGAAGCGGTATCCGAGCGCATAGGTGCAGACCGCCGCGGCCACCAGCCAGAGAGCATTGATCTGCTCGCCGCGATGGAAGGCAATCGTCGCCAACGCCAGAGCGCCTAACAGAGCAACTAAACTCCAGAGAACAAAACGTACGCCTGCACTCATGGGATAGGCAAAAGTGAACGGATTATTGTGTCCGGTTCGGACAAGTCGCGCAAGGGAATATCAGTAACAGAAGCGGCACTCGGTGTGGAATTTCTCTGTGTCTTTCCTCTGTGGAATTCTGTGCCCTCCGCGGCTAAGGTTTGCAGAACGCTGATGCAGTCTATCGCAATGCCTCCGCCACTTTCCCGTCTGCAATCAATTTCGCCGTGCGTGCGAAATCTTCGTACATTACCCGGTCCTTATCCATGCTGGCACACACCGAACGGATCGCCTGATGCGCTTTTCGGCCTCGTGGCCCGGTTTTGAGCGGAGCCACAAAATCAAGAGCCTGCGCGGCGGCCATCGCCTCAATCGCGAGCACGTTGCGCGTAGTTCTCGACCACTTTTCGAACTTTACCGCTGCGGTCATTCCCATCGACACGTAATCTTCCTTGTTGCCGGAAGTTGTGATCGAATCCACCGACGCGGGATGTGCCAGCACCTTGTTTTCGCTCACCAGCGCGGCCGCCGTAACCTGCGGCATCATGAATCCGGAGTTTAATCCCGCGCCGGGTGCGAGGAAAGGAGGCAGGCCCTCGTTCAACGCGGGATTTACCAGTCGCTCGATTCTGCGCTCGGAGATTCCCGGCCAGAGCGCTCAGAGCGATCGCCAGGAAATCGAGGGCGAAGGCCAGGGGCTCGCCGTGAAAATTTCCTCCGGAGAGCACGTCAGCTGAACCCATTGCGGAGCGCTGCTCCGCTGGACGGGCGTGGGCGCCCGTCCCCACATGGCTTGTGCCAAGGAAGACGAGTGGATTATCCACCGCCGAGTTGGCTTCCACCTCAAAAATCGACCGGCAATAGGTCAGCGTGTCGCGCACTGCGCCGTGTACCTGCGGCATGCAGCGCAAAGAATAAGCATCCTGCACACGGCCACACTCGCGATGCGATTCGCGAATCTCGCTGCCCGCGAGCATCTTTCGCAGATTTGCCGCCGATGCAATCTGCCCCGCATGCGGTCGCGCCCGGTGAATTCGTTCATCAAAGGCCACGTCGGTGCCGCGCAACGCGTCGAGCGTCATCGAGCCAATCACATCCGCGGAGTCCGCCAGCGTTTCCGCCGCCAGCAAAGCCAGCGTGCCGATTCCCAGCATGGCTTGAGTTCCGTTGATCAATGAGATCGCTTCCTTGGCTTCGAGCGTCAGTGGCGTGATCTCAGCCTTCTTCAACGCCTCTGCAGTTGGAATGCGAGCAAGTTTGTCGTTTACGCATTCACCTTCTCCGATCAACGCGAGAGCCAGATGTGCGAGTGGCGCCAGGTCGCCGCTGGCGCCCACACTGCCTTGTGACGGAACAAATGGCGTGACCTTTCGGTTAAGCAGTTCGCAGAGTGTGTCGATCACAATTGCCCGAACGCCGGAATGGCCTTTGGAAAGGGAGTTCGCGCGCAGCAGCATCATGGCGCGTGTTTCCGTCACTGGTAACGGATCTCCAACGCCCACCGAATGCGATCGAACCAGATTCAATTGCAGCTCGCGAATCTGGTCGCCAGCAATTCGCACATCGCTCAACTTGCCCACGCCGGTGGTGATAGCGTATGACACCTGGTTGCCTTTAACGATTTCTTCGACTGCAGTTCTCGCCCGATCCACCCGTTCGCGTGCATCCGCCGCGAGCAGCACTGGGCGGCCTTCTGCCGCCACCTCGCGCACCGCTTCGAGCGTTAGATCGTTTCCGTTGATGTGAAGGGCTTTCATGAAAGCAGCTTTTAGCCTTTAGCTCTTAGCCTCAAGCTTCCTTAGTTCTCCTCTGTGTTTTTCCTCTGTGGAACTCTGTGTCCTCTGTGGTTAGGTTGTTAGCTGTTGATTTTGCATCCGCAACCGTCAGGACCTTATCGCCTCTCGAAACGCTATCGCGTATTTTTCGGGAATCGTTCTTTTCTTCATGTTCGCGTCGGTGACCACGTGAGTTGTCTCGCCTTCGGCCAACAAAACATCGTCGCCAACTCTTACTAACTCATACCCGAAGTGCACCACCGACTCGCGCACATTTTTCAGCTGGGTGCGTACGATGACTTCGTCGTCATAATGCGCCGGCGCCTTGTAGCGGCACCGCACATCGACTACAGCGATGAAGCATTCATCATCTTCTTCCATCTCGCGATAGGAAAATCCTAACTGCCGCAGGAACTCTACGCGTCCGACCTCAAACCAGATCAAGTGGTTTGCGTGATAGACCACGCCCATCTGGTCGGTTTCGGCGTAGCGTACCCGCAGACGCACCTCACTCACGCGATGGCTCACTTGCCACTCCACCGCGGTTTGCGCTTTTCGAGAAACGAGGTCACGCCTTCGCGAAAATCAGCTGTTTGCCTGATGCCAGCGTTTTCCTCGATCGCCTGTTCAATCTGCGTATCGAGTTGTGGCGAAATAAATCCGTTGATAAGTTTCTTGGTCAAGCGCAGCGAAGTCGGACTATTTTCCATGAGCTGAGCCGCCAGCTCGAGCGCGCGATTCATCAATTGATCAGCGCCAACCACCTCATTTACCAGGCCCAGCCGATACGCTTCCGCCGCGTCGAAAATTCTTCCCGTAAGCAGCAGGTCGCGGGCAATCTTGTGTCCCACTTGCCAGACGAGAATCGACGACACGATTGCTGGCACAAATCCGATTCGCACTTCGGTATATCCAAACTTGGCTTCCGGAACCGCCAGCGTGAAGTCGCACATCGTGGCCAGGCCTGTTCCTCCGGCGATGGCCGCGCCGTTCACCGCCGCGATGGTCGGCTTCGGGAATTCGTATAACCGCCGAAAAATCTGCGCCATCTTTCTCGAATCGGCGACGTTTTCCGTATGTGATTTTCCCGCGAGAGTTTTGAGTTCTTCCAGATCCATGCCCGCGCAAAACGCTTTGCCGGCTCCGGTGAGAATTACCACTGATGCCGCGGACTTCTCGACTTCATCCAAAGCCCACGTCAGTTCATCGAGTAATTGGAAGCTGAGCGCGTTCCGTTTGTCCGGACGATTCAGCGTGAGATGCGCCACGTGATCGTGGATGGCGAGTTCAATAGTCTGGAATTGCATGCAGGTGTGAGACAGCAGATTATACGAGATTGAATCGCCTGATTACCGGGCAGGCTACATCAACTTTCTTCTGACCATATCCAACGCCTGTTGCGACGCGAACCAACGAATGCGAGCGCGATCACCCGGAAAGTTTTTCTTCACCACTTCCGTTCCGCGTTCGCCGGCTAGGGCGTGAAACACTAGTCCCACGGGCTTTTCCGCCGTTCCTCCGGTGGGGCCAGCTACGCCAGTAATTCCCAGTCCCAATGTCGTTCCGCATTTCTTGCGGATGCCTTCGGCGAGCGCCCGCGCTACCTGTTCGCTGACTGCGCCGTAAACATCGATCAAATCTGCCGGCACATCTGCCAGTTGAGTCTTCAGTTCGTTCGAATACACGACCGCGCCGCCAATGAAATATCGCGAACTGCCGCTGACTGAGGTAAGCCGTTCCGCCACCAGGCCGCCGGTGCACGATTCAGCCACGGCTAAAGTCGCATCACGCATCTGCAAAAAATAGCTCACGATCTGCTCCAGCGAATCGCCGTTATCGGAATAAACGTTGTCGCCCAGTTCTTCTTCGACCAGTTCCACCAGTTCATCCAAGCGTTTGTCGGCGACTTCTTCCGATTCTCCTCGCGTGCGCAAATGCAGCTGAATTTCTCCCGGTGCAGCCAGAATCGTCGTGTCGACATCTGCGAATCGCTTGTAGATCGGAGCCACACGCGCATCGCATGCCGATTCCCCCAAGCCCAGTGATCTTCAGAACCCGCGCAGAAATGAATTGCTTCGGCACCTTCGCCCGCAACCGCTCCAGCACTGCGCCTTCAAACAGTGCTTTCAATTCATGCGGCGGTCCGGGTAACAGCACAACGATCTTTTCTTTGCCATCTGATTTCCCGCCGATCCACTGGCCGGGCGCGGTGCCATTCGCATTCGGCAGGACCGCAGCGCCGCCGATGACGTCCGCTTGCTTAATGTTGTTCGCCGACATCTTCCAACCATGTTCTGTGAATCGCCGCTCGATCGCGCGAACGATTTCCGGATCACGACGCAACTGCAGCCCCAGAGTTTCTGCGACTGCCTCGCGAGTCAAGTCATCTTCAGTCGGACCCAGGCCGCCGCTCAGAATCAGAATGTCCGCCCGCGCCAACGCAGATTTAGTCACGCGGACAATATCTTTGAGGTTGTCGCCGACGATGGTCTTGAACGCGACTTCGACTCCCAGGCTATTCAGTTTTTCGGTGAGGTAAAGCGAGTTGGTGTCCTGCCGGAACGGAGTCAGCATCTCCGAGCCCACGGCGATGATCTCTGCAATCACCTTGGCAGTTTAAATGAAATCGGAGCTAAGAAAGCTCAATCAGAGGTTGGCCCTGTACATCCCACGCCAGATGATAGATAGAGCTAGTTGTCGCCAAAACGGCAGATTTACCCGGCGCGAAGGCCAGACCCACCAGGCTCGATCCTGCCACCGCGAGGGAGGCGGTGCCGTCCGGCGCAATTTTCACAATGCCGCGCTTTCCGCCGAGTGAGGCCGCAACGTACAAATTTCCTTCGCTATCAAATGCCATGCCCTGTGGGCGTCCCAGGCCGCGGTAATAGACCGTGACCGCACCATGCGGATCGATGCGGTATACCGAATCGAAGCTCGAAGTAGTCGGCCCGGTGGCAAACAAATCGCCCTTGGGTCCGACCGCAAGATGGTAGGCGGAGACGCTGGGCTCAATGGTGGCAAACACAAAGATCTGGCGGTCGGGCGCAACTTTAAAAATTGTGCCGCTGCGGTCGCCGACGTACAAATTCTGTTCGCGGTCGAATGCCAGGCCGGTCGCGACACCCATGCTTTCCGCGTAGGCGGTCATGGTCCCGTTCGGCGCCACCCGGTACACCGCGCCATCGAAGCGCGAAGTCACGTACATCTGCCCTTCGCGGTCAAAGGCGATCGCGGTGGCATTCATCATTTCTGTGAGGAAGGGCTTAACGTTGTAGTTGGTGTCGATTTTGAAGATTGAAACCGGGACTTTCTGCCCACGCGACCCAGAAAACGTGACGTAAATATTTCCTTCGACGTCCAACGCAGGATTGGTTACCGGGTGCAGGTTCTCAGCAATCGGAGTGGCAACTTTGATCGGCTGCGCATTGCTGGAATGCCCGTTGGTGGAAACTACGACTGATCCTGAGCCTGCGCCATCTGGCACGCGCGCAACCACAAAATCATCCGCGCTGATAACGATTGCGCCTTCTTTCTCGCCGAACCGCACTTGCGGACGCCGCAACTCGGGCGCGCGAAAGCCGCTTCCCAGGATGCGAACCTCGCCTCCCGGCAAGGCGGCGGCTGGCGTGACCGCCTCAATGTGCGGATGGCCGTTCACGTTTTTCTTTCCCAGTATTCGATTGGAGATCGACATCACGATTTTAATCCCAGGTCAGAAGCCTATGAGGAGAGAATCCCCAAATGCAGCAAGAGTTGCATGACTGCCAACGCGTAAAATCCAGCAGCCACATCGTCAAGAACAATTCCCATTCCCCACGGCAACTTTTCCAGTTGCCGCACTGGTGGGGGCTTCACGATATCGAAGCCCCGGAAGAGTATAAAGCCCGCCAGCAGCGTTTTCCATGCGACTGGGGCAAACAAGAGAGTGATCCACTGGCCGGCAACTTCGTCGATCACTACGAACTGCGGGTCTTTCACGCCCGAGGCTTTTGCCGTCGCTGTGGCCGATGGAATGCCGACGGCGGTCGCCAGGGCCGCTATGCCTCCTAGAGTCAGCGTTTGCCAGGTTGGCGCGATGAACCGGCTCAAGCCCAGCCAGATCAGCACTGCCGCCAAAGATCCCCAGGTACCTGGGCCGGGCCGCAACCGTCCCACGCCAAAGAAAGTCGCAACCAGAGTTGCCCAGAGCGGTGCGGGATGATTGGACGCTTCGGAAGCTGGAATCGAATCAGTCTTCATCGTCCGGACCGGGAAAATTCTGCAGCTCGGCTTCGTCGGAAATATCCGTTACCGGCGAGGAAACTACGTACTGCCCGCTGGCCCATTTGCCAAGGTCAATCACCCGGCAGCGCTCACTGCAGAAAGGGAAATCCTCGCCGGCGCTTTGCACCGGCTTTTTGCAGATAGGACATTTCAGCTTCAGCTTGGGTTTATCAGCCACGCTTTAATTGTAGATTGATCGGGGAAGATAATGGAGCACGGGAGTAGATGGAACTCCTTGCAGGCTGTCAATTACTGCTGCATTCTGACTTCTTAGTTCTGCATTTTGCCCTATTGCATTCCGTTCGCATTCCCGCCTTTCGGCTGTTCATATGGCTTCTGCAGATACCGTCTGGCCTCATCCAACGCGCCCTGAGTGTTGTCGTTGGTCTGCAACGCCTGGCGGTATTCGTTGGTGGCGCGTTCGCGCTGCCCGGTAATGTCAAAAATTTTGCCCAGCTGTATATGGCTCCAAACCTCGGTCCAGCGCGGATCGCCATCGCCGTTCAGAGAATCGCGATAGGCGTTCGCAGAGGCCTGATAGTTGTGCTGCAAAAAGAAGACTTCAGCGATGCGGTAGTGCGCGAGCGAACTGTTCTTGTTGATCTCGAGCGCCTTGTTGAACTCCGAAAGCGCTCCGGCCAGGTCCCCTTGCTGCACCAGTCCGGCGCCGCGCTGAATCGATCCTCGCAGCTTAATGTCCGGAGAATTCTTCAGCAAGTCGTTATTCGGATCGAGAATAATCCGTCGCGGCCGCCCGAAAGTATCCACGGTGAAAGCCGAATCGGTTCCCACTACATCGATACGCTTTTCTTCAGTCTTGCCATCGGTATCGATCTTCAGCTGAACCGGCATGCGAAATAAGTCCAGGTCCTGAGTAATCTGTCCTACGCTGCGAAAGCCTTTGTTGTTTCCCAGGCGGTAGATCGTGTACTTACTCTTGAACTCCGGCGCGCCGGTCGAATCCAGCCATTGCGAGAAAAACCATGTCAGTTTATCGCCATAAGTTTTCTCGGCGAGATTCTTGAAGTCATCCGCGGTGACCGTCTTGCCGGCATACTGCGACGCAAAATCGCGCATGGTCTGGTCGAACTTCTGGTCGCCGATTACCCAGCGCAGCATGTGTAGAATCATTGCGCCTTTGTCTGTCGCCAATGACTGAAACTCCGGGGAATATAAGTCCAGTTTGCCGGCTTGCGACATCGGCACAGTGTCGTAGGAAAGCGCTCCTACCGACATGTCCTTCACCATCTCCTGCAGCCCGTTCGACCCGGCGGCGCTTTCGACATATCGCGCTTCGGAGTACCGCGCGAAGCCGTCTTGCAGCCACCAGTCATCCCGTGAAGCCGGACTCACCGAAACCCCCCACCACTGGTGTGCAATCGCATTTGCCAACAACCGGTAGTTCGTCCGCTGGGTAATTCCACGTGAGGCCATCGCCGCCAGCTCCGGGGCCCATGCTGAAGGCACCGTGTCATCCGGTAGCTCCACCACGCGCAACACATTCGAGGCTGGCGGCCCGTAAAGCGTGATGAAGTAAGTAAATTCTTTTACCGCTGTCTCCGCATATGCAGCCGCCAAGTCTTTATGTGACGGTTTGAAGTACACATGCAGATCGATGCCCGCCTCGGTGCTGGCGTAATCGCCGAAATCACCCGCCACAATCGTCCCCGGAAAACTGGCTTTGTCGTATTTCAGAGAATAGGTTTTGTTCTCGCCGCTACCGGTCGAAGCACCCTTCAGAGCCGGAGCCGCTCCTGGAGCCACGCTCCCACTTCCCATCACGATCATGTGCGCCGGCACGGTCACGTTGATTGTGGAAGTGAAACGGTCAATTCCAAACGAGCTCACCGGAAACCAATCGCCCGCGTAGAGCAAATAAGTGGTGTCGTCGTTGATAGCGGTCAACTTCAGTCCAGGGACAGGCGAATCGTCGGCAGAGTCGAGCACGCCTTCGTACTCAAAGGTCAGCGTTGCCGAATCGCCTTTGGCAACAGTCTTGGCCAGCGACACCCGCACGCTCGAGTCCTGTGGCACACGATCGACGGTAAGGGTTTTATTCGAGCTGTCGGTAACTTTGCTCAGCCGGAGATCATTGTGCAGATTGAAGGTCGCGACATTCAGTTCTTCCTGCGCCGTGATCTTTACCTTGGCGCGGGCTGTGAGCTTGTGGTCGTGCGGGTTCAGCACCGCGTCGATCTGATAATCATCGACGTGAAAGCGGGCCTTTTCCGCGGCCCGCGCGGGCAGGGAAGCCAGAGACAAGACAACAAGCACAAAGCCGATAAGCTCTCGACGCCGCGGCCGAGCTGAAACATACATTTCGGAGGATCTCCTACGTGCGGTTTGGCGAATACTTTCTTATTCTATGATGAAAAGTCGAAATGAAAAGATGCTGGGAGTCAATCATTTGCAAGGAATTTACCAGTTAGAGGCACAACGCGTTGCCTGCGGTCTCACAACGAAATCCGCGGTTCTCGCACCCTCTCAGCTCGTGTGGGTACAGGCGTCCACGCTCGTGACACCTATGAGCGACCATAGGTCCGCGTCGCCAACAAATTGGCAACCGCCCTTGCCGCGCGCTCTGGCGCATCTCCTTCCATATCTCTTCGCAGCAGCTGCTTCACCCGCTTCAATCCCTGGATCATTTTTTCGCGCGGTGCTCCGTCCGCAATAATTCGCTTAAGTTCTGCCACGACTCTTTCGGCCGTGAAGTCCTGTTGCACCAGCTCTGGAACGACTTCCTCTCCGCAGATCAAATTGACCATGGCGAAATGCGGAACCTTCACCGTCCACCGCCCCAGCAGATACGTCAGCGGGGTCACGCGGTAAACCATCACGAAAGGCGTTTCCATTATCGCCGCCTCGACCGTTGCCGTTCCGCTTGCGATAATTCCAGTACGTGAATGAGCCAATGCGGGAAGCGCGTCTGAAACCAGATGCACCGAAGTCGCACGCGTGGACCCGGACGCCCTGGTCCGGGCGGGCGAGCTCTTGTCGCCGGCGTTTTTACCCGAGGGCGACGCTTTTGCAAGAACGCGGTGAGAGTCCATAATGCCTTGAATGAAACCCGATCCGACCGTCGGCGCGATTGGAATCAGAAATTCATATTCTGACCCAAGCAATGCCGCTGCCTCCAGAATTCCGGGCAAGTTCATCCGGACTTCCTTTGCCCGGCTTCCCGGCATGAGTGTGATCCACGGCTTGGAAGCATCAATCCCGTGCTTGGCCGCATATTGATCGCGTGAAATCGTGGGGTGGTAAAGCTCCGCCAGCGGATGCCCCACGAACTCCGCATTCACTCCTCGGTCCCGATAAAACTTTTCTTCAAAGGGAAAAATCACCAACGCTTTATCGACGTACCTTCGCAGCAGGCGCACCCGTCCCTGCCGCCATGCCCAGAATTGCGGGCACACGTAATACACGACGGAAATTCCGCGCTTCTTCATTTGTCGTGCCACCCGCCAGTTGAACGCCGGAGAATCAATGACCACCGCGAGGTCCGGCCGACGCCTGTCCGCTTCGGCAATTAATCTATGAAAGAGTCTCCAGATTTTCGGGAGATGGCTCAGAATTTCTGTGATGCCGACTACTGAAAGGTCTTTCGCATCGACAACAATGTCGCAACCTGCGGCGCGCATCTTTTCGCCACCCACTCCGAAAAATTCAAGTTGGTTGTTTGGTGATGGTGCGGAGCTTCGCTCCCCTGGACGGACGTGGACGTCCGTCCCTACAGTGACAAATCTTTTTAGCAGCGCCTCGATCAGCTGCGCCCCATACATTTCCCCGGACGCTTCGCCCGCCGAAATCAATATTCGCACGCAAGCATTGTAAACATCGTTCTATAAAACAGATGGTGGAGCGGCGACTGCACCGCCCCCTTCCCCCAAATACCAGCCTTCAAGTATCGCTGGAATATGTTCGGCAATGTAATTGATAGATAAAAGCCTACCGTTAACCAGGAAAACCACCACCGGCTTTCCGGCGGAAGATTTGCATCAAATACCCTCCTCGGGAATTTAGCAATCCAAAGTTTGAGAGTTCGGAGATCGCCGCAAGAATTACATTCGAATGACGTGGCAAGGAACGAACTATTAGTTGCCCCGTGGACTAATCCCTGCCTACGTATAATTCATTGCAGCTGAGCACTTGCGCGCATGGAAACTGAAGGCAAAAACATGCAAGAGATCGCAATGGCAACTCGGGCGGAATCTCGGATTGACAAGTACCTTCGCGACCGACTGATGCCGGTTGAAGGCAGCATCCCGCATCTGGCTAGAACCGACATTTACGGGAATTCCATTCCTGCGGGAAGCGTGGGTGGCGATCTCTTCGAATACATTAACTTTCAGCAACGCTATAACATTGAAGCGCGTATCGCGAATGCGCTCCGGCTGTCGCAAGAGTATCTAGAGCCGCTGCCTGAAGGCCAGACCCCGCGAAACGCGGTTGACGAACATGTGCGCTGGCTGGGGTTGAAATCCGACCCGAGCGGCGTGCAAGGGATCGAGTACCGGCGGGCGAAAAGTTCGGAACAATTCAGGGTTGCTGAGAATTTGCGGGAGCTCTACACCACCGCAGGCGTCCTCCTGGTCGATGCCGAGGGGCACGGAATCATTTCAGCCAAGATAGCCTCCACCGTACACGACACCTTTCATGCTTTAATGCTCTCGGAGCTCGATCGTCACGGAAAGACTACTCCGGAATTATTCGAGAACATCAATCTTCGTCTTGCACAATCCGTGACCGCGCGCAATGCGTTGGGCCGTGATGCGCATGATCATTCGCGAGAAATCGCCACCATGATTTATGGTGAGATTCGTCCCGACGGGCAGTTCCGTTTCGTAAATTTCGGCAGTCCTCCACCAATAGTCTTTTCTGCAGAGTACGGCCGTTTCATGCCCATGAACACCGATCAACTGGTGCAGTTCCCCGCACTGGGGTTGGAAATTCCCGACGACCATCCTGATCGAAACAAATATTTTTCGGCGGCGCATCGGCAACGGCAAATCAATGACTCAAATATAGCGAAGATCACGCTGATGAGCCCGGGCGACATCGTTTTTCTTTACTCCGATGGCGTGTATGACGGCAGCGACATTGAAGATCGTGAGCGGCTCGAACAAGTCGTTTGTGATAATAAGGAACGTGGAGCAAAAGAGATTTGCAATGCAATCCTCGACCATGCATTAAAAGAAGACGCGCACCTGCGCCAGGCTGGCGAGGAAGATCGCATTGATGACAAAACTGCGCTGATTATTAAGCACAGCTAGCCATTTATCGGCGCCGGCTCATCCAAACCCAACCGTAACAGTCTGTCGTTCTTATCTGACGTCTTCGGCACGCAGAATTCCGCGACCAAATTTGATTTGAGGTATCTAATATAAATCGCTGAGAGACCCATGCCCAAACCAATCTTGCTGAGTGTGGATGACGATTCCGATGTCCTGCGGGCAATTGAACGCGACCTTCGCTCGAAGTACGGCGCTGAATATCGTGTGATTGGCAGTGATTCTCCTGAGGGTGCACTGGATCTGCTGAAGCAATTGAAAGTGCGCAATGACAGCGTGGCCCTGCTGCTTGCCGATCAGCGCATGCCACGCATGGACGGTGTGGAGTTTTTACAGCAGGCAATGGGGTTGTATCCCACCGCGAAGAGGGCGCTACTCACTGCATACGCCGATACCAACGCCGCGATCAGCGCCATCAATCAGGCCGGCATTAATTATTTTTTCTTGAAACCGTGGGACCCTCCGACGGAACACTTGTATCCGCAATTGGATGATTTGCTGGATGACTGGCAAGCATCCTTCCATCCTACATTTCAAGGAATTCGGGTGTTGGGCACGCGTTGGTCGCCGCGTTCCTATGAGCTGCGGGATTTTCTGGCGCGAAATCACGTGCCTTATCAATGGATCGATATTGAAACTTCTGCGAATGATCCCGAGACCAAACGTCTGGTGGAAGCTTTAGGGCCGGAAGCTGCCAGTCTTCCCGTTGTCCTTTTTCCAGATGGGACCAAGCTGCTCGAAAGCGCGCCGGCCGACGTGGCTCAAAAAGTTGGGCTGAGGACGCGAGCGCAAACCAATTTTTATGACTTAGCAATTGTAGGTGGAGGGCCCGCTGGCTTGGCAGCCGCTGTTTATGGCGCATCGGAAGGTCTGCACACCGTAATCGTTGAGCGCGAGGCGCCTGGCGGCCAGGCTGGCATGAGCTCCCGCATCGAAAACTACCTTGGGTTTCCCACCGGACTGAGTGGCGGAGATTTGGCCAGGCGTGCGGTGGTGCAAGCTCAGCGTTTTGGGGTAGAAATCCTTTCGCCTCAGGAAGCCATTGATGTTCGAACCGAGGCGTCTTACCGAATCCTGAAATTGGCGGATGGAAGTGAGATCTCATGCCATGCGCTGATGATCGCCAGCGGAGTGCAGTGGCGCCGACTGGAAGCTCCGGGAATAGACCGATTGCAAGGCGCAGGGATTTACTACGGCGGCGGCGCTACCGAGGCGCTGTCTTGCAAGGGCGAAATTGTTTATGTGGTGGGCGGCGCAAACTCCGCAGGTCAAGCAGCGATGAACTTCGCCCGATACGCCGAACGTGTGGTCATTCTTGTACGCGGAGAGTCGCTCTCCAGCACCATGTCGCAGTATTTGATCGATCAAGTTCAACGTACGCCGAACATTCAGCTATGGACGCATGCGAGCGTGGCTGAGGCGCATGGCGACACGCATCTGGAAGAAATCTCCGTGCTTTGTTCCGATACCGGCAAGGTTGAGCGCGTGCCCGCGAGCGCGATGTTCATCTTTATTGGCGCCTTGCCGCGGACGGACTGGCTGGCCAAAACTGTGGAGCGGGATGAGCGCGGCTTTTTACTAACGGGTCCCGATCTCATACGCGACGGGCAGCGCCCAAAAGGTTGGTCAATCGAGCGGGATCCGTTTCTGTTGGAGACGAATGTTCCCGGCATCTTTGCGGTTGGCGATGTTCGCCATGGTTCTATAAAACGGGTGGCTTCGGGAGTTGGCGAAGGATCAGTCGCCGTCCAATTCATTCATCAATATTTGAGCAAGGTATAAATGGTCGAAAAATCGGAATTGCTTAGCGTGCCGGCGTTCGCCGATTTGCCTGATGACCAGATTGCCTGGTTTCTCGGCCAGTCGGAGGAAGTGCGGCTGGCCGCGGGGGAGACGTATGTGCGCCAGGGTGAGCCCGCGGACTGGATGTTTGTGATCCTCGACGGGCAACTTCAATGGCGCGGCGAATTCGGTGGCGAGACAGTCGTGCTTTCGGGCAAGCCTGGAGACGTCACCGGCGTTCTACCCTTCTCGAGGATGAAGCAGTTCGTGGTGACCGGTCGAGCGGTCACGGAGGGGCGAATACTAAGATTTCCCGCTTCTCTTTTCCCCGAACTCATCCAAAAGATGCCGGAGCTGACCAAGCGTCTTGTCGGTATGCTATCCGATCGCATTCGCGAAACCACGCGAATCGAGCAGCAGCGCGACCGGCTGGCCTCGCTGGGAAAACTGTCAGCCGGGCTCGCGCACGAACTCAACAATCCAGCTTCGGCTGCCAAACGTGCCGCGGGTCAATTGCGCGCCATGTTGAAAAAGATTAAAGACGCAAGTCACGAGTTAGGGAAACGCGATCTCACTGCCGCACAGAAATCAGAAATTGAAAAAATGGAAGCGTCGTTTACACAGGACGATGTAATTCCGCCGGATGCGCTGACCATCAGTGACCTGGAAGATCAAATTGATTCTTTGTTTCGCAGTCACGGGCAAGATGATTTATGGATGTTGGCTGCTGCCCTGGCGCGGCGGAACATCGGACCGCAGGTGTTGGAATCGCTGTTCGCGAATTTGGGTGCAGACACCGCCCGTGCCGCTCTGGTCAGGATCGCTGCCTCGGTCGAGGTCGCAAATCTCGTACATGAAATTGAAAGCAGCACATCGCGAATTTCGGATCTGGTTCGCGCGATCAAGGAATACACCTACATGGATCAGGCCGCGATCCAGAACGTGGATATCGTAAAGAGCCTGGAAAATACGCTTACGATTCTGAATCATAAGTTGAAACAGGGAGTAGCTGTGCAACGCGATTATCAGAAAGTGCCTCTACTGGTGAATTCTTTTGGCAGCGAGCTAAATCAGGTTTGGACCAACATTATCGATAACGCGATCGACGCGATGCACGGTAAGGGCGAGCTTCGGGTCCGAACCTACCGCGAGGACGGTTTCGTTGTAGTTGAGATTGGCGATAACGGTCCGGGCATTTCCCCTGACGTCCAGCCCCATATCTTTGAACCTTTTTTCACGACCAAGCGGGTTGGAGAGGGAACTGGACTAGGGCTAGACACTGTCCAAAGAATTGTGAAGAAGCACCGCGGCAATATTCAGGTCACGTCGAAGCCCGGTGATACCTGTTTTCAAGTATGGCTCCCGGTGGCGGCAGAGTCATAAAGGGCGCACCCCCTGAGGGCAGAGATTCCTTGATGACGACTGCGCTCCGATGCCTGATTTCAGCCAAGCAGAGTCATCTTCCGTAACCCACGAGTGTGAGTAGCAGATGTCACTAGCCAGCGTTCGGCTTCAAGGCTCTCCTGCGGACTGTGAGGGCAGATGGAACAGCTCAGAGTCCCTTGGTCTCGTATGTCAACGTCGCCAGCGCAAGTTGGTAATCGTAGCCGGCTTGAACCGAGCTGATCTCCGCCTGGGTTTCCTGCAGTTGCGCCTGGCTGAGTTCCACGATTGAGCTAATCCCCATCTGATAGCGCGTTTTCGCAAGACTCAGTCCTAGGTTTGCCTGTTGTAGCAGTTGTTTGGTCACGTCCAATTTCTGGTAAGCTGCATTTACGTTAAGCCAGCTGGTGCGCACATCGCGGGATATCTGTTCGTGCATGGCGCGCAGTCTCTCATCCGACGCTTGCGCGCGTAGCCGCGCTTCGTGGGCCCGCGCAGTGTAAAGGAAACCGTTGAATACCGGTATCTCCATGTTCGCTCCGACCGCGCCATACCACGTGTTTGCTACCACCGCATTGCCGAATGGTGCGTCTCCTATGACGCCCGAAGCGCGAATGTTCGGGAACAGCAGATCGCGTTCCGCAACTCGAAATTTATTGGCCGACTGCGCTTGAAACTGCAGCGCCATAATCTCAGGTCGCATGGCGAACGCAGTCGCAATCAGATCGTCGACGTTGGCCGGAGGCTGGACCGCATTCGCCGTCTGATCGTCAACCAACTGATAATCTTGCAGGCTGGCGAATCCCATCAACATCGAGAGATTGGCCCGCGCTGTGCTGTCGCTGTTCTGTGCATCAAGCAGCAAAAGCTTGGCCTGCGCCAGGTTGACATTTGCAAAGCTGAGATCCAGTCCCGACTTCAACTTGTTCTTGAATAATTCATTGATCTGGCTTGCAACCGTTTGCCGTTCATTCACTGTTTGCTCTGCCACAGTGACGACAGCCTGAGTTTGCAGCGCTTCGTAAAATGCCTGGCTCACCGCCAGCAGAATTTGTTCTTTGGTGGCAGCGGCATTCTGCGCTTGCGCTTTCTCCGCCAGGTTCGCGCTGGCCACCAGGTTGCTGGTGCGCCCAAAATCATAGATCAACTGGCTCACCGAGGCTCCAGCTGCGGCGCGTTCATAGATAATCGGATTGTTAAGCGCGCCGGCAGTAATTCGGGTGCCTGATTCCGCATCGACCCCGGTCACGTTGACCGAAGCGGTCGGCCATAAGTTCGACCTGACCTCGCGCGTCGCCTGATGCGAGGCAAGCGCAAGCAATCGAGCCACCGAAATTTGCGGATTATTGCGCGTTGCCAATGCCTGCGCCTGTTGCAGTGTCAAAGCCTGCCCGCTGTTTGACGAGGCTTGGGTAGTCGGCGTTTGCGGGCCAGGCAAAGCCATCTGCGCCGTCGGAGTCAGCGCGGGTTGCCCCGGCCCCGAATTAGGCTGAGGTGCGGCTGGCAGATTCCGCGATGTACTACCGTTGGCCGACGTTTGCGCCAACGTCAACAACGGCAAAACGAGTGGAGAAGAAAGCAAGATGACGATTGCCGGCAGACGCCGAAGGTCTCGCCTCATCGCGCCACCTCCGGAACCGCCGCCCTGGTCTTGTCGCGCCGCCCGTACACCAGCAGATAAGCTGCCGGCACTATAAATACCGTGAGCACCACCGAAACAGTCAGCCCTCCTATGATTGTTCGCGCCAGCGGCGCATACTGCTCGCTGCCGGTTCCCATCTTCAGCGCCATCGGTACCATGCCTATGATGGTCGCCAGCGATGTCATCAAAATCGGGCGCAGCCGCACCCGGCACGACTCAATCACTGCGTCGGTGACCGAACGCCCCTCCTTTTCCAGTCGATGCGCGAAATCGACAATCAGAATGCTGTTCGAAGCAGAAATGCCGACTAGCATCAGCACTCCCATCAGCGACATCACGTTAAGCGTGGTTCCGGTCAGCGGCAGAATGACCAGCACGCCAATGAAGCCCATGGGAATAGCCAGCATGATCAGCAGGGGATCAATGAACGACCGGAACTGCGCCACCAAGATCAGATAAAGCAGAACAACTGACAACGACAACCCGATGGCAAAGCTGCGGAAGGATTCATTCATTCCGTTCACCATCCCGCGCAAATTCACATGCACGTTTCCGGGAAGATGCATCGCGGTAACAATATGCTGTACCCCGTTAGAAACGTTTCCCAGGTCTTCGGTCTTTGGAGTGACGTAAATATCAGTCACTGGTTGAATCTGGTAGTGATCGACTTCGGTCGGCGACTCAATCGGCACCAACTTGGCAACTGTGTCCAAAGTAGTTGTCTGTTTCAAATTCGGCGCGCGGATCGGAATATTGGTCAGATCGACCGGCGTATGAATTGCCGCGGGACCGTGCTCGAAATATTGCACGGTCAGGAAATAATCATTTCCCGTTCTGCGATCCAGCCAGTAGTTGGGGGCGATCATGTAATTTGAATTCAGTGCGGTGATGACGTTATCGACAACTTCTTTTTGCGTCAGCCCCAGTTCTCCCGCATGTACGCGATCCACCACCAGCCTGAGGCCGGGATAGTCCAAATCCTGCGGAATATAGACCTGACCCACCCCTGGAAGCCGTCTAATGCTTCCCGCCAACTCCTGCACGATTGTCTGAAATTGTTCCGGATGCCGCCCGCTGACCTGCACATCAATCGGCGCCGGCATTCCCATGTTTAGAATCGAGTCCACCATCGAACCGCTGGAAAAAAATGTTCGGACGTCTGGAAATTTGTCCGCAATCTCGTTCTGTACGAGGTCCATATAAGCGAAGCTGCTTCGTTGATGCGAGTCATTCAAAGCGACCTGGATAGTCGCCGTATACGGGCCCGAATTGCTGGTGTACATCGAGGAGAAACCTGGGGCCACGCCGAGATTCGAAACCACCATCTTCAGCTCTTTGGCTCCGATCGTCTGCTTGATCAGGTTCTCCACCTTCGCCACGTACTGTTCGGTGAGCTCAATTCGCGTCCCCGTCGGGACTTTCATATTTATTGTGAATTGTCCGGCGTCGGTGCGAGGAAAAAACGCGACTCCCAAGAATGGGTAAATCGCGAGGCTGACCAAAAATACAGCGCTTAAAGCTGCGACCGTCAGCCCCGGCCTGACCAGTGCGCGCTTCACCCAATACTCGTAGTAGTCCAGCAGCCGGTTGAAATGACGGTTAAAGTCCGCTGTAAACCTGTGCCACCAGGTTCGGTCTGCGGCCTCGATGGGCTCGACTTCATACTCGACGTGCGTGTGTTCGGCTGAGTGGGGGTCGGCCTTGAGATAACGCGCGCAAAACAACGGAATAACCGTCATTGCCACCACATAAGACATGAACAACGAAATTGCCACCGCCAGGGCCAGCGCCGAGAAAAGAAATTTGCTGACTCCATATAAAAACGTTACCGGGAAAAAAACCACGACCGTCGTCAGCGTTGCCGCCAATACCGCCAGGTTCACTTCCGACCCTCCTCGTTCCGCTGCGACGACCGGGCTCTCTCCTTCTTCAATATGGCGATAAATGTTTTCCAGCGAAATCACCGAGTTGTCGATAATGCGTGAAAACGCCAGTGCCAGCCCACCCAAAATCATGGTGTTCAGCGTGCTACCCATGTTGTAAAGCACGACGAACGTGGCCAGCGCCGAGAGCGGGATCGACAGGAACACCGCCGAAGTCGCCCGGAAGCTTCCCAAGAAAACCAAAATCATCACGCTCGTGAGCAACAGTCCTAGCGCGCCTTCATGCAGCAGGGTCTTAATCGCTTCTTTTACGAAGACTGATTGATCGAAGACCACGTTGGTTACCAGCTGTTTCGGAATATCGAACAGCTTGGGCAGCATGTCGCGCACGCCGCTGACCACTTGGATCGTATTGGTATCGCCGCCCTGCTTCATGATCGGCAGATACACCGACCGCTGGCCGTCTACCCTCACCATGTTGTATTGAATCTGGCTGGCGTCTTTGGCTGCGCCCACGTCATCGATTGTGACCCACGAATCTTTATCCGTTTTGATAGGGACCTTCGACAGCTCCGCCATGCTGTCAACCAGGCTGTTCGAATACACGTAATAGTCGAATGGCCCCATCTTTACGTCGCCCGCAGGCAGGATCAGGTTGGAGTTGTTTACCGCCTGCACCACGTCCATGGGGCTCATTTGCCGCGATGCCAGTTTGTAGGGATCGACGTAAACCATGATCTGCCGGTATCGTCCGCCAAAGGGCGGTGGAATCTCGGCGCCTTTAACGGTCGCAATCTGGTTTCGAATTTCGAATTGTCCAAGATCGTGTAACTGACTTTCACTTAAGCCTTGCCCTTTTAAGGTGACCAGGCAAACCGGCAAGCTGGAAGCGTCAAACTTAAGCACCACCGGAGGCAACGTCCCCGGCGGCAATCGTCTTAAGTCTGCCAGCGCAAGGTTCGAAATGGATGTCATGTCAGCGTCGGCGCTGGTGCCCGGCTGAAAGTAGATTTTGATAATGCTCACGCCGAGTAGAGAGCGCGACTCCATGTGATCGATGCCGCTGGCCAAGGTAAAAAATCTTTCCAGTCGGTCGGTGATGTCGGACTCAATGTCTTCCGGTGGCATACCCGAGTAAAAAGTAGCCACCACAACTTCAGGTAGGTTAATAGCAGGGAATAGATCGACCGGCATACGCGCCAGGCTGGTAACTCCAACCACCACCAGCATCAGGCAGATGACGACAATAAAATAAGGATTACGAATAGAAAAACCTGGCATCTTGTCTCACCTAAGAAGTGCTTGCTGAATTGCGGTTCGCCTAACTTCCTTCCTGGTACTGCATGATCTGCACCGATTGCGTATGTACGCTTTCACCCGACTTGAGCCCGCTGCGATCGCTCACTACCACCTGCTCGCCTTCGCTCAATCCCGAGAGCACCTCGGCGCTGTTCTCGGTCTGCAGTCCTAACGTCACCAGGCGGTCTTCAATTTTTCCGCCGGCATCGACCACGAAAACGGTCGTCTTGTCGCCTTCGTGATTCAGGGCCTGGAGCGGTACCGCCGGAACGCCGTTTTTCTGTTCTAATGTCAGGTCTGCTTCCGCGTAACTGCCCGGCACCAGCAGGCGCTTCGGATTCTCTACATCCACCTCCGTGTGCATCGTCCGGGTCGACTCCTTCACATCAACTGAAAAGCGAGCGACCTTGCCGGGAAACGTCTTCCCTAGCGAAGGCACGCGCACATCAACCGGCTCCCCAATGTGTATGTAACGGACATCCGACTCAGGCACCGGCATCACCAGCCGGAAGCGATCATCCTCAGAAAGTTTGACGATGGGCATCGCCTGCGTGCTTGAAGAAGTTCCCGCCTGTACCAGAGTGCCTAGATTGGCGTACCGCTCGGTCACCACCCCGGCAAACGGCGCGGTGATCTTGGCGTAGTCATAAAGCGTCTGATCGTGAAACAGCTTGGCCTTGGCAACGTTCAGCGAACTTTGTGAGGCTTCAAACGCAGCCTGCCCCGCATCAACCTGCGATGATGCCGCCAGATCTTTGCCCTGTGCTTCATCCACCTCCTGCTGCGCCACAATTCCGGGTTGAGATTTAAATACGTCATTCAACCGCGAGTACTCAAGATGAAGCACGTTGTACTGTGCCTGATAGCGCTTGAGCTCGTGCTGGCTTCGCGTCACCACATCGGCCGAATTCTTGATCTCGGCTTCGTCCTCATGCAGCTGCGCCTCCAGTTCAGGTATCTCCAACGTCGCGATCAGTTGGCCGGCCTTCACACGCGCTCCATAGTCGACATATAGGTTCTTCACATAACCGGCTTCCTTGGCGTACACGTCGATCTCCTGGAAGGGAACCAGTTCTGACGAGAGCGTGATTTCCCGATTCAAGTTCCGGCGCAGAATTTTGGTGACGCCTACCGTGACTCCCGGCGCGCTGGCTTCGACTCCGGAGCGGCTGCTGCATGATGTCAACCCCACGGCCAGCACCACCGGCACGGTCAAAACAAATAGCAGCCCCAGACCTCTACGCTCGCATAACTTTGCTCGCGATCGACTGATGAGACCGCGTTTCATTAAGTGTTTTTGCATATTCGTTTTCTTCCTCAAAAAAGCCTGCGACCACACCGATCCGCGCAGCAATTACCCATAACGTTCAACCCGCCGTTACCATTACCACATGGACTCGAAAAACTTACGTGAGCTGAACAGAGCTAATACAGAACGGATTCGCCCCAAGCAAAAGAGTTCGATTGCTAAAAATCAAGGAGATTCCGATTGCCGAAGAAATAAATGGCTTAAGAGAGAAAGGGGGGTGGACGATTGTACAAATCCTCACCGTAGAGGAGTTTGACGGTGGGTGCGTTGACAATCGTGACGCGCGGCGTCGCTGGCGGTTTTAATCTGACTAGGTTTGTTAGTGCGACCAACCACACGAAGCTGGTCTTCTCAATGTGTTGCCGCTTGTTTTCCAGTGTGCGATGCACCACGGAACCCCTATTCTGGGTTCCCGTGTTGGAATAGTCTGTGTAGCGGGTGGTGACCGCTAGCATCAGCGCGAATGCGACCATCCACACCGCCGCATTGCGTAATGAACCACGGAGTTCTGCCGACAAAAACCCAGTTTGGGTGGCAGGCCTGGTTTTCAAACTTTTAAATCGATTCATAACAAGTCAAAGCGGAAGCCGCTGTGACAGGGGAAATATCCGCTGCCCAACTAGTATATGCGATTCGATTAGCGGAGCCAGGGTTGCACTATATCAAGAGTGTGAACTTAGCGCGGACACGGCATCACTTGGCGGCTGAAACCATTATTAGAATTACGCGACTCGCGGGAGCAAAAGTGGGACTTAGCAATGTGACTCCAAAAGTGCTGCGGGCCAACTTTGCCACACACATGCTCTCTCGCGGGTCCGATCTCTACACAGTGCAACGACTACTTGGTCACAAACACCTGTCTGCCACTACGGCTTACTTGCGATTGCCACAACGGAATATCGCCCGCGCTTACCGCAATTGCCACCTCCCCGCACAGATAAATTTGGTCAACGGGCGCTGCCGCGAATGAGCGTTGGAGGAAGAATTGTTTTTGTAACCAGCCATCTTGCGCACTTTTATGGAACCGGATCATTCGCCGCTGGCATTCCACGCCGACACGCCAATTTACATCCAGTGTCCAAGACTAGGATTCCAGCAGAGCTCGTAACTTGTGAGCGTATCTGCGACTCGATGTGACTACCGTTCCTTTTGCCAGTACGATGTCGTAAACCCCATCGAACATTGGGCGAATCTCGCTGATACAGGCACCGTTCACGATGGCCGACTTGCGCACGCGGATGAAGTGGTGTGGCGCCAGCTTCTCTTCCAGTCGTGCCAAAGTCTCCCGCAACAGGTGACTGTCTTTGGCGGTGTGTATGCAGACATAGTTTCCCGTGGCTTCGATCCACAAGACATTGGAAACAGGAACAAAGAAAATCCGCTTCTTGTCCTTCACCACAAAGCGTTCAAACGGGCGGAGACTATGGAGGGATTGGAGCAGTGGTTCGAGACCTCGATTTGCATTCCCGCGCTGTTCGAGGACCTGGCGTGCGTGCGCGAGGGCACTTGGCAAATCGCTCCTTATCATACGGTTTCAAGAGATAGTCAACAGCGTGCACTTCGAATGCACGAATGGCGTGCGCATCGTGAGCTGTGACGAAGACATAAACGGGAGCGCGGCCGGTCGATGGCTCCACATTTTCGATGACTCCAAAACCATCCAGATCAGGCATCTGCACATCTAGAAAAACGATGTCGGGATGACGTTCATTGATCTGCTCCACCGCACTTATTCCGTTCGCCGCCTCGCCTACAACTTCAATGTCGCTGTGTTTGGCCAGATAGCGACGGATACCGCGCCGGGCGATCGGTTCGTCATCGACGATGAGGACTCTGGTCTTCATGCGAACTCCGCAGTGGAATGGTGATGATGGCCTCACAGCCTCGACCGTCGCCCCTGGTAAGTTCCAGCGACGACTCGTCTCCGTAGAGTTGTTTCAAGCGTGACTGGACATTGGTGAGTCCGACGCCGAACCGCAGGCGCGATCCCAATGCCGGACCCGGGCCATCATCGCGGACGCGGAGCGAAACTCTGCCGTTGTTGCGTTGCGCAGCGATCTCAAGCCGGCCCGCGGCGGAATCGACACTGATGCCGTGTTTGATGGCATTCTCGACCAGTGGCTGAAGGGCCAGGCTCGGTACATAGACTCCGAGAAGGTCAGGTGGCACGTCCATGTGAACTTTCAAGCGATCATGAAAGCGTGTCTGTTCGATCTCCAGATACTTGCCGACGAACTCGAGCTCGCTCTCGCAAGGTGATCTCGTTCTCCCGCCGTTCGAGGGCCATGCGCAGCAAGTCCCCGAGACTAACCAGCAGATGGCTTGCAGCATCGACGTCTTCCTGCATCAGGACTCCAATGGTATGGAGACTGTTGAACAAAAAGTGCGGATGTAACTGGCTCTT
This sequence comes from uncultured Acidobacteriota bacterium, assembly GCA_963703465.1. Taxonomy (GTDB): domain Bacteria; phylum Acidobacteriota; class Terriglobia; order Terriglobales; family Acidobacteriaceae; genus Gp1-AA145. The sequence goes on along the minus strand of CAVPEQ010000008.1, from coordinate 43,099 downwards.
GAGGTTCTCAAGTTCGGCGTGGGAGAGCTGCGTCTCCAGTTGCGCCGCTATAGTCTGGCGCTCCATAGCGGCCTGGTAAAAGTGGACCGACTGATACAGTCCCACAACTAGCCAGTACGTAAGGATGCCAGTAAAGCTCATAGACAGAACACTGACTGTGAAGGTCGAGAGAAGCCGTAGCGCACCAGGATCCGTCATGCGAAAAAGTAACTCCAGAAGTCCACGGCTCAGAAAGTATGCGATGACAGATCCGAGCGGAGCCATCATGAACGACGTGACCGTGTGGATCGCTATATGAGATCCAAACCTCTGGCCCGTCAGCGGGAACCGTTTGGCCAGAGCGACCACAAGCGGTGTGCACGCCGCCCATACGTTCCAGTAGACGAGCTCGATCACACCCACGATCACCCAGTTGACGTGCCCGCCGTGCACGCTCGCCACCACGATCTCCCGCACGGTGAACAACAGTCCTACAATCGTCCACGCACACAGGATCAAAATCCATCTCGTGCGTCCCATATCTGGTGTGGCCTGCAGCAATAGGTGTGTCGACCTCTCCGCGGACGGATTATAGCGGAGACTCCGAAGGAGACATCACTGAGGACAGACCGCTTGTCTCACTGCGGACACCGCATGTCACTTTTCCTGCAAAGACTGGTTCTTCGCGAAATATGTTCCATACTCGCTAACCCAGTATCCACAGGAGTTTGCCATGAGCAAGACCGCAATTACCTCGCCTGAACTGGCGCCGCCGGTCGGCCCGTTTTCCCAGGCGATCAAAGTCGATGGTTTCATCTATTTCAGCGGTCAGGTCGGGCAAGACCCGACGACGGGCAAGCTCGTGGCGGGAGGTATCACTGCCGAGACGGAGCGCATCTTCCAGAATCTCTCGGCGGTTCTCAATGCGGCCGACAAGAGTTTCGATCATGTTGCGTGCGCCCGCGTGTTTCTCACGAACATGAGTGATTACGTGGCGCTGAATGGCATTTACGCTAAGCATTTCAGTCAACCCTTTCCTGCCCGTACGGTGATCGGGGTGGCTGCCCTGCCGCTTGGGGCCTGCGTTGAGATCGATCTCGTCGTCAAGGCTTGAGGCTAACGCGCGGAGGCTGATCTCATGAAGTACACATTTCACATCGTCGATGTTTTCAGTTCGACACCGTTCGGTGGTAATCAACTGGCGGTTCTGCCTGACGCGGCGAGCATTTCGACCGAGGGCATGCAAAAGATTGCTCGCGAATTCAATTTCGGCGAAACGACTTTCGTCCTGCCGAAGAACCATTCTGCAAACAACTTTCGGGTGCGCATCTTTACGCCACGGGTGGAGCTCGATTTCGCGGGACATCCCTCGGTCGGCACAGCCTGTGCTCTTGTGATGGCACAGCGCGTACGGCCTGGTGATCCAATCCGGCTCATTCTGGAGGAGAATATCGGTCCCGTGACGGTTGACGTCGTTCCGCGAAACGGGGGATTCTACGGCAAGTTGACGCTATCGGGGAAGATTGAGACGCCGACCGGCGCACCTTCTACGACTGAACTCGCCGCCGTCCTGTCCGTCGAGCCCGCCGAGGTGAGCCAAGTCTTTTTCGCAGGCGCCGGTGTTCCATTCTGTTTTGCGCAACTGACCTCCAACGAGGTTGTCGACCGGGCCACGATCAATCGCGCTGCCTGGGCGATAACGCTCGCGCGCGCGTGGTCTCCCCAGGTCTTCTTCTTCGCGGGAAATCTACGGGATGGCGGCAAGCTCTATGCTCGCATGTGGGCACCCGCGATGGGCATCGAAGAAGATTCCGCGACAGGCGCCGCTTGTGCCGCCCTCGTCGGGGCAATCGCATCGAAGCCCGATTTTGGCGGGATGGCCTATCGCCTTTCGATCCAGCAAGGCGTCTTGATGGGCCGGCGAAGCGAAATCGAAGCGGAGGCTCGTAAGAGCAGAGGAACGTCGTGACCTCTGTCAGCGTTGGTGGTGCCACGGCCTACATCGCCAGCGGCGAAATCGAGGTACCGTCGTCCGCGCTCGTCTCATAGAGCATCGAAGCGCCCATGCGCCGACGCCAAGCTGCACCATCCAGAACTTGGACGATTGAATCGCCCGGGTTCTGACGTCTTGGTCGTTTCATCGCGGGCATCTTGGAGACTTCACGATGCAAATACTGATAGTGGGCATCGGCGCGTTGGGTGGAACAATTGCCGCGCGCGCCCTCCGCGCTGGATTGCCCGTCCGGCTTGCGGCTCGCAATACCGAATCCGCGGAGATGCTGCGTAGATCGGGCCTGCGAGTGTCCGGCATCGGAGGAGAGGTGAGGGCAGACACTATCGACATTGCCGCAGTTGAGGACTACGGAAAGGGAGACCAATTTGACTTGATCCTGCTTGCCACCAAAGCGCAGGACACGCTGGAAGTCGCGCCCCGCCTGTTGCACCTACTCGCGCCCGGCGGGGTGATGTTGCCTATACAGAACGGCGGGGTTGCGCGGGTGCTTGCTGACGTTCTCGGCGAAGACAGGATCCTTGGAGGATTCTCAAATTTTGGCGCCACGATGGTTGAACCCGGCGTCTACGAGCAGAAGAATGCAGGGCATCTAGTGATAGGCGAACTTGCCGGTGGCGTCAGTGAGCGCATCGAGCGGGTTGCGGGCACATTGGGTCGAGCGATTGAGGTCAAGGCATCTTCCAACATCACCGGCGCCATCTGGTCGAAGCTGCTGATCAACTGCTCCGTTACAACCCTTGGCGCGCTTTGTTCTCAGACCATGCGCCAGTACATGGAAACAGAGGCAGGAAAGAAGGTGTTCAGACGGACGTACGAGGAGGCGTTGTCCGTGGCACTTGCGATTGGCACTCGGCCGGAGCGTCTGACCGTGGACCCGATTCCGCCCGGCTGGGCGAGCAATTTGTCGCGCAGAGCAACGCTACGAGTCGTGGGTTGAAGAAATAATTGCCTTCTACGGAGATGTCAAACCTTCGATGCTCCAGGACTTCGAGCGTGGCCGGAAGACTGAGGTCGATTTCATCAATGGCTATGTGGTGACGCTTGGCCACGCGTCCGGAGTGCCGGTACATATGAACAGCAAAATTACAGACCTTGTACACCAGATCGAACGTGGAGTTCTCCAGCCCACATCCGACCGGATGAACGACCTGGCTGATCAAACCTGTGAACGGATCCGTGGCAAAAGTATTTGACGGCCCACGCTGACCGCTTGTCTCACTTCGAACACCGCACGTCACTTTTCTTGCAAGCACTGGTTGTTCTCGTCATATGTTCCGTGAAGACGAGCATCGCCAAGAACGTGTTGGCGTCGGGATGACGCTGTGGCGATCGGGCCTAAAAGGGGGACTCAAGGGGCGATGACCACATTATTGCAGGATATGCGATACGGCATGCGGCTGCTTTGGAAGAGTCCGGGTTTTACCATTGTGGCGTTGCTTTCCCTGGCTTTGGGCGTGGGCGCGAACACGGCGATTTTTAGCATTGTTAACGCGGTTTTGTTGCGTTCACTTCCTTTTTCACACCCGGAAAGGTTGGTAAAGATCGTGGCCAACAATCGCGGGGTGGGGGCGCAGGATGTTGGGTTTTCTGTTCCAGAACTGGACGATCTCAGAACACGGGCGGGCGTCTTTGAGGAAGTGACTGCTACTCAAGGTGGCCCTACAAACTTGACCGGTGGAGAACGTCCGCAACATCTCGAACTGCTGGAGGTGAGCCCTAACTATTTCTCCATGCTTGGCGTTTCCGCGCACATCGGGCGGGTGTTTGGCCCTGGTGACGAGGCGCAGGGTTTCGCTGAAGCGGTGGTGATCAGCGATAGTCTGTGGGCCAGAGGGTTCGGCAGAGATCCCGGAATTCTGGGGCGAAAGCTGCAACTCGACAATGACCCCTATACCATTGTCGGCGTTCTCCCGCCCGGATTCCGCCATCCAGGGAGAACGGTTGCAACCGATGTCGAAATATGGGTGACATGTGGATTCAGGGCCGATCCCTACCCGAAACCCGATCGCAGCCTGAGGGTGGTTCCGGGAGCGATCGGGCTTTTGAAACCTGGAATTAGCTTTAAACAGGCGCAAGCGCGGTTAGATACGTTCGGATCCCAGCTGCGGGCGGAATACGCCACCGACTATCCGGCGGGGTCGGGCTGGTCGATCGAGGCTGAGCCCTTGCAGGAATCGCTCGTCGGCAATGTCCGGCCCATGTTGTTGGTGCTGATGGGCGCGGTGGTGCTGATCATTCTGCTGGCCTCGGTCAACGTTGCGAATCTGCTCCTAGCCCGGGCTTCGGGAAGGCAACGGGAGATGGCTGTGCGGCTGGCGATGGGAGCAAGCCGCGAGCGGATGATTCGGCAGTTGCTGACCGAGTCGATGATTCTGTCTCTGGCCTCGGGCGTTGTCGGGGTGCTGACGGCGATGGTGGCGTTGCATTTTGTGCAATTTCTGCCAGGCCGAATTCCCCGGCTGGCCGAGGTGCAAGTGGACTGGACGGTGCTCGGCTTCGCCCTGTTAGTTTCGCTTCTCGCCGGGATCGGGTTTGGTTTGGTTCCGGCCCTGCAATCCTCGAAAGCCGAAATTGCAGTAGCCATCCGGGAAGGAGCCCGAGGCTCGGGCACGAGCAGCAAAACCAACCGTGTACGAGGTCTGCTGATCGCATCAGAATCAGCCCTGGCTGTGGTGCTGATGGTGGGAGCGGGACTGCTCTTGCGCACGTTTTGGGGACTGCTTCAAGAAAATCCTGGTTTCAATCCATCAAGAATTGTTGCCGCTAATATCTATCTTCCGGTACCCAACAATCCTGAAATGGATCGCTACGACAAGCCCGAAGTTTTTAACTCTTTCGTGCGGGAGGTTTTGCGCCGCGTGCGTGTTATCCCCGGAGTTGATGTCGCTTCGATGACCACTGATTTACCAGTCACCCACTTGTCGCGGAGACGCCCCGTCAATATAGAGGACCGTCCGGACCAATCTGGCAAAGCGCTGTTTTCTGAAATCACCAGTGTGGCTCCTGAGTATTTCAGGGTGTTACAGGCTTCGTTAGTACGCGGACGTTACTTTACGGAAGACGATGATACCGGCAAAGAGGCGGTGGCAATCGTCGATGAAAGCACAGCTCGTACCTACTGGCCGGACCGCGATCCCATTGGCCGCCGCGTGAGCATGAGCGGCTTTAGGCGCGCGGGCAACCCGCCGTGGTGCACCGTGATTGGCGTGATCAAGGACATCAAGAGTGATGGCCTCGACCAATCCGGAGGTCCCCACATCTACCGACCGATGTACCAATATCCAGGACCCCGATCTTTGTCTTTAAGCGTGACGATCCGGACCTCTTTATCGGCAACCAGCCTGGAGCCGCAGATACGTCGTGAGATACAGGCAGTCGATCCAGATCTGCCGGTATTCGACGTTCATACGATGAATGAGGTCATTGACGGTTCTCTGGCTTCGCGCCGCTTTTCCGCGGAGTTGGTAGGAGTATTCGCCGCGGTGGCGCTGCTATTGGCGTCGGTGGGGATTTACGGTCTATTGGCCTACATGGTGGGTCAACGATCGCACGAGATTGGAGTGCGCATGGCGTTGGGCGCCCTCCCTTCGACCATTGGGAAAATGGTCGTAAGCCGGGGCGTAGGGCTGGCTGGCATTGGAGTCGCGGTCGGCCTGATCTTGTCGGGAATCATGGCTCCGCTGATTTCAACCGTGCTGTACGGAGTCCGGCCTATTGATCCGGAAGTGTTCATCGCCGTGCCGTCGATCCTCATAGTGGTTGTACTTTTGGCGAGCTACATACCGGCGCGGCGCGCGGCCAAGGTGAACCCCATCGTCGCCTTGCGCGAAGGTTGAAGACAGTTGGGATTCGGGCTGTGCATCTTAGCCGATCGAGGAGGGTTCAGATGACCACGTTATTTCAGGAAGCGCGGTATGGCCTGCGGCTGTTTTTGAACAGTCCCGGTCTTACTCACAAATGATCGGGTTCGGAAACGTTTGCCGCACCAATTCAACGAAAAATGAGGACAAAATGAACAGAACTATTGTGATCCCTGCCTTGCTATTACTCGCCGTGGCGGCTGTCCAACCAACGCTTGCACAAATGAAGAACCCGGTCAGCACCGCCCTAAAGGACATCCTGCCCGGCCGGCAGAAAAACACCGTTGCAGCCGTCGAAGCCATGCCTGCCGAGAAATTCAACTACAAACCTACCGCTGACCAGATGACTTTCGGCCACCTCGTCGTCCACATAGCCGAAACAAATGATCTGCTGTGCAGCAAGGCCGCTGATGTCCCCGCTCCCAAGGTCGACGAGGTGGAAGAGACAGACTCGAAAGACAAGCTCGTTGCCGCGGTCAAAGCCTCCTTCGATTTCTGTTCCGACGCGCTGGCGAAAATGGACGACTCAAAACTAGCCGAGACCACGGAAATATTTCCCGGACGCCAGGGTTCGCGTGCCTGGGCCAGCATGATCCTCGCAGGTGCTTGGGCCGACCACTATGCCGAAACTGCGATGTATCTGCGCTTGAACGGTGTGTTGCCGCCGACCGCCAAGAAGTAAGAGAGGGAAGAGTGGCTGTGCAGGTAGCCATACTCCTGGTGGCTCATTACCTTCACCGCTAAGTTCTGCGTGTCTTACGAATCTGTCGCTGGACGAGTTTGTCGACCGTATGGAAACCCGGCTTATCGCCACCAACCCCAAAATGTCAGCATTCGTACAAAGCGAATCTTGGGGTTTCGCATTTGAAAGTGGCACCCGACGCGTAAAGCCTTACGTCGTGTTGATGTATCGGGTGCCACGTCGTCGTCGTTGCCAGTTGTCAAGCCGTCGCTCCAAAGAGCATTGCCTCTACTCTTGCGGTAGGGGCTGATCTTCCGCGATCTCCGCAGGAAAGCTGTGCGAAACATGGTGCGCGCTGGCGTGAGCGAGCGGGTGGCCATGAGCATCAGCGGTCACAAGACACGCAGTATTTTTGATCGCTACCACATCGTTGCGCCGAGTGATTTGCGTGAGGCGGGTGCAAACTCGAAGATAGTCAACAACAAGATCGCGAGGCTTTCGAAAAGTCCCGCGCGTCGGAGTTTGGGCATAGTTGCACGGAAACTGCAGCAAAACAGCAAAATCATCAAGTCGTACCCTTCGATGGCACCCCTACCTAACTAGCGATAGTTGAATACGTTACGTGGTGCCCGGGACCGGAATTGAACCGGTACGTCCTGTTAAGGACCCGGGATTTTAAGTCCCGTGCGTCTGCCAGTTTCGCCACCCGGGCGGGAAATGAGGTATTGAAAATACTACATCAGTTCAAGGTTAGAGTGGTTGCGAGAAGCAGGCGTTCAGTGGTGCCGGAATATTGAAAGTGGTCGCCAAGTCGCGAGCAGCAAGACGGAATTCGATACTGTCGATTGACGTAGCGAGACGGGGTTCGTCTGCGGAGAAGGCCATACGTTCATTTCCGTGCGAAGTTGCGCTGGGCAACAAATCGGCCAGAGTCTCTGTCGAGTTGCCAGAGTTGATTATCTTTTTTCTGGATGACTTCGCCATCAGCCAACATTGAACGAAGCTCGTGTGAGACTGCAAACATTGGATCAGAAAAACCTTCAATGCAAATTGATTCACGCCGTCGAATCCTCTGCAATATTTGCTCACAACATTGAGGTCGATCGCTTTCCATGAGAGCGATTCGACATGCGCGCCTTAGCTCGGTTGAAACGGCTGCCACCGTGGACCCGCTAGTCGTAGTTTCTTTCTTTTCGGTTCGTGATGAAACTGCTGCACCCAACCCCCTGCCGATCTCAGACAGCTGATCTTGATCAATGTTGGAGTTCTGAGCAGCAGGATCAGAAGCTGGATCGGCTGATTCCAAAGGTGAAATCTCTGTGTTGATGGTTTTCAGAAGATAGTGCAATGCTCTTATGCGCCGGCGGAGCTGCGACCGATTTGCGTGCATACCAACCAATTTAGCTTCCGCACGTTTTACCAGCTCATGAGTCGCTTCCACGCCGCCGGAACCAGCACCATCCTTTAGGCTTGTCCTTCCCGCCACGATTTTACCGCCCGCTACGCCGACGTGCCTGCTGTTGTTGTGCCGCACTTTATTAAGGCCTCATAAATGTGTACGTTCGTTTCCTCACCTAACGAAGCGAAACCCGTCAAATATATGGACGTGCAAGAACAGTTTTTGGTATCTGGAAGTTGCTAAACGGAGACTGTTGTGCAACTGGGTATCTGCAAAAACGAGGTATTCATCCCCGCAGGTCTCAATTGCAAACTTCTGGGCCTATACTCCGGCTATGTCAGTTGGCATGAGCACAGCGGTCCAGAACATTTCTGCGCAATTCAAGGTGGAAGACGGCGTTCGCCTCTCTGCGCCAACAATTCACAGGGAACTATCGGCGCTGCTGAAACAACTGCGGGAAGTTGAAGGCGACATCGCTGCCGTCAGACAAACATTGCACGGCTTGTCATTGATTCTCGGCGAGGAGTATTTCTCGGAAGAACTCCTGCGCCTGATTCAGCCGAAGCGCACAAATATTCGCGGATTAAGCAGCGTTTGCCGGTCGCTGCTTCTGAATGCGCACCGCGCCTATTCCGTTCGGGAAGTCTGCAACCACATTCATGCAACCGAGCCGTTGCTGTTGATTCATCACCGGAATCCAATGGCTTCGGTCATGAGCGTCCTGCGGCAATTGGCAAAACGGGGAGAGATCGTTCGAAGAACCGAAAACGGCCGGTCCGTCTGGCAGCAAGCAAGTTCGCGATTCCTCACCTAAAGATCCGTGGCGTCAGAGTACCGGAGTGCTCTCAATTAATTTGCGCAGGCCTGTGCGATAGCCGCGACTACAGGAAAGCTCTTTGCCATTTCTCAAAACCACGATAAATTCACCGCTGTTGCATGGCTGGAGCTCTTTGATCATTCTGGCATTCACGACAGTTGAGCGGTGAATGCGAACGAATTGTTCCGCCGGGAGCTTTTCCGCGATGCTTCCGATGCTGCCTCGTAACATGTACGAAGCCTTGCCTGCATTTACCCGAACGTAGTTCGCGGCGGCGTCAATCCATTCGATCTCCTCGTAAGCCAGAAAAACTACTCGTCCTCCGGAACGTATCAGAAGCCGGCGTGCGACCGGGACGGAGTTTGTTCCCTGAAGGATCTTAAGCAACCGATCCGTCAGCATCCGGTCATTCTGACTTCGGATAGCCAGCCGCGCGCGATGCAGAGCCTCTCGCAAGCGTTCGTGATCGAAGGGCTTTAACAAGTAGTCGAGCGCGTGAGCATCGAATGCCTTGATTGCATATTGATCGTAGGCCGTCGTGAAGATTACAAAAGGTAACTCTTCGCTGGGCACTGCTTTGAGCAATGAAAATCCATCTGTATCAGGAAGCTGAATGTCCAGCAGAACAAGATCTGGTTTTAAGTCGCTGAGTGCGGTCAGAGCCGTAGCGCCATTGCCACACTCGGAAATCACCTGGACGTCCGACTCCTGCGAAAGCAGGATCTTTAACTTGTCCCGCGCCGGTCGTTCGTCGTCGACGATGAGAATGCGGAGGGGAATAGGGATGATCGACGACCTTTCCGGGATAATGGGCAACGATTGCAGGGACGCGGGATGCATGAGTTACAGACGTGCATCGCCTCGAATTGGTATCAGAATATTGACCTCGACGTGTCCGTCAGCGAGGAAATTCAGACTCAAGTCCTGGTTTTCTCCATAGAGACTGCGCAATCGCTCGCGGGTCGCTCTTAGACCGAGCCCAAAATTAACCGGCCGACTTCCGTTGGCGGAGGCATTTTCGGAACCATTGTCCTTTACGGACAGCAAAAGTTTATCTCCGACGGTATAGGCGCTCACGGTGACCTCGCCGCCGTAAGAGCGCTTCGAAATCCCGTGCTTGATCGAATTTTCAACCAGCGGCTGCAACAAGCATTGTGGAACCAAAGCGTCCAGAACTCTCGGCGGAACATCGAAGGTTACCGAGAGACGATCGCCAAATCGGACCTTCTCAATCTCTAGGTAGGCTAGGGTAAACTCCAGCTCACGTTTTAAAGAGGTGACATGTTCGGCCGTGTCCTCAAGGCTCATTCGCAACAAATCGCTGAGACGGGCGATCATCGTATCCGCAGAACGCACGTCTAGAAACATTAAAGATGAAATGGAGTGCAACGTATTGAAAAGAAAGTGAGGCTGGAGTTGGCTTTTCAGAGCCAGAAGCCTGGCATCGCTGAGTTGCGCTTGCAGTTGGATAGACCGCAGCTCACGATGCCGGTAACGGACGTAATAAAGGACGGCATGCGCGACCACCAGGATGGGAATATAGATCGCGAAAATATCTTCAGCCAGATTCCACAAGAATATTGTTTTCAATGCCGGCCAATAAATCGCGGAATGAAAAGACCTCCAGTTAATTAGTGCCCACTCATATCTCTTTGTCCCATAATTCCAGGCTGGGTAACTCAGGACCCGGAGCAGCACGTGAACTGTGGTGAACAACACTCCTCCAGCCAGATACGAGAGTGAGCGTTTAATTACCTGCGGCCGCTGAACCGGATAGCGTGCCGCGACAACAAATACCAGAGGAGCGAGAATGGCGAAGATGATGTCCTGAATAAGCGGCAGAATCACCACCTCCTCCATCATCAGATCTGATCCGCCGCCTGCTCTTTTCAAGGAGAGCATTGAGAACAAACCGCAAAGAAAAAGAGTTCCAAAGAAACCGAAACTTATCCCCCACAGACGCCAGTCCTTCAAGCTAAAAAGCGTCGTCTGGTCCGAAAATGGTGTTTCAGGGACCATTAATACGCCGCCGGCAATTCTTTCGGGGATTATGGTTTGTGTGTGTGCGTTCATAGCACTGTCATCGCCCTAAACTGCTGTGAGGAATCGTAGCAGCGCTGCTTTCGGCGTTCGTCCCTGGCCCAAGTGTACCCGTCCCTGCGGATGCCCGTCAGACGCGAACTAGTATTCACCTTAAAAGTTCGCTATGCGCTCTGGCCGACCTGCAGTTGAATGGTGGATTGAGATGCAGTGGAGATCTGCCCTGGAGGCCGATGATTCATGAGTTGACTCCGCTTAAGAACCCCCCCAGGTGTGCGGCGAGGCCAATCACTGCGACTCCGAGTAGTTCGACAGGAATTCGGTATCGCGGCAGGGGCATCGGCGTTTTGCGAGTCCGCCAATGCACCCACCATGACGTGATCACTAAGAGCGTGCCAGTTGACGCTGCCAAGAGATGTAGCAGCAGCAGACCTTTGATCTGTTGATCCTCAAGCGCAAAGTGCCAGGCGAGCCAACCCGTCACCGCTGTTGGAATCATAGCCGCCGCCGCAATTGATAGGTTGCAATATGCAGCGCTGGCGAATTGAGAATTGCGTTTCCCGCGCGAAAGCAGGTCTAATGCAACTCCCGTCATGAATAATGCGATCGGGAAGTGAACTAGTACGACGTGCTGTGCGTGCTTCGCAAGAAAAATCGTTCGCAGATCGAAAGGGTTGATCATTTGTTGATTGGTCCTTTTTGTTAAACCAGCCACCTACGTGGCTGGTTGTTGAAATTCTTTACTGAACAACGATCTTTCCCACCATCTTCGGATGGATACTGCAGAAGTAGGCGTAAGTGCCCGCCTTGCTGAACGTGTACGAATATTTGTCGTCCGTATCGAGCGCTTTGGACTTAAACACGCCGTCGCTGCTGGCAATTGTGTGTGGAAGATCATCCTTATTGACCCAGGTAACCGTGCTGTTCACCGAGACAGTGAGCGTATCCGGACCAAAAGTGAAGTTGTCCACGCGCACTTCTAAAGGCGGTGCTGTCGCTTCGCTCTTCGCTCGTGTGGGATGCAGAACTAAAGCCGTGGCCAGGGCCAGAGGAAGAACCAAGACCAGGCCGCTATTGAACAAATTTCTTTTCGTCATTTCCATTTCTCCTTGTAATTAAGTTTTGAGAATCTACGGGCCTAATCTCTACGCGAGAGACGAGTCCACGACCGCCAGCGCGTGCCGGCCTTGCACGTAATTCACATCGGTAATTCCGAGAATGCTGCGCAGTTGCTCGGCAGGCACCTTCATCGGCCCTGGGCCTTCACCCTGGCCGGGCGCAGGTTGAGGGAAGGCTGTCGAAAACGCCGTGTGAAAAGTTATGTTGCCTTCGACTTTCTGCATGGTTTGGTGAATGTGTCCGTTGAGCACCGTTACCGAGCCGAATTTTTTCAGATAAGACAGCGCCTGGGCGCTGTCGTCCGTTCCCCATCCCCACTGTGGATAGATCGACCACAACGGAATATGAGCGAACACAACGATTGGCGTGCTGTGCTTCAGGTGCTTAACGTCATCTTTCATCCATTCGAGTTGCTCTGCTCCGAGCGTTCCCAACCCGCCGGCCTTAAGGTTCATGACGTTGACCAGGCCAATAAAGTGGACGCCGTTCTTATCGAAGCTGTACCACCCTTGCCCCTTGGAATTTCTTCCATAGCGCTCACGGAACATAACTCCGTCATCATTAAGGACGTCGTGCTCTCCCGGCACGAAGAAAATATCCTGATTTGTAGCCTTCAGAATCTGATCGACATTGTCGAACTCTGAAGGTTTCGAGAGATGACTGATGTCGCCGGTGTGCAAAATGAAATCCGGCGCTTCGGGCAGAGAGTTAATCTTGTCTACCGCGGCTTGCAGGGTCGCAATCACATCAGGATTCGCGGGCTTATTGAAGCCCATGTGGCTGTCGCTAATCTGCACAAAGCTCAGGCCACCCATCTTGTGGGACTTCATCCCCGAGCCGAGCTGGGAAGCCAGAGCATGGGACTTCAGCACTCCGCCTTCAATTATGCAAAGCGCGCCGGTGCCGGCCCAGGCCATGCACTTCAGGAATCCCCGGCGGTTGATTCCGTCATTGTTGTGGTCATGTTCGATCAGTCCGCCGGCATTTGCGTCCAACAAATTATTTTTATCCATCACTCCTCCACGCAGAAATGTAGTTCGCCACATCAGCTGGCGACGGCGACGCAAACCATCGTGAGTTTTTCGGTTCGCGTCGCCTGCCAGGACGTGTTACACCTGCTTAAACCAGGGGCGCGCTGCTTTTATTCCATCGAGATATTTTTTTGGCATAACGATTGCGAAAATTATTTTCGGTAGCAACTGGGCTACGCGGGAATAAAATGCCAATGCCTACGGTTAAGTACATAGACACACCTGGGAGACTAGTGACGTGCTAGACCCGCAGGACAAAATTAGGTTTGAGCAACTGGTGTTGCCACACTTGAATAGCGCCGCCAATCTGGCTCGATGGATGTTGCGAAATCGCGCCGATTCCGACGACGTGGTCCAGGAGGCGATGCTGAGGGCATATCGCTTCTTCCAGAATTTCCACGGGGGAGACGCAAGAGCATGGCTGCTTCAGATTGTGCGAAACACTTGCTACAGCTGGCTGCAAAAAAATCAACCGTCGGAACTGACGACTGAGTTCGATGAAGAAGTGCATCGGCGTCCGTCCGCTAATCCTGAGACCCTGGCTACCCAGGCGGATGAACGGCAGCGGTTGATGTCGGCATTGGAATCGCTGTCCCCACGTTTTCGAGAGGTGCTCGTGCTCAGAGAATTAGAAGGCTGTTCCTACAAAGAAATTGGGGAGATTACCGGGATTCCCATAGGGACTGTCATGTCCACGCTTTCACGTGCGCGCGAGCGTTTGCGGCAAAAGTTGACCGGAACGGCTCCGGCTGCCGCGAAGGAGGTTTCATGAACTGCGAACTGGCGGAAACCACAATTCACGGTTACTTCGATGGCGAACTGGATGCGGTGAGGTCGGCTGAATTTGAGCGCCATCTTGAGCACTGCCCGCAGTGCCGGGCGGCGCTGGAAGGCATCGACTTTTTGCGCACGCAGCTTCAGCAAAATGACTTGTACGAGTGTGCCTCGCGTGATCTGCGCGAAAAAGTTCGTCAACAAATCGCGAGCGAAACCAGCGAAGTCCGCGTGAGTAGGGTGTCCTGGTGGAAGAGATGGTTGCTTCTGCCGACGTTCGGTACGCTGGCCACGGCAGCAGCGTTGATCACGATCATGCTCTTTGTTATCCCGTCACACAAGCAATCGACGCTCACTGCCGAACTGATCGACGCCCACGTGCGTTCGCTGCAGCCCGGACACTTGTTTGATGTACAGTCGACCGACCAGCACACGGTGAAACCCTGGTTCGACGGCAAGCTAGACTTCATTCCTCCGGTCACTGACTACGCCGCGCAGGGATTCCCGCTGGTGGGCGGGCGCCTCGATGTTGTCAACGGTCACAACGTCGCGGCGCTCGTTTATGCGCGCCGTAAGCACTTTATTAATGTCTTTGTTTGGCCTGACCGCGAAAAGGAACCGATTGCCGACAGGTCAGGCTCGCGCCAAGGTTACAACTGGGTTGCAGGCCAATTTGGAGACATGCAGATTTACCTGGTCTCTGATGCGGGGCTTTCGGATCTTCGCGAGCTGAAAACTCTGATCCATCCGTGATCCTTTGCTGTATGGACCTCAATCGAGCGCTGCTAAACAGAGACTCTCACGAGAGGGACTGTAACCACATTCGATTACCACAGCAAAGCATTCGGTTTCCGATAACGTTTGTATTGCACAGTTCACTTCCGGATGGCGCGTCGTTCGGCAAGTGCCGAGAGATAAAACGAAAATCTGGGCACATCACTTCGCCAGCCAAATCTCCACTCGCCGGTTCAGAGCCCGACCTGAGGCAGTCGCATTATCGGCAACGGGGCGTGTTGCGCCAAAACCCTGTGGTTCAAGGCGGTCGGGCTCCACGCCGTGAGCTTTCAACCAGGTGATGACCGACGCCGCACGCCTCTCAGATAGCGGCTGGTTTTTGTTTTCGCTTCCTTGATTATCTGTGTGTCCTGCAATAATCCATCGCGAGCCCGAATGATTATTGATCAACCCAAGGACCGCGTTGAGCGCGGGAATACTGTCCCCTCTGAGCTTCGCGGAATCGGTATCAAAATGTATTCCATATATGGTTGCGGAGCCAGTTTTCTCAATGGAGCTCTCCAGCGCAGCCGTGCCTTCGTCGTGGCGGTGCAACTGAATTTCCGCGGTGCCGGTCTGACCGGCCACGAGGTCCACAGGAACGGAATTCTCGTCATACCCAGGAGCCGCACCGGTAGCAGTTACTAATCCGGCCGGCAATCCGCTTAGCTGACATTTCCCCCGAGTGTCAGTGTTCGCGGATTGCAGGCCGGCAGTGACACTCGCACCCGGTATCGGTGTGTGCTTATCCGCGTCTACAACCGTGGCTGCAAGTGAAACTTCGTATTTGAATTTGTGGGGATTGACCAGAATGCGCGAAAAATCTATCGCGTAGCCATCCCTCATTTTTGTCGTTGGGTCATCGATCAGCAATTTCACTTCGCCGGATGCGAGCAGTGGCCAATATTCCGGCAGCAACTTCATGCTGACCAACTTGCCAATCGGCCCGGTCTGGTTCAGCGAGTTGATCGAGTATTCGAGTGACGGAATTCTCGTGCCATTCAGGCTGACTTGAAAGTGCGATCTAAAAATTGCCGCCTGAAAATCATCGGCAAATAATTGAATGAGGACCGCGTTAATTTTTGGTGGCAGCTTGCCTACAATCAGACTGAGAGGCTGGGGCATCGAGTCCTGCCGCGGCTTGCAGATTTGATTAGGCGAAAGCATTTCGCAATCGGACAGAATTCCGCTGTAGCCGTCGCTGGAGTAACTGTTGTAGTGCCTGATATCACGCAAGGCCTCGGTCGGATCGACGGCGGAACCAAGCATAATGCGATCGGTGCCGTCAGGTTCGTCGGGTCGCGGGTCCCACGGATATTTGTGAGACGGGGTGGAGTTTCCGGAGAACGGATCGAATCCTTGCGGCCAGCCGAAGCCGAGATTATTGATATCGCCGGTGCGCACGACCAAATCTGCTTCTGGTCCATTCTCGGTACGCTCGTATTTGAGCGCCCAGTCGCGTGCGGGATCTCCGGTCGCGACCCCAGGAACAATGGGAGCTGGCGCTTGTCCTGGCGTTGAAGCTGTAGAGGCTGCGGGGGAAGATGCAGGCGCGATATTTCCATTTTCGGTAGTTATGGATTGACTGGGCAAGATCGGCGTCGAAGGAGTCGAAGGTAAACTGGAATTGGAAGACGATGAGTGTTCTGTTTTCTGCAGACTCGCTTCGATGTCGGCCGCTTTCTGACTGGTGCGATGTGCAAAGTGAACGATGCCGGCGACGACCAAAATTCCGACGAGGAAAACGACAACGATTCCAGCTAATAGCACCTTCGGTGGGCGCGTTCCAGACGTGCTCGGAGTAGCTTGCATCGACGGCATCTTTATTGCACCTGATCGCGAGAATGTGGTCGACCCCGACGCCTGTGATGCTGATGCCATTCCCGCCGACCCGGTGGGCGCGCCGCACTTAATACAAAACTCAGTGTCATCAATAAGAGGAGAGCCACACTTGGTGCAGAAACGTGAGCGGGCGACACCAGTTCGCGCAGACTCTCGCCGCGCCCCGCATCTCGTACAGAACGGGCTAGCCCCTACTGTCGCGGCGCCGCATTTCTCGCAAACCGTGCTGACTTCGCTGCTCATTTCTTCACCATGGCCTCTTCATAGTGAAGTTTCTCAATGAAACTGCCGTCTCTCTTGTGCAGCTCGGAATCGAGTTCTAGTTTCACCGGGCATCCCGCAGATGTAACCCAGGCGTCACCTTTTTCGAACTCGCCCGGCGACAAAAGCATCTGGCGCTCGGTTGCACTGAAGCGAGCGGTATCGATGGAATAGTGGATCGTGTCATATCCGTTGACTTGCCCGCCATCGGTCTCGCGCTGCATGGCGGAGTTGTGGTTGATGATTGCAACCGTGCTCGACATGCCGGAGATTCCCGTCAAGCCTGCGAGCGCGCTTTGCCAGCTCTGTTGATCGGAGCGGGTTGCCTGCAGCGGCTGTTGAGAGCCGTCGAACTGTAGTCGAAATCCGCTGATGGCTTGCGGTGAGACGTCCGCTTCCTGATGTACGTGATTCGATCCGGTTTTGTCGTACAGGTAATGGAAAGATTCTGGCGGGTTCTGCAGGTGGTCGTACACGCAATTGAGGTCGATCCCGGGATCGGTGCTGGCGCCGACAGCCGCGACATTCTTGACAGCTTTCGTCGATCCCTGCTCGGTGACTTTTTCGACCGAGCCCTTCGGATTCGAACTGGAGTTGCATGCGGGAGCCAATAGCAAAGCTGCATTTACAGTTGCGACTGCGAGCAGTCGAGTAGGCGTCGTGAAACGGGGGAACGTCTGCTTTCGTGGCATAGTTACGCTCATTTCTGAATCAGTCATCTGAATTTCCTAGCCCACCTGTTTTGCCGCAATCGCGCCAATCACGGGAATACGAAACTCGCGCTGGCTGTATGCCTGATACATCAGGAAGAGCCAGAAGAAGAAAAAGCCCAACGAGATCACCAAACCGATCGGCACCAATGCCATGGCTGTCCATCCGCTAATGCTCATCATGATGCTGACCAGAATGTGCCAGAGAATGCTGAATGCGATCGCCGCCACGCAGAACAGGATGGATTGCATTGCATGGAAGCGCACGAAGCGATCGTGCTTATACGGCTCGAGCACAAGAAAAACGACCCCAGTTATAAGCCCGAGAACATACGCGAGCGCGCCAGCCAGATTCGGTGCCAGGCCAGAATTCGCAACCGAGCCATTCATGGCAATAACTTGTGTGCCGCCGGTTGCAGCTTGAGCCGCGCCCGCCGGAGCGCCGCAACTTCCGCAGAAGCCCGCGCCTTCAACTAATGTCCCACCGCACTTTGCACAGAACGCCATAGTGATCACTCCTCTCCGGGAAGATGTTTACTTGTCCCCGCAAGCCTTAACATCAGGTTCGCGAACAACAAATTCTTTTTTTGCAATCATGAGGTGTTTGTCGGCCGTCTTTTGTCCTAACAGATAGGCGTCTGCTCCGCCCTCAAACTGCAACAGCAGCCGTGTGAGTTTGCAGGGCAGTAAGCCCAGAGATCCCTCCGAGGCCATCGTGCCGACCGCGACTGTCTGCACGTAGGCTGAGGCTTCAGTTTTGAAAGTCGAATTCATCTTCTTCTTGGCCCATTTGCCGGCACTGCTATTGGCAAGGAAATCGCCGAGCGAATCCGCGAGACTGGATGGAAACGCTTGTTGAAGCACGTCCATCGCCGACTGCATGCCAAGGCTCAAAATGATCTTGGGAGCGGCTACTCCAATGAGGATGGCGTGGGGCGCAAGCGACGCACTTTGACCTCGACCGATGCTTCCATTTCCCTCAATCTTGCTGCTCGACTGCGGATTACCGCCTTTCACCTGGAAGCCTTCATCGCCGTTATAAGTAATCTGAAAGGAGCCGCTGGCGGCTTCTTTTTTTGCTCCAAATCCCGGCTTCAAAATCAAAGCGGCATTGATGGTAAGCATGAATGGAATGCCGTCGATTGGCATGGGGATCTTGGCGAGTGGGGGCAACTTAATATTCGGCTTGTCAATTCCCGCAGCCTCGCCGTCGCGAGTGGCCGCATACTGTACATTCACCTCGCCATTGAGGTTGGTGGCGTTGTAGGAAAAATTGCTTAAATCACCCTGGTCCACTTGAATGTCGGCTGAGCTGAGAAAGTCTTTCAAAAATCCCTTCGCGGAAGTCATCACGCTCATACCCTGATTACTCCGGGAGACTTTGAAGGCGACATCCAGCCGGTTGGAACTTGGAGTAACGCTCATGCTCGTGTCCCAGTCGTCGACTTTTCCGGAGTAAGAAAGTTCCGTTCCGGCTGCGTAAACCGTGCCATTCGGTATGAGCCACATAATCGGAGCAGGCCGCGCAGGAGCGGATGAGTCCTTTGCCGAAAACAGGGACCCGAACTTGATTGGAGCAGTCCATTTCAGTTGCCCTTGCTGAATGAAGTCAGTCAGCGAAGCGTAATCCGTGCCAACAATGATCAGGTTGTCTTTCTTTGCCACCGCAAGAACCTTGCGTACTGCCACATTGTCCAGAAGAAATATTTGACCCTCATGAAGGTTTTGAACTCGCGAATCCGAGTTATCGAAGACGAAGATGTCGCCATCGGAGCTAATGCTCTTCAGGATTTGATGTGTGGTCGATTCATCGATCCGGACCGTGTTGCTGGTTAACGTGACATTGGCAATCGTTCCCGGCAGATCGCGAAGGTCTTTAAAAGGGCGCGCCACAGGCATGCCGGATGATTCGGGAACAGCGCTTTTTTTCGAACAGCCGGATAGCAGCACGAATGCGGCCATGCACACCACGCACAATCTGGTCCGCAATTTCATTGCTAAGACCTCCGTTACGCTTCCTTGCTCGTTGCAGCTCACTTGCGAATCCTGGCCAGTTCGTAGTGGGCGTCCTTCAGGTTGCCGCCAAATGACATCCGCTCGTCAAGCACCAGCTTCACTGCGCAACCATCCGCCGGGATCCAAACCGTCCCCTTCTCGAACGCGCCCGCTCCGAAGAGCGCCGCGAACTTCCGTTGGTCCGAATCACCTGCCGTCGTGGTGTTAATCGCATACCGGGTCGTGTCGTAGCCGTTCATGGATTCGTTTGCCTGGCGGCTGATGGCGGAAGTCCCGTTGAGGGCATCGAAACGGCTCATCATTGCTGTCAAACCGAGACCGGAAAGGTCCAGGACCGCGCTGTTCCAACTGACCTCATCCGAGCGCACGCCGTGGAAAGAATGAGACCCGGACTGGTCTTTGATTGCGATCTCCATTGCCTGAGGCGTAATATCCGCCTCTTTGCTGACCGAGGTGGATGCGTCGTTGTATTTGTAGGAATAGTGAAACGCCTCGGGTGGATTGTTGATGCGTTCCCCGATGCACATCAAATCGATGTGAGAATTTGCGCTGTCAGAGGATGCGGTCGCGCCTTGCTCTCTGGTTCTTGATTCTGACTTCGAAGTACACGCGGACGACGAAACCAGCAGGAAGCATATCGCCGAAAATAACAAGCGCTGCGTTAATCGTTCACGAGCTGAATTCATGGCTCTCTCCTTAGCGGATTCTTGTACACACGCCAATTGCGTGCATTGCTATTGCGCGTCTTCTGAAATCTGGAATGTCCAGACCGCGTCAAACATAAGCCCGTCGCCCTGTCCGCGCGCCACATCGCCGCCGGAGAATTTTTTCGTTTTCGAAACCGGGCGGAGCACGATTCCGTATTCGCCTGCAGCCATCTCGGAAGCCGGAGTGATCTTGTATTTTCCCGGCGCGAGTTTTTGGATTTGAGAATTGACGCGCTCCTCGAGGAAACTCGAATAGATCTGCCAGTCGGCAGCGGGACTGGATCGCGCATCCGCCTTGCCCTGCGTGGCGCCGATGATGCGGCATGTATTCTGCGCCGGGGTCAGCTTCACAATGGCCGGCGCATAGTCATCGGGAGTCACGCCCACGACCCGAGAAAAATCGATGGTGAAACCTGGCGACGCACTTTGCAGCACGTTCGCTGAAGCAGGCCCAGGCACGCCCCAGACGTAGGTCGTCTTCGGTTGGCGGTGCGCCATGACGCTGGAGAAAACGCTTCCCGCCTGCTGCACCGATTGGCCTCCGACGCCGTAGTTCATGTGCATGGCGGCGGTGGATGCGGCTTCGTTGACGCCACTCTGCATCGCCTGCGTGACGACGGAATCCGAAGCGAGGCTCTTCATCGATGACGGCTTAGTCTTGGTTTCCGCCAGTTGCGTTTTTTCGAGGTGCAGTTCCTGCGTACTTCCGCCGGCGGTAACGGTGAGTGTCGGCATTCGAGTCTTTGGAACCGAGGGGGCGGCGGTTTGCGTTGGTCCCGATGCCCCAGGACTGCCCGAACTGACTTTGCTCGAGGCCGCAATCATCGCGTTCAGTTCGTTTTCGGTGAGGCCAGCCTTGTGCAAAGAAATGAGAGCGTTCGTCGAGGTGTCATATTTTCCAGGATTTGACTGAATTGCCTGCACTACGACCGATTCCGGCAACTTAGTTTTGACCATGTTGATGATGTCCGCATTGTTGAGCGCCCGTTGCTGCTGAGCAGCCGCGCCGCACAGAAGAACAAACATCACGAAAAAACATTTCCAGAATGGTTTGTGATCCGTCATATGATTCCTTTTCATCCAGCTGACTTACTGCAATCCATCTGGCCAGGGACTTAATTTGTCACCTTTCGGACCAGTGACCGAAAGAACGAGGCCGTAGTAGGCGTAAATAAATTTTCCGGAGTCGTCGCATTCGGCGGGCTGGATACCGACTGCAAGCGTGCTGCCCTGCATCGACGCGCTAGCCACTGTGTCGTAGTACTTGCAGGTTCCTCCCGAATCGACGAAGACTCCGTTACCGGAACTCAGGTCTGGCTTGGCCAGGACAAGAGTCTGCGCACTATCATCTAGCGAGAAACCGGCGCGTAACTTGCTGAAATCGATTTGATCCGCGTAGGAGAGACGGCTCGGCGGATATCCATCGCCAACATTGCTTGTCCAAATTGCGTCGTAGAGGAAAAAAGCCGCGGTTCCGGTTTGCGACTCCGGAGTCAACCCGGCAAGTTTCAGATTTGCCGAATTGAGCGGACTGACAAATACATTCTTGTCGAAATAGCTGGCCGGCAATTTCACGATCGAACGGGGAATGCTCGCCAAAGGACGCGATCCGCGCGCGGCTACAAACGAAATACCAGGCATTTGAACACTCTTGCCGTCGGACCTGACAACAACAAGAGTGATGTTCTTCAGATCGTATTCATTCTGGAAGTTGGGATTGAATGTGACGAGGATTGAGCCGTCGCTCCATGAATCGATACCGAGTTTTACCGGGCTCGGATTATGAATGAACTGCCCGAAGATATGAACGTCACCTTGCGTGGCTCCGAAGTTGCATCCCACAATCGCGTATTGATTATTGGGATATTGGCCGGTGCCAGGGTCAGGCGTAAGAACGATACTGTGTAGCTTGCCACCTATCGCTTGAATTACGGGGTCGGTCGTAAACCGGCACATGCTGATTGGCTGCGGCGCTCTTGTCATCTGTTGAAGGGTCAAGTGCGATCCGCCGGAGTCAGCTTGTGTCGATGGCGTTCCAGCAGTTTGCAGAGGAGTTCCACCCGAAGAACCTGTGCCTGGGGGCACCGATCCCGGTGGGGTTCCTGCTGGGTCGCCTCCCGGTTGAGATCCACTCGGATCCCCAGAGCCTCCACTTGCCGGGTCGGTACTATCAAGAGTGTGCGACGGCCCGATCTGAGAATTGGACGTTCTGGCTAACTGTGCACTTTTCGCAAAAGTTGTTCTGGCATTGTGGGTTTCCAGGCTCTCGCTCTGAATGGTCTCGGCAGTTTCTGGATTAAGTTCTCGTCCACCTGCGCCGGAAATCGTGATTTTTGGTCCAAGAACCAACCTGGCTCGGCTGGATAAAGCTGCGCCGCGTTGCCGAGTTGCATGCGTCTGTTCCGCTGCAGACATGAGAGGACTCGCGCCAGCCATTCGGCTGCCCGCGGCTTTGGGCGGGAACGGTTGCGGATTGAGATCGTCAGCCCCGTTCCCGGTTCCTGTACGAACCCCGCCGGTGAAACATGGACGAACACTGCCGTCGCCCATTGCGTCGAGAACTTGTGGAGTTACATGCGCCTGTGCCAGTGACTGGCAACTCGCTGGAGAGAAATCAAACTTCTTGCTCGAAGAATTGATCTGATTGATGATCGCGGACTGAGGAACCCCGCCCTTCATGAGGCCGATTACGTCGGCGTTGGTGAGCATTGGTGCCGCCGGGCCGTCCAGGCAAGAGCTGCCCGGGAGTTCCTTTTCCGCTGGGAGGTGCGCTAATGGGGCCCGGATCCCTGGCGCCGGAGAGCATTCCACGCGAGCCTGATTGCTGCGGGCCGGGATTTGCGGCACCAGCCAGCATTCCGCGTGTGGGGGACTGAATTGGTCCTGGGTTTCCAGCGCCATTATTGGCACTCGACAACATTCCGCCTGAGCCACCACCGCCGGAGCTCATCACGTGTAGCGCAGGAGCGAGCGCGAAATTCACGTCATAGGCGCGGTTCTGACATGAACCCCAATGCGCGGTGAGATCACTCATAGAAGAGGGCACGATCGGGGGCAACATATTGCATTGGGCGTTGATGATGGTGATCGGTGCTACCGTCCCGGTCTGGGCCATGACGCCTTGAGAAAACGCATTGCGATCCGTGACCACGAGTTGTGCTTGCAATTGCGGCCCGACGGGCTGGTGATCATATGCATAAATGCAAACGTCAAACACCTGGATCGTGCCGCCCGCCAAAAATGTTTTCACCTGTCCGGCATACTTGAAGTGATTGCCTGGCTGAATGGTGATGTTGGGAGAACCGGCCGCACTGACGCTCACTGCAAGTCCCGCACACGTGCCTGCGGGTTTATGGGCGATGGTGTTCGCGTCCCAGTACACAAACCCTTCAACGTCGCCGGGATAAACCGTCAGCGCGCTGTTCGGCGGAGGTGCATTTGCGATCGAGGGCGTACCCGGGGGCCGTTGCCCACCTTGAGGTGCATGCCGCTGTGGGCCGGGCGCGGTGATGTTCGGGTTCGGAGGCGGCGCGGTCGTAGTAACCTGGGCCGCGGTGATTGCGCAGATCAGTAATAGAAACAAGCTGGGTCCAACAAATCGATGAATCACTTTGTGTTTTCTAACGCGCATAATAATTTCCTCCATGACGCGCAATGAATCAGTTGATCGGGTGAGCGCTGATGCTTATCTGCTTGGCCTTAGGTCCGTTCCAGTCAGCGCTAAAACGGTGAAACCCGGCTTTCGCAATCGTGTGATACGATCCGTCCGCGAGGGCTGCGTCAGCCTGCATTGAGGCCATGTTCCAGTTATCGCCACCGGAACCTCCGGTGAAGGTATCCTCAAGCTTGAAACCGCGAATCTGGTCGATGGTGACGGACCGGCTTAACAGGATTTCGGCGCCTTTCGTACTTCCATTCGGCCAATTCTGGCTGTGATTGACGTTGGTCGCTGCTTGAGTTGTCCCATCGTTGAACAGAATGGTTATGTTCAGGTTGTCATTTCCGCCGCGAAGATCGTCATCTGCGGTGGAGAACGTGAACGAAATGCTTTTGACCTGTTTTCCTGTCGGGCAAGCGATTCCAGGTTGTGCGTTGATGTCGAATGAGGGATTGCTTCCTGTAAACCTGTGAAAGCCTGACGACGCAACAGGCACATTGACTCCTTTACCAAGAGCAAATGCCTGAAGTTCCGCCATGTCCCAGTTGTCTTCGGACTGTATTCCCTGGGCAGCATTAATTGGCGCAAGGAGAGGGCCTGCGGGGGTCGCACTCCCGGCAATCTGCCTCGACGACGGAGGGATATAGCCGGCTTGGGCAGAGTGCACGAGACGAAGTTGCTTTATTTCGCCAGGGCCGACGGGATGAGTCAGATTGATGGCAACCGTGTTCACACTCTGGTTGGGCCACTTGGCTCCTTTATTCACATTGGCGGCAGTTTGCATGTCGCCATTGGCGTAGTGAATTTCCACATTCAGGTTGTCATTCCCGCCGCGAAGATCGTCGTTTCCGGTCGTGATCCGAAGGTCGAGCATGCCTACAGTGCAGGCGCTCACGCCGAGAGCAGGGCGTTGTAACAGGGTGGGCGCTTGGGGACGCATTAAGACTCCGCCGTTCGGCGGAGTTGTTTGAGGGTAAGCGGCGGTTGCCAGAGCACAAATAACCGCCCACGAATGTTTTGCAAATAACAACCGCTTTCGTGATTGCGTTTCCTTCATCGGCGTGGCTCCTTGCGATTTCCTGCATCGCATGCGCTTGAAATACGCTGGGAATCTCGCCAGGTCAAAGGAAACGCAAATTAAACAGAACTGACACGCTAAGTTGTGATTGCTGAGTCTGTTGTGGGAATTCGTGACTCGGGCGGAGCGCGCAAGAAATCAAAACCTTCGTATGGAAAACGAAGAACTGCGACTTCGTGCTAGTGAACGGAGCGGTTTTCGGCTAACACTGCGCCGCCACCTAAGGCCGCTTGCGCCTGGTGCGCGAAGAGTTCAAGATTGCGGCTGTGCGTTTCTTCGGCGAGCTCGGTGAGGAGCTTGCGACCGGCGGAAGCGTTGACTTTTAGTTCCAGCTCGCCCAGAGCTAGGCGGGCCTCGCATTCAATCTGGTAATAACCGAGATGTTTGGCGATCGAGATGGTTGAGTGTAGTTGTTCAGATGCTGCCGCCGAACTTGCCAATCGATTGACGGGGCTTCCGGTTTGCACGCGTGCCTGCTGAATTGCCGCCGGTAGTTTTAGTGCCGGGTCCGAACTGGTCAGGCTTAGTTTGGCTGCAAGGCGACTGGTTTTGTCCGCTTCGTCAAACTTTCCTTGCATAAGTAATGCGCGGCTCAGAATCGTATAAGCGCTGCTCGAGTCGGGATCGCTTTTTTCTTTTTCAAATTCCGCCAGCGCCGTGCGCACCAAATTCTCAGCCTGCTCAGGATGGTTCTCCTGAATTTCCAAATCAGCGAGTTCCGCCTGACTCTCTGCCACCAGATCGAGCGCACCGATTTGTTGCCGCATGGTAAGAGTTTTTTCAAACTGCGATCGCGCGCCTGCCAGATCACCTTCCGCCTTCAGAGCTTCGCCCAGCTCAATCATGGCAGTGGTGAGATATTGATAGCCGCCCTGAATCGGGCCGAGTGCATCAACCGCCTGCTGGGCCAGACGATGTCCCTCTCTAATGTTTCCTTGAGCTAGCTGGATATCTGCAAGACGATAGAGCGTATAACCGGGCTCTCCGTGGTCCATGGTGGAAATGAGACCCAATGTGTCCTGATAGCGTCTTGCCGCACGCGATAAGTTGCCTCTGAGATAATCGATGTCCGCGATATTAACCATCGCAGTGGCGGTGTTACCTATATCTCCGGACTGCTGAAAATGAAATTTCGCCTGCTCGTAGAGCTGCTCCGCTCGATCCAGCTTGCCTTCGTTGGCAAAATTGATAGCCATATTGTTCAGAATGGCTCCCGTCTTCTGGTGCTCCCCCATGTCCGCCAGCAGGTTTAAGGCGCGCTGATATGTGGCGATGGCTTGCTCGAAATGCCCGCCGGTTCCGATTCCATCTGCCATCAGGCGCACTGCATCAGCGGCGCCCAGGCGATTTCCGGCCTCTATAAAGATGTTGTATGCATCTTCGCAGACCGGTGTCGCCTGTTCAGGCTTTTCACCATAAAGCAGGTTCATGCACTCCTGTTTTCTCGCGAGTGCATAAAGCAGAAGTTGCCCGCGGTCAGAGGCTTTTCGTACCGCACTGCGGATCAACACAAGTGCCGCCGGTTTGTTGTCTTTCATCGCCTGCGCCTCTGCGAGATCGATCCGTGGATCGTCAGAAGATGGGGGCGGCAATGTGCGGAGCTGCTGAATGACTCTCATGGCTTGACCGCCATGTCCGGAGACGGTCTGGGATGCCGCCAGTTGCAATCCGTAATCTAGATTGTCAGGGAACAGCTCGAAGAGTGCGTGATAAACCGAAGCGGCTTCCTCCTGCTTGCCCAGGCTCGCGTAGTACTCGCCTTCTACCAGCATGCGCTGAGCACGTGGCAAGTCCGCCGAGAGATCAAACGCCTTCTTCGCTTCTTCGGCATGCTTCTGCTCGTAACCGAGTTGTGCCCATGCCCGCGCCAACATGGCGTGCACAAGCGAGAATTTTGGATCCGTCTCTGCTGCCTGCGAGAGAAGGTCCTTCGCAGCCAATGCGTCGAACTGTCTCAGCTTGTTTACTCCAAGCGCGTAAAAGCGCGCCGCATCCGGGTCCAACGGCAGTGCTGCCAGTACACTCGCTTCGTCGGTTCCCTGCAAAGGCCCGACACCCAGGCGGTTACGCAACTGACTGCCGATCTGCGAAACCAGCCGGAACATTTCTTTAGTTTCCCCTGCTTCGCCGACTTCGCTGAGTATTTCGCCGGTTTTGCCGTCTTGCATGCGGACATCCAGGCGCAACTGTCCGTCATCAGTCGAGCCGATCAACATATAGGAGCCGAGCACCAGCACGTCGCTGTTTAGTGCGTCCCCAATGCGCGAGCTTGTCATTGCATCAAGGGTGTCAGCGGCAGGCCAAGGGGCTGACACTCGCAAATTGGCAACGTCCTCGCCCGAGACCAGACGCAGCTTCTCGCCGCCTGCCAGTTCAGTGCTGAGTATTTCCGAAAGAGCCGTTGCCAGCCATGCTTCGTCCGCACGCCTAGATAGGTTTTTGAATCCCAGCACCGCAACCGATTTACGCATCTGAACCGGCGGTTTGCGGCTTGAAGATTGCGAAAGGATTCTGTGGTGCCATATGAGCCAGCCGCCGAGGGCCATGGTAGCGATGGCCGCGAGCATGGCTGCGGCGATCCAGTATCGAGGCTTGATTGCCGTTGGGTCGGGAGCTTTCGCGACGGAAGTGGCAACGGCAACCTCGGATGGAGCCTGGGGACTGATCTCCTGTGAGGCGTTTTCGGCCGCCTTTGCCGGCGTCTGTTCAGATTTCCGCGCGACAATAGAAACCGGCGCTATGAACCGATAGCCGCGGCGGGGAACGGTTTCAACGAACCTGGGATTCTCGGGATCGTCACCGATGGTCGCTCGCAGCCTCTTCAGAAGGACATTGAGGCTCCCATCAAAATCTACATAAGTCCCTTCCGGCCATAGCCGTTGCCGCAATTCCTCCCGGCTGACAATTTCTCCCGGACGCTCCAGCAGGAGCAACAGAAGCCGGAACGGCTGCTCCTGAATTTTGATCCGTGCACCCCCTCGGGTCAGGGTGTAATTCCCGCTGTCAGCTTCGAATATACCGAAGCGAAAAAGGCTTGCGGAGGCAGTCGTCTGTTCCATAGCTCGGGGCAAGAAATCAGGCCGCATCTTAACATCCACCGTTTGCGGTGTCAGCAGGTATGTGCCGCATCCGGTTAAATACTTTTCACTCATTCCAGTCGGAAGAATCAAGCAAAAAGCGTGTCATTCCGCGGCGTAGCAAATTAAATCTAAAGGGTTTTCCAGGTCAGAGCAATTTCACCTGTATTTCCTTTGACCCGGGGGACTACTTGAGGCAAAACGATGACAGCGCATTCAAAAAAAATCAAGGAGATCAAAATGAAATTCCGCATCAGTCTTATGCTGCTGACAGGCTTTACCTTTCCAATGATTTTCGTCCTTGGCGCCTTTGCCCAAACTCGCGAGTCGCAACAGCCTTCCGGCCAGTCGAAGGTCAAGATTCAGCCGCTGAACGTTAAGCCAGGCCTTTGGGAAACCACCGCAACCTATAAGACCTCGGGGGCCCCGCCAATTCCGCCAGAGACTCTGGCCAAGCTCACTCCTCAACAACGCGCCAGACTGGAAGAGCGCATGAACGCCAACTCTGCCGGCAGCGCCAATACCGTGACCAACAAACATTGCGTAACCAAGCAGGATGTGGAAAAGGCTGATTTCGGTCAGGGTAAGGGCGAGTGCACCTACACCGTCGAGACTTCGACGAGTAGTCAGGTAAAAGGGAAGTATTCGTGCAATGTGGAAGGTATGACAGTGAACGGAGCGGTCGACATCGCTGCTCCAGATGCCGAACACATAACAGGTTCAACCCAGGGCAGCCTCAGTGGCGGAAGCCGGACGATGAATGTGGAATCGACCTTTACCTCAAAGTTCCTCAGTGCTAGCTGTGGGAATGCGAAATAGCAAGAACTCAAATTGGTCGCCAGCAGGCATGATCTGATTTGCGCGAATTGCACAGTCGAGTCCGTCCGTGAGGGGGCGAGCTTATCTTCATCGATAGGAAAATTCAAAAGTCCGGCCAAAAAATCTGTCTGTTTGAAAACGAACCGGACGGGCTCATCCACTGGAGCAAGCGCAGCGCGCTTGCATCATACGAAAGCTGTCAATCCATTAAATGGTTTACGACAATAATCTACAACCATCCAAACCGTCAGCAATCGAGGAGGTTAAAGTCCCCTCACGCGGTACAGAACGACCCCATGCGATGGAACAACAGCGCGGATGGCGCTGCCAGTTTTCTTAGTCTCGCCGGTCCACAGCTCGTGTAAGGAATAGCCGCCTTTGCTTTGGGGAAGACCAACAGTGGATGCTGGAACGGAGACTTCCTCTGTCTTCCCGCCGGTGTTGAACAAACCGACGATCGTGTCTCCGTTCGGCTCCGTCTTGGCAAACACCTGCTGGTTGCCGGTATTGAGCACCCTTTTCGCCGCGATCGAATCCTGGTCGACAGCAAGGACTTCGGTGTTCTTTAGATATCTCTGCAGATCCGTTGGGTCGAGGTGAGTAAGATCGATGCCTAGGATGAAGGGTGAAGCCCCCAGGGCCCAGAGGCTGATCTGGGTCTGACGCTCGACCGGACTTAGCCCGTCGTTGCTGCCATTTCCTATCTCGATAGAGTCATAGTCGTTGAAACCGCCCGGACCGGCATAAGGCTGCCACTCTGCCACGAAGTTGAAGCGATTGGCAACGTCGGCCCAGCTGGTCAGCGGGTAGCTGCTGCCGCCCTTTTCGCAGCGATAGCATTCAACGTCGGGCGCGAATTCCCACTGATTGGCATACTTCATCAAAGTCGGAGCGATAGCGCTTGTATAGCTCCCTTGCGTGACGTCCAGAACCATTGGCCGCCCGCTTTGCCGTATAGCAGTCGACCAAGCCTTAATATCAGCGGCGTTGCTGTCTTGCATGCCGTCAATTTTGATGTAATCAATACCCCATGCCGCGAGCATCTCCACCCACGAATTCGTATACTCCTGGGCTCCGGGCTTGTTGTAGTCAATGCGGACCATGCCCTTGCAGTTGTAGTTGTTCTCCTTTACAGACGGGCTCGCAATCTGGGCCGCGGTGTACGACGTGCCCTTAATCGGCGTGTTGCGGCTGACCGCCTGCTTGGAAATTCCCGGCGTAACATAGGTCCCGAACTTCATCCCCAGACTGTGGACGTAGTCAGCGACTACCTTGATGCCGTCGGTATTTCCCTGGGCCGGGAATCGCGATGGGTCGGTAATCCAGCGGCCATAAGAGTCGACGTTCGGACCCTGCGGTCCTGGACACTGATACCAGAAGTCGTCGAGGTTTACGTATTGGTACCCGAGGTTCTGCAATCCGGAATTATGCAGGGCGAGCGCCTGAGTTTTTATTTTGTCTGCCGTCGGCGTTTTGCGGAGGAAGCTCCAGCTGCTCCAGCCGAGAACCGGCGTGCGCTCGAGACCATTATCTTCTGCGCTGGCGTTGTGCAGCACCCCGGCCGCCAACAACGCGATCAGCAGTGCCGCCCGTAAGCTGTGTGTCCATTTCCTCAAAAAAATCATTCTGTTTCTCTATCACAATCCGGGCAACAAAACAATTACGCATGTGCAAGCGAAGATCAGTTGTTGAAGCAGGCCGACTAAATCGCCGACATTGTTATGGAATCATTACAATTGCTGACCGAAAGAGGGAACTAAAAAGCAAGCTTGTCCTAACGCGTGATTTCGACAATTGACGTGTATAGCGGGCAAGCTGGAAGTTGATTCAGGAAGAAGTGCCGATCGCTATTCTCAGCAGCAGAGTTCCGTCTAAATGACGTGATCATCAGCACACGCTAAGTCTGCAATCAGCGAACAATCAAATACCTTCACCCCTGCAACTTGCGCAAGTAGGGCACGCTCGCCCTCATTTTTTCCAGGTCCATCTCCACGAAGTAGTTTTTTACGCCGCCAGTTTTAGCGGCGCTGAAAATTTTCTTCCAGTCCAACGTGCCTTGTCCCACAGCCACAATCTTTTTTGTGTGCGAATCCCAGCCTTGCACGTGCATGGAGATGAACCGCCCCGGATATTTCATGAAGTATTGTGCGGCATCGTATCCTGCGGAGATGGTTGAGACCTGGAACTGGAACTTCACCAGCTTCGGATCAAGCAGGCCAAAGAGCACGTCGTATGTGCGCTGGCCATTAACTTTCGAGAGCTCGAAATCTTCGTTGTGAAGACCCTGCTGAATACCCGCCTGCGCGGCCTTTTCTGCCCATCTTGTTGTATTCATCGGCCGCGCGCTTCACGTCGTCCAGTGTCGGATTTTTCGGGCCACCGAGGCTGGGCACGAGCATTTGCGTCAGGCCGAGATCTTTCGCCCAGGCGATGCGGTCTTCCTGATCTTTGCGCAGTTCCTCGATTCCAAAGTGTGAGCTGAAACAGGTAACGCCGGCATCATTGAGAATCTGTTTGAGCTCGCTGCCTTTGTATTTGGCAAGACCGGCGAATCCGTCATCCACATAGCCGACAGGCGAGCAGAGTTCGATCGTCTGAAATCCTGCTTGTGCCAGTGTTTTGATCGTGCCAGGGAAATCTTTGGCGATCATATCGCGGACCGGCCAGGTCTGGCATCCGAGCGGAAAGCCGAGCGGATTGGCGTGAAGCTCAAGGCCAGTGGCCAGCACGAATCCAGCCGCGGCGGCGGTTGCGGTGGTTTTAACGAAGTCTCTGCGTGAAATTTCGGACATGATTGCCTCCTGAGCTCATAGTTCGGTTACAACTCCCATCCTTTACGCCGTTCAGGTTGCACAAACTTCTGTCCTGCAGCTGAGCTGACCTTAAGATTTTCGCGGTCCCAGTGCAGCCGCTCTCCCGTGCAGCTGGCTACGTTTCCCAGCAGCAAAGTCTCGGTGACCAGGCCTTCGAATTCGAAATTTCCGCCGGGCTTGGTTTTGCCACCTTTGCAGGCGTCGAGCCACTCGCGTTCATTGCCAGGAGAACGAGGTAGCGCCTTCGGCGGCGGCACGAAGCTGCGCATCTTCTCTTCCGGAATCAGCCGCGGATTCTCGCCGTTGAATCCGCAGAAGATCTTGCCGTGATCGCCGATGAACAGTAGCCCCTCGTCATTCTCGTTTCCACCCTGGAAGGAAATATTTTCTGCCAGTTCCTCGGGGCGCGCCGGCATCAGTCCGCCGTCGTACCAGGTGAACTTGACGGGCGGCATGTTGCCTCTGGCTGGAAACTCGTAGCGCACAATCGAAGCCAGTGGATAAGTTTCTTCATAGCGATCGCT
Source organism: uncultured Acidobacteriota bacterium (assembly GCA_963703465.1). GTDB lineage: Bacteria > Acidobacteriota > Terriglobia > Terriglobales > Acidobacteriaceae > Gp1-AA145. The sequence goes on along the minus strand of CAVPEQ010000008.1, from coordinate 11,105 downwards.
CGAGCTCGCTTCCACCGCAGACGGGGCTTCGAGCTTTAACACGCGGAAGATGGTGTCGAAGCTGTAGGAGCCCATGTCGCCGAGCGCGCCGCATCCGAAGTCGGTCCACCCGCGCCAGGAAAATGGCAAATAAATATGGTTGAATGGCCGTTCCGGCGCCGGGCCTAGCCACAGGTCCCAATCCAGTCCTGCGGGCACGGGATCTTGTTCCTTCGGGCGCTCGATGCCTTGCAGCCAGAACGGGCGGCTCGACCAGTTCTGTACCTCGCGGACGGGGCCGATCACGCCCGCCCAGATCCACTCACAGAGCAGGCGGGTGTCTTCGGAAGCCTGGTTGGCAACGGCGATCTGTGTCGCAACTCCGGTTTCCTTCGCGACTTCCGCCACGCGCCGCGCTTCGTAGATCGTGTGAGTCAGTGGTTTCTGACAGAAAACGTGCTTGCCCTTCTTCATTGCGGCAATGGAAGCCGCTGCGTGAAGATTATCGGTCGTGCAGACGACTACTGCGTCAAGGCCCTTCTGTTTTTCCAGCAGTTCGCGGAAGTCAATGTAAGCGTCGCATCCTTTATATTGTCCCGAGCGCTGCTGTGAGGCGTAATACCCGTTCACGACTTTCTGCGCGGGTTCGCGTCCGGCCACACCACTGGTTACGCGCAACGTATGGCTTAGCTGAAGCGGCTGGTCGGGGCTAAGCCACTCCCAACCGGAATCGACGCCGAGCAGCTTTCGGACTGATTTGCAAAATTCTTGTGTATCCCATTGCGGATAATTCGCGGCACTCTGAGTCACATCGCAAACCGCGACGCCCTGCACGTCCGGCTCGCTCAGGAAGTGCAGCATCACGCGGAAACCCTGCGCGCCCACGCCAATAAATGCCATGTTGATCTTGTCGCTCGGAGAAACGTATCCCGTTCCGCCCAGCACGCGGCGCGGAACAATGGTGAGACCGGCGGCAACAGCCGTGCTTTGCGCAATAAACTTCCGTCGAGAAACCGGCTTACCTGAAGACTGAGGCTGATTATCCACTTTGGCCTCCGATGAACTGGATACTGTAAATGAAACCGGTGTTTGTAGGGTGCGAAAAAACCCAACCGACCGAGTTGCCACCCGGGATCTTTGATCCTTCCCATTTTGATGAGTTTGAATTGTCGAAGCTTGACCCGACGCAATTTAGTAGATTCCGCCCTAATTTTCCAACGCTTGGAGCAATTCTCTGAACCATCGAAGCCTCTCTTTATTTCTTGACAGGCAAGGTAAATTAAATCATCCAGCATTGGCAGCACAGGTTGGAGAGATTTTTTGCGCAAAATAATAACGTTCGCCTTCATAAACGATTATCGGAGCGTCTCTAAATGGAGTGTTTTGCCTGCATTCATTGTCATTTTTATCAGCCGCCGAGGGAAAATCCGTGGCTGGAAACGGTTGAGTCGCAGGACTCCGCGAGTCCTTATCACGACTGGAACGAACGCATAGCGCGGGAGTGCTATCTTCCCAACGGCGCTTCGCGAATTCTTGATGCCGAACGCCGCATCGCGAAGATCGTCAATAACTATTCCAGGATAAGCTTCAATTTTGGCCCCACTTTGCTGTCCTGGATGGAAGAGCGCGCGCCCGAAGGCTATCAACGCATTCTTGAAGGTGACCGAGAGAGCCAGAAGATTTTCTCCGGGCACGGCGCGGCGTTAGCCCAAGCTTACAACCACATTATTCTTCCGCTGGCGAATGCACGCGACAAGCGTACTCAGATTCTTTGGGGCCTCAAGGATTTTCGTCACCGTTTCGCGCGTGATCCCGAGGGGATATGGCTGCCGGAGACGGCGGTCGATACGGAAACGCTGGAGATTCTCGCGGCGGAGGGCATCAAGTTCACTATCCTGGCTCCGCGGCAGGGGCGACAGCTTCGCGTTGATAACGATTCTCCCTGGATCGATCTTGAATACGGTGCAGATTCACGGCATCCCTATGCGTGCAATTTGCCGTCAGGGCGCACGATCGGATTATTTTTTTATGATGGCGCGCTGGCATCTGCAGTCGCGTTTGAAAAATTATTATTCAGCGGGGAGAGTTTGGCTCGGCGGTTGGTTAGCCGCTTCGATCCCGAGGGCGATTCCGCGCAACTCATGCACGTCGCCACCGACGGCGAAACCTACGGGCATCATCATCCTCATGGCGACATGGCCCTCGCCTTCGCTCTGCAATACATCCAGGAAAATAAGCTCGCCCGCCTGACGAATTATGCCGAATACTTCGCTTTGCATCCGCCGACACGGGAAATTCGAATTAAGGAAAAGACTTCGTGGAGTTGCGCGCACGGCGTCGGCCGGTGGGAAAGCAACTGCGGCTGCAATGCGGGAGGCGGTGCGGGCTGGAATCAGAAATGGCGGCGACCGTTGCGTGAGGCTTTTGATTGGCTGCGGGATGATCTTGTTGCCGACTACGAGCGGAGCGCAAAGCAGCTTTTGGAGGACCCTTGGTCGGCTCGAGACGAATACATCGTCGCTGTTCTCGACCGATCTGCCGCGAGCGTGGCTGATTTCTTGAGCCGCCATTCGCTTCGGGGGTTGTCACTTGACGAAGAGGTTCGCGCTCTGCGGTTGCTCGAACTGCAGCGGCACTTGATGCTCATGTACACAAGTTGTGGCTGGTTTTTCGATGAGCCTACGGGGACAGAGACCGTCCAGGTGCTGCAGTATGCGGCCCGCGCGGTGCAGTTAGGGCAGCAGTTATTCGGTAGAGATTGTGAAGAGGAGTTTCTGAAACGACTCGAGTTGGTGCACAGCAATATCCCGGAATTCGGGAATGGCCGCGACATTTACGAGCGCTTCGTGCGCCCGGCCATGCTGGACCTTCCAGGGGTTGCGGCGCACTACGCGATCAGCTCTTTTTTCGATGGCTACGAGCAATCGGATTCCATCTATTCCTACGAGGCCCATTTGCACGATGTGAGCACTTTTGAGAGCGAAGGTGCAAAGCTTGCGGCCGGAGTGGTCAAAATTAGGTCGCGCATCACCCACGCGCAGTTAGATTTTAACTTTGTTGTGCTTCATGCCGGAGGTCACAAGCTGCGCGCCGGAGTCTGCGAAGCTCATAAAGAGTTTTCCAATTTTATTAAGGAAGCCTGCCTGCGCTTATCCGAATCGGGCGTTAATGGTGGCTGGCGCGCCCTGGACGACTATTTTGGTGGAGAGATCTATTCGCTGAAATCGCTGTTTCGCGATGAGCGGAAACGTATTGTCTCGCAAATTGTCGACGGCGTCCTCGCCGATATCGACAAACTTTACGGTGACGTGTACGAGCATAATGTGACCTTGATTGATTTTCTGAGAGATCTGGCTATGCCTTTGCCGCCTATCCTGCGGGTTTCGTCTGAGTTCGTGCTCAATAATGAAATACGCCGATGTCTGAGCGGCGAAAGGCTTGATTGTGAACGTTTGCGACGCCTCATTGAATCGGCCGCACAGAAGGGTGTTGCTCTTGAAGGTTCGGTGAATATGGCGTTACGCGAGCGCCTGGAGCGCACCATGAATCGCTGGTCGATCGATCCATTTGAACTCCAAACCCTGAGCGAGTTCGAGGTGCTGGTACCGCTGCTTCGGACTGTATCAGTCGAAGCGGATCTCTGGGAGGCGCAAAACACTTATTACGAATTGATGAAAGTGATCGCGCTCCCGAAGCCGGAAAGCATGGGCAACACATCAGTTGAACTTTTCCGCAGGCTTGGACATATCCTCGGAATCGCTGTGCCAGAAGCAGTTCTTCCCGCCATCGAAAAGAAATTTCCTACTATCTCCGTGCCGCAAGCGCCAGAATTGCAGCTCAGCGCTTCTTTGGAAAACTGAGGAAACATTTCGCGCGTGGAAGTTTACGGGATCGCCACGTTGGAGACGATGTTCGAGTAGCCGCTTTCCGCGTTGCTGGTATCGACTGCCGTAGTCGCATAACAATAATTCGTGGTGTTTGCAACGGTGCTGTCGGTATAGATCGTAGTTGTGTCCACAACCGGGTTGATCTTAGAGAATGCGCCACAGGCCGAATTGATGTATTGGGCGCGATAAACGTTATAGCCAACCACGTCGGTGGAAGTGCTCGCCGTCCACGACAGGTTCACGGAGTGCGTGGGCGCCGGTGTTCCCGTACCGGTAAGCGCCTCGGTAGTAGTCGAAGACTGCGCGTTGCTGGTAATGGTCAAGGTAGCGCTCGCCGCCGCAGCTGTCTGGGGGCTGAATGTTATGGTGAATGCCGCGCTCTGTCCGGATGGAATAGTCACCGGCAGAGAGAGACCGCCTACGCTGAAAGCAGAATTGTTCGTACTCGCCGCGGTCACGGTTACGCTTCCGCCGCTGGCTGTCAAACTACCGGAAGCAGTTCCACTCTGGCCGACCACAACATTGCCCAACGCCAGGGTAGCCGGCGCCACGGATAATTGACCGGACTGCGGTGCGGTGCCAGTTCCCGATAATGCGATCGTAAGACTCGAATTCGACGCATTCGAGGTCACCTTCACCGTCCCGTTGGCAGTGCCCGCTGTCTGCGGTGTAAATGCAACCGTGAAAGTTGCGCTCTGACCTGCGGTGAGCGTAATGGGTGCTGGATTGCCACTAAGGCTGAATCCCGCCCCGCTAACCGTTATCTGACTAACGCTGACGCTGCTGCCGCCCGTATTGGTGATGGTTTCCGAGGCGGCTTGCTGACTGCCGACGGTCACACTACCGAAAGCCTGACTCGACGGATTGCCTGTCAGTTGTCCGGCGGCAATTCCAGTCCCCGACAGCGGGATAGTAAGCGTAGGATTTGAACCGTTGGAGGTGAGGTTCACATTCCCGCTCGCGGAGCCTGTCGCCTGCGGAGTGAATGCCACCGTGAAAGTTGCGCTCTGACCAGCGGCCAATGTGGTTGGCGTGGTCAAACCACTCAGGCTGAATCCTGTACCGCTGACTGCCGCTTGGGAAATGGTGAGGCTGGCTCCGCCCGTATTGGTCACCGTCTCTGATGCGGTTTGCTGACTGCCTACAGTCACGCTACCGAAAGCCTCATTCGATGGATTGCCCGACAGTTGTCCGGGCGCGATTCCTGTACCCGATAGTGAAATCGTTAGCGTTGGATTGGGAGCATTGGAAGTTAATATCACATGACCGGACGCAGCGCCCGCTGTTTGAGGAGCGAAGCTTACGGTGAAAGTTGTGCTCTGACCGGCATTGATCGTCAGTGGCGTGGTGAGTCCGCTCAGGCTGAAACCTGTTCCGCTGATCGTCGCCTGCGAGATAGTGACGCTGGTCCCGCCGGTGTTGGTTACGGTTTCCGAAATCGACTGTTGGGCGCCTACCGTCACGCTGCCGAAGGCGTCACTCGAGGGGTTGCTCGCCAGTTGCCCAGCCGCAATCCCGGCGCCCGATAATGAAATAGTAGCCGTCGAATCTGAGGCGTTGCTCGAGATTGTGACGGAAGCAGTGAAGGATCCCACCGCGTTCGGTGAAAACGCAAGAGTCAGAGTCACACTTTGACCAGCCGCGATGGTCGCGGGGAAGGTCGGAGCGGTTACCGAAAAATTAGCGTTGGAGACGTTTGCGCTGTTGACCGTAACCGCCGCAGATCCGGAATTTGTCGCAGTGAAGGTGAGCGTCTTGGTAGTGCCTGCGACAACGCTGCCGAAGTCAATGCTGGCATTTGCCAGAGACAGAGTGCCCAGTTGCTGTTGGGTGTTTTTGGGAGGGCTTCCGGCGCTTAACCCCTGGCAAGCAGTCAAGAAAGAGAGGCCCAACAGAAGCAGCAACAGGCGAGCCGTTTTCCAGGTTTTGTTTGCGCCGTCCTGCTTCGGATGCAGTCGGGCTGTGGAGTTTGGCGTCATAGGGGGTCATGAGCCACCCCCTCTACAGCCAGCGCAACTCGGTCTCGGGGGAGGACTATGAGCAGTGTGGGCCTATGTTCCGCAATAGACTAGATTTCGGAGGTACATACCTGTTTCGGGCGGAAGGTCAACGCCCGAATCGGGAATTGCCCGATGCGACCGGTGGAATTGCACTTTTAAATGTGCGGCGGCAGGAAATTGCAGAAAACGGCGGGCATGGTACCGCGCACTTCGCTAGTTCGCGGACGGATTAATCCGACGCGGCGCTCAGGCCTACCGGCATCGGTCGATCACTAATGTCGACAATCGGCGCGCCGGTTAGCTTCGGCGTTTTGCGTAACCAATCCGCCGCCATCTTTTCTGCGTAGAGTAACTGCTCCATCGACATAGTCTTGCTAATACTCTTGCTGGCGCGTGATATCTGCGCGCTAGCGATCAGGCACCATTTGTATGCGAGCAGAACATCGGTTGGGTTTTTCTGGCGCGCGCGGTACATATGGGAGAGTATGAGCTGGGCTATCGGCGAGCCTTGCTCAGCAGCTTTTTGGCACTCCGTCAGCATGGCTTCATCTTGCAGGCTTCCATCCACGCAATTTTTCAGAAAGTAACTGAATACAGATTGCGAACTATTGTCCTGGCTCAGAGTCATGAACAGAAGTTCAACCCGGCTGGAGACACCAAGTTTGTCGAAAATGCGAAACAGATAATTCTTAACCGTGTGCTGGCTCAAGCTTAACCGTTCTGCAATTTCGCGGTTAGTAAGTCCCTCTGCCAGGCTGTGAACAATTTCCTTCTCCCGCTTCGACAATAAATTCAGCCCATTCGCGTCGACCGCACTAACGGTTGGCGCTGAGGCCAAGGCTTCCAACGCCAGGGACATTTCGCGACTGTTGGCCCAGATCTGGCCGTCATGTACACAACGAATGCACTTACTCAATTTGTCAATTGACTCAGACCGGCTGAACACGCCTCTTGCCCCCGCACGGAACGTATCGAGGACCACTTGTGGCTTGCATGAGTCCAACAGCACTACGGCGCGAACACTGGGACGCGAAGTGCGCAGTTCGCGAAGGATTGCCAGGCCACGATTAGTTTGTTCCTCGAGATTCGCGCCGATTACGAGCACATCGATGGCGGAGTCAATCACGGTCTTGATCACTGCCTGCGGTGAATCCAGGCTGATCACGTCTAAAGCTCGATCCCGGCGCAATGCCTCCGCGAGCAGTTGTGTGTGAATAGCGGAACCGTCAAGAACTAAGACGCGAATTGGTTTTGCAGTGGTCTCGCCGCGCTCCATTTAATGCCTCCAAGCGAACATCAGTAAAAAGATCCCCGGCTCCCTGGTCAAAACAGACCAGAAGTCGATTGTCTTTCTAGTGAATACATCCGAGCACTTGGGGGAGGCCAGACGATAACTTTGAGGAAGCCGAACCTGACGGAATCCTACAGCGATTACAGTATGCAGTCTACAGCAACCCCTGTAGGCAAACAAGCAGCGATTTACAATTTTTTTTCATGGTTGTCGCTCGCTTGCAGCCCAGTGCAACGTACTTGCAATTACGTGACCGAAGAGTAGGGGAACTTGGGGTAACCTCACAATGGCACTAAAGTGCCCTCCCATGGCCCGATTTGGCGGTTTCATCATATTGCGTTTTCAAGGGATTACAAGCCGCATAGGTTTTGCCTGCTGACGTTTTAAAACCGCGTGAATTTTATCTATCACAACCCGCCCGTTCCTCTCTGTTGGTAGAGAAGTCCTACTCCGGCGTGAGCTTCTGGGTCAGCGCGACGTTCTACTCCGGTCCGCCTGAGAAGATGCCCAAGGAGCGCTTGTACCTCTTGCAGCGATCTGCACTCGCCACTAATCTCAGTCCATCGCGAGCAACACTCTTCGGAGTATCCCCCTTGTTTAGCGATTAGAAGGTTTGCCGGACTGCTTAAACCGCGTCCGTCTCCTAAAACATTTCCCCCTGGTTTTCGCCGTTGTGGCGTTTTGGGCAAAATTCTGTGCACTTAAGGGTCAAGCAGGCGCTGTGACCCAGAGGGCGAAGCTATGAGCACACTAACTCAATCCTGGCAGATCGCAACTCCCGCCCTCGGATCAATACCCGAGGAGCAAAGCTGGTACGCGCTGTTGGTACGCGCGCGTCACGAAAAAATTGTCACCCAGCGCCTCCAGGAAGTTGGCGTGACATCGTTTCTTCCCACCATCATGCAGGAGCGTCGCTGGAGCGATCGCAAAAAGATGGTCGAGTTTCCCCTCTTCAGCTGTTATGTGTTCGCAAAGTTGAGTCCCACCAATGAGGGCCGTTTAAAGGCGCTGCGTATCGACGGCGTGTACAGCCTGGTGGGAACTCGCGGAGAAGGAACTACGATTCCTGATGAGCAGATTGACGCCGTCCGCAGAATTACCGAAGAACATTTCGAGTGGCACACTCATCCATTCTTGAAGATTGGCCAGCGCGTACGTATCCGCAGCGGCGCTCTGGATGGAGTCGAAGGTATCCTCACCGCCCGCAGCGGTGAATCCACGCTGGTTGTTTCCGTCGATGCGATCCAAAGATCGTTAGCCGTTCGCATTGAAGGCTACGATGTGGAACCTGTCTAACTGTCCTATCAGTTATCCCCTTTAAGACTGGGTAATCACGTGAAAGAAAACGCGACTGCAACCGTTCGCCTGCTGGTTGTGAGTAGAGAGCCTGCCGTGTTGCGGCCTCTCTGGTCAGTCGGTGAGTCCAATTCGTGGCATCTGGAAACTGCTGGCAGCGGTTGGGAAGCGCTTGAGCGCATCCAGTCCGGTGCTATGCCTGATTTGTTGCTGCTCGATTTGCCGCGCGGCGATGCCGATGCTTTGCACGTTGTGCGGTGGTTGCGCCGGTTGCGCCCCGAACTGCCCATTATTTTGCTTTCGCACCTTGAGGATATTGGCCGGGAAAAAGAAGCACTAAGGCTTGGCGCGCAGGACTTCCTCATGCGGCCATTCGACGAGCAGCAACTCGAAAGTGCGATTCAACGGCATCTTACTCCTACTCACGATCTTGCCAGCCGCGATTGCGCCAGTGATGACGTGGAAGTGCTGGGCGAAGAAGCCTTCTTCGTCGGTGCCAGCCCGGTGATGCAGAAACTTCGCGCCCAGGCTGAATTGTTGTCTCAGGCGGATGTGCCCGTCCTTATTGTTGGCGAACCCGGAACCGGCCGGGAGACAACTGCCCGGCTGATTCACAAACTTTCTGTGCGCTCCGGCTTCAGATTTCTAAAGGTCAATTGTGCGGCGTTACCGGGTGATCTTCTGGAAAAAGAATTATTCGGTTACGGCGGCCGCCTGGCGAGGAGAGACGAGCCTTCGGTTGTCGGAAAACTGGAACTCTGCAACAAGGGCACCATTTTCCTGGATGAAATCGTCGAGATGCCGATCGGCTTGCAGGAAAGACTGCTTCAGGTCCTGCAGGAAAAGCAATTTCTAAAACCGGGAACCGCCAGTTATATCGATGTCGATGTGCGAGTGCTGGTCTCGAGCGATGTCAATATCGAACGCGCTCCGTCGGAAAACAAGCTTCGCGAGGATCTGTACTACCGGCTCAGCGCCTTTACCGTCCACGTGCCGGCCCTCCGTCAGCGCCGAGACGAGATTCAGATACTGCTGCAACATTTCATGCACAAGCTGGCCAGGCATTATGGCCTTCCCGCACGGGAGTTTTCGGCGGAGATCTTAAGTGAATGTCAGCATTATTCCTGGCCGGGCAATGTAAGCGAGCTGGAAAATTTTGTGAAACGTTACCTGATGATCGGGGACGCAGAGCTCAATATGTCAGCACCCGGCGAACGCGGATCGGCGGCCAAAGCTTCAAGTCGGATGACTCCGAGCAATGGCATGGGCGGAGCGAAGACCGAATATGACGACCCGAATGGCAAATCCCTCAAGTCGCTGATTCGCGATGTGAAATCCCAAGCCGAACGTAATGCCATTGCCGCCGCACTGGAAAGAACTGGCTGGAACCGCAAGGCAGCAGCGCGCATGCTAAAGGTCAGCTACCGGACCATGCTGTACAAAATTGAGCAATACCGGATGAGTTCCTCGGACCCGTTCTCGCTTCCATTTGTAAATGGGAATGGACTTAAGGGGAACGGCAATCCGCTCAAAGACAAAGCCAACTAACGGAACCGCCTGAATGCGACCGAATGATTCACGGAGTATTTATGAGATCCAATCTTCAAAGTGTCCTCAGACAGACAGTTCTCCTCTTCAGTATCGTGGCTCCTGGTGGGATGTGGGCGCAAAATGCGCTGCCGGCAAACACAAAGGCCGATGCGCCTGTAACTGTCGCCTCTCTCAGCCAGCCGGTAAATGCCGAAGTCAGCAAGCCGCATGATGACAGCTTCGTCATCGGAGCCAATGACGTGCTCGCGATCAATGTATGGAAGGAGCCGGACGTTTCGCGCTCTGTACCGGTGCGTTCCGATGGAAAGATCTCGCTCCCGCTGGCCGGGGAAATACAAGCCTCGGGATTAACCCCGCTGAAATTGGAACAGGACATTGCGAGTAAGTTGCAGAGCTTCATTTCTGAGCCGGAAGTGACGGTCATCGTCCAGCAGATCAACAGTCAGAAGTTCAATATCCTGGGCATGGTAAGCAAGCCGGGATCGTATTCACTGACTAACTCCTCGACGGTTTTGGACGCTATTGCTGCGGCCGGTGGTTTCCGCGATTTCGCCAAGCAGAAATCAATCTATGTTCTTCGCCACAATCCGAACGGTACGGAATCGCGGCTGCCTTTCAACTACAAGGATGTAGTGAAGGGCAAGAACCCGGATCAAAACGTAAAGCTTCAGCCGAACGACACTATTGTTATCCCGTAGGTTGTCATGATTACTCGCACATCTATCTTCGTTCTGATCCTGCTGGCGGCTGTTCCGCTCTGGTCGCAGAGTGATCCGGTCGCAGCCGGCGATCCCTCGACTGCGGCGAACGACTCGCAGATGTCGGTTCCGCCTCCGGTGAGCGCTGAATCGTATCCGACGGTGACTGGTTCTGAAGCCCGGTCGAATTACCTGCGCACGGGAGTCACGGTAACTTCGACCTACACTGACAACTTGCTTGGCGGAGTGAGCGCTCGTCCAGTCAGTGACGAGAGCTATTCGATTGCGCCTTTTATCGCATTGGATCAGACTACGTCGCGACTGCACTCAATCTTGACATTTAATCCCGGCTTCACTTTTTATCAGCACACCAGCGATCGGAATGAAGCTGACGAAAATAGTG
>CAVPEQ010000007.1:0-910233 GCA_963703465.1 uncultured Acidobacteriota bacterium | reverse complement strand
CTTTCCACAAGAGTTGTTCCGTTTCACTGAAACCAATGAGGGTGCAAAAGGGTGCAGTCTTGTACGCCTTTTGCACCTTTTTCGTTGAATAGAGCCTTGTTTCGCGGGTGCGGCTGTCATGATTTGCGAAAACATTTATGTGACTGTACTGGGGCTCGTTTCAGAAGCGAATACTAGCGATCGCACAGCTGCCTGTGCAGCGTGCTTTGCGGGCAAAATCGCCTGCGTATAAAGAAATGCAATCTGTTTTACCAACCGCTGGATGCAACCCAAAGCTAAATTTCTTGGATGGCCTGAAGGCCGTGGCGAACACGACAACTTGACAAGCACGACTCCTGGCTGCACAGGTTCAGACCCGTCACGCAGTCAACAGGGCCGCTACTTCTGACCGACCCATCATTTAATTTCAAAAACGTAGGAGCCTGATCCGTTCTCAACAATGGTGACGCCGTTTTCCTCTCGAGCATGGACCGGCGTCCCGCTTTCCCGGATTTGAGTATTTGGAATCGCAGGAAGGTAAATTGTGGCTGAGGTGTTTGCCGGGATGGTCACTTTCAACGCCATCGATTTGCCCGGGTCGCTAGTCCAATCGGTGATGATTTTTCCATAGACAGAGTCATATTCTCCGGATGCATGAGGCATCGAGGCGTCGAGGTGAGGATGAATAACGATGTGGTGGAACCCGGGCGAGTTACTTGCTGTGTCGATTCCAGCGACATATCGGTAGACCCACGCCACTACTGATCCGAAAGCATAGTGATTGTAAGAATTCATCGCGGGATCGCCGGTGTCTCCGTTCCAACGCTCCCACCATGTGGTGGCGCCTTTCGAAAGCATGTATCCCCAAGAAGGATAGCTCTCGTTCAGCAACAGGCGATACGCGACATCAGCGCGTCCATGATCGGCGAGCGTGAAGAGCAGAAATGGTGTACCAAGAAACCCGGTAGAGAGATGCCACTTCCGCGATTCGATGTCTTTGACGAGATTGTCGACCAATGCCGGCTGCAGCGATTCCGGCGCCATGTTCGTGTACAGCGCGACTACATAGGATGTTTGCGTGCCAGTGCCGACTTCTCCGTTGTCTTTTATATATGCCTTTTGAAATGCGGTTCGGATGTTGCCGATGAGATCGGCATAGCGTTTGGCGTCGTCTTCTTTGCCGATGGCGTGGGCCATCTGCCCCATCATTTGGGCGACTAGGGCCCAGTAAGCTGTGGCGAGCAAGTCTTTATTCGTACGATCGTCGGGAGCCAGCCAATCGGCGAAGTTGGGACCGACCCCGTTCTTGCGAAGGAAATCGGGATTGGCCTTGGCGATGAAATTCATAAACTTTTGCATGGCATCCCAGTTGCGTTCGACGATGGAGCGGTCGCCGTACTGCATCCATGTGGTCCAGGGAATGATGACGCCGGCATCGGCCCAGCCCGGCGCGCCTTCGCTGCCATAAGGGCGGAGCGAATCGGGTGAGACATTGGTGAAGTCTCCCGCCTCGGTCTGGCCATCCGTCACGTCGTGCATGAACTTGTGCGAGAAAGCGTCAACTTCGAAGTTGTAACTTCCGGTGCGCCAGAACACGCCTGCGTCTCCCATCCAGCCGAGGCGCTCATCGCGCTGCGGACAATCCGTGGGAATGCTTACAAAATTTCCGCGCTGCCCCCAAATACCGATGGACCACATGCGATTCACTAGATCACTCGCGGTAGCAACGTGGGCTGTTGGATCACCCGAGAGGCTGCTTGTAACTTCTCCGATAATGTTCGCGGTAGTGGGTGTGCCGAGAAATCCAGTGACTTCAACGTAACGAAAACCATGAAAGGTGAAGCTTGGGATGAACGATTCGTCGCCGCCACCGCGCAAGACGTAGGTGTCAGTTGCATCGGCATTGCGAAGATTCTCGGTGTAGATACTGCCGTCTGGATTCAGACGCTCGGCGAAGCGCATCCGAATTCGTGTTCCTGCCGGGCCACTCGTTTTTAACCTGGCCCAGCCAACCATATTCTGGCCCATATCAAATATGAAAGCGCCCTTGACCGGACTCACAGATACGGGAGCAATGGTTTGAACGATGCGAACCGGAGCGTCGAGTTGCGCGACGACTGGAGCAGAAGAATCAGGCGCGGGAGTTGCCGATTGCCATGCCGCATCGTCAAAGGAGGGCTGGTTCCAATTCGCGATTTCATCACGCGCATCGTAGGTTTCGCCGGAGTAGATTTCGGAATGCAGGATGGGGGATGCGGCAGTCTTCCATGATGCGTCGCTCCCAATGCTGTCGTGAGTTCCGTCCGAATAATGTATTTCCAATTGCGCTAGCAGACGGACTGGAGGCGGCTGAAAGAAATAAGCCAGGCCGCTCCAGGTCATTCCGCTGCCGAACCAGCCTTCGCCAAGGAGCGCACTCAAAACATTTTTGCCGCTCGCAACCTGCTTGGTGACATCGTAGGTCTGATACTGCACACGTTTGCTGTAATCCGTGAAACCTGGCGTGAGCAGGTCATCGGCGACGTGCTCGCCATTCAGAAACATGCGATAGCTTCCGAGCGCGGTCACGTAAAGGCGTGCCGATTGAACGATCTTCGTAACCTCAAAGCTGCGTCGGAGAAGCGCGGCCGGTGAAGGCAAAGGGGGAACTGGATCTAATTTTGCATCACCAAGTTCTGCCACTACGGAAGATTTCTTCCACTTCGATTGATTTTGTGCTCGCGCCTTCCATTTCGAATCGGTGAATATCCTGACCTCGCCACCGTCAGGACTCGTGATTTTCAAAAGACCAGCGAGTGCGGCTTTTACAGTCTTGGCGCCGGCATCCGGACCAAATTGATTCGGTTCGGCAACGGTCACCTCGATCTCTATCGTGTTTTTCCCCGTCTTTAAACAATCGGTTACATCCTCTCGATCGAATTCGTGCCAGTTATGTTTCGCACCGACCTGAACTCCATTGATACGCGCTTTGAAGTCGCCACGGGCAATGACGAACAGGGCCGCGTCCTTTGGCTTCTCTTTTAACTTCACCGTTGACTGGAACAGGAACACGCTCTTCGGGACTGCTTGAAGTGCCTCCTGTCCCGCAGCCCAAATCCACCTGATGCCGGCGCGGTCATCCGCCGCTTCGGGATCAGTTCGCGTGATCCACTGGGCAGCCCAGTCAGATTTTTGAAGCAGCCCCATCTCCCACCAGGCATTGTCCGATGCTTGCGATTGCTGGCCGTTGGCATCCCACACTCGTACAGTCCAGTAATATCGTTTGCGCGATTGCAACGAGGGCCCGCCGTATGCGATTCCTGTAGATTCGTCGGAAGATTGTTTTCCGCTGTCCCAGACATCAGGGTTTCCGTTTTGCAGATTCTCAGCCGAGCTGGCAACCAGGATCTGATACGCGGATTGGCGCCAATTGCGCTCGGTGTTGTCGCTCTGCCAAGAAAGGTGAGGAGCCGTGTCGTCAATGCCGAGAGGATTCGAGCGGTAGTCGGTGCGGAGGTTAACTGGCGCGGCTTGCGCCAACATTGCGGAAAGAGCACAAATGGTTAACACGCAAAATGAACAGACTCTTGGCATCAGGGATTGCTCCTGTTTCAATTAAAGTGTTCAGCGGATCTATTTCGCTGAGGCCGTGCTGGTCTGAACCAGTTGCACCGGACCGAGCAAACCAGACGCCCAAAGCGGCGCACTGGCTTTGTAAAATTTCGGCGATGTAAATGTGTATGTCTTAGTGACATTCGGCTGGCGATCACCAATGATGCGATTGGCCCAACCGTTCGTGACTTTTATTTCCAATGAATTGGCACCCGGCTTCAGCGCGGAGGTTACGTCGACACGATAGGGCTGCTTCCAAACAATTCCGAGCGATTTGGCGTTCACCGAAACTTCCGCAAGATTCTTCACGCCGCCGAGGTCCAACCAAATGTGTGCGTCGGGCTTTAGCCAGGAAGCTGGAACGTCGACTGATTTAACATATGTCGCTGTACCGGAGAAATACTTTATTCCTTCGTCCGCGCTGTCCTTCCAGTCTGTGAGCTTTTCAAAAGTGGCGGAAGCAGGCGCGCCGAGATCGGGCGGGAAGCTGACTTGCCATGGGCCATCGATATTAGTGAGCGATGTTTCAACTACGGTGGGCAGGGTGCGAGATGGAGAGATCGCAGGTGAACGAAACACTACGAACACCGTCTCCCATGGCGCGAGATATAAAGGTACGGTTGTTCGGCCATCAGAGGCGTAATAGGAAGCTGGCTGAATGTTACCGGTGTCGGCGTGCCACAACTCCGCAGTCTTGCCCGCTACACGGAACGTGGCGCTGACATTTTCGAAGCGGTCGTTGCGATTATCGATAAAGTACAGGTCAGCGTTCGACAACTTGCGGTGCACGAACATCAAATTGGTGTCCGGCTGCGGATGCGTGTAACTGAAGTCGGCTGTAACGTTGATCGCGGCGAGCGTCTCTCCTAAAGTTTGTTTTCCATAAACGCGCCCCTTGCCGACCTTGGCGCCATCGCCCGAACCCCACAGTTGGTCGGCGATTTGGCGAAATTCGTTCTGATCATCCGCCAGGCTCGGATCGCCAGTAGGCTTTGCGCCACACACGATTGCTCCGGCCTGCACGAGATCGCGAATTTTACGAAGCACGGGAAGCGACATTTGCCGGGTGTGTGGATCGAGAGCAAGGACGCGATATCGCATCCCGCTTGGAGTGGCAAGCGTGCCGTCTTTAAATGTGAGAACGTTTATCAACGCGTCGGAGTTGATGTAATCCCAGTTGTAGCCCTCGGGCATTTCAGGGTTTTTGCGCAGAAAAAGTGCTGTCAGATTTGTGTCTTCGCCATAAAAATAAACGATATCGGCAACGAAGTGCCCCTGCTGCAGTAGGTAGGAGCTGCGCGCCAGGTAAGTGATCCAGGGCTTGGCCTCTTCCGCCCACGTGTCATTGCGAGTGAACCACTGCCCGAAAGGTCCTAGAGAGAGCCCTGGCTTGCGATCCAGAAGCGGTTGATGTACTGATGTGTGAATCACAAACCGGTTTAGCCCGTTGGCGAGTTCTTTGTCCGCTGTCGGCTTCAGAGTTGCGGGCGACCACGCCCACGCGCCCGAAGATGCCGTCATGGATTCAGCCGCGACCAGGTTCTGTCCATAGATGTGCGCTACAGATGCCGATTCACGCACGTCCGCGTTATATCCAGGCTGGTCGTTGTTGACTCCCGGTCTTTGCGTCCATGTGGCGGACATAGGCACATCATTGCTGCGCTTGACTTGCATACCATCGCCAATAAACGCGCGACCTTCTTCGTGCGACTCGCCGTAGTGGCCCATGCCGCGATCGTGCAACATCTTAGTCAGCAGATCGTAGTGATAGTCGGCCAGCATGTCCCCAAGCGTCTCGCGGAAATCCCACAGGAAGCCTTCGCTGGCCTGTGTGCTTTCAATTACACGGCCAGTTAGCACCGGCATCCATGGCCGTGGATCGTAGCCGCGACGCTTGGTGAACTCCGCAATCAGGTTGTCCGTCCAGTTTTGCGCGCCTGCTTCCCAACTGTCACTGATCACGTACTGCAGCCCGCGCTTGCCCATCAGGTCACCGACTGCGCTTTTGTAGTTGTCGAGATAGGTGTTCATGTACTGGGTGACGTCGTCCGGATTGAGCTTATCAACCTCGAGCCCAGTTCCTTCAGGAGACGCCGGATGATTGGTGATTCCGAGTAACGAATAGCCAAAGCGCAGCACCACCCAATTACCTGCTGGCGGAGTCCAGTTGAGGGTGCCGTCGGACTGCATTTTCGAAGTGAGATCAATCACATCTACTTTGCGAATCGCATCGGATGCGTCAACCGCCGGCGTGGGATATGGATCGAAGCTCGGAAGATTGGCAAATGCCGCCTTCTCCTCGAACCGGCTGATCCGCGGCCCGTGATGGAGTACGAGCTCTGAAATCTCGAAATTGGGATTCGGTTTAGCGGAAGCATACCTGCCGATCGGCTCGTCCACATCAAAACGAAACTCCCCCGGACCTGCCGGAGGGTGCTCGGTGAAAGCAATACGAAAGAATTTCGCAGTAGTGGCGGGAAAAGCAATCGTATGTTCAACACCGCCGTCATTTGGAATGTCGGTTAACTTTCGAAAAGTTTGGCCATCGTCGCTGGCTTCGACATCAGCAATCGATTCTGCCGCTCCGAAGGCATTGGCCGCCGCTGACGCCGGATCGTTCAGGACCAAAGTTACGGCGCGCACGGTTTGCGGTGATGGAAACTCATATTGAATCCAGGCCTGCTGGCCGACGGGAGCCTTCGGCAAGTCGGTTGTTTTTGCCAAATTACCATCGGCCAGAATTGCGGCATCAATGTTGCCGGAGCTGGAGGTAATTTTCGGATTCAGAGAAGAAGCGGGAACATCGCTCTCAGGAACTTTATAGGCGATCACAGCTGTGTCGGCATAGAACGTTGGTTCCACAGGCTGAGGCTGGCCGGTGAAGAACGCAAGAAAGTCGAACACAGGAAGATTCTGGAAAGGACCAGTGGTTGTCGGCGGATGAGGGAGTACGCCACTGAACGCTTTCCCGCCTTCGACCCGGGTCTCACTCCAGACAATTTTTTTCATTCCCTGGTTCGGCTTCACCCAAGGACCGCCGGATTCGCTCCACCCCGGTGATCCTGCGATTGCTTCCTCAAGGCCCAGTTGGTCGGCGAGGGCGGTCGCGTACTTGAACGCGTCCTTCCACTCTGGAGTCATATAGACCAGGCGCTGATCCACCAGTTTCGGAGTGCTGAGTGCGGCGTCGAAGTTTTGAAAACCACCAAGTCCGACTCGATGCATCCACTCCAGGTCGAGCTTGATCCCTTCTTTCGTAATATTGCCGTTCATCCAGTGCCACCACACGCGTGGGCGAGCGCCGTTCGGCGGATTCTCGAACTCTTGCTTCAGTGTGTCTGAAGAATTTTGCGCTTGAATCTGTCCCAACCCGAAAATGCAAACTGCAAGAATGACCGCGTATCGGGCCACACGTCGTGGTGTGCTCATGAAGCCTCCTCAGGTGTATTGAGCGGCGAAGCGCGTGGGCCTCGACTCAGCTGGGATTTCAGATCACGGATGGTCTCACTGAGACAACTTGTGCGTCAACGAATGCACCGTGTTTCGCAATGAAAAACTTTTGTTTCGTGGATCAGCACACGCGAACGCATTCCATTCCCAGTAGCGCGGCAAATTTTTCAAGCCTTGAAATTATGTGGCCAACTCCGACTGCGCAGTGATGGGCCGGGCCATGGGAGTTCCATTGCGTCATGAAATTTCTTGCGCCGATGGAGAAACGGTAACGGCTGTTCGTGTTTCCGATTTCAAGAATTGGACCGGCCACAGATTCTCCCTCCGCGGCAATCAATTTAATGCGTCCATCGCCGGACTCTGCAACCGATAGCAGAGTGACCGGCCCGCGCTTCACTGACATTTCAACTGACAGTCCGCGCCCGACCTTGCCGTGATAAACCTTCAAGGGTCTGACTTTTGTTTTTCCCTGCGCGATCGCGATATGACCCGGTCCGTCGTGGCCCATCAGTATGACGTCATCGTCGTAATCGACCGCATAATATTCCGTAAATGACCCGCCTGCGCCAAATGAATCCATGATCTTCATTGCCTGCGCGTTCTTGATCTCGTATTCTCCGGCGACTGGAATACCTCGGGCTGTGAGCAGGCTGGTGCCGAGAATGATCGAGCTGATCGCCTCTTCATTGTCGGCGTTGCCCAGTCCCTGATAGTAGTAAGCGAGCGAGCCCAGCCGATGAATTTCAACTATGCGATCTAGTGCCACCGAAGTCTTTGCGGCGCGAGCAAGCTCTTCTTCGGAGCAATCGGGTTGGACATCCATTGCCGTTCGAATCTCGACGATTCGATTGTCAATCTCGGATGCTGTGACCTTAGCGCGCAGAGCAGCGAGCTCCTCAACTTCGAGGATCTCGATGTGACCACCGAACGTAGCGCATTGCAGCGTCAGGTCGGAGTAAATATCGAGCATGCCGCCGTAGTAGTGGCCCATTACGCCCAGGCGATTGTGTTCCATGATGTGCGCAACGCGTGCTGCCTCAATCCAATCGTTGATCTCCTGCCAAGCAATCGGATCATCTTCGAGAGTCCCTGTAACTTGAAAGAACGGAATGTGGGCGCGACGGAAAACGTTAGCGATTTCCGGCACCGGACATGCCTGGCAATACGCCAGCCACTCGCCCGTCATTTTCGTTCGATCGCCAAGTTGGTTGAATGACTCGTAATCGATTGCAGCCTTCGGCGATAGATTCAGAATGATGACCGGGACCTTAGCTCGTCGGACGACTGGAAGCACGGTGGAAGAGAGCGCGTAGGTAGTGACGTAAAGAAAAATTACGTCCACATCTGCGCGACGAAAAGCGTGCCCTGCCTCAAGCGCTTTCTCCGGCGTGTCAACTAGCCCTAGGTTGACGACCTGAACTCCAGGGCGGCCGAGTCGCTGGGCTACCACTTCGGTGTAGGTGACAAGTCTCTCGCGCAAACCTTCAAACTGAGGCCAATAAGTATCCAGGCCAATTCCAAACAGACCCACCCTGATATCGTCGTTTGACTGAGCTGATGCCATTGAGAAGTCGGTTAGAGCGACGCGATGTTCCCATCTGGTGACCGCCCGCGTCAAGAGGCGAGAATGCACGAGAATGGTTTTGCGATGAGAAACAACCTGCCTTTCCTCAAATGACGTCCGCAGACAACCACTTTGCCGGAACTCCTCAGCGGAGATTGCATTATGCGAAAGCCTTACGGATAGAGCCGCACTCGTTTCGCAATGCACAACGAGTGGTACCAGTATTGCTTCGCTTGCGAGTTCGGTGAAGCAGACTTATGCTTGCGCGTCGGGTGGGAGGAAATCAGGAAATGAAAATGCGGCCCTGGTCATTCTGTTCTGCGGCAGCTGTCGTGTGCTTGTTCACGCTCTCCGGTCTCGCGCAAGTGAAGATCGACGTGAACTGGGACAAGGTCGAGCGATCCTCGCAAACGTCGCCAACCTTGCAGGTGGTGGTCAATCCGCCGCTGCATCATGGAACAATAGTCAGCACAAATGCCTACAAGGCGGTGCGCGCTCTGGGCGCCGATTATGTCCGGTATGTTCCTTGGTTGCCCTATCCAAAACTTGCAGTCGCAGAACTCGAACCGCCCGCCAATGGGAAGACTTCATGGGATTTTTCTCTCATCGATCCCATGGCGATTGATTTCCTGGAAGCAACGAAAGGCCATCCCGCTATTCTGAATTTCAGCACGATGCCGCAATGGATGTGGAAGACCGACAAGCCTGTACCTTATCCATCAGATCCCGATCAGGTCACGTGGGACTATACGCAGGGCACCGAACCACGAGATCCGACGTTTAAGGAGATAGGCGATTACTATGCCCGGCTGCTTGCGTGGTACACGAAGGGCGGATTCACAGATGAATTGGGAAAGCGGCACGAATCAGGCCATCACTATTCAATTTCATACTGGGAGGTGCTGAACGAAGTTGAGTTCGAACATAAGATGTCGCCGGAGACATACACAAAGTTGTATGACGCAGTGGTGACGGCGATGCGCAAAGTACAGCCCGACTTGAAGTTTGTTGGCATGGCGTTGGCGATGCCTTCGCAGACCCCCCATTTCTTTGAATATTTTCTCGACCGCAAGAACCACGAGCCGGGGGTTCCACTGGATTTTATTTCGTATCACTTCTATGCCATTCCCACGCCCGACCAGACTCCTGAAATTCAGGGCTACACATTCTTTGCGCAGGCTGATGGGTTTCTGAATACCGTTCGATACGTCGAAGAGATTCGAAAGCGGCTTTCTCCCACCACCCGCACCACCATTGACGAAATTGGCGCAATCTCAGCCGATGACCTCTCGCAGGGCGAACCCGGCCACGTTACTAAGCCCATCCCGAGTTCATACTGGAGCCTTACCGGCGCCATGTATGCCTACTTGTTTGGAGAAATGACGCGGATGGGAATTGACGTTGCCGGAGAATCGCAACTGGTCGGCTACCCGACGCAGTTTCCCTCGGTCTCCATGGTGGATTGGAATACGGGCAGTCCCAATCCTCGCTTCAGAGTGCTGCAACTACTGCATGACAACTTCAGCCCTGGCGATAAAGTTGTGGGGCTCGGCGAAAATTTCTCCGCTCACAATCCGTACGTCTATGCGATGCCGGTGATTACCAAGGAAGGGAAGAGGCGAGTTCTGCTCGTGAACAAAAGCCAGAACGCGATGGATGTTCAGTTCGCGGGGGCCAGCGGAGGTCAACTGGAATACGTTGATCAGACGACGGGATTCGATCGCCCGAGAAAAATACGGCTCGACTCCGATAAGCAAACTTTGAATGGATTCAGCGTGGCCGTGGTAACGCTTCCCTGAAAACATCACACTCGTTGTTCTGCTGCGCCAATAGTCTCACTCTCAATTCCTATCAATTGAGTGTCACTGTGTTGAGCCAGCCTGTACTTGTTGCTGCGTGACTTCGTTCGGAGAGAAAAGTTTCCTACCCTCGTTTTGCTGATCCGCAGATTGCGAGTGAAGGCGCTGGAACTCCGCCAGTGCTTTCTTCTGCGCTTCCGCATTTCCTAACAACCGTTCGACTTGCGCCATTCGCCACCAGGCAACTTCATTGTCGCGATTTAATGAAATAGCTTTTTCCAAACGTGGCAATGCAAGCTCGGGCTTTTGTTCGGAAATTAAAGTCGCCGCCAGCCCGAGCTGCGCCTCTTCGAAATCAGGATGTCCTTGTAACGCAAGCTCGAAATATTTTTGCGCATCATCAAATCGGCCGGCATTGCGATTAATCTCCGCGAGTTCGTACGCCGCGTTACCGTTTGCAGGATCGAGTCGAAGCTCCTCCTCGAACTCTTTCGCAGCGGCGTTTGTGTCAGCCGGGGCGCCCGTTTTCTGCGAGCGGGCCAATAGAATTCGCCCTAGCCGGTAGTGAATCCCGGGCCGTTGCGGATCTCTTGCCAGCACGTCGCGATACTGCCCGATTGCTGCTTCAAACGATCCCTGACTTTCCAGCGCTTCAGCTTCCGCCTGATGCTTCCACACCGAATCGGGCGAAGCGTGCCACAACTTCTGCATAGTCAGAAATGCAATATTGCCGAAGATCTTGCCGTCATGGTATTGGACTTCAGGATCGTTGGGATAAAGACGCTCCAATTCCAGCGCAACTTCAACTGCTTTGCTGTCGCGCTTCAGGCCAGTGTAAGCGCGCTCCAGTTGCAGGCCGCACATTCGCCTCATCTCCGGATTTCCAGAGCGGAAACCCCTCTCGAGTCCGGGAACAGCCTCACTGAATTGACCGAGTTCAGACAACGACATAGCCAGAATGAAACCAGAATTGGTGAGAGAAGGCTTCAGCTTCAGCGCTCGTCGCAACTCAGGAACAGCCTGATTGAATTTTTTTTCTTCAAAATAAACGAGCCCCAGGTTCGCGCGGACTTCTGCGGTATTAGGCTCAAGCTCTCTCAACTTTTCTAACGCTTGCTCGGCCTCTGCATAGCGGCCTTCCTGCAACGCGCGATTACCGGTTTCGGCATATTGATCGATTGACTGCGAACTTGTCTGGGGACTTGCTGACACGGTGAAAACGAAACTGCACATTGCGATCAGCAATATAAGCGATCTTCCGTCCATTGCAGCGAGTTTACATCAGAAGAAATTCCCGCCAGTTTGTTGACCTGGCGGGATGTGGAATCGCACTCTGTGCGGTCGCAATCGCATTCACGACCTCAGCTTCAGAACACAATCTTGGCCCCAAGTTGTAAAATCCGGCCTGGCCGGGCGGCGATGACCGTGCCGAAGGCTGCTCCGTCATTAGGATTGTTGTCCACTGGGGCGCCAATGCTTGTGCTCGTGAACGGATCATATCCGTACTGGTGATGATTGAAGACGTTGAAGGCTTCCGCCCGGAACTGGAAGGACGCACGTTCGGTCAACTTGAAGTCCTTGCCAAGTCCCAGGTCCCAGTTGTTGATACCTGGCCCGCGAATGATATCCCGGCCACTGTTTCCAAATTGTCCGGCAAGCGGCTGAACGAAAGCGGATGTGTTGAACCAGCGGTTGATGCTGTGCTCGCTTCCGGGGTCCCCAATCTGATTGCAGCGCTGGGTGAAGCTCAACAGCAGCCCGAAGTTGTCGTTGCAAAGAGCTGAGAATGGGAAGCCTTTCTGGAAAGTAGTAATTCCTGTGATCTGCCATCCACCGATAGCTAGATCAGCAGCCTTGTTCATGCTGTTGCCGTAGCGCTTACCGCGCCCGATGGGAAGTTGATAGACAAAGCTGGTTACGAACCGGTGATTCACATCAAAGTCCGAGAGGCCGTAATCGAGACGAGGATTGTGCTCGTCCATGTGGCCGGCAAATGCGTTCGTCGAACCGACGCCGGCTGCCGCTGACTTGTCGTCAAGACTTTTCGCCCAGGTATAAACCGCGAGCAGGGCAAGTGAACCGGACCTGCGTTCCAGCTTCAGGTTTCCTGCGTTGTAACTGGAGTAGCCGTTCCATTGACTATCCAGAAAACCAAGTGATGACGTGATATTGCTGAAGGGTCTTCTGGCAGCCACTGGACAATCACCCAACGTGGGATCACCGCCTGTTAGCGGGTCGCATGCGGCAGGGTTGGCCGGCGGCAGTGGCTGGCCGATGTTAATGCGGTTTAGCAAGTGAGTTCCTTTGTTGCCTACATAATTAGCTTCCAATGTGGTGTTTCTCGCAAGTTCTCGCTGAACTGAGAACGACCATTGCTGAACATAGGGGTTGTGCGGCCGTTCTGAAATGATTACCGCAAAAAATTGGCTGCCGTCCACATATTGATGAGCTATAGGATCTCGGAGGACCTGATGCAGCGGAACCGCCGGGAACATGCTGTCCGTTGTCTTTGGAAGCGACGCATCCACGGTGGGGTTGGGCGACGCACGCACAACGAACGGATAAATGTCGCCCGAGTCGTCGATTTCGCGTGTTTCATACGAGTCGAAGAAGATGCCATACCCGCCGCGCAGCACGGTTTTATCGCCGAGTCGATATGCCAACCCGATTCGGGGAGCAAAGGGTTTCCTGGATGCCGCTGCAGGGTTCGGATCGTCCACAGTAGCTATAGAAACCATTACCCGATGGAGCTATTGGGCCTCCAAGGCTGGAGACTGTTTTGGTTCCCAGGTCTTTGTCGGCGAAGCACAGCCCGCCGCCGGGATTCGAGCGGTCGAACCAAAACATTTTATTGTCCTTTTCGGTGGGAACTGCACGATAGTCCCAGCGCAGACCCAGGTTGACCGTCAAGCGGTTCGTCGCTTTCCAGTCGTCCTGAATGAACGGTGCAAAATACAGGAATCGGTATTGGTTCAGATTGCCAGCCACGCCTGAGGGGCTGAATGGGCCAGGTTGGAAGGTTGACGCATTGTTGTAGTAGCCCAAAAGAAAGTCGGCGACTGCATTGCCCGTGCCGCATTTCCCGCTGGTGGTCGTGCACCCACCACCGTTGCTCGCAATAGTGTCGTTGTTGAAATTAAAATTTCCGAGAAAGTCCGCTGACAGATCGCGCCTCTGCAGCCACTTGCGGAAATCAAAACCTACGGTAGTTGTGTGCCGTCCATGAATCATGGTCAGCGAATCTGAAAATTGCCAAGTGGGGCTATCGCTAGTGGTAGTGTCATTTCCTTGGCTGCCGAAACTTGAGTTCCTGATGCCCTGAAATGCAACACTCGGGTATAGACGCGCGTAATTGGGGAGATTCTGGAACACTCCGGTCAACCCCAAAGCACTTACGTCAGTAGCAGGCGCGGCGATCCCTCCTTGAATGCTTATTGGCTCCAGCCGCCCAAAACGGAAATTATTGACCATACGGGAGCCGATGTCTTTGGTGTAAGAGATCATCCAACTTTCCGACTTTTCATTGAAAACGCCGACACCGAAAGGAATGCTGACCGAACCATTGATGTTCTCGTTGGAGTACTGAGCAGTGGTGTAGCGGAAGAAAAGTTTCCCAAAGCGTCCGAGTTCCTGGTCCAAGCGATAGGTTTGCTGATCAGTTGTATTTGGCAAGGTGGTGGTCAGACGATAATTGAAGCCGCCGGTACAGCCCACACAATTGGGTGCAGGAAATAGACCAGCGGCAATTTCCACTTGTGCAAGCCTTGAAAATCGATTTGAAGGGATCATGTTCCCCAGGAAAGGCGCTCCTGTATTGGGGTCAATCGGAAGGCAGGCCTGAGTAGCACTTGGGACGCATCCGGCAGTCGTTGGGGTCAGTCCCGATGCGGAGAAATCACCACCCAATTGCGCGGGTATAGGTACATCAAACGTGCTGTCGTTAATGCCGCGTCTAATTCTCCATCCTTCATAATTGACCATGAAGAATGTCTTATTTCGCCCGTCGTAAACTTTCGGGATGTAGATTGGCCCGGCGAGCACAAACCCGAACTGATTCTGTCGCAATTCCGGAAGCGCCGACTGAAACGGAGCTTTTGCGTCAAAGGCATCGTTGCGTAGAAACTCGAAAGCGGTGCCATGCAATTGATTTGAACCGCTCTTGCTGACGATGTTGACCTGGTTCGCGCTGAATCCATACTCTGCCGAGTAAGTTTCACTCTGAATCTTGAACTCTTGAATAGCATCCTGGGACAGAATGACTGCAGGGGTATTTAGCGCTGTGTCGGTGTTGATCAACCCATCGAGCGTGTAGTTATTCGAGGTCGGGCGACCACCGTTGATGCTGATCGCATTGCCTTCGCCCTGGCGCATCTGGCCCTGTTCGCCGTTGGTCTGGACCGCACCGGCGCCGATGAACAACAGATTCACAAAATTGCGTCCATTGAGAGGAAGTTGATCTACCTGTTTTTGAGTCACGGTCTGGGTGACGGCCGAGGTGTCGGTATCAAGACTCACCGCGCTTGCTTCGACTGAAACGGTTTCCGAAACTGCACCCGGCTTCAAAGTGAAATTGGCGCGGGCGTCCTGGGCGACTACCAAGCCGACATTCTGCAGAACGGATTGCTGGAATCCCTGCGCCTCCACGGTGACCTTGTAGGCCCCGGGCTGCAAAAAGGGAACCGTATAGTCTCCGGAGGTACCGGTCTTGGTGCGATTAACGACGCCCGTCCCCACGTTGGTTACGGTAACAGTCGCGCCGCTAACTACTGCGCCGGAATTGTCCAAAACCGTTCCCAAAATTGTTCCGGTAGCGCCGCCCTGGCTAAAGAGCAGGACGCTCGAAAGCAGCAGAAATCCAACCAGTGCAAGAGTTGCAGTTTTCACAGACATTGGCTTGCCTCCTCGTCGCAGAAGACGATGCTCACTTTTCAGTCCGTCGCGATGGATGACAGATTTGGACTGACGCAAAATTCCACGATGGTCTTGCGTGCCGGGATGCTCACATCGCTTGGCGAGCATCGTCAACCTGCAAACGAGAAAGGAATGGCGTTGCGCAATGAAAAACGCTGCCCGGGCTACATGGAACTCAACAAAATCACGGTACTCCAGCAGCAATAACGTCGCGTGCTGACTACGACAGTGATCTGTGCGCGGTATTCAATGTTTCGCACTGCAGAACGAAAGTGGTTTGAAAAGGGAAGAAATATTTCAAGTGCAGCTTGTTGCTAAGCCGAACGGGCGTGCCCGACCGACATCGCTTTCGTGCTGCCTTGCATCAAGCTGTCGTTGGGATAGTAATGCTCAACCGTAGTAGGCGTTACCAGCTTGTGCTCGACAAATACCGCGGGAGGAACTGGTCTTTTGTTCAGAATGTCAAGACTCACTTTGATTAGATCCGGCCCGTAGCGCTCAGGGAAAAATGCCACGGATCCCACCAGGCGTGTATTGGGCTCGCGTAACTCAGCGCGTCCTTCGGGCGAGGCGTTCTGCCCGATGACCGCGCAGGTATCGGCACGGCCGGCTTCTTCAAAGGCACGCAAAGCTCCGATCGCGCTCACGTCGTTGATAGCGCCGACTACCAGTCGACGCGAACGCGATCCACGAATGTGTTTGCGCACCACTTCAAAGCTGGCTCCCAAGTCTCCGTCACCGTTCAGATGGCTGACACGAGAATTTTTGGCAGTCGGCAATACAAGATTGATACCAACCAGCATTCCCGTGAGTCTCATCTGCGGCAAATTACCGGCGCGAGGTAATTCCAGCAGGATAATTTCATCCAATTCGGAATGCCAATGTTCCTTAACCCATCGGCCAAGATAACGTCCGCCTATGAGTCCGGCTTCGTAGTTATTGGCCCCGTAATACGTTGCGCCCGGGTGCGGAATATCGATCGCGATCATAGGAATCCCAGCCTCACGATATTTAGCGGCTACGATGGGTGCCACGGTTTCGTCTGTCTGGAACTCGATGGCAAGATCGACCTTTTCGCGCACCAGCAGGTCTGCGTTGCGTTGAGCGATTTTGGCGTTGTAACGATTGTCGAGCGAGATTAGTTCAATACCTTCGGCCTGGGCCGCACGCTCCAGGCTGCTGGTTACCTCGCGCGAAAATTGATAATCGGTGCCTTGGGCTGCGTAGCCCAGACGACACAGTCTTTGCTTCAGAGGGCGAAAGCTCGACTGATAAAGGTTGGCCCCGAGCTTTTCAATCATGCCGCACTTTTCCAATGTATAAAGGAGGCGGAATGCCATGGTTTTCGGCAATCCGCTGCGCGTAACAATTTCACGTAGCGGCAGCGCTTCACCGGCAGAGCGAAAGGCGGAGAGTATCTTTGAGCTATGGACCACCGACTTGACCAGGTACGGATCGCGGCCCTGCGGAGCGGAGTTCATAGAAGCGGAGCTAATATATCAGAATCCATTCTGCACCACGAAACTACCAATTGCGATTACACCGGTTTACATTAGGTTCGACAGGGGTTGGAAGTCGATGTTTGTTGAGTTTGGCTGCTAATTGCCTGTCTCAGCCTTACATCTGTGTGTTTTGCAATGCGAAATATGGATTCCTTTATAAAAAGGGCGTGACCGCCATCCCTGGTGGTGTGTAGTCTCCCTGCGAAAGGTTGAACGGGCATGAAGGCGCGCGATTCAGGCACAATTTTTCGATCGCTGGAGGAATTTCGGATCGAAATTCCATCCTGGGGATTTGCCAACACAGGCACCCGTTTCGGCAAGTTCCTACAGCCTGCGGCGGCCGCGACAACTGAGGAAAAATTCAGCGATGCGGGACAAGTGCACCGTCTGACCGGAGTATGTCCGACAATCGCCCTGCACGTGTTGTGGGATTGCCCGGAAGGCGTCAGATCGGCCAAGACGATTGCTGAGTTGGCCACTCGCTATGGCGTACAGGCTGGATCGATTAACCCCAATCTGTTTCAGGACCAGATTTACAAGCACGGTTCATTTGGAAACCCGGATCCGGAAATTCGAAAGCATGCCCTGCAGCACACGATCGACAGCATTGAGATAGCCCATAAGCTCAACAGCCGCGATATATCCATGTGGTTTGCCGACGGATCGAATTATCCAGGCACAGCAAATATTCGGCAGCGCAAGAAGTGGTTCGAAGAGGCACTGAAAGAAACTCACAACCGCCTCTATCCGGAACAGCGCTTGCTGGTGGAGTACAAACCCTTCGAGCCGGCGTTCTACCACACGGATATTGCCGACTGGGGAATGTCCATGCATTTCTCGAAGCTGGCCGGGCCGCAAGCCAAGGTGCTGGTTGATACCGGTCATCATTTTCAGTCACAAAATATTGAACAGATTGTGGCCTGGCTGCTCTCGGAAAACATGCTGGGCGGATTTCACTTCAACGATCGCCGTTATGCCGATGATGATCTGACCCTGGGTTCCATCGATCCTTACCAGGTGTTCCGAATTTTTCACGAGATACTTTTGTATGAGTGGGAAACGGGGACTAAAGCTGATATCGCTTACATGATCGACCAAAGCCATAATCTGAAAGGGAAGATTGAGGAGACCATCCAGACAGTTACGATGGCGCAGCAATTGTTTGCCAAGGCCGCGCTGGTCGACCATGCTGCATTAACAGATGCACAGATGAAGTGTGATCTCATCCGCGCCGAGTCTTTACTACAGGATGCTTTCAATACCGACGTTCGGCCTGAGATCCAGGAGTGGCGTGATTCGAAGGGGCTGCCACAAGATCCGCTGAAAGCGTTTCAGGAAAGCGGGTATCTCGAACGCATCACGAAAGAGCGCGCCGAAAGGAATTCACGTAGCGTTACCTCTTATGCCTGATGCTCTCAAGCCATATCTCGCCTTTGACTTTGGCGCAGAGAGTGGACGGGCCGTCCTGGCGCACTTGCACTCTGGTGTAATCACGAC
Organism: uncultured Acidobacteriota bacterium; assembly: GCA_963703465.1. GTDB lineage: Bacteria > Acidobacteriota > Terriglobia > Terriglobales > Acidobacteriaceae > Gp1-AA145. The sequence continues at coordinate 891,940 of CAVPEQ010000007.1, read as the reverse complement.
AGAAGAGGTGTATCGCTTCGCCAATGAGCCTGTCGAATATGGGGGTTCGTTGCACTGGGATGTCCCGAAGCTTTGGCTTGAAGTGCGCAAGACGCTTTCGCGGCTGGAAGAAGTTGAGTTGAGTGGCATTGGCGTGGACGCATGGGGCGTGGACTACGCGTTACTCGGAGAGCGCGGAGAATTGCTGCTGAACCCGTACCATTATCGCGACAAGCGCACAGATGGCGTGATGGAGTTGGTGTTCGAAAAAATTTCGCGCGAAGACATCTACCGTGAAACCGGAATCCAGTTCATGCCTATCAACACGCTCTACCAACTGTTTGCCGCGAAACGCAACACTCCTGATTTATTGCGTGCGGCAACGACCCTGCTGATGATTCCCGATCTGTTTCATTACTGGCTTACCGGCAACGCGGTCTGTGAGTTCACCAATGCAACGACAACGCAAATGGTGAATGCGGAGAAGCGCGCCTGGTCGCGAACCGTGATGGACAAGCTCGAGTTGCCCATAGATCTTCCGGGCGAGATTGTGGAGCCGGGAACGCTGGTTGGTAATTTGTCGGACAAAGTAACTGCGTCCGGCGCGCTCCGAGGCACACCCGTGATTGCTCCGGCTACCCATGACACCGGGTCAGCAGTTGCGGCAGTAGTGGCGCGCGATGGCACAGCATTTATCAGTTCCGGGACGTGGTCATTGCTGGGAACAGAAATTGATGCCCCTCTTATCACGCAAGAAGCCCAGCAGTTGAATTTCACCAATGAAGGCGGCGTTTGCGGGACAACGCGATTCCTGAAAAATGTGATGGGCCTGTGGATGCTGCAGTGCTGCCGATCTTCCTGGACCTCGCGAGGGCAAGTCTACGACTACCGAGAGTTGATGGAACTGGCATCAAGAGAACCTGAATTTGGGCAACTGGTTGACCCGGACGATGAATCATTCCTGCACCCCGCCGACATGCCGAAAGCAATTGACGACTTTTGCGAGAGGACACAACAGTCGGCTCCGAAAACTCCCGGCGCTTATGCCAGGACTGTTCTCGAAAGTCTTGCGTTCAAGTATCGTCAGGTCATCGGAGACTTGGAACGACTTACACGAAAGCCAATTCATCAGATCCGTATCATTGGTGGAGGCTCCAAGAATCGCCTGCTGAATCAATTCGCAGCGGATGCGACCGGACGACGGGTACTGGCAGGCCCGGCAGAAGCCACTGCGCTCGGTAATGTGGCGATGCAGATTCTGGCCACGGGCGCCGCGAGTTCTCTGACCGAGGTGCGGGCTATGGTCGACCGATCTTTCCCGACCGAAACATTCGAACCGCGAGAAACAGATAAATGGGAGCGTCACGTCTCACGCTTCCAGCACTACACGGAGACAGTTTATGCCTGAAACTCAGGAGATGCTTCACCTCAAAGACTTATGGGACGAACAGAAAGCGCGCAGCATGGAATCAAATCAGCTGGCGCTGCTGCGGTATCGTTCGAATCTTCTGGGTGCCGATCTGCGCATCACCAACTTTGGAGGAGGAAATACAAGTTCGAAGTTTGAGATGACAGATCCGTTTACCGGCAGTTCCGTGCGGGTGCTGGCGGTGAAAGGCAGCGGCGGGGACATTGGATCTATCACCGAGTCAGGTTTCGCGATTCTGTATCTCGATCGTCTGGAGCAACTGAAAAAACTTTATCGTGGTGAGAAATATGAAGACGAAATGGTCCGCTACTACCCACTCTCGGCATTTGGTGAAAACCGCGTGGCCGCATCAATCGATACTGCGTTGCATGCATTCTTGCCCTTCGATCACGTGGATCACCTTCATCCCGATTGGGCAATCGCGCTTGCGGCCAGCGCCAATGGAAAACAAAAGCTCGAACAATTCAACCGGCAGTTCGGAAGAAAGATTGCGTGGCTTCCATGGCAGCGGCCAGGATTTGAACTTGCTCTGATGCTGGAGCGCGCGGTAAAGGAGAATCCGGGCGCGGAAGGACTGATTCTCGGCGGCCATGGCCTATTCACCTGGGGCAACACGCAGCGAGAGTGCTATCTGAATAGCATTCGTACCATCGACGAGATGGGCGAATTTATTTCCGAGCATCAGAAACGGAAGGGTTCATTATTTGGCGGGGCCGCGGTTTCAGGATCAGTGAATCGCAACCAGGTGGCGGTTGCTATTCTTCCCGCGCTGCGAGGGGTGGTGTCCTCGAACCGTCGTGTCATCGCCCACTTTGCCGACCACGAAGATGCCCTGGCATTTGCCAATTCAAAATGGTCGCGCGAATTAAATACGTTAGGAACAAGTTGCCCTGATCATTTCTTGCGGACACGAGTCTGTCCCATGTTCATACCCTGGGATCCTTCGAAGGAAGACGCGAGCGTTTTGAAATCGCGCATTCAGGAGCAGGTTAGCCAATACCGAACAGATTACAAAAAATACTATGAGGCCCATGCAGTTGCGGATTCTCCGAAGTTGCGTGATACCAATCCTTCAGTAGTGATTGTTCCCGGCCTAGGCCTTTTTGGCTTCGGGAAAAATAAAAAAGAAGCGCGCATCACGACTGAGTTCTTCATCAACGCCATTCACGTGATGGCCGGGGCGAATGCTTTGGAAGACGGGGCCGCGCCTGACCCTTTGCCACAGGCGAAGACTGCTGAACAATCCAGAGAGTTCACACAATTTCATAATTACGTGGCGCTGCCACGGTCGGAAGCGTTTCGCATTGAATATTGGGCACTCGAAGAAGCCAAGCTGCAGCGAATGCCGCCCGAGGCCGAGTTCAGCCGCAAGATTGTGCTGGTGGTCGGCGGCGCCAGCGGAATCGGACGTGAAGTGGCGTTGCTGCTGGCGCGAAAGGGTGCGCACATCGTAGTGGCGGATTTCGACGAGCGCCGGTGCGCAAAAGGTTGCTGACGAAGCAGGCAGTCTTTCGTCGCGTGATCAGGTTGCATCAATAAAGGTGAACCTGGGATCGTCTGAAAGTCTTGGAGAAGCGATTAAGTTCACCATCGCTCAGTTCGGTGGAATTGATGGGATCGTGAACACCGCTGCGATTTACCCGGTGCCAGCGCCGGATGGGGAGTTGTCGGAAACACAGTGGGGCAATACCTTCCTTATTAATGTGACCGGTAATTATCTGCTGGCACGCGAAAGCGATTGGGTGTTCAAGGATCAGAACCTGCCCTCTTCGATGGTTTTGACCAGCTCAGCGAATGCCGCTGTCCCGAAGAAGGGAAGCGAAGCCTATGACACCAGCAAAGCGGCACTGAATCATCTCATACGAGAACTGGCTATTAAGCTTGGGCCTCAGGTGCGGGTAAACGGTATTGCGCCGGCAACTGTGGTGGCGGGATCGACTATGTTTCCGCGCGACCGGGTGATCCAATCGCTGGAAAAATATACGATCAACTTTTCCGAAACAGAGAGTACTGAAGACCTGCGTAGCAAACTCGCCGATTTTTACGCGCAACGCACGCTGACTAAGCGGCCCATTCTGCCACAAGATTGCGCGAATGCAATTGTATGGCTGCTCAGCGATCAGAGCGCAAAGACGACCGGCCACATCATTCCAGTCGATGGCGGGCTGACAGAAGCTTTTCTTAGGTGAGTTCCACGAATCTATTTTAAGGATAAGGAAGAAACCAGATCTCATGACTAGAGCCAAAGTATTTCCGTCGAGACTAACCCTGCTGGCATTCGCATTTTTAGCGATGTCTCCGCTCTGCTTCTCAGAGCCGCAAACCTGGCAAATTGATCCAAACCATACGGCCGCGCAATTTTCAGTGAAGCATTTGGGAATCTCGACAGTGCGCGGTGTTTTTGAAAAGACAAGCGGCACAGTGACATTTGACCCAGGTGATCCCACCAAGACCTCAATCGATGCCACGATTGATGCGACCACTGTGAACACACGGGTTCAAATGCGCGACAATGATCTTCGCAGTCCGCGTTTCCTGGATGTCCAGAAATTTCCGACCATCAAGTTCAAGTCCACCCGTACTGAGGCGGCAGGCACGGGGAAGTTGAAAGTGACTGGTGACCTGACAATTCATGGTGTGACAAAGCCAGCTGTACTGGACGTTGACACCTCTTCGCAACCGATTACCGATCCAATGGGCAAGGGCTTGCGCATGGGAGCAAGTGCCACAACCAAGATCAACCGCAACGATTTCGGCATTACGACTCTGCCCGGAGTAGTGGGAGATGACATCCAGATTGTCCTTGATGTCGAGATGACGCGACCGGCGAAATGAAATGACCCTGCAACGAATTTGTTTTGTCCTGCAAGTGAAGCCGGCGAGGCTGGCGGAGTACAAATCTCGCCATCGCAGCGTTTGGCCGGAGATGTTGGAGGCACTACGCCAGACAGGATGGAGTAACTATTCTCTTTTTCTCCGGGATGACGGAATGCTGGTCGGATATCTGGAGACCGAAGATTTTGAGCGCGCGCGCGCCGGCATGGCTTCGCGCGAGATCAACGAACGATGGCAGCGCGAGATGAAGGATTTTTTTGTGCAACCAGCGGGCCTCTTGCCTGATCGCGCCATGGCTCCCCTCGAAGAGATCTTTCATCTGGAGTAGAGACAGCTGGATTAGAGGAATGAGGCATACATGGCGGCAAATCCCATAGTTGGCGTTGTGTACCACTGGCTCGGAGGTCTGGCCTCGGGCAGCTTTTACGTGCCCTATCGCGGCGTCAAGCGCTGGTCGTGGGAGACGTTCTGGCTAGCTGGAGGTTTCTTCAGTTGGATTATCGCGCCGTGGATCTTGGCCTTTCTGATGACCAAAGATTTACTCCCGGTTTTGCATGAGGCACCAGCCACCGCGTTATTTTGGTCTTTCTTTTTCGGATTGTTATGGGGAATAGGTGGCCTGACCTTTGGCCTAACCATGCGATATCTAGGACTTTCACTTGGGATGGCAGTGGTCCTCGGCCTGTGTGCTGCGTTTGGAACATTGATGCCGCCCATCTTTCGCGGTGAATTCATGACCCAGGTGCTAGGCACAACTTCTGGGAGAGTTATTCTTCTCGGCATATTTGTGTGTCTCGCGGGCATCGCGGCAGCGGGATTGGCGGGCATCTCAAAAGAACGAGTGATGTCGTCTGAGCAAAAGCGAGCGGCCATCGAGGAATTCAATCTTAAAAAAGGTATTGGTGTCGCAGTGCTTTCCGGTGTGATGAGCGCCTGCTTTGCCTATGGCCTGGCAGCAGGAGATCCGATCAAGGCTCTTACCTTACAACATGGAACTGCGGTGCTGTGGCAAGGATTGCCGGTCTTAGTCGTCGTATTGATTGGCGGATTCGTTACCAATTTCATTTGGTGTTTAGTGCTCTTGATTCGGAACGGGACTGGATATCAATACTTCACCTCCCGGGTTCGAGGAAATGAGCCAGCGGCCGAAACTGCCATCGAGACGGCCACAGATGCGCCAAGTCGCGAGATGGCGAAGGAGGCTACTGCCTACCGATCTGGTCAAACAGCAGTGATGATTGAAGCCCCGCCATCCGCCAAAGAATTACGCGCGCCAATGCTGCGTAACTATTTGCTGTGCGCTCTCGCTGGGACGACGTGGTATTTCCAATTTTTCTTTTACACCATGGGCGAAACGCAAATGGGACGCTACAAGTTTTCCAGCTGGACTCTTCACATGGCCAGCATCATCATCTTCAGCAGTCTCTGGGGGATTGGATTCAAGGAGTGGAAGGGCGCTGGCCGTCGCGCAGGACAGCTCTTGTCGTTAGCACTGTTTCTGCTGGTGGCTTCAACCGTCATCGTCGGATACGGCAATTACTTAGGGTTGTCCTACAGTGGAAAGTAGAGTTTTCCACCAGGCTTTGTGATTCTATCCTCGTCTGGGCTGCATTACGATAGGCTATAAAGTGATTCAGTCCAGACTTACGTTACCCACCGGAGACTTTAAGGCATATCTATTTGACTGCGATGGCACGGTTGCCGATTCCATGCCATTACATTACATCGCGTGGACCAAGGCACTGGCTGAGTGGAACTGCACGTTTTCTGAGGAGCGGTTTTATCAATGGGGTGGCATGCCGATACGAGAGATCGTCGAGCGGCTGGCGCGCGAGCAAGGCATAGACATGCCCGCACTCCAGGTCGCAAAGCGAAAAGAGGAACTCTATTACCACCACCTTCCAAATCTGAAACCTGTGCCGCAGGTCCTGGAGCATATTGAGCAACAGCACGGACGTATTCCATTCGCAATCGTTTCTGGCAGCACGAAGGATTCCGTGGAAGCCTCTCTTCGCGCTCTCAATCTGCTCGAAAAGTTCGACATATTGGTCTGCGCCGGAGATTACGTCAAAAGCAAGCCCGATCCCGAACCGTTCTTAGTCGCGGCACAGCGTTTGGGTGTTGCCCCCGAAAACTGCCTGGTATTTGAGGATACCCAGCTGGGAATAGAGGCTGCGATCAGCGCCGGGATGGCCTGGGTGCGGGTTCCGCTTCCCTGGCAACGCTTGCGCGCATAAGGAAAGCGGACAGTACACCTTTAATCCGCGGAACTCAGAGGTCGGGAAAGCAACCATTGGGGTTCCCAAAACCGGCGGGTGCTGAAAATCGTAATGCACATAGCCGGGAACGAAAAGATCGAGGCGGCCGTCGGGAGATTCGAAATGATCTTTGGGCGCCAAAGCGGCGATAGACGAGGGCAGGAGACAAACAATCGAACTTCACCTTACTCGTGCCGCAACGCCTCTATCGGGTCCAGCCTCGACGCCCGCAGCGCCGGAATCATTCCGCTGACCAGGCCGACCACGCCGAGAATAAAAGTCGACACAAATAAAGTGCCGGGAGCGATCAGTATGCGGATATCGGCGGCTTCTCCATTCTTGGCAAGCGCGCTGTATAACGTGAGCCTGCCGACAGACAAAGCCACGGCGTATGCCAACAACACTCCCAGCACGCCGCCGATAAAAGTGATGGTCAGAGCCTCAGCAAGAAACTGCATTAAGATGTAGCGCCGCGGCGCGCCCAGCGCCTTCTGCACGCCTATCTCGCGAGTACGTTGCGTGACCGATACCAGCATGATGTTCATCAATCCTACTCCGCCGATGCCGAGCGTAAGCGTGCCAATGAAGCCCAGCAGGATCTTCAGTCCCAGCGTGATGATTTCGAACTGATGAACCTGCGTCATGAGATTGAATACTCTGATTGCCTGACGATCACTCTGGTTGAACTTATGAGGCACCGCCAGAATAGTTCGAACGGCTTGCTCAAGCGGTTCATATTCGGGAGTCTGATAATTGAACCAGATCGTATCCAGGTAGCGCGTGTCTTTCAGCGCCGCCATGGTGGTGAAGGGGATATAGACGACGCGGTTGATGTCGTCATTCCCCTCCTGCATTTTGGGACTTAGAACGCCCACGACTTCAAAACTCAATCCGTCAAGTCGAATGCGCTCGCCCAGCGCGTTACGGCCGGAAAATAATTTTTCTTTGGCCTCCGAGCCGATCACAGCAACCCGCGCACGCTGAACTTGATCTTCGAGATTGTAGAAACGCCCCTGGTCCATCTTCAGCGACCGCACATCAAAAACGCTGGGATCATTGCCAGTGACCGTCCAGGTAAAAACCCTGGTGTCATATTGCACACTCGACTGCTTGTCGACGCTGGGTGTGATGTGCGCGATCTGAGGAAGATTGGTGAGCAGCGTTTCAACATCATCCTGCGTGAAGCGGACGGGAATCCCCGCCTTCTGGCCGCCTGCCTGCATTGAAGTTTGACCTGGCACCACGATGACGAGCTTGGTGCCGAAATTCGCAAAGATATTGGCGCAGGCCTGGCCGAACCCGTTGCCATACGCCAGCAGCATGACCACCGTCGCAATGCCCCAGGCCATGCCTAACATGGTCAACGCAGTGCGGCGACGATTGTGGCGCATCGCCGTATACGCTTCCTGGAGTAAATCCCGCATCATTGGTCACTCCTGTCGAAGGGCTTCCACTGGTTGCAGCATTGCCGCCTTCCGCGCAGGGTACAGCCCGGCGACGACTCCAGCGAGCGTCAAGCTTCCGATCGCCAGTAATGCTGACATAGGCACCAGTTTTGGCGGGTCGAATCCGCCCGGCCCTTGCACCGTCCCCATTGCCGCCATCAATGCCATGGCAAACGCCATTCCGATCACGCCACTCCCGAGCGTGAGTAGCAATCCTTCCAGAAAGAAGTGAAAAAGAATGCTGCGATTGGTGGCACCCAATGCCTTGCGCAGTCCGATCTCATGGGTCCGTTCGCTGACCGCGACCAGCATAATGTTAATGACCCCAATCGCTCCTAGTGCCAGCGTTACCATTCCTACCGTTCCCAGAAACATGTTCATAACATCGAAAATGGTTCCTACCATTTTTGATTCCTGAATGGAATCCCACTCGTCAAATGCGTTTTCGTCATTGGCATCGAATCCGTGATTGCGCGCCACGATCTTGTGAACATCCTGCTGAGCGATCGTATGCTCGGCAGTCACTCGCGGTTGATACTCAACAAATGAAATCGAGTTCTGGTGGTTTTCTCCTTTGATTGGGAAAGACGAGGCCATCACCTGGAACGGAATGTACCCGCGCAGGTTCAGCCACATGTTGTCGCCGCGGCCGAGATGCGGCATGCTGCCGACCACTTCAAACCGCATGCCATTAATCAGGACGAATGAGCCCACCGCAGGCCGTCCGGGAAACAAAGTTTTCTGTAGCTCGTTCCCCAGCACAAGAACGTTCCGTCTCTGCTCTCCGTCCATCTCATTGAGCCAGCGTCCTTCCTTGAGAGGCAGATAACTGATTTCATTAAGCTGCGGCAGAGTGCCAATAATTTCGCCGCTGCCGCTGGCAAATTCGCTCACCTCATGCAGGTCGCTGCGGGAAATCAGCGGGGCAGCATTGCGCACATGCGGCGCTTTTCGGATATCCAAATAGTCTTCGTAGGTAAGCAAATAAGTCTGCGCCGAATTCATGCTTCCCTGGACCGCGGGCGCGCGGCCGGGAAAAATAAACATGATGTCCCTGCCGAACTCGGCCATTTCGCGCTTATTGCCCGAGCGGAATCCCTCGCCAACGCCAACTAACAGCAGTAACGATCCCACGCCCCAGGCGATCCCGAACATAGTCAGGAATGAACGCAGCTTGTGCGCCCACAGGTTGCGAAAGATCTGGGCGAAGATATCGACCATGGCTCGCATTGTACCCCTCCAAGGGGTTAGACGCGGGCTTGTTGAAAAGGCGAGGGCTGCGTGCAGGGGGCGGAAGTCCACGCCCGCCCATCCTGTGGAGTATCCGAGAAGCGTGTGGCAGAGCAGGGAACTGCGCTGGATTTCCCTAAATCAGCATGTTCCACCCTCCGAATTTGCGAAAGGTGGGGATCAGAGTTGAGGCAACCTAAAATTCAAATCGTATCCCGAACTGTATCCTGCGCGGCGTGAAGCCCTGCGCGCTAGAAGTGATCAGGCCGAAATCGGTGCTGCCAGAGGAGTATGACGTGTTCGGCGGCGCAAAGCGTGGCGTGTTCATGGTGTTGAAGACCTCCGCCCGCAACTGCACGGTCATGCCTTCCTTCGGGATAAATTCTTTGTAGAGATTGGCGTCGAAGTTGTGAATGCCATCGGTTCTCAGCCCCGAGAAATATCTGCGGAGCATCCCCGGGAACCTGATCTCCGGGATCGGCGAAACAGGCCACGTTCAAGAATGGCATCTGAGTTACCGCCGCGCGGTTCGATCCGATCCCAGTGGAGCCGCCGCACAGCACATTGGGACGTTGGTTGCCATCCTGCAACCGATTATTAGCCATGTAGATAGGCAATGGCTGTCCCGACTGTTCGCTAATCAATGTCGAAAGCGACCACCCGCCAACCACCGCATCGAGGGCTCGATTCATAGTGGAGCCGATCCATCGATCGCGCCCAAGGGGCAGATCCACCACGACCGCCGCGGCAAGTCTTTGCGGAGTATCATTCGCGCTGATGCTGTACTCGGCCCTGAGATTGTCCAATTGCTGAGGATTACCATTGTTTAACGTTCCCACAAACGCATTCGCGCCGGTGGAGGAATTATCGGTGAATTTCGAAATCGTATAACTGCCTTCGAAACTCACATGATGAGTCGCGCGCTTCTGGAAACGAATCTGCATTGAGTTATACCAGGAGTTCGCGACCAGCCGGGGAAGACCTTCGAAATCGCCGTCGAATTGTGGATAGGGGCGAAGCAAATTTGCCAGCGGAAGGGTACCGTTGCCGTATTGCGAATCGGGTTCGTTAAATATTGCCGGGCCGGCATTGTACGAGCATCCTGTTGCCACCGTTCCGCCGAACAATGAACAAAACGGATTCGGAACCGGGGTGTTCAGAGAATCTGAAGGGGATCCGGTTCCGCCAATCGCCAAAAAGTTGGGATCCTTGATAAGTTTGGCCAGCAGCGCGGACGGAATAAAATCCCGGTTGCGCGTGCTCGAATATCCGCCGAATGGAAGATGCGTACTGCGATTTGCAGAGTAATCCACTGCAAGTACAATCTGGCTTGGCAGCAGATGCTGAATGCCAACATTCCATTGGTAAATATCGGCGTTCTGCGCTTCCGTGGTTCCCAGGTCGTTTCCGTTTGCATAACCCCACTCTGCCAGTTTGCCGTAACTTTGATTTTGTGGACCGGTTAACCCGCTTGGAAATGGATTCGCTAATGTCGCATCGCGGGTGTTGAAGTTATCAGTAGTGAAGAACATGGTCGCACTCTTGCGGAACGCCGTTCCGGGATATTGAAAGTTTGTAGCTACGCTCATTCCGTAATAGACGCCGGCGCCGCCCCGCACCACCGTGTTCTGCGCCAATTGATATGCAAACCCGAGTCTCGGCCCCCAGTTATTGCGATCAACCGGAACGTTGCGCATGCCGGCAGTATTGGGGAAGAGCGTAGTCCCGATCAGTTGTTTCTGCCCCAACCCAAGTGATTGCAAGCCGAAAGTTAGCGGATTGCCATTTCCATCCGTCAATTGGGCGTTTCCGCTGCTTAAATCGATGTTCATCCCGCTGTTGCCGGTAAAGTTGCTGAACTCGATGCGATTTAATCGTTCCGTGTAGGGCGTGCTCCACTCGTATCGCAGCCCAAGATTTAGAGTAAGTTTCGGAGTGACCTTCCAGTCATCTTGGAAGTAAAAGCCAGTTTCTTTCGATTTGTTCGCCACGGAAGGGTAGACATTGATAACGCTGCTGTTGTCAGGAAATCCAAATAGAAGACTGGCGAACGGGTTCCCCTGAGTCCCGTTTTCCGCACCGCTGTTCGGGCTGTCCGAAGTCACGTCGTCAGTGAAGTTGAACAAGCCGGTCGGATTGGGCGGCTGGAAAAAGTTATTGAAGAAGATGCGCTGCTCGCCACCCATGGTCAACAGGTGCGCACCTTTCGAGATCAAGAGTTGCGAAGAGTAGCTGTAGAGAGTGTGGGCGAACGTGGTGTTGACGCAGCACTGATCATACAGACTGGTCCAGGGCTGAGCGCCCGACATTTGAATGGTGGGCATGCGGTCAACCCCGGAATTGGCCGCAAGGTATGAAGGAAGCCCAACGCTCGTCAGAGTGGGATAATCGTCCGTCTCCTTCTCCCAGACTCGGTCTACAGCAAACCGGTTTGTCCACACGATTCGTGGATTGATTGTCCAGGCGTGTTCGAGCGAGATGTTTTGCACGTGCGTCGGAGTAGATGCGATTCCATCTTGCCAAGTGTCGCCATCCCCAAAAATCGTAGGAATACTGAAATTACTGCCGAGGCGGCTGTAGCGCCCGGAAAACCGCTGCGCGCTCGAAATTTGGTGATCTAGCTTGATGTCAAACTGGTAGTCGTCTGCATGCTGTAAGACGGTCTTCCGAAAATTGTTGAACTCTCCGGGCAGATTCGGTAGCGGATACAGATTGATCATTTTTTGTCCAACCGGATCGATCTCGCTCGTTGGAATTACATTCAATGTGCCACCGGGTTGCGAACCTACCGGTGTTCTGGTCTGACAATTGGGCTGGCAACTAATCGGGTCGAAGATCGGATTTTGTGTTGCCGAAAAATCGCCGGTTCGTTCCGCGGGCGTTGGCACGCTGGCCACGATGTTTTGCGGCTCATTGTCGCGGACCTTCTCGATATCTCCGAAGAAAAATGTTTTGTTTTTGATGATCGGTCCACCAATCGAAAAGCCATATTGATCGCGCTTGTGGTCGGGCTTTGGCCCAACGGATGCAGGATTGAAAAAGTCCCGCGCATCTGTCCCGGCGCGCTGCAGAAAATACCAGCCGCTTCCGTGAAAATTATTGGTTCCGCTCTTCAGTGCCATGTTCACAACAGTTCCGCCGTTGTTTCCAAATTCCGCTGAAAAGCTGTTGTTCTGGACTTTGAATTCCTGAACCACTTCAACCGAAGGCTCGTAGTACACGTTGCTGGTAGCGCCTTCACCCTGCTCCGGCGCGCTGATCAATGCTCCATCAATCCGCACCTCGGCGGTAGCGTTTCGCTGGCCGTTCGAGACGAAGTTCGTTCCTGATGGGTAGTTATCCGCGGTGCCCGAGCCCGCGGTTTCGGTGACTCCACCGGACAGAAAAGCCAGTCCGAAGAAATTGCGCCCGGGGAGGGGAATGTCCTTTATGTATTCTTGGGTAACCTCGGTCCCGAGAGTGGAGCTTTCGGTATCCAGCATCGGTGCGGCGGTGTTTACGTCGACCGCCGTGGTCACGGCCCCAGGCGAAAGCGTGAAATTCAGCGTGGTCTGCTGATCGACCGCCAGCACCACACCCGTCTTTTCTTCCGGACGAAATCCTTGCGCCTCGACCTTGAGGGAATAGTTGGACGGCCTCAGGTCGCTAAAGAAGTATTCGCCCTTATCATTGGTGTGGGATGAACTCGCAATATTAGTGCCCACATCGGTGATGGTGACCTTCGCGCCGCGCACTACGGCGCCGCTGGCGTCTTCGATCACCCCGCGTACCTGCGCGCGGTAGCTGCCTTGAGCCATGAGCACTGTGGTAGAGCTTGCCAGCAAACACATGGTCATCAATACTCGAGCGATCTTGGGGGCTTTTTTCATGGCGAATCCGTTCTTTTCGGGCTAGTGGTTGCGACTCAGTTCAGCGGGCTCTATGAATAGATATTTACTTTTTCGACCACGCGAGTGATAACTCCACCCGGACTGGGCGAGTCCGGCTTCAACTTCCACTCAATCGAACTAAACAGTCCGAGCAGTTGCCCGAAGATCACATCCACCGGCGCCCGATATTCATCCGCAATGCCGGTCACACCCGCCGGCGCAAGATAATCTTCAGCATAAGAATCGCTAGCGAGTTCGCCACCGCCCACTACGATCCGGCGTCGCGCAATTTTTTTTGTCCCAATCTCCCGCAACAGGTCTCGCTCATATCCCTGCGCTCGATTGTCGCCGGAAAGAAAACACACGAATAGGCTTTGATCATCCAGCGCGGCCATGGGCCCATGACGCAATCCCAGCGCGGACTCAGTCATGGTCAGCGTCTTTCCTGCGGTCATCTCCAAAACTTTCAGCGCAGATTCCTTGGCCACCTCCCGCAGTGGCCCTGATCCCACAAAACAAGCCTTTGTGTACCCCTGTTTCGCCACCGATGCCGCGCAATCCGCCGCACGCGGCAACAGGCTTTTTCCCGCCGCAACCAGCTTTCGCAACACCGGTTCGTACGTGTCAATATTCTTTATGTGGGCCATGCATTGCCCAAAGATAACCATGTTGGAGAACGAACTTGTCATCGCCAATCCGCGATCGTTCGCCTCGTCAATCATGCATATCCCAAGTGTTTTTGGATCCCCAGCGCTTTCCTTGAGCATCCGGCCGTGGGCATTGCAAGAAATAACAACATGATGAATGTCGGAAAACCGCTCACGCGCCTTTTCCAGCACCGCCACGCCCTCTGAGCTGTCACCCGACCGCGAAAATGAAATCCATAAATATTTGCGGCCCGGCAAAATCAGTGGGTCCATCTGCGTGAGCAGGTCTGTGCTCGGCACTGCAATGACTTCACATTGCCAGTTCTTCCGCAGCAGGTAGCTGAGCGCCCGACCCGTGTAGTCCGATGTGCCCGCGCCCACCAGATAAACAATTACTTCCGAAGCGGCGGCGCCCGCTAGTCCGGCGGTCGAAAGAAAATCCTGAATGCTCTCACGTTGACTGCGAAACAAATCAAAGGTCTTGTTCCACGTATCAGGTTGGTGCGCAATTTCTCCCACAGTGTGGACCAAGCCTCGCTTGGCTTTTTCCGCCTCGGGTAATTCCAATAATCGTGACAGCTCGTTCAAGGTCCTACACTCCTGTTACCTTTCCTTCGTGAACTTTAGTGTCCTTTGTGGCTAATGCAGTTTAGTCTTTGCCTTTCCCGCTATCCCACCAGAACACCGCACCCTTCTCGATCGCAGGCAACGTAAACGTAACCTTGCCGTTTCCCGCTACTCCGTCGACCTTCGAAACTTGACCGAGGAACGGCAGAAAATAACCTTGTGCATGGCTGCTACCGATTACCTCAACCCTTACATCTTTTTGCAGAGTTTGCACCGGGTTCACTCCACCACGCAATCCGGCGAAATTCGCAAAGAATATGTGCGGCGCGCCTTCAACCCGCGCAATTGACGTCGCCATCTCCGGCGATGCAAACACCTGTACTAAATTCGAGGCCTGCAGCTTGTCGAGAAATGCCTGTTCTTTGTCCGGCGAGGTCGCGGCAAAATTCTTGCTCAACGCCGCAAAATATTCCGCCCCCGGACATTTACCGAATCGAGCAATATTCTGCGCCGCTTCCGGCCCCGTCGCATCTTCACCCGTGATCACCAGTGTCCGCCCACTATCCACAAACTTTCTCAGCCACGATTTCTCGTCATCGCTCAGTACCCGCACATCAGGAAGCACCAGCGTCTTGCCCTGAAACTCCGCCAGCGTTCTCGGCGTGACAACCTGAAACTCCAGGTGCTTTTGCATCAGCAGAATCAGAATCCCGCGATACGACGCAATAAACTCATCGGCAAAATAGTCGCGCGTCTTGGGAGAGAAGTACACACCGACCGGCGAAATCGGCCTACGCGGCTGGTAAAAAGTGTTTTGATGGGCGTTGATCCAGGAGAATATTTCCCGCCGCGTCGCATAGTCGTTTGACCCAGCCATCGAATGTCCCGGCGCATCCCAGAAATTTGCCCCTGCCATGATTTGCGACATGGCAAGATTTTTCATCGGCTCGCGCGGCCTTATTTTCTTGTAGCCGTCCCACGAGTAATTCAAAATCCACGTCGCTTTGCCTTGCGCAAAGGCTCGGAACGAATGCATCCCCACTTGGTAATTGAACCAGTCAAGCGGCTTTCTCGCGACCGCCATGTGATCGCCTTCGCCAAATTCATACTCATGGGCAATCACATCCACCACTGGGTAAAGGCTGTAAACGTCCGCGCCCACCCGCACCGCCTCCTTTTCAATCCCCGGATAGATCTCCGGAATAATCTTGATATCAGGATTCACCGACTTCGCATTCTTCCCGATCTCCGCCATAAAATCGGTGAAGGTCTGAATTCTAAAGTCCACCCACTTGCGAAAATTAGGATCGGCAAAATCTCCCAGCTTCAAATCTTTCTTGGCGTCTAATCCCGTTAGCTTACGGAATGCCTCGACCGTGTAATCATCAAAGCTAGCCCAGGTGTTTTCCCAACCCTCGAAGTGGGTCATCCAATAGGGAATATCGACATAAATCCCGTCAATTCCAGTGCCCGCAATCTGCCGCACGTGCTCCATATAAATTTTGCGCCACTCGGGAGCGTACGGGCTCACCCATACGTCTTCATCGCCTTTTTTGATCCAGAACGCACTGCCGCCGCCGAAGATTGCCGGCTCCCCGGTGATTTTTCGCTGCAGCCAATCCGGATGGTCTTTTGCCAGCGTGTGAGCTACCTTATCTCCATTGGCCGTGATGCATTCGGTTCCCGCGATGTAAACAAATGCATAATTTTTCGCGGCATGTGCTTTCTCGGCCACCGCTTTAATTGCGTGCAATTTCGCGATTGGGTCGAGAAAGCTCTCATACCGCCCCTCGATATCGTTGTCTACCTCGATGCCGAAAACGCCATCGCGCTCGGCCTTGGCAACGATCTCGGACGCATCGCCGCCCTTCAGTCCATAAGCGCCGATGCGGACATAATGGGTCCAGTCCTGCTCCACGGAATCGGAAGCAAGACTGGGCACAAGGTACAAGACCAGCAAAAACGCAAGACACGGCCCACGGGTTCTCCATTTCGGGTTCAGCAAGGGAGGGCCTAGCCGAAGCGGAGGGATCGATTCCGGTAGGTTTCGTATCATTACGTTTGTTAACTTTTAGTTTCGGTATAGAGAGTTGTCAAGTATAAAATACGGACTCGAATCTGTTAACCGAACGCCAATTCATTAATTCGACCAAGGAAGAACCTGTGCTTAACGAAGAACGGCGTCGCCTGATCGTGGAAATGGTGAAGCATGACGGCCGCGTGCTCGTGGGACATCTGGCCAAACACTTCCACACTTCCCAGGTTACGATTCGCAAAGACCTCGACATCCTGCAGGCGCAGGGGCAGATTCACCGCAGTCACGGGGGCGCATTGCCGCCCCATACCAGCGTTCTGGAAGATCCCACGCTGCGCGAAAAAGAAAAACTGCACCGCAAAGAAAAGATGCAGATCGCGCGCACCGCTGCGCGCATGGTCGAAGAGGGTCAAGTGGTGATTCTGGATTCCGGTACCACCACCACCGCCATCGCGCGCGCGCTGCGCGAATTTGAAAGCCTCACCGTTATTACCAATGCGGTGAACATTGCGGCCGAGTTATCTGGTTCTTCTCTGGAGGTAATTTTGACCGGCGGCAGCTTGCGAAAAAATTCGTTTTCGCTTGTGGGCCCCATCGCCGAAGAAACGCTGCATCGCCTGAACGCCGACATCCTTTTCCTCGGAGTCGATGGCTTTGATCTTCACTACGGCCTAAGCACGCCCAATCTCCTCGAAGCCAAGGTCAACCGCGCCATGATGGACGTGGCCCGAGTGACCGTCGCCGTCTGCGACTCCAGCAAATTTGGCAGGCGTAGCCTGTCCTCAATCGCACCGGTTTCAGAAATTCAGCACCTCATCTCCGATCGCGGCATATCGAAGCCCGATTTGGCAGCGTTGAAGAAGCTCAGCCTGCAAATCACGCTGGTGTGAGCATCACTATTTGTTCGCTCGAATTGCTTCCACCCCACGAAATTGCTTGAACATACGCTCCGCATTTTTGTGATAAATCTTCTCCAGAACTTCATCCGGCAATTTCATTCCGTAGATTTTCCAGCGCCCCTGCCCCGGATATCCCCAGTAATCGAAAGACTCGTCCGCTGTTTCCAGCCAGCGAAAATGGTTGCGGTACATGGCCGCATCTATGCTGTTGTCGGTTCCGAACATGATTCGATCCTGATACTTCAGAAAAAATTCACGCGCCCGTCGCGGCTGCCGTCCCAGCTCCGCCTCCCGCGCTCCAAACTCGACCATCACATTCGGCAGCTTATCTAGCAGGCTTGAAACGTAGTCCAGATTTTCCGGCCAATTGGCCACATGCAAGGCTACAAAAGTTGTATGCGGATGCTTGGCGAACATCCGGTCTCGCGCCGCTAATAGTTCTTCTTTAGAAGGGAACTGCGGCCCGTAAAAACTCCAGTCCGGATGTTCGTTCAGCTCCTCGTAACGCTCGTTCTTGTTATCGATGGGATGAAAAAATGCCTCGGGATCGCTGGTGTGAATCGACACCGGAATTCCCAGTCGTCCCGCTTCCTCCCATATGGGATCAAGCCGCGGATCGTCGATTGCAATCAGCTTTCCGGATTTGTCGCGATCGGTGAGCCCCAGATCTTTCAGTTGTTTCAGACCACGTGCACCGCGCCGCACTGAATCGTCCAGCTGCGCGACCATTTCCTGGCTGAAGTTGGGATCGTCAATCTTGCTGAAATCGATTTGCTCGAAAACAATGAAGCGCCCCGGATAGGGCTTTACCATCTCATCGATCACGTGCTGCAGCTTGTCGCCCCACATGCCGGTCAGGATCACCACCGTTCGCACATTGGTGTCGTCCATGATCTTCACCACCTGCTCCGGCGGCATGTGCTCGTCGATTCCCTGCGCGTCATTGACGTGATTGTGAACGTCGATTACGTAATACTTCGCCTTGTCGATGCTGTGAACCGGCGTATGCAACATCTGCACCGGATGAAAATCTTTAAGTAAGAGCGTCTTCTTCTGGTCGGCGTCAGGAGCCGCACCATATCCGATCTGCTGCTTCGGCTGAGTTTGTTGGCCTCGGGCCGAGCGGATTGCCGGCCAGAGCGTAATCGCACCTAGCAAAATCGAGAAAATTAGCAATTTATTTTTCATGGCGAGTTCTCCTGTTTACTCAATTCACGGGTTGACAATGCTGCCAAACGAAAGTAAAAGTAATCGTTCGCAATATAGCGCAACCGCACCCTTCACAAAAACTAAAAAAATCGGCTCTCAGCCAAATGCAGCTCATGACAAAAATCCCACTACTCGCCGTTTTAGCGCTAATCCTTGCTGGAGTTGGATCGGCGCTGCCTCGAAATTCCGCTGCTCAAACTCAACCAGCGCAAATTGAAAATTCAGCGCTGCTGGTTTCGGTCAGTTCCAAAACCGGCGCTTACACCGTGCGGGAAAAGGCTGGCCCGGTGCGCCTTACCGCTGACGTCGCAGCCAAGATCAACGGCCAATGGGTGCATTCCGCTGATTATCCCAAGCACGCAGTCTCGTCCACGGCTGCAGCGGAAGGCACTCCCCAGCTCACCATTACGCATTCAGGATTAGCCGGTCAGCCCGATCTTGTAAGTTCGGTGCGTCTGCATTCCGATCCCGCTTATGCCGAAGTCGTTGTCACGGTGCGCAACACCAGTCAAAAGCCGCTGGAAGTGCAGGGAATTCGCGCCATTGAAATCCGCGATCCTCGCCTGCTCGATCTCGGCGCGCCGCCATCCGCTCTTCGCATTCTCTCTGACAGTTTCAGTGAAGACCGCCCCGCGATGGCCATTCATGATTTCGGTGACAACAAGGATGGCCTATACCGCGGGGTCGGCAGCCAGCTTCTATACAACCGCCAGAGTAAGCAGAGTTTATTTGTGGGAGCACTGAACTCAGAAAAATGGCTCACCATGCTGCGGCTGCATGCGCCTCAATCAAAGATTACGGCTTACGAAGTCGAATCTGCAGGCACCACCGAACTCGAACTTGAAAATTCGCTGGAAACTTCACCGCCGGAAGATCGAGTCGAACTGAGCCTGCCGGTTGCGCCGGGATCGACCATCTCCTCCGAGAGTGTCATGTTGGCGCTGGGGCCTGATTATCATTCTCAGCTCGAAGCTTACGCCAGAATCATTCGCGATCTGCATCATGCGCGGGTCACTCTGCCATCATTGATCGGCTGGTGGAGTTGGACCGCTTATTATTTCGGGCTCAATCAAGGTGCGGCTCTGACTAACGCGCAATTGCTGGCCCAGCACCTGAAAGATTTCGGCTACAACTTCTTTCATATCGACGAGGGCTACCAATACGCTCGCGGCGAATACACCACCGAAAACGCGACAACTTTTCCCGACGGCATGAAAGCCTTCGAAGCCAAGGTGCAACATCTCGGCCTCACCCCCGGTATTTGGACGGCGCCTTTCGAAGTCTCAGAGCGTTCATGGGTTTATCAAAATCACAAAGACTGGCTCGTCCACAACCTTCACGATCAGCCAATCCACGCCGGATTTGTCATCAACAACTCTAGACACAAAAAGCAACTCGACCAGCTTTACATGCTCGACACCACCAATCCCGGAGCACAAAATTATCTTCGCGAGACCTATCGTACGCTGGCGCATGACTGGGGCATTCGTTACATCAAGCTCGATTTCATGGACGACTCCGCCATCGAAGGCCGCCACTATCAACCGAACACCACTGCCATGGAAGCGCAGCGAATTGGCCTGCAGGTAATTCGCGAGGCGGTTGGCGAAAATGTGATCCTCGATAAAGATGGCAGCGCGATGTTGAATCCCGTGGGTCTGGTTGATTCCGGCCGCATCTCGCAGGATACTGGCCACACCTTTGAATCCAGCCACGACGCTGCCACCGGCGTCGCCGCGCGTTATTACATGAACCGGAATTTTTACGTTAGCGATCCTGACGCGTTCACCGTCTCTCGCCAAACTGTCGATGAGCAGGAGTGGCACGGCGGCAAGCGTGCGCTTAGCCTCGATGAAGCTCGGGTTTCGATTGCACTCTCTGCAGTTGCAGGCGGCATGTTCGAAATCGGCGATGATCTCCCCACGCTATACGCCGATGCCGATCGCATGGCCCTGGTAGAGAATCGCGATCTCATCAATATGGCCCGTCTGGGTCGCGCGTCTTTCCCGGTTGATCTAATGACCTACGCAGCCGAAGACACCATGCCGAGTATTTTCGTGCTGCACGAAAGCAAGCGCCAATCAATCGTCACGGTTTTTAATTGGACGGAAAAGCCACGGCAGCATCAGCTTCAATTTTCTGATCTGGGATTGCCCGGCGGCGCCCAGGTTTCCGATCTGCTCGATGACAAAACACCCTTCCAGCAAGAGGCTGGGACGATTTCGGTGAGTCTCGCTCCGCACTCGGTGCGCATGTTCAAGGTTTTGGATAGCTCGGTTCCGGCCGCCGCACCAGAAGTAAACGCGCACATTCCCGAACATGCTTCAGTCGGAGAGCCCACTGAATTTTCGGCGGAGACAGAATCAAATAGTGTGTCTGCCCTCGACTATCGCTGGGATTTTGGCGATGGCACCAGCACTTCGGGAGAGAAAGTGCGTCACACATTTAGTCATCGTGGGGATTTCACGATTCACTTAGTGGCTGAGGGAATTGACGGCGTTCCCTTCGATAAAACTCAGCAGGTTTCCGTTTCCGGCAGATTCGACTCGACCTTCGATCCGCAAAAAATCATCCGTCGCAAAAAATAACCTGCCTATTAAACAGCAAATTGGGAGATGGTCGCCTTCACCGGTCTAAGTTTCGAGTGTAGGGACGGGCGTCCACGCCCGTCCAACTCAGGTCAAGCGCGAAACAAGACTGGACTGGACAAGGCCTAGTCGTCGGCGTTCGCCGTAATCTCCGGCGACGCCGCGGGCACCGCAATTTCCTGGTCTTTATACTGCAGCTGATAAAGCTTGTAGTAAATTCCGCGCTGCGCCAGCAACTGTTGATGCGTACCCATCTCGCGCAGTTGCGCTTTATGCATCACGATGATCTTGTCCGCGCGCTGAATCGTAGACAGCCGGTGCGCGATAATGATCGACGTCCGCCCCTCAATCATTTTGTCCAAAGCAGCACGGACTTTAAATTCCGTCTCCGTGTCCACACTTGAAGTCGCTTCATCGAGGATGAGGATTTTGGGCGAGTGCGCCAGCGCCCGGGCGAATGAAATCAATTGCTTCTGTCCAGTCGAAAGCGTCGTGCCCCGCTCCCGCACCTCTTCCTTATAAGTATTCGGCAGTGCGTGAATGAAGTCCGCCAGGTTCACATCCTCCGCCGCCTGCCGCACCTGCTCATCGCTGATTGATTCCGTCCCCAGCCGAATGTTTCCTTCCACCGTTCCCGTAAACAAAAACGGGTCCTGCAGGACCACACCAAACCTGCGCCGCAAATCCGGAAGCGGCATCTCTTTTATATCAACGCCATCAATCCTGATCGCCCCACGCTGCACATCGTAGAACCGCAGCAGCAGGGAAATGATCGTAGTCTTGCCCGCTCCCGTGTGTCCCACGATAGCAACCGTCTCTCCCGGCTCAATCGCAAAGCTCACATCCCGCAACACCCAATCAGGCCCTTCTGATTGACTATGACCATGTGGAGACGGCCGGCCGTCTGGTCGAGCTTTGCCCGACGAAGCTTTCTCCTCTTTCTCCACACTCCGATAAGCAAACCACACCCCATCAAACTCAATCCGTCCAAGTCCCTGCGGAATCTTGGTCGTCGCAGCCTCAGTAATCTCCGCCGGCGTATCCAGCAGCTTGAACACCCGTTCAGAAGCCGCCATCGCCGACTGCAGAATGTTGTACTTCTCGCTCAAATCCTGAATCGGCCGGAAGAACCGTTGCGCATATTGCATGAACGCAACCAGCACCCCCAGCGTTGTGACATTCCGCACCAGATGAAACGTAAGCAGCGTCTTGGAACTGAAACTCACCGCAATCCCCGTGATCGTCCACTGCCGGATCACATCACCGCCGCCGAACCAGATCACCAGCGCAATCGCAATCGCCGACAGAATTTCGACCACCGGGTAATACACCGCGTGGGCCATGATCGCGTCTTTGTATGCGTCCATGTGCTGAGAGTTCACATCGGAAAAAGTCTTGAACGCTTTCTTCTCGCGATTGAACAGTTGCAGCACCACCATGCCGCTAACGTGCTCTTGCAGGTGCGCATTAATTCGAGCAATTGCCACGCGAATCCGCCGGTAAGAATCCCGCACTCTGTCGCGAAATATTTTTGTGGCAAACGCAATGAAGGGAAGCACCCCAAATGTGATCAGCGCCAGCTTCCAGTTCACCGACAGCATGATGGCGAGGATCCCCGCCAGCACAAAAATGTCTTCAAAGATCGAGACCACGCCCGAGGTGAACATCTCGTTCAGCGCGTCTACGTCGGTGGTGACCCGCGTCACCAACCGTCCTACAGGATTCTTGTCATAGAACCCGATGTGCATGCCCTGCAGATGGCGGAATATTTCGCTGCGCAGGTCGTACATCACCATCTGCCCGGCCCACTGCATGAAGTAGGTTTGCAGATACTCGAGAAGGAAACTGAAGATTGTCAGGCCAACATAAATCCCGGCAATTTCCCCTATGCCAGTAAGCGGCCGCGGGCTCAACCAACTGGTCAGCCATGCCGGCTTGTTATGCGTGGGCGCAAGGTAACGGTCGATCGCCACCATGGTCAGGAACGGTCCCAGCACGTCGGCGCATGCCTTCAGCACAATCGACACCAGCGCCACCACGACCTGCCAGCGGTACGGTCGCAGATACCGCAATAGCCGCTTCATCAGTCGGCTGTCGTATGCTTTTCCGAGAACCTCTTCTTCGTGACCAGAAGCCATTGCCAATATTCTAAATGTTTTAGGCGGAAGTCTTTTGGGAGGCGTTCGGGGACTTACAAATAGAAAGCGCAGAGGCCTGGCGACCTCTGCGCTGTCAAGACGTCAAACACTACGGTTTCTTCGGTACCGCCCCGGCGTCGAACAGGTCCGACAAATCAATCGCATTCATCGCATCCCCCACCACCGGTCCGGCGTGGAAAATTTCCTGCATGGTAAGCAGGTCTGAAGAATGCGTGTAGTTCAACGGGCTGGCATAGGGAATTCCATTCACGTTCTTGTGCGCGCGTGAAGAAATTACGATTTCGCCGACGGTGTGATTGAAGTCATCTGCGTTATCGCCTGCAACCCCATCCGACTCCGATTCGTCAAACCAGATGATGATCGCTCCATGGTTCTTGTATGCGTCGGAAGCCATGATCACGGGAATAACCTGATTCAGGAAATCATCGCCTTGCCGGATCTTCGCCGGATCGCCGGTCAACCCTTTGTAGCCCGCCGCCAGCGTGGTATGCATGTCGTTATATTGGTTAGGCGTGATCCAGTTGTAATCGGCCACCGTGTTGTTGGCGAGGTCGGTGAAGAACTGTTGCAGCGGCGCATATTGTTTCGACAACGGATTCGCCGGCGTCGAGTCATTGCCGCCATTGGTGTCGCTAAAGAACACCTGCGGATTATGTTTCGCCGCGTAGTTATATTGGTTCGAACCATTAAACGCATTCAATCCGCTGCCAAAAACTCCTGAAAAGCTGGTCAGGGGCACCGTCCACTGATCTTCAGGCAAAGGCGTGTTGGTCAATTGCCCATTGCTCGAAGCGAGATCGATATCTTCCTGATACGACTTCCAGGTCTTTCCCGCCTGGGCAAGTAAAGCGCTCAAATGCGCCGACGTGTTCTGATTAGTGCCGCCGGTGTAAGGATCGTTGTCATTCAGCACGCCGAAGTTAGTTCCGCCTTCCGCCCACAGATAATTGGGTTCAGACGGATGAATGTGCGGATTATTTCCGCTCGGGGTCGCCAGCACATTGTGATATGCCGTTGCATATGAAACCTGGTCGCTGATGCGGACCACGGACCCATCCACCAGCGCAAACGCCGTCCCATTCACCAGGCTGTTAATGAAAGGCGCGTTCGGATTTTGATAAATCTGTTGAATGTTGCCGGTGAACTGATTGGCGGGTTGGGTCCAGTTATGGTTCTCCATCGCGATGACGAAAACCGTTTTAATTTGCTGCGCGCTGGCATTCAGGTTGAATAAGGTAATCGCGAGTGCAAACAAACTCAGCGTACGAAAACGCTTAACCTGCAACATTCGATTTCTCCAAATTAGTTAGGATTTGCCGGTGTCAGCTGGAAACTTCAGATGGTTTGACCCTGACGAACACCGTGCTCATTACTGATAGCAGGTCAATTTTTGCGGAATGATGAGTGGGATGTTATTTTTCGATGAAAATGATCGGGGTTTCTGGGGACAGCCGCCCTTGCCGTCCGGCGGGATTGCTCGCAAAACTTTACTCTGAAGTTCGACTCTCGCTAGCCGTCATCTTCGCCTTGTACGCATACACCACCGCCAGCAGCGGCGCCGCCACCAGGACGCCCCAGAACGGCCACACTATGCCCAACACAATGGGCGCGAGGATCGACGCCCACACCGGCACCTTTGCGGTCCTCCTCATGATGAATGGTTGCAGGAGAAATCCGTCGACCACGGCGATAATCGCGTAGAGCGCAAGAACCTCAGCCGGATGCTGCCAGTCGCGATAACCAAATGTCGCGCTGAACAGCGGTCCAAGCAAACTCAACACTGGTCCGAGATGCGGAATGATTTGCAGCAATGCCGCCAAGATCGCCCATAGAGGATAAAGCGGGATGTGAAGAAGGTAGAGCCCGATCAACCAGAGCAGGCCGACGGCCAGCGAATCCTGAATTTGCGCGATGGCCCAACTTTTGAGTGCGCCGCCTGCGGTCCGCAGATGATCGTCAAAGGCCATGGGCTGGTAAAACGAGGGTTGCCGAAAAACGAAATAAACTAAATCGTCCAGCGCAGCAGTGTCGCGCCTACCGTGAACCCCGCGCCCACCGAGGCCAGCAGAACCAGATCGCCTTTCTTCAACCGGCCGTCCTCGCGCGCGGTCTGCATCGCCAGCGGAATCGTTCCCGCTGTCGTGTTGCCGTAGCGATCGATATTGATGATGACGCTCTCCGGCTTCAATCCCAGGCGTTCGCCGGTGGCATTGATGATCCGTTGATTTGCCTGGTGGGGAATAAAGCAATCGATGTCGCTGGCTTTGACGCCGTTTCTTTCCAGCAGAGTCTCACAAACGTCTGCCATCTTGCGCACCGCAAATTTGAACACCGCCTGCCCATCCTGATGCACAAAGTGCATCTTCTTATCTACTGTCTCATGCGTCGCCGGATGTAAGCTCCCGCCGCCCGGCATAAACAATGAGCATGCTCCCGAACCATCAACCTCATGTTCAAAGTCAATCAATCCCGAGTCGTTGTCCGAGGCTTCGAGAATTACCGCGCCCGCGCCATCCCCGAAGAGAATGCATGTCGCCCGGTCGGTGTAGTCCAGAATCGAGGTCATCACATCGGCGCCGATCACCAGCACCTTCTTATGCGCGCCGGTTTGAATAAATTGCGCGCCAGTCTGCAACGCGTAAAGAAATGCCGAGCACGCCGCCGACAAGTCGAATCCCCACGCCCCCTTCGCCCCCAACTTGTGCTGCACCAGGCAGGCGGTGGAAGGGAAGAGCATGTCCGGGGTGACCGTGGCCACCACAATGGCTTCAATTTGGCTGGCATCGATACCGCGCTCTGCCAGCGCGATCTTGGCCGCCTCGGTCGCCAGAT
Organism: uncultured Acidobacteriota bacterium; assembly: GCA_963703465.1. Lineage (GTDB taxonomy): Bacteria > Acidobacteriota > Terriglobia > Terriglobales > Acidobacteriaceae > Gp1-AA145. The sequence goes on along the minus strand of CAVPEQ010000007.1, from coordinate 865,959 downwards.
CGCTGGTGGCAACTCCCTTATCCACCACATGCCGCTCGCGGATGCCGGTGCGGCTGGTGATCCATTCATTCGAGGTCTCAACAATTTTTTCGAAATCGGAATTGGTCATCACCCGCGGAGGCACATAGGTTCCCAGGGCCGTGATTTTTGCGCGCGCAACCTTATTCAATCGAGAGATCTCCTTGCATATGGAACGGTAATTGTACGCAGGTAAGAGAGAATTTCCAAAAGGGGTTCAGATGCCTATGACTTGTCAGTACTTCGACTGAACATACGTCGAAAAACAAAGAACATTCCGGGAATCGCTAAAGCCCATACGAGGTAAAAAATCCAGTCCGACGGTCCGGAGTGGCCGGCCAGTTCCATGTGCAGAACCGGCTCCAGCCGCCACAACACTGGCGTCAACGCCATCGCACAAATCCATCCTGCTGGAAAGCCGACCAGAATTGCGGCGATGCTCGCGACAGCTGTACGTTTTAGGTTCACTTGTCGCTTAAAAAGGTGAGTGTCTTCCCCAGGTTCCCGGTAGCAGCCTCCGCGCTCCGTACGGTTAAAAGCTTTTGAAGTTCGTAGAGGAGAGTTTAGCCAGGCACCGGCGACCCACTGCACACGCAAGAGCCCGTTACCGTTGCTTCCTTCCGGACCTGGCGGGGTTGGCGGGAAGGCGTCGCGCGGGACCGATGCCTGACTCATCAATTCTAGCAAAGCCTTCGAGCCCCACCCGCGCCACTCTTCGGTACCCTTTACCTTCTTCTTTATTTCCGCAACAATTAAGCGGATACGTCCATGCTCCCGTTCACCGAAGAGATCACCCTCGCAGCCGCCATCCGCCGCTACTTCGACGTGGTGCTCTATCTCCTGATCTTCACCGGCTTCGGCACCCTGGCTTCCACCGGCCGCCTCGATCTCCCTACCGTCATCATAGTAACTGCGGCTCTGTTGTATCGCGGATACGTGCTTGCTCGCCGTCGCCAGGTGCTTCTCTCTGAACGCTGGACCAATATTCTGACCATCGCCTGTGTCGGGTTCTACATTGCGGACGACTTTTTTATCTCCCGCGCATTCATGGGCGCCACCGTGCACCTGGTCCTCTTCGTCATGCTGGTGCGGCTATTTTCCGCACAGAAAGATCGTGATCACTATTTTCTTGCGGTGCTTTCGTTCCTGATGGTGCTGGCCGCCGCGGTGCTAACCGTCGATAGCACGTTCCTGATAGCCCTTGCCGGATTTGTCCTGCTAGCCGTCGCCGCCTTCGTCTTAATGGAGATGATGCATTCGCTTCAGAAATCACCCGTGCTGGCCCGCGATCCGCGAGTGAAAAACGCCCACCGCAAATTGTCATTTGCCATCCTCATAGTCGCCCCGGTGCTGCTGCTTCTCATTTTCCTGGGCGGAAGTGGCATCTTCTTTCTTCTGCCGCGTGTCTCCGCCGGATTCATGAGCACGGAAACCGGCGCCAATGACATCGCCACCGGCTTTTCGAATAGCGTCGAACTTGGCCGCATTGGTCAAATTCAGCAATCGAAGGCCGTTATCATGCACGTTGCCATTGACGGTGACTCCTTCGGCGCATTCGCGCCCAAGTTACGTGGGGTCGCGTTAAGCACATTTGACGGACGCACCTGGTCCAATGGCAGTAGCAGGCAACCCATACTGCGGGGTTCAGACGGCCGCTTCAATCTTGATCTCCACATCGCTCCATTTCGTGCGCCGCGGGGCCGCAGCATTCACTATCGCGTCACCATGGAGCCATTCATCAGCGACGTGTTTTTTCTTCTGGCCACGCCGCAGTCACTCGCGGGCAACTATCGCGCTGTATCCGAAGACCGCGATGGTTCGGTCTTCAACCTGGATAACGAGCGTCCGGTCACGCGCTACGAAGCGGATTCGCGGATCTCGACTCCGATCGCCGCTCACCTGCAATCCCTAAACGGGCTTTCCTCAAGTCAGGTCTCATACGATTATTTGCAGGTGCCGGAGCTCGATCCACGCATCAGGCCGCTGACCGATGAAATTGTCGCCAACGCAAAAGCTCCCTACGATCGAGCCGCCGCCATCGAAACTTATTTGCGAACGCATTACGGATACACGCTGCAACTTTCGAGCGCCAAGCCACCCGATCCCATTGCCGACTTCCTGTTCGTCCGTCACCGCGGACACTGCGAATATTTTTCGTCGGCCATGGCCATTATGCTTCGCACCATCGGAATTCCTTCGCGCGTGGTCAACGGATTCGCCGGCGGCGAGTTCAATGACATCACATCGCAATACGTGATCCGCGCCAGCGACGCCCACTCCTGGGTGGAAGCGTACATTCCCGGCGAAGGCTGGCTGGCATTCGACCCCACGCCCGGCGGCAGTGCACAGACCCACTCGCAGTGGAGTCGGCTGATGCTCTACATGGACGCGATGTCCTCGTTCTGGCGCGAGTGGATCGTGAACTACGACCTCGCGCATCAACTTCGCCTCACTCAAGACGCAACTCACGGCAGCCGCGCCGTCGTCGGGCAAGCCCAATCCTGGGGACGCAACGAGTATCAGAAAATACTAGCCTGGGCGCGACGGGTTCAAGATCGGGTCGGCGCTTCTAGTGTGAGGTGGGGCATTCGCGCCGTCGTGGCGATCGCTCTGATTCTGCTGATCATCAGCCTTCCGCGACTACTTCTGCTGTTTCAAACAATCCGCCTCGCCCACAGTCCACGGCAAGCGCCGCAACTCGCCGCCAGTATCTGGTATGAACGTATGCTGCGCCAAACCGCTAAACTGGGCTGGACGAAATCGCCCGCCCAAACTCCGGAAGAATTCGCTTCTGTCATCACCGACCAGAAAATCCAACACCACGTTTCAGACTTTACCGAGCATTACGAGCGCGCCCGCTTCGGCAACTCCGCGGAAGACGCCTCCCGTCTCCCCGAACTATTCGAAGAAATCAAAACCGCACGGTGAGCGCGGAGGCGCCTATCTGTTGTGGCTTGTACTAACACAACGAGGGGTGCCCCATCTTTCGCGTCCTTCGCGGAAGGGTGGGACCACGACAATCGGCACCGTTCGCGCGCGATCGGACACTCCTGTCCGATGCTCAGTCCCGCGGGGACAATATTAAAATAGCCCAGCGCATAAGCGCTGGGTAACCAGATAGAGAAAAAACGCAAGGGCAAAGCCCGAGCAAGAAATTTGTCCGACATTACAATGGACTTGAGCTTTATGAAAATCGGGGTCCTCGCCCTACAAGGCGATTTTGACGCGCACCGCAAACGGCTTGAAGAGCTGGGTGCCGAGGTTGTGCTCGTCAAAAAGCCGGAGCAGTTCGACGGCATCGACGGCCTCATCATTCCCGGCGGCGAATCCAGCACATTCCTGAAACTTCTCGGCGAGGCCGGATTCGCCAAACTCAAAGAATTCGTCCGCCTCAAACCCACTTTCGGCACCTGCGCTGGCGCCATCCTGCTGGCGAAAGAAGTTGAGAATCCGCACCAGACCGGCCTCGGCGCCCTCGACATCGGCATCCGCCGCAACGCCTACGGACGCCAGATCGAGAGCTCCATCCGCGAAGGTCTCTTCGCTGGATCTCCCCTCGAAATGGTTTTCATCCGCGCCCCCAAAATCGAGCGCCTAGGTTCTCAGGTCGAAGTCCTGGCCACAGAAGGGAAGGACCCAGTCGTGGTCCGCCAGGGCAAAGCGATGGCCGCCACCTTCCACCCCGAACTAAGCGACGACACCCGTGTCCACCAGGCGTTCCTTGATCTCATTCAATCCCGATAAAGCCGCGATCACCAACCGCCTCTAGCACTCCAAAATGTCGTTTCGTTCGCAAAACCATTCAACTCATCCCACCCTGCCAAATCGGCTACCGGGTCTTTGCAGGCTATTTGTAAGGTTTTCTCCGTCGGAAACTCCAAAAACTCATACCCACAATTTGTTCAATGTCAAACATTTGTCTTGACAGTGTCAACCATTCGTCAGAATAATGTCGGCTAATTTTTTCGGGGCTCTTTGAAAGACCTGTGATTGCGGTCAGCACGATGAGGTCGCACCAACAAATTCAACTTTGAGAACTCGAGCGAGGTATTGACTATGCGCAATACGATCCTGACGTTCCTTTTGGTGTTGTGTCTCTGCAGCGCATCTCCCGTGTGGGCCCAATTCACCGCCGCCGGTACAATCGTCGGCACTGTTACTGACCCCTCCAACGCGGTCGTCGGTGCCGCCCAGATTACGTTGACCGACGCGGCGACAGGCAACAAACGGACCGCGACTAGCAATGAAGCCGGCCACTATACCTTCACCGACGTCACGCCGGGACACTATAAAGTACTCGTCACCAAAGAAGGTTTTGCGACCGCCGAAACCACGCTCACGGTCACAGTCGGAGTCACCAGCTCCATGAACTTCGTCCTGCAGGTCGGCGCGACGAATACTGTAGTCGAAGTGCAATCGACCGCTAACGAACTGCAAACTACCAACGCCACCATTGGCAACGAAATTAGTGGCGTCGCGCTCGATTCTCTGCCAAGCCTCAACCGCGATGTCTCAACCTTCGTCGAACTGCAACCCGGTGTAAGTCCCGACGGCAGCGTCGCCGGAACCATGGTGGACCAGAGCAGCTTCCAACTCGACGGGGGAAACAACACCAACGACATGGACGGCAGCATGAGTGTCTACACCACTACTTTTGCGGGCGATCCAACTGGCGGTGTATCTAACGGGAGTCTCTTTGCCGCGGCCGGCCCGACTGGAGTAATGCCGACTCCTGCCGACAGCATAGAAGAGTTCAAGGTAAATACCGCCGGTCAGACTGCAGACTTCAACAGTTCATCCGGTGCACAAGTTCAGATGATTACTCGCCGAGGCACGAATGCTTGGCACGGAAGCGCCTATGAGTACTACGTCGACAACAAGTGGTCCGCGAATACCTGGGACAATAACCTCATCGGACAGGCAGTCCCCGACTGGCATCGCAGCCGCTTTGGCGCTCGCGCAGGCGGCCCTCTGCTTCCGAACTTGCTGGGCGGCAAGACCTACATCTTTGCCAATTATGAAGGTTACCGATGGCCGAACTCGGAAACAATCGAAAGAGCTGTCCCATCAGCTGCCATGCGGCTGGGGCTGCTGACGTTCAGCGGCACGACGTACAACCTGAATAATGCTCCTGTCACTTATAACGGCGTGACCTACGCGGCTAACGCCGGCTGCGGCAGCTTTCCTGGCGGAGTTTGCGACCCCCGAGGTATCGGAATAGATCCAGCCGTGCAGAGCATGTGGAACACTTACATGCCATTGCCCAATGAGGCACTTGGGACATGCGGTCAAAGGCGCTGCGATGCGGACGGAAACGTTCTTGGCTTCAGAGCGAATCTTGCTATTCCCCAAACTAGTAACTTCGGCGTCGTTCGCGTCGATCATGACTTCGGTCAAAAATGGAAATTTGCCTCCACCTACCGTTATTTCAAGTTAAAGGTTGCTACCGATGACCAGGTCGATATTGGTGGCTTTTTCTCCGGAGATAAGCTGGGGGTTCCAGCTGCCCAATCGAATGACCCACAGACTCCTTGGTACTACACCGCGGGCTTGACAACCAGCATCAGCTCCAACTTCACCAACGATTTCCACTATAGTTTCCTGCGTAACTGGTGGCAGTGGGGAAGAGCCGGCGACACACCACAGTCGTCCGCTTTGGGCGGTGCCCTTGAACCCTTTGGCGAAGATAAAACCGAAACCCTCAGTCCCTACAACGTCAACACACAGCAGACGCGGACGAGGTTTTGGGATGGCAAAGACCATTATTTCCGCGACGATCTGTCGCTGTTGAAGGGAAGTCACCTGTTCCAGTTTGGCGGCGCTTATCAACATAACTTTAACTGGCACCAGCGAACCGACAACGGAGGTGGCATCAACTATCAGCCGGTATATCAACTCGGTACCAAAAGCGGGCCAGGGATCAATATGCTGGGCTTTGTTCCGAGCGGCGCCTCGGCCACGGATTGGGGTCGCGACTACGCGGCGACTCTAGGTATTGTTTCTATCGCCCAACAGGTTTACACCCGCACAGGTTCTAACCTTGCTTTGAACCCAAAGCCGCTCACCCCAGCTTCTGATCAAAGCACTATTCCTTATTACAACCTCTACTTCAGCGACAGCTGGCACGTTAAGCCAACCTTCACCTTGACCTATGGATTGGGGTGGACGTTGGAAATGCCGCCAACCGAAAAAGACGGCAAACAAATCGAGCTGGTGGATTCGTCCAATCATCTGGTTGATATGGAACAGTACTTACATGCTCGAGAGGACGCCGCCCTTCAGGGCCAGGTCTACAACCCAATCGTCGGCTTTAACCTGGTGCACAATACCGGGCGGAAATATCCATATAACCCTTACTACAAATCTTTCAGCCCGCGTGTTGCAGCGGCCTGGAACCCCAAGCCAGACGAGGGAATTCTGCGCTCTATCTTCGGAAACGGAGATACCGTAATCCGCGGTGGTTACGGCCGTATTTATGGGCGCTTGAACGGAGTGGATTTGGTCCTGGTTCCATTACTTGGCACAGGGTTGCTCCAGCCTGTGGAGTGCAGTCCTATAAAGCCAACAGTTGCAAACACGCCTGGGACGTGCGCCCAGACCCTCGGAAGCACCGATCCCAATACTGCTTTCCGCATTGGTATAGACGGAAACAAAGCGCCCCTGCCCGTAGCCCTGCCCACTCTTCCGCAGCCATTGCTTCCGGGCGTCAATGGAGTCGCCGCCGGTGCGGGCGAATCTCTGGACCCACAATTCCGCCCAAATTCGGTGGATTCCTTCGACTTCACCATTCAGCGCCAGCTTTCCCGGTCGGTCACGTTAGAAGTTGGTTATATCGGACGGCTAATTCATAACGAGTACCAGCCGATCAATATCAACTCAGTCCCTTACATGATGACGTTGGGCGGCCAACGTTTCGATAAAGCCTACGCCAACATGATGGTTCAGTATTGCGGCGGAATAGCAAATCTCGCCGGAACCAAGTGCAACCCCAACGCAGCCAATGTTAAGCCACAGCCGTTCTTCGAGACTGCGCTGGCCGGAACTGGTTACTGTAATACTTTCGCCAATTGCACTCAGGCAGTTCTGGCGAACGAGGGCGTCAACGGCACCGGCAATCTCGTCACCCAAATTGCAACGGACTCGGTTGGAAACCCACTTTACGCGCCCGAAGCCAACGTGTGGAGCCTGTGGAGTGATCTGGATAATGGCGGCTTCAATTTCCCTCGCAGCATGATGAACACCCCGCTCAATTGCCCGACCGGAACTGAAGTCGGCTGTGGCGGACAGCTCAGCAGCGGCGTCGGTGTAAATGCCAGCGTTGGCTACGGCAATTACAACGGAGCTTTTGTTTCACTGAAGATGGCCGATTGGCATGGGTTAACCACGCAATCGAATTTCACCTGGTCGAAATCTCTTAACACCGGTGCGGTCTACCAGTCCACCAGCGCGGATACAACGGTTGATCCATTCAACCTCCGCACCGCTTATGGTGTCTCTGGCGCTGATCGGAAGTTTGTTTATAACCTCTTCTTTGTTTACCAACCCCCATTTTATCGGGGACAACAAGGCTTCAAGGGTCACGTGCTAGGAGGATGGACGATTGCGCCTATCTTCGCGGCTGGCACCGGGGTTCCGATGATTACCGGAACGATTAATGGTGGCGGCCAAGGCTTCGGCGAAGGAGATTCGCAAAACTTCTTTGCTAACGGCGAATCAGAAAATGCAGTTGAAGTCGCCCCGATACATGGGTCGGTTCATAACATCCCCGGAAATCTGCCGAGCTTTTTCGGCGATCCGACCGCAGCTTATAACGCATTCCGGCAACCCATACTTGGACTCGACAGCAGAGATGGTGGATGGGGTTACCTTCGCGGGCTTGGCTACTGGAACGTGGACTTCAGCCTTAAGAAGACTACTAACATCACCGAAAAGGTTAGCCTTGATTTCCAAGTCGTGTTTTCGAACCTCTTCAACCATGTAATCTTCTACGACCCTGGTTTCGGTGGGCCGCAGGCCAATGATTATCTAGACACCAGCAGCGGACCAGATGGCTTCGGCACGTTGCCAGGTCAGGGAAATACTCCCCGCACCATGGAGTTCGGCCTGAGACTCAACTTCTAACAACAACAGCTTCAGTCCCAAAAGCCGGAAGCTTCGCTTCCGGCTTTTTCTTACCCCTCCACCCCAATTTCTCACCCGCCATAGCCTTTCGTTACTTGTTACTCCCCCCGAACCGCTGCACAATGCCCAAACCGGAGGCCCGTATGATTAAAGCAATTCGAACCGCGTTGACGCTTCTGTTTGCTGTGATGTTACTCGGTGCCGTGACCCTGGCTCAGGCCAGTGGCCAAACCAACAGCAAAACTAGCTCAAAAACGAAAACAACCGCGTCCGATCAACAGCACCACAGCAAACTGTCGAAAGCCGCTTTCTGGAAGAAGAACAAAGACAACTCCAAGAGCGCAAAGTCTGCCAAGACCGTGAAACCGGCAAAGAGCACCAAGGCAACGTCCAAAAAGGCCACCACGAACACCGCGCAGAAGTCGACCAAGTCCGCGCAGGTGAAACCAGTGTCCTCGAAGACGACCAAAAAGGCTCAGACCAAGGCGACCAAGGCCTCGACAAAAAAGACCTCGACCGCCAGCAAGAAGACACCAAGCAAAGCCTAAGATCGGTTGCGATAATCGTGTGGGTCGGACGCTCTTGTCCGACTCGCCCATTTTGTGGCGCCGTCAGATTTGGATTCACGTGGGGACAGCCGCGCCCGGCTGTCCTATCTGTGCCGAGGCACTTCAGCCTGATAAACTCTCGTCATTGTTTCTTGAATAGCGGCAGCAGTCGCTCGTGCAGTCGTTCGATGGCACGGAAAAGGTCCGCTAACCCCTGCGTCTCCATGCCCAACTCCAACGATTCCAAATCCAGCGTCAGGTCTCTGGTAATCTGCGTGGCCCGGCGCACGCGCTCCTGCGAAAGTATCCCCAGCACTGTATAGGGATCGCGATGCTGCTCCTGAAGCTCGGTCCATTGTTGGACCGCCCACGCGGTTTGGCGGATATCGTCAACCGCAGTGCGGAAGTCGCTTAGCACTCGGGGTGAAAAACTACCGGAGAGGACCAGCTTCTCCAGTTCCTGCAGCTCCTGGGTAGCTGCCGTGAGGCGTTCCGAAAGGGACTCCATACTTCACCCTCGCCGTGCTTGGATGCTGGTCGCCGGTGCTCACGCACCTTGCCAGCATATCTCAGTCAGGATGAAAATCTGCAAAGATAAATCGCCCGATCGGTTTATCGCCGCTTCGCCTTCGGCTGTTGATTGGTTTTCGTGGGGACAGTCGCCCTCGGCTGTCCTGCGGAGACAACGCTCCGCGAAATTTTAAGTACCGCCTAACGCGCTAACAAAATGAACCCGGAAGGCGCGACATTCAAATAGCCCAGCGCCTAAGGGCTGTGTAACTCAAATGCAACACAACGCGAGGGCGAAGCCCTTCAGTGACCTTAGGCATAGCCCACGTCACAGCTCAGACTCTGGACCTTAGGAACTGTCGCGCTTCACCCGCCACCGATAGACTTGTCCAATCCCCCCGAACGGTCAAGACGACGGCTCGAAGAGAACAGAACCACAGACAACAAGAGAGAGGGCCAGCCTGCAATGCGCTTGCAATGGTTAAGTCAGCATAGCTTCATATTTAACCTGATCGTGGCTTACATTCCGCTGGTCGCGACCGTCACCACCACTATCCTGAGCATAGTGCTGGCCCGCGCCACTTTGCGTTACGCCGAAGCCAGCGACAAAAGCCTGGCGCTTGCGCGCGAAGAGTTTGAGCGTCAATGGTCGCCCGAACTGCACATCAAGTTAGAGAAGACAAACTCCCGTCAGGCAAGAATCGTGGTCACTAACCTAGCCAAAATTTCCGTGCTTTTGCAGATGGTGCAGTTGCGCCGCCTCGCAATGGGCGTGCCTTCCTTACGCACCATCTTGAATGAACCACTTGTGGGCGGGACGACCTGGAACCACGAACTCGACAGAAACTTATTTACCTGCACCGGCGACGACTATCAGGGACAGATCGCCGCTTCGATGACTTTCTACGCCTCCGGTCGCCTTTTCCGCACCGACTGGTTCCGCTTTCAGATTCAGGTCAGCCACGGAGAAATTCTTCGCCTGGAACCCGTAAACATCGCCGCCCGCCGCGTCCGCATGCTCGACGGCACCGGAGAAACCACCGAAGAATTGGCCCAGGATGTAGTCAAAGCCAGCGCCGCACACGCCTAGTAAATTTCCTCCATGGGGACAGCCCCTCGGCTGTCCGATTCGCCAGCAATGTTCGTGGGAGTCGGACACTCCTGTCTGCCAAAGTTGTACGGTCTCGCACCGGGGTTCCTTTGCATAACCAAAACTGAGGGTGCCCCATCTTTCGCATTCTTTGCAAAAGGTGGGTACCACGGACCCAGATAATGGAATTATGAGTTACTGCGGAGGTGCGGCGTTTACATCCACGCTATATCGCGCCACCCGGAAGTATGCTGAGTTCCCACTCCGTCCCACCCGCACCACGACTTGATTGAGATGTCGGCTGTGCACCGAACGATCGACTGAACAAATCCGTGGAACTTCGTACCCCGCGCCAGCCAAGGTCCCCACCAGCACCATCAGCGCAGCCATCTTAATCCCGATCCCGTAACTCTCTTCCACTACCGCCGTCTGCGCAAACAAATCGCCGATGCGTTGCCGGATCCCCGAGCACCCGGCCACCAGCGCGCCCAGGATATAAAACCCAATGCCATCGACTAGGCGCAGCGCATTGCGCACCGCGCATGACGAAAAAATTCCCCGCCCGTCGCTTCCTACAACGCGAATTCCCACCAAGGCCTTGCCCAGCGTTGCCCCGCACGCCGCTTCGAGCAGCCAACCATAAAGAAAAAGTATGGCGGAATTCAGCATGACCGCGACCAGCACCGCCGCCGTGGTCAGCTGCAATTCCGTTCCTTCCACCGATCCCCATCGCATGAACGCCCACGCGTCCACAATGGCGAACAGGCCGAAGAGCATGGCGGAATCGAGGACAAAAGCGATAAACCGATCGCCTAGACTGGCAAAGCGGTAGTTGCCCGAATTGTTGCCCCTGGCTGACCCCATGGGTTTTCGCTCTGGTGCAGGCGCCGGCTCAACCACGCCGGACTCCTCCAGCAGATGCTGCCCCGCGGGAATGTCCTCGCCGCATCGGTCGCATTGCGCTGCGTACGGGCTCAGTTGGCTCTGGCAATTAGGACACTGCATAGTTGTAAGCGCCGTAATCGTTAGTCCACCAAGCATATCGCGCTACCGGCCAATAGCTCTCATCACGGAAGGTCAGCATCATCCAGCCACTGGCCTACCGGGTAAGTAAGGTGGCCCTCTGGGTCGAACACGCCTTTGGATCATCGTGGGGACAGCTGCCCTCGACCGTCCGGCAACTAAACAGAGGTAGGGACGCAATGCATCCAACTGCACCAATTCTGCATGATTTAAGCAAACGTGAAATCCGCAATCATGGGCAAGTGGTCGGAAGCGATTAGAGCCTTGCGGCTGCGATGCAGTTTGAAACCGCATACGCGCAGACTTCGATCGAAATAGAAATGGTCGAGATGAAGCAACGGAAATAGTCCGGGATAGGTTCGCCCATAACGCAAGAACTTCTTTGGCTCGATATTGTGAAATCCCTTTTGCATGAGTCGGGTTGTAAGTCCTCGTGTCCACTCATTGAAGTCGCCCAATACCACTTTGTGTCCTTTTAGCTCGGTGCTGCTCAGTAACTCCGGGCTTAGAAGGCGACGCGCCTGGTGTGGACGTTCGAAGAATCCCGTTCCCAGATGGACATTCACCACGTGGACGAGTTGATCGCCGACAACCACGTCAGTCCTCAGGCATCCACGCCTCTCGTACTTACCATGCGTCAAGTCGTAGTTCCGCGAAAACCGGATTGGAAACCGGCTTAGCGTCATGTTTCCATACTCGCCGCCGTATAGCGGCCGGTTTTCGCCGAAGCGCCACGCATATCCTTCAAACGCCCCGGCCAACTGGCGGACTTGGTCAAATGCGGGCCTCTGGTGGGCATTGACAACTTCCTGCAGCGCGATCACATCGGCGTCTAACTCCCGGATTACGTCCGCGATGCGATCGGGGCGAACCCGTCGGTCCATTCCGCGGCACTTGTGTATGTTGTAGGTGACGATCCGGATTGGCGCGGCTTGACCCATTTCTCTTCGCGTTGCAGCGCAGCTTAGATGAGGTCCCCGCAAAAGAGGCTGTCAGTCTACTCCGGTTTTCGCAATCACGTGGTGATTTACGTGGGACAGCCGCCCTCGGCTGTCCAGCGGCGACCTACGTTGTTTGTGTGATAGCCACTGCTGTTTCTTCAGCCGCCTGACTGATGAGCGCATCCAGCCTTCTGTCGGTCTACGATCAACGCAAGTGGCGCGAGATAACAGAATTCTTTCCGGTGCCAACAGCCCTGCACCCTTCAACTGGCAATGATCGCCAATCGGCCAACGAGTCGCGCTCACGTTATACTGCACCGAGAAAGCGGGATCACCGCCTGACGTATTGAAGGGAAAGCATGCAGGCAAATATTCACGCGCTCGAGATCGTCTTCCTGCTTCTGCTGCTGTTCGTCGTGACATTCGGAGTCCTGGCAAAGAAGTTGAAGACGCCGTATCCGATTGGTCTGGTCATTGGCGGATTGCTGCTCAGCTTTGTCCCCGGGATCCCCAGGATCAATCTGAATCCGGACGTGGTCTTTTTTGTGATCTTGCCGCTACTTCAAAGGCTGGGGATTTCTGCTGCCTTTACCATTAGCCGTTCAACGTAAAAGCCAAAGCCCTTCTTTCTGCCCAAATTTTTTTCCTCACCCCTCTTGACATCCCTTTCGCGTAACTGTATGGTTACACATTATGCGTCACCGTTCAGTTACATATTCCCGGGACAGCGCCTTCAACGCCCTGGCCGATCCCACGCGCCGCGCCGTACTCGATCTGCTGCGGGCAGGGACGCGCCCTGCTGGGGAAATTGCCCGCGCCTTTCCCATTTCGCGGCCGGCAATCTCCAAGCACCTTAAAATTTTGCGCCGCGCTCATCTGGTCGACGAGCACAGGGAAGGGCGTCACCGTTTTTATCAGCTCAACCCTGAGCCGCTGAAAACTGTCGATCAGTGGCTCGACGAGTATCGCCGCTTCTGGACCGCGAACCTGGAAAGCCTGAAGTCGTTTGTTGAATCAGAATACGAAAAAGAAATGACCGCCACCCAAACCCCAACACCCAAAACTCACTCAAGGAGAAAAGACTGATGAAACGCACAACGCTAGCCGTACTCACATTCACGCTGCTCGCTGCCCTGGCCGCCTTCGCGCAATCCGGCGGACAGAAATCTTTCGACACCATGAAATCCCTCGCCGGCAACTGGGAAGGGAAGGACAGCATGGGCGGCGCGGTCGAGGTTTCTAATCGCGTCACCGCCGGCGGATCGGCCGTGATGAGCGAAATTAAAACCAACATGCACGGCAAAAACGAAGACATGATTTCCATGATCAACATGGACGGCGACCGCCTGTTGCTCACCCACTATTGCTCCGCCGGAAATCAGCCGCGCATGCAAGCTTCTCTCTCGCCCGACGGCAAGAGCATCACCTTCACCTTCGTCGATGCCACCAATCTCGCCAGCGCCGACGCTCCGCACATGAAGAGCGTGACCTTTAATTTCATCGACGACAATCATCACACCGAAGAATGGCATTTTGCGGTGCCAGGCAAAGAAATGACTCAGCGCTTCGACTTGCAGAGAAAAAGCTAGAAATCCCAGAACGTTCATCGTTCCACCAATGCCGAAGGAAAGAAAGATTTATGCTCGCGACTTACCATGACGCAACATTTGAAGAAATAATCTCAATACTTAAGGAGCCTGCTGTGTCGAACCCATTCTGTCACGTTGAACTCAACACCACTGATCGTCAAGAAAGCCAAAGATTTCTACGGCAAACTTTTCGACTGGAAACTCGAAGACATTCCCGGCGGCGATTACACCATGATCGGCGTCGGAGAGGGAACTGGCGGCGGCATGATGAAGAACCCAATCCCGGGCGCGCCATCGTTCTGGTTGTCCTATGTTCTGGTCGATGACATCGAAGCTTCGACCAAGAAAGCCAAATCATTAGGCGCTCAAGTAATGAAAGATGTCACTCCGGTGATGGACATGGGCTGGCTCAGCATCATCACTGATCCGAGCGGCGCGCACCTTGGTTTGTGGAAACCAAAAAAGAAGTAATTAGCACAAAGCAGTGTAGGGGCGGGCGTCCACGCCCGCCCCCGAACTTACTTGAAAGGTCAATTCAATGGCGACAGCCAACATCACCCCCACATCGCAAATCACTCCCGACAACGATGTGCTGACTTTAGAGCTTTTTATCGCCGCCCCCCGCGAGCGCATCTTCCAGGCGCTTACCGATCCAGCGCAAGCTTCGACAATGGTGGGGACGCAAAGACCATTACCATTTCACCCACTTCAACATGGACGTTCGCCCCGGCGGAAAATGGTCGACGACCGGCGCGTCGCCGAAGATGGGTGATATCAATGTCCACGGCGAATTTCTTGAAGTCGATCCGCCCGCTCGCCTCGCCTACACCTGGAACTCGAGCTGGATGCCTGCCAACACCAAAGTTTTGTGGGAGCTCGATCCGAAAAGCAATGGTACGCTGGTGAAACTCACGCACAGCGGATTCGCCGGCAACGTCGATCAGGCCAAGGGCCACAGCTTCGGCTGGACGCTGGTCTTCACCTGGCTGCAAGCCTTCGCCGAAAAAGGCGAGACGGGCGACCTGAGGAGCTGACAATGGCAACCGCAACGCTTACGCAAAACACTGACGCCGTCCTGGCGGAGATCTTCATCGCAGCTCCGCCCAGCCGCGTCTTCGAGGCCATCACCGATCTCAAGCAACGCGCACAGTGGTGGGGAAAGAAAGGCTTGTTCCACGTCACTGACTCTCATTCCGATCTTCGTCCCGGCGGCAAATGGTATGAGGTCGGTTCCACTGACGACGGCCGCCCTTTTCGCGTCGAAGGCGAGTATCTCGAAATCGATCCGCCGCGCCTGCTCGTGCACACTCGCTCGGCGAATTTTGCCGAGAACATTCCAACCGTCGTGCGCTGGGAGCTCGAACCTCACGAAGTGCACGGCCTGCACGGCAGCAGCACGCACCGTGTCGGCACCGGTACCATGGTGCGAGTCCGTCACTCTGGATTCGCCGGCCATCTGGAGCAAGCCAGGAGTCACCAGAACGGATGGGGCGCGTCGCTCGGCTGGCTGAAGTCGTTCATTGAAACTGGCGAAACTTTTGAAATGAGGAAATAAATGGCTAGCGCTCAAGTCATCCCCGGCAACGATGTCGTCACTGCTGAAATATTTATTGCCGCACCGCCCGCGCGCGTCTTCGAAGCCATCACCGATCCCAAGCAGACTGTAAAGTGGTGGGGACAAAACGATCTCTATCGCCTCACCGACTCGCAGGCGGACGTTCGACCCGGAGGGAAATGGTTCAGCGAAGGCGTCGGCAAAGACGGAAGCAAGTTTCGCGTAGAGGGCGAGTATCTCGAAGTCGATCCGCCTCGCCTGCTGGTGCACACCTGGAGTCCGAGTTACTCCAACCTGCGCGATACGGTTGTGCGTTGGGAGCTCGAATCACGCGACGTTCACGGCTTACAGCACCAAGGCCCGGCCCGCGTCGGAACCGGCACGGTGGTGAAAATTCGCCACTCCGGATTCGCCGGCGATCACGCCCAAGCCAAAGGCCACGGCGAAGGCTGGATCCGCGTTTTGGGCTGGATGCAGTCCTTCGTAGAAAAAGGCGAGACCGTGGAGACTCGCACATAGCTTGTTATTAATTTTGCACGAGGGTGCCCCATCCTTGTCGCGTAGTTTGCGACAGGATGGGGACTTTGACTTTCGTAGGGAGGAGCAATAGCCCGCCGACCCACCCCAGGACGATCAAAGATTCACGCCGCCGTCCACGCCCGATTAGCCGGACGCATCACGTAAGAAACACAAAGCAGCACCAATAACACGACCGGAAAAATTGCCTCGCTTTTCTCTCCCGCCAAATAATGCGCGAAAGAATGCGCAGACCCACGCGTAAGTAAATCCCGCATAAGCCCATTCTTTCAGCCGAAGATATCCGGGAATCAGCAGCGCAATCGCGCCCAGCGGTTTCACAATCCCCAAAATAATTCGCAGCTGTTGCGGATACCCAACCCGCGCAAATCCTTCCACCACCTGCGGACCACCTGATAAATAAGTGAACGCCGCAAAACACATCAGCGCCGCAATCACTCCCGTGCTCGCCCAGTAAGCTATCTTGCGTCCCATGGTTGTGTTCTCCTCGTTCAGTTAGAGTGAGGAGCCGATAGTTTCGGTGCGATAAATCAGAGTAGGAAGGGAATGGGAGGGGCCTCTTAAAACAAACTTTCTAAATCACGGGCGCCGTGCACAATTCTCAGGATCAGTATCTCCGACCTGCGAACTTAGTAAAAAATCAGGTGTTTGGGAAAACCGGAAATCAAGATCCGTCGCACATTGCTAAGTTCTGAATGCTTAAATTCGCTGATCGCGCCCGCTTGAGGATGCTCCATGACGCGCAGAAGCGCAGAGGTGACCTCCCTTTCCCACCGCCTTGCTAAGCCCCGCACCCGATTGCTCCTGATACCATTCGGCTTGCATCACACGATGTCGGCGGCAGCCGCCTCGCTGATCGTCAGCCGGTTCTTTCTCACTTTCTCCGCGCCCGCTGACGCAACACCTGCACCAGGCCTCTTTTGCGGATCTCCGCAACCGAAAGCTCAATCTTGGCTCCTCTCGCCGCCGCCAGCAACTCTTGTTGTAAGTTATCTAGCCGGCGTTCTTTGTCCTGGCGGATAAGTTCGCGCACATATTCACTAGGAGTGCCCCAGTCACCTGATGCGACCTGACCCTCCACGTAATCTTTCAGAGCCTCAGGAAGCGAAATATTCAAAGAAGTCATTGGCATACCTTCATATTATGCCAGTTTATGACGTTATATAAAATCAGACCGGAAGGGGAAATAATAAGGGCGGCTTCGCAGCCGCCCAATTCTTTCCGAAGCAGAGCGCTTAGATTCGCACCTTACAATCCAAGTTTCTCGCCGCACCTACTTGAAGCCAAGTAACGGTCCAACGACATTGAGTAGCTCGGGGATGGCCCCGAATTCCAAAATGGGAGCAACAAAACAGCCACACGGCTTTCAGCCGTGCCGTTAGCGCCAGTCTTCGACCGACCGCGACGAAGGAGCGGCCCGCGCAAAGCAGATTCCCATTCGACTCCATCCGTTCCACGGTCGGTCGCTCAGGGCAGGCTCTCGACTGTGAAGATCATTCGCGCAGCGAATGATCTTCTTCGCTCGGAAGGACAGGGGCAATGCCAATCGCCGAGCAAAGCTCGGCCGGACGGGCGAGGGCGCCCGTCCCCACACGGTCATAGCTAATAGCTAAAAGCCCGCAGCTCGCCGCTAATTCACCGTCAGCGTCAGCACCGTGCTCGTGCCGCCGCTGGAGCAACCGACATCACTGGTGTTGCCGCTAGGAGTGACCACTTTCACGGTTACCTTTCCCGGGCCGGTGATCACGCTGGTGGTCAGCATAACCTGCAATTGCTGGCCGCTGGTTGCCGAAGCCGCCAGGGTTTTACCGCTGATCACAATTTCAGATGCGGGAACAAATTGGCTGCCGTTTACCGTAAGCATCACGCCGTTGTTTTGCACGTCAGAAAACTTGACCGTGCTCGGGGAAAGCGACGCAACCAGGGGTGCAGGCCGCGCGCTGCCGCAAAGAGGGTTGAGGGTGTTGTTACAACCGGCGAGAAGAGTAAGAGGAACGAGAGCAACAAGCCACAGACGTGAGAGCATGGGAGTACTCCTTTGTGGGGATCAACTTACATAGATCTGAGTTGCAGAACCCTGGTTGGGAAAATTAGTTTCGTCGCTGAAGAAAAAAGAGTTCGAGTGTTGGAGCCGGACAGAGATACAAGCTTGAGGATGACGCCAGGATCCCGCGAAGAACAAGGCTTTCGAGAGCCTGGCTGAGCGGGCTTGAAGGGAATGTTGCGTAGGAGCTACATCGAACGGAGCAGCATCGACCGGGAAGGGCACGACTTTCAGTCGCGCCGCTAAACGGGCAGCTTCATAAGCCGCGACGGAGGAGCGACCTCCCAACGAATGCAGCCCCCCTGGGCTAGGAAGATTATCCGCAAAGCGCAGCCATCGAGATCGCAGGACAGCCGTTAGCCTGCCCTGAGCTTGTCCGAAGGGCCGTCCCCACGTGGTTAGTGGTTGGCCGAGGACCGAAGACCGAAGACCGAAGACCGACGCGCCAGCCATGTGCTAAATGCCAAGTGCCAGTGCCCGCGCTATACTGACCTTAATGTCCGCGGCCCAGCAGCAAGAGAAGACCTTTTACCTCGAAACCTTCGGCTGCCAGATGAACGCCCACGACTCGGAAAAAGTCGTCGGCACGCTGGTTTCGCAGGGATACCGCCAGGTCCCGACGGTCGAGGAAGCCGGGCTGGTGCTTTACAACACCTGCTCCATCCGCGATAAGGCCGAGCAAAAAGTCTTTCATCGCCTGGCCGACTACAAGAAGTTCGAAAAACAGGGCAAGCGTTTCGGTGTGCTAGGCTGCGTGGCGCAGCAGGAAGGCGACAAGATTTTCGAGAAAGCGCCGCATGTTTCGCTGGTGTGCGGGTCGGCTTCGTATCGCAAATTGCCGGAGATGCTGCTGCAGATCGAGAACGCGCCAGTTCAGGCAGGGAAGTTCGATGTCACCAAACGCCTGCGAGTGACCGGGCTCGACGATCGAGAAACCGATGAGTGTTTTGAAACTGAGTTCACCGCGCGTACCAATCCGCATCGCGGCTACATAACGATAATCGAGGGATGCGACAAGTTTTGTTCCTACTGCGTGGTGCCGTTTACCCGAGGGAAAGAACGCAGCCGGACGTCGGATTCGGTGCTCGCTGAAGCCCGCCAGATGGCCGATCTCGGCTACACGGAAATTCAGCTGCTCGGTCAGAATGTGAATTCATATAAAGATTCGGCAGGGAAGCGGAGCTTCGCGGAATTGCTGGCGGCGGTGGGCGAAGTCCCCGGCATTCGGCGAGTGAGATTTACTACCTCGCACCCGCGCGATTTTGGCAAAGATATTATCGACGCGATCGATGCCGTGCCCACGCTTGTGCGATCACGTGCATCTGCCGGTGCAGAGTGGATCGACCCGCGTGCTCGACGCCATGCAGCGGCTTTACACTCGTGACCAATATCTTGAAAGAATTTCGTGGATGAAAGCAGCGCGGCGGGATATCAGCATTACCAGCGACGTGATCGTAGGCTTTCCCGGCGAAACCGAAGACGATTTTCAGCAGACGCTTTCGCTCCTGGATGAAGTCGAGTACGATGCGGTGTTTGCGTTCAAATATTCGCCGCGACCGAATACGCCGTCGATAACAATGGAGGATGCAATTCCAGATGAAGAAAAGTCGCGGCGCTTGGCAGAATTGCTGGAAAGGCAGCGCGCAATTCAGAAGGTCCGCAATCAAAAGCATCTGGGGGAGATGATTGAAGTAATGGTTGAAGGGAAGAACGAAGCCCGCGTTCAGTGGATGGGCCGGACCTCGCAGAACAAAACCCTGAACTTTGTGGCCCCGGAGGGACGTAGTTTCGAGTCCGGCAGCTACGTACCAGTGCGTGTAACCACCGCCTTGCCGAACAGCCTGGTCGGTGAGATGGTGTGAGAAGCATTTGGGATTCCTGGTTTCCTTCGTGTACCGTCGTGCCCTTTGTGGTTGATGGGTTTTGAGGAGCTCCAATGGAAGTAGAAATGAAAATTCGCGGCTTGCTGATGGACCCGGTCACCAACACTCCCATTGTGATTCTTCGCGACTCCGGCAGCGAAACCGTCCTGCCCATCTGGGTGGGAGTTTACGAGGCCAACGCCATCGCCCTCGAGATCGAAAAAGTAAGTACACCGCGCCCTATGACGCATGACCTGATCAAAAACGTACTCGCCGGCCTGGACGCGCGCGTGCACAAAGTCGTAGTCACCGAATTAAAAGAAGACACCTTTTACGCAGTCATCTGGATGGAGCGCGACGGCAAAATCATCAGCGTCGACTCGCGCCCTTCGGACGCGCTGGCCCTTGCGCTGCGCGTCGACTGCCCAATCTTCGTCGAAGAAGAAGTATTGAAAACTTCTAAAAAAGCTGCCGCTACCCCCGAAACCACCAGCGAAGAACTCCGCAAATGGCTCGAAGGCCTAAACGACGAAGACCTCGGGCATTATCGAATGTGAGGAGATGCTGGCGATGGCGGGTTTTAAAGGGCCACGCGAGGCGTTCATGAAACACATAGAGCTTAAATGGCGTTAGATGGCGGACCGGATCGGCCTTACAACCACTTTTATGCCGATATGAAGACGTGGGGCCGGTTTGAACTGGTGGCCAGCTGCGGCTGATGCGGATCTGGTATTGCAGATCAGTTGCAGGTTGACGCAAACGGGCGTGGAACGCAAGACGGTCGGCCGGCTTAAACTGCTGATAATTGACCCGAAGACGCACGTGAGGCTCTGGACAATTACTGAGTTTGTACGCTTCTAGGGAACCGGAATAAGAATTTCGATCAGGCAATGACCGTGGTCTTGGGCAGACTGAAGATATTAGCCAACCCACCGTCGTCTGCGCCAAGCCAAAACTAAATTATTCGTACAGGGTCAGCGGTTGACTTGAATCGGCCGACGCGCGGGTAGGCAACTTTACATAATGCTTGTTATCGGACATTGATCATGCGCCAGTGGGTCGAGCCTTCGACCGCAGTTAGTCGTCGAGGCTCTTCAGTAAGTCCCCGACAGAGAACGGCCTGGAAGCGTTAACCTTTGCGCTTAACAAGTGACGTGGATCCGTGTCGAAGGACAGTGAGTATCCGGAATGACCGAATAGTTTGGCGGCGAAGGTTTGAATTTCTGGTTCAACCGCGTCACGGGTGGCTTTATCGTTGGGAGCTAAAAGACGGTCGTTGATTATCAATTGGATGTCCTGACCGTTAAACCTCAGCCTTCGATTCAGCCGCGGATCTGCTTCCAAACGTTGAGCTGCGGCGAGGGCTGCGCAAGTTGCCTGAGAGAGACGTTCCAGGTTAGTGCCTGGCAAAGGCGCCTTGCGATTATAGCGAAGGCCTAAGACGCCATCGGTCTGATCCAGGCTGTAGTCGGCTTCGTGGCCGATGAGCATCAGGCCGGGGCCGTGGTGTACGTGGCGGTAATCGGCGACATCGAGGAGAAGTTCGGCGAAGATCTGGTCCTGGATCCAGCTATGGAAGACGGGGATGACAGGCGCCAGGTCGGCGTCGCCATTGTTCAAGTAAAGCTTGATGTTTACGTGTTGCAGCTCGATCGCCGTTTCTTCTTCGAGTATGGATCGCACGTTGTCGCTCCTTCGTCGCGGTTGATCAAAACCAAGTTCTAGCGGCACGACTGGAAGTCGTGCCCTTCCCGTTCGTGGTGATGCCAAACTTTCACACTGCTACCGGTTTGCCCAAGCGGTTGTTGCAACTATGGGCGGCGTCGATGAAAAGTTGGGCTTCGTCGATCAGGTAACGGCTCGACTCTTCGGTGTAGGGCTGCCCGGATTGTTCATGTGCTGCGAACAGGTAGCCGGCGAATTTTCCGCCCGCGAACGGGTCGAAAAAGACCTTGGTGTCGTAGTAGCGCTGCCGGAATTCGGAGACAATCTGCGTCGGGATCATTGCCTATATTCTGGTTTTCGACCTGAACCAATGCCTTCGCCGCCGTCAGCATAGAGTGATATGCCGCCAGACCAGCTTGTCCAGCTTGGCCTTTTTCAAAAGCCAATTGGGCTTCGAATAGTTCCCTTTCCGCGGCGGCCAAACCAAATTCAACCGACGATACGACTTCGCCCGCGCATTCGCCTTCGCCCATATCGCCGAGGGTGTACTCGCGGACGTCACCCCAGTCGCTAAAGAATGAACGATCGCCAGCGGGCGGACGGGTCAGATCCTCCAGCATATTTTTCAGCTCAGCTTTTCCTGTGCGCTTCACGAAATCTTTGAAGACTTCGCCGGTTTGCCGGTCGGCCAGATATCGCTCGGTGAGCCGGCTGACAACTTTCGGAATATTTTTCGAAGGCACCGCTACCACGGGAAGCCCATAGGAGCCGGCATTCTGCTCCCACTGGCCGCCGAGAACGACCTGGAAGTGCGGAACCGCGTGACCGGCGATCTTGCGGCTGACGCCGTAAAAGCCGAGATCGGCCACGTGATGCTGGCCGCAACTGTTGAAGCAGCCACTGATCTTGATGTGAAGCTGCTGAACGGCTTCATCTGATTGAAAGTTTTTCTCGTCGACCTGTCGGCGCAGTTCGGCGGCGAGACCGCGCGAAGACGAGATACCTAGTTTGCAGGTATCGGTCCCCGGGCACGAAGTGATATCGACCAGCGCACCGGCGCCGACATTGGCCAAGCCGGCTGCGTTCAGCGCCTTGTACAACTCCGCCAGATCGGCTTTGCTGACCCAGCGAATGGCGAAGTTCTGCTCCACCGTGGTGCGAATGGTTTCTTTGGTGAAGCGGCGAATGATGTCCGCCAGCGAGCGCAATTGATTGGCGGTAATGTCGCCCAGCGGTAACGCAATGTTAACCGTCACGTAATCTGGCTGGCGCTGGGGACGAATATTAAACTTCAACCAACGCTTGAAGTTTTCGGAATCGCCATTCAGATTGCTGATAGCAACCAGTTGCGGGAGCTCAACCGTTCTCAGTGGATGAAGCTTTTAGCGGCGTCTCCTGAAATTCCGCACGCGCCTGCTCAATGTATTCAGTCCACCGAGGATCGAACGGAAGCACTTTGCGTTCCTCGAACACCAGCTCGCGAAACTTCTCGATTCCCAAATCCTGAATAAGAAATTTGATACGAGCGCGATTGCGGTTCTTCTTTTCGCCAAGTCGCGCGAAGACCCGCGCGATGGCTTGAGTGAGCGGCAGCAGTTCTTCCGGCGGAACAAATGAATCGAGCAGCTTGGCGTGATAGGGCACTGCGCCCAGGCCTCCGCCTACATACATTTCGAAACCCAGCTCTTCCCTTCCCGTGGATTCATTCACCCGGGTTTTCGCGATAAGACCGAGATCGTGGAGGCTGGTCAGGCCGCAGGCGTGCTGGGCGCATCCGCTGAAGGCAGGTTTGAATTTACGGCCGAAACTCTGGCAATCGGGATGTCCAAGCAGGAAACGCGACAACGCGCGCGCGTAAGGCGTAACGTCGAAACTTTCGTCGGTGCAAACTCCGGCGTAGGGGCAGGCGGTGACGTTGCGCACGGAATTCCCGCAAGCTTCGCGGGTTGTGATATTGGCAGCGGCGAGACGGCGCATCAGGCTGGGAGTATCGTCGATGTGAATGTAATGCAGCTGGAAGTCCTGACGGGTGGTGACGTGGGCGATGCCGTCGGAATATTCCTCGGCGAGTTCGGCCATGGTTTCGAGCTGCGACGCATTCAGGCCACCGGCGGGAATTTTTATGCGCTGCATGCCGGGCGCGTCCCACATGGTATTGGGGCCTTTGGTCAGGTCGCCCGAAGGAAAGTTCAGTTTCTGAATTTTCTGCCCGTCGTTGCGCTGGCCATTGTCATAGCGCTGGCCGTAGGCTCCACGCCGCAGGCGAGTTTCGGCAAAGAGGCGCTCTTCCAGCTTGCCCTGTTTGCGCAGCGTAATTTCGGTTTCGAAGATGTCGATCTCGCGAGCGAGATCTTCGGGCATTTTGCCTTCGAGTTTTTGTTTCCAAAGTGAGTTTGAGGATTTCATGAACCTAGCCTTTAGCTTTTAGCTCTTAGCCATTAGCCAAATCCGCTTCACGTTTCCGCTGAAAGCTAATGGCTAAAAGCTCCATAAAATACGAAACCCACCAACCAGTCATTCTGGCGGTGGGATTGAGCTTGAAAATATTATTGCGAATTAGCTCGATTGCACCCCGTCCCCAGAAGAGACACGACAGCTACAACAACAGCACATGGCCATCTGGAGAAGAGTGTTACTCATTGAACTAATAGTATCTGATGCCGGGCGGTGGTTAAGCAATTCAAAAATTAGATGCCAGGGTGCGGAAAAATGAATTGTGGCACGCCGAAGGAGCCGGAACCAGTCAAATTGCGGCGAAAACACTTGCTGTTGAACAATAGATTTCTTGCACAAACGGGCGCCAACTTCTGACTATTAGGTCAAGTATTTTTGTAGCGGCTCCCAGTAGTGCTCTTTCCAGCCATCGGCCAGGTGTTTGGCGAGACCCACGGGGAAACCGGTGTGGTCGAAAACCAGTTTGGTTCCTGAACCCTGTTCATGAAGCTCGAACCTGGCGATTGAATAGATACCCGGGTCCCAGTCCACGACGCGCCACGCCTGAACGATTCGCTGGTTGGGAACCAATTCCACGTGGCGTCCGATGATGTGCCCGCGGAAAAGGGTGAATGGTCCGCCGAGTTCGCGGCTGATTTGCGTAGGCGAGTTGCCCAGCTTCGCGGTCTGCATGCTGGGAATCAGGCGCATCATGTCGTCGAATTGTTTGGTATCCAGAAGTATCTCGTAGATCCTTTTTCGCGCGGCCGGGAAGTTTACTTCTTGGTGGATTGCGTCGGCGGTGTGCGAAATCTCGTTGTCGTTGTTGTTTTGCGGAGCAGCGGAGGCGATGCCCGAGAGACCGATGCCTGAAGCAATTTGCAGCGAGAATTGACGGCGAGTGAAGGTCATAAGTTCATCCCAAGTTTTTGTCTGAGGCAGAATAGCGCAAAAACGTTGCGGTGGTGTCATGGGATGAAATACGCAATCAAGAGCCCAAGCTGCGCATTGCAGGCGTTCCCACCTTTCGCAAAGAACGCGAAAGATGGGGCACCCTCAACTCTCTGTGGGCCTTAGAGCAACACAATTCGGGGGTGGAAGAGGCTGCCGGCGACGCGCGCGCAAATGGCGATCAAATCGCGCTGGCCGGAGAAGACTTTGACTTCCCGGGCACGAGAAAGCTCGGGAAGATTTACTGGCCGGCCGTGGCGAATGCGGGAAACCATCTCGTCGCTGGCCGTGACTGCGGGAAGCGACGGCAAAAGTTTGCGGGGATGAATGAAGATATCGACAAGAGTGCCGCTGATCTGCGGGGCTTCCTCACTGTTAACTTGCGAAGGATTATCTCCCGACTCGTTATCACTGCGCAGATTATTTGCAGCTGTTTCCAGGTGTTGCAGGGTGTGCGCGTCTTCAAGCGCAAACTCAGCTACAGCGGTTCGACGCAACGACTGCAAATGCGCCCCGCAGCCGGCAAGCTGTCCCATGTCATGAGCGACGGAGCGCATGTAAGTTCCAGAGGCAACGCGCGCCCGAAAACTGGCGCAGCCATCTTCTATCGATAGGATTGTGAAGTCCTTGATTTCGACCTGCACTGGTTTGAGCGCGACCTCTTGTTTTTTGCGGGCGAGCTTGTAGGCGGGGACGCCGCCCACTTTTTTCGCGGAATATGGGGGCGGCATCTGCTCGATGACGCCGGTGAATTTTGTGGCAAGTTCGCGCACTTCTTCCAGGGTCAGAGCCGGTTGTTGCGGAGCGCTGGCAGGCTCCCCTTCGGCATCATAAGTGTCGGTAGCGAAGCCGAAGCGAATTACGCCTTCATAAGTTTTCTCTGACTTCAGATAAAACTGGGCCAGCCGCGTCATGTTGCCGATCACAAGAGGCAAAACACCGGTGGCCATGGGATCGAGCGTGCCCAAGTGGCCCACTGAGCGCTCCTTCAGAATGCGGCGCACGCGGGCAACGACATCGTGTGAAGTGAAACCCGCGGGCTTGTCGACGATCAGGACGGCATTCATCAGAATTCAATCATGGAATCATTTCGCGATTTAATCATTGTAGAATCTCAAGACCTGACCGCTGAGACGCGGGGCTCGATGTTTCAATGATTCAATCACACAATTCCTAATCTTCTATGTTTCCGATTCGCGACGATCAGCCTCGGTACAGCACGCCCTGGGTGAACTACTTCATCATTGGGTTGAACACGGTCGTGTTCCTGTTGTTTGAGGTCCCGGTGCAGATGCAAGGATCGCGGGCTACTAATGTTCTGTTGCAGAACTTCGCGCTAATTCCCCACGATCTAACCCGAGCCCTGGCGGGCGTTCCAAATTATCCTTTGCCCGCGAACTTATTGACCATTTTCACTTCAATGTTTCTGCACGGCGGGTGGCTTCACATCATTTTCAATATGTGGTTTTTGTGGATTTTTGGGGACAACATCGAAGATTATCTGGGGCATTTTACGTATCTCATTTTCTATTTGCTGTGCGGGGTGGCGGCTGCGGTGACCCAGATTGGCCTGGATCCGGCTTCGACGGTTCCGACCATCGGCGCTAGTGGAGCCATTGCAGGAGTGATGGGCGCCTACGTTCTGCTCTATCCGCGGGCGAAAGTGCTGACGCTGGTGGTGCTGATTGTGTTCTTCACATTCTGGTGGATACCGTCGTGGGTTTTTCTGGGCTACTGGTTCTTGCTGCAGTTTCTCTCAGCCAGTGTCACCGTTCACCAGGCTTCGGGCGGCGTCGCCTTCGGCGCGCATGTAGGCGGATTCCTGGCTGGGCTGATTTTGATCAAAGTATTTCCTCGCCGCACTCGAGCCTACAGGTATGGATCGTAACAACGGGTCTCCAGGATCCCGCGGCAGGTGAATCCAATTCCGCTGTTTACGACTCTATAATCAAGTGGTGACTTCCTCAGCAAAACAACTAGCGTCGGCGGACTTCCCCACCCGCTGGGGACGTTTTCGAATTTATGGGTTCCGGCTGCATCCGGCGAAGGGAAAACCGGAGGAGGCTGTGGCGCTGGCAATGGGCGATGTCCACACATCGCCGCCGCTGGTGCGGATTCATTCGCAATGCCTGACCGGAGACGTGTTTGGATCGCTGCGATGCGATTGCCGGCAACAACTTGAGATGGCGCTAGGCATGATCGCGGAAGAAGGCGTGGGCATTCTGCTCTATGAACAGCAGGAAGGGCGCGGCATCGGGTTGATGCCCAAACTGCAGGCGTATGAACTGCAAGACTCCGGGCTGGACACGGTGGAGGCCAACGAGAAGCTTGGATTCAAAGCTGACCATCGTGAGTTTGCGTTGCCGGCGGAGATGCTCAAGGCATTGGGGGTGAAGAAGGTGCGATTGCTGTCGAACAATCCCGATAAAGTTGCGGCCCTCGAGCGGGCGGGGATTGAGGTTGTGGAGCGCGTGCCTTGCGAAGTCGAGCCCAGCGAACACGCAACAGAGTATCTGCGGACGAAGAAAGAAAAGATGGGGCATTTGTTTACGGAGTAGGCGCTCGGTGGGGAAAAGCTTAAAGCGCAAAGGTCGCTAAGAAGGCCGCAGAGACCGCAAAGTGAACATGGTTCAATCGCAGCTGGCGTGGACGCCCGGCCTATGAATTGTTATCCCCGACCAGGTGCCCGGTAACCCAATCCAATAAGATGATTTAATCTTTTCTCGTGGACAATAAATCCATCGCTGGAATTCTGTACGAAACTGCGGATCTACTCGAAGTGGACGGGCAGGATTCGTTTCGTATCCGGTCGTATCGTAATGCCGCTGAGGCGATTGAAGGACTTCCGCAACAAATCACAGACCTAATTGAAGATCCCAAGCAGGTGCTGGCGATTCCCGGCATTGGCAAGGGCATGCTTAATAATCTGAAGGAAATGTTGCACGAGGGGAAGCTGTCGCTGCATGCGGAGATGCTGAAGAAATATCGGCCGTCGATGCTGGAATTGCTCAGGGTGCAGGGGCTGGGGCCAAAGACGGTGGCGCTGATCTGGAGCGCCTACCAGGTGTGCGATCTGGAGGGAGTCGAGAAGCTGGCGCGAGAGGGAAAGATTCGCGAACTGCCGCGCATGGGCGAGAAGCACGAGCAGAAAATATTAAAGGCGATTGAAGATTACCGGCGGATTGCGGGACGGTTTCTGCTGAACGTTGGCGAGGTGCAGGCGGAGAAAATTATCGAGCACCTGCGGAATTATCCGGGCGTGGAGAAGGCGACGCCGGCGGGTTCGCTGCGGCGCGGACGCGAGACGGTTGGCGATCTCGACATTCTGGTCACGGGCCCTGCCTGTTGCGATGACGCTGAGCGGGAGAAGCTGATCGAACACATCATCAAGCTGCCGGGGCTGATGGAGATCATTGCACGCGGCGAAAACAAAGTGAGTTTCCGTTTGCGGGGCGGAATGCAGGTGGATGTTAGGTTGCTGCCGCCGGAATCGTTTGGGGCAGCTATGCAATACTTCACCGGCTCGAAGGGACACAACGTGGCGTTGCGGCAACGGGCGCTGAAGATGGGCTACACGCTGAACGAATACAGCCTGGCGAAACTGGATGATCAGCAAGTAGTGGCCGCAAAATCGGAAGAAGAAATTTACGCGGCGCTGAAGCTGGATTACATTCCACCAGAGATGCGGGAAAACTGCGGCGAGATTGACGCGGCCGAGAAACACGCTCTGCCGAAGTTGATCGTGCAAGAGGACCTTCAGGGCGATGTACACATGCACACCATCGAGACTGACGGGCGAAACACGATCGTGGAGATGGCGGAGGCGGCGCGGGAACGCGGCTACAAATACATGGCTATCACCGACCATTCGAAGAACCTGGCGTTCGCCAATGGGTTGGACGATGCCCGAGCCGTTGAACATATAAAGCGGATCAGATCGACTGGCGAAAAGATAGAGACGATCAGGATTTTTGCCGGCATCGAGGTGGATATCCTGGCCGACGGATCGCTAGATCTCTCCGATTCGGTGCTGGAGCAAATGGATCTGGTGATTGCCAGCGTGCATTCGCATTTCAATCAGTCGGCGGAAGAGATGACGGCGCGATTACTCAGGACGATCGAAAATCGCAACGTATCGATAATCGGACATCCTACGGGGAGGCTTCTGCTGCGGCGGGACGCGTATGCGTACGATATGGACGCGGTGCTGGAAGCCGCAGCGCGGAATAAAGTCGCGATGGAATTGAACGCGTATCCGGATCGGCTCGATCTTTCGGATCGGCATTTGCGGATGGCGAAGCAGCATGGGGTGAAGATCGTGATCAATACCGACTCGCATCACACCACGCATATGGAGAAGATCCGGTATGGAGTATTGCAGGCGCGGCGGGCCTGGCTTACGGCGGGAGATGTGCTGAATACGTTGCCGGTGGAGCGATTTGCTTTGGCCATGAAGCATCAATGGCCGACTGACACGGACGTTTCATCGATTCGTGGTTCCCAGCCTACAAAAATCGCGTAGAGCCTCCTGAGCCAAGTCGAAGGGGTGGGGCACCCTCGTTCTGGTGAGCCAGGAGAAAGACTAAAAAGCGGCGGATAGGAGTGTCCGCCCCACACGGGCTGAGGCGAGTACAATTGCTGCGCAGGAGGGCGCCATGTCGAGTCCAAACCCTACGCCTCCATCGGACCCAGAAACGTCTTCACTCGGTCAACAGACCGAAACCCAGCAGCAAAGCCAGACTCAGCAGACTGAACCGCAGCCGAACCTGCCGAACGAGCAGAGCAACTTCGATATTGGCGAAGAGTATGGCACGGCGCGCAAAAATCTTCCGCCGGCGGGAATTCTCGCGATCTGCATTGCAGTGGTGTTGGTGATCGTCGCCGTTTATTCGCTTACGCACCGGGCACATACACTTTCTTCGGGTTCGGTGGACGATGTAACCGCTGTGGGGGTACCGGGGCAAGACATGGTGATGGTTGCGATCAACGTTACGGTGCACAACAATGCTGAAAAACCTTCGTGGGTACATACAATCCGGGCAACGCTCGATACGGGAAAAAACAAACTTGACGATGACGCGAGCCCGGCGGTCGACGCGCAAAGATATTTTCAAGCCTTCCCTGCCCTTAAGCAGCACGTGATCGCGTTCCTGATGCCGGAAGCCAGGCTGGACGCACAAAGTAAGACGGCCGGAACAATCGTGGTGAGTTTTCCGGTGACAGAAGATGTGTTCAACGCTCGCAGATCCCTGACCGTGACGGTCACACCCTATGATGAACTGCCGATTGTGATCACGAAATAGTGATGGTGGCGGCGATTTTTCGGTAGTTTGGCATCAGAGCGCGGGCGTGGGCACCCGCGGCGACCTGGGCATTATTGACTATTCGTGTTTTGGGATATGTTTGCGGCGCGCGAGATGAGTGTGCGCTGTCGGATTAACATCTTCATATTTCAAAAGACTGATTGAGCCGTCTACTTCGAGCACTCCCAACGCCACATCGTGGTAGGTGGTAATGCCGTGCTCGCGGAGGGCTCTTTCGAGTTCATCCATGCTGACGTGCTCCTTGGCCATGTGCGCAAGAATGACTTCGCCGTCGTGAATCAGCAAGCTGGGCTGGCCTTGTACGAACTTGCGAAAGCGCCGGTTGCCGCCGGAGAATTCGGCAATGAGGTAGTTCATGAGCAGCAGCGTTAGCGCTGCCACAATTCCGCCGGCGAGCGACGTGTCGGGCCCGGTCATAGCGTTCTGCACGGAATTGCTGAGAAGAAGCAAGAGGGTCAGATCGAACGGAGTCATCTGGCCGACTTCCCGTTTTCCGCTGAGGCGCACGCCGATCAGGACCACCAGGTAGATGGCCAGAGTACGAAAAAAGATTTCAGCGAGAACGTGCCAGTGCGGGACCATTGTGAGTTTGCAGCGAACCGCTGCGACGTCGAAATAAAAGTACCATTTTTCTCGACCATCTTTGCGACATTCTTAGCGATCTTTGCGATTTAGGGTTTTCGTCGCCTGCATTTTTCTGAGCGTCTCATTAAAAAACAAAGACTTTATCGCCAAGAGCGCAGAGAACAACTGAAGTACGCAGAGAAGAACAACGCAGAAATACGCTTTTACGATAACGGAGCGTTGGGTGGTGAATAAACGGCGATTGTCTTGAACCATACAACAGACGGCTTGAGTTGCCTCAATTCCTATCCTGCCGCTATGCTCTTGTGACTGATGAACATTTCAACCATTGACCTACTGGCCATTGCGGCGCACCGCGATGATGTGGAGCAGACGTGTGGCGGAACTCTGCTCAAGATGGCGGAACGCGGTCATCGTACGGGCATTCTGGACCTCACGCGCGGCGAGATGGGAACACGAGGTTCGGCGGAAGACCGGGCACGGGAAGCTGCGGCCGCAGCGAAGATCCTGCAAGTGTCGTGGCGAGAGGCGCTGGATATTCCTGATGGGCGCGTGGAGAACACGTGGGAGAACCGGCTCAAGGTTGCGCGAGTAATTCGGCAGACACGGCCGCGAGTAGTGATACTTCCCTACTGGGAAGGACGGCACCCGGACCATTACACCGCGTCGAAGCTGGGATATGAGGCATGTTTTTTGGCGGGGCTGGCGAAGTTGGCCATCAGCCATCAGCCCTCAGCCGTCAACTCCGAAGAGTCCGCTCCACATCGGCCATTCAAGATTATCTATGCGACGCTTTATCACGATATCCGGCCTACATTTGTAGTGGATATCTCTGAACAATTTGAGGCACGCTTTGAGTCGCTGATGGCTTACAAGTCGCAGTTCAGCGATCAGCAAGCCGGAAACGATATCTTTCCTGCCCGTGCGGAAATTCGGTCCCGCATTGAGTCGATGGGCCGGTTTTACGGAATGATGGCCGGGGTTACGTATGCCGAGCCATTCTTGCAGAAAGAGGTCGCGCTGGTGGACGACTTGCTGACTTTGCCGGTGAAATCAATCTGAACCGGGGGCGCAAATCGGGAGGCGGAACGCCCAAACAGATGCTCGTGGATTTCATCGTAGGCGCTCACGCACTACTTATGGCAGACCGATTTTTGACATTGGATCAAGGCCGTTACATCAAGGATTTTTCAGAACCGAATCTAGTTTAGTGGCGAGTTCAGGACTTAGCGGCAACCGCCAATCCATCCCTGATCGGCAGTATGGTTGTGAACAGATCGGAAGAGGCATAGAGCAGGCGATTGAATTCTTGAATTGCTTTGGTCGAGGCTTCTGACGGATTTTTTTCTGCGACTTTGCCGCTCCACAAAACGTTGTCAGCAACCAGCAGGCCGCCTTTGCGCAGACGCGGCAATGCCATACGTAGAGCGCGCGGATAGTCTTCTTTATCCAGATCGCAAAAAATAATGTCGAATTGCTGAGTCTGTTCGGAGAGCAGTTCGATAGCATCGCCGACTTTTATGGTGATGCGATTGGCTACTTCTGCGCGCTCGAAATATCCGCGAGCTTCGTCGGCATTTTTGCGATCGCCGTCGGTGTAGATGACGCGGCCCCCGTCGGCAACAGCGCGGGCCCACCAGATGGTCGAATATCCAATAGCCGAGCCCATCTCGAAAATATTTTTTGCACCGGATATTAAGGCAAGTTGGTGCAGGATGCGGCCCACCGCTGGACCAACAATTGGAATGTTGCGCTTGGCTGCCTGGCCTTCCATCTCGGTCAGTATTTCATCGCGAGGCGGCAGCAGCGAGTAGAGATAATTCTCTACCGGTTCGGAGGTGATTCCGTGCATCATCCAACGCGGCTTGTCAGAAGTTTTCGGCATGTTGCGTTCGCTGGCGAGCGCGAAAATATCCTAACGAAAGATTTCGCGATCAACAAATATACATCTAGACGATGGTCTCGCCGGGCTTCATTTCGATCACTTTAACGCCGTGCACCAATTTGCTTAAATCGGCGGGCCGGCCAGTCAGCACCGGGAACGTCGCAAAGTGCATGGGGATGACGGAATTGGGCTTCAGCAGATTGCACGCATATGCGGCCTCGCGCGGGCCCATGGTGTAGTGATCGCCGATGGGCAGCATGGCGATGTCCGGCGCGTAAAGTTCGCGAATGATGGCCATGTCTCCGAAGACGTTGGTATCACCGGCGTGATAAATCTTGATGCCGTTATCACACTCGACGACATAACCGCAGGCTTCGCCGCCGTAAACGTAAGTGTCGCCATCCTGAATTCCGCACGAGTGGTCGGCGTGGACCATGGTGACCTTGATGTCCCCGACGTGCTGCGTGCCGCCTTTGTTCATCTCGGCGAGCTGCTTCACGCCTTTCTTGCCCAGCCAACCGCACAGCTCGGGAATGCCGACAACTTTGGGATTGTGCTTTTTTGCGATTTCAACTGCATCGCCGATGTGGTCGCCGTGGCCATGGGTGCACAACATGACGTCAACCGCCTTGACTTCTTTTTCGTTCGCAGGACATGCTGGATTTCCCATTATCCAGGGATCGATCAGGATGGTCTTTCCTTTGGGAGTTTGAATGCGGAAGGTTGCGTGTCCGAGCCAGGTGAGCTTTATGCCGTTCAGTTTCATGGGGCGTTCTCTTTCTACAAATTAATGATCAAACATTCTAGACATGTAGCAGAGTGGCTTCAATTCGCGAATTATCAAGAAACAACCGGCGCACGGGGTAGTAAAAAGCATTTAACCGCGGAGGCCGCAGAGAAAAAAGCACAAAGATCGCAGAGACAGACAGGGACAGCTGATACCGTCTTTGACGCCATGCGCGGGGTGGAGAGTAAGATGTTGGCTCCATGAACGAACTTAAAGTCCTAATTTCGCGAGAAAAGATCGCCGAGCGGGTGGCGGAGATGGGCCGGCAAATTACCGTCGATGCAAAGGGAGAGCCGGTAATTTTTGTCGGAGTGCTGAAAGGCGCGGCAATTTATCTGAGCGATTTGGTGAGGCAGGTACAGGTAGATGCCACGTTTGAATTTATTGGCGTCTCAACCTACGGCAACCGGCCGACGCCAACGCAGGAGCTCAGGTATGCATGGGACTCAACCGGAGAAGTGAGGTTGACCAAGGATGTCGACCAATCGCTGCGCGGAAAGAATGTGGTCCTGGTGGAAGATATTCTCGATACCGGATTGACCCTGACGTTTCTAAAGCGGCTGTTGCAAGGCCATCAGCCGAAAAGTTTTCGCGTGGCGGTGCTGCTGGATAAGCCTTCCCGACGCAAGATGCCGGTGCAGGCGGATTACACGGGCTTTGAAATTCCCGATGAATTTGTGGTTGGATATGGCCTGGATTATGCGGAGCGATATCGCAATCTGCCTGATATTTGCGTGCTGCCCAATAGCGCGCCGGCCAACGAAAATTGATCCTACAATTCCACAGCTGAGTGTGACCAACGTAAACAGGAGAAACAGCTCTGACTGCTATGATTAAAGCAGTGGAAATGGCCGCCGTTCACGCTGAAGCGCAATCGCGAATCGATCCCCTGCTGCTGGAAGTGGCCGACGTGGTCAACACCACGCTCGACCTTGACACCACGCTGCGCAGGGTGGCGGAGCTCGTCCGTAAGGTCATTGATTACGAAATTTTCGGCATTCTGCTGCTCAATGAAAAGACGCAGGAGTTGTATTTTCGCTTCAGCGTGGGGCATTCAAAAGAAATTGCGGAACGCATTCGGGTCAAAGTCGGCGAGGGTGTAACCGGGGTTGCGGCACAGCGGGCGGAAGCGGTGCTAGTGGGAGATGTTGCCAACGATCCGCGATACATTTCGGCGGTGCCGAATGTGCGCTCGGAGCTGGCGGTGCCGCTGATAGTCAAGAATCGCGTGATTGGCGTCATCGATATCGAGTCTCCGCAGCCTGACCACTTCACTGAAGAGCACAAGCGGCTGCTGACGCTGATTGCGTCGCGCATGGCGGTTGGGATCGAGAATGCGCGGCTCTACACGCGCATGACACGGCAGACGAAGACCCTGCTGCTGCTGAATGAAATTGCGCGCGAGCTCACGTCGATTTTGAATGTTGACGAATTGCTCAAGAGAGTCGGCGAGCTACTCAGCCAGCTGATTGACTTCCAGATGTTCAGCATTCTGCTGGTTGATGCCTCGGGTGAAAAGTTACAGCATCGCTTCTCACTGCGGTTTCAGGAAAATATTCAACTCAAGAACGACATTCCGATCGGCAAAGGGATCGTGGGCGCGGCGGCGGAAGAGCGGAAGGCGATCCTGGTAGGTGACGTAAAAAAAGACGCGCGTTATATCGAGTCGAACCCGGAGACGCGGTCGGAGCTGGCGGCGCCGCTTATTTACAAGGACAAAGTAATTGGCGTGCTCGATCTTGAGCATACCAAGAAGAATTTCTTCACCGAAGACCATCAGCGAACGATAACGACGCTGGCGGCACAAATAGCGATCGCGATCGAAAATGCCCGGCTGTACGAACAGATTGCGCGCCAGGAGGGCCGACTGGAGCGCGATTTGTCGATGGCACGGGAGTTGCAGATGCGGCTGTTGCCGCAAACACCTGCCGCAACTGGCACATCTGGAAATTGCCGCCAAATTCAGCCCGGCCCGGACCATCGGCGGCGATCTGTATGATTTCTTGAGCTACTCGCAGTCGCGTCTGGGCCTGGTGATCGGCGACGTGAGCGGCAAGGGTGCGCCAGCGGCGATCTATGCCGGAGTAGTAGCGGGAATTTTGCGCTCGCATGCTCCCATGGAGCCGGCGCCGGCAGAGATGCTGACCGCGGTGAATTATTCGCTGGTCGAACGGCGCATCGATGCTCAGTTTGTGTCGCTGATTTATTGCATATGGGATGACGCGAATCTCACGCTGCAAGTGGCAAACTCTGGACTTCCCCGCCCCGTTTACTGCCACAAAGGCAAGACGCAGATGATCGAGGCCACTGGTCTGCCGCTTGGGCTATTTGAAGATGCGGAATACGACGAGTTTGTTTTTCAGGCGGAGCCCGACGACATTTTTGTTTTCTTTAGCGACGGAATTCTTGACGCGACCAATCGCGCGGGAGACTTGTTCGGTCGAACCCGCCTGGAAAAGATCATCGCGGAGTGCTCATCGCAGCCGGCGGAGTCGATTGTGAAGTCCATCTTCAAGGCCGCGAGGGACCATGCGTCCGGCGTGGAGACGTTCGACGATCAAACTGTAGTAGCAATCAAAGTTAAGGGGAGCACGCCACCGCGCACGTGAAGCACACCTTTGAACGACCTCCCGGATTCGTTTACATCTCGAAGGAAAAACGCGTTCCTCTATCATCGAGGAAGGCTGAAGGAACCACAATTGCGCGGCAGATGAATTGCGAACAGGTTCCGCTTGCGGACCTCGCAAAGCGGTTCGGGACGCCGCTGTATGTATATTCCGCTACCAGCATTCGTCAGCGAGTGCGTGCGTTTGCCCAGTGTTTCGGCGGCATCTCGCATATCTGCTACTCGGTGAAGGCCAACTCAAATCTCAGCATTTTGCGACTGCTGGCCAAGATGGGCTGTGGCTTTGATGTAGTCTCAGGCGGCGAACTGGAACGAGTGCTGCTTGCCGACAGGCGGGCGGCGAAGAGAGTGGTGTTCTCCGGCGTGGGCAAAACTGCAGCGGAGATCAAGGCTGCGCTGAAAGCCGGCATTCTGCTGTTCAATCTGGAGAGCCCTGCTGAAATGGAAGTCGTTGCGGCGTGCGCGGAAAAGCTGAAACGTAAAGCCCGCATTGCGTGGCGGGTGAATCCGGACGTTCCGGCGGAAACCCATCCTTATATTTCGACCGGTTTGCGAAAACATAAATTCGGGGTGCCCATTGGCGAGGCGCGCGAATTGTATGCAGAAGCAGCGCGCTCGAAGTATTTGCAAGTTGCCGGAGTCAGCGTGCATATCGGGTCGCAGATTACGCAGTTTGCACCGTTTCGCGCGGCGATGGAGCGAGTGGCGCAACTGGTGCGGCAGCTGCAAAGCGATGGGCATCGGATTCGAATATGTGGACGCAGGCGGCGGGCTGGGGATCAACTACGACGGGCCGCAGGATTTTTCGACTGTGATTGCGGAATATGCCGATGCGGTGACGCGGCCTTTGCGCGAACTGAAAGTTAAAGTATTACTTGAGCCTGGGCGCTCCATCATTGGGCCGTCAGGAGCGCTGCTCACGACAGTGCTTTATCGCAAAACCAACGGCGGAAAAAAGTTTGTTGTGGTCGATGCGGCGATGAATGACCTGATCCGGCCGGCGCTTGTATCAGGCGGAGCATCAGATCGTTCCGGTCGAGGACGTCAAGGCCGCGCCGGAGATTGTGGACATTGTTGGGCCGGTGTGTGAGTCGGGAGATTTCTTCGCACACGATCGCACTCTACCAACGGTGGCTTCGGGCGATGTTCTGGCGATCCTAGACGCGGGCGCGTACGGAATGGCGCTGGCTTCGAATTACAACACGCGTTCCCGTCCTGCGGAAGTTCTGGTGGATGGGAAGTCGGTCAAGCTAATTCGGCGGCGGGAAAGCATTGCTGACCAACTATGGTCCGAAATATTCAGGAAGGCTTAAACCCGCCTCTCATCCAGCCCTCTGATTAGCAGGTCAGTGCACAATCGGCGGAGCGAGTGTCCCATCGGACCATTTGCCAACCACGACCATGAAAATAGTCACCCGTTCTTCAGGGTCATCTGCCGCGATGACCGGTGAGCCCGGCAAGTCGGCTCCCCAGCTTTTTGCGACATCGCCGGAGACAAGAAACATTAAGTGCGGGTGCCAGCTCTTACCGCGATCGTTCAGGTATTGCTGCTTCGATTGCATGTAACACATCGCCCCCGGCTGGAGCGTCGGCAGTTCCTTTTTATCCAGTGCCGATGCGGTCGCCTCGACGATCTCTGTCTTCGATTTTCCTGCCATCACCAATTTGGTCTTCATCAGGAAGATGGGCACAAAAGTAGTTGCGGCCGGCGGGTTGAAGCAAATGGGGGCGCGCACTTTGGGATTCCAGAACTCCGGTTCATCGGTAGCAGCGCCCCACGATCTTTCCACCATGCAGAGAAAACCATTCGTGCCCTTCGCAGCGGTGGTGTATCCCTTCGGTCCCAGAACCATCACTTCGGCTGCGTCCGAAATGGATGGTGGGGCAGCACTGCGAGCCAGGGCGATTTCAGAATTTTGGTCGGACATCAAGTACTGAGCGAGTGGTGCCATTAGTGGATAGGCAGCCTTCTCAACCT
Organism: uncultured Acidobacteriota bacterium; assembly: GCA_963703465.1. GTDB lineage: Bacteria > Acidobacteriota > Terriglobia > Terriglobales > Acidobacteriaceae > Gp1-AA145. The sequence continues at coordinate 827,887 of CAVPEQ010000007.1, read as the reverse complement.
CTTTTTGTGCTTGACTGGTTGGATCGAGTAAGACAACCAGCACCAGGAATGCCAGAAGAAGGAACCTGAGCGTCGTCTGCATTTTGAATTCTCCAGTAACGTTCACTCCGGAGCGAGTCTTTGAGATCAATGGTCTGAGATTACGAGATTGCCGGACCGTCTTGGTGTCATATTAGATCAAATAGCCAAACTTAAAATACACGGCCTGCATTTCGCCGTTGTCTCGTCGGTTCGTGTTATCGACCATTCGCAAAAACGCGAAAGGATAAGGCATCTTCAATCGCTGTTCCGAAGCCGGGCATCCCGCATGGAACCTGGTCGCCTTGACCGCGAGGTGCTGCGCAATATAGAAGTTTTGGACGTACCGACTTATTGAGCATTTCGTCCGGCGGGCATGGCAGAAATCTTGAGTCCTGAGTATTGAAATTAAAACCGGAACGATGAGAGGCCGCGCATGAGAGAAGGGCCTAAATGAATAGCTCCGAAAAACGCGAGTTGCTTATTTCGAACGGATGGATACAAGCAATTCTGATCGTATTCCTGATTGGTTTCCTCATCCTGGGAATGCTTGCCTATCGCACCTATACCGACGCGCCGCCGATTCCTCTGCAGGTAGTTGGAGCGAGTGGAGAAATAATTTTTACCGCGGAAGACATCAGTAGTGGCCAGGAAGTGTTTTTGCGAAATGGGCTAATGGAATACGGGTCGATCTTTGGGCATGGCGCTTATCTCGGCCCGGACTTCACTGCCGATTACCTCCACCGCGCCGCCGCTCTTGCCACTGATTATTACGGCGGAGCGTCATCCGAAGGGGCGAGGCAAGAAACCATCACAGATTTCAAGACGAATCGCTATGATCCGGCCAGCGGCATTCTGAAATATTCAGCGGCACAAGCTCGAGCTTTCGAAGAACTTAATCGTTTCTATGGCGACTTTTTTGCAACTCCTACTACGAAATTCGGATTGCGGCCCTCGGCCATCACCAATCCCCAGCAGATTCGCCAGCTCACGGCTTTCTTTAGTTGGTCGGCATGGGCAGGTTCAACCCTACGTCCCAACCTTGATTATTCTTATACCAACAATTGGCCCCCGGAGCCGCTGGTAGGAAATCACCCGACCGCCGACGCCATTGTCTGGAGCGTTCTTTCTCTCATCGCCCTGCTTGGTGGCGTAGGACTTTTGCTAGCTGCATTTGGCCGGTGGAACTTTCTGGGTTGGCACGGCCGGGAAGATCAGCGCGTCTCGTTCCGTCCTCCTGACCAAGTGGCACTGACGCCTGCACAGAAGTCTTGCGCCTGGTTCTTTTTGGTTATGGCGTTGCTGTTTGTGCTGCAAGCACTTTTGGGTGGCGCCACGCAGCATTACCGCGCCGAGATCGGGAATTTCTTTGGTTTCGACCTGGGCCGCGTGCTTCCATTCAACATCGCTCGGACGTGGCACCTGCAACTTGCCATTTTCTGGGTGTCCACATCTTTTTTAGCTGCAGGAATTTTCCTGGCGCCAATGATTACCGGGAATGAGCCTCGACGCCAGAACTGGCTCTCCTACGGGCTGCTTGCCGCGCTCGCAGTTGTTGTCTTTGGCAGTCTGGCTGGGGAATACGCGGGCATTACCGGCTGGATTCAGCGCGGATGGTCATGGTTCGGCGCACAGGGTTTCGAATACCTAGATCTGGGACGATTCTGGCAGATTCTGCTGGTCATCGGTCTTGTCTTCTGGGTGATTATTTTGTTCCGGGGCCTGCGAGGTCGTCTGGTCTCTGAACACGTAGGCAACATGCCTTGGTTGTTCTTCTTCTCTGCCCTGTCGATTCCCGCCTTCTACGCCGTGGGTTTGTTGGCCCGAACAAACTCCCATTTCACCACCACTGACTTCTGGCGCTTCTGGGTGGTACATCTGTGGGTAGAAGATTTTCTAGAGCTCTTCACGACCATTATGGTCGCTTATATTTTTGTGCTTCTCGGGGTTGTGCATGAACGAGTCGCCCTTAAAGTGATCTATCTGGATATTTTGCTTTACTCTGCAGGTGGCGTAGTGGGGACCATGCATCACGTTTACTTTTCTGGAGAGCCTTCCATACACATGGCGCTGGGTGCATTCTTCTCCGCCGCAGAGGTCATCCCCCTGACCTTTCTGACGCTGGAGGCTTGGAGTTTTCTGCAACTGGGCGCGCAACAGCAATCGGGTTCGCGCCAGCCTTTCCCTCATTTTTGGGCAGTAATGTTTCTTGCCTCCGTTGGTTTCTGGAATTTTCTCGGCGCCGGGATATTCGGTTTCTTGATCAATCTTCCTATTGTCTCCTATTACGAAATAGGCACCGCACTTACTGCCAACCATGGGCATGCGGCGATGATGGGAGTCTATGGAATGCTGGCTGTCGGATTGGCGTTATTTTGCCTTCGTTACATGGTGCCTGAGCATCGCTGGAGCGACCGTGCTGCCATGATCAGTTTTTGGTCGCTGAATATAGGGCTTGCATGGATGGTTTTTGCTACATTGTTCCCTTTGGGGTTACTTCAGCTTTACCACTCTGTGAGCGTTGGGTATTTTGACGCGCGATCTTTGAAATTTCTCTCAAATTACACCAATTCCATGCTGGAATGGCTGCGATTGCCAGGCGATGCGCTATTTATCCTGGGCGGTACCTTACCTGTGCTGTATCTCTGCTGGCTTGGAGTTAGTTCGATGAAGGCAAAAGCCGGCTTGGAAAGCTCAAGCGGATCACTGTTCACTGAAATTGTAGACTCAAAATAGATTTGACGCATGATTCTTGGAGTACATGTTGAGATCGCTCTTGCCGCCTCATATGCGATCTTTCTGACTACGGTCGCACTCGGACTGGAGTTACTCGCACGCCATTCTCATCAACGTTCCGAGCGCTACCGAAACTCCGGTTTCATTTACTTTCAGGATCGGGATGCGTGGGAATGTCCCGCAGGACAACGATTACTTCGTCAAGGAACGCATTTTGAGCGGCGCATTATTCACTATCGGGCGCCGGCAGAGGCATGTAACCGATGCGCGCTAAAGAACAATTGCACTGATTCAAACGAAGGCCGCGTTCTCAAAACTCAATTGGATTCCTGGATTGAATCCGAACTCCGGCGTTTTCACCGGGGAATCTCTGTGACCTTGTTGTTGCTGGCTGCGATTATTCTTTCAGCTGCGGCAATTCGGCATTCTGCGCACTATGAATTGCTGGTCATCGCCAGTCTTTTGTTTCCCATTAGCATGGTTGAAACAAAGCTCGTTTTTTCGTTCTTATCGCGCAAGACGGATCTTTGATCCGGTGATGATCTCTGAAAACGATATCGGCGATGACGACCGTGGCTGCCTCCTCGACTACGCTGAAGCCATCAATCTCTAACTGACGGATGAGCGCTGTTTTTCCTGCAACCTGGGCGCCGGTGATGATGAACCTTCTCATGCATTTTCTTCTTTCGGGAATCCTGCCGGCCAAAGATATTTTCTCAATAAAGTTCCAGCCTTGTGGAAGAAAAGTCGTCGTCCTGGTGGGACGTTCCGAAGGAGTACAACTTATGGGCAATTTACATCTTTGCCTGAGTGGCTGATGCTATCGGAAGTTCGGTTTTACAACTATGTTGACGATCCTTCGCACATTTGTTCACATGCTCCAGATCGCTGCGATGGTGAGCGTTGGCTTCGCTCTGTTGTCCCTGCTGGAGAGTGAGGAGGCAAAGATGTTGCACTTCCCTTTCCGCCGCAAACTGACACGGCCTCAGCACAAAGTGGCGGGGAGATCGCGGCATTAGGTCCGATTATCTAGTGCACGGTCTGTTTTTGCTCCCGCCGCCATTTCTCAATATCGGGTCGCGCCCACTCGTTTAGATCCGGATGCCGATTGGCATTGAGAAGCTCCGGTAACCCGAATTTGAGTGCCGGCAAAATCGTCTGGGTGACCCAAAGGCACCGCAGCAACTCCTCATCGACGATCTGCTCACGAGTACTCGGGTCGAGATAGTGCCGATTAAGAGTTACAGTCAAGCTGTTGTTCAGATGATGCGTGACGACGCGGACCACATGTTTTGCCGCCTCTTCGCGAATTTCGTTAAGTTGCCAGTACAAAGCCCCAACAATCCCGATCAAAACCACCATGATGTAACGCATCCACTCGATGCTCAAACTGGAGGCCAGGCCGGCAGTGATTCCGGTGCAAAGCGCAAGGATGATGATTCTGCGATGGGGAGGCATGAACTGGAATGCTAATGAGAGACAATGGATTCGGTCAAGAATAATAAGGTCATCGTTTGTAACATTTATTGCAGCACCGCGGATCGCCCCACTAGCGCTGGCCCCACTTCAGCTTGCTGCTGAGCACATCGAAAAAAGTACCCCTGGTATGTAGAAGCTTCACGCGATATTCGGATTTGCGGCAATAGACGTGGTCGCCATCATAGACCGGCATTCCCGCCTGGCCGTCGATGCTGAGGTAGGCTTCTTCATCGCCGGTCATAACCACGATCTCAATCTGCGAGGTGTCGCGCACCACGAGGGGGCGATGTGTGAGCGAGTGAGCGGAGACTGGAGTGATCACGAAGCTAGCAACGTCGGGCATCAGAATGGGGCCACCGGCGGCGAGTGAATAGGCTGTTGAACCAGTCGGGCTGGAGACAATCAGGCTATCGGCCTGATATCGCGACACAAAAACCTTATCGATGTAGACGTCGCAATGATTCAGCCGGGCGATAGTTCCCTTCCCGACGACCACGTCATTCAAGGCTTCATAAGTGCCGACCACCTCGCGGCGGCGAATGACCTCGCAATGAACCATGGAGCGGACGTCGATGTCGCAAGAACCTTTAATAATGCTTTCGAGCGTGGGGTAAAGATCGTCGATAGGAATTTCGGTGAGAAAACCAAGCGCGCCGAGATTTACTCCGACGATGGGAATGCCAGCTGAAGCCACCGCGCGGGCAGCGGAGAGCAATGTGCCGTCGCCGCCGAGCACGATGACGAATTCCAGCTTGCGCGAGGCCATCTCGATCCGAGAAAAAACGTCCGCACCCACGGCGAAGGGAGCGGTCTCAGGGTCGACTATGTACGAATAGCCGCGACTAGAAAGCCATTCCTTCAAGCCGGGCATGATCTGCGCGACCTCAGGTTTATTGGGTTTGGAAACGATGCCGACGGTTTTGGAGGACGAAGTTTTGCTGGTCATCTTGAAAGTGAAATTGTACCGAAAGCCTAGGACTGGCGGGAGTTCGGCTAAAACTTTGCGTACAACAAGAATTCGCGGTTGCCTTCGGCGCCGAGGATGGGCGAGTCGATGACGTCTATAGACGCTGTCCCAAGCTGCTGCACGGCAGCGCGGATTTTTTCTACTGCCTGCTGTTGGGCTGCGGGGTCGCGGACTATTCCACCTTTGCCCACCAGTTCACGGCCGACTTCAAATTGCGGCTTGACCAGGACGACAAGTTCGCGGCCGGAACGGGCGTTGACGTCTTCGGGAAATGCGGCGGAGATCACCGGCGGCAAGACGAGGGTTGCGGAGATAAACGAAACGTCCATGGCGACCAGGTCAACTTCCCCGTCGAGTTGTTCACGGGTGAGATAACGGGCGTTAGTTTTTTCAAGCAGGCGGACGCGGGGATCCTGGCGAAATTGGAATGCGATCTGCCCTTGTCCGGTGTCGACGGCGATGACGCGGGCCGCGCCGTGCTGAAGCAGGCAATCGGTAAAGCCGCCCGTTGAGGCACCGACGTCCAGGCAAATTCGGTCGCTGACATCGAGCTTCCAATGCTCCACGGCGCGTTCAAGCTTAAGCCCGCCGCGACCGACATACTTCAGATCATCGCCGAGCAAGCGAATTTCTGATGACTCATCGATCAAGGTTCCGGATTTGTCGACCTTCTGACCGTTCACCAGAACTTTGCCGGCGAGCACAAGGGCTTGTGCCCGTTGGCGGGAAGGAACCAGTTGCCGGTCGAGCAGCAACTTATCGAGGCGAAGTTTTTTCGCGGATTCGGTCATGCAAGAAATAAATTTCGTCCAGCGCACTTACATGTGTGCAGTCTGTATAAATTTTTCTTAACAAAGCCTTTAAGCAGGTACTTGCTCAGATTTCCACAATATTATGCACAACAATGTTGAAATTTATTCGAAATTTAACGGCACAGCCGTATTGACAGCGGCAGGGGTTTTAAGCTTTTACAACAATTTGGAAAGCAATGGCGAGCAGGCTCGCCCGGACAGCCGGGAGCGGCTGTCCCCACCTTGGACCCGAGCAGATGATTTTTTGTTTAGCCCGCAGCCACTTCTTCTAGAAGTTTCTGATCGATGTCGAAGTTGGAATGAACGTTCTGCACGTCGTCGTGTTCTTCAAAAGCTTCGACTAAGCGGATCATCTGTGTCGCCTGCGATCCTTCGAGCTTAATGTAGTTCTGCGGGATCATCGCCACTTCTGCAGTGGTCGGTTGAATGCCAGCTTTTTTCACCGCTTCGACTACGGCTTCGAAGACGGAAGGCTCAGTGAGCACTTCCCAGTTCTCACCGTCGTCGCGAAGATCGTCGGCTCCGGCTTCGAGCACGATGCTCATCAGGTCGTCTTCTTTAGCGGCGGTTTTGGGGATGACGATGTCGCCCTTCTTGTGGAACAGATACGAGACGGCGCCGGCTGCGGCCATGTTGCCGCCGTTCTTGCCGAAGGCGTGGCGGATTTCGCTGACGGTGCGATTGCGATTGTCAGTGTTGATGTCGAGCAGAATGGCGACGCCACCGGGACCGTATCCCTCGAGCGAGAATTCTTCGTAGTTGACGCCGGGAAGCTCGCCGGTGCCGCGCTGAATGGCCCGCTTGATATTGTCGGCGGGCATGTTCTCAGCCTTGGCGGCGGCAATAGCGCCGCGCAGTCGCGGATTGGTGTCCGGATCGCCGCCATTTTTTGCGGCAATACTGATTTCCTTAATAAGGCGCGTGAAAATCTTGCCACGCTTGGCGTCAAGCGCGCCCTTCTTGTGCTTAATTGTGGCCCATTTTGAATGGCCAGACATAGCGATACCTCGTGTTCGTTACAGCGAATTGTGCTGATTCGTGATCAGGACTTGCCCGTAAGAGGGGATCACGTCATTGCCTCGAAACCAAGCAGGCGAAATGGGATTATAGCATAGGGATAGTGCGCTCCTATCCTCGCGTGGCAAAAGCGCGCCGATGAGTACCAATCAGGCTGTCCGGAAAGAGTGTTCGCTGGCACGGACATCGGACTTACGAAACGCGGGCGAGCCGATCTGAAACGGTGCGGTCTGCCAGAAAGCGCAGGCGATCAATAATTTCCTGAGGATCTTCCTGGCCTTTTCTGATCCAGTATTCGGCGATGCCGAGAGACTCGGCAGGCAGCTCTGAATAAGCGGAGAGAAAAACTATGGGAACGTCCGGAGCCAACTTTTTTATTTTTCCGGCGGCGTCGATGCCATTCATCCCGGTCATCCAGTAATCCATGAGCACGATATCGACGTGCTCGGATTGAAAAACGCGAATCGCGTCGCGTCCGCAGGATGCTGTGAGCACATCGAAGTCCGCCGACTCCAGCAACCGCTTGACGATTGCCAAAACTGAAGGTTCGTCATCCACGCATAGTATTTTCACCGAATCAGACATATGGCGCCCAAACAGACCCAGGGCTATGATGCAACCGTTTACGGGGAGGATAGTCTCCTCAGACCGACTAGCGTTGAAATGACCGTCTTATACCCTACATCCCCTATGTTCAGAGTTCATTTTGCGACAAGGAGTGTTGACTGCATACAAACAGTTTGCCGTGCCCGAGTTCCGCACGGCGCGAACTGTCTCCGCTAACAAGGCACGATCCGGCGCGGAAGGCGACCCGGTATTCTGCGAGGGATCTATCAGTGACCAGAAGAAGACGCCCAGGCAAGTCCATCAGCGCCTTTGCCGGCATCGATGACATTCTTGACCTTCCAGTCTGTCAGACTGAGGGCCGCTACTTTTCCATCTTGATCGCAGGATACGTAAGCCGTGTGACCATCCGGCGCAAGTAGCACTTCCTGCGTTCTCATTCCGACGTCAATCGTGTGGACGACTTTCATGGTTTTGAGATCCACGGCGGCGACCTGCTTCACAGATGGTAGCGCGATGATCAGCCACTTGCCATCAGCCGTGGCTGCACTCCCATAGCCCAAGCCGGGCAACGGAATCCAAGTTTTTATTTTGTTCGTGGCGGTGTCGATGACCGCGAGTTGCGGCTTGGTCACATCAGACGTGAATGCATATTTGTCATCCACAGAGAGTGAAATGCGCTGCACCTGCGGGGACACCGGAATGATAGTCAGCACTTTGCGGGCGTCGAGATCAAGGACTGAAACCGTTCCCGGGCCTACGTTAGCGGTGTAGGCGTGGCGGCCGTCGCGGGTAATCGCGAACATGTGGGACTGCTCTTGGCCGGTCGGTACCGAGCCGACAATCTTCAGGCTCGAGGGATCGATGATTGTGATCGCCTTTTCGAGTTCGGTGCTGACATAGAGCATTCCGTTTCGCGGGCCAATAACCGGAAGATGCGGTCTGACGCCCTTTCCAAAATCGACATGGCCCACGACTTTGCGCGCGGCGATATCGATCACGACCATATTGCTGCCGTCAGTTCCCGGTTGCCCTACGCCAGAATTTCCATAGATTGGAACGTAAGCCAGTTTTCCGTCGCGCGAAGTCGTGATCTCGTGGCCGGTCACGCCACCTTCTGGAATTTTTGCTATCTGCTTGCCGGCAATGGGATCGATAATCCCAAGGGCGTTATCACCCTTGTTGGCGACCAGCAGCAGGCCATTCCCGGCGGGCCTGGAAGTAGACTGGGACGAGGCGATAAGAGTGAAGGGCAAAGAAAGAAGGAGGATCAGGAAGACGACACGCATATTTGGCTCCGTTCTTCTATTTCGATATCCGGTGTCAGAGATACTTATTTCACAGATCAGCAGCAGTCATGCTTAAAGCGCAAAAGCCGCCAGCACAATTTTCAACCATATTATCTTAAGAGTCATGAATAGATGGTATTGACGGCCAAATCTTGAGGAAAGCGAATTGCGCAGAAGTCAAATTCCATCGTTCTTCGTTGTAAGGCTTTTGTTACGATGAACGCAGTCCGTCAAATCCATGCAAAAGACCTTTCACTTTGATTCCCCTCCCGATCCTTATACAGCCGACGCGGCTGTGCTTTGCTGCTTCGATCAACGCATCCGACTGGCGGTCAATAAGTTTTTGCAGCGCGCAAAGATTTTGCGTCCTGACATGATTATCGTGGCCGGGGGAGCAAAAACTCTGGCATCGCCACGCAATGACTTCGAGCGCGACTTCATTCTGGAACAGGTGCGTATGTCAATACTGCTTCACAAAACACCGCAAGTTTTTCTGATGAGCCATTCCGATTGCGCCACCTACGGAGGCCTGACTGCATTCGGCGGAGATCGAGAACGCGAGGCCGCCCATCACAAAGCCGAACTGAACCGCGCTTCGCAGCTGATCAAAGACAAGTTTCCTGACATTGCCGTCCGATGCTTCTTCGTTAATTTCGAGGGAGTGTTTGCGGCGTGCGGTGAAGACGCCGAGCAGGCGGCTTGAAACCGCGCATCGCTAGCTCCGGTATTTTTCGGGTAACGCGCTTTCGATAGCCACGCGAACTTTTTCCATTAGGGCTTCCCGGGAGCCAAAATCTGCCGCTTCGATCGGGGGATGGAAAGTGACGGTCACCACCGTCGGCTTGATTGCGAACCTGCCTTTCGGCATGGCATGATGAGTTCCGGCAATAGTGATTGGCACCACCGGCGCCTTGCAATCTTCCGCAAGATAGAACGGGCCTTTCTTAAACGGCAGAAGCTTGCCATCATAAGAGCGGTGGCCTTCTACATAAATCGTCATGTGAATTCCCTGCTTCACGACGTCCTCCGCTTTGGTGACCGCGGCGATGCCCGCATCGCGGTTGCCGCGGTCCACGGGAACCAGCGATCCCATTCGCATGGCACGACCAAGGATTGGAATGCTGAACAGTTCACGCTTCACCAGCACCGATGTCCGCCCGGGAATGATCGGCAGCAGCAATGGGGGATCAATATTCGAAGCATGGTTCGACATGAAAACGTAAGTTCGCGCCCGGTCGAGCTTTTCTAAACCAATGACTTGCGCGCGGACTCCGGCGATTCTTACTCCAGTTCGCGCCCCCCACATTGCTACGCGATACAAGGGCAGCACATCGCCCGAGATGAAGACCCAGGGAAAACACAACAGTGCAGCGACGGGCAGCATCACCGCCCAAAAACTCACCATGAGAATGGCTCGGATCATTGGGTTGAGGGAACGCGGTTGCTCGAGTCGCCGAACAGCCAACTTGCGCGCCGGGACTTTTGCTTGGTGGTAATGTCAGGCGCATCCTGCAGGCGAAACCTTTTTTGCTTTGCCGCGCTGAGATTCCATTGCAAATCCTGCTGAACGCCCGAACGGACGATCGTTACACGTAACAGTACGCCCGGGCCGAGTTGAGTAATTGTTTTTTCAAAATCACGTCCCGCGTGCTGCCCATTGATTTCCAGAATAACGTCGCCAGCTCTTAGGCCAGCGCGGCCGGCCGCGCTGGAGGGCTGAACCTGTACCACGACGGGCGATTGATCGAATGCACGGGTCGCCTGAAATCCAGGGTCGGCAAACGTGACCTCGTCGGTCGTCACCCTCAGGCCTACGCAGTTGAAGAAACTGTCCCACGGAATCTGCTCCACGCCGCTGACATAATTCTGAAAGAACTCGTGAAAGTCAGAAGTGGACAGGGTTTCGACGGCTTGACGAACGCTCTCAGAATCCAGAAAAAACTTTCCTTGCTTCGCATAATGCTCGTTCATCCAGTGAAATACATCTCCCAGTGAAATTCGATTATCAGTCGCTTCGCGCATTTTCAGATCAAGGACCACGCCAAGCAACTCGCCTTTGTTGTAGTACGAAATGCTGCGAGCGGAAAGATTATAGTATGGATATTTTTCAAGCCACGCATCCACGCTGGACTGCTCCGCCGATTGCGTCAAGTGAGCCGGACGGGTTTGAAGTTCTGTAATTTCCTGTCCGAGATGATTGAGATAGTGCTGTTCGTCGAGCAGGCCTGCCCGAAGCAGCACGTACTCAGCCACAGTGCTGTCCACGCCTTCGCTGAACCAGAGCGCCGGGGTGTAATTCTCTTTGGTGTAGTCAATCGGCTCGAGTGATTGCGGACGAATTCGCTTCACGTTCCACAGATGAAAAAACTCGTGGGCAGTTATGCTGATGAACTGGTCGAAACCGGCGTCGAGGTCGCGTCGCGGTAAAGTGATCGCCGTGCCGTTAGAGTGCTCCATCCCGCCACCACCGGCTGATTCGGCAAAGTGGTAAATGAACATGTAGTTTTTAAATGGGCAATCATGCATCCATGCCGCCTCCGCGGAAACAACCCGCTGGATGGGGGAGATAATTTTGTCGAAGATGGCCTGGGCATCGTCACTATCAACGATCACGCGATATTTTCCGCAACTCGCATCGAAGTCTCTCTCACTATAGCTTCCGATTTCCACGGGTGAGTCAACCAACTGATCGTAGTTGGCAGCTGAAAAACCGCTGCCCTGCTGCGTTAGGGGAGTGGCAATTTTCCATCCGGCAGGGAGGTTTCTAAACTCAACTTCGGCGGGATCGCCGCGTTCGTTTTCGATATAGCACAAAATCTCGGCAAGATTAAAAAATGCATGTTGGGGGTTGAACTGTGCGCCATAAGGCCCCGCATTGTCGCTGAACACTTCATATCGAACCTGCGCCCCGTTCTGGACGCCGCTGATTTTCCAGCGACTTTTATTGAGTTGCATCAGCGGCAGCGGCTTGCCGCCGGACTCAGCGCGAATCCAGTTCATGTATTGCGAAAAATCTCGCACTTGATAAAGTGCGTTCCACACCGGTAGTTGCAGTTCGCGCTCGTTTGCTCCCGGGGGGACGTCAATCGTGACCTCGACGAGATGCTTTTCTGGATTGGCTAAAGAAATTGTGTAGTGGACGCCGTCCGCGGCCAATGCGAACTGGCTAAAAACAATAATCGCGCTTGCCGCGAGCGCGGCAAGTGAGAGACGCGCATGGAAGAACTTCATTCCTGGGCAGCCGCCTGAACCGGCCTCTCGGAGGATGCGGACTTCAATGCTTCCGGCAGCTTGTCGTAGATCCCGCCAAAGCCTCCGTTTGACAAGATCGCAACGACATCGCCCGATTGCATTTCGGGGGCGGCAATGCGCACGATGCTCTCCACGTCCGCAATAACGCGCGCACGGCGCCCAAGTTTGCCGATGTGACTGACAACGGTCGCAATGTCCAGCCGCTCAGAGTCAGGAATGGATTCCGAACGGAAAACATTGGCAACAACAATTTCGTCAGCGATGGCCAAGCTCTTCGCCAAATCGTCTTGAAAGACGTTGCGTCGAAGGGTGTTCGAGCGCGGCTCGAGAATCGCCCACAGCCGCCTCCCCGCGTAGCGCGCCCGCAAAGCATTTAGAGTGACCGCGATTGCCGTGGGATGATGCGCAAAATCGTCAATGATGGTAATGCCGTTCACTTCAGCTTTTACTTCTAAGCGACGTTTTACGCTCTTGAAAGTTTTAAGCGCACCGGCAATCACGTCGGCAGCGATTCCGTAATTTGCGGCCAGAGCCGCCGCAGCGGTCGCATTCCATGCGTTGTATTCGCCGGCGAGAGAAAAGTCGAGATTTGCCCAGACGGCGCCATCTCGCAACACAGTCCATGTGGTTCGGTCCGATTCAAACTTTAAATCAGCAATCTGCCACGCCGCCTTCTCCGTTGTGCCATACCGCTCGACCGGGCAAAACGCACGCGCAATGCAGCGTTCAAGGCTGCCGCCGGAGTCGAACGCGACGATCCGCCCGCGCTGAGGAACAAGATTCACCAGGCGCTTGAACGAAGTCTCGACCGCATCGAGATCCTTATATATGTCGGCATGATCGAACTCGACCGAGGTCAGGATGACGGCAGCGGGAAAATAGTGCAGAAACTTCGGACCTTTGTCGAAGAAAGCAGTGTCGTATTCATCCCCTTCGAGAATGAAGTACTTGCCGTCGCCCAATTGAAAGCTGCGGCCAAAATTTTCCGCAATCCCGCCAATCAGAAAAGACGGATGCGTTCCCGCGAACTCGAAGATCCAGGCGAGCATGGACGTGGTCGTCGTCTTGCCGTGGGTGCCTGCTACGACCAGTACTTCTTTGCCGCGCAGAAATTCGTCGTGCAGAAGCTGCGGCAGCGAGCAAAACGGTACGCGTTGATCGAGCACATATTCGAGTTCAACATTGCCACGCGAGATGGCATTGCCGACCACCACGAGATCAGGCCTGGGTTCTAAATTCAGCGCCGAGAACGGCTGCGATATCGGAATTCCAAGCGAGCGAAGAAAGTCAGACATGGGAGGGTAAGCCGCCGCATCGGAGCCAGTGACACGAAACCCGCGCTCAGCAAGCATCCCGGCGAGAGACGCCATGGCAGTACCGCAGATGCCGATGAGATGGATGTGTTTTGTGAAGGTCATCTATAGTTTTGTGGAGACGTAGCTAGCTACGTCTCATGCTTTCGATTGCATCGATTTCATTGACGTCAGAAGAGACGTTGCGAGCAGCGTCTCTACACCATCAATCGTTAAACAATCGTCGCTGGTTCTAATATCTCCAGTGTCACGCCCGTCCCGCCGACGTTCAATAACGTGCTTACTCCTATCGGCAAAGTTATGTTCTGATGCGAAACGTGGCCCGACCTTAGCCCATAAGCAACCGGGATTCCAAGCTCGCCAACTATTCTCATCACCACTTCCTCTAAAGTGTAGCCTTGATTCGGAGCCTGGACGCAATCCAGCATTTCCCCAAAAATAAGTCCGCGAACGCTCTGGAGTTTGCCCGCTAATTTCAAGTGCATCAGCATGCGGTCGATCTGATAAGGCTTGCTGGCAATATCTTCAACAAAGAGTATGGTGTCTTCGGTGCGAATTTCGTAAGGAGTTCCCAGCGATTCGACCAGCATAGAGAGGCATCCTCCATAGAGAACACCTTCAGCTGAACCCTGTGCGAGAGGCTTGACGCCGGAGTTCGAGTCGAAATCAAAACGCCAGTTCTCGCGACCGCTCAAAGCCGATTGCCAGGATTCCACGTCGATGCCATCGGGCTTGGCGAAATCCTTGGCCACCATGGGGCCGTGGAAGCTTACCAGGTTGGCTGCATCGCAAAAATAAGTCTGCAGTGAAGTGTTGTCGCTATATCCGATGAATGCCTTTGGATGCGCACTGATCTTGCTGATATCGAGTGCGGACAATAAATAATTCGATCCATAACCACCGCGAGCACAGACAATGGCTTTCACGTCATCACGTACAAACATGTCTTCCAGTTCGCGGGCGCGGCGTCGACAATGCTCCTGCAAAATAAAGATCGCGATCGAAAATTGATTCCTCGAAGACCGGGTTGTAACCCATTTTCCGCAGCGCCGCGCAACCGGCTTCAAAATCCTCACGCTTGAAATAACTTGCAGGCGCAACTATGCCTATGTTGTCGCCGACGCGTAGCGCAGGGGGCTTTATGCGTTCAACTTGTGCAGGGGAAGTCATGAGGAATTAGAGCAGAAATTCTCCGCGACATACGAGTTGCGCGGGCCCGCGAAGAAATACTTGATCTTCCCAGCGCACGGTCTGCGGACCTCCAGGAGCCTGCACCCGTACCGGTGATTCAGCTCGCTTAGAAAAAATTGCCGCCATCGCTGCGGCACACGAGCCTGTGCCGGATGATTGAGTTTCGCCCACACCGCGTTCGTAAAAGCGAACTTCTAAGTTATTTTTATCCCTGACAACAACCAACTCAACGTTAATCCCATACTTGAAGTCATGGTGCTTGCCGATTTCGGCGGCATCGCCCTGCCAGGCAAGCCCAAATTCTTCCACGAAGACCACGAAATGCGGGTTCCCCATCGACACCGGAATTCCACGGACTTCGCCAAACGCGAGCTTGATCGGAAACTCGTCGCCGACTTGTGGCTCGCCCATGGCAATCTCAAATTCAAATGATTTGTAATTATGAGAAATTAGGCTGCAGTTTTTTATCCCGGCGCCAGTGCGAATGTTGACATGCTGCCGAGGATTTTCTGAGCACAGGTAAGCTGCGACGCAGCGGGTCCCGTTGCCGGAAATTTCGGCATCCGAACCATCGGCGTTAATCAGGCGGGCACGGATATCGGCGTCTTGCGCGGGAAACAGCCACTCCACACCGTCGGCGCCGACCCCGTTGTGGCGATCGCAAATTCCGCGACTGAACCCGGGGAGATCGGGAGGAGCATGCAATCCATCGATGATGAGAAAGTCATTGCCGCAGGCACTGGCTTTCACAAATGGGATCGCTGCATGGTTCATGCCATCAGAAGCGCTCATTCGGTATGCACCGTACCCAACGGTGTAACCGCCTCAAATTTTCCGCATTCGCGTAACAACCGCAACACTGCCGTGTGTTGCCGGCGTGTGCCCTCGCATTCGAATCGCACCCGAACGTGTCGGGGAGTGGGCGCAACCTGGACGTTAGAGGCAAAAAAATGAAGCGGCTCGAGGGCTTCGTTTAACTCCGCGGTCGCCCGCTCGGCACTTGATCCAGCCACCTCATAAGCCTGAAACATGGTTTTGAGATTGAGAAGTTTTTCCGTGCTGCCGAGCAGCAGCAAAACGCCAATGACTAGCAGCGTTGCAAAGACCGCAATCAGGTAACGATCACCACCGACGGCCATTCCAATGGAAGCGACCACGAACAATGTAGAGGCGGTGGTGATGCCGGTGACCAGATCGCCACGCGCATGCAGGATAGAGCCGGCACCAATAAAACCTATGCCGGGAATGATCTGGGCCGCAATGCGGGTGTGATCACCCATGTGGAGCACGGCGAGCTGGTCCGAGAGCAATGTGAACATGGCCGCGCCCACGCAGATAAAAATATTGGTGCGCAACCCGGCCGAGCGGTGCTTGGCTTCACGCTCCAGTCCGATCAGTCCGCCGAGGAACGCGGCCAGCACCAGCTTTTCTAGATCGACAGCAATCAGTGGCATTTAACGTCCCTGCGCTTTCTTGCACAACCGCCTACGGATCCCTGTTCTTGGAAATGCAAATTTACTTTTCCCGCATCTCTAATTTTGCTCGGATTCTATCACTGTGAGGGGCACTGTCCTCGTCGCGCCTGCGGCAACCGTTAACGTGGCTGATTACTCTTGCGCGTCCGATAGATAGTTGCTTGCGACTGACCGGTTACTCGAATGATGACAAGTGAGGCGAGTTCATTCTTATTCACCGAAGATGCCACCTGGTCAGAGTCGAAGGCAACAACGTAATCTGCGTATGCCGCTGGGTCTTTCAGCGCACGTTCCCACAAACCTTCGGCATCAAAAGCGCCTTTCCACGGGCGATGATTGCCTTCATTGATCACACGCGAAAGCGAAATGCCCGCCTGCTGCAGTGCTCCGACGTGGTCGCCCGAGTACATAAGAAAAATAGAATCCGAGGGCAATAATTCCAGCCTGGCCGCAATCGCACTCTCCAGCGCAATGCGAGAGCGGGAATTTACAACCGCTTCTACAAGACTCACGGGGTCGTTGCGCCATACCTGAACGTAGCTGGCACAGACAAAGGATAAAAAGACACTTAGGATCACGAGCCTCGACCTCGTACTCGCCGCGAAACGAATCAATCCGTAGGCGGCGATGGCGGTGAAGACGGCAAACGCGGGCAGCAGTTCGAGACCGTAACGCACGTTGTAAAGGGAAAACGGCCACCAACTTGGCACAAAGAGGGGAATGCCGCTGTGCGCAATTGAGAGCATGTAAAACGGAACCGGGACCCAGAGAAAAAGCACCGGCCAGAGTTTTTTTTGGAACAGCAGGACGATTGCCGTACCCAGCAGCAGAAAGCAGACCCAGAATATCTGCCACTTCCCTCCCGCCAGGTTGAGCTCGGCGGATTTGAAAAAGTATTGAAATGCCAGGGGTAAATTGTGGGTGCCGGGGTGTGGCGGCGATCCAGCAAGTATCGACTTCTGCTCAATGGCCTTCGCGGAGTAGGCGCCGTTGGCGAATTCGAGCGGGTTGCGATAAACCGCGGCGTTGTAGGCAAACCACAGTGCGGGACCAGTCCCTGCGAGTAGCGCCAGCCGGCAAACTCCGGGGCGAAGGTGCGAGAAATTAGAGAGTCGCGAAAGAAAAAACAAAACCGACGTGACTACACATGCAAGGAACCATCCGTCATAGCGCGTGAGACAGGCTCCGACAACACAAAGACCAGCTCTGGTCAAGAAAGCAGTTGCAGCGTTCACGTCCGCGGCGAAGCACGCTCGAATCCCGGCACATACAAAGACCAGCGTCCAAATGAAAAACGCGAGGTAGATGGGCTCGGTCATTGCCGTGGTCTGCAGATAGATCAAGTTAGGATTCAACGCAAAGATCGCCGCCGCAAACCAGGGCGCAAAGCGAGTTCCGGCATGATTTTTGGCACACCTTAGAACAGTCTTCATCAATCGAAAGACTCCGGTCACGCTGAAAACATAGGCAAGCATCGACGGAATCGATCCGCCGATGCCGGTTCGCCACATCCATTTGGAAATCAAAAATGGGAGTATCAGCAGGTGTGGAAGGGGGAGCCAGACCGTCCCCAGCTGCAACAAGCCTGGGGTGCGCGAATCGATCACACGGCGGGCAATGTTGATGTGAGCGACCGCATCGCCGTAAAGCAGTAAGTCATCGTGCCGCAGATAGTAAAAAAAAGCGGCAATGGAAATGATCGCGGCGATCTGCCCGACTAGAAACATTTCGCTGCCGGTCGTATTCGGCTTCGGCTTTTTCATTCCAGATGAGTGAGTTCGCGGAAGATCTGGAAGCGCGCGTCGATCTCGGCGCGGGCAAGGTTCTGGAGGCGCTCGGTGCCGAACTTCTCAACCGCGAACGACCCCATAACGCCGCCGTAGAAAAGGGCCCGCTTTATGACTTCGCGATTCACTTCTTCCTGCGACGCAATGTATCCCATGAATCCGCCCGCGAATGAATCGCCAGCTCCGGTGGGATCTTTTACTTCTTCGATAGGCAAAGCCGGAGCGCGAAACGGATGCTTGCCGACGCCAAAGGCGCCTTCGCGAAAGAAGATGGTCGCGCCGTATTCACCGTGCTTGATGACCAAAGCTTGCGGTCCCATAGCGAGAACTTTCTGCGCCGCGCGCGGCAGGTTGGTTTCACCGGCCAGCATCTTGGCCTCACCGTCGTTGATCATGAGAATGTTGACCAGGCGCAGGGTTTCGCGCAGCTCCGCATTGGTGCTGCGGATCCAGTAGTTCATGGTGTCGCCACCGGTCAACTTTGCGCCGGACAGTTCGCGGCGCACAGTGGCCTGCAGGCTGGGATGAATGTTGGCCAGAAATAAAAACTGAGAGTCTTTATATTGCGCAGGAATTCGCGGTTGAAAGTTCTCAAAAACGTTCAGGTCGGTAAAGTCCGTTTTTGCCTCGTTCAGGTTGTCCAGATATTGCCCGCCCCAGCGAAACGTCTTCCCTCCTTTTGCGTGCTCGATGCCGCGAGTATCGACGCCGCGTTTTTTCAGCACGTTCTCGTGTTCAGCAGTGAAGTCTTCGCCGACAACGGCAACAACGCGAACGTCGGTGAAATAGCTGGCTGCGAGCGCAAAGTAGGTCGCAGCGCCGCCGAGAACGTTCTCGGCGTGACCTGATGGAGTTGTGATGTTATCGAATGCAACCGAACCGACGGCGAGTATGCTCATTTATTTGTATGTCGTCCGAACTTTGGGCTTAACGCTCCGAGAACGCTCCTTCGTCGCGTTCGACCGTTGTGTGCCACATCGGCACGGCTAGAAGCCGTGCCCTTCCCGTCCGTGCCAAAGCCATCCACGTCATTTGTCATAGGTATTTTCCGATAATCAGTTTCAACCTCTCGCGTGTGGCCTGGGGAATTTTTGCGCGATCGGTAAGGATGGCATGCGCCAGCGCCGATCCACATTTGCAGTTACGCTCTTTCGGCATGGTCGCAACCGCTTCCCGCACTACGTTGCATGCGTTCTCCGCATTTTTCGTGAGCACCGCAACGATCTGGTCCACGGTAACCGAGTCGTGGTGCGGATGCCAGCAGTCGTAATCCGTCACCATGGCGACAGTCACGTAGCAAAGCTCGGCTTCACGCGCGAGTTTTGCTTCCTGAAGGTTGGTCATGCCGATGACGTCCATACCCCAGGAGCGGTAAAGGTTTGACTCGGCTTTGGTAGAAAATTGGGGACCTTCCATGCAGAGATAACTACCTCCGCGCTTACCGACGACTTTCGCTTTTTTGCAAGCGGCTGCGACCGTCTCTGACAGTTGCGGGCAAATCGGATCGGCAAAGGCGATGTGCGCAACTACGCCATCGCCAAAGAATGTGTCGACGCGATGCCGCGTCCGGTCCACGAATTGATCAGGGATCACAAACTCCAGCGGCTTATGTTCTTCTTTCAGCGATCCCACCGCGGACACAGAAAGAATTCGCTCTACGCTGAGCTGTTTAAATCCATGAATATTGGCGCGGAAATTCAGTTCACTGGGAAGAATTCTATGTCCGCGTCCGTGGCGGGCAAGGAACGCAACCTTCCGGCCTTCGAGCATACCCAACACATAGGCGTCAGAAGGCGCGCCAAACGGGGTTTCCAGAGCGGTCTCGCGAATATCGGTTAGGCCGGGCATGGAATACAGGCCACTGCCGCCGATAATTCCAATTTCTGCTTGTGACAAATTGCCTCTCGGGTAAGGATTAAGTACTAGAAGACGAACCGTGATTATACAAAATGCACTTCTATGTTCGCAGTCAACGCGCGAGCTTGGCTCCCCATTCTTCCGGGCTTACATCCCGCGCATGTTTCGCAAAAAGTCAATGATGGCCGTCGAGATCTTCGACTCCATACTGCCGTTCGCCGTATTCGGTTTCGTGCAGTTCTTCGACAATGTTCGCGCCCGCCGCTTTGGTTTTGCGGAAGTGCTCATCCACATCCTCTAAGAATATCGTGAGGCTTTGAGTGCCGTAACCGAGCTGCGCCGGGGTCTTCGATCCAGGGCGGCGTGCTTCCATCACCATGATCCAGGCCTCACCCAACCGCAGTTGAGCGGCGTTGACGGGATCGCCATAACGGTAGTGCTCGCTGAAGCCGAAAGTTTTCTTGAGCCAGTCGATTGCGGCCGACACGTTCTGATAAACGATGTGCGGCAGTGATATTGGCTGGGACGGAGCGGTTGGTAAGCACAGCTGTAATTACCTCGGCGAAAAGTAGGCTATTCGGTTCAACTTTACTATTTTGCAGTCGGAACCGCCGCCAACACTTCGTGGCGAAACTGGTCAGTGATTGCCGGTTCCAAACTCTCAGTTACGAGAATAGTGTCGCCCTTCACGTCGATCACGACCGCCCCTTCTTCGGTATTCCAGGTATGATCGCCGCCGAGAGTTCGCAGTTCTTTCAGGTCGGCAGGAAGATTAGAATCTGCTGCAGACGACACTTTCTTATACCTCTGCTGCATGCCACGAGCGTAAATGGCCGCAAATTGGTCCGCAGCTTTTGGAGTCGCCCACTTGGAAACAAACACCAATTGCAATGGCGCACTCGGATTTCCCTTGAGACGGACAGAGTAATAATATCCGCCACGCCAGTTGGGATAAATTCGCTTCGAAGTTTCTAACCCTGCGTATTGTTCGGCCAGCACCGCAACGTCGAATTCGCCGATCGCGCCGATGTCAAAGCGGTCGTAAGCCTTAAAAATACGTTTGAAGTCCGGCAGCGGCAGCGGCGCCAGGTGCTCGCCCGTGATGTACGTTTGCGGCTCCATAATTTCGCGGCTGGTTTGAGGCGGATTTTCAAACGTCGCTTTGAACGCCTTTTCCTTGCCCTGCTGGCGCAGCACCTCGGCTTCAAATTCCACGCCATAGCGATACGGAAAAGTCAGCGCTTCTTTCATGAAGACCGGCGCATTCTGATAAATCTTGGAATCTGCTGTGCCGTTGGCCATGCTGTCATTCATCATCTGCACCACCTCGGGCGAGTTGGCAACCGTGCGATGCATGGGCGCGAGCATGTAATCGATCAGCACCACCATCGCCTGCCCTTCGGTGACCGCCTGCCGCGCTTCACTGTTCTCGTCTTTGGTAATGTCGGCGGCTTTCAGGTCTCGCTTTGTGTCAAGGTCTTCGTTGCCCTTCTTCAACCACTTGTCCAGGTTGAAGGATTGGTCCTGCAAAGCATGGGTCAGCTCATGGGCCAACACCGGGCGTTGCAGGTCCGGCGCAACCCAGTCGAGCAGGTTCACGGTTTTCGTCTTCGCGTCGTAGTAGCCGGCCACCTGTTCTTCCAGTAGGCTGACTAAGAAAGTCTGCAGGTCAAAGTCTTTGGGCAGGAGGCCAAATTTTTTAAGCACCAACTCGGTGCGGCGGAGGCGCTGCACGTCTTTGTCCTCAGCCATGTTTTTCTTGAGATAGCTGACCACCTCTTCGCGGCTGGCGAGGCGGCGCTTAACGTCGTGCTTCTTGGGAAGCGAAGTGTCATTGCTGGCGAAATCGAGGATGGTATCCACATCGCGGAAAAGCTGTTGCGCCTGCTCGGGAGTGATTTTGGTTTCGGGCTGAGCGGTCGCGGACTTGTCGGTGCTCGGCTTGTCGGTGTCCGATTGATCGGCTTGGTCGGTGTCCGGCTTCGAAGCGGGCTCAGACTTTTGCTCGCTCGCGCTAGGAGCAGTTTGGTTTGGCGTGGTCGGCGCGGGTTCCTGCGCGAGACACGAGCCCACCAACAACAAAGCAACCAGCAGAGAAACTAAGCACGAATTCAGGTCGCGCCCGAGGCAACGAGACATTCATTAAACATACTGGGGAATGCTGGAATGAACAAGAACGCGAGTGGACTTTCTCGATGGAATCTGTCGGCTCGGCGGTTCAGGCTAAAACTAACCACAGAGATCACAGAGGTTCACAGAGAAAAACCACAGAGAGATCACTTCACGCCCTTCTCCGGATTCCAAGATCCCTGCTCTTTTCGAACATAAACAATCTGGCCGATGTGATAGGCATTGTGGGTGCCGATGTGGGCGATCTCTGAATATGAGTCCTTCAGTTTGACGTCGTCGGCGCTCTCAACCGCCTTTTCCCAGTCGGTCATGACTTCGTCGAGTTGTTTCACCAGGGCGTCCCATTTCTTGGCGTCGAAGTTGTTGAAGGTCTCGTCGTTGTTGCCGTCGAACTTGTCTTGCACCTCGCCTTTGAATTTTTGCAGAGAACGCCGGTCCCAATAAACAAGGTGATAAGCCAACTGGCCGACCGAGTGATTGCCTTTGCCGTCGGTCCAATTCGCTTGCTCGGCGGTAAGGCCTTCGACGGCTGTGTTCGCGGGAACGAACCATTCGGCTTTATTGTGAGTGGAGCGCAGTTGCTCAAGCAGGATGCTCTTCAACGTCGGGTTAGGCTTCTGGTCTTGCGAATAGGCAGGAAGGGCGAAGGCCAGGGCTAACAATAGAAAGCTATGTCTCATTTAAAGCGCTCCTTATCATTTCGTCTGCTTGCAGGGTAAAGGACAGCCGAGACAGCTGTCCCCACATTTTCCGGTGCCGGCTGTTACGTGATTTCTGCGAACGCAGCCCGCAGGATCCGCTGGAAGTATAAGCCAACATTGACCAGCCTGGTGTCCCCCTGTGCTTTCCAGTGTAAATCGCGTTACAATACGCCCTTGAGGATCGTATGTTGAGACGGGGATTGATGCTGTCCGGAGTTCTTTTCCTAACGTTTGCGGTGTCCGCGCCGTGGGCTATTTCCGAGCAAACTGCGGGTCAAGCTGAAGTTCCGGCTTATAATCCGCCTCCGGCTGCAGGCGCAAAGTTGCCTGCAATACTCGGCCGGGACCAGCTCTGGGGCAACAACGATCAATATCCTTACCAGTCACACGCTTATGAACTGGCGGCGAAGATCCAGAAGGTGATTTACCAGCAGCCCTGTTACTGCTATTGCGACCGGATGGGACACAAGAGCCTGCACAGTTGCTTTGAGGGGACGCACGGGGCCGAGTGTTCGGTTTGCCTGAAGGAGCTGTATTACTCCTACCAGATGACCCAGAAGCACAAAACGGCGGCGGAGATTCGCAAAGGAATTATCGCCGGCGAATGGAAACAGATCGATCTGCAGTCAGCGGCAAACATTCATTAGTTATTGCTGTCAGCTCTTAGCAAGGCCAGAAAAGCATGGGCCAAACCTAAAGAGCAAAACATTTGACAGCCGTTTGGATCCCCTACGACAAATCGAGGAAAAATTCTTCAGATGGCCCAGAAACCCACAGCCAAGCACACTCCCGCGAGCGATCCTGAAATGACGCAACTGCTGCAGTCTTATGAAACCGGCCTGCGCGCCATGCAGGAACACAAATACGACAAGGCCAAGACCATGCTGCAAAAAGTGGTCGCAGGAAAGAACCGTGGGCTTGCGGATCGCGCCGCCGTCCACATGAACGCCTGCAACCAGCAGATGGAGCGCGGCGCCACACAGTTCAAGACGGCCGAGGAGCATTACGATTTCGTGGTTTCACTGATCAACCTTGGCGATTACGTCAGCGCCCGCGAGCACCTGGAAAAGCTGTCGAAGCAAGTGCCCAAGGCGGATTATGTCGCTTACGGTCTAGGCTGCGCTCGACTGCCTGACCGGGCATCTGGAAGATGCACTTAAGAACTTGGGCCGTGCGGTCACCCTAAACCCGACGCTGCGGTTCCAGGCGCGCAACGATTCCGATTTCCAAAATCTCTCTGAAGACCCGCGCTTCACCGAATTGCTCTATCCCGATACCGGCGAAGACCTCTCACTTCCTCCCGAAGAAGGAGTCGAGGAGCTCGGTTAATCCCAATGCCCAGCCGCCGTGGCCGCGAATTGCGCGTAGTGGCAATTGGCGGAGGCACCGGCCTTTCTACTCTGCTTAAGGGACTCAAAAAATATGTAGTCAGCGCTGGAGATCCACATCTTTCCGCAGGATCCGATATCGCGCGCATCTCCGAACTTTGCGCCGTCGTCACCGTGACGGACGACGGCGGCTCCAGCGGTCGCCTGCGCAAAGAACTCAACATGCTTCCGCCTGGCGACGTTCGCAACTGCATAGTTGCATTGTCGGAAGATGAAGCGCTGCTCGCAAAAGTTTTCCAGCATCGATTCGAAAAAGGCACGGGACTCGAAGGCCATAGCTTCGGTAATCTTTTTCTGGCCGCACTGACTTCGCTGACGGGAGATTTCAGTGAAGCGGTCCGGCTTTCGTCGGAGATTTTGGCAACTCGTGGACATATCTATCCGGCCACCGCTGCGAATATCGAATTGGAAGCGCTGATGGACGATGGGTCACGGGTCTGCGGTGAAACTAAAATCACCGCCAGCAAGGGGCGCGTGGAAGAATTATTTCTTGTCCCTCCGGGACCAGAACCGCTGCCGC
This sequence comes from uncultured Acidobacteriota bacterium, assembly GCA_963703465.1. GTDB lineage: Bacteria > Acidobacteriota > Terriglobia > Terriglobales > Acidobacteriaceae > Gp1-AA145. The sequence goes on along the minus strand of CAVPEQ010000007.1, from coordinate 803,391 downwards.
AAACCCTCGAAGCCATCGCTTGGGCTGACTTGATCACCGTCGGCCCCGGCTCGCTTTTCACCAGCCTGATTCCTAATTTTCTGGTTTCCGGCATTCCGGAAGCGATTCGCGAATCCGCGGCGATCAAAGTCTATATCTGTAACCTGATGACGCAGGCTAATGAAAGCTTGAATCGCACCGCGGCTGACCACATTCGCGCGATTTACGACCACGCAGGCTACCCTTTGTTCGATTACGCATTGATCAATCGCCGGCCAGTTTCTGAAGAGCTCAAGTCGAAGTACTCGCTCGAGGGCGCATCGCAAATTGTTGTGGATCTAGAGGCCATCGAATCGTTAGGCGTTTGCCCAGTGCAGGGCGATTATCTGTTTCAGGAGGGCGTGGCGCGGCACGATACCGATCAGCTGGCAAAAGATCTACTTGATCTGGTCACGCAGACGCCGTCGGAAAGCCACAGCCGGACGGGCGAAGCCGTCAATCCATCCCACAAGGTTTGAGATAGAAAAGCCGTAGCCTACGCCTGTAGCGTGTTACCCTCTTCCGTTTCGAACGTCTAATTAAGTTTGGCCAAACTAATCCCGGAGTTCATGAATGAATTCATTTTCGCTGTTTCGATTCTCGCAAATCGCCGCCGCAGTTTTGGTTTTGTTGTTTGCAGCCAGCGCGCAGCAGGCCATGGATAACGACAATCATGGCATTGTTGCCCCAGACATGGACACATCAGTCAAGCCGGGAAACAACTTCTACGAATACTGCAATGGCGCCTGGGTAAAACGCACCGAGATTCCAGCCGACCGCCCCGCGGTCGGGGTGTTCTCAGCGTTAGCCGACATCAGCAACAAGAACACCGCGGCGTTGATTGAGGAGATTGCCAAGTCCAACGCGGCGGCTGGTTCGGGAAATCGAAAAATTGCCGACCTATACAACTCCTACATGGACGAGTCCGTAATCGAGTCCAAAGGTTTAGCGCCGCTAAAGCCGCATCTCCAAGCCATCGCCGCCATTCGCGACAAGAAACAGTTGGCGCGAGTACTGGGCGAAGGCCTGCGCGCCGACGTCGACCCCCTCAACAACACGAATTTTCACACCGACAATCTTTTCGGATTGTGGATCGCACCCGATTTTAATGATTCCGAACATTACACGGTTTATCTGCTACAAGGCGGCCTCGGTTTGCCGGACCGCGAATACTACCTGAGCGATAGCGAGCATATGCGAACCCTGCGTACCCAATATCAGGCGCACATATCAGCCATGTTGAAGCTCGCTGGACTCAGCGATCCGGATGCGCGCGCTAAACGCGTGGTCGAACTTGAACACGCAATCGCCGAAAAGCACTGGAACCTGGACGACGACCAGGACATTCACAAAGCCAACAATCCATGGAAGCGTTCTGATTTTGCCGCCAAAGCGCCAGGCCTCGACTGGGATGCATACTTCGCAGCCGCGGGGCTTGGGCATCAATCCAACTTCATCGTGTGGCAGCCAAGTGCGTTTACCGGAGAATCGGCATTGGTGGCGTCTGTACCTCTAGAGTCCTGGAAGGACCTTCTCTCGTATCACCTGATTGAAAATTATGCCGGCGTTCTTCCCAAGGCATTTGCCGATGAACGGTTCGTGTTCTTCGGCAAGACTCTTTCCGGAACTCCAGAACAACGTCCCCGCTGGCAACGCGGAGTTGCCGTAGTCAACGCAGTGCTCGGCGACGAAGTGGGAAAGACTTACGCGCAACGCTATTTTCCACCTGAGGCCAAAGAACGAGCGCAAAAAATGGTGGCCAATATAGTAGCGGCATTCCACAAGCGCATTGAGGCGCTCACCTGGATGGATCCAGCAACCAAGGCCGAAGCGCAGGCCAAGCTCGAGACATTATATGTCGGCATCGGTTACCCCGAAACCTGGCACGATTATTCCGGCCTGGAAATCAAATCGGACGACATTTTCGGAAATCTCTGGCGTGAGGAAGTGTTTCACTATCAGCAGCAGATCGCTCGGATCGGCAAAGACGTCGACCGCCATGAGTGGTCGATGACGCCGCAGACGGTGAACGCGGTGAATCTGCCGTTACAGAACGCGCTCAACTTCCCCGCAGCAATCTTGCAACCTCCATTTTTCGATAAGGACGCGCCCGATGCCGTAAATTACGGGGCGATCGGCGCCATCATCGGGCACGAAGTCAGCCACACCTTTGACTCCGAAGGCAGCACCTTTGACTCGAAGGGCGCGCTGCGCAATTGGTGGACGCCATCCGACCTTGAGCACTTCCAGGCTGCCACAACGAAACTGGCCGCGCAGTATGACACCTATCATCCTTTTCCCGATCTCGCGCTGCATGGCAAGCAAACTTTGGCAGAGAACATTGCCGACCTCGGAGGGATCGCCGCATCGTACGACGCTTACGTAGGAACATTAAACGGCGGCACGGCGCCGGAGCAGGATGGTTTTTCCGGCAGCCAGCAGTTCTTTATCGCCTATGGGCAGGCGCACAAAAATAAGCCTCGAGAGGCCGCATTGCGTCGCCAGGTCATGACTGACGAGCATTCTCCTTCGGAATACCGAACGGACACGGTGCGCAATATCGATGACTGGTACAAAGACTTCCATGTTCAGGCAGGAGAAACGCTTTACCTCGCGCCGGAGGAACGTGTGCGCATCTGGTAATTATTCCTTTGAGTCTGGCATCGCGATGCCTTGACGCTGGTGCAACTTTTCAGCTCCGTCGGGGTTCATATCCGTAGGCAGTGGAAGTGTATTAAATCTGATACTTGATCTATCTGCTTACTGCCGAGAAGATCAGAAACATATCGGAGCATGAAAATATGATTCGCAATGTCGTCAGGAGCATAGGAATTTCGGCGCTGTTGCTTTCGAGCATAAACCTGTTGGCTCAATATCGCCGGGACGCTCCGCCGCCAAACGATCCGGGAAATTACGAGGGCAACGCGAACAGCGTCAACGCCGGTGGTAATTGGACCGAATACTCAGGCGAAGATCGCATGACCGCGGCCAAGAAGGTGCGCTTTGAATTGCCAGCTGATAATGCGCCCAATAGCGACGAACAGGCGAAGATCATCCTCTATTGCACCAATGGCAAGTTGAAGCTTGCCGACTTTCGTCCTGATATGCATTTAGCTCGACCAAACTGGCCCGGATTTTGGGGACAGCCGCAAATGCGCGTGACCGTTCGCGTCGACAATGCTCACAGCAATCACAGCTGGAACTGGATCAACGGTCATTTTCTCGCCATGGACAAAGGCACCGCTCGCGAATTGATTGGTGCACATTTGTTTCGGGTTGAGTTCCAAACTCCGCGCGGTCCGCAGATTGCCGAATTTTCGCCCGAAGGACTGGACTTGAAGTTAGTTTCACAGGCGTGTGATTTGAAGCCGAAAAAGCCGTAAGTCACTCGTCGCCGTGCCACGGGCGAGGGGCGTTCGTAGCTGCTCAGAAAAGCAAAGCTTTTAAACGCATACAACGGCGACAAGACACCGGAAAAATCAAGCCGAAGGAACGCTGCGTCTCAGAAACAAAATTTATTTCGCCATCATCCCAGCAATATCTGCGTTATTCCCGGTCGCCTCTGCCGTTAACATTTTTTTGGCCAAAAGCCCTCCTGAGTTCTTCGTCGATTCACGCATTTTTTATGTCGATGCGCGATAATTAATGGTTCCCGCCAATATCAGTCTGAGGTGCCCACATGACGACCGTGAATTCCCTTCCCGGCATTTCGCCTTCTCCTTTGACCCAAGAAGAACTCTCTACAATTCATGCCTACTGGCGCGCGGCAAATTATCTTTCCGTCGGACAAATTTATCTCTATGCCAACCCGCTTTTACGCGAACCGCTGACGCTAGAACACGTAAAGCCGCGCCTACTGGGTCACTTCGGCACAACCCCCGGGTTGAACTTTGTTTATGTGCATTTGAACCGGGTCATAAAGAAAAACGATCTCGACATGATTTACATCTGCGGCCCAGGTCACGGTGGCCCGGGCATGGTTGCGAATGCTTATCTCGAAGGAACATACAGCGAACTTTATCCCAACATTCAGCAGAGCGAAGAAGGCATGCGGCGGCTGTTCAAGCAATTTTCCTTTCCCGGCGGTATTCCAAGCCATGACGCGCCTGAGACCCCAGGCTCAATCCACGAAGGCGGCGAGTTGGGATATTCGCTAAGTCACGCCGCCGGCGCAGCCTTCGATAATCCTAACCTGCTGGTGTGTTGCGTGGTCGGCGACGGCGAAGCCGAAACTGGCCCGCTTGCGACTGGCTGGCACATCAACAAATTTCTTAATCCGCTGCGCGACGGCGCGGTGTTACCCATCTTGCATTTGAACGGATACAAGATCGCCAATCCCACCATTCTCGGCCGAATGAGTGACGACCAACTGACCAAACTATTCACCGGCTATGGCTGGAAGCCGTATTTCCTCGAAGGCCACGAACCAGACCAGATGCACCAACTGATGGCCGCCACTCTCGACCACATCGTCGAAGAAATTCATTCGATCCAGGGCGATGCACGCAAGCAGAAGCATGCGACCCTGCCGGAATGGCCGATGATCGTGATGCGCACTCCGAAAGGCTGGACCGGCCCAAAGATGGTCGATGGCAAGCAGATTGAAGGCACCTGGCGCGCGCATCAGGTTCCGGTGGCCGATCTGCAACAGAAGCCCGAACACCTGAAAATTCTTGAAGACTGGATGCGCAGCTATCGCCCGGAAGAATTGTTCGATCAAAGCGGCAAACTGGTTCCGGAGTTGGCCGGTCTCGCCCCTGCCGGAGACAGCCGTATGAGCGCCAATCCGCATGCGAATGGCGGAATATTGCTGCGCGATCTGGTGATGCCGGACTTTCGCAAGTACGCGGTCAATGTCACCAAACCCGGCGCCGATGAGGCGGAATCCACCCGCGTCCTCGGCGGATTTCTGCGCGACGTGATGAAGCTGAATATGGAATCGAAGAATTTTCGCGTCTTCGGCCCGGATGAGACAGCGTCGAATCGGCTGGATCTGTTATACGACGCCACCAGCAAACAGTGGCTGGAACCGATTCTTCCAGTCGATGAGAATCTCGTCGCCCGACGGCCGCGTGCTCGAAATCTTAAGTGAGCACATGTGCCAGGGCTGGCTGGAAGGATACCTTCTCACCGGACGTCACGGGCTCTTCTCGTGCTACGAAGCGTTCATCCACATCGTAGATTCGATGTTCAACCAACACGCCAAGTGGCTGAAGGTCACACGCAACATCGAATGGCGGCGGCCTATTGCGTCCCTGAATTATCTGCTCACCTCGCACGTCTGGCGCCAGGACCACAACGGCTTCACCCATCAGGACCCGGGATTCATCGATCACGTGATGAACAAGAAAGCTGACGTGGTTCGCGTGTATCTGCCGCCTGACGCGAATTGCCTGCTCTCGGTTGCGGATCACTGTTTGCGCAGCCGCCATTACGTGAATGTGATCGTCGCCGGCAAGCAGCCTGAACTGCAGTGGCTCGATATGGAATCGGCAATCGACCATTGCACCAACGGCATCGGCATATGGGATTGGGCCAGCAACGACGAGGACTCTGAGCCGGACGTGGTCATGGCCTGCGCCGGCGACGTGCCCACGCTCGAAACCCTGGCCGCGGTCGATTTATTGCGGCAGCACTTTCCCGATCTCAAGATTCGCGTCATCAACGTCGTCGACCTGATGACCATTCAGCCGTCGAGTGAGCACCCTCATGGACTCACCGATAGCGATTTCGATTCGCTTTTCACCGTCGATAAGCCGGTCATCTTCGCTTACCACGGATACCCCTGGCTGATTCACCGGCTCACGTACCGCCGCCACAATCACGACAATTTCCACGTGCGCGGATACAAAGAAGAAGGCACCACCACCACGCCGTTCGACATGACAGTGCTGAATGACCTCGATCGCTTTCATCTGGCAAGTGATGTCGTCGATCGCGTGCCCAAACTGCTGCGCATCGGCGGACATTTCAAGCAACTGGTCCGCAACAAGCTGATCGAGCACAAGCAATACATTCGCGAACATGGCATCGACATGCCAGAAATTCTGAACTGGAAGTGGGAGCGCGAGAAATAGAGCTCGACCTCACAAAAGTTTTCCCCATGAAAATTCTGGTTCTTAACTCCGGATCGAGCACGCAAAAAAGCGCGCTTTTCGAGCTCAATTCTCATTCTTCTTCCGAGCCGGCCGCACCCCTGTGGGAGGGCAAGCTGGAATGGGACGGCGACAAAGAAAAGCTGACTGTCCAGAATGCGGAGGGGAAGAAGATCAAACAAGAGGCGACCGTTGAGACCGATGACCGCAAAGCGTCACTCAAGAAGCTGCTCACAAAACTGTGGCAATCGCCAACGCAAGTAATCCGCGACCCATCAGAAATTCAAATCGTTGGACACCGCATCGTTCACGGCGGCCCAACACTCACAGAACCTGTAATCATCACCGACAAAGTTAAACAGGCGATTCGGGACGTTTCCGCCATCGCGCCGTTACACAATGCTGCCGGACTGCAAGGTATTGAACTAGCCGAAAAACTGTTCCTCAAAATCAAGCAGGTCGCGGTTTTCGACACCGGTTTTCATCGCACCTTACCGCTGGCCGCAAAAGTTTACCCCGGTCCATACGAATGGTTCGAACGTGACATTCGCCGCTACGGCTTTCACGGCATCAATCACGAATATTGCGCGCACCGTGCGGCCCACTTATTAAAACGCGAGCTCACTTCGCTGAAGATCGTCAGCTGCCATCTGGGAAACGGCTGCTCGCTTGCCGCCATCGACGGCGGCAAGAGCGTGGACACCACCATGGGATTCACTCCGCTCGAAGGAATTATGATGGGCACGCGCAGCGGATCGGTGGATCCAGGAATTCTGATTCACTTGATGCGAGCGGAACACGCCGAGCCGCAAGATCTCGACGAAATACTCAATCGGCAATCGGGATTGCTGGGAATTTCCGGCGTCTCCAGCGACATGCGCGACGTACTTGACGCCGCCGGTAACGGCAGCGACCGCGCCAAACTTGCCGTTGATATTTTCGTTCACCGGTTGCGGGCGGGAATTGCCGCCATGGCCGCGTCGCTTGGAGGAGTGGATGCGATCGTTTTCACCGCTGGCATCGGCGAAAATGCGACGTCAGTCCGCCGCGACACCTGCGCCAAGTTGGATTTCCTCGGAGTCCAACTCGATGACAAAAATAATTCTTCAGCTAAACCCGATGCTGAAATTTCAACATCGAAATCCCCCGTACGCGTGCTCGTGATCCGCGCGCAGGAAGATTGGTCGATCGCACGCGAATGTGTTCGCCTTTCGACGGCCGCATCCGAATAGCGCCCAAAACTTTCGTCATAACCCGCTGGGCATCCGCCTACAAATCCAGTGTACTTCGTTCTTGCGAGCGGCTATTATGCCCGCATCGCGTCCGATCCGTCTTCGCATAGAGGAGTTGTCATGGATTTGTCACAAACCCTGATGCTGGTTTTTTACGCAATCGCAGGCATATTTCTGCTGGGAACAATTCTCAGCGGATTCTTTCAAGTCAGGACAGCCGAAGCGGTGATTATCCAGCGCATGGGCAAGTTCCTGCGCGTTGCTACCGCGGGAATGAACTTCAAACTGCCATGGCTTGATCAGATTGCTGCGCGGATCGATTTACGAGTACAGCAGCTCGCGCTGGATGTCGAGACCAAGACCAAGGACAACGTCTTCGTCAAGATTCCGGTGTCGGTGCAATATCACGTCATTCCGACCAAGGTGTACGAGGCGTTCTACAAATTAGCGAATCCGCGACAGCAAATTTCCTCGTACGTCTTCAATGTGATTCTAGGGCACGTCCCCAAAATGAATCTGGACGATGCTTTTCTGCAGGAGGCTGACATCGCGGTCGCGATCAAGCAAGGTCTCGATGACGTGATGCAGACCTATGGCTACGCCATCGATCAGGCGCTGGTAACCGACATTCAGCCCGATGAAAAGGTCAAAGTTGCGATGAATGAAATCAATGCCGCCCAGCGCGAACAGGTGGCGGCCAGCGCCCGCGGTGAAACGGAAAAAATCCTCAAGGTGAAGCAAGCCGAGGCTGAGGCCGAGAGTAAGGCGCTGCAGGGCCAGGGAATTGCAAACCAGCGTAAAGCGATTATCGAAGGGCTGCGCGCGTCGGTCGAAACGTTTTCAGCTGCGGTTGCAGGGACCAGCGCCAAGGATGTGATGATGCTAGTGCTGGTCACGCAATATCTCGATACCATTAAAGAAATCGGAACCCAGGACAAGAGCAATACCATCTTCATGTCGCACTCCCCGGCTGCCATGGGCGACCTGTTCCAGCAGCTCCAGGACGCAGTTATGGTCGGCCACAAGGCTGCAGCCGCCGGACAGGGGTAATGATCCGGGGTTTCAGATCCCGCGTGCGACAGAGAAATAGAACAGAGTCACACCTTAAGGGGATTGAAAGAATACTATTCGCCCGTGCTACAATAGCGAACAAAAGGCGAATACGTCATGGCTTCCCTCCCGCTTCTCCCGAATGATTCTCCGCGATCTGGTTGGGATTGCCCGCCTGGCCTCACACGGCGAAAGTGTTCGCCAGGGACACGAAGTTGAATACTTCACCCTGCCGGTGCGCTCGCTGCTGAACCGCTGCGTGAGCCGCCGGCAGATGCCGTTTACCTGGACGATCAATCCGTATCGGGGATGCGAGTTCGCCTGCAAATATTGTTATGCGCGCTACACCCACGAGTTCATGGAGATGCGCAGACGGCATCGAGTTCGAGCAGAAGATTTACGCCAAGCAGCACGCCGCCGATCTCCTGCGGCAGGAAATTCGCAAAGTAAAACCCGGTGAGCAGATTGCGATCGGTACAGCCACTGATCCTTATCAGCCGATTGAGCGCAAACTGGAGATCACGCGGGCGGTTCTCGAAGAATTTGCGCGGCACTCGGGGCTGGAGCTTGGCATTGTCACCAAATCAGCGCTGGTCGCGCGCGATATCGACGTGCTCAAGCAAATCGCGCAGCGCAATGAGATCTTCGTTAACTGCACCATCACCACTACTGACGCCGATCTGGCCAGAATTTTGGAGCCACGCGCGCCACGTCCAGACTTGCGTTTCGAAGCCCTGCGGAGGCTCAGGGAGGCTGGAATCGGCGCCGGGGTGATCTGCGCCCCCGTGCTCCCCGGCATTACCGATTCTCCCAAGCAACTGGAAGCCGTGGTGCGTGGCGCAACCGAGGCTAAGGCAAATTACGTTTACGCCAATCCTTTATTCTTAAAGCCCTGCTCAGCCGCGGTGTTTATGCCGTTCTTGCGCGAAAATTTTCCCAAACTTGTGCCGGATTACGAGCAGCGATTCAAAGACCGATCATTTCTGGCGCCGGCGTACCGCAAAAGAATTTCGGAGCTGTTTGCGCGGCTGCGGGAGAAATATGGCATCAGGAAAGATTCCGGGTGGAACAAGACGTTGCGAATTCAACCGAAAGATGTGCAGATGAGTCTCTTCGGCTGAAACTCGCCGGAATCACGGGTGAATCTTTTCGCCGCGCTCGAGCATAGCGATGAATTTTCGAATATTCCGAGCACGAGTTTCCGGCTTCTTGCCAGTCTGAATCCGGAAGAGAATCGCGTAGCGATTGGCACGATCCAGGTTTTCAAAGAATGCATCCGCCCGCGGACTCGCGTCGAGGGCGGCCTGAAAATCAGCAGGCACGCTAGCTCCACTCGGTGAATCATAAGCCGATTCCCACCGCCCATTGCTTCGGGCCTGCTCAATGGCTTCCTGCCCCGCTGGCATCATCTTCCCGCTTTCGATGAGGGCGAGCGCCTTCTCGCGGTTGATCTTTGACCAGATGCTTTTCGTCGAGCGCGGGCAGAACCGCTGCAGCCACGCTTGCTCGCTCTCCGGCCGTTTATGGCCGTCGATCCAGCCATAGCAAAGCGCAAGTTCGAGCGCCTCAGCATAAGTCACAGATTTCAGGCCTGAATTTTTCTTCGCCAGTCGCAGCCAAATACCGCTCGAGCGGGCATGATTTTTGTCCAGCCACCCTGACCAGGCTGCCTGATCCTTAAAGAGTCGTGCTTTACCGTCTGCGTCGTTCGCGCCAGCTTTGGTCGGAGTTGGTTTATTCGCGCTCCGCTTCTTAGGAGCGCGTTTGTCCAAACTCTTCGGCTTTGAATTCATCTGGTCGCGGCTACTGTTCTTTCAGCTTCAGCTTAGACTTGTTCTCTTCCATAAATTCGCGCAGCTTGTCAGACGCGTCCAGCAAGCGGTTCCATTGCTCGTAATATAGCGTCACAGGGAAACGTCCCAGGCCATATACGCTGACGCCGCCTTTTTCTCCCACACGAAATTCCAAGCTGCCGATGCGGCGCGGACCCTGCTTCTCCAGTTGCGCCAGACGTTCTTTTAGTTCTTCGTAAGTTGGCTCTGCCATGTTGCTCCTCAGAATTCGAAGTTTCGTTCATCTTATTACAGGAAGCGGAATGAAACTGCTGTGAACACCTGCAAACTAGTATCCAGTGCAGAATTGGAAATGCATCGGATCACACGACTTCCCTGTCCAGTCGCCTCCCCATTTAAATCCGGCCTCGCGGAATGCTGTTATCACCGCATAATCCATGTTCCCCGCAGTTCCCTGCTGATTAGTCTCCGGATTGAGGTCGATCGCAATGCCCCAGGCGTGGGTGGAGAGCTTCGTCCCCGTGCGTTGCGGACGAAACGAGAAGCAGCCGCCGAAGCTGGTTATTTTGTTTTGTAATCCAGCGCTTTGAAGTTGCGTGAATACGCTACCGAATACCCCCGCCAATAATTTGTGACAGGTAATCGCGCTCACGCTTTGCGAGTGGTCCCAGGAGATGATCATGGGAAATGGCAGCGCAACGCGCGCAAGAAAGTCGGATTGCCATGCTGCATCAAGCGTGTGATCTTTTCCGATGTAGCCGAAAATGTCGCCAAAAGTGGCGCAGATTTCGTCCAGCCCATGTGGGGGCACGAGCGCGGCGGGCGAGAGTTCGCCCGAGAATTGAGACATGAGATCCTTCCTTTTTTGGTGAATGAAAAAGCAGTGGTTAGTGGTCAGAAGAGATAGGAATTGCGTTCGGAATCCATGACGAAAGCAGAAGGAAACGCGTTAATTGCTAATTGCTGAGTGCCAATCGCTGACTGCTGATTGCTTTGTTCAGCGCGCGGTCCAGCCGCCGTCGATCAGCATGGTGTGACCGGTCATCATCGAGGCTGCGTCAGAAGCCAGGAATACGACCGCTCCGGCGACTTCCATGGGCTCACCAATGCGGTGCAGCGCTGCGATGCGCTCGATGATGTCGGCGCGATTCTCAGCCACAGAAAGATATTCTTCGGTCCCGGGCGTGTGAATGAAAGTCGGCGCCACGGCATTAACGGTTATGTTGTACTTGCCCCATTCGACGGCAAGGCACTTCGTCAGGTGCGCTATACCCGCTTTGGTCATGCAGTAAATGCTTTCGGTCGGCAGCGCCGCGAATCCTGCCTGCGAACTCATATTTATGATCCGGCCGTATTTCTGGCGGATCATGATTCGTCCGGCGGCCTGACTGGCAAAGAACGTGCCTTTCAAGTTGATCGCGAGCGTCGCGTCGAAATCTTTTTCCGTGACGTTCTCCGCCAAATTGTCGGGCGCGATTCCAGCGTTATTGACCAGGATATCGAGCTTGCCGAAATGCGCTGCCGCCTGATCGATCGCAGTCGAAATTTGGTCGAGCTTCGACATGTCCATTTGCAGAGGCAAAGCTTTTCGCCCGAGCTGTTGAATCTCCCTCGCCAGATCGCCCCCCGTGTTCACATCACGAAGCCCCAGCGCGATGTCCGCGCCGGCATGCGCGAGAGCCAGCGATATTGCCCGCCCCAGACCGCGTGCAGCGCCCGTCACGAGTGCGGTTCTGCCCTGCAAATCGAATTTAGGAAAGTTCTCCATACTGAAAACGCTCCGTGCCGCGATGGCTCGCCGAGCCGAGGACTCGGGATTATATATAATCGCGCTTCTGATCGCTGAATCTGAGGAGCCCTTTGGCCTACAACGACCTGCGTGAATGGATCGCTGCGCTCGAACGCGCCGGCGAACTGAAACGGATCAAGACCGAAGTTGATCCGGTGCTTGAGATTGCCGAGATTACCGATCGTGTTTCAAAGGGAACCTTCGCGGGCGAGGGCGCCCGCGCCACACTAAGGCCCGGCGGCCCGGCTCTGCTTTTTGAAAATCCGAAGGGCAGTCGATATTCCGGTGCTCATCAATCAATTTGGTTCCGAGAAGCGCATGCGGATGGCGCTCGGGGTTGACTCACTCGATGAAGTTGCCGACCGCATTCGCCAGTTCATGGATGTGAAGTCTCCGCAAGGGTTTCTCGACAAAATCAAAATGCTGCCCATGCTCGCCGAGATGGGGAAATTCTTCCCTAAGACAGTCGCGACCGGTCCCTGCAAAGAAGTCATTCGCAAAGACAACTTCGATCTCAAGCACCTGCCAATTCTGCAATGCTGGCCGCAGGACGCAGGCCGATTCATCACTTTGCCGTGCGTGGTTACGCGCGATCCGAAAACAGGCAAACGTAATGTCGGCATGTATCGCATGCAGGTGTATGACGGACAAAGCACCGGCATGCACTGGCAGCGGCAGAAAATTGGGGCTGAGCACTACCGCGAGATGCTGCGACGTGAAGCTACACAGCAAAGTCAAAAACCCCACCCTGTCGCAAACAGCGCGACAAGGGTGGGGCACCCTCAAGGTTATTCTTACAACCCTCAGAGTCGGTCGGCGGTCGAAATCATGGCCGAGACTTCCGGCGGTTCTGTGATTCCAGAAGGAAAATTACCCACAGGAAAAATGGAAGTTGCAGTTGCCATCGGAACCGATCCCGCGCTCACGTTTTCCGCCATCGTTCCCGCGCCTCCAGATGTCGAAGAATATTTGATTGCCGGATTTCTGCGGCAAAGTCCGGTTGAGCTTGGTGAAATGCGAGACGGTGGATCTCGAAGTTCCCGCGACTTCAGAAATTGTTCTCGAAGGCTACGTCAATCTCGACGAACTCCGCATGGAAGGCCCGTTCGGCGATCACACCGGCTTTTATTCCCTGCCCGATCTTTATCCGGTCTTTCATTTGACATGCGTGACCCATCGCAACAATCCGATTTATGCGACCACTATTGTCGGCAAGCCGCCGCAGGAAGACGCTTACATGGGCAAAGCCGTCGAGCGTATTTTCCTGCCGCTGATGAAGCTGACCATTCCCGAACTGGTCGATGTCAATCTTCCTATCGAGGGCGTATTCCACAACTTGATGATTGTTTCGATTCGTAAATCGTATCCGGGTCAGGCGCGCAAAGTGATGAACGCCATCTGGTCGCTGGGCCAGGCGATGTTCACCAAATGTGTGATCGTGGTTGATGAGGACGTCAACGTTCAGGACATCGGCGAAGTCACGTTAAAGGTGTTGAACCACATCGATCCCGAGCGCGACATTCAGTTCACCTTGGGTCCGGTCGATTCACTCGACCACGCTTCGCGGCTGCCGAACTTCGGCTCTAAGATGGGCATCGATGCTACCCGTAAGTGGGAAAGCGAAGGCTTTGCCCGCCCATGGCCGGACGAGATCCTGATGGACGACAAAACTAAATCGGCAGTGAATGGTAAGTGGAAGGCGCTGGCGAAAGAGCTAGGGATCGATTAAGTAGAATAACTTTCTCAGCCCTATTTCAGAGTATCAAATTGGCCATACCACTTGTGCCACGATTCGGAAGTTTATTTTTACTGACGAATCATAAGCTTAGCCGGAATTGCACCATTTCCGGGCCTTGACAAGATTTTGACGGGGTTATGAACCGACCAGGCCAAAGTCCTGATAACTTGGTTACTGGGCCATTGCTCACGATGTCACAAGTGTACAAATCTCAAAGCAGGAGCACTCTTTGACGCGACGTTGCGTGATCACGGGGATGGGAGTCGTCAGTCCGAACGCGGTGGGGACCAAGTGTTTTCAGGACGCAATCCTCCAAGGACGCAGCGGAGTGAAACGCATTTCGAGATTCGATGCTTCCGAAATCGATGTGCAGATTGCCGGCGAAGTTTCGGATTTCGACGAACTTGCCTGGGTTGAAAAGAAAGATCGCAAACATGTTTCACGGATACTACCGTTTGCACTGTGCGCCGCAAGCGAAGCGCTGGAAAGTGCGGGAATCGATGCTTCTTCGCTGCCTATGGAAGAACGACGCCGTTTTGGCGTGATCATCGGGACCGGCGGCGGCTCACAGGAGTTTACCGAGGAGCAGTACCGGCTGCTCTTTCTCGGGCAGTACAGCAAGATGAGCTTGTTTTGCGTTCCCAGTGGTGTCATGGGAGGCATCTCCAGCGAACTAAACGTGCGCTTCGGATTGCGCGGCGCGAGCCATGTGATCACCACGGGGTGCACGTCTTCCACCGATGCCATGGCCTATGCGGTCCGCCAAATTCAGTCAGGACGAGCCGACAGAGTTCTCACAGGCGGCGCCGATGCGCCTATTTCCCTGGGTACCGTAAAGGGCTTCATATTGATGAGGATCCTCACCGAAAGTTGGAATGGGGTGCCGGAGCGAGGTTCGCGTCCTTTCTCCGCCGATCGCGACGGATTTGTTTTGGCGGAGGGCGCGTGGATATTCGTGCTGGAGGAATATGAACATGCCAAAGCTCGCGGCGCGACTATCCTCGCTGAAATTGCCGGATACGGATCGACCTGCGAGGCCTTTCATCGCGTTCGCCTGATGGAATGCGGCGAAGAGCCGGCGCGCGCTATCAGCTTGGCAATGCAGCAGGCAGGAATCGGGCCCGAGAACGTCGACTATGTGAACCTGCACGGAACCTCCACTCAGTTGAACGATCGCATCGAAACTCGGGCGCTGAAGTTAGCTTTGGGTGATGATCGCGCGTACCAGGTTCCGATGTCGGCGTTGAAGTCGCAAATCGGACATCCGCAGGGAGCATGCGGGGCAGCCGGAGTTGCAGCAACCATTCTGGCGATGCGGACCGGCCAGATTCCGCCTACCCTTAACCTGGAGGATCCGGACAAAGACTGCGATCTCGACTATGTGCCAAAGGCGGGCAGAAGAAAGCCGATTGAACATGCGGTTTGTAACTGCATCGCATTTGGATCGAAAAACTCAGCGTTGGTGCTGAGGAATGTGGCGTGATCGTTCTCTAGTCCGCGAGTAAGTGATTAACTACGGAGAGTGTGCTCTCCATGTTCGGCGAAAGTTTCTGCGCCTGAGCATAGGCCATATTCGCATCTGAAGTTCTGCCGCTCTGCTCCAGAGCGCGACCCAACAAGGCATATCCCAAGTCTGTGGGC
Organism: uncultured Acidobacteriota bacterium; assembly: GCA_963703465.1. Classification (GTDB taxonomy): domain Bacteria; phylum Acidobacteriota; class Terriglobia; order Terriglobales; family Acidobacteriaceae; genus Gp1-AA145. The sequence continues at coordinate 788,035 of CAVPEQ010000007.1, read as the reverse complement.
TTGATTGCGACCGCCTTTGTATACTCGCCAATGGCTAATGGTAAATTTCCATTTTTTTGCGCAATCAGCCCGGCTCCCATGAAAGCAGGAGCGTTGTTCGGATCAGCCTGCAGCGCTTTGTCAAAACTTTCCTCCGCATGGGCCAAATCCTTCAAATCCAGGTACGCAGAACCCATGTTGCTGAGTTCAATGGCCCTGGTTTTGGCGTCGTTCGTGTTCTGCAATGCCCGTTCATATTGTGCAATAGCATCGGCGGAATAACCTTGGCGTTGTTCATATAGTCCGAATGCAATCAGTTCTGACGGCTGCCAATCGTGAAGGCCCAGGATATGGTGAAAGTGCACCAAGGCCTCTTTTGTGCGTCCCTGAGTCGCTAGTTCTTGCGCGAGATTGTCCTCCGCCATAAAATTCCGATCCGTTACGGACATTGTGTAGTTCCACAAGGTCTCGCTATCACGCCACCGGCTAACCTGCTCGAAAGTCGCGACCGATAAACTAATCAGCACACCAGCGCATGCCGCCAAACCTACGGCCGGAGAGACATTGTGCCGCACGAGCAAGTCAGCACAGCCCCAGACCGCCGCCACCAGGATTCCGATCAGGGAAACATACAGGTATCGGTCGGCTCTGGCCTGCACACCAACTTGAACCAGGCCGATCATCGGAATTAAGGTCCCTAAAAACCAAAGCCACCCGAAGAGCAAATAGGGCGCACGCTTTCGCGCCAGGACCGCAAGGGAGGAGATCGCGATCAGCGCCACAAGCGCAAGTGCCACTTCCCAGGCTGGCAGCAAACCATCCGGGTGCGGGTAAATCGGCGCAAGATGCCGGGGCACAAACGCGTCACGCAGATACAATGCATACGAAACGATCGCGGTCTCGACACGCGAGGCTAGCGAATACTCAACAACAGTGCGCACCGCATGTCCCGCTCGCTGTGCCTGAAGTGTAACGATCGCACTCAGCGCGCTGAGCGCGAACAATGGAACCTTCTCGACCAGCAGCGATACAAGCGATCGTCGCCTGACATCAACCCCGGAATCCAAGATCCCTGGAGCAGTTGCAAAATGTGTTCTATCGAGAGGCCAGTAATCCATCAGAAGCAATGCGAATGGAAAAATAATGACTTGCGGCTTAGACATCAGAGCCAGAGCGAACAATCCAACTACTCCCAAGTACCGTGCGACTGAAGGTTTATGAACATAGCGAGAGTAAGTCCAGATCGCCAGCAGGAAAAACAACATGCTCAGCACGTTCTTGCGTTCGGCAGCCCAGGCAACAGACTCGACGTTTAACGGATGTACGGCAAAGAGGGCTGCCACCATCAGGCTGCGCCACGTAAACCGGGTAAGGCTTTGCAACACAAGAAACAGAAGCACGGCGTTAAGCGCGTGCAGCAGAACATTGATTAAATGGGGACCCGCCGCACTCAACCCAAAGAGCTGGCAGTCCAACGCATGCGAAAGCCACGTCAATGGGTGCCAGTTGGCGGCGTCGTAGGTAGTGAAAGCCCACTTCACCGTGTCCGAAGTGAGGCCGGCTTTTAGGTGCGCATTTTCGGTGATGTAGTGATTGTCGTCAAAATTAATGAAGCCATTGTTGCGGACAGGCAGGTAGGCAAGCACGGTCAGCAAGACCAGGGCAAGGGAGAGGATGAAGGTCCTCTTACCCGGCGACGAAAACAGTTCGCTGGACTTCGGCGCCGTTACCGGAGCTGCGGTCTGAGTTGCGACAGAGGGCATTATTTCAGGCTCATTTTACAGCGCGACAAACAGCGGTGTGGAAGACATGCGCATTGGGAATAACTAACGTCATCGGTCTTCGGGCGAGAGAAGCGGTAAGCGAAAAAGCTATCTGCCCACGAGGGGCGGAGAGACTCTACCCTTATCGGCGCGGGATTGGCTGCTTTCCTTTTCTGACATCCTTCCGGTTTTGACAAGATTTGTCACTCCAAGTGATCAGAAACGGCAACAGACGCTTTATCCTTTTGTAAAGATACGTAACCGAAGGCGGAAGTTGTTGATAGTACGCGCAGGGGCGGGAGCCACACACAAACTTTGGTAATTACCAGCGACGGCAATCAAAGTGCGAATATGAAACGGGGTCGCTGAGACCAACTACCAAATCTGGGGGAAATTTTTGATGCGAAAACAAAAAGGTTTTTCGTTGATTGAGTTGCTGATTGTGGTCGCGATCATCCTTATCATCGCGGCAATTGCCATCCCGAACCTGCTGCGCGCCAAGATTGCGGCTAATGAATCGTCGGCAGCGGCTTCAATTCGTTCCATCGTAACCGCTAATATCGAATACAACACTTCGTATCCGGCCGTTGGCTTCGCGGCGACGCTGCCCGTTCTTGGGCCGGCAGATGCCACCTGCAGCGCGGGACCGGCGAGCACCAATGCCTGCATCATTGACTTGGTTCTGGCGGGGGGCACAAAGAGTGGTTACACGTTGAGTTCCACCGGCCAGGCATCGGCTGGCGTAAATACACAATTTACTGCCTCTGCCGTGCCGACTACCTGGAATTCAACCGGCGTAAAGGCGTTTTGCGCAAACGAAGACGGTGTAGTGCGTTTCTATGCGCCAACCGCTCAGCCCTCGAACGTAACGACTGATGCAACCTGCAACGGTGGGTCGTTCGCTCCAATGCAGTAAGTTGAATTTGGCAAAGTACCTGGGGGAGGGTATGAGCCGGGAGCATCGGATGGCAACATCCGATGCTCTTTGTCTTTTAGAGCCTTTTAGAGCCATTCGATTCGGGACCGCGATTTACGAATCCACGCGACACCTCCTGTTGAGATGCGTCTGGCCTCATTCGATCTTGCAAGAAAACTTATGTCCTGCGTTCATTATTTGACGTTTCTGTATGCCTTGCGTTTTTCATTCAGCATTCCAGGAGCCCAGGTGGTCCTGGCAAGAACGAATGCCACAAAACGTCATCGCGGTGACAAATTATGACCCTTAGTCATTGTAGTACCCTGTTCGTTTAGCTGACTGGTTCTTAACTTGTTCATTGCAGTTGGGCTGGGTTCGCTAGACATGCCGCCTTTGGTAACCGAGGGAATGGCGAGCAAGGTGCAACAATACCCGTATCGGGTCGCTGAGACCGAGGATTCGAAAAACAAGAGAAGAGGGAAAAACTAAAATGCGTAAACAGAAGGGTTTCTCATTAATCGAGCTGCTGATCGTGGTCGCGATCATTTTGATCATCGCTGCGATCGCCATCCCGAACCTGCTGCGCGCCAAGATTGCGGCTAATGAATCTTCGGCAGCGGCTTCAATTCGTTCAATTGTAACTGCCAACATCGAATACGCCACCTCGTATCCCGCTGTGGGCTTTGCAGCCAGCCTGGCCGCCCTTGGGCCGGCCAATGCTACCTGCAGTGCGGGACCAGCTAGCACTAACGCCTGCATCATTGACTTGGTTCTGGCGGGGGGCACAAAGAGTGGTTACACGTTGACCTCTACCGGTCAGGCAACAGCTGGTGTAAATACGCAGTTCACTGCGTCTGCTGTGCCGACTACCTGGAATTCAACCGGCGTAAAGGCGTTTTGCGCAAACGAAGACGGTGTAGTGCGTTTCTATGCGCCAACCGCTCAGCCCTCGAACGTAACGACTGATGCAACCTGCAACGGTGGGTCGTTCGCTCCAATGCAGTAAGTTGAATTTGGCAAAGTACCTGGGGGAGGGTATGAGCCGGGAGCATCGGATGGCAACATCCGATGCTCTTATGTTTTTGAGGCGGTTCTTGAGTGGCCAGCCATCCACCCTTTCCATAGTCATATCGTCCGATGACCTCTGGTAACGGGAGAATGGAAATTGAGGTGCACTGTAAATAGTGAGGAACAACTATGCGCAAGCAACAGGGCTTTTCGTTAATCGAACTGCTGATCGTGGTCGCGATTATTCTGATCATTGCGGCGATTGCGATCCCGAGTCTTCTGCGGGCGAAGATCTCAGCGGATGAATCCGCCGCCGCCGCCGCCATTCGGCAAATTTCGACGGCTCAGATCACCTATGCTTCTTCTTACCAGGCCGCAGGTTTTGCAGATTCGCTTTCTAATCTGGGTCCAGGAGCAAGCAGCTGTAGCAGTGGACCGTCGAGCACGAACGCTTGCATACTTGACAGTGTTCTTTCAAGCGGCACCAAAAGTGGTTACCAATTTTTGTCGGTTGGTTCAGGCGGCGGGGGCGGAAATCCGAACACGTCATTTGTCGCCAGCTCAGCCCCACTCTCATACAATTCAACCGGTGTTCGCAATTTCTGCATGGTCACTGACGGCGTGATGCGGATAGATCCGGGACCGACAGCCATAGCTCCGGACGTACCCACATGTATCGCTTATCCTATCGCGCAATAGACACTATGGTAACGGTGCTGTAGCTATCTACAGGGTTCGCTGCCCGTCCAATTGCATATAATTTTGTAGGCGCCTGGGCGCGCCTCCCGCTATGGATGCAATTGAAATTCTCGGTTTGGAAAAGATCTACAACACAGGATTCTGGCGACAACGATCCAAACCGGCGCTGCGCCCCTTAAAACTCACGGTTAAAGAGGGCGAGATTTTTGGCTTTCTGGGTCCAAACGGCGCTGGAAAAACCACTACCCTCAAGATCCTGATGGGACTGGTGTTTCCTACCGGCGGCACTGCGCGAATTCTCGGCATGGAACTCGACGATCCCCGTATGAAGGCTCAGATCGGCTTTCTTCCCGAGCAGCCATACTTCTACGATCATCTGACGGCGACTGAGCTGCTGCATTATTACGGCCAACTTTCGGGCGTCGATGCTAAGCAACTTACGCGCAAAGTTGAGGGCGTTGTCGAACAAGTGAAGTTGAGCAACTCGGCAAATGTTCAGTTGCGGAAATTTTCCAAAGGCATGCTGCAACGGGTCGGCATAGCGCAGGCAATTCTGCATGATCCCAAGGTTGTGTTTCTTGATGAACCGATGTCCGGACTGGACCCTATGGGCCGTCGCGAAGTGCGCAACCTGATCGAAGATTTAAAGGCACGGGGAAAGACTGTATTTTTTTCTACCCACATCCTTTCCGACGCCGAAGCCTTGTGCGATCGGGTGGGAATTATCCATCAGGGCGAACTTCGCGGAGTTGGCGCGGTGGCAGAACTGACGACTGGTGTTCATGGCAAGGTGGAAATTGTCTGGCAGGGATCAACCGTTCCCGGGGGCATTCGAGCCATGGGAGCGGAATGTCGCGCCGCCGGTGAAACCACGCGCGTCATTGTTCCGGAAGAAAATCAGGACGCTGCGCTTGAGGCATTGCGGCGAGAGCAGCTGCGGCTGATTTCAGTAGTTCCGGTGCGAAGTTCGTTGGAGGACTATTTTGTGGCGCAACTGGGCGCGCCGGTGAAATCCGAAGCGGTTTCGTCGCGAAGCTAGAGCGAAGAGCGCCGAATTGTACAAGGGCACAAAGAAATGAATTCCAGAGTTTTTCATATCGCAACCAACACCTTCCGTGAAGCCGTGCGCGATCGTGTGCTTTATAACCTGATAGGTTTTGCGCTGTTGATGTCAGCGGCCGCGGTCCTGGTTGGGCAGGTCTCAATTCATATTGAGCGCCTGGTGGTCATCAATTTAGGGCTAACGGCAGTTTCTCTTTTCGGAATTGTGATCGCCATCTTTATCGGGATTGGCTTGGTGTCGAAAGAAATTGATAAACGCACTCTCTACACCGTGCTTTCTCGACCGGTGCAGCGCTGGGAATTCATCGCGGGCAAGTTTTTTGGTTTGTCAGGAACGCTGGTGGTCAACTCTTTTTGTATGGCGATCGGAGTGTTCGCCGCGCTGCTCTATGTTTCGCATCATTTGCTGAGCTCGGACATCGGAGTGCTGGTTGCGTTGTACTTTATAGTCCTGCAATTCATTATCATCACGGCGCTGGCATTGTTTTTCTCGTCATTTTCCACCCCGATTTTTTCTGCGATTTTTGCTTTTTGGCTGTTTGTGATCGGTAGCTTCGCGCAGGACCTGCGCAACTTTGCTGCGATGACTCACGGAGTTACGCGCTGGCTGGCGACGGGCGCAGCTTATCTGGTACCCAATTTTTCGGCTCTCAATGTAATTACGCAGATTGCCCACGGCGAACCGGTTTCGCACAATTTGATACTTTTCAATACCCTCTACGCGCTGGTCTACTCGATGGCCGTACTCAGCGCTGCGGTGCTGATTTTCGAGCGCCGGAACCTGAAATGATTCGCTCACGACAAATTACAGCCATCGCGGGCACCGTGCTGATATGCAGCATGGTCAGCGCGGTATTGCTGACCCGTGGTATTGATCATTCGCTCCCGACCGCACCCCTGCAGCAAATGCTTTATATTTCCTCTCCAAAGCTGCTGAAGCGCCTTTGCCTGGGCTACGAGGGCCTGCTTGCCGATATTTACTGGACCCGAACCGTTCAATATTTTGGCGACACTCATCGAAAGGGAGGCGGCACTTATCAGCTGCTGTGGCCGCTGCTTAACATCACCACTCAGCTCGATCCGCATTTGATACCGGCCTACGAATTCGGCGAAACGTTTCTTGTAGCCAAGCCGCCGCAAGGCGCTGGCGATCCCGGAAAAGCTATTGAGTTGGCACTCTCCGGAATCCAAAACAATCCTGGCGACTGGCGCTTGTATTACGATCTGGCTTTCGTTTACTACGATCAAAAGGATTACCGGGATGCGGCTGAAGCTTTCTTGCGTGGATCGCAATTGCCAAATACTCACCCATTCCTGAAAATCATGGCTGCCCAAATGGCCCAGCACGGTGGCGACCTAAGCACCGCACGCATGATGTGGAGCGCTACCCTCCAAACCGGACATGACGCTTTAATACGAGCCAATGCCGCCGCTCACTTGCGCGCCATCCAGGTAGATGAAGATGTGACTGCGCTGGGGCAGCTGGTTGAGAGGTATCACGATCGAACCGGCCATTATCCATCGGCATTTTCTGAGCTGGTTTCTGCGGGTTGGATCAAGAGCATTCCAGTTGATCCGATAGGCCATCCGTACACCCTGGAGAGTCGCGGCCGAGTAGTCGTCAGCGTCCCTGACGATCTGCCGTTTCTCGATAAAGGTGTGCCCAGCGGCTACGTTCCGCACGCAGCTCCAAAGCTTTTTCCCGCCGGTTAGGATTGTGGTGGAGTGCGTTCCCGAAACGTGTCTGACCCTCAGCTCAGTCTGTCTACCGCCTTCGCCACCTGGTGGCATCAACAGCGCGAAGAAGTCGGCACACTACCCTCTGTTCGCCGGCTTCTGGCATTTATGTACCAGTTCCTCCGCGATTCCCTTCCCGATCGTCGCCGTCAGCGTTACGGAGACATGGACTACGACTGGGAGCACCACGTCAATACAACCAGCGCTACTGTGAATTGGCGCACGCGACTGCTGGGACTGTTGAACTCCCCATACCAACCGATTCCGCCGGAGCAATTCCGAGAAATCATGGCGGCCCTGTCTGAGCATCTCGCGCCTGACACCAATTTCGGCCAGTTCACGTTCATTGATATCGGTGCCGGAAAGGGGCGGGCTCTGCTACTGGCAACGGAATTTGAATTTCGACGAATTATCGGAGTCGAGCTTCTTCCCGAGCTTGTAGAAGTCGCGCGAGAGAATGTCAGGGAGTTCGAGCGGAGAGGTGCGAGTACTGGGATCGAACTACACTGCCAGGACGCGACCAAATTTGTCTTTGCAGCCGAACCCGCCGTTGTTTTCCTATTTAACCCTTTGCCGCAAGGGTCCTTGCGAACCTTAATCAACAATCTGGAGCAATCGTTGCGTCAGAACCCTAATCCCGTCTATGTGATTTATGCGAACCCTATCTTCGAGGAGATCATTAGAAATAATCGATCGCTGATCGGGCTCGGCGGGAACCATCAATGTTTGTGGTTTCGCAGTTCGGGAGGATAGGATTTCGCGCCGCTCCCGGCACTGCCCTTCCCAAGCGCGCGGTCAGCAAGTTCCACCCAGCGCTGCATACGCGAACGGATCAAGTCACTTTCTCGCCGCATGGGAGTTGTTCTCGAATGGGTAAGAATTCCGAACATCCCCTCCCAGAGGTTGTTGCGCCGGCGGCGTTCGAGGGGCATCTTGGGTGGGGACGACATAACTCTCCAGCTTCAGTATAAAGCGCTTATAGGAAATGTCGGGTACAGTACAATCGGTATTCGACGACTTTTTTGCGGTATGCCGGGCTAAGATTCGAGTACCGGAGTCCGGCATCCAATTTAAAAGCGGGCGAATCACTCCACCAAGTATCCGCATCCGGGTAATTAATCGATTTTATAACCAAATGAAATTGAAGGTCGTGATTTTAAACATAGTCTGCATTGTCTGGTACAGTGCGGTCGCAGTCAGTGCATTCGCACTGCCCAGCGTAAGCAGCGTGGCCCGTCGGGTTGACGAGCGGTATAACCACTTGCAGACGCTCACGGCTGATTTCACCGAGATTTATCAAGGCTCGGGCATGGAACGAACCGAATCCGGCACATTGTGGCTGAAAAAACCAGGCAAGATGCGATGGGAATACCGTTCTCCAGAGGAGAAACTGTTTGTTGACGACGGTCACGACGGGTGGCTTTATCTGCCAGCGGAGAAACAGGTGAGAAGGTCTTCGATGAAGAAATTGGATGACATCCGGTCGCCACTTGCGTTTTTGCTGGGCAAGACCAAGCTGGAGAAAGAGTTGTCCGGACTGTCCTTTGCGCCAGACATCCAGACCTGGCACCAGGACGATGTCATTGTGCGGGGTGTTCCGCGCGGGATGGAGGACACCCTGAGGCAAGTCATTCTCGAGATCACCCCGGAACATGCGATTGCACGGATTCTGCTCTACGGGACCGATGATTCCATCACTGAATACCGGTTCAGCAATCAGAAAGAGAATCTCGCCCTTCCCGACGCAAAGTTCCGGTTTTCGCCGGCGCCGGGGACGGAAGTGATCACGGAAGAGGCAGGAAATTAGCCTGACCTTTGGACGTTACTCAAGATGGGCTTTCGTGCTAAGTAGCTGCAAACTCGAGGATTGTTGAATGCTAAACTGGAGGGGGCGGACCCAAATTTCCCAGACAAATGGCTGAGTTTTTAATCAAAGTCGCCGACGAGCGCGGCCGCCTGCTGCAGCAGGTGGAGAGCGGAATCTCGGAATCTGAGGTCCGGGAGCGTTTCGCGCAACAGGGCTTTCTCGTCTACTGGGTGAAGCCGAAGGGGCTTCTACTCGGCGGGCAGTCCGGACGCCGCAAGCGGGTGAGGCCGTCAACATTCCTGATTTTCAACCAGCAGCTACTTACACTGCTGAAAGCAGGCCTGCCCGTGCTCAGCTCGCTGGATCTTCTGGTCAAACGGCAGCGGGATGCGTATTTCCGCGCGCTCTTGCAGAATGTGAGGGAACGGGTGAAAGGTGGAGAACTTCTCTCCGAGGCGTTTGCCGCGCAGCACGTCTTCCCGAAAATTTACACCACCACACTAATGGCTGGTGAAAAGAGCGGCAACATGGACGAAGTGCTCACCCGCTATGTCAATTTTCAGAAAATGGCGTTAAGTTTTAAGAAAAAGTTGGCGGTTTCGCTGATATATCCGGCGCTGCTGGTGTCCGTTGTAATGGTGATGCTGGTTTTCCTCGTCACTTATGTGGTCCCGCAATTTGCCAAGTTGTACTCGGACCTGAACGCGCAGTTGCCGGCTATCACGCTGTTCATGCTTGAAATGGGGACGCACGCGCAGCGATACGCGCCGGTCATATTGGCAGTCGTGGTACTGACGATTTTTCTTTTGTGGCGGTGGAAAGCCACGGACAGTGGCGCACAGTCGATTGACCGGGCCACGCACAAGATTCCGCTGGTGGGCGACATCTGGATGAAATACCACGTGTCCACATTTTCGCGAATGCTCTCGACTTTGTTGACCGGCGGCATGCCGCTGGTGCCGTCGCTTGAAACGGCGGGCGCATCCATGAACAGTCGGACCATTCTGAACGGAATTCAGCGCGCCTCGGTGCGGGTGCGCGAGGGCCAATCGCTGGCTAAGAGTTTGGAAGAGCAGAAAGTTTTTCCCGATCTTTCGGTGGAAATGATTGAAGTTGGTGAGTCGACGGGCGCATTGCCCGCCATGTTGAACTCAGTAGCGGAATTTTATGAAGAAGATGTACAGACGGCGCTCTCGGGCGCGATGGCATTGATTGAACCGATCATTTTGATAATTATGGCGGTATTTGTAGGCGGAATATTGATTTCCCTTTATCTGCCGATATTTACCCTGGGATCGAGCATCCATTAATCGGCAGGCAGGTGTGGAATGGCAGGCATGGCTGAAAAGGTAGAAAAACTCGAAAAGAAATCCGTGTTCGTCGGCGGCGGAAACGGTCAGGGTTCGACCGGCTCTCACGCCACTGACCTTGAGCATGCGAAAGATGTTGCGCGGCGGTATCGTTGCGAGTTCGTAGATCTGCATAATTTCCAACTTCATCACGATCTGTTCACCAAAATTTCTCCGCACCTGATGTTCCGCTACAACTTTGTTCCGCTGGAAGAAACCGCTGACGGGCGTTTGGCTATTGCCATCGCCGATCCCAGCCAATTGATGATGATCGATGAAATCAGCTTGCTGCTAGCCAAGCGCATCGTCACCAAGGTCGCGACTCTGGCGCAGATCAGCGAAATCCTCAAAAAGACGGAACAGTCGAAGCGCGTTCTGGAAGATGCCAGCGAAGGCTTTACCCTCGCCGTGGTTCACGAAGAAGAAGGCGGCGACGAAAGCATCTCCATCGACAAACTGACCGCGCAAGGTGACATGAGCCCGATCATCCGGTTGGTGGACACCACAATTTTTACCGCGCTGCAGCGGCGCGCCAGTGACATCCACATCGAGACCCAGGATGACTCCGTCGGCATCAAGTTCCGCATCGACGGCGTGCTGACCCAAGCCATGCCGCCCATCGCCAAAGAGCACCATTCGACCATCATCTCGCGTATCAAGGTCATGAGCGAGCTCGACATTTCTGAACGCCGAGTGCCGCAGGACGGACGCTTCCGCGTGAAATACGGACAGCCCGAACGACCGATCGATTTCCGTGTTTCGATCATGCCGTCGATTCATGGCGAGGACGCTGTGCTTCGTGTACTCGACAAAGAATCGATGAGCGAGAAGTTCCGTTCGCTCACGTTGGACGTTGTCGGTTTCGACGAAGACGATCTGCGGAAGTTCCGCCGCTACATTAAAGAACCGTACGGCATGGTGCTGGTGACCGGGCCGACGGGAAGCGGCAAAACAACTACGCTTTACGCAGCGGTCAACGAAATTAAGACCGAAGAAGACAAGATCATCACCATTGAAGATCCGGTTGAATATCAGATCCGTGGCATTACGCAGATTCCGGTCAACGAAAAGAAAGGTCTTACTTTTGCCCGCGGCCTGCGCTCGATTTTGCGTCACGACCCCGACAAGATCATGGTCGGCGAAATTCGCGATACTGAAACTGCGCAAATCGCCATTCAATCAGCTCTCACCGGCCACTTGGTCTTTACCACGGTTCACGCCAACAACGTAGTCGATGTACTGGGGCGTTTTTTGAACATGGGCGTCGAGCCTTACAATTTTGTTTCCGCGTTGAATTGCATTCTGGCGCAGCGGCTGGTGCGGTTGATCTGCAACTCCTGCCGCGAGGTGGTGCACTATCCGGCGGATGTGCTCGAAGCCAGCGGGCTTGATCCCGATCAGTGGTCGAAAGTTTCGTTCTACGAAGGCCAGGGATGCATTGAGTGCGCAGGCACCGGTTTTCGCGGCCGAAGCGCAATTCACGAGTTGCTCGATTTAAGCGACCGCATCCGCGAAATGATTCTGGCGCGCAAACCTACTTCGGAAATTCGCCGCGCGGCACGCGAAGAAGGCATGCGTTTCCTGCGTGAGTCCGCGCTCGACAAGGTTCGCACTGGTATGACTACGCTAAAGGAGATCAATAAGGTCACGTTCATTGAGACGATGAGGTAGTGCAGTTGTGAGTGATTAGTGCCCAGTCGGCAGCGACTGCATCTTCACTGATTACTGACCTCTGATCACGAGCCGCTCATCACTTTTTATGGCACGCAACAACCATTCCGCGAGACCGAAGCTGGCCTGTGAGATCGCGCCTGACCGGGTAATTGCCGGCCGGGCTTCTGACTCGCGCCAGGTCCTCGAACTTTGCTCTACCAGCGAGCTTACGCCGGGGTGCGTGGTGCCTGACCTGACCGAGAACAATGTTCGCCAGCGCGATATGGTTGTGAATGCGCTTCGCCGTGCCCTCGAGCAGATGGGCGGCCACTCGCGCGACGTTATCGCCATCCTTCCTGATGCCGCGGTTAGAGTCGTCTTGCTCGATTTCGACACTCTGCCGGATAAGCCAAAAGAAGCCGAAGGCGTGGTTCGCTTTCGCCTGCGCAAGTCACTTCCGTTTGACGTGGACAAGGCTGCGGTTTCCTATCACGCGCAAACTACTCCTGCGGGCGTCCGCGTAATTGCCGCGGTCTGCCTGAACAACGTGGTGCAGGACTACGAAGCGGTGTTTCACGAGGCAGGATTTAATCCTGGCGTCGTGCTCCCTTCAATGCTGGCGGCTCTCGGCGGCGCCTCTGGCAATGCGGGATCCCTTGTAATCAAAGTGGACGCGCACACCACCAGCATTGCAATTTTAGACAAGCAGCAGCTTTTGCTCTTCCGCACACTGGAAAACTCGCGCGGCGTAACCATCAGTGGAGAGCAACTCGCCGAAGACGTATATCCCTCAGTTGTGTTTTTTCAAGATACTTACGCCACCAACATAGAAGCAGTGTATGTCGCCGGAATTTCTGACATCGCAGGCGCTGCTCCTGCTCTGCGGGCTCAAACCGGAGCCGAAGTCAGAGAGCTGGTGGAAGCCTCGCAACTTGGCCTGGGCGGCGGTTCGATTCCAAAGTGGAGGATGGCGGGCGTAGTCGGCGCCCTGCTTTCCTGATATGCAGCTCAACATCAATCTCGCGTCCCAGCCCTACGAGGATTCCAGGCAGTTTTGGACCTACTGGGGAAGCGGCATCGGCCTGCTGGCACTGGTAACCGCCATGCTGGTGTTCCTAGCCGTGAATGGATTCATCGAGGGCAGCCAGGATCGCCAACAGATGGCAAAACTAAAGACTCAGCTGGCTGAGTTCGATCGCGAGAAGACTCAGGCCGCGGCCATGCTCAATCAGCCGCAGAACCGGACCGTGCGTGATCAGTCCCACTTTCTCAACGAACTGTTCGCACGCAAGGCATTCTCATGGACCCTGGCATTCGAGCAATTGGAACAAGTGATGCCGGCTCATCTGCACGTGATTTCTATTCATCCGGGAATATCTGCCGACAATAATCTGGAGCTAAAGCTGGTGGTGGGTGGTGAAACCCGTGAGCAGGCGCTCGACCTGGTGCGGAAAATGGAAGGCTCGAAGCACTTCAGGCAGACCCGTATCGACGCCGAAAAGTTTGAGACCGAAAACAACACTAACGCCAATAAAGATCGCGTGCAATTCGACATCAACGCTTTATATGTTCCGGCAAATGAAATGCGCGAGAACAACGGAGGCATGAATTAATGCCTGACTTGAAGCGCACGCGTGGCCGTTTGAAGTTCGTCATTGCCGCGCTGGTATTGGTGGATGCGGCCGCCGTGGCAATGCTGGTTAGCCCGATCGCCGGCATGCGTGAGGTGCGCCAGCAAGAAATGCGGCAGGACTGGCAGCAGTTGAAAGCACGTGAATATGCCCCCTGGCGCGGACTGGACAAGAAACTTCCACGCGCAAAACAGCAGATCGCAGAGTTTTATCAGGAACGATTCCCGGCTGAGGAGTCTTCTATTTCGGCCAGTCTGGGTAGCGTGGCCTCGGCATCGGGGGTGCGTATATCAGGAGTGAAGTATGCCGTGAAAGATGCTCCCATCGAGGGATTGGAAAAGGTCGAAATCGCCGCGAATCTTTCCGGAGACTACTTGCAGCTGATGCGGTTCATCAATGCCCTCGAGCGCAACAAACTATTCTTCGTGATCGACGGAGTGGAACTGGGAAGTGAGCAGAACGGGATTGTCGGCTTGCAGCTCAAAATTGAAACTTACATGAGGTCGACGTAGTGAACCTGGGCGCAGAAAACCGAAATAAGGTGATCGCAGCGGTTTCGCTGGTGGTCATTGCCCTGGTGTTGATGGCAACGCGCTTCTCCAGCTTCCTGGGTTCCGGTTCATCCAGTGCGTCGATTCCACCACCGGCGGCGCTGGGGGATCGTGCGTCTGAGATGCTGTCGGCTCCTGCTCCGCGCACGACGACCGGAGGGAACCGCGCCACAGCAAAGCGGCAAAGTGCTGCTCAATCGCTTGATCCCACGTTGCGCACCGACCTTCTAAAAGTCAGCGAGGACACGAAATACGAAGGCACTGGACGAAATATTTTTAAGGTATTTGTTGATATACCGCATGTCCTTCAGCCTCCGGTGCCTGACCAGACGGTTCACAACAACGAGCCACCACCTCCAGCACCTCCGCCGCCGATCGACCTTAAATTCTACGGCTACGCGACTCCGGCGGGCGGCACGAAAAGAATTTTCCTCGCCCAGGGAGAAGACGTCTTCATCGCGCGAGAAGGCGACATCGTTGACCGCCGTTACAAGGTAGTCCGAATCTCCGGGACCGCGGTGGAAATACTGGATGTGCTCAGCAACAACCGGCAGAGCATCCCGCTGAATCAGGGGTGAGCAAATTGAATCATTAAATCATTGAGTCATTGAATCATTGAAAGGCCCTATGGCATTCAAAATGACTGATGTCGACTTAATGATTCAACGACTAAATGTTTCGATGATTCAATCTCCACCATTTCGGCGCGGCGAACGAGGGTACGTGCTGCTTACTCTCATGTTATTTGTCGCGTTGTTGGCGATAGCTTCCCTGGCCTGGATCCAGAAAGTTGACTTCGAGATCAAACGCGACCGCGAAGAGGAACTGATTCATCGCGGGGTGCAGTACTCGCGGGCCCTGCGGCATTACGTTAAAAAATTCGGACATTATCCTGCCCGCATCGAAGACCTCGAAAGCACGAATAACGTTCACTACCTGAGAAAACGCTATAAAGATCCAATTACCGGGAAGGATTTCAAGTTCCTGCGCATGAACGACATTCAGTCATCGTTCAACCCTGGCGCGGCCAGCGGAATGGCGCCCGGCAACCCCGGCTCCCCTATACAAGGAGGCGCGCCGGGAGCGCTGAATATGGGTAACAATGTCGCGCAGAGCGGACCAGGGCCGAGTTCAAATCCGGGCAGTCCCGGGCCAAGTTCAAATCCGGCAGGGCCGCAGGACCCCTCGGGGACGGGGGACAATTCAGATTCTGATCAAGCCGCGCAAAATGGGCCTGGACGAGCAAGCCCGACGCAAGGCCCCAGCGGTCCGGGTAACCAGACAGGTCCGGTTAACGGGCAGAGCTTTGGGGGTTTGCCGATCGTGGGAGTGGCCAGCACCAGCAAGAATAAATCGATTCGCGAGTTCAACAAGAAAGACCACTACAATCAGTGGCAATTTATTTACGATCCCAGCACCGACCGCGGCGGTCTGCTCACGACGCCGAATCAACCGCCTTTGCAAAACGCGGTGCAGGTCCAGCAACAACCCGGCCAGCAAAACAACAACGGCCAAAACCAGCCGGGGTTCAGCCCTGGCCCGGGTGGCATGAATCCGGGGATGCAGCCCCCGCAACAAGATACGCAACAACCCAATCAGCAATAAGTCTTGAATCAATGATGATCCGTAGCCCGGACGTCACGTCCGGGGCGGGCGTGGACGCATGCCCCTACATGGACATGGCGGGACAAGAAAAGGCCCTCGCATTCAGCGAGGGCCTTCTGCCGTCAAAATTTAGCCTTATACGTTGAACGAGGAACCGCAGCCGCAGGTGCTCTTCACGTTCGGGTTCTCGAACTTGAATCCCGCGCCTTCGAGGGTCTCGAGGTAGTCGACTCTGCAACCGTCCAAATACATCACAGACGTAGCGTCCACATAAACTTTCAGGCCTTCCATGTCGAACACTTTGTCCATCATGCCGGGCTCGTTCTCAAAGGACATGGAATAGGAGAAGCCGGAGCAGCCCCCGCCCACCACGCCCACGCGCAGCCCTGCCGGGGTCGGATCCTGTTGGCTCATGATCTCTTTTACTTTCGCGATCGCCTTAGAGGTCAAAATAACGGGAGTCTTCTTAGTGGTTTCCTGGGGCGTAATTTCGGGCGTTATTGTGGCCATATTTCTCCTTTTACCTATGCTTCATTATAACAGACGCATTTTAATGGGATTACGATTCAAAAGGTGGTAGCGAATAGTGCAACAGGCACATTACAGGGCGCTTCCGCCGGGCGAAAACCAGGGCGGACGTGTACGTCCGCCCCTACCTTCCTTAGGCGGCGATTGGATCCTGCCATGGATCCAAAACAACCTTAATGCATTCGTCCTTTTTGTCGCGGAACATGCGGTAGGCTTCCGGCGCCTCATCTAGACCGAAGCGGTGGGTGATAACGAACGAGGGATCGATGTCACCCTTCTGCACGTGCTCGAGTAATCTGCCGGTGTAGCTGTGCATTTGGGTTTGGCCCATCTTGAACGTGAGGCCTTTACCGAAAGCCGCGCCGAACGGGATTTTGTCCAGCACGCCGCCGTATACGCCGGGAATCGAAACCACTCCGCCCTTACGGCATGCCTGAATGGTCTGGCGCAGCACGGTCGGGCGATCGAACGATAATTTCAGCCGTTGCTTAGTGTAGTCATAAGCTGCCGCGACACCGGTTCCGTGGGCTTCCAACCCTACCGCGTCCATGCACGAATCAGGTCCGCGTCCGGCAGTCATCCACTTCAGTTCCGTGATCAGATCGTCTACTTCTTCGTAGTTAATAATTTCGGCGCCACCTGCTCGCGCCATTTTCAAGCGCTCGGGTAAACGGTCTATTGCGATCACCCGTTCTGCGCCCAGCAGAAATGCGCTGCGAATGGCGAATTGGCCGACCGGGCCGCATCCCCAGATGGCAACTACATCGCCCGGCTTGATGTTGCAGTTTTCCGCAGCCATGTAGCCCGTTGGAAAAATATCGGACAGAAACAGCACCTTCTCATCGTCGATGCCGTCGGGAATCTGCAACGCGCCCACATCGATAAAAGGCACGCGCACGAATTGGGCCTGGCCGCCCGCATATCCGCCCATCATGTGCGAATAGCCAAACAGGCCGGAGCCGGAATATCCGTACATTTTTTCCATCATCCATGCATTCGGATTGGTGTTGTCGCACGCCGACCACAAATTCTTCTGGCAATAGCCGCACTGCCCACATGCAATGGTGAATGGTATGACTACACGGTCACCCTTTTTTACCCGCTTCACTTCGGATCCTATGTCCACAATTTCGCCCATGAACTCATGGCCAAGAACATCGCCCGCTTCCATGGTTGGAATGTAGCCGTCGTAGAGGTGAAGATCTGATCCGCAGATGGCGGTGCGAGTGATGCGCACGATGCCGTCGCGCGGATTTAGAATCTCCGGATCATTGACCCGCTCGACTTCAACTTTATTTTTTCCTTGCCAACAAAGCGCTTTCACAATTCCTCCTGGAATTTTTAGTCGCCGGCCAACCGCTCCTCGGGCTGGACTTCCACTGCCGGCCGTTCGTGATAAAGGACACGTTTTGCGGCGCCAGAGAAGCCGCGTGCGCCGACTGGCTGTCCTTCCGTGGTGGGGATTTCTCCCGTTTCCATGAGCTGCTTGATTTGGCGCAAGCCTTCGCGCACCAATTGCTCAGGGTCGAGTCCCGCCAGCGCCGCCAATGCATGAGAAATCGGGCCGGTGGGGGATTTGTATTCCAGCGCAATGCTGATCTCGGTGCCGCGGTCGCCCGGCGCTTTTTTAAAGCGCACCACTCCCCGATGTTCAAGCATCTGTTCTTCCGATGACCAAGCGATGAATTCTCCCGGCTTTTCATCAGTGAGTTCGACATGCGATTTAAACTCTGCCCCGTTTTCCGCGCCGAAACCCAATGTCATACCGTCTTTGCCGTCGTGCTCAAACCTGGGCTCTCGTAATGCGCGTCCCCAGTTATCGGGATTACGCACGAAATCGTAGACTTCCTGCGGCGTTTTGTTGATGGTGAATGCAGCACGCACCCTACCCTGAAAGGGTCGCCGCAGGTCCTTCACGCCGCAGTACACCAGGTAGCTTCCGCCACCGGCTAATGCTGCGCCGAACCAGTCCCGACGCAAGGCCCCATAGATCGCAATCGCCGCGCCTGTCGCAAGAGTAAGCGCCGTTTCAACATTGGTGGTTGCAGGGCGGCTGGAAAATGTTTTTCCGCCCGCGTTTTTCGCAAGATTCGTAGTAATCGTCATGAGGTCACCGGTAAAGGATTTCGAGTCTGGTTGTTTCGTTTGGCTGCCCGCTGATCGAGCGATGACAGCCAGGATTCCGTAAGTGGCGTTGTGCTGTCCGCGCCCTTCGCTTTGCCGTTTCCTGAACTGCCGGCGGCAGGCAGAGCGCGACTGGCAATTGCGGCGGCGGTTGCTGAGGTTCCCGGAAACAGCGCGTTCAGCTTGACCGCAAGCTTGGCTGGCAGACCCAGAACTAAGTGGGCACTTCCATATTCACACGCGCGGACAATGCGACGTGCGGCCCGGTCTGCGCTAATGGAAAACCCTGGCGTCGAGTCGCTCAACAGGAACCATGTGTACTCCGCGCGATGGTTTCCTTTGAACTCCGCATTGCGCGGGCTGCCGGTGCGCATTAGTCCCGGGTAAACTGTGGTGACGTAGACGTTGTCGCGAGTGAGTTCGGCGCGCATGCCCTCGGAAAATCCTGAGAGCGCAAATTTTCCGACACTGTAGGGCAGGAGATGCGGGACGCTGATCTTCCCCCCGATGGAAGAAATGTTCACAATGCGACCGTGTTGGCGCTTTCGCATCTCGGGAAGTACCGCCAGCGTTGCATTCAGCGGGCCCCAGAAGAACACATCGAGCGACTCGCGGTATTCTTCTGCTGTCATCGTGTCCATGGGGCCGACAGTAATGGTTCCCGCATTGTTTACCAACACATCGATGTCGCCGAGTTCGTGACGCACGTCGCGAATAGATTCTTTGATCTGTGTCTCGTCGCGAACATCGCAAGGACGAACAAAAACTGTTCCCAGTCCGGCCAGGAGTTGCCGCGCCCGTTCCAGCGCTTCAGGATCCCGTGCTAAAAGAGCGACCCGTGCGCCGCGGCGTAAAAATGCTCGTGCCATCGCCAGTCCAAGCCCGCGAGATCCGCCGGTGATGACTGCCACACGATCTTGCAGACGATACCGTCGCGCCTGTTTGTATCCCCAGTAGGCAAACCCGAGACCGGCAACGGCACCCGCGCCAATTCCAATCCCAGCGCCTGAAACGACTGCGCCACCGAAAATCAACTTGCGTGCCAGAGATCCTGTCAGGGTCATAACGAGGGCCTCAATTCAGAATGAACTTGAACTCCCGTGTCCAAGCCATGATCTTCTTCGTTGTCCGGTTCCGGCGTATCTGGTTCAGGTTCTATGGGACCGGGCGGTCGATGGGTCTGAGGCTCATCTTCCTCAGCAGGAGGATGCTTGCCTGCAGTTTTCAGGAGATCCATAAGTGAACTTCCAGTTTAGTCACCTAGAACATCAAGAGGCATCGGATGAGGACTGTACGCACTTCGAGGAGAAGATGTAACCAAGCTAAGCCTGCGCTCATGCCGCACGACGCAACTTCTTGAGCTGAGTGGCGGCCACTCGCAGATCGGCGATGAAGGCTTCTTTCTGTCCACGCCGCGATTCCTCATCCTGAGCTCGCAGGATCGAGGAAGGATGAACTGTGGCCATTACGTAAGGAGCAATCGGCGATGGCACGAACTTGCCTCGGGCCCGCATGACGCTGAATTCCTTGCCGAGCAAAGCTTGCGCCGCCGTGGCGCCCAGACAAACGATCACCTCAGGATGTGTGACCGCGACCTCGGCGTCGAGCCATGGGCGGCAAGCCTTTATTTCCGAATAGCGCGGCTTTTTGTGAATCCGGCGTTTGCCGCGGGCTGCGGGTGTCCAGCTGAAATGTTTCACGGCATTGGTCACGTATACGTCTGCACGAGCAATTCCTGCTGAATCAAGGGCCTCATCGAGAAGGTGTCCGGCAGGTCCTACGAATGGATGCCCGGCGATGTCCTCTTTATCGCCTGGTTGTTCCCCGATCAACATGATGGATGGCCGAGACTTACCTTCGCCGAAAACCGTCTGCGTAGCGTTTTTCCACAGATCGCAAGCTCTACATTTCCGGGCCGCGTTTCGAAGGCTTTCAATTGCGAGTTTTTTAGGAAGAAAAGACGTTGCATCGCCTTGTTTTTTGGTGCGCAGCGGGACTCGTGATGGCATATTTGCTGAGATGAGCCGTGATCACAGCGTTTTGTCTATTACTAGCAATGCTCTGGTGCAAAACACATGGGCGTCGCATCTAAATTATTGAGTGCCGTAGGAATCCGGACAAAATACAGTTCACACTGTATTGGAGAAATAGGGTTTTACCTGTAAGTTTTCTTCGTCTGTAGCGTGAACGCAACTCCGACGTTGCTTTGATCCGTGACTGAATGCTCGCATACTGCGCCAACGAAGGTTGCAACCGCCCGCTGCACTCCTTTTCGGAGGGGCGTTTGTTTCAATTCGAGGTGGTTTCGATCTCGGTTGCCGCCAGTGATGAAAAGTGCGCACCGTTTGATGAGCACCCGGAGCGGCAAACTTTGCATTTGTGGCTTTGCGGACGTTGCGCGTCGAGCATGACCCTGGTGCTTGAGCCGGCCCGCGGAGTGAAGGTGGCGTCGATTGAGGACCACGCGAAGGAGACGCCGAGCGTGGCGGCCGTCGGGCTGAGTATCCCCAGCGCGGAGGAATGTTGATTTCTTCTGCGCGCAAGAGTGTGCCTGACAAAAGTAAAAATTACGCTGCTTACATCGGCTACACTGGTTTTTCTTATCTGGACTGATAGTATTTGGTTTGGCAACGAGGGTGCTCGAATTAGTTCGCCGATTCAAAGTAGCCGCCCGCAACGGTGTTATCCAGGTTCAATGAGAGGTGCACGATGGCAACATTCAGGATTTTAATTGCCGATGATCACGAGGTAGTTCGTAAAGGATTGATGGCGCTGCTTCAGTCTCAGCATGACTGGCAGGTCTGCGGCGAAGCCGGTGACGGCCGCGAAGCGGTCGATAAGGCTCAACAATTGAAGCCGGATGTCGTCATTCTGGACATTGGGATGCCAGGTCTCAATGGCCTCGAGGCTACGCGCCAGATCCTGAAATCCAACCCACAGGCGCGCGTGCTGATCCTCACCCTGCATGATTCGGATCAGGTGGTGCGTGAAGTTTTGAATGCCGGCGCTCGCGGCTTCCTATTGAAATCCGACGCTGCCCGCGACCTGGTAGCGGCAGTTGAAGCATTGCGCCGCGACAAAACTTATTTCACGTCAAAAGTGGCGACCATGGTGTTGGAAGGGTATCTGAAGGGCGGAACTCCCGGGGCACCGATTCCGACCGCTGGCCGCAACCGTTTGACGCCGCGCGAGCGTGAGATTGTGCAACTGCTGGCCGAGGGTAAGAGCACGAAAGAAGTTGCGGTGGCGCTCGGACTCAGCGTGAAGACCGCGGAAACGCACCGCTCGAACATCATGCGCAAGCTACAGTTGCATTCGGTGAGCGATCTGGTGCTTTACGCCGTGCGCAATAATATCGTGCACGTGGTACAAGCGGGCATCGAGTAACGTGAAGATTTGAAATGTAAAAAGACGGCAGCCGATTAAACCGGCTGCCGTCTTTAATTTTGGTAATTAGGCGGCGGACTTTTTGCGGGTTGTGGTTCTCGACTTCTTTTCACCTTCGTGCTCGGCAGCAACGTTGATCGCTTCAGCCAACTGAGTCAGCTTGGCGTCGGTTTCCTTCTCTTCTTCAAGCGTTTGCTCCAATAAAGAAGCAGCTTCGTCCTGGCCCAACAAATTAGCATAGGTGCGAGCTGTTCCGTAGCCGGCAATCTCGTAGTGTTCTACGCGTTGCGCTGCGGCGATGAGGGCTGCATCTTTCACATCCTCATTCATGTCCTCTTCAAGCGTCTCGGCGCCCTCTTTGACCAGGCCTTCCATTGCTTTGCACTTCTTGCCTTTGGCCTTTTCGCCCAACTGCTCAAAAATCTGCTCGATGCGCTGTGCGTGTCCTTTAGTCTGCTCCAGGTGTTCTTCAAAGCCCTGACGCAGTTCGTCTGAGTTGGCGCCTTCCGCCATCTTTGGAAGTGCCTTAATGAGCTGGTTTTCCGCGTCATAGAGATCGCGAAGTTGTTCGACAAAAAGTTCATTTAAAGATTCAACGGCCACAGTATCCTCCCGGATGAAATTGGATTTGGGTTAAAAATTATGAGCGGAAGTTTTAGATTTTTCGCTCGGCTTGATTTCCCTAAACTTCACCACCCGGGCCAGGTTTGAGGCGAGAAGCAGGAGCCGACACTATACTGCGCCGGCGCCTGCTCGAAAGGTAGGAAAGTTGAGGGCAACGTTCATAGGCTGAGAATAGGCTGGGGTCGCTATCCCCACAATCCTGCTAAATCTGTACTTCATCTGAGGACTTTCCTGTAGCAGAGAAGATGTGATGCGTAAGGAATTAATTCCCTGCTCACTCGCACACCCACCGCGTATATGAAGACTTCCAGCGGCCCAAGTGATTATCCCTGCCGGCCACAGAACCCATTTTCCTGTGAGAACCGGAGCTATCTGGCGAAACAGGTGCAATACACCCCGTAGATGCCTGTAGTAGAAGCCCTCATACCAGAAAACCCGGAAAATATTTCAGCGTTGGTGAAAAAGCTTCCTGCGTGTGCGCCAATTCAGCTGTTTTCGCCGAATCGACCCAACTTCTTGCGTGTCAAAGCGGTACAGGAACGTCTGTTTACGCATACAGACCTCACCGGATAGACCATTTGCACAAAGAACTTTAACTTCATAACTGTGATTACGGCGAATCCAGATCATCGCACCGCCAAGAACGACAGGCGTTTTGAAAGGAGAGCCCCAGTGACCACCACCACCGACACCAACGCTCTAGCAAGATTCGAGTCCGACCTAGACCTAGTAAAGCGCGCCCAAATCGGGGACGCAGACGCGTTCGCTTCTTTATTTCATGCTCACAAAGCAAAGGTTTATTCCGTTTGCCTGCGCATGACGAACAATACCGCCGAGGCTGAAGACCTCACGCAAGATGCATTCCTCCAAGTATTCCGCAAGCTGGCCACATTCCGTGGCGACTCTGCGCTGTCGACTTGGTTGTATCGCATCGCGGTCAACACTGTGCTAATGCACTTTCGCAAGAAAGCACTCAAACAAGTTTCTCTGGATGAACCATTCAGCCAGGATGCCAAGGTAGTCCGCCGTGAATATGGCAGCCGAGACGATCGTTTAACCGGATGCGTAGACCGCATCGCCCTCGCCCGCGCGATCAAAGAACTTCCTGACGGCTATCGCACCATCTTCTTATTACATGAAGTGGAAGGTTACGAGCATCAGGAAATCGCCGAATTGCTCGATTGCTCAGTAGGAAATTCGAAATCGCAACTGCACAAAGCCAAGCTTCGCATTCGCGAATTACTCGGACGCACGCAACAAGAGAATGAAGCGGTCGCTAGCCGGGCGCAGCGCTCTCGTGCCCGTCGTGAAGCAGTTCGCTGGAACTCCGAGGAATTGACTCGCGAGTTTCCGCGGACAATCTTTCCAGTGGTTTCGCAAATTTCTGCGAGTAATGCTGCCTGATGTCGGGTTCTAGCTTAGATAGCTTGCAACTGTGGCTTCGTCGGAACGGGAGATAGCAAAGTGGAAATCGCGGCAATCCTGACGTTGGCAGCAAGGACCGGCAGTGAAACCGGTGCAGCAGATCCGTCGATCGGCGAGAACCGCCGGCGTAAGCGGTTTCTGAGCAATGTGCCGGACGCGAAGCTTGAAGTGCTAGGCAAGAGCCTGCTGGATCGAAATATCAGTCGGTTGCGGGGAACTGGGGTTGCGTTTACCAGCGTGATTCCTGAGGGTTCTGCCCTTACCCAACTTCTACCAACGAGAAGCGCTACCTCAAACGAATTCATTTCAGCATGGGAAAAGGCGATTGGCGAGTACGTGCGGCAAGGGGTCGATACCCTTCTGTTACTGCGGACCAGCACCTACACGGATCTGGATTACGAAGAACTCCTTCGCTTTCACTCAGAACGGCGGGCGGGATTAACTCAGGTATATGGCGCAGATAGTTCAGTAGATGTGGCGGTGGTGAATGCAAAACTTTTGCGTGAATCAGGCAATGCTTATAGGACGACTTTGAGCAACCTGATTCCCGATCAAGAGCATTTTTACTATCAGGGCTACATAAATCGCCTGCGCAAACCAAAAGACTTTCGTCGTCTTACCGAGGACGCGCTAACCGGCAAATGCAACCTGCAACCGGTCGGCACCGAGGTTGGCGATGGAATATGGTTTGGGGCCGGAGCGGAAGTAGATGATTCCTGCGTCATTAGTGGGCCCGCATTTATCGGCTCGGGCACGCGTCTCGCTGCCTGCACCTCAATCAGCGGCGGAAGCGCGGTTGAGCGTAATTGTGAAATTGATTGCGGCACCACGGTTGACCAGTCGTGGATTCTGCAGGAAACCTATGTGGGCTTGGGCCTCACGGTTCGGAGTTCGATCGTAAGCAATCAAAAAATGTTTAATCTGGATCGAAAAACCGAGTTGGCAATCAACGATCCGCGGTTAATTCGTGCAACAAAATCGTTCTCCCTCGTTGGAGCGGGATCGATGTTGCTCAACAAGCTACAGCTGTCAACGTAGGAAGATTAATACCTAGTGAACCTAGTGTTAACAAATAGCATCAATATAGAAGCAGAGTAGAAGTCAAAAGCAATAGAAGCAGTAAGAACGGCAACAAAAAATCAATGGATCTTAAGTTTCTGCACAAAGTTGCAGGACCCAGGGGAAGATGACATGGAAACGCAGTCGGCAATCATGATCAAGTTACCAGAAGCATTCGGGGGCAAAGAAGCGCGCAGGCTTGGACGGGAGTTGAAAAACAGGATGTCGAACTCACCCCGCATAGTCGTGGATTTTTCGCGTGTGCGAGAGATGGATCTCGCCGGGCTCGAAGGTTTGCTGGACTGCATGGAGACGGTTGCGAAGAACGATGGGGCCTTGCAGCTGGGTGAGATGTCGCCTGAAGCGGCAATTTTCCTTGAACTTACGCGTATGGATCAATTGTTCAATCGGTTCCCGGTTTTCGACGCGAGTGCGAGCTTCACCTCGGAACTCGGCAGCGAAAACGAAGAGGTGGCAGCCGACAAAGTGGTTCAGGCGCAACCCGTGGCGGCATGATCGCACGCCAGGGTGGAGGTTTCATGAATCGGATCGTTCATCGGGCAACGGTCTGCACTTTGATTTTTCTGTTGAGCGCCGCGGCGGAGCCGCTTGTGGCACAACAGCAGACGCAGCCAGACCAGCAACCTGCGCAAAATTCGACGCAGCCGCCGATTGAGCTGCCGGAAAATCCCGGAAGATCGTCAACACCGGCGGCTAACGCGCCTTCACCTGCCCCACAGAACAATACTCCGCCAACTGCGCCCCAGCCGAGTGGGACCGCGGTCGCACCTGAAGTCCAGGTGAGTGGCAGTGCAGCGTCAAAACCCGCAGGAGTGGCGATCGCTCCACCTAAACAACGGCAGATTCGTACCTGGCTTATCCGGTTCGGCTTTATCGCGGGAGCGGGAGTGGCCTTGGGCACGGTGGCGGCATTGTCCGCTGCGAGCCCCGGCCGAGTTCCTAATGCTCCAGGACATTGATTTTGTTGCATTTTGATTTTACTTTCGAGGATCGAATTTCTTGGCTCCCATACTGATAACGTTCTCTGGAATTGATGGCGCAGGTAAAAGTACTCAGATTGAAAAACTGCGAGAGTATCTCACCCAGCAAGGCCTTTCGGTCCGGATTTTGACTTTTTGGGACAATGTGGCTGTCCTCTCGTCAATGCGATCAGGTTTTAGCCGCAAAGTATTGCAGAGCGACGGGAACGTAGGTTCCCCGGACAAGCCGGCGAACCGAAACGACAAGAACACCCGGTCTTTTCCCTTACTAGTTGGACGATCGTTATTGCATTTGCTCGATGTGTCGCGCTTGCGCAAGATAGTTCGACGTGAGCGTGCGTTCGGGGTCGACGGCGTAATCATTTTCGACCGATACATTTACGACCAGTTGGCTGCACTTCCCATGCGGCACTGGCTGGCACGCGCTTATGCACGACTGGTGCTGGCCTTGGCGCCTCATACCGATATTTCCTACTTGCTGGACGCGGTTCCAGAAGAGGCTCGGGCGCGAAAGCCTGAGTATCCCATCGATTTCATGCGCCAATACCGCAGCTCATATCTGGAGTTGCGGCAGTTTGCGCCCCTCACTTTGATCCCGGCTGGTGATCCAGATAGCGTTCACTCGGCCATCGTTGCTCGGCTGAACTCCGTGGAGAACACTCGCCTGCAACCGCAAGTGGATTCCACGGTGGTGGCCTGAGCTACTCAGGTTCTTAACTTAACGAACTACAGCAGTTCTGATTCAGACACGACCAACGTGTTTATGTTGAACAACATCCAAAGATTTGCGGCGTGCTGATTGATTTAGCAGCAAGACGGGGAACCCAAAATGAGTAATCGATTAAAGCTAGGCCTGGTAATTCCGACTCTCAACGAAGCAGGAAACATTCCGGTTCTTCTGGAACGCCTGAGCGCCGCGGTGGCCAATGCGCCGGTAGATTGCGAGTTCATCATCGTGGACGACGGCAGTATCGACGGCACCGCCCAAGTAGGCCGTGCCTGCGCCGCGCACGATCCCCGGGTTCGCGTATTTGAGCGGAAGGGCCAACGCGGATTGGCGGGCGCAGTGATTCACGGCTGGGCGCAAACCGATGCCGACTTGCTCGGAGTGATTGACGCAGATCTGCAGCACCCGCCCGAGCTTTTACCTGAGTTGTTAGCTCCGGTGCTTGACGGAGGCGACATTGCCATTGCCAGCCGCTACGTAACCGGCAAGGGTGACAGTCTCGGCGAGTGGAACAAGTTCAGGGTTTTCGTTTCCCGTTGCAGCACCTTGCTGGCGACTGCGCCCTTGCGCGGCCGCGGTCTGAAAGTTACAGATCCGTTGTCTGGTTTTTTCGTCGTGCGTCGTCAGTGCATCGACGATCTCAAGTTGCAGCCGGAAGGGTTCAAGATCCTGCTTGAGATTTTGGTTAAGGGCAGGATCAGCAAGACCACTGAAGTGCCGTTCCAATTCGCAACTCGTCAATCCGGCAAGAGCAAGGCTGACATTAAAGTGGCCCTGCACTACTTCACATTGCTGGGAAAACTTTCACGCTACGCCATCTTCGGGCAAGGGCAGTAATGAAAATCTGTCTGGTAACATCGTTTCCGCCGAGCCGGGACGCACTCAACGAATACGGGTTTCACATTGCCAGCGAACTGCAGAACATTCCTGGCGTAGAGCTGACCATTCTTGGGGATGAGTATTCTCCTGTCCAGCCTGAACTTGACGGCTTCACGGTCAAGCGTTGCTGGAAGTTTAATAGTCTTCTCAATCCATTGCGGCTGATGCGCGCCATCCGACAGGAGAAGCCAGATGTGGTCTGGTTCAACCTCGGTTTTGCCAGTTTTGGAGGAACTCCTCCATCTGCGTTTTTGGGTATTGCAACGCCGGCGCTGGCCCGTATGGCGGGTTTCTATACTCACGCCACACTTCACCAATTGATGGAGACGGTGAATCTGGATGATGCCGGAATTCGCTTCCCTCTTCTTTACAAGTGGGGCGGCGTTCTTGCCACGCATCTCGTTCTTTTCGCGAACTCTGTATCGGTAATGTTGCCGGCTTATCGCAGCGTACTAGTCGAGAAGTACGGACGCGGATCGGTGTATGTGCGGCGCCACGGAATTTTCTCCGCGCGGCCGGAATATCCGGACTTGGCATTACGTGGAAACCCTGAACATCGCATTCTCGCCTTCGGCAAATGGGGTACCTACAAACGTCTCGAGCCGATGGTTGAGGCCTTCAAAGAGGTGGCACGTCAGATTCCCAACGCTCGTCTGGTGATCGCCGGTACTGACCATCCGAAAACACCGGGATACCTGCAATCGATCCGCGAAAAACTGGCTTCGCGCTCCGACGTTCTGTTTACGGGATATGTTGCGGAAGAAGATATTCCGCAGTTGTTCCAAAGCTCCAGCGTCGCCGTACTTCCTTATACATCTTCGGCGGGATCCAGCGGAATTGCGCACTTGGCTTGCACTTACGGCGTGCCCATTGTCGCCTCTGACATTCCTGATTTTCGCCGTCTGGCTGACGAAGAGGGCCTGGCGATAGATTTCTTCCCCCCGGGCAAGATCCATGAGTTGGCGCGGCACCTGACCGATCTCTTACACAATCGCGAGCGGCAGATAGAAATGGCGATGCAAAACGTGTCGGCTGCATTGCGTATGAGCATGCCGGAAATTATCCGGCAGTATCTGCGGACATTCGAATTGCGTCGCGAACTCGAGCAGATGCGCTCGATTTCTTCCTTGCGGAAAATTCCACGCTGGATGCCCATGCGCGATTTGTTGGTTCGCCGGAATGCGCGCAAGGCGCTATTGCGAATCGAAACCGCTCAGAGCGACGAATCCGCTTCAGCTGCGGCGGCGGGTGTGGGTTCAGAAGTGGTTTATATGGCCACTACAGCGCCGGCCGAGAAACATCGCCCGACCGGCACCGAGTAGCGTTTCGCGACAAAACTAAAAGCAGGGGAACGACGGAGTGGCAGTTCCCTTCGCCAGGTTGTTAAAGACCGTCCTTTGCTGGACCTTGTAGGTTCCTGACATCAGCCGATAGTGCACCCACTGCACCAGCCCATATTTCTGCGCCAGGTAATACTCTTCCTTGTCTCCACAGTTGGCATAATTCGAATTGCAGTTATAGCGATAGCTGGCCACCAAGACCTTCAGGCTGCTGGGCAAGGCGCCCCCTAAATTGACCCAGTACGGTCCCCAAACCTGATTGATTCCCTTTAACAGATTCTGGGTCGTGTAATGGCTGCAATCGGTATAGGTCTGATAGGAAGTGTTGGGCACGTAAATCGTGGATCCAGGAAATCCCGCTTTAGCGCAACGTGGAACCAGCGGGAGGTTCGTGTTTTGCGCAAACTTCTTGAACGTGCGTGGATTGTTCCAGTCTAATTCAGTGATCCACAGATAAATGTATTTGCTGTCAAAAAGCTGAATGTCCCAAGGAGTACCGTTCGCGCCCTTGGTCCAGTAGAATTTTCCGCCGCCTATGTTGGTATAAAGCGGATTTGCATTTCCCGAAATGTGATACGTGCCTCGAAGGCCTGAATCCAAAGTCATCCAATCGAGCATGTCGTATGTGCCAGCCGAACAGCTCATGGTGCTCTCCGCCTGCGCTTTTGCGCTAAATCCCAGCAATCCCGACATCGATAGACACACTACTGCGAGCCATGTACTTTTTTTCATTTTTGCCCCTCCGCGAGGTCAAGGGTTCAGAACGCGGACCTGCGGTCCACATTTCTCCAGCACCCTGAGTAGTTGATGGTTGGAGCTTATACAGCCCTTACGGGACGGGCAATCAGATAAAAGCCTTAACTGAATACTCCAAGGTACCCTTTGTTAACAGCTTTTCTACCAGAAGAGAATGTTCATTATTGCGGGGGACGGGGAACGGTATTTTCAACCGGCGCATTGTCGAGTGGAGGACGCTGTTGTTGCGAAGCGGGAGGTTGGCTTTGGGGACTCTGATTTTCCGGCACGGTCACCGGAGTGTTGTCGCGTCGGCGCAAAACGATAGGCGCGTGATTGCGCCGTTTGGCTTCGGCTTGAGCTTGCAAGTCGGCTTCGCTGGCTTGCGAGTTTGTCCCTGCGACTTGCCCTACTGCCACGCCTACCATCTCGTGATGACTCGCGACGCTGACCGGAGCGCTGGCTTCTTCTCCCCGTTGGGCCGCCGAATAAAACTCATTTGCGGTTTCTTTGTCTCCAAAAGCGTCCGAAACATAACCCATGTTGTTCAGCGAAAACGCGCTGTTGGGATCGAGCTTGTAGGCCTCACGGAAATTCTGATACGCCTTGTCATCCTGATTGTGGTTGAGCGCTGACACGCCTTGCACCTGCAGCCGGGCTGCTTTGTCCACGTTACTCTGTTGAGATTCCAGTCGCGCGCGGACTGCCTGCTCATTCTTGAAGGCGACGTCGCTGATCGGCTTTCCCCGCCACTTCGGATCAAGCGAAACCACGATTGGTTCGGAGGAATGAGTGATCGAAGCATCGTTGTAGAAACGCAGGGCTGAGTCCAGGTCTCCTTGCTTCTCCATGGTGTAGCCCAGATTATTCAGGGTGAATGGATTTCGTGGATCCAGCTTCAACGTGTTGCGCAGGATGTCTTCGGCTTCCTGGCTCCTTCCCTTCTCCAGCAACGACATGGCTTCAATGTTGCCACGATTGACTCTCAATTCGAGGTTCCCATACGCCTCGGTTACATCACTTAGTTTCTTGCCTTCAAGATTGCGAGCACTGGCCATGGCTATGACGGTTTCGGAATTGTTCTCTTTGGCCGCGAGTTGATAGTAGTGCTGCGCACGGTCAATTTTGCCCTGCAACTCCGAAATATAGCCCAGGTTGTTGAGTGTGAAGGGATCGTCGGGATCGATGAGATAAGCGCGGTAAAAAAGCTTCTCAGCCCGATCAAGGCGGTGATGCTGAATTTCCCTGACGCCCTCGCGGTTCAGCTTCTGTACTGGCGTAACGTCAGAGCGCTTAGGGATTGTGACCCTGAGACCCCCAGCGTGGGCCAGAGAAACGGCCAGAAAAGCCACTGCAAAGGGCGTAAAAACTCGGAATTTGGGCGATGAATGCATGAGCTGTGAAAGCTTGATTACGAATGCTTTGGATGCACATCCAGCAGTTCGCGTTTACCCGTTTTGTACCAGCAACTCTGGCTACCTGACGGGCCTTCCACGCATCCAAATGCCGAGCACAATCATGCGCAAGAGCCTCGCCTTTTCACCGGTCATCTTAGCTATCGTTTTAACTGTCAGCCCCAGTGTGGCACAGAACGCCCCCAACGCCCCCAGTCGCACTTCCACGGCCTCTAACCCGGCCGATACACCGGCGGCCAACGCCGCCCGTCAGAAGGAGAGCTACGACCCCCTATTAGACCTTCCGCCGCTCAAGCGCGAGAAGGTGACACTAATTGGCGGAGTCGTGGTACGTCTGGATGAAGTCATGAACCACATGGTGTTTCAGCCTTTCGGCACCAAGCAGAAGATGCAGGTCCATTTCGACACTCGCACCCACTTCTATCTCGACGGCAAGCCGATCACCGAGCGCGAGGTGAAGCAGGGACAACGGATCTATCTGGACACGCAGTTGAACGGCGACCGGGTCTTTGCCAAAACCATCTGGATTCGTACTACCGCCGAGAGTGGCCTGGGACGCGGGCAGATCATGGATTTCGATCCCGGCCACAGAGTCGTGACCGTCCGTGACGAACTTTCGAATCAGCCGTTGAAGCTCCAGCTCGCGCCAAACGCAACCATACGCAAAGGAAACCAGCCCGGCTCAGAAAGCGACCTGGTGCAGGGTGCGCTGGTCGGCATCGAATTCGGCGCGCAAAGAGAGCTGCGGGCAATCACGGTGCTCGCCAGCCCGGGCTCAACTTTTGCCTTTGCCGGCCGCGTTACCTTCGTGGATCTTTCTCAAAAGATGATCGCCATCGATAACCGCAGCGATGGGAAGAAGTATGACGTCGCAATGGACGCGATCGCACCCAACGTATTGCGCCAGATACGCGAAGGCGAAGACGTGTCAGTTTCGACGGTTTTCGATGGCTCCCGCTATTCCGCGCGCAGTATTGATTTGATAGCCGCACAAGCGCCGCAATAGCACTTTGGCTGACGAGAGCCGCCCGAAGCCGGGCCGAGCCTGCTGAGAAAATAATTCCGGGTAGTGGTGAATTTCTCTGCCCTGTAGTTTTCTCGGCGCTTAAAGGCTTTTGATCCTGGGCCGAGATCGTAAGCCCGTCACAAATTTCCTACGCTTCAGGTTTCGCCGGCTCCGCTTCACCGGTTTCGTCCAACACACCGGCGGAGATTTCGGCGGCAATCTGCCGGCGATGCTTCAGATAGTAGCTGACGGTGTTCTTCGCGTACCGCCAAAGTGTGGAAACGTCGGTCTGGTACCAGCAACACTCAGCCATGTGGGGAGAGAATCCGCAAAGATAACGAAAACGCCGATGCACTTCCTCGGGGGCTCCTAGCGATGCCGCCGTCATACGGTGATTGCCTTCGATGATTGTGATGGGTGTGGCTTCATCGATAGTGATCAGAATGACCGAACTGAACATCGAGTCCTGTTTCATCTCAAGGCTCAACGATCGCAGTTTATCGATGAAGGCATCGCTTGAATTGGAAAGAATCCGGGCGCGAATCCGCTCGGCAGTTTCTCCAAGTAAAAAATTCGGAACTCCATACCGCAACCATTGATTGCGGGGAAAAACCCGCATGCGCTGAACCTCCGCCGGGGTCAGCTCCACTTCCCACCACTGCGTGTCGTGCGGAAGCTCGCGCCACAACCTTCCCCTTCGGCGGTACAGCAGCGCTTTCCGCAGAACATTCTCCCGCTCATTAGAAAAATCGGGATGGCTCACCAGTTCAGTGAAGCGTTTGCGATAGCCGGTGAATTCTCCCTGATAGAATTCGCCTCGCAAAAATTCGGCGATGACTACGTTTTCGTCTACCCGCCTGATTTTGCGCAGTCCGGTCTGGTCTCCGAAGCCCTGCGCTTCGGCCAAAGATTTCTCCGCGGATCTGGATTTCCGCAGAAATGGCAACGACACCAGCAGCAGCAAGATCAGCATCAGTACCAATTGGACCGTAATCACGCTGTGCAGGGTATCGTGAAAGATATAAATCCCCCCGATAATTGCCGCGCTGAATCCCAGTTGAAGCCAGCTCACGTTGCCGATCTTGCGCGAGATCTCGTAGGTCATAAGCACTACGCTCAGCGCATAAATGGCAGTGGTCAGAGCGTACAAAACCAGCAATGAAGAATAAAAATTATGGCTTTCAGACGGAAAACCCGCACCCAGCAAAATGTGCCACAGCCCTCTTGGCATCAGCCACGCAGCCAGAATGAACAGGCCCGATATACCCGAAGCCAGCAGCAGTGCGGTGGTTAGTACCGTGCGACCGTCCTTTTCACTGGAGCGCGCGCCCGCCGAGAATGGGAACATGCTGCTCACGACGGACCAGGAGAGCATGTAGACGACCCTGCCGATCAGCGCGACTGCAGCGTAAACTCCGGCTTGGGTGGCGTCGAAGAAATGCTTGACCAGGACGATGTCCAGGTTGTTGATGATCACCTGGCCGATGAAGAAGATCACCGCCTGAACGCCTTCCTCCATGCCAGCGCGAAGGGTCGTCTGTTGCCCTTTGCCCAAGTGATGTTTGCGCGGGATGGCGACAAAGTACGCCACAATCAAGGACGCCGAAATCGCGCCCACAACGCCCTCGACTGAATATCCCGCAGACATCAAGACCACAGCGCCGACCAGCTTGACGACTGCTTCCAAACTGAAATTGAGCGCCAGCGGGACGAAATCATAGGTACCCTGCATGAACCCGCGACGAGTCCCCAGCGGAACATAAAACACCGTGCCGATCGCCAGCACGCGAACCAGCAGCGGAGAGGGTAAATTCAAATAGTGCGAGATAGCCGAGCTAGCGCTTAGCAACACCACGCCGACCGCCAAGCCCCCCAGCCAGGACCGGCGATGTAGCAGGTTGTAAATAGCGATTCGTTCAGACTCCGAATCGCTGCGCGCAACGAATTTAGAACATAGAAGCTGGAAGGAAAGCGTGACTGATGACAACAGCATCAGCACCGTGTAAATCGCGCTAGCGTGCCCAAACTGTCCCGCACCCAATTTATGAGCAACGGTAAAGTTGTAGACCAGGTTCATCACGCCAACGAACACAGAACTGACCAGCATGATCGCGCTGCCGCTGAGCACACCGCGCCGCAGGTCGCGAATTTTGGGACGTAAAGGGGTGTGCGGGTTCGGCGGCATAACTACCGCCGCCGCGGCTTCCATTCCTTCATCGGTCATGGTGGAAGATCCTGACACTGAATGACGCGGGGGTGGCGTTCATCAGAAAAGGCTGAACTGTATGACGGGTAGAAACGTGTTCCGGTTTTGCCCGTTGAAGTTATAAAAAGTTTGCTGCTGTATGCCGAAGGAAATGCGGAACGGATAGGTTACGGACACTTCGCCTGCACCGTCACTCACCGGCCGTTGCAATCCCTTAGTGTAAGTAGCTATCACTGCGTTACTGATGTTGTTGTAGGTTGCAAACCCCTCGCCCTTGGACCAGGTGCCTGCCGCATGAACTGCCCAGTGTGAAGCCAGCGGCCGGTAATCCAGACGAAAGCCGGGCCGCAGCGCCTGTGCGATTGCGAACGATGCGTCCTGGACTCGCCAGGAACGGAGATATTCCGCCGAGCACGGCGGCAGTCCAGGAAGCGCGGAACTTGTGTTGAACTCCGAAATACATGTCGGTGGTGTAGTACTCGCGGACCAATGGGCGAAACAACACGTCACGCCCCTCGTACCCGGTAATCATTGCCGTCCTGCCCCATGGACGACCAACCTGAAATTCAATCCTGCCGGCGGCGTCCCGGGAGTGCTGGTTCATCTCAGTGAAAGGTCCGGCTTCGTGAATCAGGCTGCCGTTCACAGATACCCAATTACCAAAAGCACCGGTGTAGACATACAGAAATTGGCGAAACAAATTCTGGTTCAACTGGACTGGGGAAGCAGAGTCCCGCCGAATGGTGAACTGCACACCTGGATTCAAACTGATCGTGGTGCCGAACAGATGAAACACCGGATTGATACCAGTATTGAAACTGGTGTCGTAAGTGTTGCGGTACTGGATCAGTAATTCGTCGGGGAACGACACCGTGCCGCGCGCATTGCGCTCTTCGAACATCCCGGTGATCGTCGGCCAGCCTTTGAAATTCAGGTGGTAATGCGCGATCCCCAGAGTCTCCATGCTGGAACGTGGCGGAGGCAGAACCGTGGAATCCGGCGCAAGGCCGCGAATCCGGGCATCGAGCTGGTAAATGTTGATATCCTCGAAAATCGGGTCGACCAGCAACTCGGGTCCGGCGCTAACTTGCTCGGTCACTTGACGGCCCTGCTCTCCCGCAAGGCGCATTTCGGTGTCGCGCGCGTAGTCGTTTCCAGCCATGATGTCATTGGCGCGGGCGAACATCGTCAATGCACGAGTGTCATTGTGAGCTTGCTGGTAGGCGCTGGCCATAGCCACCAGATAAGCGTAGTCCTGAGCACTATCCGGATCGTTGCCGACAGCCTTCAATAAGGTCATCGCGCTTTGGGTCTGACCCAGATCGAGATCAGCGTTGGCAAGTCCCAGATACACCGACTCCTGATCGGCGCCTTCGGCCTGCGCGCGCTCGAAATATTTTTTGCTCAATTCAAATTTATCGATCGAAACCAAGACTTGCCCTGCCTCGATCAGGTTCTCCGGCGTGACCGCATTCGATTCGCCGACGCGGGATTCAGCCATGGCGAATGCGACTTGGTCCTCTGCATCCCGGCGCCGGCCAGACTGCGCGAACAGCCGGGCCAGTGCTAGCCGTACTTCAATGCGATCCGAACCCTGCGCATCCAGGGCTCGCGAATAACGCTGCATAGCGCCGTGATTATCCCCAAGCAACAGAAGCGATTCGCCGGTGGCCATCAGGACTTTGGTGTCGTCCCCTTTCTTCTCGGCTTCAGCGATTGCCTTATAGGTGTTGTCCCGGTCGCGTAGTTGCGCATAATTTCGCGCCATCTCCGCATACAAGATGCTGTCGTTCACTCCGGTTCCAACTCCCGGCGTGACCATACCTAGCCCGCTTTTCAGGACTTCGAGTGATTCGGTGTAACGATGCAGACGATACAAGGCTTCCGCCAAAGCAAGGTGGACATTGACGTCGTTCGGAGCCAGCTTCATCGCCGCACGGTATTCGACTTCTGCTTTGCGGAAGATCATCTGCTGGCGATAGGCCTCGGCGCGGGCCAGGTGAATTGCAGCCGAATCGGGCATGGTTGCCGCGGCCAGATCAGCCTCACGCAGCGCTGGTTTGGAGCGATGCAGTTGCAGATCAGAGAACGCTAAACCAAGATGTGCTTCGCCATAGTTTGGGCGAAGTTTCAGGGCCATCTCGAAATCCTGCGCGGCTTTGCTGCTCTCGCGCAAATCGTTGCGGACGAATCCACGATTCATGTAAGCCGTGGCATCATTCGGGTCGATAGCCAGAGACTTGGTGAAATTGGCCTCGGCCTCGCGCGGATGGCCCGTGTGAGCTTCGACATATCCTGCGACCAGGGGCAGGTCTTTGTCGTTGGGTCTTTGGGCTTCAAAACGCTGAACGATTTTGTAAGCGTCGTCGAAACGATCCAAAAACAAAAGATCATACGCAAGATAGTCTGGCGCCTCAGGATCGTTCGGCAGTTTTTCGATGACTTTGTAGCCCAAGTCCGCAGCTTCTTGATAGTGGCCGATGAACGTCAGGTAGCGTTCGCGCTCGCGCATGACCTGCGGATTGTCGTTGATAGCCACATTGACAGCGGCGCGATCCACCCATGTTTTCGCGATGGGAAGCTGATGGCCTGGCGCTTCAAGCGCAGAGTTGATGGCAGCGGCAACCACCAGCGCATTCTTCGGAGCTAATTGGAAAGCTTTCTCGTAGTTCGCCTGCGCGCGTTCGTACTGCTTGCTGGAGGTGTAAAGATCACCCAGAGCAAAATAAGCCACGTAATCCTGGGGATAAAGTTCGGCCAGCTTCAAGAAATATTTTTCTGCGGAGACTGGGTCTTTCATGTCGCGCGAGAGGTATCCCAGGGCAGTGAGCGCGGCGTGATTATTTGGGTCGATCTGCAGCGAGTGCTTGTAGAGCGCCAACGCGTCCGCATCGCGATTGATCTTCCACAACAGATTTGCATAATTCAGCGCGATACTCACATTGTTTGGCGCCAGCGTCATAGCTTGTTTCAAGTCGCGTTCCGCCGACGGCATGTCATTGAAGCCGGCTTCGATGAGCGCTCGCAAACGGAGATAGTCCGGCCTCGAAGCTTCATCCGTGCCTTGAATTTTGTTGAGCACGTCACGTGCGCTGGCCAACTCTTTGTCCGCAGCAGCCGCTTGATTTACGCGGCGATAAAGTTCCGAAAGGCTTAAGTG
Source organism: uncultured Acidobacteriota bacterium (assembly GCA_963703465.1). GTDB lineage: Bacteria > Acidobacteriota > Terriglobia > Terriglobales > Acidobacteriaceae > Gp1-AA145. The sequence continues at coordinate 750,659 of CAVPEQ010000007.1, read as the reverse complement.
CAGCGACACGGGATAGAGTGGCCCTTCCTGCGGCGCCGCCGGCATATTTTGGATCGCGAGTTGATACTCGGTGACTGCCTGATCGTTGTGATCTTCAAGGGCTGCCATCTGGCCGCGAATGGCGTGCAATCTGTAATTGTTGGGTTCGGTCGATTCCGCGCGCTTCAGGAAATCGGAAGCCGGTTCGAAACTTCCGACATTCACCAACGACTGCGCTGCGCTCAGCTGCAGACCGACATCTTTCGGACGGCGATTCGCAGCGCGGGTGTAGGCATCGGCAGATTCCTTCTTCTTCCCTGCCAGGCCATATGTGTAACCCAGTTCGCCGAGCGCATCTGGATTTCGCTGCACCGCTTTCTGCAGGGTAGCAATGGATTCGTCGAACTTCCCGGTGTCGCGATAGTAAGCTGCCACCGCGCGCAACACATTGGGATCGTTGGGAGCGCGGCTGATGGCTTTGTCCAGATATTGCTTGGCCGGCGCCGGCTGATTCAGCTTTTGATAGCCGCGGGCAATTAACAAATCGGTGCGCGCCTCAGGCTTAATGCCATCAGCACGCTTCAATAAATCGACTGCGGTATTGGGATCGGTGTTGAGCGCGAGTTCACCGGAGAGTTGCAGGTCGGTTGCGCTCTTCGGATTGGCCGCCAGAACTTTTTTCAACAAGTCCTGGGCTTCACTGATCTTGCCCATCTTGGCGTAGGTTTGCGCCTCACCGGATAGACCAGCTATCGAAGACGGCTTCAGAGCAAGTCCCTTTTGATAACCCTGAAGGGAGAGGTTGTAGTCGTTGCCCAGACGCGCGGCGTATCCTAATAGGAACCACAACTCAGCATTGTTCGGAGCTGAACGCGCGGCGCGATTCGCCGAGGCTATCGCCGAGCGGTAATCTCCCTTTTGCAACGCCTGGTCAACCGCACGGGCTTCGCGCGCAGTTTCGATGCTCGATCCCCACCCAATACCATTTTCCGGTTTTGCCGCCGGAGCAGCTTTCTTCTGCTGCTTTCCCTTCTTGGCTTGCGGCGGTTGATTTACCTCGAACGTCTGCGCGGCCGCAGCCATTGCGAGCGAAAGAAGGACGGCAACTGCTAGAGAATTTTTTTTTCTGCGCATGGTGCAGTATGGAGCGCCGCGTTGACTGCTTTTGTTGGTTCCCGAATGTCTGCTTCGCTCGCAAGCCTAGGATGCATTGAGAGTAGCAGCGGTTGGATTCAGAGCGGCACGTTAGGGCTGCTAAAATCCACAGGACACAGGTACTTTCCCATTTAGGATGCGGTTCCGAGTTTACACAGCCATGTTTGCACAATAGCAAACCTTAGACGTTCTAGTTGAATCCAAGCAGGTGCTCACAATTGCGCGCGGAGGAACATACCACCTTGGAAACCAGTTATTTCTCGCGGCCGATCCCTTTACGCGTGATCCTGTTGATGGCGCTGGCTATCCACGGGCCGCTGCTGGCCATGCAGTTGCCGCTGACCAATTCCTACGACGCCAACTTTCACGTGTTCTTTGCGTCGCACTATGCGCATAGCTGGTTCAATCCCTGGAACCCCAAATGGTTCGCGGGATTTTCACAGGCCACCTACCCGCCACTAGCCCACCAATGGATCGCACTGCTTTCGTTTGTGTTCGGGCTGCATATGGCTTATTTGCTGGTGCAGTTGGTAGCGATTCTTTTGGTCCCGGTGGGGGTTTACCGTTTCGCGCGCCTCTGGGTGGATGAGCGGGCCAGCAGCTATGCATCGCTATTCAGTATTTTCCTAGGCGCGTTGGCCTTTCTGGTTTATTCCGCAGGACAGCTTCCGACAACGCTTTCCGCGCCGCTGTACCTCTTAGCCATTCCCTACTTCTATGACTGGTCACGATCCGCGGACGGACGAGCACTGTTGAAGGGGGTGGTGCTGACGGTCGCGGCCGGCGCAGTACACCACGTGACTTTGATTTTCGGCGCGCCGTTATTCGCAATCCCCGTGTTGTGGCTGGCCGTTCTTGATCGCGAAGAGCGCAAAGCCAGCGCGGTGTTGATTCGCGGAGTGATATTTGGCGCCTTCGCCATCGCCGGTGTCCTGATCGTTCTGCTTCCCTACTGGCTTTCGATTCTCCGGCACCCCATTCAGCAGATGCCTATTCCGCACGCCAGCCGTTCCGACCTGTTGCTGAATCTTACCTACCTGACCAATTACTTCTTCGTGCCTTACGGAATGCTGGTCCTCGCGTTGCCATTGATTTTCATTTACGGCTCATCGAATCGCCGCCTGCGACCTTTGCTGCTGGGGTTCTGGGTGACGTTGATCTTCGGGCTTGGGGGCACTACGCCTTTGCCTAAATGGCTCCTGGGACGCGCCTTCGACATTCTGACCTTTGAACGATTCACGCTCTCGGCTGCCTTCATGGCACTACCAATTGTTGGAATGATTGCGGAAAGATGGCTTGAGAGATCGCCGCGCCGGGCCGCTTCCGGCCTTGCATTCGCTGCAGTTCTCACTTTCGTGTTGCCAATGGTGTGGATCTCGATTAGTCCGTTCTCTGCTAACGCCAGCCTCAACGTGGATTCCGTGGATAGCTTTCTGAACCGCGATGGGCACGACCGTTATCGGTATCTCACGCTTGGGTTCGGTAATTCACTGCCCAAAGTTTCTACCTACACATCAGCAAACAGCGTGGACGGTGAATACAACTCAGCCCGATTGCTGCCTGAATTCACCAACTACGGTACCGCTCAGTTGACCAGCGCCAAATATTTCGGCACTGCCGGAATGGAGGCTTTGCGGATGATGCTGCGGCATGCCGCGCACTATGGACTGAAATACATCTTCGTTCATGATCCATTCTATGAACCGCTGGTGAGCTTCGCTGGATGGCAAAAGGTGGAAACTTACGATTCCGGCTCGATAACGGTCTGGTCGCGGGAAGACATTCCTCCCGCGCGGCCGATTCCGTCTGATGCCATGCCCAGTGCAATCGAAGGAATTATGTGGGGAATCTTCCCAATAGGGAGCAGCATTCTAGCGATCCTGTTGGCATTTATGCTTCCCGATCGCGAGCGAGTGCGCAACGCGCTAGTGTTTCCAAGCTCGCATGAAGAAGAGCGCGCGCTCGTCCCGGAGGCACACTAATGAATCGCTTACTTCCAATTGTTCTGGCGATCGTCACCCTGGTTTTGATCGTCCTCGCCTGGATTCAATCAGGCGGAGTCGAAAGACGTGAAATGCAATCGGCGAATGCGCCGGACCAGGCGGTGCGGCTGATGTTCTCGCAAGTGAAGTCGCACAATTACGACGCCGCTTACGCTCGCCTCGCCAATCGTGGCGACGTGGACAAGAATGCATTCATTCGCGAGTTTGAGGGCAGCTTCGGGAGCCTTTTGACTTACTCATCACTCGAAAGCTTCGATGTCTCGCCTCTTCATACTGGCGATCAAGAATCTTCAGTGCGCGTGCGGCTTCACTATTCAACGGCAGTCGGTCCTCTCGATGACGTTCGCGATCTTAAAGTGGAAAAGAGCGGCGATTCATGGAAGGTTTTCTGGCCGGCGAATAACGCCACCAAGCTTCCGCCGCAAGTGATTGCAGTGAACTACTTGCGCTGGGACGTAATCGGTCGCGGAGCCGGCGACGAGTGGGGCGTGCAGAACGCCGACACTCCGCAAGTCCGCATTCTCTCGATGAATGCCATTCAGCGTCCGGACAGCGTGGTGCTGGTTGGCGAAGTAGTGAACGAGGATTCGGTGCCAGCATTTGTAAACGTTGGCGCCACACTGCTGGATGGATCGGACAATGAAATTGCGCAAGAGAGCAGCTTCGACAAAATCGCTCACAAGCTGCTCCCCAAGCAGGTCTCGCCCTACAGAATTGATTTTCCCGGCATGCGCCTGGAAAAAATCAAGAATGTGCGTATGGATGCGAAAGCCTTGCTGGTCGCGGCCAGCGCTGACCCGGTCATCGAAGTAACTCAGCAGAAACTGGAAACTGATCCGCTGGGCAAGAAAGTTTTAACGGGTCAATTGACTGACGAAAGCGGGCAGGTTGTGGATATTCCGCATGTGATCGCCGCTTATTACGACGCCAATGGCAAAGTCATCTGGGTATCGGATGGCTATCTGGCGCAGCCTTTGCTGCCGCAGGTGGCAGTGCCGTTCGCGGTTGATTTGCCGCCGGACATTGCCAAGAACGTCCACAGCTATCACGTGGTGGTAAATCACTTCGAGCGGGTGTCGTCTTAGATATGCGAACCCTGCTAGCAGTCATCATGATGTCTTTCGCATTGGGCGCGGCGGCGTCGGAGATTCACGCTCCGGCGCAGGTCACAGCCGGAACCGCGATCACCATCCAGACCAGCGGAGCAGGAGACGCGACGTTTTATTTGATTGGGCCCTCGGTCGCCAGCAAAAGCAAAGTGCAAGCCGGGAGCAACATTCCTGTCGACTCTGATCAATTGGAACACGCCGGCCGCTACGTCGCGGTGCTGTGCGCGTCAGATGGATGCACGGCGAGGAATTTTTCCGTTAACCCGGCGGCAGCGAATCGGCTGAGTTTCCTGGTTCATCCTTCGCGAATTCCGGTTGGCAGCGCACAGGGCATTAGCGCTGTGGCGATCGTTCGCGATAGTTTTCAAAACCTTGTGCCCAAGCCGGAGTCGGTCACGTTCAGCGTCATGGCCAAGGATGAGAAGCCGGTCTCCGCAGCCCGTACCTCCGAGAATGCAGTGGCATGGGTGCGGCTCACATCAGCAAAAAAGGAAGGCCCCACGAAGCTTGGCGCGTCCATCGGGCATGCTGATGAAATTCGCGTAGTGCAACAGGTCGCGGCAGATGCCTGTAACTTGCGCATCAAGGCCAGCCGCGCCAAACGTGGCTTTTTGATTGAGACCGATCCGGTGCACGACTGCTCCGGCAACCCAGTGCCCGATGGCACGGTGGTCAGCTTCACTGAGAGCGACAACGGTGGAAAGACTACCGTTGATGTTCCCATCAAGCGGGGCGTAGCCAAAGTTGAAATGCCGATCGATGGCCGGGCCAAGATTACCGTGGCATCAGGCGTGGTCACCGGCAATGAGCTGGAGGTCGCAGGCGGACAATGAAGGCAACTGCGCTCAGATACGGTTCACTTTTTCTAGTTTTCTCGATAGTGGTCTTGGGTGTAGTCGCTTATCATCTGCGAGCCTCCGCTGACGACGACCTTCCCCGCGTGCAGCTGAACGCTGATAACGTCAGCCCCCGCCCCATCGAAGACCTCACCGGCAAAAGTGTTCCGCGGGATTATGCGCTAGCGTGGCAGACGCTGGCACAGGCGCTTAACAGCAACAAGACCGGCCTTCTCGACGGATATTTCACCGGATTGGCAAAGCAAGATTTCACGCAACGCATCAATTCGCAGGTCAAGTCAGGCTTGCAGACTCGTTATACCGACCGCGGCCACAAGCTCGAAGCCTTGTTCTACTCCCCTGCCGGCGACGTCATGGAACTTCGCGATCACGCGCAGTTTGATATGCAAGTCCTCGATGGCGGCAAAGTTATCTACGAAGAGCCAGTCAATGCCGAATTCATGGTGCTGATGACGCCGGGCGCGGACCGCTGGCTGGTCCGGCAACTGCAGGCCACGAACGGAGCAAAACCCTAGCGGCTCCAGTTGCGCCACTCCGAGCTGCTGCCCAGCATCCAACATGAAGGATAAAGTTCACAGCATGCGTGGTCTTTCCGTCATCGTCGCCTTAATAGCCGCCATTTTTCTGATCACCAGCGGCTGCTCCCACAAACCGGCAAATGTGTCGTCTCGAATGCCGAATATGCGAGGAGTCCTCGCGGATACTCGCCGACTATCAGCCCTGGTTCGGCTCTCCGGATCACATCAAGATTGGATATTCGACACTCGATCCGGCCGTGCTTCGCAAACAAATTCAAAAAGCGAAAGAGATGGGCATCTACGCGTTCGCCGTGGATTGGTACGGCGACCGGCGTCCTTTCGAAGACCGCAGTTATGCCCTGCTGCAGCAGATCACGGCAGAAAACAATTTCCATATTTGCCTGATGTACGACGAGACTGAGGAAGACAACGGTCAGGCAACGGATAATGCGCTGAACGAGCTCGACAAAGCGTATCGTAATTACATTGGCCCCAATGCTCCCGGCCACGAAGCCTACGTGACTTATCAGGGGCGGCCGCTCATCTTCATCTTCCCCAAGCGTGGGCATACGGATTGGGACCGCGTAAGAGCTGCAGTCAATCAATGGGAACACCCCCCGATTCTGATTTACAAGGACCAGCCGCCGATTCAGTACGAGAAGGATTTCGACGGCTACTACCCGTGGGTGCACCCCAGCGTGGGGTGGAAGGCGGACGGCAGCGATTGGGGAAAGCAGTACCTCGAAAAATTCTACAAAAAGTTCGGAGATCGTCCGGGAAAAATTGTGATTGGAACCATTTGGCCAGGATTCAATGACACCAAAGCTTCGTGGAGCTTGAACCGCCATATGGACCGCCGCTGCGGCAACACATTTGAAGACACGTTGAAGATTTTCCACCAATACGATGATTCCGAACACCCCATGCCCTTCCTGCTGATTGCCACCTGGAACGATTACGAAGAAGGCACTCAGATTGAAACTGGAGTGTCGGACTGCAAGAATCAGGGACAGGGAAAGGCAATCCAGCCTTGACCAACCCGAAAACAGCAACTCACATCGAATTATCTCGTTTCGGAACACAGGAGCCCGCACTTATGAAGAACTCTTCCGCCAGCAGCGCCCGCAACATGCAATTGCTTTCGAAGCTGATGTTCCAGGGCTACGCTGCCGATTCGTCCACGCTAAAAGAAAATCTCGACGGCCTGCGCGCCGAACTCGATGAAATTTTTCAGATGAGCGAAGAGCGCTTCGGTGAATTTCTTAAGCTGGCGGATAATCATCACGTAACCATGCGCGCGTTCCGCGTGGTCGAGAAAGCTGCCGCGCAGCAGCAGAAGACGCAGATGCAGCAATGGTGCGAGCAGGCGCTGAAGGCCGAGAGCGTGCGGATCACCAATGCCGTGGAGTGGCTGCGTGTGATCGTGCATGCTCTGCAGGATTCCGGCTGCCAGGTTTCGGTGATCAAGTCTCTAGACCACTGGCCCGACCTGGGCTCAGATCTCGATCTCTACACCAGCGGCGCACCGGAGCGAGTCACCCAGGTCATGCAGCAAAAGTTGAAAGCCGAGATGGAAGCTCGCAGCTGGGGTGACAAACTGGCCGGCAAGTGGAATTTTCAAGTTCCCGGATTAAACGAACTGGTTGAGATTCACGTGCGGTATCTGGGACAAACTGGCGAGCAGAAACTGCTGGCGGAGCGCGTGATCGAACGCCGCGTGACCAAGCAGGTCAATGGAATCGACTTCCCTGTTCCCGCGCCGGAAGAGCGAATCATGATCTCGACCCTTCAGCGCATGTATCGTCACTTTTATTTTCGTCTGTGCGATATGGCGGACGTGGCCGCGCTGCTCGGAACCGGCAAGCTTAACTTCCAGGAATTGCGCCGGGGCGCCGAACTCGGAGGAATTTGGCCTGGCGTTGCGAGTTTCCTGGTGATCGTCGCCAATTACGTAAACAGCTTCGGAGGCTCAGTATCTTTGCCTCGTGAAGTAATCGACGAGGCCCGTGGCGCTGATCTTCAAGTACAGTTCCGTGGAAATTTCCTGCGCGTTCCGATGAAGCCTGCAGCCGGATTGTATGGCTCGCAATTACTCAGCGCTGGGAAACACGGCGACCTCCGTGCCATCTCGCGACTGCCACTGCTTCCACCCCTTGCCGTCTCTGCGCTAGTGGCCTTTCGCCTTACAGGCAGCGACAAGGGAGTATGGTAGGCTCCTCCTCTTCCCGACCAAAGGTACAGCAAATACCGGATAGTAAGTTTTAGCGCATCCCTGTAAGCTGTTGATACGCTTGCATTTGAATGCGGCGTAGACAGACAGTCGGCGAAATTCGCGCGCACTGTACACCAACAAACAAAACAGTGCCGGTAAAGCCGACGTGCTTAGTGTGTTCAGACGATCTTAAAGTTGGAACCCTATGAGAATCGCTCAAGTCGCGCCGCTTTACGAGAGCGTTCCGCCTAAGCTTTACGGTGGAACCGAACGAGTAGTCTCCTGGTTGAGCGAAGAGTTAGTTCGCCTTGGACACGAGGTCACCGTTTTTGCCAGCGGCGATTCGCTGACCACAGCGCGGCTCATACCGAGCTGCCAGGAATCTTTGCGACTCTCGCCGGAATCGATCGATCACCTGGCTCATCATTTCGTGCAGTTGGAACAAGTGCTCCGGCACAAGGACGAATTCGATTTAATTCATTTTCATGTCGATTACCTGCATTTTCCCGTCAGCCGGCGCGAACGTTATGCGCACCTCACAACCTTGCATGGACGTCTGGATATTCCTGACCTGGTGCCGTTGTACAACGTTTATAGCGAAATGCCGGTGGTTTCGATTTCTGATTCGCAACGCGACCCCTTGCCAGGTCTGAACTGGCAAGGCACCGTGTACCACGGCATGCCGATCGACAGTTACAAGTTTTATCGCAAGGGCGGTAACTATCTGGCATTTCTGGGAAGAACCTCTCCCGAAAAAGGTTTGGATCGTGCCATTGAAATCGCGAAGGCTGCGGCGATGCCGCTAAAGATCGCCGCGAAGGTAGACAAAACTGATCAAGACTATTTTGAGACCGTGATCCAGCCTTTGCTCGATCACGCGGATGTAGAATTTATCGGAGAAATCGGATATCCGGAGAAGAATGAGTTTCTGGGAAATGCGGCCGCGCTTTTATTTCCCATCGCATGGCCCGAACCTTTTGGCATCGTCATGATCGAAGCCTTGGCATGCGGAACGCCAGTCATAGCTTATCCCTTCGGCTCGGTCCCCGAAATTATTGAGGACGGGGTTTCGGGTTATCTGGTTTCTGATGTGGCCGAGGCAGTTGAGGCGGTCAAACAAATTGAAAAAATTGATCGCAAAAAAGTCCGGAAACATTTCGAGAAGAACTTTAGCGCCGACCGTATGGCGCTAGACTATTTAAAAATCTACGAACGAATGGTGAGCCGGAAGAAGAGTCCGCTCACTGCGTCCAGCGGAGTTCTGAATTGGATGAAGCTACCCTCACCCAGCAGCAGTACTACATAGCCACAAAGTCAGCCCCGACAGATGACCGCGCGCGCGTCCTGAAGTATGGCTCGATGTTCGCCGTGTTTGACCGCCTTGGAGATATCACTCACGACGGGCTGGGCGAGCAGGGCATTTTTTACGAAGGCACTCGCTATCTGTCGGAGATGACGCTGCGGCTCTGGAACGAGCGCCCTCTGCTGCTGAGTTCCACAATCGAGCCCAACAACTTCTTGTTCACCGCCGACCTCGCGAATCTCGACGTATCCCGCGGCGGCTCAGTGGTCATTCATCGCGGCACCTTGCACCTGCTGCGTTCGCGATTTTTGTGGCGGGGTGTGGCCTACGAAGAGCTGGAATTCGTGAACTACGGAATGGAACCGCTCTATTTGCCGCTCTCTATTTTCTTCGCGGCGGATTTTGCGGACATTTTCGAGGTGCGCGGCATGGCTCGCGAGCGTCGCGGCAAGCACCTCAATGAAGAAAGAACGCATGACAGCATCGTTCTTGGGTACGAGGGCTTGGATAATGTAACTCGCAAAATGCGAATCGCATGTGATCCTGCCCCCGACCAGATTACCGGTTCAGAAATGCACTTTGAGTTACACCTAAAACCGAAACAAGCCCGCAGATTTCACTTACGGATGGAGTGCGCAAACGGAGCGGGCAGCCATAACCTTTCGTATCCACAGGCCCGCAACCGGGCGTTCAGTGAAATGAAAACTTCTGCGGAGACTTTCCCGCGGATACACAGTCCCAATTCCAGATTCAACGATTGGATAAACCGCTCATTTGCCGACGTGCAAATGATGACCATCGGCAACCGCGAACAAAACTATCCTTATGCAGGAGTGCCGTGGTTCAGCACCGTGTTCGGCCGCGACGGCATTATCACCGCGATGGAAACGTTGTGGATTGCGCCCGCCATTGCCCAAGGCGTTCTGCAGTTCCTGGCTGAAACGCAAGCCACCGAGGTTGATGAATCGCGCGAAGCCGAGCCGGGAAAAATTCTTCACGAGTTGCGGCATGGCGAGATGGCAAATTTGGGTGAAGTCCCATTCGCCCGTTATTATGGCAGCGTCGATGCTACCCCACTGTTCGTCATGCTCGCCGGCGAATACTATGAGCGCACCGGCGACAAGGCTCTCATCAAACAGCTCTGGCCGAACATTATGGCCGCGGTTCGCTGGATGGATGACTATGGCGATGTAGATGGTGATGGATTCGTTGAGTACGCGCCCCACGGAAACAAAGGACTGGTGCAGCAGGGCTGGAAGGACTCGAATGACTCGGTATTTCACTCCGATGGATCGCTGGCTGTTCCTCCCATTGCGCTATGTGAAGTGCAAGGTTATGTTTACGCCGCCAAACTTGCCGCTGCCCACCTCAGTAGCGAACTGGGCGACGAGAAAACCTGCAAGGAACTCGAGTCGCAGGCCTCGACCCTGAAAGAGAAATTTGAAGAGGTGTTCTGGTGTGAAGACTTGGGCATTTACGCCCTAGCCCTGGATGGCAAAAAACACAAGCGCCAGGGTGTGTGCCGGGTGCGTTCGTCGAACGCCGGCCACTGTCTTTTCACCGGCATTGCAAGCCCGGAACACGCCCGGAAAACCGCAGAAAGCTTGTTGGAAGCGGATTTCTTTAGCGGCTGGGGCATCCGTACTTTAGCCACGGAAGAGGCCCGCTACAATCCGCTCTCTTACCACAACGGCTCGATCTGGCCGCACGACAACGCGCTGATCGCGAGCGGATTCGGGCGTTATGGTTTTCGAAATCTGGCGGGCAGAATTATGCTGGCGCTGCTCGACGTCAGCAGTGTGATGGACTTGCACCGTCTGCCGGAGTTGTTCTGCGGTCTCGAACGCCGAACTGGCGAAGGTCCAACCCTCTACCCGGTAGCTTGCTCACCTCAGGCGTGGGCTGCGGCAGCTCCGTTTTTGCTGATCCAGGCTTGTCTCGGATTGCGGATTGAAGGGGCGCGAAATCGAGTAGTTTTTGAACGTCCGTGTCTTCCTGAGGGCATCCCTCAGCTTTCTATTCGTGGGCTGCGCGTTGGAAGTGCTTCGGTCGACCTTTTCTTCGAACGACAGGCAGAAAACGTACGTGTCCAAGTCCTTGAAAAACAAGGCGAAGTGGATGTAATTGCAACACTTTAAGGGCAAAGCCCAAACCCCTAGCCAGCTTACCTGAAAGCACCTACTAAGTTACTGAGATCACCTGATGGTCGCATCCAGAGCAGCCGCTTACATTTGACAAATGGGACGGAGGCTCGCATGACCAGGGCAGTAGTGTTTCTCGCAGCCGCAATGGTTGCCGCCTCGCTTGGGTTAGTGGCACAAGATACTTCGGGTGCATTATCAAATCCTAATCAAGAGCGCGGCAGCGTGCAGCGCGATATTACAGCTACCGGATGCTTGAACGCCTCGGCTTCCGGCGGATTCTTGTTATCTGACGACCACGGCGCTATTTACGCGTTGTCCGGAGATACCGACAATTTACGCAGCCATATCTCGCGAGAGATAGAAGTCACAGGCCAGCAGCAACTTGCAGCCGGGGCTTCAAGCGGCGCTTCATCTATCTCAACAATTCAAGTCGCGAATACAAAGGTTATCGCCGATCACTGTGCCTCTGTGTCTACGGCGCAGTCTAAGCACGACCGCGATGCTTCCGATATTGCGTCCGTGGATGACGCCGTGAATAACGGTCAATTGCCCCAGACCTCCACTATTCTTCCGTTGCTGGGGCTGATTGGGCTGGGATCGCTGGTGGCCGGGTTTTTTGCAAGGTACTAATTTTTTATGCGGGTCCTCAGGACCAGCGTTCGTCGCAAGCGCCCTCGTCTGATTCGCGACACCCTGCCGGTACTTCAACCTGCTCGGTGGCGAAACTGGAAAAAGTCTAGCAATCCAGAGATCCCGGCCCGCAGATCTAATCCGCGACGAATTATTTCTACCGTCCTGTTAGCGGTCGGCGGTGTGCTGTGCACGTCTGTTACGACCAGTTACGTGTGGATGTACGTCGGGCAAAAAAAGCTACTGCACGAATTTAAGACCCATCAGCCGGCTGGCGAAATCCTTACCAAACTCTCTATCCCCCGAATTGGTTTGCGCGCAGTAGTCATCGAAGGAACGTCGAGCCGTTCCCTGCTGTTAGGTCCTGGCCACATGACCGGATCGTCAATTCCGGGCACTGACGGCAACTCCGTGATCGCCGGGCATCGCGACACCTTCTTCCGCCACCTCCAGAGTCTGAAAATTGGCGATGCAATCTATGTCCTGCGCAGCGGCAAGCGCTTTCACTATGCCGTATTCGAGAAAAAAGTGGTGCCGGCCAGCGACATTTCCGTTCTGCGAGCCGGCAAGGGAAGCGAATTAACTCTGATAACCTGCTATCCCACGCATTTCATCGGTCCCGCACCCAAAAGACTCATCATCGTGGCCAAACTGGCGGGATCCTGAGCACAACCTAAGTTATTGGTTTGCTTCAACTTCGAGACCGTCCCTCTAAGTAGCCTTTTACAACCAATTACATACTTCACTGGATAGTAAGAGGTTAGCGTCAGCAACTACCATTAGGTAGAAGATCGACGTGAGAAAAATGTCAAATTGGCATGGAAAACGAAAAAGAGGATAAAAATCAATGAAACGTAGCAGAGGGACGGTAACAAGTTTCCTAGTGGCGCTCAGCGTGATGGCAATGTTCATCGTGAGCGTGGGTTGGGCAGCGGCGCAATCGTCTGACGAGGTAAACAGAGATCAATCTGATATCGAGAAGAGAATTAAGGCTGCAGCCGGCGTGCTCGATGAAATCATGGGTGTGAAAGACAGCGCCATCCCTGACAAGATCATGAGTGACGCAAAGTGCGTTGCAGTGGTGCCGTCCATGGTAAAGATCGCCGTCGGATTCGGCGGCAGTCATGGTAAAGGCGTAGCCACATGCAGGACCGCTCATGGCTGGAGCGCTCCCGCGCCATTTAGCGTCACCGGTGGGAGCTGGGGTCTGCAAATTGGCGGACAGGCCGTCGATTTGGTCATGCTGGTTATGAACCAAAAAGGAATGGACGCATTACTATCCAGCAAATTCAAGGTGGGCGCGGGTGCCTCCGCAGCCGCCGGACCGGTTGGACGCGACGCGGCGGCTGGTACTGACTGGAAAATGAAGTCAGAAATACTTAGTTACTCACGGGCACGTGGCGTCTTTGCGGGCGTAGACATAAACGGTTCCAAAATCGCGCAGGATCGCGACGAGACTCGAATCTTATACGGGAAAATGGTTCCTTTTGCGACTATCCTCGAAGGAAGAGTAACGCCTCCGAATGGAAGCGAACCATTCCTGGCGGCCGTGCGTAAGTATGCTCGTGCTGTGGGTAACACCGGCAGCCTAGTAACTCCGAGCGCTACCGCCAACACCGTTGAGTAGTTGCGTTTTCGCCCTTCTGTTTTAAAAGCCAGGCTAACAAGCCTGGCTTTTTTATTTGCTGGCCTACCGATTCAGGGATCTAGACAAACTGTCCGAGCGGTTGCTTGACGCCAATCATCTCCTCGAACTCGACGGCCCTTCTTTTCGAGCTATGCTCCGCCAGTACGCGTTCCTGGGCGCGTAGTCCAATTTTCCGAGCTTCGTCTATGCCAATGTGGTTCAGGTAGCGAGTAACATCGGATGATGACTGCGCCAGAAGAATTTCTTCACCCGGAGTAAAAAAGGTCTCCAATCCCGGCCAAACGTCGGAGATGATTGCACTTCCGCATCCCGCCGCCTCAAAAATTCTGACCGACGGAGAATATCCGGCTGTCACCATCTCTTTTCGCGTCAGATTCAGCGTAAATGCAGACGACGAATAAAAATAGGGGTGAAAGACTGGCTCCAGATGAATGACGCGCCGGACATTCTTCGGCCAAGACAGATCAGACGGGATATTGCGGGCCGGCGAGCAGAAAATCCTTCTGCGGCAATTGCCGCGCTGGACTGCAGAAAAGTTCTTCGAGCTTCGCCCTGCCGGTCGGGCGCGTAAGTTCCCATGTAGCTGAAGTCGCACTTGTAGCGCGGATCCGGCTCACGCCAGCCGTAACGATCGGGATCGAATGAGCAATAGAGCGGGACCGCTCGCCTGGCGCCAAATCGAGTTTGCAATTCGTGAAGCATGGGCCCGCCGGTAAAGCTGAAATACACGTCGAAGCCGGGGATCTGATCGCGGCGCAGATACTCGGCGTCGCCGGTGCGCAGTTTTGAAACGGTAATCGGAGTGTCGATGTCGTAGAAGGCTTTGACGCCTGCGGTTGAATCAAGCACCGCATCGATAGCCCTTCACGCCATCCGGACAGAATGACCCAACCATGGCGACGTCTGCGTCAGCCAATTCGCGGCGCAGCAGATTTATCACGTCCTGCCATTGTTCGTACAGGTGGACGCGGCAGAAAGGCGGGCACATATCACGATTCGAGCCGTACCATTCCACGTCTCGCTCGAAGAAAATAATTTGGTGGCCGCGGGCACGCAAAGCACGGGTCAGCGCGCGATAAGTAGTCGCGTGACCGTTACCCCATGAGGACGTGATGGAGAGCCCGCAAATGACAATCTTCACGTTTTGTTCCTTACGCGTTCACCAGGCCGTACGAATTCTGCCGTGAGCGGACTGAACTTTGCAAGATCATGTCAACCAGTTTGGCGCGCGATTCGTAAAGGTGATCTCGCAAGGCGCGTGCATGCATGGCTGAACCGATACTGCGGGCATGGCTGGCAGAAATCTGGCGAATATAGCTGACAATTTCATCGGCATTATTCGCGACCAGAATTTCGCGATCAGGCTGGAAGAATTGTTCCACGCCTGTCCATGCATCGGTGATCAGGCAAGCTGCAGCCCCCGCCGCTTCAAAAACCCGCGTGGGTGGCGAAAAGCCGGTTTGCGCCATGGACTCACGGTTTATGTTCAAAATCATGCGAGCGGAGCAATTAATCGCGTTGTGATGTTCGGTGCGCACATGGCCGATCCAGCGGACATTGCTTTGGCAAACTCTTGCTGCCCCAGCCCTCGCCGCCCAGCAGGAACTGGAACTCCGGGGCCTTCTCCGCCGCCGCAAGAAAAAACTGTTCCACCCGCGCTTCCCTGTCCGGCAACCGATTGCCCACGAAGGCCAGATCGCATTTGAACTGCTCGTTGGGGGAAACCGGATGGTGCGTATCAGGATCAAGCCCGTTGTAAACCGGAATGCAATTTTTGGCGCCGAGTTTCAGGTATTGATCAACCACCGGATCGCCACCGCCGTAGGTAAAAATAAAATCGTATTTCGGGATCAGATCGCGAAATGGATCGCGCGGATTTTGCTGCACCCGCGCCAGCGTAGCCGGAGCATCCACATCCCAGAATGCCACTTGTGTCGATGCCGAAGCGCAAAGTAAGACCTCGGCTTCCAACCGTTCATCATCTGCCCCCACGCCGCTATGTTTGATGATGAGATCGGCGAAGCGGGCCTCGGTCAGAACTCTTTCCAGATCGTGCGGGGTTTGATAGATGCGCTCGGTTGCGTAGTCGATTTCTGAGCAGTCCCGGTTCTGCTGGCGCTTATAGATATCCGGCTCGGCGAAGGTGATCTGATGTCCCAGGCGATGCAGGTTTTTGTAAATTCCGCGATAGTAGGTTGCGGCGCCATTCCAGTAGCACGAAGTCAGGCTGGATCCGAAGACGTAGATTTTCATCCGTCAGTTCTCCAGTTCGCAACAGATTTCTTGCAGTTGCTGCGCGCGATGAGCGCAGGTGTGGCGGGCACGGACGGTTTCTAATCCACTAGCAGCCAGTTGCGCCCGAGCTTCGTCATCACGCAAGAGATTTTTCAGTTCGCCGATCATTGCCGTCTTATCAGGCACGCACACGTAATCCTGACCGGGACGGAAAAGACCTTCAGTGTCACTCCAGGGTGAACAAACCAGCGGCGAACCCGCGGCCAAAGCTTCGAAAACCCTAATCGTCGGTATCCCGCTTAACCCATTGGCGTAGAAGCGCCGCGGAACATGCAGGCTGATGCGGCTGCAAGCGTACATTTCACTCGCCCGCAAGTTGGGAAGATATCCACGAAACTCAATGCCCGACTCCGAAAGCCTGGCGAGCGCGTCATCGGGATATCGGACCCCATGCACCACAAATTTGTGCTCGCGCAGGGCTGCAGCGGGAGTGATCAGGAATTCTTCCAATTCGCGAGTGCGTTCCTCATCACCCCAGTTGCCGATCCAAGTCACGTCTGTGTCTTTATCTCGCTGTGCCGGGAAAAAATGGGATGTGTCGGCGGCCTCGTGAAACGTCCAGACTCGTTTCACGCCAAAAACGTCCGCATAGATTTTGCGGATTGCCTCTCCAAAGGCTAGTACGCCGTCGAATTGATCCAGCGGAAATCGCATAACCTCGCGCGGGGTGGTGTACGCGCGATGATGAGTATCGTGAAAAAGCGCCTTGAATCCTAACTTTCCTTTTAGCGAAAGAATGTTCGCGACCACTTCAGGCGAGTTCCACTCGTGGATTACGACAATGTCCGCGCCGCTTAGTTCACGAACAAGAAATTCGCGCAGGCCGGAATCGCTGGTGTACGGACGCACCTCCAGGCTGGGAAATGCGCGCTTGAAGTCGAGCACGGCGGTGACGGCGGTTTCAGTTCCCTCTTGCGCCAGGTTCATCATCGACCAGCCGTCGCGCTCCTCGTAGCAGCGCAGGTCGTGTCCCTGCTTCACCAGTTCGCTGGCCAGGCCGCGAAGAAAATGTGCGTTGCCATGGTTCCAGTCTGATATCCATGAATGCGCGAAGAAACGAAAGCTGAGCTTGCCGGTCATGCGACCCTGACTCTGGATAGAAGTTCCTGATAAGTGAGCTCGTATTGCGTCACCATTTGAGATGCCGTGAACTTTTCGTGGGCGGTTTGGACAGCCCGGTCTGCACATCTCTTCCTCAACTCGGAATCTTGCCGAAGGCGATTAAGCTGGCGCGCGACAATCTTCGGCATCATTCTTCTTAAAGAAGACAGCGGCGTCACCCCAAAGTTCGTGAAACACCGGATTGTCATTCATCACCAGCGCGCAGCGTGACAATGCTGCCTCCAGCGGGGCCAATCCGAAAGGTTCGTATCGCGAAGTTGCGGCGTATATTCCGGCGCGAGCGTACAGTCTCCCGCAACTCAGACTGTGACTTTGGTCCCAACAGGCTGATGTTTACGGGAGTTTGAACACTGCGTTGACGATCCTCCCTGCCCGGTTCGCGTTCCCAGCCGACGATCGATATTCGCGATTCCTGTTCACGCTGCAGCAACAGTGCGACATTTTTAGCAGGATCCCACACGCGCCCCACCGATAGCACAGAGTCGTCTTTTTTCGCATCGGGATCGAATAACGACGGCGTTCTGCCGTTGTAAATAACCTGTTCAGCCGCGGGGTGCAGATAATATTTTGAAATTTGATCGAGCATCCACCGCGATGGCGCGACCACAAGATCTGCCCCGCGCAATCCCCTGCTCACGGTTTCGCGGTAGTTGTGCATCCAGGGTGTTTCGTCCGGCTCGCAACCGTGAACCGCAGCCCACCAACTCACGATGTCACTGTGCGCCACCACGACCTTCGGAATATTGGTTGCCAAGTCGCCGTAGCAGTACTGGCTGAAATGGAGTACATCCGGCTTTACTTCGCCGATCAGCAACTCGAGGTAGCGTTTCGATTCCTCGATGTCCGCGTTCGGAGACTTCCATCCACTCCAGACGGTATTCGGTGGGACGATAATCGAGCCCGGCTAAAGTGCTGCATCCATGCGGTCTGGTGCGGGAGGGGTAGCTTTCCAAAGCTGACCAGGGTCACGCGGTGACCGGCATGTATTAGGCCGGTCACCAGCTCCTGAGTGTAAGTCCAGACCCCACCGACGGTGTCGGAGGTGATCAGTACGTACATTCCAGCTCCTCGATTGCAATTGGTTCCTGGGCTTGAATGTCGCTGAAACCTTTGTCCCGGAACGACGCCAGGTAATGCTCGTGGGCCCGCTCCCATGCGTAATCGTCCGGCGGACCAAATCGTTGCAGATAATCCGGTGTGCCGGGAAAGGCGAACATCGGAACCGGCTCGCTCACCCACACGCCATGCTTTTTCAGGTTCTCCTGAAAGGCGCGCACCTGGCCGCGCTCGTCGTGTTCGGTGAGGATCAGATTCGCCTGCACCCACGGAATGCGTTGCCGCGCATAAATGAGAAGCTCGGCGATTCGTTCGGTCGAGATGCGGCAATTCTTATTGAGCTCGTCGCGTCCGGCATCGGTAATGGACTCGATGCCGCATTCCATCGAAATGCAGTGCGCCGCGCCAAGAAGATCAAGCGATTGCTCGTCCCACAAATCGATTCGTGTCTGCAAACCAATCGTGATTGGGCGCTTCGCCAGTTCCTGCAGGAGCTCGCGCACGGTTTTGCCAACGCCGAAGATTTCGTCGATCCAATAAATGTAATCAACGCCTCGCGCGATCAAGGTATCGACTTCTTGCAGAACCGCCGACAAATCGCGCTCGCGAAATTTGTTGCGAAACAAAGTTTTATTGCAGAAAGCTGCAAGCCCAGGGACAGCCGCGAGCAAATTCCAGTTCAGCCCCGCGTCCGGAACCATGAAATACGTGGTGCCGGTGAGAATGACTTTCAACCGGATAATTTTCGAAACTGAGCGCGCCCAGCTGCTTCATGTCCGCCACGGCAAACGTATGGCTGATGTGGACCCCCGCGCCGTCGCGCCAGCAACAGCCGTCGATTTCCGACCACGGGCGCGTAGGCAGTTGTGCTAGAGTCTGGTCCGGTTCGCCGCGCATCACGACATCGCAATTTAACTTTCGTAAAGTGGCGCCTGGCGTTGCCGAGGGATGCGGTCCGATCGCAACCTTGACAGCACGAGTTTCCAGTTCCGCAAACCATTGCCGCGGGATTCGCAGCTCGGGCTGCGGACATCGCCAGAACAGATACGACGGTGCAGTCGGTATCACCAGGTAATCGGGAAGAAAATCATCAAGCTGTGCTCTCACTTCTCGCGTGCTACGTTTTTCCAACTGCGCGTCGATCAGCAACGGCTGATGTCCAGCCTGTTTGATCTGATCAAACGCGAACAGCAACTCCAGCGGATAATGCGGCTCCTGGCAACCGAAGTAAGTCGAGCCTTCAAAACTCCACGCCGGATTAACCAATGCAAACTTCACGAAGCGGCCTCGGGAACCTGAACCAGGATGGGTTGTGGCCGGGTGCTGATCGGTACGACAACCCTTTCCACACGTTCTTCTCGCCACCACTTCCAGATCATTTCAATGTTCTGACTTACACTGATTCTCGGCTTCCATCCGGTGTGCTTGGTCAGCTTCGAAAAATCCGTCACATAGAATGGCTGATCGCCGGGCCGGGATTTGTGCAACGAGTAGCACACTCGATTACCAGTGATTTCCTCGATGATCTCGATCACTTCCAGCAGGGAGACCGAATTCTTGATGCCGCCGCCGACGTTGTAAATCTGCCCCGCGGTGTTCTCGACCTGGGAGCGCGCTTTTTCAATGGCCAGCACCAGATCTTTCACAGAGAGCACGTCGCGGACCTGGCGGCCATCGCCGTAAATCGTCACTGGCTTATTCTGGAGCGCGGAATAAAGGAAGTGCGCCACCCAGCCCTGGTCTTCAGTCCCGAACTGCTGGGGCCCGGCAACGCAAGACATCCGAAACACAACCGTGGGCAAGGCAAACATGCGGCTGTAGTCATGCACGTACTGGTCCGCAGTTCCCTTCGAACAACCGTAGGGAGAATAAAGATCCAACGGTTGCGATTCGTTGACGCCTTTTTCATCGATACCGCAATAGCGTTTGCCGGTCAGGATGAGCGGCGTGGCTGATAGGTTTCCGTAGACCTTGTTGGTGGAAGTGAAAAGCAGAAATGGCTGGCGTCCGCTCTTTCGGGCGGCTTCCAGAATATTCAGCGTACCCACAGCATTGACTTCAAAATCCGCTCGCGGATCTGCTACCGAGCTGGTTACCGCAACCTGGGCGGCAAAGTGATAAATCTCGCTGGCCATCTGGACCGCACGTTGCACTAGCGCGGCATCACGGATATCCCCAATGGTCACTTTCAGGCGGTCTGGATCCGGGCACTCACGTCGGAGCCACTCCAAATTCTGATGGACCCCGCGGCGCGAGAGATTGTCGAATATATGCACACGGGCATCTGTTGCCTTTAACAGATAATGGGCCCAGTTCGAACCGACAAATCCCGCCCCCCCAAATATCAGAGCAGAGCGAAGCGATAGTGGCTTTTTCATCGTTCCCTCATTGCTATGCGTGCTCGAAGACGCACGCCGTTCAGGCAAGCGGAATCTTCAGGCGACTAAACCGTGGGCGCTCAACCGCTCCATGGCTTCATCCACCTTGTCGTTGGCCTGTTGTGACTTCAACGACGCGACCAGTTCATCGATCCCTTCCCTCAAGCGGGTCTTCGGCCTAAACCCGAGTAGTTCCTTAGCCCTGGTAATGTCCGAGAAACAATGCCGAATGTCCCCGGCCCGGTATTTTCCCGTTATCTCCAGGGGCACGTTCACTTCCAGCGCTCGCTCAAGTTCCTCGGCAACTTCGCTTATGGAGACAGGCTGTCCGGATCCGATATTCACGCCTCTTCCATCTGCGCCGGAGTTCTCCATGGCCAGCAAGTTTGCCTGCACAACATCGTGAACGCTCACAAAATCACGCATCTGGAGGCCGTCCTCGAAAATAATCGGAGACTTACGATTGATCAGTCGGGAGGCAAAGATCGCTGCGACTCCCGTGTAGGGATTTGAGAGCGACTGCCGCGTCCCGTAAATATTGAAGTAGCGCAGCGCGACCACCGGAAACTGATACGCGGCCCCAAACAAAAGAGCCATCTCCTCCTGGTCTTTTTTTGAGAGGGCGTAAATCGAAGTACATTGCAACGGTTTGTCTTCTCGTGTTGGTGCTGGAACCAGAATTCCTCTACAGTGCGGACAGATCGTCTCCCACTGTTTGTCTTTCATCTGGCTGAGTGGCCGGGCTGAGGGCGACACCTCGCCACATTCCGAGCACAGGTAATTCCCTTCGCCATAAATCGACATGGAAGAAGCCACCACGATTTTTTCAGGTTCGGAGCGCGTATCGAGAATTGCCTGGAACAGATTCGCGGTCCCCAGGTTATTGATGGCTGTGTACTCGGAAATCTGATACATCGACTGGCCAACGCCTACGGCAGCTGCCAGATGAAAGATGACATCCATTCCCTTCACGACGGCGTTGACGTGGCCTTGGTCGCGCATATCACCAAGAATGAACTCCGCGCCGTCGGGTATGTATGTGGATTTCGCGGCTTGGTGAACCTGGGCGGTCAGATTGTCAAATATCCGCACCTCGTTCCCTGCCCCGAGCAGAGCGTCAGCGGTATGCGATCCGACAAAGCCGGCCCCGCCCGTAATCAGAACTCGCTTCCCCGTCAATTCAACACCCTTTCTCGAGTGCAACCGTGTTCGACAGCGCAACTACGGTCGATTCAACAGTTTATAAAATATTTACTGGAACAAGGTACATACCTAGCCAACTTTGGATGTATCTCATTCAACGTGAGATGTCTTGGCTGGAATTATGCCCGGATGTGCTTGCCAAAAGAGCTGGGGCTGGAGGGGACGAGATCCGAGCGGTGTCAGCCCAGTTGAGCATAACTTTCGGCTTCGCTCTGGAGTGTTGACGCGGAAGCTGCCCCAGCCCGTGAGGCGTACCGGCTCACCATTCGCCTGGTGAACTCCGCGAAGTCTTCGCAGTCTTTGGGCGGGCTGGTATAGTGCGGGACCATGCCGAGATGCTCAGGGGTGAAACATAACGTGAGCGTGGTGGAGAATTCGTCGATGGCGTGCATTTGCCGGTCAAACCAGACTTCGGCATTGGGACGAAATGAGTCAGCCCAGCTCAGCCCGGTACGCAAGTGGGTCACGCGCAGGCGACGAAGCCATTCGACAGCATCATCAAGGCGATGGTCTTCATAATGGAACCACTGGCAGATTCCCAGACCGGCAGGAAATTGCGAGAGCGCCAGTTTGGGTGAGCCGTCTTCTTTGAGCAGCCCCATGTAATAGTGGCGGTAGTAGGAGCTACCCTCGGCTTCTTTATGCCGGGTAGTGGCCGTCCATGTCGCCGGCAAATCGTAAAGGCTGTACCAGTGAATTCGGTCGACGATTGGTCGCAGCAGCTCTGCCGTCCGCTGGATGCCGAATAGCTGTACCTCTTCCGCCCCGAACGACGAAACTCCCACTTCTGAAACCCAAACCGGCTTGTTTGTCACCGATCGTATCTCTTCTACTTTTCGCGGCCATTCGTGGATGCTCCAATGATTCCAATCCAAGGGAAAGCCGTGAATTGCGACCACGTCGACATGGTCGAGCACCCCATAACTGCCTAGCAGTTTCACGAAATTCGGGTCCACGGGGGACATACCGCCAAGTGCAATGGTCAGGTCGGGATTGACTAGGCGAATTTCCTTTGCCGCTGCGATGATCATGCGGGCAAACATCTTCCAGTCGGGATCGACTTTGAAATCCCAATGTGAAAGATTATTGGGCTCGTTCCATAGCATTACCGCTTCGATCATAGAATTCTTAGTTGGCCTTCCCTATGGTGCACAGTTTTACAGCGTTCCATCCAGCTCGTGGTCCACAATATAGCGTCCGCCGCGCAAAACCGCCGCCGGGCGGCATATCCAAGTCTCTTCCTCAGGATGGGATTCGATCTTCAGGCCCGAGCTGCGCAACATCGCTTCGACAGCGGCCCGGTTGGGAATCCACCAATTCGTGGGATCGTTCGAATAGCTTTTTTCGACAAAATACATTGCCGGGAAATTACGTTTTTCGAAAATCTCCGTCTCCCAGAAGGGATAATCCTCGGCCCACTCGCCAACCTGTTCCGAGCCGCGAACCATGGTCTGAAAAACCAACTTCCCCCCGACCTTCTTGATCAGATTATCCAGCGCTAACAGAGGATACCGAAGGTGATAAAACAAGCCCATAAATAAAACGTAATCAAACTGGCCTGCGAGTTTCTCGGTGGCATACACTGAGCACTTCTCGATCTCAATTTCCAGTCCCAGAGTCTGAGCCGCAAATCGGGCCTGGCTCAGATAGCGGTCGTCAACGTCAATTCCGACGACCCGCTTGGCGCCACGCTTCTTCATTTCAATCGAGTAGAAGCCGGCATTGCAGCCCACATCGAGAACGCTGGCACCAGTCAAATCCTGCGGGATCGCGCTCGCAATCTGCCGCCACTTGATACTAGGGAAGTCACCGAGAAAGTGGTGAGGAGCTGTGGGAATACCATGCAGGTCGAGATTGTGGAACCAATCGCCCAGCTCGGAGATTCGCTGAGCCAGCTGCCCTGGCTCGGCGCCGCCGGTGGATGATGTTTGCTGCTGGACTGCGTCGGTTGCAGAGGACATGAGATTCAAAGGGGGCGCATTCAAAGATGCGACTTTATACAGGAGCGTTGTGTTTAGCCGACATGGAGCTTATTGAAGTCGGCTGCAAATTACTCAATCAGGCTAACGTTTTTCCAGCAAAGCACAGCTGAATTTGATTCTCCGGAAGTGCCTCTACAACCGAAAGTTGCACCAGCCCATCAAAGCGGCTCATGGCGAAACACCCGCCAAAATCGGATGCGGCCTCGCTGGTCACAGCGAGCATTGCGCCGCTGCCGCGCAAAGCCCTCACTCTTTATCGCGATGTATTGAAAGCGATGAATGAGCGCGGGATTCCCTATGCCGTTGCCGGCGCGTTCGCGCTGCAGAAATACACCGGCATCCGTCGCCGCACTAAGGATCTGGATCTTTTTCTGAAGCCCGAGGACGTTTCCGCTGCGCTCGACCACCTTTGTAAGGAAGGTTTTCGTTGTGAGACCCTCGATCCGGTCTGGCTTTCGAAAGCCCATCGTGGGGAATACTTTGTCGACCTGATCTCCGGCATGAGCAACGCCGTGATCATGGTGGACGATACCTGGATGCAGCGAGCACAGCCTACTGTGATTGCGGGGGTGCAATCGCAAGTCCTTTCCGCTGAGGATTTACTGGCGTCAAAGCTTTTCGTCACCCGCCGGGAAAGATTCGACGGCGCCGACATCGCCCACATTGTTTACCGCACCAAAGGGCAACTTGAATGGGAGCGGATTCTCGAGATTGCCTGCGAGAATTGGGAGATCCTGCTCTGGTCGTTGATGTTGTTTCGCTACGTTTACCCCGCACATACTGATTATGTTCCCGCGCCGCTATGGCAAGACTTGTTGTCCCGCTATATGCATCTCGTCCAGCATCCCAATCCGGAAGCGCCGTTTCGCGGCAGCCTGGTTGATGAAAATATTTTTGCCATCGACATGAAAGAGTGGGGGCTGGAAAATCTGCAGAGCGAATATCGGACCCGGCATTTAAGGAAGCCGTCAATGAAGCAGGCGCCAAAACTCGGAGTTCTCCGCAAATCCGGCCAAGGGAAAAAATGAGAGTCGCAGCCACTGCCGACCTGCACTTCACACCTGCTCGGTTCACCGCCTTGCATGACCAACTTAACCGCGTTCGCGACGAGGCCGACGTCTTTGTAGTAGCTGGAGATCTTACAAATTTCGGGCGTCCTGACGAAATGGAGCCGTTATTGAACGTACTGGTGCGGCTGCGCCTGCCGGTGATTGCTGTGCTTGGCAACCACGACTATGAGAGCGACCGTCAAGTCGAACTGATGCGCATGATGACTCAAGAAGGAATCAAGGTGCTGGATGGAAGCGCCTACGAGCGGGACGGGGTCGGCTTTGCGGGAACTAAGGGCTTTGTAGGTGGATTTGGCCGCGGCGTGTTGACCGCCTTTGGTGAGCCCGAGATAAAGACATTCGTCCGGGCGGGCATTGACGAGGCCCTGCGGCTCGAGCGGGCCATGTCGCAGCTAAGGACTAAAAAGCGTGTGGTCGTGCTTCACTACGCTCCGGTTGTAACCACGGTGGAAGGTGAAGCCCCTGAAATTTATCCCTTCCTTGGAACATCGCGGCTTGCGGAAGTAATCGATCGCCACGGCGCAGATCTGGTCGTCCACGGTCATGCTCACAATGGTCGATGCGACGGCAAAACCCCGGGAGGAGTTCCGGTCCACAACGTGGCTATTACCCTGCTACAGGCACAAAATCCGTCTGCGGTTTACCGGGTTTTTGACGTTTAGCCCGACGGCCTTGCAGCTACACGCTCCGCTTAACGAACTCCGCGAATTGCTTAACGTCGTCCGCGGTAGTGTCCCATGAGCACATCCAGCGCACCACTGACTGGGCCTCATTCCAGAC
Source organism: uncultured Acidobacteriota bacterium (assembly GCA_963703465.1). GTDB lineage: Bacteria > Acidobacteriota > Terriglobia > Terriglobales > Acidobacteriaceae > Gp1-AA145. The sequence continues at coordinate 725,215 of CAVPEQ010000007.1, read as the reverse complement.
GTAAAAGAAGTAACGCTTCTGAAGTTTCGCAATGGATTTTCGTGGAATCTGTGCAAAGACCCCGTTTGCTTCCACGTTGTAAATGATCTTCACTTGCGGAATTTTGCTGATCTCGCGCTTGAGCAACTGCGCCATGCGATTGGCGTGACGGGCGTTTTGCAGCCATAAATCACCGGTAAACAAGGCTTCGAACTGCGCGGAGATAAACCTCATCTTTGAAGCCAGTTGCATTCCCTGCTTACGATAAAACTTGAAGTTCGAGGCCAGCTCAGGATTGAAGAACACAACCGCCTCTGCCCCGAGTGCGCCGTTCTTGGTGGCTCCGAATGAGAGCACATCGATTCCGAGATCGCGCGTGGCTTGTCTCAAATTCAAGCCGAGTGCGGCAACCGCATTGGCAATTCTCGCGCCGTCGACGTGCAGAAACATACCGTGACCATGAGCAAAGTTCGCCAGGTCCCGAATTTCGTTCGGCTTGTACACCGTCCCCACCTCTGTAGCTTGAGTTATGGAGATCACTTTGGGCTGAACGTGGTGTTCGTCGCCGACGCCATGGTAGGCCGATTGCACTGAATCCAGCGTCAACTTGCCGTTTTTTGCGGCAACTGGGACCAGTTTGCAACCGGTGAATTTTTCGGGAGCGCCGCATTCGTCGACATATATATGCGCGGCTTCGGCACAAATTACAGCATGATAGGAATTAGTGAGAGCCTTAAGGCTCAGGCAATTAGCTGCAGTGCCATTGAATACGAAAAAGACAAGAATATCTTCGCCCAGCTGCTTCTTAAATAGCGTCTCAGCCGAACGCGTGTAGGCGTCATCTCCGTATCCGACTACATGACCCTGATTGGCCTGGGCTATGGCCTTAAGGATCTCCGGATGCACTCCGGCGTTATTGTCACTGGCAAAGCTGCGGGTGGCTTTCATGAATTCAACAATTTAGCAGATCGATAAACAGTTGGCGGAGCCACTCTCTTTTTTCAAGCTCAAACGTCCAATAGCGGGGTGAGGGGTTCGTTGATTTGAAACCTGAGCAATTCGCCGTTAATCTAGGAGTAAGCAGTGTGAGTACCCGGGATATCGGTTTGGCCGATAGGCGAATGTTGGAATACTCGGTTTCCTGGACATTCAATTTTTGGAATCTCTGCTACTTACGTTACATCCAATCTCTAACCTGAGTGGTACATAAACTCCTACGGGTTGACCCGTACAAAGACACGGGAACTTTAACTTTTTACTGCGCGTAAGGATATTAAAGGGAAAGCAATGGCTAAACGGATGTTCTTCATGCTGGCGGTGGTGATCCTGGTCGTCGCCGGCCTCGGTTTCTTCAAGTATCGCCAGATTCAAACCGCAATCGCTATGGGCTCGAGTTTCGCGCCGCCACCGAGTGCGGTAACGACGGTCGTGGCTAAAAGTGAGACTTGGCCATCAACCCTTGATGTAATCGGCACCACGGCTGCCATTCAGGGTGTGACCGTAAGCGCGGATTTGCCGGGCGCCGTGGCCAAGATCAATTTTGAGTCTGGGCAATCAGTCCACGCAGGCGATGTGCTGGTTGAGCTGGACACTCGGGAGGAGCGGGCGCAATTGGCCGCCGCCGAGTCGGATCGCGATTTGGCCAAGATCAATTCCGACCGCGACCAACAGCTCGTTAAAGAGGGCGTAGTTGCCCGGATGCAGTCTGACAATTCAGCTGCCCAACAAAAATCTACCGACGCGAAAGTCGGAGAGATCAAAGCCACAATCCAGCGGAAGACAATTCGCGCCCCATTCTCCGGGGTGCTGGGCATTCGCCAGATCAATCTCGGACAGTATCTGGCCGCAGGCGCCGCCATCGTCTCCCTGCAGGCGCTTAACCCTATTTACGTGAATTTCGGGGTTCCGCAGCAGCAGTCGCCTTTGGTAAAAACTGGCCGAATTCTGGAACTGACCAGTGACGACGTGCCCGGGGTCGAGTTTAAAGGTCGCGTAACCGCGATCGATTCAGTTGTCAACGAAGCCACTCGCAATCTGCAGGTGCAGGCGACGCTTCCTAACCCTGGCGGAAAATTGCGGCCGGGCATGTTTGTGCAGGTACAGCTGGGATTGGGAGCCAGTCAGAAGGTAATCCCCCTGCCTGCATCCGCCATTAACTACGCTCCTTACGGAGATTCGGTTTTTGTCGTCGCTGACCTGAAGGATCCGAAGGGCAAGTCTTATCGCGGAGTGCGCCAGCAGTTCGTCAAAGTCCAGGGCTCGCGGGGCGACCAGGTTGGCGTGATATCCGGGGTCAATCCGGGCGAGGAAATCGTCAGCTCGGGCGTTTTCAAGCTGCGAAATGGCGCTGCTGTTCAGGTGAATAACAAAGTCCAACCGCCCAATAACCCGAAGCCTAACCCAGAGGACAGCTAGCCATGAAGTTCACCGACCTATTCATCCGTCGGCCGGTTCTTGCGATCTGCGTCAACCTGGTGATCCTGATCGCAGGACTACAGGCCATTCGCTCCTTGAGCGTGCGCCAGTATCCGCGAAGTGACATCGCAGAGGTTCAGGTTTCGACCGTCTACGTGGGAGCGAACGCTGACCTTGTTCGCGGCTTCATCACCACGCCGCTGGAGCGCGTGATCGCCAGCGCCGATGGCATCGACTACATGGAGTCCTCCAGCTCTCAGGGCATCAGCACGATCGATGTCCATCTAAAGCTCAATTACGACACCAACGCGGCGCTTACTCAGATTCAGGCCAAAGTCGCCCAGGTGCGTAACGACCTGCCGCCAGAGGCGGAAGCCCCGATTATCGATCTGCAAACTTCAGACAATCAGTTTGCGGCGATGTACCTAGGTTTTTCGTCAAAGGATCTCGATCAGAATCAGATCACCGACTACCTTACCCGCGTGGTGCAGCCGAAGCTCACTGCCATCAACGGCGTGCAGCGGGCGGACATTCTCGGCGGACGAACGTTTGCCATGCGCATCTGGCTGAAGCCCGACCAGATGGCCGCGCGCGGGGTTTCGCCTTCTGACGTCCACGACGCACTTTCCAAGAATAATTATCTTTCAGCTCTAGGCAGCACCAAGGGCGACGCGGTTTCCGTGAACCTGGTGGCCAATACCGATCTGCGGACTGCCGATGATTTCCGCCAGATGGTGATCAAGCAACAAAACGGGGTTGTGGTGAGGCTCGGCGAGATTGCTGATGTCGTGCTTAGGCGCCGAAAACTACGACTCTGATGTTCGCTTCAATGGCGAGAGCGCGACCTTCATGGGAATCTGGGTGCTTCCCACGTCCAACTCGCTGGACGTGATTAAGCAGGTGCGCCAAACCATTCCTGGAATCCGGGCAGAACTGCCGCAAGGAATGAATGTCGGAATCCCTTACGATTCCACTGAGTACATTCAGGACGCAATCAACGAAGTGCTGCACACTTTGACCGAGACACTGTTGATCGTCGTAGTGGTCATCTTTTTGTTCCTGGGATCGTTCCGGTCGGTACTCATTCCGGTCATCGCCATTCCAATCTCGCTGATTGGTGCGGTCTTCATCATGCTGGTAGCTGGATTCACCATCAACCTGCTGACCTTGCTCGCCATCGTGCTCTCGGTCGGCTTGGTGGTGGATGACGCAATCGTGATGGTGGAGAACGTCGAACGTCATCTCCACATGGGCAAAGACCCATTCCGGGCTGCTATTGATGCGGCCCGCGAGCTGGTTGGTCCGATCATCGCCATGACGATTACCCTGGCTGCGGTATACACGCCAGTTGCAATTCAAGGCGGCCTGACGGGCGCGCTCTTCCGTGAATTTGCATTTACTCTGGCCGGCGCGGTCATCGTTTCTGGCTTCGTCGCGTTGACCCTGTCACCAATGATGGGTTCGAAACTGCTGCGCCAGGGCGATACCGAAAAAGGCTTTGCCGGAATCGTGAATCGGCAGTTCGAACATGTTCGCAGCCTGTACACCCGCCTCCTTGCGGGTACCCTGCGTTTTCGGCCAGTCGTGCTGACGCTATGGATTATCGTGGCGCTGTTGATGGTTCCCTTCTACATGTTCTCCCAGCACGAATTGGCTCCAGCGGAAGATCAAGGCATTGTTTTCTCGATCATCCAGAGTTCGGCGAACTCGACCCTCGACCAGACGAATCTGTTTACCCAAGAGGTTTACAACGTTTTCCATTCGATTCCCGAAAGCGAAAGCATCTTCCAGATTACGCAGCCGACGGGAGGTTTCGGCGGCATGGTCACTAAGCCGTGGAGCGAACGCAAGAAGACCGCACAGCAGCTCCTAGTCGAGGCAAGCGGACGGCTATCGAAAATCCCCGGCATTCGAGTTATTCCCTTGACCCCGCCCCCATTACCGGGCGGCGGCTCGTTCCCGGTTGACTTCGTAATTCAGGCCTCGGCTGAACCGCAACAGATGAGCGAACTTGCTGGACAAATCGTGCAGAAGGCGATGGCCAGCGGCATGTTCATTTTCGCCGATACCGATGTGAAATTTGACCAGCCGCAAACCGAAGTAGTTTTCGATCGCGACAAGCTCCGCTCGCAGGGAGTGGACATGAGCGAGGTGGGCGCGGACCTTTCCACTATGCTCGGCGGAAACTACGTGAACCGCTTCAGCATTCAGGGCCAGAGCTACAAAGTCATCCCGCAGGTCAAGCGCTCTGAGCGCCTGAGTCCGGATCAGCTCGAGCACGTGTACGTAAAAGGATCGAACAATCAATTGGTTCCGCTTTCAACGTTCGCGACTTTGAAGACCACGACCCAGCCGCGTTCGCTGAATAAATTCCAGCAGCTGAACGCGGTGCGCATTCAGGGCGTGATACCGCCTCCGGTGCCGCTAGATAAGGCGCTGACGTTCCTCGAAGATCAAGCGAAACAAACGTTGCCCCAGGGCTACACCTTCGACTACGCCGGCGAGTCACGACAGCTGCGGGTCGAAGGCAGCAAGTTTCTCGGCACCTTCCTCTTGTCGGGAATTTTGATTTACCTGGTGCTGGCCGCGCAGTTTGAAAGCTTCCGGGATCCGTTCATCATTCTTGCGGGATCCGTGCCGCTGGCCATTTCCGGCGCGTTAGCGTTCTCGTTCCTGGGATTCACAACTCTCAACATCTACAGCCAGGTCGGACTAATCACACTTGTGGGATTGGTGTCGAAGAATGGAATTCTAATCGTTGAATTCGCCAACCATTTGCAGGAACGCGGGCACGACAAAATGGAAGCGGTGATCGAAGCCGCGGCCACCCGTCTGCGTCCAATTCTGATGACCACGGCGGCCACGGTATTCGGCCACTTACCGCTGGTCTTTGCGAGTGGACCAGGAGCCGGAGCGCGAAACAGCATCGGCATCATGCTGGTCAGCGGCATGATCATTGGAACTGCGTTCACGCTGTTCGTTGTTCCGTCGATTTACATGCTGGTGGCGAAACGGCATGTGGCGCTGGAAGAGTTACGGGAGCCTGACGTGCTGCCAGAACCCGCGGGGATGGCGGTCTAAAAAAACGGCGTAGCGGGCGGCGAATTTGCTACTTCACGTGAGCTGCCGCTGCGCCCAGGACTTTACCAGTATCGGCTTGCTGTACAAACCCAATCACCCGATAATCCTTTTCGGGGTGGTCCATTTTGATTGCCACGTCTTTCGAAAATGGCGCGCCTTTTTTCGCCTTGCCTACACTGGTGAGGCGCTCGACTACCGCCACGTGGTCCAATCGGCGGCCGCCATTCTCCCCTCTCGAGACTTGCGACTGCTGCGTGGTCTAAGGCAACTGCTACGAAAACCTCGCCTTTCGACGGAAGGGCGCCGACGTCAATGTGCGCTAGCACCTTTCCTCCCTCGACATGCAGAGACGAAATCTGCACACTGATTTTGGGGACTGAAACCTCCTTCGCAAAAGCCCGCCCAGCTTGTGCGCGATCGCTTCCCACAAAAGCCTCGCCTCCATCCACAACCATCTGCGGCGTATAAGGACCGTTCTGTACGTGCAAGCGATCCACGTATTCACTTTGCCGCAGAGTCAGCGCGTGAGATGAAAATGGATCTCGCCACCCTTGATCATCCCAGTAATCAACGTGCTCCTCGAGCACGATCAACTGTGCTCCGGGGATGGGCTGCGCAGAGTCCAGAGCTCTCAGGAATGCGTCTGCCGGAGGGCAGTCGGAACAACCTTCGGAGGTGAAAAGCTCCACCAGAATCGGGTTCGCCGGCGCAGCCTGCACAGGCACCGCGAATAAAATCCACATCGCCGCCAGCGAAAGCGCCGCCGAAGCCCGAAAGCCGCATCTATCCAGATTGGACATGGTTCAGGAGATTCCTCGAAAATAACAGAGTTACATGAGCCGTGGGAAGCGCACTTCACTCCTGCCGATGACGCGGCGCGAAGCGAACTCGGCACGGCTCCAAGCTCCCTACCGCTCGTGCACTAGCAATGGCCGGACCTCGGTTATTGTAGTTCCGGTCAGTATCTGGAGAAAATATGCATAGACGTTGGATTTTTTCGTTTGCTTTGCTCGCTGTCATCAGGCTGCCCGCATACGGCGCCGATTCTTCCCAAACCTGGTCTTTTGCCGTCTCCGGTGACTCGCGGAACTGCGGTGATATTGTCATGCCGGCAATTGCCGCCGACGCTTTAAAGCACAACGTCGCTTTTTACTGGCATCTCGGCGATTTGCGCGCCATCTATGGCCCCGACCAGGATTTCATTCAGGAGCGAAGCCGCGAGGGGAAGCCAACTGATCTTGCCGAATACGAAAAAGACGCCTGGGATGATTTCATCGCCAACCAGATCAAGCCCTGGGGCGAGACTCCAGTTTTTCTCGGCATCGGAAATCATGAGACTACGCCGCCGAAAAACCGTGCGGCATTTCGTGGAGCAGTTTCACGAATATCTCGACCGGCCAGAGCTTCGAGAGCAGCGGCTGAAAGATGACCCCAAGGCCGCACAGCCCAGGACCTACTTTCACTGGATGCGCGACGGCATCGATTTCATTTATCTCGATAACGCCACCGGCAGCGACTTTGAGACGGCACAGATGCAGTGGATCAAAGGCGTCCTCGACCGCGATCGCAAAGACGATGCCATCCACACAATTGTCGTCGGTATGCACGAAGCGCTTCCCCAAAGCATTTCGGCAAACCACAGCATGAATGAATCACCCGCAGGAGTCGAGACCGGTACCCGGGTTTACCGCATGCTGCTCAGCATGCAGAATGACGCGCACAAGACTCGTCTATGTGCTGGCCAGCCACTCGCATTATTTTATGGAGGGGATCTACAACACCGAATACTGGAAGCAGAACGGCGGCGTGCTGCCGGGGTGGATCGTAGGTACGGCAGGTGCGGAGCGCTATCCATTGCCGCCAGATGCCCATAACGCAAAGGCCGCGAAGACGAACATTTATGGATATCTGGTAGCGACAGTAAACCCTGAGGGGAAACCGGCGGGGACAATGGAATTTAAGTTTGAAGAACTCAAGGAAGACAGTATTCCACAGGATGTGGTCCAGCGTTTCACCAAGCCATTTATCCACGAATGTTTTGCGGGAAATCGCAGAAATATTCCTATTCACTGATTTGCCAGACCTGGTAGCGGAAATCGCGGATGACAGTCGCCGACCAACTAATTAAAATAGGCTGCGCATGCGAGGTGGGGCGATGAACACGTCATGGGTGGCGACAAGTTTCTTGCTGGCGATCGCGATACTGGCGCCGGCACTGGCGGAGAAGAAGCCGCCGATTCCGCTGGCCACCGTCAATTTTGTCGTGGTGCGCGATGAAAACGGCAAGCCGGTGCGCAATGCTGCGGTAGTACTGCATCCAGTGGAAGACAACGGCAAACAATCGCGCGGTGGAATCGAGCTAAAAACTGACCCTGACGGCAAAGCCAACTATGATGGCGTGCCTTACGGCAAGATGCGCATCCAGGTGCTGGCCCCCGGCTTTCAGACTGCCGGCAACGATTACGACATCGGCCAGCCCACCATGGAAATCACCATTAAGTTGAAGCGTCCTGATAGACAATATTCGATCTACGAAGACCACTCCGGCGACAAGCAACAGAAAGATCAGAAGCCGCAGTAGCACAAGGTCGATTCATCATGCCCTATCTCCTCAAGACCGAACCGTCGGCATATTCCTTTGCCGATCTCCAGCGCGAAGATACCACTATCTGGGACGGGGTCTCGAATCCAGTGGCGCTGAAAAATATGCGGGCGATGAAGACCGGCGACCAGTTGGTCATCTATGAGACAGCGGACGTCAAAAGTGCGGTAGGAACGGCAACTGTGGTCTCCGTCGATGTTTCGGATCCTAAGAATCCGCGAATAAAGATTAAGGCAGGCAAGCCATTACCGAAGTCGGTGACTCTCGCTGCTATCAAATCCAATAAGTTGTTCGCAGACTCGCCGCTGGTGAGGCAAGGCAGGTTGAGCGTTGTGCCGCTGACTGAAGCGCAGTACAAGGCTTTGGGCGAAAGCTGACAGCTTCAGCGAAGTAAACGCATGAATCCCGAACTCGGCAGATCAGGCGTCATAAAATTTCGGGCCAAGCCACTTTTCTTCGAAATTTCTGCAGCCGCGATATAGCCACTTCTCACCGCGCCTTCCATCGTGGCCGGCCATCCCGTGGCGATCCAATCTCCCGCGAGAAAGATATGCGGCCACGGGCTTTGCGATTTCGGACGATAACGATCGATTCCCGGCTTCGGCGAAAATGTGGCATTCACTTCCTTGATGACCGTCGCCTTCACCAGCTTGGCATCGCGTGCGACGGGAAAGAATTCGCGGAACTCGCTCAATGCCAGATCGATAATTTCCTGTCGCGATTTCTCGATCAGAGATTTCGAGGCGCTGATAACCAGCTCGACATAACTCGGAAGTTCTTCGCCAGCACGATCCTGGCCTCCCTTAGCGCCATTGTCGCGATTTGAAGCCGAAGTTTTTTCCAGCAGCATCGATTTGTGGAACATCCATTGAATGGTCCGGTCAAGAAGCACGGCATGCGGCAGGTCGGTGATCTGGCGATCGAACCAGAGGTGAACGCCCGTGATCGGTGCAGTCTCGAAATGCGAAAGTTTTTCTCTCAGATCATTTGACCCGGGCAATTCCGGCAAGAGCTTCGCTAGCGAGTCGAAAGGAACGGCGAGGATTGCATAATCGAATTCTTCCTCTGAATCCTGAACTCGAAGCCGCGACTCCTGTTTCCGCGGGAATGAACTGACTGCACGCTGTTGCGCAGCCGGACTGCACCGCCATGGCTCGTGATGTAATCTCTGGCCGCGTTGTAAAGTTCCGTTAGCGGCACTCTAGGAACTCCCATTACTCGAGCTTCTCTGGACTTCATGGATTCATGAACTACCTGCGCTGCATAGGGCACGGCGATCCGGTCCATATCCTCGCTGAGCGCGCTGACCAGTATTGGTTTCCAGAAGAACTCGATGGCATTGCGAGTTTGGTGATGCCGGTGCAGCCAATCCTGGAACGAAGTTCCATCATCTTTCGGCTGGCCCGCGATCAGCACAGCCAGACCGTGTGAAAGCATCACCTTGTCCCACGCGTTCAGAAATTTAAAACCGAAAAAAGATGGGGCGACCTGAAACGGCGCCGGCAGAAAATTTGGCTTCAACACTGACTGCCTGCCGCCCGGTTCAATAAAGGTCATGCTGTCGAACCATCGGATTTTGTCGTCGACGCCGATCTGCTTGTAGAAAGCGATCAGGTTGGTGCAAAGCTTAAAGAGCACATGCTGGCAGTTGTCTACCACCTCGCCGGTGCCAGGATGCTCATACGATGACGCGCGCCCGCCAAGATAAGGACGCCGCTCGAATAACGTCACTTGAAAGCCGCTCTCGGATAGAGCGCATGCGGCAGCCAATCCAGCCAGGCCACCGCCGACGATCGCCACTGAGGGGCCGCTTCCTGCAGCTTTTGCAGGTCCAGATCTTATGGATTGTTCGGAGGGCATCAGAGAAGTCGCTTCAAGAAACCCTTCGCAAAAATGCTGAGCTTCTCCGGAAGCGTGAGGCTCACTTTGCGGGTGAACACGTCGTAATTGAGGCGGACGATTTTCTGCAGCAGACCGCGATAAATGTTGATCAGCACCCACAACGCAGGCTGGCTGTCTTCAGAAATGAGATGAAGAAGGTCGTCTCCGGCGCGGTAATTCTCAAATGCGCGCTGGGCTTCAAAGTGCAGTAATGGGCGCAGGCGGCTCGGATCATTGATGGTAGCAAGGTCAGCAGGCGGAATTCCAAAATGCGCCAAGTCATCCAGCGGCAGATAGACTCGCCCCAAGACCGCGTCTTCCTTCACGTCACGAATTATGTTGGTGAGCTGAAATGCCAGGCCCAGGCGCTCGGCCAGCGGCTCGGCAGACGGATCGCGGTAACCGAAAATGTGAATGCAAACCAGTCCTACAACCGACGCTACGTTGTAGCAGTAGCGCTCCAGTTCCTGAAAATTCCTGTATTGAATGGGATGTCGCGGATAATTCTGGTCCGGACTTTCTTCTTCAACATCCATCGCCGTGCCAAAGGCAAGCTGATCAAGCAACCCAACGGGAATGGCAAATCTGCGTTGCGCATCGACCACCGCGAGCAGCACTGGATCATCGGTGGGGTGTCCAGTCTGCGCTGCGTGAAATGCATCCAGCCACGCATCGAGCTTCTGTTTGCGGTCACGGGCTGAGAGCGCAGGGTCGTCCGCAATGTCGTCGCAACGCCGCATAAACGCATACACTGCGCTTAATGCCTGGCGTTTGCGTTTGGGAAGGACGAGAAATCCGTAATAGAAATTTTTGGCTTGCGAGCGCGTGATTCCCCGGCAAACTGAGTACGCCATGTGCAGCTGCGACTCAGTCGGCATGAACGGGGTCGGAAATTGCGCCACGCTGCTCATATAAGTTTGCGCAAGGCCGCTCGCGCCACCAGCGCAAGTTTGCGCTGCTTCGAAATAACCGGACGCCGCCCCAGCACTGTATAGTTCTGGCGTTCGATGGCGTTCAATATCTCCTGGCCGCCGCGGCTGAAGAGTTCAATGTCAGTCGCCAGTTCTCGGCTGACTTTGCCTGCCAGGGGAAAACCGCGGTCAAACCACTCTCGTGCGCGCTGCACTTCGAAATGCATCAGCTCGCGAAATGCGCCGGTATTATCTTTTCCCGCAATATCCGCTTCTTTCACGTTGTATCTGCGCAGGTCTTCCAGCGGCAGATAAATCCTGCCTTTCTCGTAGTCGGCGCTCACATCCTGCCAGAAGTTGGCCAGTTGCAATGCGGTACAGGTGTAATCAGAAAGCTGCTGGCGTTCGCTGTCACGATATCCACACAAGTAAAGCACCAAATGGCCGACCGGGTTGGCAGAATATCGGCAATATCCAAGAAGATCATCAAAACTTTCGTAGCGCGTGATTCTCTGGTCCTGACGAAAAGCGGTCAAAAGATCTGCAAACGTATGCTTGGGAATATCGAACTCGCGCACCGTTCCGGCCAGGGCGACGAACACCGGGTGCCGGGGATCGCCCTCGTAGCAGGCATTCAGCTCGCACTCCCATTCGTCGAGCAACTGCAGCGAGGCTTCGCGATCGCCAGTCTCATCACCCAGGTCGTCGGAGATGCGGCAGTAAGCGTAGACATTGTAAAAATGCTGACGCAGGCGCTTAGGAAGGAACCATGTTGCCACCGAGAAATTTTCGTAGTGCGAGCGCGCCAGGCGCTCGCAATAAGCGTATGCCTCTTCGAGCGAAGGAGCTCGCGACGGGATCGCATACTCCGCCGGAAGATTACTCCAGATTTGGTTGGCAGTACTCATCGGGTTTAGCTCTTAGCCGTTAGCTCTTAGCTTGAAACCCTACCTTCTGAACCAAGAGCTAAAGGCTAAAAGCTAAGAGCTTTCTATTGTCCCGGTATGATTGCCGTCTTGATGTCCCCATTCCGATTCATCATGTGCTGCAAGACCTCTTGCAAGCGCGAGAGCGGCGCCTCGCCAGTGATGTAATCGGTAGGTCGAATCTTCTTTTCGGCGATCAGGGCAAAAGCCTTGCGCACGGCGTCGGGTGTGTGGTGGAAAGTGGCTTTCAGCGTGACTTCCGAGTAGTGCAGGCGGTTGGTATCCAGTTCGACCTTGGCGCCCTTGGCGCATCCGCCGAAGAAATTCACAGTGCCGCCCTTGCGCACCATTTCTGTCGCCCAGATCCAGGCTTCGGGTCGTCCCACGGCTTCGACCACAACGTCGGCCCCACGGCCAGCGGGGGAAAGCACGCGTACCGCCTCAACCGGATCTTTGACTCCTTCGAGATGAACCACGTCATGCGCGCCCATCTTTCTAGCGGCTTCGATTTGCGACTCACGCTTCACCACGGCGATCACATTGCACCCCATCGCCTGTGCCACGTGTACAAACATCAATCCGATCGGACCAGCGCCGATCACGGCAACGGTGTCCCCGATTTCAACCCGAGTCTCATGCAGGCCACGCAGCACACAGGCTAGCGGCTCAACCATGGCAGCTTCTTCGAAACTTACGTGTGGCGGGATAGCCAGCATGTTCAGGTCAACGATCCGCCGCGGCACGCGAATGTATTCCGCATAAGCGCCGTTGTTGAAGAGAAGGTCTTCGCAAAGATTTTCCTGATGGCGGGAGCAGTAGAAGCAGGTCTGGCAGGGCGCCGAGTTCAGAGCCACCACGCGCATGCCTTTTTTGAATCCTTTTACGCCGGGGCCAACTTCCTCGATCACACCGGCCGACTCGTGGCCGAACAAAGCCGGCGGAACGATCATGCGGGCGTGATATCCCCGCTGATAAACCTTCAAGTCAGTACCACAGGTGAGGGCCACCTGTACTTTTACCAGGACTTCTCCCTGCTCCAAGCGAGGAATGGGTACTTTTTCAATCTTCACGTCCTCTTTGCCATAGAGGACGGCGGCTGTCATTTTTCCGTTCACTTCTGCCTCTCAACTCCCGGCTGAATCACAATCTTCATCGAATCCGGCTGAGGATGCGCGGCCAACTCCAAAGCCTCAACCGCCTTTGAAAGCGGGAAGCGGTGGCTGATCAGCTTCTCCAAAGCCATTGCCTGCCCCATCACGAACCGCACCGACTCTGCCTGCAAATCGACCGAAGCGCTATAAGAACCGATCAGCGTCTTCTCGTCGACACACACTGCCGCGGGGTCGAAAGCCGCCTCGCCGTGCTGCGTTTGGGCAAACAGTAAAACCCGCCCGCCTGGCCGTACCGCATCCATGGCTGTGCGGATCAAGCTATTGCTTCCCACGGCCAAAATGGCAGCGTCAACGCCACGCCCTTGACTTCGGCGGCGCGCCTCGCTGACCACATCAGCACTTGAACTATTGATTGCGCTTTCGAGTCCGAATCCTTTTGATATTGTAAGCCTTTGCTCGTATAAATCGGAAGTTATTACCCTAGCCCCAGCACGTTTGGCCAATACACTCAATATGATACCGATGGGCCCCTGGCCGATTACCAGGACGGTTTCGCCCGACTCCAGCGCCAGCCGCTCGATCCCCTTCATGCAGGTGTTTACCGGCTCAACGAATGCCGCCTGCTCGAATGACACCCCGTCCGGGATGGGCTCGGTTCCCTTCTCCACAATCCAGTCCATTACGCGGACATACTCCGCAAACCCGCCACCTGAAGGCTCAAACCCCGCCGTGCAACCCACCTTCTTGTACGTCTCGCACTGGGCAAAGGTTTTGTGGCGGCAGTAGTAACACTCACCGCACGGGATGTGGTGGAAGACCATAACCCGGTCGCCAGCGGCGAATTGCGTCACGCCTTCGCCGACAGCAGCGACAGTCCCGGCGGTTTCGTGGCCGAAGATGCGCGGGGCGGAGTGCGATCCAGTCGCGATCTTCTTGAGGTCGGTGCCGCAAATGCCGCAGGTGTGGACTTTAACCAGTATCTCGCCTTGAGAGATCTGGGGAACCGGCACCGTCTCAAGGCGGACATCTTCCTTGCCGCGATACACCGCGGCCGTCATGGTCGCGGGGATTTTCCCCGAAATCTGCTTTGAGGTCAGTTGCTGTGCGATGGCCATCTCAGGATTGATGCGACGAAATTGTGCCTGGAATTATTGTATTTGTCAGTACGCTTTCGCGCAGCCAGGCACACAAGTTGTGAGATGCAAGTTGCGTGTTCCGAGCCAGACGAATCATTTTCAGCCAGAGCCAGGGACGGGGAAGCAAATAAACGGCCAGCAACTTAGTCTGAAACTGGCCATCGCGAATGAACCGGTTCAGTTCCGCGATTTCGAAATTCACATCGTCCGAGATAGCTTTGACGGCGAGAAATGGCAAGTTGTGGACCTGTGCCGCACGCGCAACCGACGCGCCCTCCATGTCGACTACATGCGCCCCATAGGACTTCGCTAGCTGTCGCTTTTGAGCTGTACCCGCCACTTCTGGAGAACTCACTAGAACCGTCCGTGCAAGCGGGCTCTTGCCCAGAGCAGCATCTCTGATGAATGTTTCATGGCGGCTCCCGTCACGGGCGTCGATTACGACAGCGGGAAAAACTGTGTCGCCGACACTGAGCTCTGGAACCAGCGCACCCGCCACGCCTGCAGAGATCAACAACTTCGGAGAGCTTCTGACGATGATGCTTTCAGCCGCCCGCCGAGCGGATTCGGCGCCAATTCCGCCGCAGACCGCGACCGCATAATCGCTTTCGTAGAAAGTGAATTCGCGGCCCTCATGTTCGAGCTTGGTCGTGCGCCAGCTCTTGATCAGAGGCCGAAGTTCACGCTCGATGGCCGCGATGATGGCGATTTTAGTCATTCGCTTTTGCAAGTATGGAAAGATGGGGACGCCAACAGGGTTTTTGGAGCGACGGGCGTCTTGCCCGTGCAGTTGGAGCGTAGCAGAAACCGATGGAGGTCAAGCCAAAATCAGGCATACCCATTTCCACGAAACCACTCCGCCGCACGCCGCAATGCATCATCAACAAAATTGCCCTTCCATCCCAACTCGCGCTCGGCCTTGGCTGAAGACACAAACATTTTCTTTCGGCCCATGCGGACAGCATCGATAGTCGCACGTGGCTCCCGGCCGCGGATCCGTCCAGTGACGATCTCGTCCACCACGCCGGTCGCCAGCGCCAGCACATAGGGCACGCGAACGGTAGGCGACGGCAGGCCGGTGATTGCGGCGAGTTTGTCGAGTATTTGCTTCAGCGTGAGATTCTCGCCCCCCAGAATGTAGCGCTCGCCGCTGCGTCCCTTTTCGAGCGCAGCAATGTGGCCCCGCGCACACTCTTTCACGTCAACGAGGTTGAGGCCAGTATCCACATACGCCGGAAATTTCTTCTTCAGGAAATCGACTACGATGCGTCCCGTCGGCGTGGGCTTGATGTCGCGCTCGCCAACTGGCGTGCTTGGATTGACAATTACCACATCCTGTCCGGCGCGCGCGGCTTCTATAGCAACTTGTTCGGCCATAAACTTCGAACGCTTATACGGCCCAATCATGTTGTCGAGCGATACCGGTGAGTTTTCATCAGCAGCGTGGCCGTTAGAAGTGAATCCCATAGTGGCCACGCTCGAGGTATACACCACCCGCCGAACCTGATTCTTACGCGCAGCCTCGAGAATCGCCCGCGTGCCCTTGACGTTGGCGCGATACATCTCCTCGGGATCGCGCACCCAGAGCCGGTAATCGGCGGCCACGTGAAAGACAACGTCGCATCCGGCAATTCCCTTCTCCAGCGATGCGGGATCGCGCAAGTCCCCGGCAACGCGATCGGCTTTCACGTCGTTGATATTTCTTGTATTGCTGCTGGCGCGCACCAGCAGACGCAGGTCGGCGCCTTGTTCGGCTAAAGCGCGAGCTACGTGGCTGCCGACGAAACCAGTTGACCCTGTAACGAAAGCAAGCATGGGTTCTGTTTAGAGTACAACGAATCGGTGAGACAGATTCAGCGTGACGAGCGCAGCACGGAAAGGGCACGGCTTACAGCCGTGCCGACATCACCGCACCCCGGTTATCGGCACGAGTGAAACTCGTGCCCTTCCCGGAAATGTCGAGCGAATCTCGACCGGACGGGCGTGGACGCCCGTCCCACATGGCCATTGTGAGTCCCAGAACAAATTGCCGCTTAAATCGCCGAGAACCGACCTAGTTCTTCTCTCCCAACACTTTCTTGTACGTAGTCAGCGCGATCAGCGGGAAGTATTCGCGGTAAAGGTGGTACATCAGATAGAACACGCGCGGGAAGCCGGTGCCGGTGTACCAGGGCTCGTCCCAGGAGCCATCTTTTTTCTGGGTTTTGAGCAGATACGCGATGCCGCGGGCCACCGAGTCGCTGCGGGTGTCGTTCACCGCCATTAGTCCCATGACTGCCCACGCCGTCTGTGACGGAGTGCTGGGGCCAATGCCTTTGGCGTTCGGGTCGTCGTAGGAGTCGCAGGTTTCGCCCCATCCGCCGTCGGGATTCTGCACCATGCGAATCCATTCCGCCGCCTGCTGAATGTAAGGCTCGTGATTGTCTATGCCCATGGCTTCGAGGCCACGCAGAACTAACGCGGTGCCATAAACGTAATTCACGCCCCAGCGTCCGAACCATGAGCCATCAGATTCCTGTTCATCGCGGATAAACTTCAACGCCTTTTTTACCCGGGGATGATTTTTGTCGTAACCATAGGTCGCGAGCATTTCAAGAATCCGTCCGGTGATGTCCACGGTCGGCGGATCGAGCATGGCGTTGTGATCGGCGAACGGGATGTGCTGGAAAACCATGCGGTCGTTGTCTTTATCGAATGACGCCCAGCCGCCGTTCTTGCACTGCATGGAGAAGATCCAATCGATGGCACGCTGCACCGACTCGCGCTGATAGCGGCCATTGGGATGCTCGACCTTCGACAGGCCAAGCGCGACCATCGCCGTGTCATCGACGTCTGGATAAAACTCGTTGTTGAATTCGAAGTACCAGCCGGCGGGTTTGCCTTCTCTATTCTTCACCACCCAATCACCGGGCTGGCGGACCTGCTTTTGCAGAGTCCAGTCGGCAGCCTTCACCATGCGCGGATCGTCCGCGGGCACGCCCGCTTCCCCTAGCGCAAACAGCGCATAAGCCGTGTCCCACACCGGAGACTTACATGGCTGCATGCGGAAAGTATCAGGCTCTTCGATCCCCAGCTTTTCGAATTCATCTAGCGCGCGAATCATTTGCGGATCATCAAGCGAATAGCCCAGGCAACGCAGCGCGATGATCGCATTCAGCATTGCGGGATAGATCGCACCCAGGCCGTCTGACATCTCGAAGCGTTCGAGCATCCACTGCTCGGCCTTCTTCAGCGCAATCGAACGAAGAGGGCGAATGTGCACCGCTTCAAACCAGTGCACCAAGCGATCGAGCACCAGGAAGAAATTGCGCCATGAAACCAGCTTCTGGCTCCATTCGAGACGCATGCGCGATTTATCGCGGCCCCCGACGAAGAGTTCGTTGATGTTCATCTCTTCTGGAATTTTCTTGAACGGCTTTTTGGCGTAAACGATCGAGAGCGGAACCAGAATCGCGCGCGACCATGAAGAAATTTCGTAGATGTTGAACCAAAACCAGTTGGGGAAAAGAACGATCTCGGGCGGAATGGCCGGGACCGCGTCGTAGTCGTACTGTCCAAGGAAGCAGAGATAAATCTTGGTGAACGTATTGACCTTGGTCACGCCGCCGAGTTCGAGAATTTTCTGGCGCGCGCGTTCGAGCACGAGGTGATCGGGCTTGTATCCCACCAACTTCAGGCTGAAATAAGCCTTGACTGATGCGCTAATGTTCGATGGGCCGCCGTTATAAATCGGCCAGCCGCCGTCTTCATTCTGATGGCGGAGAATGTAGTTGGCGCACTTCTGATGGCGCTCCGGATCGCCGGTGCCAAGTAATGTGTGCAGCAGAATGTAATCGGACTCGAGCGTGGTATCGGCTTCGAGTTCACCGCACCAGTAGCCATCCTCGTGCTGCTGGGAGAAAAGCCGGTTGCGGCAGGCGTCGATCGCCGAAGCCACCCGGCTGGCAAAGTTTTCGATTTTTCCGAAACGCAGTTGTGGGGCTGATGGGGTGGGGGCGGAGGAGAATAAATCATCCATATGTGACTAAATACTCCTAATCAGCACTGACTCCAGCCGGTCGCGGCGCCGCGGCAATTGCCTCCACAATCTCGGGAGGCAAACCGAAGCGAACGTTTTCCGGCATTACTTCAACTTCGCGCACATTGTTGTAACCCTTGGCTCGCAGGAACTCGACCACCTCTTCCACCAGGCATTCTGGCGCAGAAGCGCCAGCGGTGAGCGCGATGGTGTTCACGTTTTCCAGCCACTCGGGCTGAATGTCCTTGCAACTATCGATCAGATGCGAAGCCGTGCCCAGGTTCTGCGCCACTTCCACCAGCCGGTTCGAGTTCGAGCTGTTCTCGGAACCCACCACCAGCAGCAGCTCGGCGTCGGATGCAACATGCTTCACCGCGACCTGGCGATTCTCGGTTGCGTAACAAATATCCTGCGCGTGCGGCCCCTTGATGTTTGGGAACTTGCGGCGCAGGGCTTCGATAATGTCTTTAGCTTCGTCCAGGCTCAGCGTAGTTTGCGTCAGATATGCGACGCGATTGGGATCAGGAACCGTGAGCGATTCAACTTGGGCGGGCGATCCGACCACCTGAGTCACGCCCGGCGCTTCGCCTAACGTACCGATGACTTCATCGTGATCACGATGGCCGATCAGGATCAACGAATAGCCTTCCTTGGCAAACTTGACCGCTTCCACGTGGACTTTGGTGACCAGCGGACAAGTCGCGTCGATCACTCGTAAACCGCGCTCCTTGCTTGCGCTACGCACTTCAGGCGAGACGCCGTGGCGCTGAATAAATCACCCGCTCGCCATTGGGGACCTCCTCGATCGAATCAACGAAAATGGCACCCTTGCCCTGCAGTTCCTCCACCACAAAGCGGTTGTGGACGATCTCCTTGCGGACATAGATGGGCGGCCCAAAGGCTTCGAGCGCAATGCGCACGATATCAATAGCGCGAACCACCCCGGCACAGAACCCACGGGGCTTCAGCAAAAGCAGGTTTTTCTGGCTCTCAGACACGTCTTCTCCTATGTGCTCTAAGGATACACGTTTCCTAATGTAGATTTGCTAGAAGGTTAGCTGAAAGTACCCCGCCGGTCAACGTAAGCTCAAGCAGCCACGGGAATTAGCAGTGGGTGGGGAAAAAGTAGGGGTGAACGGAACTACCACAGCCGTTTCACGTCATAGCGATCCAGCAGGCGATCACTGCTGACGATTGGAATACCCAGGTCTTGGGCCTGCGCCACGAGTAATCGATCAAACGGGTCCCGGTGATGTAACGGCAGCAGCCCCGCTCTCGTGGCATGTTGAACTGTTATGGGAAGTTCTGTAAATCCCTCTTCTCGGAGAAATCCTCCAAGGTCGATCACTAGAGAAAGCGCATCCAGCTTCCCGAGCGTAACTTTAATCGCAAGTTCCCAAGCCGTCGCAGCTGAAACTAACAGAACATTGCTGCCATCCTCAAGAACCGAGGTGGCCGAATGAGACAATTTTGAAGGCTCGTTATGCCACCAAAATAAAACCTGAGTGTCGATGAGTACCTTCACTCAAAACCTAGCTCCTTAAGCTCCTGATCAGATAGTGGAGCAAAGGCATCCGCTGAGGCAGATATCTTCCCAGCCAGACGACCGGGAACACGCTTCTTGCGTGATGGGCCAATAGCAATCAACTTGGCAACCGGCTCCTTCCCCTTGGCAATCACGACTTCTTTGCCAATCCTAACCTCCTCTAACAGTCTCGAGAGATTCGTCTTGGCTTGATGCACTGTATACTTCATCTTAGCTAACAACATTAGCTAATTAGTCGGTACATGTCAAGAATATTCGGTCTCGGTTTGACAAACTGGGGTCTGTCCCGTCAAATCTTCTTTCACCCCACTGCGATTGCCTAGGAGATTGTATGGTTCCGCTGTCCCGCATTCCAAAACTTTTAACTTCGGTTGTATTACTTTCCGCCCTCTGCTCCGCCCAGGATCTCGCCTCCTTTGAAAAGCGGGTCACGGTCAAGAAGCTGGCGAACGGTCTAACCGCGGTCATTTGCCAGCGTCCGGATACCGCGCCGGTGTTTTCGTTCTTCACCAACGTGGACACCGGCTCGGTGCAGGACCCAATGGGGAAGACCGGCCTGGCGCACATGTTCGAGCACATGGCGTTCAAAGGCACCGAAACGATCGGGACCAAAGACTATGCTGCCGAGAAAGTCGCCCTGCAAAAAGTCGAAGACGCCTATGCCGCTTACATTCACGAGCGCGACAAACGTGTGGATCGGGATGAACAGAAGCTGAAGCAACTGCAAACCGCATGGCAAGACGCCATGAAAGAAGCCCAGCAGTATGTGATTCCGAATCAGTTCTCTGAAATCGTCGAGCGCAACGGCGGCGAGGGCATGAACGCGTTCACGGCTAACGACCAGACGGCTTATTTTTATTCATTTCCAGTGAATCGGCTGGAACTGTGGGCCTACCTGGAAGCGGCGCGTTACACCCATCCTGTGTTTCGTGAGTTTTACAAAGAACGCAATGTAGTGATTGAAGAGCGTCGCATGCGCACAGACAGCAATCCTATTGGTCGATTGCTCGAGCAGTTCGTCGAAGAGGCTTTCTCCGCCCATCCGTACCACCGGCCCGGCATTGGATACATGTCGGACTTGAACTCTTTCTCGGCCACTGACGCACAGCACTTCTTTGATACCTACTACATTCCCTCCAACATGGTGGTAGCCATAGTTGGAGATGTCGATCCAGTCAAGACCATGGCGGTGATTGAAAAGTATTTCGGTGCGATTCCGTCTCGTGACAAACCAGACGAGCGCACCACAACCGAGCCGCCGCAAAATTCTGAACGGCGGGTGATGCTGACCGAGGCCTCGCAACCGGTCTACCTCGAGGGCTACCACCGTCCCGATTACCGCGACAAAGACGACGCGGTTTATGACGCGCTAGCCGATTTGCTCTCCGAAGGCCGGACGTCGCGCCTGTATCGCGCCCTGATTCGCGACAAGAAGATCGCGTCCGAAGCCGAGGGTGGCACCGGATATCCGGGCGTGAAATATCCGCACATTTTTTACTTTTTTGCGCTGCCGATGCCGGGGCACAAACCGGCAGGAAGTCGGCGACGCCATCCACGTCGAAATCGATCGGTTGAAGAAGGAAGAGATCAGCGATGAAGAACTCAAGATGGTAAAGACGCGGGCCAAGGCAAATTTGATGCGCAGTCTAGACAGCAATGACGGGCTGGCCCAGGACCTCGCGGTTTATCAGACGCTGTACGGCGACTGGCGCGAGCTCTTCAAGTCCGTGGACCGCATTAATGCAGTCACGAAAGCTGATATCAGGCGGGTAGCGAATCAGGTCTTCGTACCGACGAACCGCACAGTGGGCATCATCGAAAGTGTGCCGGCGGCCAGCGGAGGTGCACAATGAACACCGCCGTAATCCGCAAATTCTCACTTGTCGCCTTGATTTTCGCTCTGGCCCCAGCGACTCGTCGCTCAACAGCCGTGGGCAAAGATCCCAATTCCTCCGTTGCCCGCATTTCACCCTCGGGAGCCGAAGCGCATCGTGCTTCCGAATGGAATGGTCATTTTCCTCCAGGAGGACCACGAACTGCCGACGATCGATGGCGTTGCCCGCATTCGAGGAGGCTCGCGCTCAGAACCCGCCGCGAAGACTGGCCTCATGTCGCTTTACGGCGAAGTCTGGCGCACCGGAGGCAGCAAAGATCAAACCGGCGACCAGCTTGACGACTATCTCGAAATACGCGCCGCTAAAGTTGAAACCGGGGCCAATGACGACTCCACAACCATTTCGCTCTCCTGCCTGAAAGATGATTTCAACGACGTCTTCAAGATTTTCAGTGAGGTGCTGCGCGCGCCGGAATTCCGCGCCGACAAGCTCGACCTGGCCAAACGCGAAGCCTTCGACGGCATTTCGCGGCGCAATGATGAGGTTAGCGAAATTACTCACCGCGAGGCCATTAAGTTGGCCTACGGGGCGAACAATCCTTATGCTCGCGTTCCTGAATACGCCACCATAAACGCCATTACGCAGCAGGACCTGGTGGACTGGCACCAGACTTACGTCCATCCCAACAACATCATCATTGGATTCGTAGGCGATTTCGATTCAGCGCAGATGGAAGCCACGTTGCGCAAGGCCTTTGGCGATTGGCACGAAAGGACCGGGTGCGAAAGCCGCTGACATTCACTTCGAACCTGCAAAGGCTGGGGTTTACTTTGTCAAAAAAGAAGACGTCAACCAAAGCAACATTCGCATGATCGGGCTGGGAACCACGCGCAACAACCCGGACTACTACGCCATCGAAGTATTCAACGAAGTGCTGGCTGGAGGTTTCTCATCTCGATTGGTGCAGAGTATCCGAACCGCACAGGGGTTAGCCTACTCGGTTGGCGGCGGAATTGGTACGCGGTTTGATCATCCCGGAATTCTGCAACTCGCCATGGGCACGAAGAGCAGCACCACTGTCGAATCAATACAAGCTCTCTACTCCCAGATCGACGAATTGAAGACCAGACCGATTGATGACGCGGAGATTGCGCGCGGCAAAGACGCCATCTTGAACACGTTTGTGTTTAACTTCGACACTCCCGGACAAAGTTCTGCGCGAACGCATGGCTTACGAGTTTTACGGATATCCCGCAGATTTTCTGGAACGCTATCGCGCCGGCATTGAAAAAGTCACAACCGCCGACGTGGCTCGAATCATTCCCAAATATCTGCATAAGGATCAATTGGCTGTGTTAGTGGTTGGCAATCCTGCTGACTTCGACAAGCCGCTATCTTCGCTTGGTCAGGTGAAAGATGTCGATATCTCGATTCCAGCGCCTCCAGCGCAGATGGGAGGGGCTAGTCAATAGAGTGGTAAGCAGCCCTGAGAAGGACGTCCCGGATCGTTCAGCTTAATGGGCGGTGGCAGTGGCGCCGATATGACGCTGCGGTTCAAGCAAAACTCGTACGGCTTCCGACCGCTTCGCCGCGCGCTTCTTGAGCCACACCTGCAGGGCGCGCTGGCATGCGGGAGCGATTTTGCTGAAGAACAATCCGGCGCGGCCATTCCCGTCTGCCCAGATAAAGTCGCCGGTCGCGTGAATTACCTCCGCCGTCCCGGGCAACAGAAAGCGCAGTGGGACCCCGCGCAGCGGGGTTAGTCCTTCGGCCGCCTGCAGTGAAAGCCCTTGTTCGGTAACGTCGACCACTAAGGCGGGCACAATCCCGGTGGGAAATTGCAGGTATGCCAGTGTCTCACTTTTTTGCCGCGTGGCGCTGCGACGATCTCCGTGCATGAAGCCACGGGCAGCGCGGAAAGAATGTAGGACCTGCTGCGGATCTAGCGTCTTGTAAAGAACAAAATTTGCGCCGGCTTGAAATGCGCTGCCGACAGAGGTCGCCGCGCCAATCATCCCAAACAACACCGGGCGCCGCTTCTCAGGCAGGCTGCGTGCCATCCTGGCTACGCACACCGCGTCGGGTATATCGAAATCAACGATCAGGGCTGAGTGATGCTCGGTCGCCAGAATTTCAAGGGTTTCAGGCACCGACGCGGAAACTTTATATTCGATTCCCAACTCGGCAAACGTTGCCACCAACACCTTGACTGCTCCGTTGCTGCGCGACATCACTAAGGCGTTGATTCCCATAAACGCAGCTTAGTTCCAGCCCGGACCCCATGAAAGATATCCCCTGTAACCTCGACCGTGTTACTTCAAGGTTTTTGGCAGAAAAAAGCCGCCCTCATCGAAGGCGGCTAGTATCAAGGGTTTCCAGCGATCATGCAACGCGGCGCTCAGATTGTGAACCCGCCTTATTCTGCCCGGAATTCTGTTCAGCAAATAGCTCGATCATAGTGCGGTTGAAGGCTGGAATGTCCGAAGGTTGCCGACTGCTCACCCAATTTTTGTCCTGCACGACTTCTTCGTCCTGCCATTTGCCGCCGGCATTGCGAATGTCGTCTTGAATGGTGTGATAACTGGTCATGGAGCGGCCCTTGGCAATGCCAGCTGAAACCAGCAGCCACGGCGCATGGCATATAAATGCGATTGGCTTGCCCGCCTGGTTCATCTCGCGAACAAACTCCTGCGCGCGCGGATGCACCCGAATCGTATCCGCATTCGACGCGCCACCCGGTAGCAGAACAGCGTCGAATTGATCCTCGCGAACCTGGTCCAGAGTTTGATCCACGTTGTATTGAGCAGCTTTGTCATGGTGATTCATTGAGTAAATCTTGCCGGCCTTGGGCGCGATAAGTGTTGTCTTTGCGCCAGCGTCATCCAGCGCTTTGCGGGGATCTTTTAACTCGGCATCCTCCACTCCATCGGTGGCGAGAATGGCCACACGTAGTCCTCGCAATTTCTTGTCAGACATTGATCCCTCCTAAGTTTTCTTTAGTGTGCCGCAAAAGCTGCTCTCAATGGATCGGGACAAGACTGTATTTAGGCTGAGGGGATGGAGAACTGCGCAATGGAAAACGGGATCGCCTGCAACAGTGGAGCCCATCGATCATCAGTGCTGCTGGTCGTCCGCCGTTTGCATGCGCTGCTGGTATGCCGCCAGCACTTGCCGCGCTGGTAGTGAATCCTGCGAATTTGGGTCTAAACGCAAGTAGGCGCTGATGTGCTCTGCCGCCGACTTGTAATCTTTCTTGTTACCTAGAATCAGTCCATAAAGATATTCCACTTGCGGCATTTGACGCTGTGGATCCAGGCGCAGGGCACGGGTAATGCTGCTTTCAGCTTCTTTCATCTTTCCCACGTTGTAATAGGCGGCAGCGTTCAAAAACCAATAAACCGGTGAGGAGTCCGGGAAGCGCTGGACCAGTGTGTCGGTCATATCTGCCATCGCTTGCCAGTTTTGCTGGCGTGCTGCGACTAGCGCGAAATCCACGTAACCCGTCGTAAGAGTTGAATCACTTGTCACCGCCTGCCGGAACGACTCCTGGGCATCAACGAAGCTGCTTTGTCTGGCCTGTAAGCGACCCAACTCGAGCCATGCCAGCGCATAGCGCGGATATGTAGAAATGGCTTCCTTAAAATGGTCGTAAGCTGCTTCTAATTTGCCCTTACGCTCCTCCTGCTCGCCTTTATTGAAGGCCTTTCGTGCCTTTTCCGGGGCCTCTAAGGAACTAACACTTACCGTAAATCTTGGGTCTCCGCTCCGTCTCGGATCGCTCGGAAAAGAAGGCAAGGCGACGGCGCCTATATCGAGAGTTGCGCGGACTCGCGGAGAAGGCTGATGCAATGAGTCAGACAGCTGCGATGAAGCGGCCACAGCCAACTCTGGCGACGCGCTCCCGTCGGCATTAGGCCGGTCCGTCAACGCGGCCACATTTTCGTTCTCCGGTTGCGTACTGGAGTTGGTGTCAGGTATCTGGCTAAACACAAAGGCAGGAAAGCAGAAGAAAATCAGAATGGCGGAGAACCTGGATGACCTCATCATTTCACTCCTTTCGGAAATGATCGGCATTTAGATGGGGTTCAACAGCGACCAACGGCTCTCAAAGAACCTTTATTTCAGGAAAGAAGATCGCTTAGACGCGGCGGGAAAGAGGCAAAAAGTTTGCACTAACGAGCCATGGGCTGGCCGGTTTCATGCACGGGCGGGACACCCGTGCTCCAGGAGATCTCTGTGTTTTACTTAATATCTTTCATCGACATCATAGTGCCGTAATCTCGACCTGACGATTCCACTCCGCGCGCAATCACGCTATCAAACGCTTCGCGAAATTCCGGATATTTTTGAATCAGGGCCTTCATGACTGCCATATTTTCCTGAAATGCCTGCCCTGAATCTGCAACGCTGGCTGTCTGATACCTGACTAATAAATTGAGATTATCTTGCACTGGCAAAGGCGAAACAGTGATGAGTTTGTAAGTTTTGCCCTCGTTTCCGACTAAATCGGCTGTGTTACCGCCTGCAGGCGCATCCGGCGGCTTCATGCTCGATTCCTGGTCATAGAGCTTGTCGATGGCCTGGGTCTCCATGAAAGGAACCGACAGTGCAAGTTCGCGGCCTTCCAGGTAATAAAGCCACGCATTGTGGACCTGACCCTTGGACTTGTAGGTATTCGCATGATCGAGGAACCACTTGCTATCGTGCCCAGAAAGTTGTGCGGGACGAAGGAACAGGCCCCCGACCTTCCAATCGGTGCCGACCTGCTGAAGCACGAAAGAAACGGTGTATGGGCTCTTTTGCGTGGTGACATCGAGAATTGAGACACCGTAAGTTCCCGGCGGCAGGTTTGGGATCACAAACTCGGTGCTGTTGGCGGTTTGCCCGGCGGCGCCGAAAACTCCGCACAAGAATTCAGCCCGCGCCAGGGGCGCGGTTCCTTCGGCTTTCAACTCGAAGGGTGCACGCGGGCTGGCGTGGGCACCCGATAGGTTCGCCTGGTTCTCCTTGATCGTGCCCTCCATTCCGGCAAAGTTGTTCGCCAGCGCAGGGATTGCGTTTTGCTTGAGTGAAGCCGCATCTCCCCGCGAAACCATGTCGAAGTAGTGGGTTGCAGCGTTGTTTATTGCACTGCGCGTAGCCGCGTCCATCTCGTCACTGGTGATGCAGCTCTGCGCCAGTCCCGACGCCGGTACCAGCAAAACCATGGCAAACACCAAGCTAATCAAGCGAAAATTGTGATCAGATTTCATTGCCCATCCCACTCGCGGCAGTTCCGCCGCTCAAGTTTAAATCCCGCTACTTAGATGCGAGTTGTTGGTTTATAGCCCGTACGCCTAACCGAACCTGCGCCTGTTCAGAAATTAACATAATTGCGCAACTGAATGAAATTACAGCCACCACGCACGTCTTTCACTGCGCCACCCGATGATCAAACAGAGCTGAAACCAACCAGTTATGCGGCTCGCTCATCGAAGTGGCTGAACATAAAAGGAATATCCATGTCTGGTTGTGGAAAAGCTTTGCTGCCGTTGGTGGTTGTTTCGGTCATCACCTGGGCTGGTTGCGTGGGATATGTTCCGGGGCTGGATCAAGTCACCGTGACCACCGCCGGTGGCGGAATTGGGGTCGTCACCAGCGCACCGAACGGGATCAATTGCTCCAGCCTGGGGACCGGAACATGCGAAACTACCTTCCACAATGCCCCGCTTGTGACTTTGACAGCAGCCCCAAGCCAGGGATTCAGCGTAGGCCCTTGGATCGGTTGCAAAACCGAAACCGCGACCACTTGCACAGTTTCGGGGGCTGCAAATGTGACTGCGACTTTCACCGCCACCCTGAACAACATCAACCACATAATCTTTATCGCACAAGAAAACCGGTCTTTCGACAACTACTTTGGCGCGCTGCGTGGATATTGGTTGCAAAACGGAATCACGGACCAGTCTTTCGACGGCTTGGCACAATTCAATCCAGCTACTGGGCCGGCGCCGAATACTGGGCCGGCTCCGACCAACCCCGGCTGCGACCCGGCCTCTCCCGACCCTCCCATTACAAATACTTTTTGCCAGATAAACCTGAACAGTCCAGCCGTTCCATCCTTCCACGCTGAAAGCCTGTGCGTTGAGAACCCAAGTCCTTCCTGGGGTGAGGCCCACCGTTCGTGGAACGTACACGATCCAACATCGGCTACACCTCTGCTGGACGGCTTCGTCGACGCTGGGGCCAATGACGCCCGTCAACACACGATTACCGTAAACAACCAACCCGTACTCGCCCCATTTTTCGATACCAACGGCGTTCGGGTTATGGGTTATTACGACGGAACTGATCTGAATTACTACTATTCTCTGGCAACCGCGTTCTCCACATCAGATGCCTGGTTCGCTCCGGTCATGACCCGCACCCCTCCCAACCGCGAGTATCTGATTGCGGGCACCTCTCACGGTTATGTGTATCAACGCGGCACCAATGCCGCGGACACTGCGCTCATCCCCTCCAAGACTATTTTCGAGGCCCTGCAAAACGCCGGCATCAGTTGGAAGATTTATGTGAATGGCGGTGGCGCAACTCCCTGCCTTGACACCGACATCCAGTGCCTTCTGAAGCGTAGTTACATCCACGACTTCGTATTCGGTGACACCATAAAAAACAACATCAGCCAATACACCAACAATCCCATGCACTCGATCGCACCGATTTCGGAGTACTATTCGGATGCGATCAACGGGACTTTGCCCCAGGTGGCGCAGCTCGAACCGGCCTCTGATCTGGGCCTGGATGAGCACCCGGAAGACAATGACCCGCCGCCGGGTCAGCCCGCCTGCTGCACGATTCAAGCGGGAGCAAACTACGTTTCAACGCTGATTAATGCGGTCATGTGCGGGCAGAACAGTCCCCCGTCGAGCACTTGTACGCCAGGGAAAAGCTGGCAGGATTCGGCGTTCATCTTCACCTTTGACGAACCGGGTGGCTTTTTCGACCACGTAGCGCCGCAACACACGGTGAATCCGGATGGAATCCAGCCGGTGGACCTGCAGCCGAACGATCCCTGCTTCGGCGCCACCACGCCAGACACGGTTTGCGATTTCAGTTACACAGGATACCGCGTGCCTTTGGTTGTTGTTTCACCCTATGCAAAGAAGAACTTTGTTTCGCACCAGATGAGAGACACGACGGCAATCATCCGATTAATCGAGACCCGCTTTGGCTTATCGAATTTGACTCAGCGTGACCTGGCGCAGATTGGCATGGATGACACGAACAGCGGCTTCTTCGACTTCAACACGGCGCCGTGGAGAATACCACCGACCAATCTTCCGCCTCAAACGGTGTTGCCACAGTCGGCATGCTTCGTGAACCCTCCGCCGACTTCGCCTTAGTTTTAGGAGCGGAGCTAGGTGTTTTTGGGCTTCGACTTTCCCGGCAGCGCGGCGGGGTTTTCGTGCGTGCGCTCTCGGAAACCGCCTTTCATTCCTGTGCCCAGCGTGATGGTGCTCTCGCCGAATTTGTCGCGCAGGCGGTCGGCGGCGGACAAAACGTTCTCCCACTTTTCACGGCCCTGATCTTCCAGGAAATCGAGTTGCGAAGAGTCCTGCCCAAACGACGAAGCCTGCACGCCGAGCAACCGTACCTCTGCGCCTTTACGCCAGTTGGTATGAAACAACCGTTGGATCTGCTGGAAGATTTCGTTGTCGAGCTGCGTCGGCGAATCGAGCGAGTGCGCGCGGGTGATGGTGGTGAAATCTTTGTAGCGCAATTTCAGCTGTAGAGTTCTGGCGCGCAACTGCTGTTCGCGCAATCCGCCGTCCCACCATTTCAGAAAGCCGCATCAGCGTGGACTCCAGTTGCGCGACATTCGCGGTGTCCTGGTCGTAAGTGTGTTCGTGGCTGATCGATTTCGCGCCTTCGTCGGCGCCGATCTCGCCTTCGAACCAGGCGCCAGCGTCCTCTCCGCGAGCCTTACCCGCCAGGGCCACTCCCCATTTTCCAAACTGCTCTTCGAGATCGGCGTCGCCAAACTTCGCTAGATCGCCGACTTTGCGAATGCCCAGCGAGTGCAGCTTCTGCTCTGTGACTTTTCCCACCCCGGGATGTCGCGCACATCGAGCGGCGCAAGAAATTTCGATTCGCGCCCGGCCACGATATAAAGCACTCCGTTCGGCTTGGCTTTGCCCGAGCACACTTTCGCGATCAGCCGCGACGTGCCGATACCAATAGAACAGTTGAGCTGAGTTTCAGCCTTCATTTTTTGATGAAGTTTATGCGCCGCCAGCAGCGGCGGCCCGTGCAGACGCTCGGTGCCGGTCATGTCCAGATAAGCTTCGTCGATGGAGACCATTTCCACTTGCGGCGAGAAGCTGGTCAGCACCTTGTGAGCTTTTTCTGAACACTCGCGGTAGCGGTCGGGATGGCCATTCACGAAAATAGCCTGCGGGCAAAGCTTGGCGGCGGTGCGAAGCGGCATGGCAGAATGCACTCCGAACTTGCGCGCTTCGTACGAGGCTGCCGAAACCACCCCGCGCTCATGACGTTGGCCGCCCACGACAACGGGCTTGCCTTTGAGTGATGGATCGAACAGTTCTTCCACCGACACGAAGAAGGCGTCCATGTCGACGTGGAAGACGGTTCTGGGAAGGGCGGACACGGCTACACCAAAATGGCTTGCGCGTGTCGCTGACGAACCCGCTCATACACCCGCAAGTATTCGCGGGCGGAAACGCGCCACGAGAAGTCTTTACTCATGCCATTGCGCATCAACCGCTGCCATGACTCCTGATCGCGATACAACTGCGTCGCCTGATGGATCACGCGTAGCAATGCCTCGCCGCTGTATTCCTGAAATTTAAATCCGGTGCCTTTTTTCGTGCGCTGCTCCCATGGATCGATGGTGTCGTCGAGACCGCCTGTGGCCCGCGCGATGGGCACCGTCCCGTATCTCAAGCTGTACAACTGGCTCAGGCCGCTGGGTTCATAGCGCGACGGCATCAGGAATATGTCCGCACCAGCCTCGACCTTGTGCGCAAGGGCGTTGTCGTAGGCCACCCGCACCCCGACTTTCTCCGGCATGCGGCGCGCCAGCCGCAGAAACATTTCTTCGTAGAGTTTGTCGCCGCTGCCAAGAACTGTGATCAGAACCTCTTCCAGCGCCAGGCGATCGATAATCTGCCCGATGAGATCGAATCCTTTTTGCGCCGCGAACCGAGAGACGATTCCAATCACCGGCACATCGAGACTAGCCTCTCCCAATCCGAAGCTAGCCAGCAGGTCTTGCTTGCACTCGCGCTTGCCGCTCAAATCTTCGGCGGAGTAATGTGCGGCAATAAATTTATCGGTTTGAGGATTCCATTCCTCATAATCCACCCCGTTCAGGATGCCGGTGAGATTTTGCGCGCGGTCCTTCAACACGCCTTCCAGACCAAAGCCGAATTCTGTCGTCTGGATTTCCTGGCTGTACTTCCGGCTGACCGTCGTGATCATGTCCGAATAAACCAGTGCGCCCTTGAGAAAATTAACGTTGCCGAAATATTCCATTTTGGCAATGGTGAACAGGTCCCACGGCAGAGTGAGTAGCGGCAGTATCTCCGGCGGAAACAGGCCCTGGTAGCCCATGTTGTGGATGGTGAACACCGTACCCGTGTCGCGGAAAGCGGGATCCTCCGAAGTACTGGGTTTTCAACAGAACTGGCACCAGCGCTGCCTGCCAGTCATGACAATGGAACAAGTCCGGAACGCCAAGAATTTTTGACGCCTCGAGCACGGCGCGGCTGAATAATGCAAAGCGCTCGGCGTTATCGGGGAAATCTCCCGATGCAGTTCCGTACAGCCCTTCGCGATCGAAAAACGGCGGATAATCCACGAAAAAGAAACGCACGCCCGGGTACCCGGCGCCGGTCAGGATCGAACAGAATCGGTAGCGATCGTCAAACGGGACGGTGATGCTCTGAACTACCGTGCGCTCTTCGCTGATGCGGGTGTGCCGATAATGAGGGATATAGACGCTGACTTCGTGTCCGGCGGCAGCAAGCGCGCGCGGCAATGCGCCCACCACGTCTGCTAATCCGCCTGTCTTTGAAAAGGGGACACATTCGGAAGCGACGAACGCGATGTGCATTAGGCAGGGGCTCCAGCCGTGTCCTCGTCCCGCTCCGCGCTATGATATTGCGGGACGAATGAACCCGGCTCTGCGTCCAAGTCTAATCGGCAAGATGAATGAGGGTCAATGAAGGTTTCGAGCGCGCCCGTTCCAGCAAAAAAACCAAAACTCGGCCAGCACTTTTTGAATGACACCGCCGCCGCGGTACGCATTGTCGAGTCACTCGGCGACCTTTTGCAGAGCACGGTGCTTGAGATTGGGCCGGGACGGGGCGCCCTGACCAATCTGCTGGCCAGGCGGGCGCGGCGCGTCATCGCGGTGGAAAAAGACCGCGTACTCGCTGCCCAGCTCCGAATGCATTTCTCGCTCACGCCGAATGTGGAAATTATCGAAGGCGATATTCTGGCCATCGATCTCGATTCGCTCTTTGGCCCAAAGCCCGGCAGCATGCGGCCCGGTATGGATATGGCGCCGCAACCAGTGCGGGTTGTGGGGAATCTGCCCTACTTCATCACCTCGGATATCCTTCTGCGACTCTTTGAATATCGAAAGTATTTCGAACTCTTTGTTCTGATGGTTCAAAAAGAAGTTGCGGACCGGTTGGCCGCAAAGCCGGGAACCAGCGAATACGGCTTGCTCTCAGCTACGGCGCAGTTGTATTCAAAAGTAGAAAAAATACTAACGCTGCCGCCGGGGGCGTTTTCGCCGCCGCCGAAAGTTCATTCGGCGGTAGTTCGACTCGTGCCCTCCTCGCGTCTGGAAAAATTGCATGTCGATGAAAAAGGCTTCATTGACTTCCTGAAACTATCGTTCGGCCAGAAACGCAAAACCCTGTGGAACAACTTGAAGGGCCGCTATCCGTCTGCCGATCTCGAACGCGCACTGGCCAAGGCGAAAGTGAAACCTTCCGTACGGGCAGAGACGCTTTCACTCGAAGCAAGCGCCAACGTCTTTCGCGAATTGCCCCCGCCCAATGGCTTTGCGGCAAAATGAGGCTACCCAGATGACCGAGATTGTGCGCGAACCCGCCGTAGCCGGGCGTTTTTATCCTGCAAATCCCGAACGCCTGCGCGCGGACATCGAGTCTTATTTGCCTTCCGACAAGAAAACACCAGCAATAGCTTGCATGGTTCCCCATGCCGGATACATGTACTCCGGACACGTCGCCGGGGCTGTATTTTCGCGTCTGGAAATTCCGGCCCGCTGCATTGTGCTCGGTCCAAACCACACCGGTCGCGGACATCCGCTGGCAATCGTAAAAGATGGATCATGGCGTACGCCGCTAGGCGAATTGCCAATCGATTCCGGCCTGGCCGAAAGACTTATGCATGAATTTCCTGCATTGTCTGAAGACTCAGCCGCGCATCGTTCGGAGCACTCAATCGAAGTCGAAGTTCCCTTCCTGCAAGTTTGCCGATCGAGTGTGAAGTTTGTGCCTATCGCTATTGGCACTGGACAGCTAATTCTTTTGGAACAACTAGGTCAAGCACTGGCTGAGGTTTTGAAAAACAGCAAAGAGCCCGCGCTGATCATTGCATCCAGCGACATGAATCATTACGAGGACGATGCCACTACCCGCGTCAAAGATCGCAAAGCCATCGAGAAGATTCTGGCCCTGGATGCTCCCGGTCTCTACGAAACGGTCATGAATGAAAGCATCAGCATGTGCGGATTTGGCCCCGCGGTCGCCATGCTGACGGCTGCCCAACGCCTCGGAGCGCAAACGGCAGAATTAGCACTGTACGCAACCTCGGCAGATGTTTCCGGTGATCACAATGTCACTGTAGGCTACGCGGGAATTATTATTCGCTGACTACTTCCCTGCACTGGCAAGCAGACGCAATGCACGCGCACGGCTGACGTTCATCACCGACTTGTCATTCGGCAATGTCTTTCAAGACTGACGCGATCGTCCCAACATCGCCCAGGCTATTTTCCCTCTGCATTTCTTCCATTCGCTTCAGTTGGTCGTCGAGTGCCAGTTTCTGGTACTTGTGCAAGTAGACCAGCCGCCGGCCGAACTCCATCGTGGTTGAGAGGTTTTGAAAGATCGCAGTAAGTTGTGCGATCGGCTGCAGCGTCGAGTAGTTATAAGTCGCCTGAGAGTTGTGGCTGGCATCTTGGTAAGCCAAGGTCTTGGCGCCTGTGTTGGCGATGTTCGTATGGCCCGAATCAACTTTGCCGGTGAAATAGTGCGCTTTTTTGGCCAGATCAAAAATTTGCGTGCGAATATTTTCCGAAACCGCAAACTCGAGGGGCGATGGGTCAGCCGGGTCAGAGTTCTCGTTCAACTTTCCATTCGAGATGTAAGAACCGTGTCCATCGCTGGCAATCAACAATTTCGTAGTGGCTGGGTTCCGCGCCCGGAAAATCGAGTTTAAAGCCGACACTCGCCGGCGGTTGTTGGCCAGAAGCAGCAATACAGAATGTTAGAGCGATCAGCAAAGGAAGCATGCTCAACTTTCGTAGATCCATTCACAAAATTATGCCAGAACTCAACATTCAGTTTCGGGCACCGCTTCCGTACCCACCTCGAACCGACCACTCAGTCGGCCATCCCGCCTTTCCAGTCTGCATCTATTCGCGCTATAGTCTCAGGTCGTTCAATAAATGGGGGTGCGAATGGCAACCGAGGTCACGTCGGATGCGATAAGACAGGAAACCAAAGCCAGAAGCTTTGGCGAAAACATCGAAAGCGATCTCGCGCCGAAGTTTCTTCGTGTGGTCGAAAATGCGGCCATTGCCTGCGCACGCACCATGGGCCAAGGTGAGCGTGAATTGTCCGACAAAGTGGCCGTCGAATCCATGCGCAAAACCATGGACTCCATTCCGATGCGCGGGCGCATCGTGATCGGCGAAGGCGAGCGCGATGAAGCTCCGATGCTCTATATCGGTGAAAAACTGGGAGCGGAATTTTCTGACGGCTCCGGAGTGCCTGAGGTGGACATTGCCGTGGATCCCCTTGAGGGCACGAACTTGTGCGCCACCGGCGCGGCCGGAGCGATCACGGTGCTAGCCGCATCCGAGGCTGGCGGACTATTAAATGCGCCTGATTGCTACATGGAGAAAATTGTCGTCGGACCATCATGTAAAGAAGCCGTCGAGCTCGATGCGCCGGTTGCGGACAATTTGAAAAATATCGCTAAGCGGCTTGATCGCGATGTGCAGGATTTAACTATCGTCGTGCTGGAGCGCCCGCGGCACGAACAATTGATTTCCGAAATTCGCGCGGCAGGTGCGCGAATTCGCCTGATCAGCGACGGCGATCTGTCGGCGGGAATTGCGGCGGCCGTGATCGGCACCGGCGTTCACGCGGTCATGGGCTCCGGTGGCGCGCCAGAAGGCGTCATTACTGCAGCCGCGATTCGCTGCCTCAACGGATACATGGTCGGCCGCCTGGTGATCAACAGACCGGAACTCGAAGAACGCATCGCGCGCATGGGTATCCGCGATAAGAACCGAATTTATCGCGCAGAAGATCTGGCCCCGGGGCAACAAATTATGTTCGCCGCCACCGGGGTGACCGACGGCGCGCTCCTGCGCGGCGTGCGGTTCTTTGGCGAGGGCACACGCACCTCATCGATCGTGCTGACGCTGATGACGGGAAAGGTCCGCTTTATCGACAGCACTCATCTGGCGAAGAAGCCGGATGTGAAGGTCAGGTTCCTGTAATTCGTTCACACTGCGAACCTTCGGCCCTGTTTTAGCAAACACCGAATCTTGTATCAATCTAGGATATCAATCTAGATTATGGTACAATGCCTTTATGCGTACGTTGGGATTGTTCGAGGCCAAACAGAAGTTATCGGAAATCGTGGAGTGTGCCACCGAAGGCGAAAGCATCGGGATCACTCGCCGCGGAAAGCTGGCCGCGATAGTGGTTCCCGCACGTTTAGAGATTAGCATTGAAGAAATTTTTCGTGACATCGAGGCCGTGCGGAAAAGGGCGCGGCACATGGCAAAGATCAACATCAAGGATTTGATCGACGAAGGACGGGCTTGAAACGCTTCGTGCTTGATGCTTCCGTTGCCCTCGCCTGGTTTCTGGATCATCCCGTATCGACCTACGCGATCCAAATTAGACAACTGTTAGTAAATGGCTCCCGCGCCGTAGTACCTGCTCTATGGCACCTGGAAATGGCGAACGGGTTAGTAGTTGCCGAGCGGCGCACAATATTAAATGCTGACGATTTATCGCTCTCCTTGCTTCGGCTCGAGCAGTTAACCATTCAGGCAATCGAAACTCGTAGTGACTTCTGGTCAATGCGGCAAGCGCTAAATACGGCTCGCGGATTTCTACTTTCAGCCTATGACAGCGTTTATCTCGACACAGCTCGAGCCGAGGGTTTGCCTCTCGCTACTTTGGACAAGAGTCTCCGTTCGGCTGCAGCCCGGGCGGGCGTGCAGGTGCTGCGCTGACTCTGCAGCCCGAATCAACGCCGTTCTGCCCACTAGCCACTAGCCACTGGCCGCTTGTATCATCAAGATGATGTCTCCCCATTCATTCCAGACTGACGATCGAAGACTTGAACCAATCCATGAAAAGCTCATGGCACGCGAGCGCCTCGACCTCGATGACGGGATAGCGTTGTATCGCACCGGCGATATTCTCGCGGTCGGCTGGCTGGCAAATAACGTTCGCGAACGAATGCATGGAGACAAGACTTATTTCAACGTAAACCGTCATATCAATCCGACGAATGTATGCGTGGCCGCCTGCCGCTTGTGCGCATTCGGACGCAAGAAAGACTCTGCTGGCGCATATACTATGGCTCTGGATGAGGCATTCGAAACAGCCGCGTCGGGCTACAGCGAAGCAGTCACCGAATTTCATATCGTCGGCGGACTGCATCCCGACCTGCCGTTTCAATATTTTCTCGATCTGGTCTCCGGATTGAAGCAGCGCTTTCCCCAAGTCCACCTGAAAGCGTTCACCATGGTGGAAGTTGCTTACTTGGCCAAGCGCGCCAAGCTCTCGATCGCGGAAACCCTTCAGCAGCTGAAAGCCGCGGGCGTTGATTCCCTTCCCGGCGGCGGCGCGGAAATTTTTGCCGACCGTGTCCGTCACATCATCTGCGATCACAAGATTGACGGCGATCAATGGCTCGAGACCGCGCGCGTGGCGCACAACTTAGGTTTGCGCTCGAATGCCACCATGCTCTATGGCCACGTCGAAAACGACGAGGACCGCGTTGACCACATGATCCGCTTGCGGAAGTTGCAGGACGAAACCGGCGGATTTCAGACCTTCATTCCGTTAGCCTTCCATCCCGACAACACTCCGCTCGAACATCTTCCCAAAACCACTGGCATGCTCGATATCAAGCAAATTGCAGTGGGTCGGCTCTTGCTCGACAACTTCGCACACATCAAAGCCTACTGGCAGATGCTTACGCCCAAGATCGCGCAGATAGCTCTGCGCTTCGGCGCCGACGATCTTGATGGCACAGTGATCGAAGAGAAAATTTACCATGATGCCGGAGCAACCACGCCGCAAGGCATGCGACGTCAGGAATTGGTTCGTTTGATTCGTGAGGCCGGCCGCGAACCTATCGAGCGCGATACTATGTATCGCCCCGTGGTTCGCACCGAAACCTCCGTCACGGTGGCTGTTTAATCTTTCGAAGCGCTAGAAAAACTCATTCATATCCGTAGCATTAGCAGAGGCACCAGGACGGTCGGTGATTCCCAGCAGTTCCATCGTCAAGCGCAACGTGCTCTGGTGTTGGTATAAAGTGGTGGACTGAAAGCCGTGCCGCACCGACGAACCAATCAGGACAGTCGGCACATGCCCCCCACCATTGGCGCCATCGTCGATCGACGATTCATCCCAGGTGTAAATCAGTACCGAATTGCTGAAGGCAGAGCTGTTGATCAGCGGACCAATTTTGGTCTGCACCCACGAATCTATATTTGCCAGTTTGTCGGTATCGGTGCAATTGGACGCCTCGTTGGGGCAGTCATGGCCGTCATTCGCAAAGTCCGGAACAATCATTGAATAGTCAGGCAGCGTACCGTTCTGCATGTCGGTTGCGAGCTCAGTGAAGGGAACCACATTCGCAGCCTGACTTGAGCTGTTCAGTACGTCTTTGAAATACGTGAACGGGTTGTGGTCCTTGCCATAAGGAATGACACTGGCGCCCAGATAGCCTGCGCTGGG
Organism: uncultured Acidobacteriota bacterium; assembly: GCA_963703465.1. Classification (GTDB taxonomy): domain Bacteria; phylum Acidobacteriota; class Terriglobia; order Terriglobales; family Acidobacteriaceae; genus Gp1-AA145. Next base: position 687,517 of record CAVPEQ010000007.1, on the reverse strand, counting down.
TAGACTTTCTGCATAAACCTTCCACGTCTTACCAGCCGCAGTCACGGCGCGTACCACATTGTCCGCGGTCACCGTGCCGGTATAGGTGTCGTCGGTGGTCACTAAATCCCCCACCGTCAGCATGAAATAGTTTGGCAAAGAATTGTGGCGATTCGCATAGTACTGTGTGGCGAGCGAATACTGTTGTGCCAGCGAGTTGGTAAAGGGCATAGCCGAATTTCCGATGATGCTGCTGTAGGCGTGATTCTCCTCGACCAGCACAAAAACATGGGCAACAACCGGAACCTTGTTAGTAGGGGGCGGATCAGAAGCGCCGCCGCCTCCGCATCCGAGTTGAACCGCGGCAAGAACAAAGGCGAATGAAAAGAAAAACAACGACCGGTGAACTGAGCAACCTATTGACATTACGATTTAGAGAGTGGGCCGCATGGCTGAGTTGCTTAAAAAAGTGGAATACGGGGGTTTTCCTGCCCTTGTAAGTAAAAACAAAGGCCCATGTCAGTACTCTGGACCACAATAAAACTCGATCTTGAACTTTCGTTCGATTTCCAGAGTGGCTCGCAGTTAGCGGGTGTAAAATTTGATTTGCGAAGGCTTCACGGGATCTCCTTCCCGCCATCAGAGGCAAAAGCATGAATGTTCACATCACCTATAAGACTCACAAAACTCCTGACATAGATAAAGAAATTCAGCACTGGATAGCCAAGGTAGAAAAAAGGCTGCAAGTGTTCCGCCCCGAACTGATACATCTGAAGGGCGCCCTGGAGCAGAACTCTCCTCGCGAAGGCACCGTGGTGTCGCTCAATCTACGCCTGCCTTCTGGGCAGATGGCTGCGCATGAATCCGCCTCGGCACCGACCGCAGCGATTAAAGCAGCGTTTAGTGATTTGTTAGAACAGATCGGCAAACACAAGGAGCTTTTGCGCAGCTCGCATTCGTGGCGGCGGCACCGGACACTGGAGGGCATTCCCGCGCCGCAGGTCCCGTTTGAAGAAACATTTGCAGCGGTTGCACCGCAGACTGCCACATCAGAAGATGTTTGTTCGTACCTGAATGCCAACCTACGGCGTTTGCGGCTTTTTATTGAACGCGAAGTTGCCTTCCGTGAAAACTCCGCTGATCTGCAGCCTGGCGCTCTGAACTGGGAAGAAGTACTGGACGAAGCCGTAGCACGGGCGCTGGATGAAAAAATCGAGAAGCCAGACCGCATAGGTCTGGAAGCCTGGCTTTACCGCTTGGCGATTCGCGTTTTAAACGATTTCGGTCGTGCCGCAAATACGAATCAGGATTTCAACCTGCCACCTGAGAAGCGGAATGGCCGAGGCAGCGACACTGACACGGACGAGGCCAGGCTGCAGTTCTACCAGCCAGATGACGGCATTTCCCCGGAAAACGACATTGCGGATGATCATGCCTCAACTCCAGAGCAAATTGCGTACTCCGATGAGATGATCGCGCTGGTTCAGTCCGCCTTGCGGAGCGCGAGCCGCCAGGATCGTGAAGCCTTCATACTTTTCGCGATTGAGGGATTTTCGCTGAAAGAAATAGCCGCGATTGTCGACCGTGCGCCGGAGCAGGTGCGGCAATCGATCCATAATGCCCGGGAAGCGCTGCGCCACGGCGTGCCGGTGGAAAACCGATTGAAAGACAAGCTACTTGAACACACCGCATCAGACTAGGAAGCCTAATGATTTCTCGTGAAGAGCTGCGACAACTTGCCTCCTTCGAATGTCGTCATCCTGACGAACTGGCCATCAGCTTTTATTTCAAGCCTTCTACTCCGCAAGACAAGTCGCACCGCGAGGAAAGGATCCTGGCAAAGGACCTGGTGTATACGACGATTCAGGAATTGCAAATCAATAGCCGCTTTCGCGGCGCTGTCGCCGACCTGCACCGCATCCTGGAGCTTGCCGAACGATTGCATGGAAACCAGGCTCGGGGCAAAATTGTGTTTGCGTGCGGCTCCAGAGATATCTGGCAGGAGTTCAATGTGCCCGCCGGGGTGGCAACCACTAAACTTTTTGTTAACCGGCGCTTTCATCTCAAGCCGCTGGTTCCGATCTTTTCGGAATACCCTCGCTTGTGGGTAGCGCTGGTGGACCGTCAACGCGCACGTTTTCTTGAAGTTCAATTTGAACAGTGCCATGAATATCCGGCGCTCACGAATCCGCTTCCGCGTCACGGTCGAAGTGATGGATATTCCGGCTACGACGCAGGCCATTCTGAACGCCATGAGGAAAATGATTTCCGCCGGCACTATCAGATAGTCGCCGAGACCCTGAAGCATGGAGTCGAAAGCAAGCAGTTTGAAGCGCTGGTCATTGGCTGCCACGACGTGAACTGGCCAGAGTTGCAAGCCCACCTTCATCCTTATGTTCAGAAAAAACTTCTGGGACATTTCTCCGCTGACATAGGTGCGCTCACTGATGTTCAAGCAAAACAAGAAGCGGAGGGAATCGTTCGAAAGACCTTGCAGCGGCACCACGAAAATCTCATACGCGAAGTGATTAACGGTGCCCGGAGTAATGGCCTGGGCGTGACGGGTTTGAGAAGAGTTTTGCGCGCCACCGAAATGGGCGAGGTCGAGACTTTGCTAATGACTTCTGACTATACTGCCCGCGCCGTCGAGTGCACTGCCTGCGGGCACATGGATTCCCACCTGGTACCGTACTGTCCGCTTTGCGGACGCGCCACTCGTCAACTTGATGACATATGCGAGGCACTGGTTCCGGCAGCGATCAAAAACAGCATTGGCCTAGTACTCGTTCCTCGCGACGAGACCTTCGATCGTGTGGGCAACATCGCGGCGCTCCTGCGGTTCCGAGCCGATCGCAATACTAATCAGCTGCTGGCTGCTTCCTGAAATTTCCGAAGGAGACCTGGGCAGCAAACGCTCACTGCGCTAACTGAGTTATCCATGCGAGGCGCCCGTACTTCAATAATCAACGAGGGTGTCCTTCGTGGTTTAATGCCTTCACCCATTCACCCCCGACTTACGCAATGGTATATATTTCCTTCCGCCTGTTTGTAAGTTCACTTTTACATAGAGGACTGCCATGCCCTTTTCGCGTCGCGACTTCCTCTCTTCAACTTTGGCTGGATCAGTTGCTTTCGGACTTTCGACAAGCGCTGCTGCTCAAGAGCCGTCTGAGAACAAGAATTCCGCGAAGCGCGCGGCCAAGCTGCCCATCATCATTTGCGCGGCCAATGGCTACAGCTATCTCGATGACGCTTACGCTCTGCTGGCCCGCGGTGGCGATACGCTCGATGCCGCACTGAAAGTCGTGCAAGGTCCGGAGAACGATCCCAACGACGAGAGTGTCGGCCTGGGTGGGCACCCGAACGAAGACGGTGTCGTCGAACTCGATGCCTGCTGCATGCATGGGCCGACGCGCACGGCCGGTTCGGTTGGTGGAGTGCGCAACATCAAGAATGTTTCCCTGCTCTCAAATACCGTCCGTCGCCATACCGGCCACATCATGCTGGTCGGCGAAGGCGCTGAACGGTTCGCGGTGGCGCAAGGATTTCAGCGCGAAAATCTTCTCACCGATAAATCACGCAAAGAATGGGTGCTCTGGAAAGAAACCCACTCTGACTGGTGGGGACCAGGTCTGGATAATCCGGACTGGCGGCAACGATTTTCCAGCCCAACTCATGCCGATGAATGGGACCAACGTATTCAGCGCATGGAACAAATCGCTGCAGACATCGGAATTCCTCCGGAGCTGCGCATGGAAGCGATCCGTTACGTGATCTATCCGCCCACAGGAACCATTCACTGTTCTGCTCTTAACGAAAAGGACGAAATCTCTGGATGCACCACAACCAGCGGCCTGGCATGGAAAATTCCCGGACGCGTTGGAGATTCGCCAATCATCGGCGCCGGGTGCTACACCGATCAGGACGTAGGTTCAGCGGGCGCCACCGGAAACGGCGAGGAGAATATTAAAGTAGCCGGCGCACACACCATCGTCGAAAACATGCGCCACGGCATGTCACCGCTGGATGCAGGAATGGACGCACTCAAGCGGATCGTCCGCAACTACAAGGGCGATAAAGAACGGCTGCAATTCGTCGATATGATTTATTACATTTTGCGCAAAGATGGCGCGTATGCCGCAGTTTCACTTTGGACGGGATACGAAGTTAACAAGCCCCATCAGGTGGCAGTCCATGACGGAACCAGGCGTCTGGAAAATGCGGTCAGCCTGTTCTCCGGCGCGTCCCAGAGCTGGCCACCGATACGATCCCTGCAATAAGAAAGCAACCCAGGCCTTCCTTCGTGTCCTTCGTGGTTATTGACTTTGAAACCGATTAACCACGAAGGACACGAAGGAAACCCCAGACAAAACCGCAATTTCTCAGTGGAATAGTAATGGCGCGAACGCTGCGAGATTTCTTCTCCACACCATCCAGTCGTGCACTCCCGGGGTTTCGATGTCGGTGAATTGCACGCCTTTCTCTTTCAACCAAGCTTTAAACTCCCGATTCACTTTGATCAAGCTGTCGTCGGTTCCGCACGATATCCAAAGCAATTTCAATTTCTGATTGTCTTGTACGCTGACATTCGGAAAGCCGACGCTGAAATCTCGCAGGTCGATTCCTCCCGAGCTGAACGCACCAACCCAGGCGAATTCATCAAGGTGGTTCAGGCCCGTCAACAACGACTCCGCGCCTCCCATGGAAAGCCCGGCGATGGCGCGCGATTCACGCTCTCTCTTTATGCGATAGCTCTGTTCAACCTGCGGCATAACTTCTGAAAGTAAAATATCGGTGAACTTTGAAAGATTCCGCCACGCCAGGTCTTTATCTGACCACGATCCCCAACCTCGTCGGATAACGTCGTAGTCGCCGTAGCCGAGTGGCATCACCACGATCATTGGCTTCGCTTTCGCCTGCGCGATGAGGTTGTCGAGAATCACATTTGCGCGACCGACCGCCGTCCAACCGCTGGCGTCATCGCTAAACCCGTGCAGCAGGTACAGGACCGGATATTCCGTTTTGGTATCTGCGAAATAATCGGGCGGCGTGTAAACGTAGAAGTCGCGGTGATCGCCGGCAATTGTCGAATGATAGAAGTGATGGTGAATTTCGCCGTGCGGAACATTATTCACTTCCCACGGCAGCGACGGCGGGCCCGGCACATGAACCGCGCTCTGTGTGGCCAGCAGGTTCGGCTTCATCAATGGGTTCGACGGATCGATCAGCGCCACGCCGTCGGCAACGAATGAATATCCGTAAATGTCTGGCTGCAGCGGACCGACCGTCAGACTCCAGATTCCGCGGTCGTCTTTCTGCATGAGAGTGGGTGTTTTTTCGCCTTCCAACTCAAGTTCAACCTTCTGAGCATTCGGGTCCTCGAACCGAAATGTGACGCGCCCGTCGGATTGAAGTTCAGGAGAAACGATGGCCGGCGGCCTTTGTGCCAGAGCGGAAGTGGAAAGCGAAACCATAGCGCACATCACTCCAAAAACGAGTTTGTTCATATGCCCTCGCAGAAAACTGCTACATTCTACTTGAATGATGCACCAGCAAATCGAGTGCAAGAAAAACGAAGAAGATGACCGAGATGATGCCGTTCATAGTAAAAAAAGCCGCGTTGAGTTTGCTCAGATCGTCCTTAGAAATCAGCGAATGCTCGTAGGCGAGCAGCAACAGCACAGCGAAGACACCGGCCATTGCGAGTGCGCCCAGGCCAAAGATCCACACCAAGGCGAGCAGCAGAATCAGCATCGATAAATGGAAGCAGCGCGCGATCCACAACGCATTGCCAATGCCGCAATAGCGCGGGAGCGAATGCAACCCGGCTTGCTGATCAAACTCATAATCCTGGCACGCATAGAGCACATCAAAGCCCGCTACCCAGAACGTAACCGCCGCGGTGAGGAACAGTATCCGAGGATCAAGAGAGCCTCTTACTGCAATCCACGCTGCCGCGGGCGCAATTCCTAGAGCGAGCCCCAAGACCAGATGTGACCAGCGCGTCCATCGCTTGGTGTATGAATACAGCAGAAGTACCGCCAGGGCGACTGGCGAGAGCAGAAAAGCCAATCGGTTCAACTCCCACGCGGCCAACACAAAAATCGCGGACGACACGATCACAAAGCTGGTAACGAAATTTCGTGTGAGCGTCCCAGCAGGTAGAGCGCGGCTGCGAGTGCGAGGATTGGCGGCATCAATCGACACATCCGCCAGTCGATTGAAAGACATCGCCGCGGAACGTGCGGCAACCATGGCGATGATGATCCAGATAATTTGGTGCGCAGCAGGAAGACCTCGTGCCGCCAGCATCGCCCCGCACAGCGCAAATGGGAGCGCAAATATAGAGTGCTCCCACTTGATCATCTCCAGCGTGACACGCAGACTTTTTAGCAGAGGCACATTGCATTGTAAAAGAAATTAGTAGCCTCCCGCTCCGATCAACGGCACGAAACGACAGCCTTCGATAATCTCCACAATGGGATCCCCATCGACCTTCCTCACCAGTTGCAACTCTTGGGAATGCTGCGGACCGACCGGAATCACCATTCGCCCCGATTCGGCAAGTTGGTCGAAAAGCGCTGGTGGGACGGACGGGGCGGCCGCTGAAACCAGAATCGCCTCGTATGGCGAAAATTCGGCACACCCATAACTGCCGTCGCCCACGACGACTTTCGCATTCTTGAGGCCAAGTTTGTTCAAAGCTGCTTCCGACCCCGCGGCCAGCGCAGCATGGCGTTCAATTGAGTAGACGGCTCGCGCGAGGGCCGCTAGTAAAGCTGTTTGGTATCCGGAGCCGCTACCAACTTCGAGCACCGATTCAGTTCCCTCCAACCTCAGCGCCTGTAGAGCAGCGGCAACAATGAATGGTTGCGAAATGGTCTGGCTCTCGCCAATTGGGATGGGATGGTCTTCGTACGCCTGCGGCTTATATTCTTCTGCAACGAACTCGTGCCGCGGAATTCGCGACATGGCTTCGAGAACGCGTTCGTCTCGAATGCCGCGGTTACGCAGTTGCGCATTCACCATGCGGCGGCGAAGCTCGAAATAGGGATCTGATTGCGTAGCGTTGAAAATTGACATCAGGCTTTTGAATGCCAGCCCGATTTTACAGGTGCAAACCGGTTAACGCTTCCGCCGCCGGATTTTTACGTCGAAGCTGACCACGCCATTCTGATCGCGAATTGCGACGATGGAAACATTTTTCGAGAGGTTGTATTCGGCGCGAATGATCTGTTGCGATGTCTGCGATACGTCCGTGGTGTAGGAGAGGGTGAGGTTGTCTTTCACTTGCTGTTCAATGGTCACCGCCGGGCCGCTTTGCGTAATGGTGGACGTCTCTGACGACAAGCCTTGCGGATCGATCTTGATGCGGCTGTTGCCGAACAGCCGTTGCGCCCGATTGTTCAGGGTTGCGTTCAACGCAGCGGCCAGCATGGCGCTTGAGGCCTGCTGATTGAAAGCCGACTGGTTGGTCTGTTGAAGCTGGGCCGATTCTTCGGTGGTCTGTCCGAAGGCAAGCAGCGCAATAATATCCGCCGTGGGCAAGGGTGGATCAGAGCGATAGTTCACTTTCAAACCGTTCGGCTTGCTGATGTCTCCGGTCAGCGAAAGAGTGACATCGTAATCGCGTATGCGCGTGACCGCCTCGAGATCCAGAAACGGAGTAGTGACTGCGGGGTTGGTAAATGAAACTCCGCCACGTTCGAGGCGATATTTCGTGCCGTTGAAATAGGCTTCTCCTTCAAAGACGTCAGCCCGGCCTAACAGTATGGGCTTCGCCGCGCTTCCGCGCAGCCGCATGTCGGCCGCACCTTGTAAGCGAATCACGCTGGTCTGCATCTGCAGCTCAGGCGTAGTCGCGAGGCGAATATCCAGCCGAATTTTGTTCAGCACAGGATCGGTCTGGGGAAGACTTGAAACCTGAGCTGTGCGCTCCAGGTAAGCTGCGAAATCGAAGCCCGGGGTGAACCCAAGTTTGTTGACTGTAATGTCGCCCGAGAGTACTGATCCGGAGGCGCTGCCGCTCCAACTCAGATCTGCATTCGCGGTTGAACTGACGCCCGGTGGATAGCGCAGCCGTACGGCGTCCGCTGTGGCGTGCAATTCGAAACTGGAAAGTTTGCCTGCAATGTCCGCGCGTCCGGTAAAACCAACCGTTCCCCCGCCCACGCGAGCGTTGAGATTTTCGATTGTTACCTGGTTCTGATTGAACCGCAGAGCTCCGTTAATGTCGCTAAGCGCACTCGGCAGATTAATGTCCGAAACTGCTCCGTTCTGCACCTGCATGGAGCCCTTCACCAGCGGGGCATCTAGAGTTCCCGTCACCACGCCTTCGCCGGTGATTGCACCAGAACTCGTAATGTCAGGGTCATAGCTTTGCAACAATTTTAAATCGACCTTGCCGTGCGCCTGAAAATCCAGCGCTCGATCACCATTCAGCTGGAGCGAACCGGCCCCCGACAAATCCGTATTCTCGCCCACGATGTGAAAGGTATCCAGCTTGAACGACCTCGCAGAAAGTGAGAAGCGCATGGGTCCGTCATTACGAAACTGGGTTTTCCCTGCCTCGGCATATAACTCGCTGAGATTGCCAGTGAGATTTAACTGCTGCGGATCGCGAAGCGGCCCCTGCAGTTGCATGTCGCCGGCCACCGTAGAGTGCCGGACAACCAGTTTACGAAGCAGGCTATCCAGGAAGGGGTCCGCGTCCAGATGCGAAAAATGAAGATTCATGATTGCCGGCCAGCGATCGCGCGTATGCACGTTGCCATCAATTTCCAGCGAAGCGTCTTTAAAATCCGAATGTCCGGTGATGTGCACGTCAGCGCCGCGCGATACAGCGGTGAGAAAAAAATCTCCTTCCAGGTGGCTGTTGATCGTGAGGCTTCTTAAGTGCAAGTCTGCACTCACTTCCGGGGCTGCGGTTGTGCCGTGCGCCTGCGCTGAAAAATCGACCTTACCCTCAATTCCAGCTTGTATCCGTTGTGGCAGCGGAAAACTCGCCAAATCGAAATCCGTGCCGCGAATTTTCAGTTCGAAAGCTCGAGACTTCAGGTTGTAATCGCCATTGCCGGCTATCTTTGCCGGCCCACGCACGAAACTCAGACTCTTGATAGTGAACTGGCTGCCCTTTAGCGCCAACATCGCGTTAGCGGAATCAAATGCCTCGCCCCGAATATTTCCAGTCAGCAAGCTGATAGTTCCCTGCCCCTCGGGGCTTTCCCGTGTTCCCGACAATTGCAACCCAACCGAAAGCTTCCCCGAAATGTCGTGATCGTAACCGATGAAACTTGAAAGCTCATCGGCGTTCGCGTTTTGCACATCGAGCCGGATTCTCAGAGGGCTCTCGGGAATGATCGCCCAGTCATCAAGTCCCGCTGTGCCGCTCAACCTCACGGTTGCATCTTCTCGCCGCAGGACCGCATTGCGCAGCCACAAATTTGTGGGGGAGGCTTGTAAATCCGCATTCAGTGAGTCCCAATGCACTTTTCGCTCGGGCTCATGCGCTTTGGTTCGTACGATGGTGTCAAAATCCCGCAATTGCAGATTTCCTGCGAGCCTCAGATTCGACAAACTGCCAGCCGCATTTCCGTTGAAAGCAGCGCGCCCATGGACGACCAGCGGGAGTCCGGACGGAAATAAATGCGTAATGACGGGCTGCCATTCCCGCAGGTCATTTGTCGAAAACGAGATTTTTACCGACGATGCAAGCGCACCGGAAGCGTTCAGTTGCGTGCCGGCGGTCGCGGCAGAAAGATCGGCTAGTTGGACGTTTCCGGAGCGAAAATCATAAGTGGCGTGAGTGCTGGCGGTCAGCGGGACTCGCCCGTTCGGGACCTTGCTTGGAGGCGTGACTTCCGCGATTATGCGCGCGCCCGCGTCTTCGATCGACTGTTTCCATTGCACATCGGTTGCTGCGTCGACATTGCCTGCGAACTTCAGGCCGCTCACCGATCGATAGCTGCGGCCCAGTCCGCCTAGAAGTTCGGCCAAAGACAGGTTCTTTGCCTTAATCACCAGAACGCCGCGCTGTTGTTCATTCCGTGCCGCTTTTGGTGAAGACTGCCAGTTCACCACATCGGCATCCGCGACAAAGCTGCCGCGAAGAAATTGCCCTTCGGTCTTTGATATGGAGAACTGCCGTGGATCGATGGCAAATTCCCCTCGCGCCGACAGGTCATGACCGGAAAAAGTTTTGTGCTGCCATTCCATGGCCTGCACATCGAAGTTTCCGGTCGAAGCAAAAACCTGAGGCGACCACAAACCGTTTCCTGTTAAATGCAGCCTGCCGCCTTTAACCTGAGGTTGGCGAGTGATGGCAGCCACCTCAGCCAGATCAATATTCAGATCGTAATTTCCCTTAGCCTCGAGCTTGCTAAAATCCAAACGAATTCCCCGGCCACGAATCTGAGACCGTCCCGCCGTCGCATCTAGCGATTGGACTTGAACACCACTCGTGTCGATAGTGAACACGGATCTTGCGGTCCATGCCACCGGGCGAAATCCATCAAACTGAGTTTCGGCTCTGCCAATGGCAAGCTCGCCCGAATAACGCTGGTGGAGAAATGAATAATTCAAATTTACCGCAACATCATTCGAGATGAAGTCCAACGGAATGCGCTGATCTTGCCAGAGCAGCTCGCCCTTCCTGACCTCAAGCTGTCTCGCAGACATAGCAAATAGCCGTTCCAGTGCGGCGTTGCCTTGTTGCGCCGGTGTGGGTTGGTTTGTGCTTCCGTCGGGATAGAAGATGACGTGAATCACCGGGTGCTGCAAAATCAGCGAATGGAAGGCCAGCTTTGCGCCCAGTGTCGAGGGCAGGTTGATTACCGCTATCATGCTGTCCACGTGCGCGAAGGGCTGTTCCCCGGCTGATTCCTTTCCGTGGATCGTAAGATCACGCACCTCCACTTGCCGGCGCAAGGGCACTGCATGGAAGGCCCGCAGTTCAACCTTTCCGCCGGTAGCTCGTTCGAGAGCGCCAACAACTCTATTGCGCGCCATTTGCTGAAATGAATCCGTGGTCATGTACCACAGCAATGCGGAAAACCCGAGCAGCAGGAGTAAAACGCACATCATCAGCGCCTTGAACAAATTGCTCCAGGAAAGGCGCGGCCAGTTCATCGCGTCCCCTCCGGCGGGGGCAGAAGATCAGAAGAATTGCCTGCGGATAGGACTTGGATTTGTGCCTGTGAGCGCAGCGTTTCCAGCCACGAATTGAGCAGCTGATTTATTTTTTCCTGAATTAATATTTCTCTGATTTTCGGGGCCGCATCGTTCAAGCTGAGGGGATCTGAACTTGAGAGCCTGGGCACAATTTCTTCGCGATAGTATTTTTCGACGTCGGCGGATGAAACTTGGATGGATGGCCGAAACCGCAAATCAACTAATTGAAACTGCTCCAGCTCGGCCGCCACGTGCTTCTCAATAATTTTGTCCGTGAGCTTGTACCTCGATATTGTCGTCTCCCAGGATTGTCCCGGGCGCTCCCGGAGCTGCTCATTCCTGAGATCATCGATTTGCCTTTTTATTGCGTCGGCGCCAGCCGGTTTTAAGTCCGTCATGCGCATTTGTTCGCGCAAAATGTCTTGATCGATCAGTCGGTCAAGCGCCGCTTTCTTCTGCTCCACAGTCACGTCCTCAGGATTACGCCCGGACATGAAGGCTTCAAAACGTACCTCATCATCCCAATCACTCTGCAAAATGACCTGGGTATTCACCGTCGCCACTATCCGGTCCAGCAGTTCGCCCGCGTGCAGTCCGGCCGCAACTGACAGCAACAGCGCGATAAGTGTGCATCGCATAAACATCAGAATGTCTGCCCGATACTGAAGTAAACATTGAAGTGGCTCGCTTGTTTCGTTCCGAAGAAGGTCAAGGCGTCGGGACAGTTGTTGGGAGCGCTTTTAGTGTTGGCACAAAAATTTGGGAACACCGTGGGATTCAAGTTATATCCGAAATCAAATCGAACCGGTCCCACAGGTGTCTTGTAGCGTACGCCCAGTCCGATCGCATGCGAGATGTAGTTGTAATTGCACAGTGCAGCGCCGCTACCAGCCTGATACGTGCTATTGAGGCGCTGCGTGCACAATCCTTTGTTCTGATGCCAGCGCAACAAGCTGTCGAGCATGTGAGTACCGTCAGTGAACACATTGCCCATATCATGAAAAACCGCGAAGCTCAGGTTGTCGTGAACAAAAGGAAGACTCGGAGGCGGGAAACGTATTTCCAGATTATTCAAGAACAGCGCTGAGCCTCCAAGGGGAAACCCGGTAGTGGGATCGCGCGGGCCCGCCTGGTTCAGCCCAAAGCCACGATGAGAGTTTCCGCCGCCCATAAAGAACCGCTCCGGAAGTGGTATCAGGCTGAAATTCGCGGGGGTGTCTTGTCCCGGCTGCGTGATGATGGTATTGGCAAAAGCATTTTCTAATCCGATTCGAGTCGAACGTGCGAACACAAATTGGCGTCCCTTCACCTTGCCGAACGGATGGTAAGTTGAGTTCTGTATGAGGATCCGGCTGAAGTCGGCCTGAGAGCCGAAGTAACTCGCCGCGACACCACCATCGATGCTGTTGTAGCTGCCGCGAGTGGTTTCGAGGTCATTATCGCGGTGATTGCGCAGATAGCTGAAGCCGGGCTCACCCACGCGCACCGGCAGCGATAAAAGGGGGATCTGGTCTGGACTGACATGCAGCCCGCTTGGCGGCGTTTTTACAAGCCGATAATTGAACCGGTAGTTCATCACGCTCACCGGCGTTCCATCGGCCTTGCGGCTAACAGTCTGCTCGGCTTGCACCGAACCCTCCAAGCGTTGAGAAATAAACGTGGATACGTCGAGGCTGTGATCAAAGAAAGCGGTCAAGCTGAGTTTCCAATTGGGATTGTTGAACCACCTGGGCGCTTGATAGCTAATAAGACCACGCTGTTGCAGACTGCCGACTCGGGACTCAAATGTGATCGTATGGTCACGGCCGCGAAAGTTGAGCCGGGTCACATCGAGGGAGGCCAATGGGCTGACACCATTTGTTCCGAGAGGTTCAGTGCTGCTGTTGGCAGACACACCCGTCTGGAATTCAAAACCCGCCCCGTAGTTAAATGTGTACCGCTTCGCCTCCTGAACCCCGACCAGTACGTTTTTTCTCGGCTCAGCCCCTTCTGGATCTTGCACCGCGGTATCCACTTGGCTGAAAATTCCCAGATCGTAGAGTTTCTGCTGGGTCCTCAATAAGTCACCCTGACTGAGCGGGTCCCCTGATTTCATCTGCAATTCGTGATCGACGACGTACGGCAGGGTGAATTCCCTCCCTGAAATCAGGACCTGATCGATGTAAAACCGCTCGCCTTCCTGAATTTTGAAAATCACGTTCATGCGGTTATCAGGCGCTGGAGTCGCTTCCGCGTCGAAGGTGGCGTTCGGAAAGCCGCTATCGAAGTAGTAATTCAGAATAATGTCGCGATCTTCCGCAATGCGCGAATCGGAAAATGGCTGTCCAGGACCGGTGTACAAATTTTGAAACGCCGGGTCGGCCAGTTGAGTGCTCCCGACAATCTCAAACCCGCCTACTCTCGTCTGCGGCCCTTCGTCGATGTGCACGGTGACCGCCAGTTGATTTTTTGCGCCGCGATAGTTGTCTTCTACGCCGGCTTCCACCTTGACTTGCGCAAAGCCGTTGGCGCGATACATGTTTTCAATGTCGCGGACCCCTCCCCGCAGAAGCGCTTCGCTGTATGTGCCATGACGCGCTGCGACGCTAGCGGTCTGCACCGGCAGCAGCGGACGCAGATCGGCATCGCGAAAATACTTGTTCCCGGTTAACTGCACCTTCACCAATTTGTGGCGTTCGCCCGGATCAATCTGGTAAGTCACGCGCATCACTTGCGCTTTTTCGTCAGTCTCCCGCTTCAGAGTCACATTGGCATCCGAGTAGCCTCGAGCTTCCATGTAGCTGAGAAGGTTTCGGCGCCCTTCATTCAGCAAATCATCGTCGAGCGCATGCTCTTCATAAACCGGAACATTCCTCTTCAGTACTGCGTTCCTGATGGAAAAACCTTCGGCGCGAATTTCAACTCGCGGGCCAACCTCAATGGAAAATTTGTAGTCGACGGTATTGAGCTTGGGAACATACTCTTTGTTAACGATGCCCACCTGGGCAAGCCATCGGTTGTGTTTCTGGTAATGCTTGCGGACGCGATCCAGTGCATCCGAAACTTTCTGCGCTGAAACTATATCGCCGGGATGCAAATGCGCGATGTCTTCAATCTGCCCCAGCGAATCAAGTCCGCCGCCCTGAATCGTGATCGTGCCGACTCGTGCGGGATCGCCGGAATGGACATTCAAAACGATCTCTACCTGCTGAGTTTGAGGATTCTCATGCTGGACAATGGAAATCCTGGCATTGTAATATTCGTTCTCTTCGAGCAGGCGCTTAACGTTCTCAATCGCGCGATTGATTTTCTCGGTGGTGAACGACTCCCCCAACTGCAACTTCGAAGCGTTTACGATTTGCGATTCTGTGGGATGACCCGGCGCCCCGTCGACTCTGACCAAACCGACAAAATATTTAGCCGTGTTAGGAAAAGAGAGCGTCACCTTACCGTCGGTCGTTCGCTCACACTCGGCTTTGAGATCAGAGAATCGCCCAGTCCCGAACAGGACGCGCATGCTCTCCTGCAATTGTTCGCGATCGAGCGGTTGCCCGACTTTGACGGGTAGCATATCCCGCAACATCTGCTCGTCGTTCCGGGTTATTCCGGGAAAATTGATTTGTTCGATTATTCCGCCAATGCAGCCGGCCTGGGATTGCGGCACGCCATCTGGATTTTGGCTTCCAATCTGAGTGCTCGCGGCTTTTTCGGCCTGTGACCGTGCCCACACTTTTCCCGCTGAAAGCGACGAGGCAATCGCCAGCACCGCGAACACACGGCTAAAAGCCAGATTCGGCAAAAACGCTCCTGCGTTGTTTTTTGGAAAGCTGAACGGCTCAATGCGTGCGTGTGTGTTGGTCGCGCAACTCTCGTGCCATCGCCACCTATAATAAATCTCGCACGGCGTAACTAGGATAGACGGGATGGTTCGCAGACGGTTGGGGCGCATTGCGGCACTGGAAAATGGTCTTTTGAATGAAACCCGGTATGGAAGAAAGATACTCGCGTCAGCTACTGTTTCCTGGCATTGGCGCTGAAGGGCAGCAAAGGCTCCTGGAGTCGCGGGTCGCCATCGTGGGCTGCGGGGCCACGGGCTCGGCGCTGACTTCCCTGCTAGCCCGCGCTGGGGTCGGCAGCCTGCGCATCATCGACCGAGATTACGTTGAGCCCAGCAATCTGCAGCGGCAGGTTCTTTTTGACGAAAACGATGCCGCCGATTCGGTGCCCAAGGCGATTGCCGCCTGCCGAAAAATTGCGCAGTTCAACTCACAAATCGTGGCCGAACCGCATGTCAGTGACGTGACCCCAGAGAACGTTGATCAACTCCTCACCAGCGTTCAACTGATTTTGGATGGCACCGATAACTTTGAGACCCGATACCTGATCAATGACTACGCGGTGAAAAACTCTTTGCCCTGGATTTATGTGTCCGCCGTTGGAAGCTACGCCATCACTATGAACGTGGTTCCTGGCGAAACGGCCTGCCTGGCGTGTCTTTTCCCGGATGTTCCGGAAGGAATGGTGGAAACCTGCGATACTGCCGGGATTCTGAATTCAGCGGTGAACCTGGCAGCTTCAATCGCTGCGACTGAAGCTCTGAAACTACTGACCGGCGCACGACAGCAACTTCGCAGAAGCTTACTGTCCCACGATTTGTGGCTGAATCAGCGGACGGAAATCTCCGCCGGCAATCCTCGCCCTGGCTGTCGCGTCTGCGGGATGCGGGACTTCGTTCATTTGGCCGGGGCGGGTCGCCCGCACATTACGCTTTGCGGCCGCAATTCCGTCCAGATCCACGAGCACCATCGTCCGGTGGATCTTAGCGACATGTGTAAGCGGCTTCAACCGCACGGCAACGTCCGCCACACCGACTTCATCCTGAAGTTCTGGAAAGAACCGTACGAACTGACTTTGTTCCCCGACGGCCGCGCGATTATCAAAGGCACCACCGACACCGCTCTCGCGCGCAGCTTATACGCGCGTTACATCGGGAACTGAGCAGAAAATCGGGAACGACTCGCAATCCTGCTGCGGCTTTTGCGCAACGGTTTGCACTTCACCTTGTTGAAGAATCACCTGTGAACCTAAGCCTTAAGGCAATACTCGGAGAAACACCGGCAAATCTCTGAGTGCAAAGCTCTATCGACACCAACTGGCATCTCACCTGCTAGAAAGTTTGTAGCTGTGCCCCAGGAGGTAGTATGCGTGTTCTCATTGCTCTGTGTGCTTCTGTGTTGTTCTCATCTGTAGCCGTTGGCCAAGTTGTTCCGGCAAATGTCGGATATGACGGCTGCGGCGCCCCATACATTCCCCGTTTAACCACGCCCGAGGTTTCACTTCAAACCGTTTCAGCGAACCCGGTCGGTGCCAGCAATGCCACCTATGGATTGCAAGCAGGCGCGACCAACGGCACGCTTTCCAACGTCACCGGAAATCTTGGCGGCACTTACACGCAACCAGTCTGGTACGCGGGAGGAACCACGCCGCTGATCTCATCTCCTGCGGTCGAGCTTTCTGTGCCAGTGGCACGCATGCACAACATGGAACGCATGGAGCGCGAGCGGGACCATGAACGCGCCGAAGGGCCCAGCCGAGCGTGGGTCTATTACGCCTCCGAGGAAGAGACTTCGAGCGCAGTCGAAGCTTCGACGTCAGCCCGCACTGGACGACATGCCGCGCGCACCATCACCAACCAGGATGTCGATCAGCAAAATTCTAAGAACGGCTTAGTGAAGTACGACGGCAAAACCGAACAAATTAAGTAGCACCGGCCATGCAGGGGCGGACGTCCACGTCCGCCCCTGAGTGCTTCCGCAGACCGGTTGGCACTACCGCTCCACCAATCCCTCCAACGCATTGAAGAAATCAGGATAGGAAATCACTGCGGCATCAGCTCCCTTTATTTCGGTTTCCCCCCCAGCACCCAGGGCCGCCACAGCGAATGCCATCGCGATCCGATGATCGCCGAAAGATTCGATTGATGCTCCATGCAGCTTCTGTCCACCCGGTATGCGCAAGCCGTCTTCGAGCTCCTCTACCTTGGCCCCCATCGCGCGGAGATTCGTCGCCACGCTGGCGATTCGGTCCGACTCTTTTACTCGCAACTCCCGCGCGTCGCGGATCTCGATTCCATCCGCGGTATAGGGCGCTATTGCTGCCAGCACCGGAATTTCGTCGATCAGCGCGGCGGTATCTTCACCAACCACCCGCGCGCCTTTCAATGCCCCGCCTTCAACCTGCAACATTCCCACCAGCTCTCCGTGTTGTTCACGCAAGTCGGTCGGGGTGATTTTCAACCCCAGGCCAATCAGAAAATCCAGCAGGCGCGTTCGCGTAGGATTCAGAAGCAATCCGGAAATAGTCAGCTGCGATCCCGGGAACAAACCGGCAGCGCACAGAAAAAATGCCGCACTCGAAAAATCACCAGGGATAGTCGCTTCGATGGCCTTCAACTTCTCGCCGCCGGTGATGCTCACATCCTTCATGCGGCGTTCAAGGTGCGCGCCGAAAGCTTCGAGCGCGTGCTCGCCATGATCGCGAGTCTGAATCGGCTCGACCACACGAGTCGTTCCCTCGGCATATAGCCCGGCAAAGAGCAACGAAGTTTTTACCTGCGCGCTGGCCACCGGCAACCTATAGTCAATTGCCTTAAGAGTACCGCCCTTAATCCTCAGCGGAGGACGACCGTCTTTTGCCGAAGTGATCGTAGCACCCATCATTTCGAGAGGATTGATGATCCGAGCCATCGGCCGCCGCTGTAGCGAATCATCGCCGGTAAGTTCGCTGGCGAAGTCCTGGCCTGCCAGGATCCCGCTCAACAAGCGCATGGTAGAGCCAGAATTGCCGCAATCGAGTACGCTTGTGGGTCTCTTCAATTTTGAGCCGTGCCCGTATATGGCGACGGCATCGCCGATTCGCTCCCATTTAACGCCCAAAGCTTTCAGGCACTCCAGAGTGCTGGCGCAGTCAGCCCCGGTAGAAAAATTCTCCAGTTTTGTCAGGCCGTCGGCAATCGCGCCCAGCATCGCGTAACGGTGGGAGATTGATTTGTCCCCGGGCAGGCTCATCGATCCGCCAAAACTTTTGGCCGGTCGAATCACAACAGATTTTTTCTCAGGCATCGGTCCATTCAATATATCGGAACCTGTGCAGCATGGTATGGTGCCGAACGGACACGTCTGCACAGTCTTTTGCGGAGTTGATAAATCTCGCGAACAGTATCAGCTCAATTAACTGGTATTCACCAGCGAATCCAGAAACTGCCTGAGCAATTTACCCACTTCTTGCGGCTGCTCCCAGGGCGAATAATGTCCGGCCTTGGCGATTACTTTCATCTGGCTGCCGACGATGTTTTGCTTCATTAGCTCAGCTTCGGGGACGCCGGTCATTTTGTCTTCGTCGCCAGTGATGATCAATACGGGCTCATTGATAGTCTTCAGCGTGGATATTGAATCCGGACGCTCGGCCATCCCGCGCTGCACTTCCGCAACATCCTCCGCAGACATCTTCCGCATCATCCGAAGAGCGCCTTCGACCAGGTCGGGCCGCGAATGACGCGTGGTTTCAGCCAGAACTTTTTGCAACATATCTTCAAAGAACGGCTCGGTGCCGTGTTGCAGAACGTCGGCGGCGGCCTTTAGTCGGGTGGCCCGAGCTTCGGCATCGTCGGCGGGAGCTTTGGTATTGCACAAAACCAGTCCACTTACCCGATCGCGATACCGCCGCCAGAATTCAAAAATTGAATAGCCTCCGATCGACACCCCGATCACCGGTGCGCGATCAACCCCCGCATCACTCATTACGCGCGCAACATCAGAAGCATGTTTCTGCACGGTCGCGGGACCGCTGCCGAGGCCGGACTCACCATGGCCGCGCAAATCGGGCATGATAAGCCGGTACCGCGAAGCTAGATGCTTTGTGATCGGAAGCCAGAATTCGTAATTTACCGGAAAAGGATGCAGCAGGATTATTGGCGGCCCGGCACCGGCTACGTCATAAAAAATATCGGCATCGTCACTGACGATCTTTTGCATTCCTGGATTATATTGGGCAGGGTTTCCGAAAAAGACTAAAGCAGACACTTGGAGGCGCGGGCGCCCTCGCCCGCGCAGTCGTGTCGATTACATCCATTTTTCGGGGCTTATGGAAATGGCAGCCAATCGCGCGGCAACATCGGCAGCGTTTGGATCAAACACCAGTTCGTAACCCACTTGGAAAAATACATCGAAAAAACAGAGCATTAAAGATAAAGCAGCTGCCGGAACGGCGCAGCCTGCCTCTTCAAGAACACAATGCCCTAGGGCACCGAAAAAATTCTTGAGAAACCGTTCACTGCGCTCCCACATGCTTGGCTCTTACGCGTTCGGGACCACCTGTCCCTCCATCGCATTCCCAGTTAGCTTGTACGGCTCGTCGGGCATGACGATCCAGGCGATGGGATACGACAACAGGCCAATGCCGGTCACAACGGACCCGATCAGCCATACCAGGCGCACAATTGTGACATCCAAGTCGAAGTACTCCGCGATGCCGAGGCAGACGCCGGCGATCTTGCGACCTTCGCGAGGACGCACCAGCCGCTTGCGCGCCACCACTCCGCCAACACGGGTGCCGCAGTAGGCGCAAACATTGGCGTCATCCTGAATGCTTTTACCGCAGTAATTGCAGTACATAGTTCACCTCGCAACATAGGATACGCGCACTGGCTTTGGGATGTTCCGGAAAATTTTGCCAGAGGACGGTGTGCTAAGAGCCTTTGTACGGCTCCTTAATCCGTTTACGGGCAATATCCGCCTGGGGAGAATGGGCGTTAACTTCAACAACCACCCCATACTTCCTAATGGCAAGATCGCGCTTTTGCAGCACATCGTACATCTCTCCAGCCCCGAGGGCGGCCTCTTGCGCGATGTCAGAGTCAGGCTTTTGAATTTCGCTCACTTGCTCATAGGCCGCGGCCGCAGCCGCGTATTTCTTCTGAAGCCGGAGCATATCCCCGAGTGTGGTAGCTGCGATCTCGTAATGCAATCCGGCATACCGTCCATTGCGGCCGTCCTGCCAGACCTTTCGATAGACTGCTGCCGCCGGTCCCTGCTGTCCTTTGGCGTTCAGCAAATTGCCTTCTTCCATGGCGAATAGAACATTGTGCGGATATTGCGGTTCTAAACTTCGTAGTATCTGCAGCGACTCGTCAAAGCGCCGCTCACGGCGAAGAAACACCACCAGCACGATCTTTGCGTCCACGCTGGTTTCGCCGTTGCCGTTGGCGGCTTCATCCAGATACTCGAGTCCTTTCTCCTTGTTGCCACCCAGTCCCACCATGCTCGACGCAGCCTTTACCGCCCAGGGAAGATTGCCAACCACATAATTGTGAGCCCCGACAATTAACTTGGCGTCCACATTGCTCGGATCAAGCTCCAGCACCTTTTCGTGATCGTGCCGCGCCGCCACCGCATTCCGGAGCGCCGAAAACCAGGCGTGCTCGATCAGTGCCGTGTAGGTCGCAAATTCTGCTCGGGTGACGCCCCGGGCGTAAAGGGCGTTTACGTCTTTCGAATTCGACTCCAAGCGCCGGTTTTCGATTGCCAGCGCCTTCTGCACCAGCGATTTGATCTGGTCGCAGGTTTGAGGATCGGCCGGCTCGTGCGCCGCGTTGATGAAGCTATCGTTCGCATACTCCCCCGCGCTCAACGCGCCAACACGATAGAGCTCGTGAAACAGTGCCGCGTTCAGCAGGTGATTGATCGAGTCTGGATCATCGGGGTGCCGTTGATACAGAAGTGTGAACTCCTGGATAGCGCGGTCGTATTCCATGTCGTAGAAATGGCCGAACGCCTGTGCATAGATCGGTTCTTTGGAGCGCAGAGCCAGCGGAGAGGGTTTAGTCTGTTCGGCAACGGATGCTGAAGACGAAGTTCCGCTTTCAGATCGCTGAGCCCAGGCACAGCCGCTCACGATCATTCCAACAGTTAAGACACGTAATGCAATGCGGAGGGACAAGGAAACCCGTTTAACCAAGCAGCAACTTAACAACAAGTTTATCGGAGAAATGCAATCGTTGCTCGACAGATTGGCACACCTTCGACCTCGAAGGTCGTGCGAGTACCATTTAGAAACTTTGCACTATCAGAGTAATTCTTGCCCAATCGGTAGGTTCGCTTGACTAAGAGAGAAATGCTAACTGCTGCCAGCAGTTGAAGTTAGGTAATCACCGATTTGGAATAAGACGTGCCACTTGCATGTTCTCAGGAAGTATTTATGAGTGACGCGGTCCGCGACGCCCATCAGGAGTTTTGGCGCCCTCCCCTGTCTCAGCCCACCGCTGGGGCAAACCTAGCCGAGTCTTGTAGGCGTTGCGGAACCGAGTTTATGGTCGGGGCCACGTTTTGTCATATCTGTGGCACCGGTCGTCATCGCGCCGATCTCGTATCATCCGAGAATTGGATCAAACACCTCAACTTTCTACGTGCCTTGGAGTTCACCAGCGTTAAGGATTGGTTCGGACTACCGCTGCCAACCCTGTGCGCGTTTCTCTTGGGCGTAGCATTCATGATCGTAGCGCTGGCAATGGGATTGGTTAGCGTGCATGACAATTCAGATTTTCAGGCTGTACAACTCTGGCGCATTCAGTGGCTGATGGTAGCTTGTGCATGTTTTCTCGCCGGTATCCTTCTCAGAAATCGCAAACCCCAGAAGTAGCTCTCGCGGTCATTCCTTATTTAAGTTCCCGTCGATCCGATACATATGATTTACCGGCCCCGGCCCTTGCCCGATCGAATAACTATTTTTGATCGCGGCCAGCACATACGCTTTGGCCAAAAGCACGGCCCTGCGCAAGGATTGTCCGAGCGCGAGCTGGCAGGCGATGGCCGTCGAAAAAGCGCAGCCCGTGCCGTGGGTGTTCGGTGAATCAACTCGATCTTGGCGATAAGTTTCCACTGGTTTGCCTTTAACGCAAAGCACATCGATGGCATGATCTAGATGCCCTCCGGTCACCACCACCGCCCTGGCTCCCATTTCGTGCAGCCGACCGGCCGCTATTTCCATTTGACTCGGATTTTTTACTTCCATCCCCGTGAGCGCCCCGGCCTCATCCACATTTGGAGTAACGACATCGGCCTGCGGTAATAGCCTCTGTATTAACACCTCGAGCCCGGCCTGATCCAATAATTCAGCCCCTGATGACGATTTCAGTATGGGATCCAGCACCACATTCCTGGGTTGGGAGCGATACAAAAAGTCGGCTACCGCGGAGGCGACTTTTCCACTGCCGAGCATGCCGATATGTACCGCAGAGACCTTTCCTTCCCGGAGTAGCTCGTCCAAGGTATCTCCGAGTACCTGGGGGTCAGCTGGCACCACCCGCCGTACCCCGGCCGTGGACTGGATCGTCATAGCGGTAATTGCCGATATCCCATAGCAACCATGTGCCGCGATGGTCTTAATGTCGGCAGTGACGCCGGCTCCGGAGGAGGGATCAAAGCCGGCGATGGTGAGGATGATAGGTGGAGATTCGGGCATAGCGCGACTCTACCGAAAATCGGTTCCGGCGCAAAATCAAGAGGGACGTTTGGAGCGATAAAGCCTAAAAATCCTCGCAAGTCGATGAAAACAGAGAATTAGCTGCTTTTCTATGTAAGTTATTGAAAATACTATTACGAAAATATTGCACTCGGGTCTAAGCTTAGGGTTATTTACTGACTAGTTAACAAGTATACGCCTAATGAATCATCAAGATAGCTCATTAAACCTGAGTAGAAGCTGTACATTACTTCATCTATCTATAACTGTACTAAGGTACTTATACACGGCCTTCCCAATTGACACGCCTACCATGGCCCCGTAGCATTTTAGAGACTGAACGAACGTGTAACCGAGTAGATCGAGTTTGGCAATGGAGGATACTGAATGCGAGGACGAATAGTTCAAGGACTGGCCGTCGCGTTACTTATAGCCCTAGGAGCGGCCAATGGGCCGATCAGCTCCAGCGCAGCCAGCAACCCGAAATTAGGTCCAAACCAAGCCCCCAAAGCGCTCTCTGCCCAACATAGCAAGCCCTACCAGGTTGGGACTGCCTCCTGGTACGGAGACTACTTCGAAGGCCGCCCAACCGCCAGCGGCGAACCCTTCAACATGTATGACATGACTGCTGCTCACCTGACCTTGCCCTTGGGAACCCTGGTTCGGGTAACCAACCTTCGCAACCACCGCTCGGTAATCGTGCGGATCAACGACCGGGGACCATATGTCGACGGTCGTATCGTTGACCTTTCCTACAATGCCGCGCGGGTGCTCCATTTCGACCAGCAGGGGCTACAACGGGTACGGCTTGATGTGGTTCCGCGCCACAAGGCTGCCGCCACGCTGGCAATGCTCCGCGAACCAGCTATGGAGCAGTAGTTTTCATAAAAAGGGACGAGCCAAGGGCTCGTCCCTTTTTCGTTAAACTCGCCAAACCCTATTTCAAAACAATCTCCTGCAGTAGTTCGTCGCTGACTATCTCTCGAATTTCCTCACGCTTTTCTCCCAGTTGATGGGCTTGCTGCTTTCCGCCTAAGACCTTGTCGCGAATAGCCTCCATTTTTGCGTCCAGGCCATCGAGCGCGGCATGGTTCTTATACTCGACCGCCACGCAGACATCCCAGTCCTGTGGACTGTTTTTAGTCTCCTTCAGGAAAATCTTGTAATCGAGGATTAACCCCTGGCGCTTCTCTTCCTCGACAAATGCCTTGCTGACTTGCCGCATGCTGGTTAAGTACTCATCCAAATGGGTCGGCTTTACCCGAATCAGCGAGACCCGCCAGAGCGGGCCTTCGGTATAGTTTTCCTGCGCGAACAGCGCGGGTGCAAACAGGCATGCAAACAGTGCCGCTACACAAAGCTTCTTCATGTAATCTCCGCAAGCGAATTCGACAGAATAGTACGCCATCATACGCTGAACCTCTGCTTTGTAAAATGGCCCTTTGCGGGCAGAGCCGGTGGGGAATTCCTTGTGGGAAGGGCGCCTTGGTTGTCCAACCTTCGCTGTCAGACTGCCATTCAGGGTGGGCAACTCCCAGACAAAAATTTCTGGTTCACACCTGACTTTCGCTTAAACTCGTAAGCGATGCCTCCCACTGAAGAGCGCCTGATCGTCGCACTCGACGTTTCATCGGCGGCAGCGGCGCAGAAAATCGTGACCGCCCTCGGCGACTCCGTACATATTTACAAAGTTGGAATGCAGCTTTACACCGCCGAAGGCCCACAGGTCGTACGAGATCTGGTGAGCTCAGGCCGACAGGTTTTTCTTGATCTGAAATATCACGACATTCCAAATACGGTTGCCTCGGCGGTCCGTGAGGCGGCGCAGCTCGGCGTCAGCCTGTTGACCGTGCACGCTTCCGGCGGCGAAAAAATGCTACGCGCAGCAGCGGAGGCATCCCATGTAGTGGCGGGCGTCCACGCCCGCCAAGTCAACTCGGTTGCCCGCCCCCTGCAAATCCTGGCCGTCACCGTGCTCACAAGTATGGACGAATCCGACTTGCACCAGACCGGCGTATCGGGACCACTTCTCGACCAGGTTCTCAGGCTCGCATCAACCGCTCTCGACGCTGGTTGCGCCGGGGTTGTGAGTTCGGCGCGAGAAGTGACAGCCCTGCGCGCAAAACTTGGCCAAAATTTCCTGATCGTCAACCCTGGGGTTCGGCCCGCCGGAACCGATCATGGAGATCAGGCCCGTGTCGTAACGCCCGCCGAAGCAATCCAAGCAGGTGCTACTCACATTGTCGTAGGAAGACCGGTCACCGCGGCTAAAGACCCGGCGGCAGCCGCCCGCGCCATACAGCAGGAAATCCTTTCCGTCGAAGGTGTGACTTCCACTGGGCCTTCGACGCACGTAACATCCGCACATTGAAAATATCTCTGAACTCCGCAATGCCAGCTACCAGCGCCCGGTCGCTCAGCGCCATGCGAATTGCAGTAGGTTGTCTTTTTCTGATTTTCGCCGAGTACAAGGTGTTTGGGACGCAATTCACGCGCGGCGGGGGCTTTCAATACTGGATCAACCTCTTCCTTCAGGGTGGCGCGTACCCGTTCATGGTTCCGATACTTAGAAATTTCGTTCTTCCCCACGCTACGCTGATCGCATTTCTCGTAGCCTACGGCGAGCTCGCGATCGGCCTAGCAATGGTCTCAGGAATTTATGCGCGCCTCGCGAGCGTGTGCGGCATGGTTTATATGCTTACGCTGCTGTTCTCGTCGAACTATCCCGGGGGCAACGCGCCCTTGTGGCAATACTTCGGAGCTTCCCTCGACCACTCCGTGCTGGTGCTATGTTTTGGAGCGTTCGCATTGACCAATCCCGAAGAGTTGTGGTCAATACATTCCCTGCGGCGCCGATCCCTGTTGCGGGAAAAACCAAGCCATTAGAATTGCCTCAGACAATCCGAAACAACTTCTTAGAGCTTCTCGTGGAATTCGCAGCCCGAGCAGGAAATAAAAATGCCGCCGGGAGTGCCGCGTTCGCGGTCTTTCACCCGCTTCACGATGCGCGTCGGCTTGCCGCACTTGGGGCAGTCGGTGCTCTTCGTGGTGTCCATAATTTTTTTGCGGTCTGCAGTCTTTGCGATCTTCGCCATGTCTCTCCTTCAAAGTTAAGCGGCATATTCCGATTTGCGCATTTACAGAGCTGATTTGAGCTTGGCAGTTCGGGGCCGTGGGATCAATTATGCGGTGAAATCATTTTAGCAGGCATCTTCACTGAGTGTGCTCGGCTCGAATTAGCTTGATCGAACCGTGAGGGACACGCCATTACGAATTCCGATTGTGCACATCGAATCTTTCGAATTGACCGGACGCGAACGGTCGCGTAGCTTAAATCTTTCATGCTGACTCGCCACCATCACCATCGCCACCACGCGCACAGCGCGACGGCGGGGGTGTGCGGCTGAATTAGCCAGCAACACAAGTTTCAGGCCCGCTGAAGCGTAAAGCTCAGCGGGCTTTTTGTTTTGTTATCGAACAACGGAAACAGAGACAAGGGCACGGCAGTGATATCGACAAGATACCAAGCCACACGCTCGAAACCAACATCCAGGTTTCTCCGTGCCTCCGTGTCTCCGTGGTGAATTGCAATTGGGAACTGTTATGAAAATTGACTTCGACAAAATGCAAGGCCTCGTTCCCGCGATCGTGCAGGACGCGAATAATGGAGAGATTCTCATGCTCGGATTCATGAACAATGCAGCGTGGGAGCGAACCCAAGCCCTCGGGTACGTGACGTTTTACAGCCGCACCCGCAACCAGCTTTGGACCAAAGGCGAAAGTTCCGGCAATCGTCTGAAAGTAATTTCCGCCCGAACGGATTGCGACCGCGACTCGCTTCTGGTCCAGGTGGAAGTTGAGGGTGCGGGTGTCGTCTGTCACGAGGGCACTCGCTCGTGTTTCACAAAACCGATCGACGTCGCCACGACCCCGACGACCGCGGAGATCGCGCAATGAAAATCCGGCTTGGCATTCCGAAGGGCAGTTTGCAAGACGCAACCCTGCAACTCTTCGCGCAGGCCGGATTGCCGATCCACACCAACTCGCGTTCCTACTTTGCTTCGACCGGCGACCCCGGGATCGAGTGCATGCTGATTCGGGCGCAAGAGATGGCGCGCTACGTCGAACACGGAGCGCTCGACGCTGGTTTGACCGGACTTGATTGGGTCGTCGAGAGCGGGCTTGAAGTTGAAACAGTTTCTGATTTGATTTACGCCAAGCAGAGCCGGGGCAAAGTGCGTTGGGTGCTGGCGGCTCCGGAGAATTCGTCGTACCAAAAAGCCGAAGACCTGGATGGAAAGATCATTGCGACTGAACTCGTCAATGTCACGCGAAACTATTTTGCCGCTCGTAGCGTAAACGTTCAGGTGGAATTCTCATGGGGCGCCACTGAAGTGAAGCCTCCCATGCTGGCCGATGCCATCGTTGAAGTTACCGAAACCGGCAGCTCGCTGCGCGCCAATCACCTTCGCATCCTGGATACAGTGTTGGAAAGCAACACCCAGATCATCGCCAACAAAAGTTCGTGGGCGGACTGCGATAAACGCCGCAAGATTGAAAACCTCGCGCTCATGCTAAGGGGAGCCATGGAAGCCAAAGATCGTGTCGGCCTGATGCTGAATGTTCGCAAGGAAGATCTCGATCGCGTGCTGGGCGTGCTCCCGGCGCTCAAGCGTCCCACGATTTCTACTCTCAGTGATCCGGAATGGCTCGCCGTTAATACCGTTATCGAGGAGTCGCAGGCCTGGGAAGTCATTCCGCGGCTGAAAGAAGCAAATGCGCAGGGCATCGTCGAATACCCGCTGAACAAGGTGGTCATGTGATGCGGACACTCGAAGGCCAAGCTGCTGAAGCGTACGTCAAGAGGTTGGAGAATCGCGGCTCGCGATTCGATGAGATAGATCCTGCGGTACGGAAGATCGTCGATGACGTGCGCATCAACGGGGACACCGCGCTGTTGAAGTATGCTCGCCAATTCGATGGCCTTGATTCAGGAGAGCTATTGCGGGTAGGCGATTCTGAGATGAAAGACGCGTGGAAACGCGCCGCGGCCTCACTTAAAACCGCTTTGCGAAAAGCAGCGAAAAACATTCGCCAGTTTTGCGAGTGGCAAAAACCGAAGCAATGGACGAAGTCCCGGGGAGGCATTTCTCTTGGCCAACTGGTTCGTCCGCTTGATTGCGTCGGCTGCTACGTTCCCGGAGGGCGATTTCCCCTCGTCTCAACACTCCTGATGACCGTGATCCCGGCCCAGGTCGCAGGGGTGAAAAACATTCGCGTGGTTTCGCCGCGTCCCAGCTCTGAAGTTCTGGCGGCGGCGGCCATGCTCGGAGTCGGCGAGTTCTATCGTGTCGGTGGTGCGCAAGCCATTGCTGCCCTCGCCTACGGCACCAAAACCATTTCGCGTGTAGATAAGATCGTCGGGCCGGGAAATTTGTACGTCACTGCGGCGAAGAGACTGGTGGGCGTTTGACTGCGCGATCGACATGCTGGCCGGGCCAACCGAGGTTGTGATCATCAGCTCGAAGGGGAACCCTGCGTTCATCGCAGCTGATCTGATTGCGCAAGCTGAGCACGATCCGGAGACGCTGGCTGTCTTTATCACAACTTCGCGCAAGCTCGCGGAAGCCGTTGAAAAGCGACTGGACCGCGAGGGGTCGGTGGACGAAATCGCGGAACAGTCGATCGCCACTCGCGGCGCAATTCTGATCGCGGGCTCGCGCGAGCAGGCCTTCGAATGGGCCAATCGTATCGCGCCGGAGCACATCACCATCGACAAAGACAAGAAAGATCTCGCGCTGGTGCGCAACGCAGGTTCAGTTTTCATCGGAGACTACTCGGCACAAGCGGCTGGCGACTACGCCTCCGGACCCAATCATGTTTTGCCTACGGCAGGCGCGGCGCGATTTCGCGGTGGCCTGAGCGTGATGGATTTCGTGAAAGTGATTTCCGTCCAGGAACTTTCTTCGCAAGGTTTGCGAAGACTTTCGTCGACCATCGTTCGTCTGGCCGAAACCGAGGGTTTGCGGGCACATGCGGATTCTATCGGCGTGAGGTGCCCTGGTGCTTAAAGCCAGAGAAGCTGTCCGCACGTTGAAGGAATACCATCCGCCACTCGGCAACCGCGAAGGTTTGCGCCTCGACTTCAACGAAAATACTGCCGGATGTTCGCCGCGGGTTTTGCAAAAGCTACGTCAACTGGATGGCGAAGCTCTTGCCCGCTACCCGGTGCGCGAACCGGCGGAACGGGCTGTGGCTGCCGCTTTTGGGGTTTCTCCCGATGAATTGCTTTTGACCAACGGCACTGACGAAGCCATTCACCTGATTTGCGAAACCTACCTGGAGCCTGGATATGAAGCACTGGTGATTGTCCCGACCTTCGCCATGTACGAAATTTATGCTGCGGCCACCGGAGCGCGAGTGGTCTCGATACCCGCGGGTCGTGAATTCAGTTTTCCAACCGCTGATGTTCTCGCCGCAATCACGCCCAAGACTCGTTTCATTGCGGTGGCAAATCCTAACAATCCTACCGGCGCATTCACGCCACCTTCCGATCTGGTAACAATCGCACAATCCGCCCCAGACGCCGCGCTCCTGGTTGATGAAGCGTACTTCGAATTTTCCCGCGAGACTATGGTCCCGCGATGGCGCGAGCTACCTAACCTCTTCGTGTCACGAACTTTCTCCAAAGCTTATGGAATGGCCGGACTTAGGATCGGCGTATTGATGGGCAACTCAGACCAGATGCGCAACCTCCGCCGCGCCAGTTCGCCGTATAACCTCAACTCTGTCGCCCTTGCATGCCTGCCCGATGCACTGGCGGACCAGAACTTCATCAACGATTACGTTGAGCAAGCCCTCGCCGGTCGCCGCAAACTCCAAGCCGAGCTTGAACTTTGGGGCGTACGTTTTTGGCCTAGCCGCGCGAACTTTGTCCTGATGTATCTTGGCGAACGGAGCAAGGAATTCATTTCTGCGATGCGGGCACGCGGAATTCTAGTTCGCGATCGCTCCAAAGATTACGGCTGCAAAGATTGTGCTCGCATTACGGTTGGCATTCGCGAACACAATGAACGATTAATTGCTTCTCTGCGCGAGGTATTCGCGGAAATCGGTCTGCACCAGAAGGTGGCTCGATGAGGAGAGCAGCAATTGATCGCAACACCAAAGAAACCAACATTCGGATTCGCCTGGTCATCGAAGGTCGCGGTCGATACAAGGTTTCTACCGGCATCCGCTTCTTTGATCACATGCTTGAGTTGTTCGCTCACCACGGCGGATTCGACCTCGATCTTTCCGCCAAAGGTGACCTCGATGTCGATCAGCATCACACCGTCGAAGACGTGGGAATCGGCCTGGGGCAGGCCTTCGCGCAGGCGCTGGGCAATAAGCGTGGAATTCTGCGCGCCGGATATTTCGTGATGCCGATGGATGAAACTCTCGGACTTGCGGCAGTCGATTTTTCCGGACGCGCGGCGGCCGTGGTCGACACGAAAGTTCGCACTCGGCTGGTGGGAGATCTGCAATCCGAGTTAGTGCCTGATTTTTTTGACGGCTTTGCACGTGGCGCAAATGCCAACGTTCATATCCGAACCATGTACGGACGATCGAACCATCACAAACTTGAAGCCCTGTTCAAAGCCTTCGCACGCGCATTGCGGGCTGCATGCTGGCGCGATGCGCAGATGAAGCGCCTGCTTCCCAGCACCAAGGGGCTTGCTGTGATGATTGCCATTGTTGATTACAAGGCTGGCAATCTTACTTCGGTGAAGAAAGCATTCGACCATTTGGGAGCCGAGACCGTGATCACTGCCTTACCGGCGCAAGTTGCGGTCGCGGACAAAATCGTCCTACCCGGCGTCGGCCATTTCGCGGCAACCGGCGCACTGAATGACTCCGGACTTCGCGACGCCATGGTCGACAGTATCGAACGCCACATTCCGTTTCTCGGAATTTGCGTCGGCATGCAATGGATGCTGGCGACGAGCGAAGAAGCGCCCGACATCCATGGGCTGGCGTTGTGGCCGGGCGAATGCAGCCGCTTCCCTGCCAATGTCAAATCTCCGCATGTAGGATGGAACAGTCTGCAAATTCGCAATGGCTCCTCTCGCCTACTGCATGGCATCCAGTCGGGATCGTACGTTTATTTCACGCACTCCTATCGTGTTCCGCTTCTCGCTTCAACCTCTGCGGAATGTGAATATGGTGGCGGGTTTTCGGCTGCGATTGAAAAAAACAATTTATTTGGCGTGCAGTTTCATCCAGAAAAATCCGGGGCCGCCGGCCTGGCAATTCTGAAAAACTTCTGTGATCTATAAATGCTGACGAAACGTATCATCGCCTGTCTCGACGTTGACGCCGGCCGCGTGGTCAAAGGCACGCAGTTTCTTGATCTGCGCGACGCCGGAGATCCCGCTGAGTTGGCCGCCGCTCACACCGACGCCGGGGCGGATGAGATCGTCCTGCTCGACATAAGCGCGACCCATGAGAAACGGGCTACGCTGCTCGATACCGTCCGTCGCACGGCCAAGCAAATTTTCATTCCGTTTACCGTCGGCGGTGGAGTGCGCACCCTGCAGGACGCGGCAGCAATCTTCGATGCGGGCGCCGACAAGATCAGCATCAACTCGGCGGCCATTGCCGATCCTTCGCTGATCACCTGTATCGCGCAGCGTTTCGGTTCGCAGGCAGTGATTGTCGCCATCGACGCCAAGCGAAATGGAACGAATTTTGAGGCGTGGACTTCCGGCGGGCGCAAGCCCTCTGGCAAAGACGCCCTGCAATGGGCTCAGGAAGCTGAGGGCCGCGGCGCGGGAGAAATTCTGCTTACCTCCATGGACCGGGACGGCACTGGCGCGGGCTTCGATTGCGAACTCACTCGCGAGATTTCGCGAGCAGTACGAATTCCGGTGATCGCTTCCGGAGGCGCAGGCGGTGCCGAACATTTCGTCGAAGTCTTTCGAGAAGGTGCAGCCGATGCCGCGCTCGCGGCCTCGATCTTTCACTTTGGCCTGACTTCAATTTCCGATTTAAAAGGCCGTCTGTTCTCAGCTGGAATTCCCGTGAGGTTCCCATGCTGATTCCTTCAATTGATCTGATGGGCGGGAAGATTGTTCAGCTTGTGCAAGGCTCGCGTATGGAGCTTGAGTTCGACGACTTCGAGCGGTGGGTTAGTCGTTTCTCCGCTTTTCCGCTGGTGCAACTCATCGATCTCGATGCCGCGATGGGCAACGGTTCGAACTCGCAGCTGATTGAATTCTTCGTGAAGCGACTCCCCTGCCAGGTTGGCGGCGGAATTCGGACACTGGATACTGCCCGCACCGTACTGCAGCTTGGTGCCAAACGTGTGATCCTTGGATCGGCCCTGATTCTTAACGGGCAAATCAATATCGACTTCGCGAAACACATCGCCTCAGAACTCGGGGAGAGTAAGCTCGTATTTGGCGTCGACGCAAAAGGCGGCAAAGTAGCAATCCGCGGCTGGCGCGAGATTACTGCAATCTCTCCACTCGAAATGATCCAAGCCCTCGATCCCTTATGCAGCGCATTCCTTTACACTCACATCGATACTGAAGGGCTGATGACCGGCCTGCCGCTCGAGGCCATTCGTCCCTTGCGGTCGGCCACGACTAAACAACTCATTGTTGCCGGCGGGATTGCAGCTTCGGCGGAAGTCGAGCATCTTCATACCTTGGGAATCGACGCAGTCGTCGGCATGGCGCTCTATTCCGGCCGAATGACTTTGCCTGATACTATTCCAATTTCCAAATGATCTGCTCCGGCTTTAGTGCTGAGGCCGAAACTCACTGTGAGCGATTCAAACATTGTCGCGCCCGGATGGCCGGGCATTCCACCCCGCTGGACTTCGAGCGCCAAAAGCGGCGTCGGCACCGCGCTTAATCGCAGCAGCCGCGTATGGTTCACGCTGAGCCATGGCATCCTCAATGAAATTTATTTTCCCCGCGTCGATATGGCCTGCACCCGCGATCTGGGGTTGTTGATCACTGACGGCAAAAGTTTTTTCTCAGAAGAAAAAAGACATTGCAGATTTGAAGTCGCTCCTGTGGAGCCTGGAGTTCCCGCCTTCCGTCTGGTGAATACCGAGCTGGGCGGAAAATATCGCATCGATAAAGAAATATTCGCTGATCCCCATCGCAATGTCGTCTTGCAGAAAACTCGCTTCACTGCACTGAACCCCGCTGAGAAATCGAATTATCGCCTTTACGCATTGCTAGCTCCGCACCTCGGCAACTTTGGCGACCACAACACCGGCTGGATCGGCGACTATAAAGGCGTTCCCATGCTGTTTGCCGAGTTCCCCGGTGGCCTTTCCCTGGCGCTGGCCTGCTCGGTTCCGTGGAAGAAGATGTCAGTCGGGTTTGCCGGCCACTCCGACGGCTGGCAGGACCTCTCGCGAAATTTTCAATTGACCCAACAATATGCACGCGCTGAAAACGGCAACGTCGCTCTCACCGGAGAGATCGACCTGGCAGACAACCACGACTTCATTCTCGCGCTAGGCTTCGGAGGAATTTGGGCAGAAGCGGCAGAACAGGCTCGCGCCAGCCTACTCGACGATTACAACGCACTTTTTCGCGATTACGTTTCACAATGGAAGAATTGGCAAAAAGGCCTAATGCCTCTCGACCGCGATGTTGATCATGATCTATATCGCGCCAGCACCGCTATGTTGCGCGTGCATGAGTCCAAAGATTTTCTTGGCGGCGTGATCGCCAGCCTGTCTATCCCCTGGGGCTTTAACAAAGGCGACGAAGACTTGGGCGGTTATCACCTGGTGTGGCCACGCGATCTGGTCGAAACTGCCGGAGGCTTTCTCGCCGCGGGCGCGGTGGGCGACGCCCTGCGGGTTTTGCATTATCTCGAGGCCACGCAGGAAGCCGACGGACGCTGGCCGCAGAATATGTGGCTCGACGGCCGCGCCTACTGGACCGGATCGCAAATGGACGAAGCAGCTTTTCCGATTCTCCTCGTCGATCTGCTTCGCCGTGAAGCACCCTCCGCCCTTGGCGACATAACGCGTTGGTGGTCGATGGTGCGGCGTGCGGCGGGGTTCATTGCCTGCAACGGACCAGTCACCCAGCAAGACCGTTGGGAAGAAGACGCGGGTTATTCACCATTCACATTGGCAGTCGAAATTGCCGGATTGCTCGCAGCTGCAGATCTTGCCGAAGCAGTGAAGGAATCCGCGATGGCCTCATATCTTCGCGATCTCGCCGACAGCTGGAACGATAACGTCGAGCGCTGGACTTACTCGACGAATGGTGGGTTGGCAAAGCAGATCGGCGTCGATGGTTATTACGTACGCATTGCGCCGCCTGACACTGACTGCGCGGCATCACCAACGGAAGGCTTTGTCCCCATTAAGAATCGTCCGCCGGGACAAGACCGCGAACAGGCTTCCCACGTCATCAGTCCGGATGCCCTAGCGCTGGTGCGTTTTGGCCTGCGCGCTCCGGACGATCCGAAAATTCTCAACACCATCAAAGTTGTCGACGCACTGTTGCGGGTGAAGCTGCCACAAGGACCGTGCTGGTATCGCTACAACGACGATGGCTACGGCGAACACGCCGACGGCGGGCCGTTCGACGGCAATGGCGTGGGGCGTCCCTGGCCGCTGCTCTCAGGAGAGCGCGCACATTACGAGCTTGACGCCGGCAGCAAGAACGCCGCCGAAGATCTGCTCCGGACTTTGAGCTCGTCTTCAAATACCAGCCGTCTTTTGCCCGAGCAGGTGTGGGATGCAGCCGATATCCCTGATCGCGAGTTGTTCTTCGGCAAAGCCTCCGGTTCTGCGTGCCCCCTCGTATGGGCCCATTCGGAGTACATCAAGCTCGTGCGTTCGTTGAAAGACGGCAAAATCTTTGATCAGCCACCGCAAACCGTGAAACGCTATCGGGTCGAGAAGCGCAAGGCGGTCTACTGGGAATGGCGCTTCAACAACAAATGCCGTGTATTGCCAGCTGGCAAAACACTCCGCATCGCAACCCTCGTCCCCGCTGTCATACATTGGAGCCAAGACGGCTGGCAGACTGCGAATGATGTGACCGCGCGCGACACAGGTCTTGGCATTTACGTCGCCGATCTGCCGACGAATGGCATGGATGCCGGGCACACGCTGATGTTTACGTTTTATTGGCCAGAAGCGAAACGCTGGGAAGGAACAGATTTCTCGGTCATCATCCAGGGCTGATTGCACGTTCCCTATCGCCACTTCTTTAGTTTCGGCCAAAGCTCGGCCAGCGTACCGAACTTCGGGCCATGACAGATGAACACGTCGATGTTTTTCTCCAGCGCCCACGGATTATCGGCAGAGGTCCCGATGTAATCGACGCTCTGGAAAATTTGCTCGAGGCTTTCGCGGGTGTCATCGAGCACGATAAGGCACTTCCCGGAATAATTACGCGGTCCCCAAAGGAAAAAGGTTTTATCGCCACTCAGGGATCGCGGCAGGCCGTAGCGCCGCCCAAGAAAATCAATCGCGCCCGCCTGACCGTAATCCTGCGCGAAAATGCCGCAATCACTGCGCTCATTGGGAGTGAGTTGGTTCCACGCCACCGCCGTTTCAGTCACGATTTCCTGCCAGCCGAATTGGTCGGCGTACCATTGCGGCAGGACAGCGCGGGCGTGGGAGTGCTCCATCACCGGCAGTTTAAAGGGCAGCGTTTTCGTATAAGCGATGAATTTGTCCGGGGAAAACACCGGTACCACAATCGGCGCTAGATGAACGCCAGCGGCAAGCAGCAAAACTATGATCAACGGTTTCAGCCAAGCTACCCTTAAGCGCGCACGGCCGGCGGGGAAACCTTCCCCACTAAGGGCTGTTTCAATAACCACTGCGCCCGCCGCCAGCAGCATGGGATAAATCGGCGCAAGGTAGTAGCTCTTGCCGTGCAATGCAAAAAACACCGCATAGCACACCAGATAACTCCAGCCCAATACGCGATATGGCTTCATGCGCTCCGAGACAAAGAACGCGATTAAGCCTGTAATCCAAATCGGCGCGGTCAGCGGATGCACCAGCAGCGTCTGCTGAACAAAATACTGCCCGCCTGGCAGCACAACATCTCGCCCTTCAGCGCGGATGTTGTGCATCAACTCGAGAAACGGCCAATGATATTGAATGTTCCACAACAAATTTGGCAGAAAGATCAGAGAGGCGGCCAGACCTCCCAGCCAGATCCACTTGTTGAAAAACACCCGTCGCTGCTCGGTCAGCAGCAATCCGACGACAATGCCAAGAATGAAGAACGCAATTGAATATTTTTCCTCCAGGCCGAGTCCCGCAAACACGCCGACCCATAACCAGTAGCGCGGATGGTTGCGCTTGATGGCGAGAATCACGAAGTAGGCGCAACCCATCCACAGATTCGGCTCCAGGCAATTTGTGCCCAGCAGGCTTCCGTTGGATAAATATTGCGGAGCGATCACGATGGCTATCGCGCTGAGCAGGAGCGCGAACTTCTTCCCACCCAGTTCACGCACGATCAACGCGGTTTGCACGACGAGCAACGACGACGCCAGCGCCGGCACAAAGCGGATGGCGCGCAAAGAGTCGCCAAGAACGGCACGAGAGAGGTGAATGAGAAACGGGATAAGGGGCGGCTGATCGACGTATCCCCAGGCCAGGTGATCCCCGCAAGAAATGTAATCAAATTCGTCGCGAAAATATCCGTAACGGTTGTTGAAATAGAGATGAAAGAGGAACTTAGCCACCGCGATGGCCCAGATCATCGCCATTCCGGTCATCAGCGGCGATTGTCGGATCGGGTTCGGCGCGGCTCGATCCAAAGTAATCGTGCCCATCCTAGAAAACTCCCGGTTCAAATTTCGCACACACTACATCACTCGCATATCTACGTTGTCAATGTAAGCAAGGTTCCGGGACTTAAGCAGATTACTCTGCGAGCTAGATAGGCCCAACCCAGGGGTCATGTCTGTTTGACCGCCCGATCCTGCCCGAGCGCGCCTTTCCCCTCAAGTAGCGAGAAATTCGGACGATGGTATGTTGCCGGACATTCTTCCGAACTGTGGTTGTTCTTACGAGGGCAGGCCCGCATTGGATCTTCTTCAGCGATTATTCGCGTCGGATTTTCTGCCCCACGGCACTTGCTATCTGTGGGATCCACGGATCATTTGGCTCCACGTCATTTCCGACGGCCTTATCACAATTTCGTATTACTGCATTCCGATCGCGTTAATTTACCTGGTGCAGAAACGCCGCGATCTGCCCTTCAACTGGATCTTCTGGATGTTCGGGCTTTTCATTCTGGGTTGTGGCACCACGCACCTGATGGAAGTGTGGACGGTCTGGCACGGCAGCTATTTGCTTTCCGGCGTGGTGAAGGCCTTCACCGCCGCGATTTCGGTAGTCACGGCCGTCATGCTGATCCCATTGCTTCCCAAAGTGGTGGCCCTGCCCGCGCCCCACCAACTGCATGTCATCAATGAGAAACTGGACCAACAGATTGTTCAGCGCATCCAGCGGGAGCGAGAACTCGTTCAGCTGACCCAGGAACTCGAGACCCGAGTGCAGAAACGCACCTCGGAGCTGGAATCCATCAATGAATCACTGGAACGGGAAGTCGCTCTCGGCATGACCACGCAACAGGCGCTGCGCGCCAGCCAGTCCCGCCTGAGCAGCGTGATTGAGTCCGCCATGGACGCAATCCTGACCATTGATGAATCGCAACGCATCGTCCTATTCAACCGCGCGGCGGAAAAAATGTTCGCCTGTAACGCTAGAGAAGTTCTGGGGCAATCATTGAACCGTTTCATTCCGGAGCGCTTTCGCGCCGCGCATCTGCAACACATGCACCGCTTCTCTCAGACCGGGGTGACCAGCCGCACCATGGGCGCTCTGAACCAACTCTGGGCGCGACGGTCTGACGGCACCGAGTTTCCGATCGAAGCTTCCATCTCTCAGACCGAGACCGACGGCCGCAAACTCTTCACGGTGATTTTGCGGGACGTCACCGAACGCAAACAAGCCGAAGCCCGTAATCTTTTGATGGCTACCATCGTCGATTCCTCGCACGATGCCATTGTGAGTAAGGATTTGTCGGGCAGGATCCTTAGTTGGAACAAGGGCGCGGAGCAGATTTACGGATATACCGAAGCTGAAATTGTCGGCAAGTCGGTGGACTTGATTGTTCCCGCAAACCAACTGGACGAGGTGAACCAAGCCATGCGGGAGGTAGCTGAAGGCAAACTTGTTACGCGTGACGAAACCACCCGCGTGCGCAAAGACGGCACCCTGCTTACCGTGTCCCTGATTCTCTCTCCCATGAGAGATGCCGAAGGCAAGATCATCGGCATTTCCAGCATTGCCCACGACATTACCGAACGCAAACGCGATGAACGGGCATTGCGTGAGCTCACCCAGGCCCTTGATCTTGCGCC
Source organism: uncultured Acidobacteriota bacterium (assembly GCA_963703465.1). Classification (GTDB taxonomy): domain Bacteria; phylum Acidobacteriota; class Terriglobia; order Terriglobales; family Acidobacteriaceae; genus Gp1-AA145. The sequence goes on along the minus strand of CAVPEQ010000007.1, from coordinate 649,453 downwards.
GGTGCTGGTCCGGGACATCAAAGACCGGATCGTGATGTGGAATCACGGCTCCGAAAATTTTTACGGATTTTCCAAGGCAGAAGCTCTCGGCGCTGTCTCGCATACGTTGCTCCGCACCCAGTTTCCTGAACCCCTGCCACAGATCGAAGAACAGCTGTTGCGGGAAGGCAGTTGGGAAGGCGAATTGGTCCATCGCCGCAATGATGGCAGTGAAGTGGTGGTCGGCAGTCAATGGGCGCTATACCGCGACGCCGAAGGCCATCCGCTGCGGATTGTCGAAACTAACACCGACCTTACTGCCCGCAAAATCGCGGAGCGCGAGCTACGGGAGTTAAATTTCACGTTGGAGAAGCGAGTTGAAGAGCGCACCTCCGATCTGCAGGTGTCGAACAAGGAACTCGAAGCCTTTACCTACTCGGTATCGCATGACCTGCGGGCGCCGCTGCGTCACATCGTAGGGTTTTCGAAGATGCTGAGCGAAACCTGTGGCGGTTCGCTCCCCGACGAAGGCAAGCATTACTTGCAGCGCATCCAAGACGGTACCCACCGCATGGGCATGCTGGTAGACGACCTCCTGAACCTGACGCGCATCGGGCGGCAGGAACTCAAGCTGCAGGTGGTGAACCTCGACGCGATTGTGAAGGACGTCCTCGCCGACCTTGCGCTGGACACCACAAGCCGCGACATCGACTGGAAAATCGGAAATTTGCCGCAGGTCAAGGGTGATCCCGCGCTGTTAAAGGTGGTATTTCAGAACCTGCTGGCTAATGCCGTCAAATACACCCGCACCCGTGCGCAAGCGGTTATTGAGGTTGCCGCCGGACCCAATGCCCTGTACATCCGCGATAACGGGGTGGGGTTCGACATGAAATATGCCGATAAGTTATTTGGCGTGTTCCAGCGACTCCACCGAACCGAAGACTTCGAAGGCACCGGGGTGGGTTTGGCGACGGTGCAGCGCATCGTCCAAAAGCATGGCGGTCATATTTGGGCGGATGCTGAACTCGACAAAGGCGCGACCTTTTATATGAGCCTGGGCATCGTGGCGCAAACATCGAGAAGTATTAGTCCGACGACCGTGGAGAAATCTTATGACTATGCATAACGAAGTGGACATCCTGCTCGTCGAAGACAACCCCGACGACCTGGAACTTACGCTGCACGCCCTGCGACGCGAGCACCTGGCAAATAACATTTTTGCCGTCCGCGACGGCGAAGAAGCCGTCGAATTTCTTTTCTGCACCGGACGATTTAAAGACCGCAGCTTCGAACACCCGCCTCGTCTGGTTTTGCTCGACTTGAAACTGCCCAAGCTCACCGGCCTGGAAGTTTTGAAGCTGATCAAGAGCGATCCGCGGACGAAATTTGTGCCCATAGTCGTGCTCACCGCATCCCGCGAGGAGCGCGACTTGGTGGCAAGTTATAACCTGGGCGCGAACAGTTATATCCAGAAGCCGGTTGACTTCGACCAGTTTCGCGAGATTGTGAAGAGCGCCGGCCTTTATTGGATCGTCATTAACCAACATCCGTTATCAAATCCCTTGACTATGGCAGCGACCCCGCGATGACGCCTTCGCCACAAAACGGATCCAGTCAAAACCGCCTGCGCGTGCTGTTGATCGAAGACGCGCCTGCTGACGCCGAGATCGAAATTGCCGAACTGCGCCGCAGCGGCTTTGATGTTGCCGCCGACGTGGTGGACACTCGCGAACAGGTCCGCGAGCGCCTGAAAAAACATTCCTATGACATCATCCTCGCGGATTACAGCTTGCCGAATTTTCGCGGCATGGATGCGCTCGACATTGTGCGCGAAAGCAGTCTCACCACTCCGCTGATCCTGGTAACCGGGGCGTTGAACAGCGAAACCGCCGTCGAATGCGTCAAGCAGGGGGCAATGGATTACGTCTTGAAGGACCACCTCGCCCGATTGCCGATCGCGGTTCGGCGGGCGCTGGACGATGTCCGCCTTCGCCAGGAACGCGCCCGGGCGCAAGACCAACTCGCCACTAAAGTCGAGGAACTGGCACGCTCCAATTGTGACCTGGAACAGTTCGCCTATGTTGCTTCCCATGATTTGCAAGAGCCGCTTCGCATGGTTGCGGCCTACACGCAACTGCTATCGGAACGCTATCAGGGCAAGCTCGATTCAACCGCCGACCGTTACATCAGCTATGCGGTCGAGGGCGCCACCCGCATGCAGGGGCTGCTTGAAGACCTGCTGGCGTTTTCGCGGGTTGGGCGCAATGGCGCCACACCCACTCCCACCAACGTCAACTCCGCCATCAATGAGGTCTTGAAGAATCTGGCTCTCTCGCTCAAAGAACACAGCGTAACTGTTACCTGCAATCCATTACCCACAATTATGGCGGACCGTTTTCAGATAGTGCAACTTTTCCAGAATCTGTTAGGCAATGCCATTAAATTTCGCGGCAAACGAAATCCGTGCGTGACCATCTCCGCTGAACCAAAGGGCCCGGAATGGCTGTTCTCGGTCTTCGACAATGGCATTGGCATTGCCGCGGAACACAATGAGTTAATTTTCAAGATCTTCCAACGCTTGCATACCCGAGTTGAGTACCCAGGTAACGGGGTAGGACTGGCCATATGCAAAAAAATCGTGGAGCACAACGGAGGACGAATTTGGGTCGAGTCCGAATTGGGTCGCGGGTCAAATTTTCGGTTCACGTTTCCCGCTGCGGCAGCCGATAAAGCTGGTAAGACAGAAGACTATGAGCTCTGCACACAAAATCCTGTTAGTCGATGACAACCCGGCTGACGCCAATCTGACCTGCGAGGTGCTGGCTACCAGTGAGCGCCCGGCGCAGGTGAGCACTGTCCCTGACGGCGAACAGGCGCTACAGTTTCTGCATCGCTCTGGACAGTTTGCCGAAGCGAGTCGCCCCGACCTGATCATCCTGGACCTCAACCTTCCCCGCAAAGACGGGCGGGCAGTACTGGCCGAAGTAAAAGCTGATCCCGAGTTGAACGATTTGCCGGTGGTGATCTTCACCACTTCGCACGCCCAGCGAGACATTGCGCGCTGTTACGAGTTAGGCGCCAACTCGTACGTCAGCAAACCGGGAAACCTGGGGCAATTCTTTTCGGCGGTACGCTCGATTGAAACTTTCTGGTTTGGTTTTGCCAGCCTTCCTGATTAGGAGAAACCATGGCCGATTTCCCCAAGCAGGTTTTGCTGATTGAAGACAATCCCGGCGATGCCGACCTGGTGCGCTTGCGTTTGACCGAGGGCAAAAACCACGTCGACGTCAGCTGTGTGAACCGTCTTTCCGACGGGCTCGCTTCCATCGAGAACATGCCGCCCGCCGTGGTGCTTCTCGATCTCAATCTGCCCGATAGCCATGGCAGCGAGACTTTTCGCAAGATCCTGGACAAAGCCCCTGGCGTGCCGGTGGTCATTCTCTCTGGGCAAGATGATGAAGCGCTGGCCATGAAGGCCATTCATCAGGGAGTGCAGGATTATCTGGTAAAGGCAGACCTGACCAGCCGCAGCCTGGAACGCTCCATGCGCTACGCTGTCGAGCGCCAGGCGCTACTGCGCTCCCTGGAGATGAGCCGCAAGCAGCAAATTGAATTCAAGAACCAATTTCTATCGCACGTTTCCCACGAATTGCGCACTCCTCTCACCTGCATTCATCAGTACGCCTCGCTCTTGTTTGATGGCCTCTCGGGAACAATTTCGCCGGAGCAGCGCGACCACTTGCAAGTCATTTTGAAGAGCGTGAATCAACTTCACGCCATGATCCGCGATTTGCTTGAAGCTACGCGCGCCGAATCCGGCAAACTTCGCATCGAACCCCGTTGTCTCGCCCTCGTCGATCTTGTCCGGCAGGCCATTGCAATGGTGCGCCCCATGGCGGTCGACAACCGAATCACGGTAGAGTTGGAAGCCGATCCTCACATCCCGCTGGTCTATGCAGACCCGGACCGGGTGCTCGAAATTCTAATCAACCTGATCGACAACGCGGTCAAGTTCACGCCATTTGAAGGATCGGTGAACGTGAAGCTCAGCCAGCAGGAAACCGATCCCGAATTTATTTACGTCACCGTGAGCGATACCGGCCGCGGCATTTCCGCGGAGGCCCTCCCCCTCATTTTTGAACGTCTGTATCAGGACCCTGAATCTGTCGACGGCAACCGCTCCGGCCTTGGGTTGGGGCTTTACATCGCAAGAGAATTGGTGAACCTGCATGGCGGCCGCATCTGGGCCGCAAGTCAGCCTGAACAAGGTACAACTTTCACCTTCAACCTTCCCGTGTATTCGCTGGCCAAGTTGTTGTTGTCGGTGATCACACATCAAGAGCGGCTCCGCGAATCCATAGTGTTAGTTCGCGTGGATCTCAAGCCTTTGGCGATGCCATTCCGCGGAAATTGGAAAGAGGTTTGTCGCGAAGCTCTCGAACTGTTGCGCCGCTGCGTGTATATCGATAAGGACCTGGTGCTGCCCGCCATGGCGACCAACGGCCCGGAAGACACGTTTTACATAGTTGCTTCCACTGATATGGAGCGGGTGAACGTCATGACTTCGCGCATTGTGGAGCAGATCGGCGAGCTAACACGCGTGAAATCTACCGGCACGGTCCGCGCATCGGCGCGCCCCATCGAATTTTCTGCAACGCCGGATAAGTCGATCGAGCAACAGGTAGAACAAGTCGCCGACATTGTCACTGAACTGGTCCTTAACGATCTCAGAACCATGAACGGCTTTAACCCAAAGGAGAACTATGCAAATGCAAACTGAAAAGGAAAAGATTGACGAGCCCATCTCCAATCGCGCAAAGATCCTCATTGTGGATGACGACCCTGAGCTGAGAATGGCGTTGAAACTACGCCTGCGCGCGAACCACTACGAGACCGTCAGCGCGTCAGATGGCTATTCGGCCATTGCACTCGCCCAGAAGGAGCGACCCAACCTGATCATCCTGGATCTTGGCCTGCCCGCGGGCAACGGTTTCGTCGTGCTGAAACGGCTGCAGGAGAGTGACGTGCTCTCGCACATTCCGGTGATCGTACTGACGGCGCGCGACCCCCAGGGCAACGAATTGCGCAGCCTGGATTCCGGCGCGACTGCATTTTTCCAAAAGCCGGCAGACAATAACGAGTTACTGCAGGTGATTCGCGCGAGCCTGCAATCAGCGTCCGCATGGGGAGCAACTCGTCCTTCTTAGTTTCGGCTATACAAACATTGCAGGAGCAGCCATGCACCTCGAAACCCGGAGCCCGGCAGCATCCGCGGGGCAACATAGCCCTGAAAGGCGCTATCCGCGGCATTTCCTCAGCGCTCCAGTGAGTACATGGGGTCTGGTGAACTCCGGGCCGCAGGTGGCGCGTGGCCTTACTCTTGAAATCAGCCTCGGCGGACTGTCCGCCGTTCTATGTGGTCCCCCCAAACGTGGCGAGCGGGTTTCGGTGCGGTTGAATTTACTCAACGTCGCACTTGAAACCCCCGCCATCGTTCGCCACAGCTCTCCGGCGCGCACCGGCTTTGAGTTCCTGGAGCCTTCGCCGGAGTTCCTGAGCAGTATCGAGAACTGCATTCAAGCCTCGCGGCTCTGCCCGTGTCCACCAACCCTATAACACTGAGGTTGTCTAGAGCTCTGGTTCCCACTTATGGGTACCATCAATTGTTGTACCTTCGGCACCTCACATCTACATCCTTGGTTGGAAAACCAGGAGAAAGAAGTAATAATCCTTTCTAGACAGGAAGGATTACCGAATGGCAACCACGAAGTCAGCGCCCGGCACTTCGATTTCCGGCGGGAGTTTTCTGCTCGATACTCGTAGTCCGGAAGAAGTATTTACCCCTGAAGACTTCAGCGAACAGCATGTCCTGATCGGTCAGACCGCGGAAGAATTCGCGCAAAAAGAAATCGTGCCCAACATTGAGAAGATGGAGCACAAGGATTTCTCCGATCACCCGCGATCTGCTGAAAAAAGCGGGTGAGCTGGGGCTGAGTGGCGTCGAAATTCCCGAAGCCTACGGCGGCATGGAACTCGATAAAGTTTCCGCCGCGGTCATTGCCGATCACATCGCGAAGTATGCGGGCTTCGCCACCACCTGGGGCGGACACACCGGAATCGGCACATTGCCGCTGGTTTATTTCGGCAATGATGCACAAAAGCAAAAATATCTGCCCAAGCTCGCGGCAGGAGAGATTGTTGGCGCCTACGCGCTATCTGAGGCCTCTTCCGGGTCGGACGCGCTGAATTGCCGGGCAAGAGCAGCGCTGTCTTCGGATGGCAAGCACTACATTCTCAACGGCGAGAAAATGTGGATCACTAACGCGGGCTTTGCAGACCTGTTCACCGTCTTTGCCAAAGTGGACGGCGAAAAGTTCACCGCGTTTCTGGTCGAGCGCAACTTCCCTGGATTTTCCATCGGCGCGGAAGAGCACAAGATGGGAATTCGCGGATCGTCCACCTGCCCCATCATTCTTAACGATTGCAAAGTGCCGGTCGAAAACGTTTTGGGAGAGATCGGTCGCGGTCACATCATCGCTTTTAACATCCTGAATATCGGCCGGTTCAAGCTGGGAGCAATGTGCGTTGGCGGCGCGCGCGAATCCCTGAATAACGCAATCGGCTACGCCAAGCAACGCAAGGCTTTCAAAAAAGTAATCGCCGATTTCGGCTTGGTGCGCGAGAAACTGGCGAACATGGCCACGCTCATCTATGTGGGCGAGTCGTTGGTCTTCCGCACCGTCGGCATGATGGACGCAGCCCTTGCCGCCATCGACAAGTCGGCGCCTGATGCGAGCAAGAAAACTCTCAAGGCAATCGAAGAGTATGCGGTCGAGTGCTCCATCATTAAAGTCTGGGCGTCGGAGATGCTCGATTACATCGTCGACGAGACTCTGCAGATCTATGCCGGCTACGGTTTTGTCGAAGAGTATCCAGCCGAGCGCGCCTATCGCGACGCCAGAATCAACCGCATCTTCGAGGGCACCAACGAAATCAATCGTCTCATCATCACTGGCTTTCTGCTGAAACGCGCCATGGGTGGACAGCTTCCACTCATGCCGGCTATCAAACAATTAATGGACGAAGTTCTCTCCGGTCCATCCGCGAGTGAGGAGTTCGATGGCGTTCTCGCCGAAGAACAGACAATTGTTGCATCCGCCAAAAAACTGGGCCTGTTCGCTGCCGGCGCCGCCACCCAAAAATACATGATGCAAATCGAGCAGCAGCAGGAAGTCATGGGAGCGATCGCCGATATGGTGATTGAGGTCTATGCCATGGAATCGGTGGTGCTGCGGACGATGAAGCTTGCATCAGCTCAAGGCGAGAGTGCTGCGGCACTGCCTATCGCCATGACCCGGGTTTATCTTTCCCAAGCGATGGATAAAATCGAATCCTCAGCTCGCAAAATAATCGCTGACGTTGCCGAGGGCGACATGCTGCGAACGCAGATGGCAATCTTGCGACGGCTGGGCAAGCACGATCCCGTTAATACCGTCGGCTTGCGTCAGGAAATCGCAGAAAAAATTATCGAGCGCGGGCGATATGGCTTAAGCTGATCTTGCGAACTGAATGTCGCAAAATCACAAATGAAAACATTTTTCTGCTCGCTCGCCGCGGTTCTGCTGGCTCTCTCTGCATCGGCCCAGACCACCGCGGCTCCTGATCCTGACTCCGCGACTTTCGATCCCGACGGCACCGCGCACATCATGCGTGTTGTGCCCATGCCTACCACCGTCAGCCCCGAGGCACAGCGGTGGCTGAAGGAAATCGAAGGCCAGCCGGGGCCACCGGAAACTCTCGCCGAAAGACGCAAGCACACCGACGAGTGGCGCGCCAGCGATTCCGCCGAGGCTAAACGCCTCTACCCGGTGAACGTCGAAGAGACTACTATCGCGGGGGTTCGTACTGACATCATCACGCCGCTCGGCGAGGCAAACAAAAATCGCGTACTAATCAACTTGCACGGCGGGGGCTTTAATTCCGACTCCGGCTCATTGATTGAAGGCATTCCTATCGCGAACCTCGCAAAAATTAAGGTGGTGTCGGTTTATTATCGTCTCGCTCCGGAGAATCCATTCCCCGCCGCGATCGATGACGTGGTCGCGGTTTACAAAGAACTGCTTAAGACCCACCAAGCCCGCAACATCGGTATCTTCGGAACATCCGCCGGCGCCATTCTCACTGGCGAAGTCGCAGTCAAAATCAAACAGCTCGGACTACCCTTACCCGGCGCTCTGGGAATGTTTTCCACGCTCGCCGATTTCAGTCGGCCATCTGACTCCCAGCAGATCTTTGCGCTGAATGGATTTTCCGGCAACCTTGCACCGCAAGCTTCCGATCGTCCTCACGACGAAAGTTACGTGGGCAAGGCCGATCCCAAAGATCCGGTGCTCTCTCCCCTGTTTGCGGACCTTCACGGCTTCCCGCCCTGCCTGTTGGTGACCAGCACCCGCGATCTTCTCTTGAGCAACACTTCAATTTTTCACCGGGCACTGCTTCACGCCGGAGTCAATTCGCAGTTGGTAGTGTTTGAAGCTCTGCCGCATGCCTTCTGGTACCACTTCCAGTTACCCGAAACCAAAGAGGCGCTGCAGATCATGGCAAACTTCTTCAACGAAAACGTTGGAAGGTAAAAATCGATTGTGGAGCGACGGGCGACCTCGCTCGTCATAGCAAAGCCTAGGAGCGGACATCAACCTCCGCGCATCGGTTCACTCCTGTCCCACCACCTGATAACTCACAAACGCCACCGACTTGCTGTCCGGAGACCATGACGGCACATTCATCGTTCCCTGCCCGCCGAACAATCTCGCCAGCATCGTGATTTTTTTATCCTCGAGCGACATCAACCGCAGCATCACATCTTTATTTTCCGGATGTCCGGTCACCTCTCGCTCGTAAGTCAAAAACACCATCCACTTTCCGTCCGGCGAAATGTGCGGAAACCAGTTGTTGTAATCATCCACGAAAACCTGCTCTTGCCCGGTTCCGTCAGGATGCATGCGCCAGATCTGCATGTGCCCGGTGCGCTCAGAGTTGAAATAAATGTACTGCCCATCGGGCGAATATTCCGGGCCGTCGTCGAGTCCCTTTGCGGTCGTCAGCCGGGTTTCCTCCCCGCCCGTCGCCGGGACCGTATAGATATCGAAGTCGCCATTTCTCTGGCCGACAAACGCCAGCGTCTTGCCGTCAGGAGACCAGCCATGCCAGTACGACGGCGCATTCTGAGTCATGCGGCGCGGACTCCCGCCAGCAAGTGGCAACAAGTAGACCAGCGAATCGTGCGCCACAGTTCCGTCCGCCGACTTCGTCTCCTGCGAGTTGTCACTGATCGCCAGCTGGGTTGAGTCCGGCGAAATGCCGTGGTCGTTATTTACTTTGTCGGCGAACCCAGTGTTGATGATCTGTGGCTCGCCGCCCGCGACTGGCAATTTCTCGAGATGTCCATTGCGATTGAAAATTAAATACGAGCCATCGGGCGACCAGTTAGGAGCTTCGAATCGGTTCGGGGCAAGATAAATGGCATGCCGAATAGTGGTATCAATCGTCACCGTTTCAAGGCTGCTATAAGGCACGGGCTCAACCGCACCCGCGCTGACATTCTTGATCTCGACATTCGTAAAATTAGCCTGCTCGGTCCTATTCTTGTCGTGCGAACAAACTCCAATGCCAGCATAAATCTCGCCATCACCCAGAAGAACCCGCACCGAGCCACCGGCAAAGTGCACATCACTTCCCTGTTGGGCGAGCGACATGTACACGTACTTCCCCACCCGCGTAATACGCAAGCGCGCCGGTGCTGACATTTTCGACTCGACCTCGCTGGTAATTCCGCCTTTGTCGTCGCGAAGCTGTAGTGAGGTCAATCCATTGCCGTGCAGCGCGACATCGGCGTAAACCGAGTCGGCGTCGAGCGATTGTCGCAGCATCAGCACAGCTTTCTTGTGCTCGTTGCCGCCGGAATTCGGAAAGGATACGTCGGCAGAAATTTCCACGTCACCGGAAATTTTTTTCCACGCGAACTGAAATGCGTCTGCTGTGGCCCACATGTTCTCGCCGCTGCCAACTAGTGTGTACGCGTTCTTAGCTGAGTCGTACGTCGCCGATCCGGCATGAAGCACTGTGCCCACGTCCGAGTGTTCCGTAAAAATTCCCAGCGACTGGGCGTGGCAAATCGGAATGGACAAAAACGCCAGCGCGAGAACAAAATGGCATTTCCTCATGAGTTTTCCTTTTAAGCTCTAAAGAGAAACTAGAAGTTTTAGAGAGTGTCGGTCGGATTGTCAATCACCCGCACAGCGAACAGACTCGGGGTCTGGTGCCGAAGAAAAATATGTAAATTCTTTCACTCATTGGTGTACGGCTGAGAACCCTCGAATAGGTGTAAACTGCTTCTCGACCGCAAATTTCACCGCGGCCCCGTAGCTCAACTGGATAGAGCATCAGACTTCGGATCTGAGGGTTGGGGGTTCGACTCCCTCCGGGGTCGCCAGAATTTAAAGGATTTCCGCCTTCTCAGTCACAAAACACCGAGTCGCCGATTTCCACTCCAGTTGGTTCGCATTCCTAGCACTAGAATTCCACAAACTGGACACGCGTCCCATATTTAGAATCGATGATTGGAATTTCACCCGGTTTATCCACAGCTTGTTCCCGGCCAACATTTTAAAGGAGCGAATGTTACTACCTCCTTGGTAATGTGCAGCTTACGTGGAGCGAGCATTGCAGATTTACAACCGATGTGCATCGATTTGCACAATGAACGTATTCAGATGATGACCACTCGATAACAAGTGGTTTATTTTCAACAAACCAAATGGCCGTATACTTTGGTAACCAATCTGCTGGGTAAGAGCCGTATTCTGCGCAAATGCTGAGAACTCGCCTACGCAGGGCCATGAAGGTTCTCACACAAACATCTTAGGTACCCCCTTTAAAAGGGATTAGTTTTGGAGGAGCGATTTATGAGACGAGTATTTTTGTTGGCGCTTTTGGCCCTGGCGCTACCCACTGCGTTGCTCGCTGACAGTATCACTGACTACGAAGGCCTGGGAACTTCTGGAGCCGGAACAGCATCCTTCACTGGAACCGTGACCAATGGCGGGTCTCTCAGCATTACCACTGCACTGACCGGAGTGAACGGTGTAGCGACGGCCGGGACAATCAGTTGGACCACGGGGACACTGAGCGGCAGCGGGAGCAGCTTCACATACACTGGTGGTTCGCTAACCATCATGTCCGGAGCCCAGACCCTGTTCAGTGGAACTTTTTCAAGCTCAACGCCTGGAACAGTGACCGTCACGCCGGTTTCGATTCTCATTTCGGGAGTCCTAGCTAATGGCGGCGGAACAGAAACAATAACTCTTGGAAGGAACGGCGCGTTGACCGTTAGCGCGGATATCGGCGTAGTCACCACCCCCGAACCCGGCACCCTAGGTTTGATCGGCACAGGCTTAATCGGTTTGGCCGGGATCGCCCGACGCAAGTTACGTCCTTAAACCTGGTTCGACTTCTCTGCCAACATTGCTTGCCTCCCATGCCCCACTCACGAGTGGGGCTTTTTAATTGATCCCGCAATGCGCAAATCCGCCAGTCCCGACAGCACCAACGGCATATTACTCGGGTAACCAGCCTGCCAGTGTTCGTCATTGACCCACCCTTTTATCCTTTTTACAGTCATAAATAGAGGGCTTTCATGAAAGACATCCATGAGGTTTTGCGGCGTAAGCAGGCCAAGTACGCCCAACTCGGCAAACAGATCGAGATGCTGCAGCAGGTTGCCGAGAAGTTACGCGAAGTCGCCCCCTTGCTTGCAGAAAACGACGACGACGATTCCGCCATTCTGGCCGACGCCGAAGAAGTGACCCCACCTGCATCCAAAGCCGCTGCCGCAGGCGCTCAGGGACAGCCCTCTGCCGCCAAGCCGCCGGTCCGCGGGGTTTCCCCTCGCTGGCCGTAAAGGGCCGCTTTTCGCCATGTCATTTCGCGCACTGCTGGTTTCTAAAGACGACCAGGCCGTGGAAGCGCTCACGCCGGTGCTGTCGAATTTCGGCCTGACCGTGCATCGCTGCGCATATCCGGACGCGCTGTGCCTGGTTAGCGAACAGAAATTTCACGCTGTGCTTGTCGACTTTGATGATCCGCACAGCGCGACGCTGACATTTGAAAATCTTTCGGCGGCCCGTTTTCGGGCACACGCAATCACTGTCGCCCTTTTGGCCGATCACTCGAAAGTGCGCAATGTATTGGGATTCGGCGCAAATTTCGTTCTCTATAAGCCCATCAATGCGGAGCAAGCGGAAGGCACGCTGCGCGCAGCGGCCAGTCTGATCCGAAGCGAGCGTCGGAGCTCATTTCGAGTGCCGGTACAAGTGCCCGTCATGTTGACCAGCAATGGCGACGACGCTTCGGTTCCTGGTATTCTGCTTGACTTGAGTGAGGACGGCATGGACGTCTTGGCGTCGCAGCCGCTTTATTGTTCCGCTGTACTCAATGCGCGTTTCATACTTCCCGACCTGCTTTCTGATCTCCAACTTCCCGGCGAAGTGGTATGGGCAAATCCTAATGGGGAATCTGGAATTCGTTTCGCAGAAGTACCGGCGGACATGCGCGGGGCGCTTCGCAAGTGGCTGGCAGACCACGCGCGTCAATCAGCGCCTCAAGAACCTGCGCCCCGTCCCGATTGCAGACTTACCGATCTGAGTATCGGCGGGTGCTACGTCGAAACGATATCTCCGTTCCCAGAAAGAACCAACCTGCTGCTGAAATTGCGCGCGGCCGGCAATGAACTCGAAACTCCTGGGCTGGTGCGCGTGATGCACCCATCGCACGGGATGGGGATTGAATTCATCGTGCAGAACGCCGACCAGAGCAGGAAAATCGATCTGTTCATTCGTTCGCTGAGCAGCCAGCCTGATTTGCTGGCCGCGCCTCGTGGTTTATCTTCCGCGCAAGCTCGATCCATCGCTTCATCCGACATCGATGATCCCCTGCTTGATCTTTTGCGAAACCACGACTCACTCACTGAGGAAATGTTCCTGGAAGCCTTGCAGAGCCAGCGCTCCGGGCAGGCATTGGAAGCCCAGTAGAGACGTTGATTGCAACGTCTGGCGGGATACTGGTGGGGACAAGACGTTGCGAGCAACGTCTCTACTTCCATTTGTTCAGGAAATCCAATAGGTCTTCAGGACCCAGAGCGCGAGTGCGCTCGAACTCTCCATTTTTTTGACTGTAGAGTAACTGGCCAGAGGCGTCGAGCACAGCCATTGCAGGAATTCCGCGCTTCATCGGTACCTGATACTGATTCATCAGGTCCTGATTCTTATCTCCCTGTCCGACGTCGATATGCACGACTTCATAATTCTTTTTTAAAGCCGGCGCAATGTCCGGGCGCTGCAGGGCTCGGTCTAAAACATGACAGTCGTAGCACCAATCGGCGCCAAAGATTACCAGCACGTGTTTGTGGGTCTTGGCGGCCTGGGTGATCGCAACGCTGATTTCCTCGCGCGCTTCGATGGCCGGAGGATACAACTTCGCATCCAGCGACATCGGTTGTTCCAGCTTAAACGCATCAGTGCGCTGAATCGCGACGAGCTTCCACCCGCTAACCTGCTGCTGCCACAACTGCGATTCAATTACATACAGCGTGCGGCCCGGAGGCGCGGTTCTAACTGTGGCTTGAAAGGTGACTTGTTGAATTCCCGGCTGGGGCGCGGTCGAATTTGCCACCTTCAATGAGAGCTGCGTCGCCTTCATATCTTTCCAGAACTCCGCATCGTCGGCTGCGGAAATCTCCATGGAAGCTTTGCCTTCAACCGTTATGCGAGGCGCAGGATCGGTGCTGTAGAGCGCGTTTAGCGCGCTACGCTTAGGACTGATCACTGCTGCTTTCCACTGAGCGAGTGCGGTAAACGATGGCGAAGTCTGAGCAGCGCCCGAGGTCCAGAGTAGAACAATACCAATCCAGAGTAGAACAACCGCACGCCAACCTTGTTGCTTCATCAGTAGGTTACCTGGATATGAGTATAAAGAGTCCCCATCATCTTAGAGAGACAGGTTTTTGGACGATTAAACTTCATGTAACTACGGCAGTAATCGGGTAAGGGGGGTATTGCACCTAAGACTGTGCAAGGCATCATAATGAAGGTACTCGGGCGTGTTCCTCCAAGGCGTTCGTACTTTGGAATATTCGCGTATCCGTGTACCCCGAATGCCAGTCAGAATACTCATCGCCGACGATGACGCCGCAATCAGGCGTCTTCTCCGCAGGCTAATTGAAACCCGCGGAGGCTGGATCGTGTGTGCCGACGCGCGCGATGGCCATGAGGCAGTGGACAAAACCGAAGAGCTTAAGCCCGACGTTGTAGTCCTGGATCTTGCCATGCCAGACATGAACGGATTGCAAGCGGCGCGGGAGATTTCTCGCAACCATCCTGATCTGCCCATGTTGCTTTTTACCGTGCAACAAGTTTCGAAGGAACTTAGACATCAAGCGCTGAATGCCGGGTGCCGCGGCGCGCTGTCTAAAAACACGGGCAGCGAAATTGTGCATGCCATCGAAGTGCTGCTGAATCATCAAGACTTTTTCCAGCCGATACGCAGCGATGCCCCGGTCTGGTAGTCTTCCCCTTCGCCGAGCACATTTTTAGCCTACATCTGCGAGTGCCTGATCCATCCCAGAGGCGGGAGCTTGCGGCATGGCGCCTGAGTGCGATGCCACCCATGCGCCCATCCGGTTTGCAGTGTCATTCATTTCCGCCAAGCTACGCTGACGAAGGTATTGATGGACCAGCGCGGCGGTGAACGCATCCCCAGCTCCAACCGTGTTTTTCACTTTCACGCGATATCCAGCGTGCTCATGAACCTCGCGGCGATCGCACAACAGGCTACCCTTTGCCCCTCGCGTAATACAGATGAGCTTCACATCAAAGCGTTCCATCAAGCTGCGGCAGAACGAAATATCATCGTGTTCCGTCATAGCCAAAAGCTCTTTCACTCTCGGCACTTCTTCATGATTAAGCTTCATCGCGTTGGAGCGCTGTAAAGACTGGCAGATAATATCTGCGGAAAAGAACTTCTGCCGGAGGTTCACGTCAAACATAAGCACCGCGTTGGGCTGGGCCGCTTCTAAGAAATTCAGAATAGTTGTGCGCGACTTTTCAGATCGCTGAGCCAGGGAGCCGAAGCAGACGGCGTCGGCAGATTTCGCCAGGCCTTGCCAGTTTTCCGTCCATTCGAGGCAATCCCAGGCGACGGGTTGCGCGATTTCAAATTTCGGTTGCCCTGCGGAATCGAACTGCACCCGCACCGTTCCAGTCGGCTGGGAATCATCAGACTGCAAATACTGTTTGGGAATTCCAGCCTTTTCCAGCGACTCGCCAATGTCTTCGCCAAGTTGGTCGCGCCCAATACGGCTGGCTACAATTCCCCGAGCGCCGAGTAAATGAGAGCAGTAGGCAAAGTTAGCGGGTGCGCCTCCGAGTTGTCGTCCAGAGGGCAGAAGGTCCCAAAGAATTTCACCAACACCAACGACGGTAGGCGGATTCATGGTTAAGGCTGCAGCTGACGCTATTTCCCTTCCAGCTCTTTCCTGCCAGCTGCCAACTGTTTGCGTTGCTGTGGACTGGTCTTCGGATACGATAATTTCAACTCATCCATGGCGTCCACGATCGCCGCTGCGACCACCAGCCGCGTGTACCACTTATTGTCTGCCGGCACCACGTACCATGGCGCGTGCTTGGATGAAGTTGCGGCGATCATCTCCTCGTACGCATCCATGTACTTGTCCCAGAAGTGACGCTCCTTTAAGTCCGAGCCAGAAAACTTCCAGTTCTTTTCGGAATCGTCCAACCTCTCGAGAAATCGATTCTTCTGCTCTTTTTTCGAAATATTCAAAAAGAACTTTCGGACCACGGTCCCATTGCGATCCAGATAGCGCTCGGAGTTTCTGATGTCCTCATACCGCTCTTGCCAGATATCTTTTGTAATCAGTTCTTCCGGCACACGTTCATTTTTCAGAATGCCGGGATGAACCCGCACCACCAGCAGTTCTTCATAGTAAGAACGGTTAAAAATTCCAATGTGCCCGCGCTCCGGCAATCTGCGATTAGATCGCCACATGAAATCGTGGTTCAGATCCTCAACCGAAGGCTGCTTGAACGAATATACTTCGCACCCTTGCGGATTCACGCCCGACATTACATGTTTAATGACCCCGTCTTTGCCGGCGGCGTCCATGCCCTGCAGCACGATCAAAACCGACCATCGGTCCTGCGCATAAAGCTTGTCTTGCAAGTCGCGCATGTCGGCGATGCCCTTGTCTAACAACTCTTGCGCTTGTTCTTTGGAGTGAACATGCGCCGTGCTCGCGGGATCGAAATCCTTCAGCCGAAATTTCTTGTCATGATTAATGCGGTAGGGATCGGATAATTTGCTGGCCCAGCTCATTCCGCCTCCTGGTTTTGAGTTACGACTGCGAGTAGAAATGCTTCCGCCTACTCGGATGCCAGCGGAATGGTTACGGCTACCTTTGTTCCCGCGCTGCTGGAGTCGATCTGAAGTGTACCGCCGAACTGACGCACCCGTTCCTCCATGCCGCGCACCCCGACGCCGACTTGCGCCGCAGTCATCTCTCGCAATCTGGATCGAGATATGCCTTTGCCTTTATCGATGATTTCTACGATGACCGACTTCCCCGAATGGGCAAGCCGGATCTTCGCCGTCTGACTACCAGAGTGGCGGTGCACGTTGGTCAGGCTTTCTTGCACAATTCGGAAAATCACCAATTCCACCGTCTCAGGCAGCCGAGTGGACTCCTTCGGCAGTTCCAGGTCGACTTCAATACCACTTCTCTTGGAGAAGCCTTCTACGTACCATGGCAGGGCCGAAGCAAGTCCCGCCTCATCCAACAGTGGAGGATGTAATAAATATGAAAGGGTCCGGATCTCTTTCGATAGGCCCTGTGATAGCTGCTGGCTCTGCAAAAGCAGGTTCATTGCTTTGGGCTCTCGATTTTTGACCGCTTCGATAAGCGCCACAAAATTCATTTCAAGAGCGACAAGGGTCTGCCCAGCATGATCATGTAAATCTCGCGCCATATGCCGCCGTTCTTCGTCCTGCATAAGCAACAGACGACCGGTGAGTTCGCGCAGAATAAATTCCGCGCGCGTTCGGTCCTGTATCTCCGCTTCCAGCGCTGCGGTCCGTTCTGCTACCTTGCCTTCCAATTCTTCATTCGCCCGTAGTAATGCCTTTTCGGCAGTCTTGAGCGCGGTAAGGTCAGTCACGAACGCGGCGATTTCCGGATCACTCGCCGCTGGATCGATGGCGGCCGCCCCTATGAGAATGGGGACATTGCGCCCGCCCTTTGCAATGAAGGCTTTTTCGTACACATCACAGCGCCCGGTCGCAAGCAACTGCTCGACCGCACGGACATCGGCATCGGCGTATGCAGGAGGGGTAAGCTTATCCCATCCAACTTTTCCTGCCGCGACTTCCTCTTGCGTGTAGCCCAGAGCGTCCAAGAAAGCTGGGTTCACATAACTCATTTTTCCGCGCAGGTCGCCGATGACCATCCCGAAAGGGTTGACCTCTACCAGCCGGCTAAAGCGCTTCGCCGCCGCCGCCACCTCGAGCTTGTGAACTTCGCTCTGCAGAAGCCCGGCAATTCGCGTTCCGATCAGATGTAGAAAAGTTTCGTAGCTTTTATCAAACGGTAAGCGCGGGCTGATGCCGAAAACCATCACGGCTTGCACGGGAGATGTCGGCATGTACAAAGGCAAAACATAGGCATGCGTCACAGGCTCTGGCCAGGGTGAAAAGACGAGATCACTATCCTTAAATCGCGAGCCGAGGCCCTCCACCAGGCAAGCGGTTTGGGAATTGACTGCCTTCGCCAGCGGCCAATGTCGCGATTCCGACAGACCACCCATCGAAGCCGTGCTCTCCACGTGCGCGACTTCACCATCAGCTAATAGATACAGAGTCGCAAACGGGACGTCCGTTCCGGCACTCTCCAGTTTGCTTACAATACTGCGAGTAAAAGCCAAAGGTCGAGCCGGAGATGGTTCGTCTTCTGCAAAATCTGCGGTCACTCCCAGCAGCGTGCGCAATCGCCGTTCGCTGACCACGTGCTCACTGGTCTCGCTGCAGACCACCAGCGTACCCTGAACCACTCCGTCCTTGTCTCGCACTGGGCTATAGCTGTAAGTCCAGAAAACTTCTTCAAGTTTTCCATTGCGATTGATGGGGACCAACTGGTTCGTATTCCAAGTGGATTTGCCATGGTTCATTACGGCATCAATTTGGGGGCCGATGATGTGCCATATTTCGGGCCAGCATTCCGGGCCGCGCTGGCCTACCGCCGAGGGATGCTTATCTGCGCGGATGCTGGGCCGATAACCGTCGTTGTAAAACTGAATCAGCTCCGGCCCCCACCACAGAAACATGGGATGTCGCGAGGCAAGCAACAGGTTCACTGTAGTCAGCAGTGTATCGGGCCAGGTTTCAACCGCGCCGAGCGGGGTTTTTGCCCAATCGAAATCGCGAATTAGTTCGGCCATTTCGCCTGAACCGATAATCCGAGGTGACCGAGATTTCAGATCAGCCTTGGGACGATTCTGACGAGGTTTCCGCGAGGTTGGAACTGTGCTTGGGCTGGATCGTCCCATACTTGAATTCTTTTGAGTCGCCGGCAAGCTGAAACTAGACTGGTCGCGAGTGCAACGACCCAGCTATTCATCAGCGCCGGATCGGGACAAATCCGAGGCTTTGCTTGTCACGACGTGATGCAAGTATAACGGCCCCCGGCACGTTAGTCGAATAGCAGACGTAGGTGCGTACGAAAGCAAACAATCGTATCTTGCCGCCCTTTTATCGCTCGCCAACACGGCGCGCTACTTCAGTGGCATCACCGGCAACACCACGGCAGATGGATGTTGAGAGTCATGCAAAATTGTGTTGGTAGCGGAGACGAAATGCCGGGCAGATTTAATTTCTTCGCCAGTGTTCAGGTTGCGATCGAAGCGCGGAAAATTGCTGCTGGAGATTTCCAAACGCAGTGAGTGCCCGCGCAGAAACACATTGCTGGTGCCCCACAGATCGATTGAGATTTCATAAATCTGCCCCGGGTTCATCAGGTTCGCATGCTCCTGAGAATCGCGATATCTCATGCGCAAAATGCCTTCCGTCAGATCTTTCGCGAACCCGTCCGGAGCCACGTCAACCAGCTTGGCCGTGAAATCGGTATCAACCGCCGAAGATTTCACGTAGAGCGAAGCCGTAACCGGGCCGGTCACTTCCAGATCACTCGCCAGCGGCCCGATTGAATACACGAGCACATCGTCGCGATTCTCTACCGCTCGCTGATCGCGAGGCCCAGGCTCCATGTGTTCCTGATCGCAGCATAGCGGGCCGCCGATTGTTGGCGCGGCGTTCGATGGATCATAAACGTACATATCGGAAGGTTCGGTCTTTGGCGCTGACGTGGAAAGCGAGCCGTTGCCGCGCACCGAATTTGCTTTCCCATTTGAATGCAGAAAATACTTTACGGATTGAGCTTGCGGCGGCGGCCAATCGTCTTCCTGGCGATATTCATTGACGCCCATCGTAAAAAGCGTGACCGGCTTATCTGTCGAATAGTGGTTCTTAATTCCCTTGAAAAGGTAGTCGTACCAATCGAGGATCACGTCCGTATACCCGTTCTCGACTGCATGCGGCCCAAAGTCCACATCCCCGATTCGCCGCCCAAAACCGGCGTGCCCGCCGATCTCCACCAGCAAATGCTGCTGAGTGCGCGCCGCGTCGGTCGCCCCGTGCGCCTTCCCGCCCATGTAGTTGCGCAGAGTGCCGGCAAGAAAAATGTCGTACCATCCGCCAACCTGCAACATGGGCACGGAAATCTTCGAAAAATTCTCTTCGACCGACCACTGTTTCCAGTAGTCGTCATAATCCGGGTGCGACAGCCAGTCGAGATAATATGGCGCGATCGCCGCCGTTAGTTGCTCATTAGCCGGCAGCTGTCCAAAATTAAACACCGGGTAATTCGCCAGCGGTAACGTGGGAACACCGACGCGCGCGTCCGTGTTCTGTTCGATCAAACGCGCAAGCGTGTTCCCTGCCAGCTGCGATGTCCAGTTCTGATCAAACCATTGCTCGAAGGCGCCGCCTTGGTACGTCCAGCCGTCGTGGTAATTGCTTGCTGTCACGTTGGGCGCGATTCCCGCCAGGTGCGGCGGTTGCGCAATCGCAGCCTGCATTTGTGTGGCGCCTACATATGAGGCGCCGATCATGCCGACCTTGCCATTCGAATAAGGCAGCGCTGCTGCCCACTCCACTGTGTCGTAACCATCCGCCTGCTCGTGACGGAATGGATACCATTCGCCTTCTGACGTATAGCGCCCGCGCACGTCCTGAATGATGACGACATATCCGCGCGGCACCATTTTGAAAACCGGCGACACCGCCCAGTTGACATTCTTGTCATAGGGCGTACGCATCAGAATGACGGGAAACTTTTCATTTGTAGGAGACTTAGGCCGATATATGTCAGCGAAGAGCTTGACCCCGTCGCGGGTCTTCATCGGAACATCGTGCTGAATAATGATGTCGGACGATCCAGGTTCTTCCTGTGCGCTCAGCTCTTGAGGAAGAGTCAGAGGGTTGATCAACAACGCTAAACCCAACGCAAACAGCGACGGCACAGCCGCGCGGCTATATCTCATGCCTAAAGCCTCCTGCTGCGAAGCGGTGAGTAAAAGCGCCGCAAGCAGCGGAGGCAATTATTTTTCATTTCGTTCGCCAAAGCAAGCGCATCCGCCGACCCAAAGGCGACAGGCTGCAAAAAAGTCTAATCCACCACAAAGTCGGCCGCGCGTACCGGAGATTTGTTCCCCGCTGAATCCAGTGCCCTCAGTTCGAGCCGGTAAGAACCGGGATCGAGCTTGTCGACGGGGACCTTTAATCCCATCGGGACCACTGGATGGCCTGATGCGTCCTGCACTTTAGGAATCCCCACAGCCATCTTCGCCTGGCCGGTTTTGACATCGACGATTTTTAACTCGAGACCAACCTGAGGTGGATTGGTGCCGGTCATCAATGGCTCGTATATCTCGAGATACACCACAGCCGGATCCGTTTTCTTGAAATGATAATCGGCCGCTGGAACGATTTGCAGTCCGTGAAACACCAGGGGAACGTCCCCTTGCATCAGGTCTGCGTCCAGCCCTTGCGTCATCTCCGAGACAGGATGAGTTTCTTTGCTGAGCGCCAGTGCACTCAGACTGAAATGTTTTCCATCGTATGAATCGACCGCCAATGCTGCTTGAAGTTTTCCGAAACTCTCTCCGCCCGAACTAAAAACTACAGAAAGCTGATATTGGCCGGAGGCGATGTCAAACTGGTTTTCGTACACGAACGGCTTCTTGTTGAATTCCTCGAGTTCCTTTTTCTCGAACTCCAGATGCACCGTGTCGCTAAACCGCGCCGTTTCGCTACCATCTGATTTGTTAGCGATTCCCAACACGTTGATATCCGATTTATATTTGCCTTTTTCTTTTTCAAATCTGATGGAGTTCGCCGGTATTTCCATAGCCACGCTCACCCGGGCGACGTTCGCCGAAGTAAAGAAGAACGGCGCTTGCATCGAACCCGTGATATTACCCGCCTGGCTGCCGGTAGCGTGGTTCTCCAACTCGCGTTCGATCGGCTTTCCGGCCAGAAGATCCACAGGCTTCACGTTGCAATACCCACTACGCGAGCGGACGATCGTCTTACTTTCATCCACTTTCACTTTGATAGTGTGGCAACTTCCATCCTTCGAGTCAGGCGGCGTATAGCCGACAATGTAATACTCGTCCTGCTCTTTAGCGATGCGCTCCATGCCGCCCAGCAGATCGTTACTGTCGTGAATAACGAATCCGCCAGTACCTTCCGCCAAAGCAAACAGCACTTGCTGGTTGGTCGATGAACTTTCCGGAAATTGAGGAACGATATTCCGCGGCTGAGCGTTGGGATTGTTGTAATAGGAATTCGCTGACGAGTATCCCGATCCAACCCCGCCCCGGCCGCCGTTTCCACTGGTACCTCCGTGTCCGCCCGTGCCGCCGGTTCCTCCGTGGCCACCGCCGCCTCCGGTACCCCCGCCTCCGCCGTGGCCACCGCCGCCACCGGTACCTCCGCCTCCGCCGTGTCCACCACCACCTGTGCCGCCACCGCCTCCGCCGTGCCCACCCCCGCTGCCTCCGCCACCAGCATGTTGCACAAAGATCAGGTGAGGCATCGATGCCACGTTCAAGGTTGCTGTCATCAAATGAGCTGGCCGGGGAATGACGGGATTGACTAATTTCGCACCCGGGCCAATACCCCCAATTGTGGGAACAATCAGTCCGCGAACGTCAATCGGATACACTGCTACATTCGCCTTGTTGCATGCGTCAATAACTGCGCTCAATTCTGATTGCCTCTCCGACGTCAGCGGAAAACCAGCAGTGAGCAACACCAGGCTTTTGCGCCCAGGAACAGCTGCTAGATTTTTTGCCAGATCGCGAACTGCCCACAACATGCTGCGAGCCCCGAAATCCGCCTCGGCACTCACTAGCGGCGGCGCGCCCAATGAAGCAACTTCCCCGTTTGGTGAAACGGTTGAGAATTTGGCTCCCGCTACTACCTTCTTCAACCGGTCGGCATCTGCAGTGAAGTTCTGCGTTATGCGCAGCGTGCCGCCAAAATCCGCTATCGCCATCTGCCGGTTGGGACCGGCATTGTCGTCGATAAATTTCGCCGCCGCTTGGCGCGCCGTAGCCTGATCGCCAAATTCCATCGTCGAATTATCGAAGAACAGCACCAGGTAACGTTTCATCGGATTGTTCGGCGACGCGTTTCCGGACTCATAAGAAAAGCTTTTTACTTCTTGTTCCTTGTTGTCTTCCCACACGCGAAAGTTTTTTTGCGTCAGATCGCGAATGTAATTGCCTTTTTTATCGGTGACGATCGAATCCACCAGCACCAATTTCGTTTGTGCCTTGAAGACGGTTGCCGGCGAAGCCATTTGCGCTTCTGTGGCTGGCGGCTGCTGGCTTGAGGGTTCCGGTGCCTGCGTCCCCCCGGTCGCCTGCGCATGTACTGCCGTGGAATCATCTGCGAGCCACATGATTACGCCGCAGCCGACGCAAATTACCGCGACCCAGATCAACAACCCACGGTTCTTCATTGAGCACCTCTAATTCACGGAATTTGTATAGCGCCGTTTTCGGCAGCAATCTGGCCCTCGGTGTCACGCACCACCAACCGCACCAGATAGCTGCCGGGCTTTACGTCGAAGTTACTTTTTACGCTGAGGCCCGGGTCCATTTTGGCCAGGGTTTCGTCTTTCAATCGCATTTGTAAAACTTTCTCATTGCCGACAACAAAGTTCCCATTGCGGTCAAAAATCCCTGCCACAATTGTCAGGTTACTGTTATTTCGCCCGTCAGCCTTTCGGAAATGTAGCTGCTTCACGTCGACATGCGCCAGTACAGTAAGCTTCGCTTCGCTGTCGCTGGGCTTGAAAAACTGGGTGTGCAAGTCGATCGGCAAATCGTGCAGCTCTTCCTGCGAGAAAAGCGCATCCTCAATTTCCTGTTTCGCTTCTTGTTCCGGGCCGTTGACCTGTTTGGGCGCAAAATAACCGCGCCGCGCCTGGATCGAATATTTCTCCGGCGTTTTCAGCGTAACTTTCAAATTGTGAAAACGGCCATTCAGCTTCAGGTTCTGTGGCGAAAATGCCAGCACGTAGTAATACTCCGGGGTTGAGGCCACCCTGCGAAAGCCTTCCGCCAGATCATTGTTGTTGTGAAAGAAAACGCCACCGGTTGCATCCGCCAGTTCAGCCATCACATCCGCATCGGCAGAGGCGCTTGACATCTGATACAGGCCCTCTATGCCGGCAATGTCCGCGGTCATTGGCTGAGCTCGCTCGCGTAATGTCACCTCCCGGCATCACCACGTACAAGCCACGAGCATCGAGGCGCTGATGGTGATATTGGCGCGCATTGCCCGGTCGATTAAGTTGTCGACATCGTATTCCTGCTGGCGGTGTGATGAACCCCGGCGACACCAGTACCACGCATCGTTGGCCCGGTACAGCCGATACTCGGCGAACTATCTCTTTCAGAGAAGTCAGAGCTAGGTGAGTCTCCGCATCTCCCGACGACAATCGCTTGGGCGGCAGCTCCCTCCGCCATGGACTCTGCGCCTTGCCCTCATCGGGATCGATTATTAAATTGGCAATTGAGCAAGTCAGCGGTTACAACCGAAAGCGCCTGCGGATCATCCTGGATTCTGAATTAAATCCGCGATGTAATACGTCATCTTCGGACAATCGTTCACGCGGCTTGCCGACAAGCGGACGTGGGATAATGCGGTCCATGGCGTCCCTCAGCTTCGCTTGATCGTCCGTAAAGTCGAGATTGTTCTGACCGGAGATCGTGAAGATAGCCGCTCGGTCAGTAGGTCGCAACGTGCTGAGATTTGTTTTCGCTGCTTCACGCGCTTGGGCGAGGTCGCCAAATTCCAGGTGGACATCGTCAAAGACGTAGGCTATGTAGCGTTCGGCTAAATCTGGTGGCGGGACATTGGTATCCGTGGGAGTGGCATACAGCGCCTGAGAGGTTTGTTGCTCCCGCGCGACCTGCAGTCCCGGCTTCTGAACGCTGAACTTGCTAATGACTTGCGGCTTTTTGTCGTCAAACAACTGAAAGTCTTCTTTTTGCAGCGTGCCTATCGCTTTGCCCTGCGAATCGCGCACCACGACATGAACTTCCACCAGCCTCACGTTGACCTTGAAATTTGCCGCCGCGTCATGCGAAGTCATTTCCGGTGTGTCCGAGGTTGTAGAAACGGCGGTCGCGGAAGCAGTTGATTGCGGTGCTGGCGTGTCTTGTGGCGAGGCTGCGACGAGCCTCCCAGTCGGAAAAACTATCGCGAAAAGTGCGGTCAGCCCAGCGGCAAGAATCGTCCACCTGAGTTTGCAATTGCCCTTCACTGACACCATTGTGGATAACTCTCCGCGATGCTGATCCTGCCGGCATTCTACGCTCAAATTCCTTGCGGATCGTCATTTTTACCGCTTTCTAGAAGCCGTATCCCGCGCGGGATCTGTAGTTCCGTAGTTCTACAGTTTTTCCCGCAGACAACACCCGAGCTGCTGGATTCATCGAAGTTACGTATGTCGAAAGCTCTTATTTTCCTGACTTTAGCCCTAAGCATGTCCTTGACCGGCTGCGGAATGTTGTCCACTGGCAACCAGCAACAGGATCCTCCCCCGCCACCTCCGCCCCCGGCAGACATGATGGCGGTCAAGCACATTATTTATATGCTGCAGGAGAATCGCAGCTTTGACCAGTATTTCGGGCAGATGAATGTCTACCGCCAGGAAAAGGGTTTCAGTGCCGACGTGGACGTCACCCCCGCCAACGCGTCCCAGCTCAGCTACGATCACTCGACCACCTTCGCTCCCTTTCACATGAACTCGCAGTGCATGGAGGAGATGAGTTCCTACTGGAATGAGAGCCACAATGACTGGAACCACTTTGCTCCCACCACAGCCACTCCATTGATGGACGGCTTCTCAAATTCAGCCGGCGGCGATTCGCGCAATAGCAACCCTCCGGGCTTTGACATCAACGGCCAGCGCGTAATGGGCTACTACGACAACAACGATCTGCCCTACTACTACTTCATGGCTACTCAATTCGCCATGTCGGACCACTGGTTTTCTCCCATCATGACCAATACCCCGGCCAACCGTATGTATGCTATGGCCGCCACCTCCCATGGGGTTGTGAACAAGCCGCTCAGTCAAATAAATGTTCCTACGATTTTCGATGAGCTGCAGGCAGCTGGAATCACCTGGAAGAACTATGTCCCCGATTATCCAAACGGCAGTTCGCTGAAGGCTTTTCCGACTTTCGCCAAGTATGTCAATACCAACATTGCGCCCATGTCTCAGTACTTTACCGATCTAAAAAATGACAGCCTTCCTCAAGTGGTGTTCATTGATCGTGACTCGCATGACGGACTGGACGAGCATCCGGGGGTCGGCATCAGTGTTCAAAAGGGCGCTGCATATGTAAAGACCATTGTCGACGCGCTCATGGCCAGCGACACATGGAAAGATTCGATCTTTTTTTTGAGCTACGACGAGGCCGGCGGAGGTTATGATCACGAACCTCCAGTTCGAATGCCTTCACCAGACGGCATTCCACCCGTTCTCGGTCCAAATGATACCTGCACTGCAACTACCGGCCCCATGTGCGATTTCACCTACACCGGATTCAGGCTTCCCAACGTCGTGATCTCGCCGTTTTCCAAGAAGCACTATGTAGACCACACACCGATGGACACGACGGCAATTCTGCGGTTCATCGAAAAACGCTTCAGCCTGCAAACTCTGACTGCGCGTGACGCCGCCCAGCCCGACATCAGCTACTTCTTTGATTTCACCAATTCTCCGAATCTGAATCCGCCGACGCCTCCGTCGCAGACAACAGACGGGCCGTGTTACGTCACCTCGTTGCCGTAATCGGCGCGGTTACTGGCAGGTACGGGCGGCCTCGCCCGCACGAGTAATAAAATTCCACCCTTAGCCGTGCTACGGATTTCTCCGTATTGCGCTTTCTCACGTTCTCTCCTTAGATACAGCAACGAAGTCACCACGAAACATCCCTTGGTTCGTACCTTCGAAGTTCTTCCGTTATCTATGGAGAAGTTCCCTTTATGTCGATATGTAAGTCTCTGCTCACCTCATTTTGCCTAATCGCCTTCACCGCAGGCCTCACTTATGCACAATCCGACAGACCTGCGCAAACCCGCATTGCCGGTTCCGATGTAGCCGCCGCCAGTTCCGTCACCAGCAGTTGGTATCGAATTGTGCCCGCGGCAACCGCAGCAGCCAAGAATCTACCGCCAAGCGCCTTAAGCAACAAGCGTGTCACCTCCAAAGCGGCTCTTCCGCAACCTGGATTTTATCCCGCGGACTTGGTTTATCATGGGGGCCCAGTGGTTCCGGCCGCTGAGCAGGATTTGGTGTTTTTTGACTGTCCGGCCGGGCCTGGTGCCTGTTGGGGAAATCCGAGTGCATTCCTCAAACGTCTGAATGACAGCGCGTTTATCCATCTGAGCGATCAATACGTTGGCACTACAGCGAACTTCCGCTACCCTGTGGGTGGTTCGGTCGCAATCAATGAAACTTTGCAGACCAATGTTCTCGGTGTGAACGACATCCTTTCGATCGTCCATGCCGCGGCCGTCAAGTTATCGATTCCCAGCGGCTACAGCAACATTGTTCACCTATTTCTTCCCCGGGGCGTCGATACCTGTTTCGATCTGACTAACATCTGCTATTCGCCCGACTACCCACCTTCATTTGCCTTCTGCGGTTATCACGGAAGCGTGGTCTACAACGACATCGGCCATATTATGTTCACGGTCGAGCCTTATCAGAACGTGCCCGGCTGTCAGGTTGCAACTCCAACACCCAATGGTGCGCTGGTAGATTCCACCGCATCTGTACTCTCCCACGAATTCTTTGAAACCATCACCGACCCTGATGGCGACGCCTGGTGGTCTGACGTGTCTTTAATCGAACAGGGAGCGGAAATTGGCGACGTCTGCGAACCGACCGGCAATTCTATGGGCCAATTCCTCGATCCGGTATTCATAGTAGGCGGCCAGAATTACAAAATACAGTTGGAGTATTCAAACAAGTTCCACGGCTGCACCCACGACTAGTCTCAGAACCTTCCTCTGCCTTGGAAGGGTGGCTTTGGAGAGATTTTTGTACTGCTCTCAAGGCCGCTCTTCCATTGCAAGTTCGTCCCATCCAAGTTTCCTGTGAACCCTGCAGTACCTGTATTCGATGGTATCCTTGAACCATCACGCCACTCCAGGCTGTATCCCAAATGTCCAAACCAAACATTTCAAAAGCACCAGTGAAGGCTGACTCCAGCGAATCGTTCGGCACGATCCTTTCTCAATTCGAACGCAGCCATACTTCTAAAAGCGCAGAGGGATTGCGCGAGGGTACGGTGGTTTCACTGTCATCGGACTCGGTATTTATTGACCTGGGATTCAAGACCGAAGGCGTTTTGCCGCTGTCAGAATTTCCCAGCGATCAGGAAGCCGTAAAGACCGGCGACAAGCTGCAGGTCACCATAAAAGGGCGCGATCCCGAGGGCTATTACCTGCTTACCCGAAGTAAAGCTGCGCGCCCGACGGATTGGGCGGCGCTGGAAAGAGCATTCGCGGCGAAATCGACGATCGTGGGCACAGTCACTGGGGTGGTGAAGGGCGGCCTCAGCGTTGATGTCGGGGTTCGCGCATTTATGCCGGCATCGCGTAGCGGTGTGCGTGATGCAGCTGCGATCGAGAAATTAGTCGAGCAGGAGATACGCTGCCGCATTATCAAACTCGATGTAGCAGATGAAGACGTCGTGGTTGATCGTCGAGCCGTAGCAGAAGAAGAAGAGCAGACAGTTAAGGATCAACGCTACTCCGAATTAAAAGAGGGTGCCACGGTTAACGGCACGGTGCGCACGCTCACTGACTACGGAGCCTTCGTCGATGTCGGCGGAGCGGACGCGCTGCTACACGTCAGCGATATTTCCTGGGGCCGGATCGATAAACCGGTGGATGTATTGTCGGTCGGACAGCAGATCGAAGTGAAAGTCCTGAAGATCGATCCGGAAAAGCACCGAGTTTCTGTGGGAATGAAGCAGCTTCAGCCGCATCCTTGGGATTCAGTTTCGAACAAATACAAAGTCGGCGAGCGCGTGCGCGGGACCATCACGCGCGTTATGGACTTCGGGGCTTTTGTTGAACTGGAGCCGGGAGTCGAAGGACTGATTCACGTTTCTGAAATGTCGTGGGTCAAGAAAGTCCGCAAGCCGAGCGATCTGGTTAAGCCCGGCGACACGGTTGACGCCGTCATTCTTGGAGTGAATCCGCCTGAACAGCGTATGTCGCTGGGTTTGAAGCAGGCGCTGGGAGATCCGTGGGCTGACGCTGCGCAAAAGTTTGCAGTCGGTTCGGAAGTCGAAGGTCCGGTTGTGAGCCTGACCAAGTTTGGCGCCTTCGTGCAACTCGCAGAGGGCATAGAAGGCATGGTTCACGTCAGCGACATCAGCGCAGAGAAGCGCATTAATCATCCGCAGGATGTGCTGAAGGTGGGCCAGTCTGTGAAGGCGATGGTACTTGAACTCGACACCGCGAAACGAAGACTGAAGCTGGGCATGAAGCAGTTGGTACCCACCAGCATCGATGAATACCTCGCCGAACATAAACCGGGAGACGAAGTCAGCGGCCGCGTCGTAGAACTTTCGGGCGGCGGGGCGCAGGTGGAGTTGGGAGAGGGAATCCGGGCGGCGTGCAAAATTTCACTGCCGAAGAAAGAAAATGCCTTTCGTCCCGCCGGAGCAGGAACCGATGTGGCTTTGCTCAGCTCAATGCTCGCGGCCCGCTGGAAGAGTGGCGCAGTTGCTGAGTCCTCGAAGCCGCAAGAAATCCAGTCGGGGCAAATTCGCAAATTTCGCATCACTAAAGCTCGATCCGGCGGCGAAGAAGATCGAAGTTGAACTTGTCTAGTATCGAGTGAAACCGACCTTAACGCCGCCTTGGCCCTCGCGACGCATTCGCTGTTCAACTATCTGACGTAAGAACCAGGAGCCTCAAACCATTGCCGCCGATCATCAACGCACAGAAAATCTCGAAGGCCTTCGGAGCCAAGCCGCTTTTTCAAGACGTGTCGTTCACCGTCTCTGAAGGAAGCCGGATCGGGTTGATCGGGCCGAATGGTTCGGGGAAATCGACGCTGATGCGGATCTTGGCGGGGACCGATGAGCCCGACAGCGGGAATGTGGCGATCCGCAAGCGGCTGCAGTTGAGCTATGTGGAGCAAGATTCGCGTTTCGAATCGGGCGAAAGCGTACGGGCGGTGATCGAACGAGCGCTAAACAATTCTTCGAACATTAACTCCGAGCATAGCGCGCACTTTGCGGAGACGCTAGGCCGCGCGGGATTCGAAAATCTTGCTGCAGACGCTGGCGCGTTATCCGGAGGCTGGCAGAAGCGTCTTGCGATTGTGGAAGCCTTGGTGCAAGCTCCAGATGTCTTGCTGCTCGATGAGCCCACGAATCATCTTGACCTGGCAGGAATCGAATGGCTCGAAAAATTGCTGGAGGAATCAGCCTTTGCGTGCGTCGTTGTAAGCCACGATCGATATTTCCTTGAGAATGTGGCGAGCGAAATGGCGGAACTGAGCCGAATATATCCGGATGGATTGCTGCGGGTCCGCGGAAATTACAGCTCGTTCCTCGAAAAGAAAGAAGAGTTCCTGCATGCGCAATCAAAGCGCCAGGAGGCTCTCGAAAATCTTGTCCACTCTGAAATCGAGTGGCTGCGACGAGGAGCAAAAGCGCGAACCCGCAAATCAAAAGCTCGCATCGATAAGGCCGGAGAACTGATAGGCGAACTCGCCGATTTGAATGCGAGGACGCGCAGCGGGAGCGCACAAATTGATTTTTCAGCGACTGATCGCAAGACCAAGCGCCTGATCGAACTGGAGAATATCACCTGCAAAGTCGGACAACGTAAACTCTTCGAGCGGCTCAACTTCATCATCACCGCAGGCATGCGGGTCGGATTAGTGGGACCGAACGGCAGCGGCAAAACCAGCCTGCTACGGCTGCTGCGAGGAGAATGGACGCCGACCAACGGAGAAATTCGCCGCGCGGAGTGGCTGCGAATTATTTACTTCGACCAAAGCCGCCAGCTCGATACAAATATGACCTTACGTCGCGCTCTCGCTCCCGACGGAGACTCGGTCGTTTATCAGGATCGCGTGATTCACGTTGCATCCTGGGCGGCGAAATTTCTGTTTACGGGCGAGCAGCTCAACCAACCAGTTGAACGGCTGTCGGGGGGCGAACGCGCGCGGGTACTTATCGCTCAACTCATGCTGCAGCCCGCCGACATTCTTCTGCTGGACGAGCCGACTAACGATCTCGACATCCCGACGCTGGAGATTCTTGAGGAAAGCCTTTTGGAATTTCGCGGTTCGCTGGTGTTGGTCACGCATGATCGATATATGTTGGATCGGGTCTCGAACATTGTGCTGGGCCTAGACGGCCAGGGTAGCGCCGAAACTTTTGCGGACTATCCGCAATGGGAGTTGTGGCAAACCGAGCGCAAAGCTGGTGCAAAGCCACCCGTCCGTTCGGCGGCATCCGTGTCTGCCTCCTCGCCCAAGAAGAAGCTCTCCTATAACGAGGCACGGCAATACGCATCCATAGAGGAACAGATTGCCGAGGCCGAGCGCTTAGTGCATAGCAAGCGCGCTGAGTTGGAGAATCCCTCGATTGCAAGTGACGGTCCGAAGCTGCTGGCGGCCCACTCCGAAATGGAGCAGGCTCAAAAAGACCTCGATGCACTCTACGAACTTTGGGCACAACTTGAAGAGAAAGTTGGTAACCTGCCGCAATCCCGAACGCGGTGACAGAATTCGACGCGCCATGTTCAGTGAAGGCGAGCGGTAGCTAACGGCGACCGCGGTGGCCTGAACTTGAGGTCACAACTTGTGACCTCAAGTTTTCTCTGACACTACACATCTCTCGGTGAGGAATCGCGAACTTGCTTGCTGCCAGACGGACCGGCCGTTTTCGGTTCTTCGAACGATCTCTCCCCGTTTTGCCAATTGCCGCAGGACGCTCATGACCGAAGCCATGGGATTCCGGTGATGAATTAACAGCAACGGCTCGGTTGCATGAATGTGGTTGCAGACTTCCCGAACGGAATAGGCGCGGTGCGCATTCAGAAGCAGCGACCGGCAAACGCTGCTTAATCCGCGAATATTTGTGCGCTTCGGCTGAATCAGGCGCAAGAGTTCTTCCGAGAAATACTCCTCGCCGAGAATCAATGACAAGCCGTGCAATGTTTGTCTGACGGCAGCGATGTCGCCTTCAACTTCCCGCAGTTGTTTCAGCAGCGCCGATAGTTCCCTGTGAATTGTTGGCGCAGAGAGGCGAACGCCGTCTTCCACCTTGAATTGCGCAGAAATGTTCCGGACCGCTGTGCTCATGCCAACTGACATAGCCGGAGTATAGGTCGGAACATTTGCAAATTGAGCTCAATGGGATGGATACCTCGTTTTTGTAAATATCTTATTTGCTTCACGTGACAACAGCATCGGCACAGCGACAGGCTTGCATAATGAAGCCGTCGGTTTTTATTTTGTGCCGATTTTGTTGAGTTTTTTTCAGAAATGTCGGGCAGAGTTTACGCAGAGTATTCCGTGGCGAGATCATCCTGAGCTTTATCGCTTTAGGGTGCTGAGATCAATAATCCATTTTGCCCAACAACATTTTCTGAGCAGCCCCACGAGAATACTCAGCCGTGAGCCTATTTAGTTGCCGATACACCACGTAATTCCTATTGACAAAGCCTGGAACAAAGCTGAGAATTGCCGCGCTGGACGGGCGATCTGTTCGAGACACAGAAGTCTCGGACATTTTGAAGAAGCACTGATCAGCGGCGTTGCCACGCTTCTGTTTATCTACGTAAGCCGTGCGACTGGATCCTATCGACTCAGGGGGGAGTTCTTGGGAATCTGGCCGTCCTGCCTGACAATGAGTTGAGATCACCGTTTTTTCGCGTTGTGTTCTTGTTCGCAAACCTCCTAGAAGCTCCTTGGTTGCTGCTTTTGTCCGCCATGCGATCTGAGTGCGTCACACGCCCGTAAATGAGAAGGGGATTTATGAAAGCCAGTCGTTCGTTTACTCCGAGAGGTCGAACTGTGTCACCTGGCGGCAGTGATTAGAAAGACGTTGTCGCCGAAACAATTGATGCCTCTTCTTGTTCTGTTGGGGGTCACTTCCGGCGCTGGCCCCATCAGGTTTCGCGCAGGCTCCGAATTCTCCACTCAATTTCGCCAACAACTTTTTTGTGACCGGCGATTACATCGTCGCCGGCGCAAATGGGATGACAACGAACTCCACGACAATCAATGGAATCAGCTACGCGGTTGGGACCATCAATGTCCCGGATTCCAACCCGGGCATTACCGGGACAAAACAGGTTCCGCCGGGTGCGCAGATCGTCGCGGCCTTGCTCTACTGGCAAACCGCCGAAAAAGTGGGAGTGACGCCGGGCAGCGCGGGATCCGGCCAAAATGGATATTTCAGACCGCTGCTCTATTCGAAGAGTGGTGGCCCGGCAGCGCCGGGTTATGCGATTTCAGGAACTAACCTGAACGCCACTACACAACGTTGCCTGGAGTTCTGGCGGATGCAACGGCGGTTCGACGGGCAAAGTGCTACGAACCTATCGCGCCGACGTCGCTGGCGCCCTGCCCCTCGATGCCAACGGCAATCCAACAGCAAATACCAGCTTCGAAGTCCGGTTGCCGAGCGCCGGCAATGCAACTCCTCTTACCCTGGGCGCAACTTTGGTCGTTATCTATCGCATTCCTGCGGGCGCCGGCGGTCCAAACATTCCACTGAATTCGATTGTTATCTACGACGGCGATTATTCGCAAGGCATCTCGCAGCTGACCATGACCCAACAGCTGCAAGGGTTTTATGACGCTGCGCACAACCCTGTCTCTCGACTGACCCACATCGTTGGCAGCGGCCAGAGCAATAAGTTCCAAACGGTTTACCTGAGCAGCGGCACGAATTCCTTCGTCAAACTTCCATTTCTCTACGGCAACAAGCTGCCGGCATTTCCCGGATGGTACGGAACCTGGGACAATCCCACGTGGACGTTCAACAGCGCGAGTCCAATAACTGAGGACTCCAGCTTACGCAACGACGCAAGTAGTTCCGTCCATGCAGCAATCAGGGATGCGTTTCGTGGGGCGCGGTCATTGTCAGCACAACCGTCAAGAACAGCGACAACGACGGCATTCTGGACTCCTGGAAAGACTAACCAGGGATACTGTGATCTTTCCATCAACGCTTCATGCAATAAAGGCGATCCGGCATGGGTGGATCTCACAGGCGCACTACCGGGCGAGAAGGACATCTTCCTTCAATACGATTACATGTGCAGTAACGTAAGCAGCGGCTCATGTGGCTGCGAGAGGAAGCAATTATTCGTTCGACCCGCGTCTGGCGATCGATCCGCTGACAACAACAAGACGGCTGTCGACAAGGTGGTTGAGGCTTTCGAGAATCACCCGCCGTTTAAGTTACACGCGATTCCCGGCAACGCGATCCTGGAGAGCCAATCCTCGTGCACTGATACCGATGTTGATGCTAACGGGAATCTAACCTGCCCATTTCCCAACGAGGCTGGCACGCTGGGATTCAGGGAAGGTGTCGCATACATCAAAAATCAGACAATTGAGCCAGGTACGGGCTTGCTCGGTTGCGATCCTACTTCCGATGCTAACCCATGCGTTGCTGACTTCAGCCATGGCAAAAAGGACAGTTATCATTACACTTTGTTTTCGCATGGCGTAGGCTTGCCGAGTTGGTTTTTGTCGGACCAGTCGTTATCAAGCGTCACTCAATCAGGTAGCACAGTCACATTTACGACTTCTTCGCCGCACGGTCTATCCCCCATACCACTCGACAACATTTGTTCTGCTCAGAAAGGATTCATCGGCCGCGTTAGTGTGGTTTTTGCGATTACGAACCCAAACCTCGAAGGTACTTACTGCGCTAAGGCCGACCAGCCCGCCCGCAGCAAACAAATTCACGATCACCGTCAAATCGTTACTTCCAGGCACGGTCCTGTCCAGCTACACGGTGAAGACCGATCCAAACCTGGCGGTCGCTAATGGGCAGGTAACCAGCATGTCCGGATTTTCGGACGTGGGTGGCCAAAACTCCGTCGTGTCGCTGGGTTACGGGAATTGGGGTCCGCCGAGCAATCCAACATCCGACGGCAACACGTGGCAGGTCAAAGCGGGCACCTTCATGCACGAGCTAGGTCACACGCTTGGGCTGACGCACGGCGGAACTTTTTATGGTGGCTTAGGTAGCAACCCGCCGGACTATACGCCAACCTTCGAGCCCAACTGCAAGCCGAACTCGCAGAGCATCATGAATTACCAGTTCCAGGTAGACCTTCTGACTGATCGGGCTACCGGCAATCAGGTGCTTGATTATTCCAAAGAGGATTTGAGTGATCTGATAAAAGGCTCGCCTATAGCACTGAACTTCTTGAACGGCCCGGCTTATCTGAACACTGCATGGTTCGAACTTACAAGCTATGTGCAAACGCAGAACCCCAGCCTTACGCCTAGGGTGATGAGTGCGCGTTGTGACGGCTCGCCCCGTCCGTTAAATGCTCAGGGCCAGCCGACCGACCAAAACATGACGTATGTCACCGGCGCTGCAAGCAGCTTTTTCTCCTCTGCTGCAAGCGGACTCGACGTCAATTACGATGGAAAAACCAACGAGACTCTCCACGGGCACGATGAATGGGAGGGCTCGTCCGACTTTGAAGTATCGCCTGGCCTTGATCTTCAGCAGGTCAGCGCGGTCGGCACTGTTAGCACAGTAGGGCTGGGCGGCGAGGCGGGTGCGCTCAAGCCGGCGGGTGGCGGAGGCGCGTTGAAGCCAGCCGGTGGCGGAGGTGCGTTGAAACCTGCTGGTGGTGGAGGCGCCTTGAAGCCGGCGGGTGGCGGAGGCGCGCTGAAGCCCGCGGGTGGCGGAGGCCTCAAGACCGACATTACCCACGAGAACGCCAACTCTTACACGCGTCCTCCAAGGAGCCTGACCGCGACCGAAGCCGTCTCACCGCGTACCATTACTCTGAATTGGACGCAGCCTACGTTCGGGCAGATTGTTCAATACAACGTTTACCGCGCGGTAACAGGCACTCAATTCCAGTTCCTTGCCAGCGTTGTTCCTGTCGCGCCCGCAATTACGTTTCCTCCCACGACCTATCAGGACAATGCCAGTTGTAATTCGAACGGTTACACCTACGAGGTCACCGCATTCGTACTCAATGACGGCACGCAGCAGCCACAGGAGAGTTTGCCTTCAAATGTCGTGTCGGTAGTTGGGCTGGGTACCGATCCTCTGACTGCTTGCTACACGTCAGCATCTATTAACCTCACGTCGCCGGGCAGCGGCACACAAGGCGATATCGTGCCGATCACATGGTCACTGAGTGACGACTTCTACAGCACGAGCGGTCCCGTGAGCAGAGTGCAAGCAATCACATCACTCGTTGCTCATGGTCCCCTCCCTAATAATTGTGGCGTAATTGGTGATACGGCGATCTTGTCCAATGGAGTGCCCACGACCATCAGCGGAGCGAGTTCGCTTCATGTCACCCCAGCAGGCGCGTTTACTTTCAGCTGGGATACTGACGCGTTCTGCGCGGGTCCTTATACGTTCAAGTTGAGCTTGGACAGCGCCCAAACAAAAACTACTGCATCTCCATTGCAGCTCAGCATCGACATCAACGATCAGGACACGCCGCGCATCAACCCCCTGGTTCTCCCAGTGGGTACGGTGGGTCTGGCCTACCCGACCACCACCCTGACGGAAGAAGGTGGAACTCCGCCGACATTCACGTGGAACGTCACTGGTCTGCCGAGCGGGATTTCACAGCAGACTCCCGTTTCGCCGACGATCTCCGGCAGCACATGCGCAGCGGCCGGCTCGTATGCGGTTAACGCGACCGTCTTTGACTCTGCCACTCCCAGGAACTCTGGTACGCAAGGGTTCACGTTGCAGATAAACAAGGCGAACACCACGACCAGCGTAAGCGCGGACGCCAATCCGTCGGTGTTCCAACAGCTGGTTACATTCACAGTGACTGTTGCGCCGCAGTATTCTTGTACGCCGACGGGAACCGTAACCCTGTACGACGGGCAAAGCTCGATCGGTTCCTCCGCGCTGACTAACGGAAAAGCGACGTTCGCTCTCGCGAATCTGTCGGTTGGCAATCATTCCATCACCGCCAGCTACGCCGGCGACAATAGTTTCAATTCCAGCATTTCGGGAGCTCTGGCCGCAGACTGTAAACAAGGCCAGTACCAGTCTCAGCTTCAGCTTAATGTCGCCATCTACGGTGTTCCTTGGTCAACCGGTCACAATCTCTTACACGTTCGGGGTTGTCGCGCCAGGAGCAGGTTCACCAATCGCGCCGACCGGCAACATCACTGTGACAGCGACCGACAACGCTAACCCCGTCGCCCACAACTCCTCCTGCGTTGCCCTGCCCGCTCTTGGCGGCGGAATGTGCACGCTTTCGCCAGCGCCAGCCGTGGCTGGCTCATACGCGTTCACAATCAATTACTCCGGCGACGGTAACTTTGTAGCCAGCGGTGCCAACGGTAACTACAACGTCTATCAACTCGTGTTCACCACCCAACCAGGCAATACTGGAGCCGGTCTTCCGGTAACGCCTGCGGTCGTGGTCACAGCCGAGGACAGCAGCAACAACCCGTTCACATCTTTCACGGGCGGCATCACGCTGGCTATCGGCGCAGGACCGGGGACGCTCTCCGGTACTCTTACCCAGAATGCAGTCGCCGGCGTTGCCACCTTCAGCGACCTGAGCATCAACAAGATTGCGAACGGCTACACGCTCACGGCTTCGCCCAGTGGAGGCGTTCCCGACGCTACCTCAAACGCATTTAATATCGACACCTTCTATGTCGATGGCCAGGGAAATTTCGGGACACTGGATTTGCCCACGGGGACTGCGACCCAGATTGGCGCGGCGACCGTCGCTGGCAGCACCGGAATCGACCTGACACCTAACCTTCAGCTTTACGCGTACAGTTCCTCGAACCAGTTGATGCAGATAAATCCATCAACCGGGGCGGCAACACCCATTGGCGCCGCGGGATCGATTCCCGATCAGGCGATCACTGGAGCTTTGACCAACGGCTCTTACTTCGGAATTGACACGGTGACGGGGAATCTTTACTCGATCGACCTAACCACGGGCGCAACCACGTCGGTCGGCGCCACCTCAGCTGCCGTACTTCCAGCAGGGTGCACAGTTGAGGCAAGCCTGACCGGATCGGCAAACGTGCTTTATTACACCATTGGTTACAGCGGGGCGAGTTGCAGTACTCCTATGGCTGACACGCTTTATCAGATCGATCCGACGAGTGGGACGACCACAACCATCGGCCAAATCACCGTCAGTGGTTCTGGTGTGAATGCTTTTGCTGGTTCAACGTTCGTAGGCGGCACGCTGTACGGATTCACCTCTGATGGAAAGGAATACGCGATAAGCCCGGCAACCGCTGTGGCTACTTTCGTGACAAACACTAGTGCACCGATCCTCGCCGCAGCGTCCAGTCAGTGAGCGATGTTCTTGGTGAGGTGAAGCTTTGCCCGGCAAGGTGCCGGGCATTTTTTTTTGCGCGCCGAATTGAAATTACACGGTTAGTTTTGAACCGGAATTGCGGGTTACTCCGCCCCGCGTTGCACCCGAGAGCCGGGCGACTCTGGCGGGGTGGCCCACCCTTTCCGCGCTTGTACCACCACAACTGAGGATGCCCCACCCTTTGCGATTTTCAAAGGGTGGGAGCCTTTAACGCTTGCGCCATGAGATGTTGTCAGTTTCAGCATCTTCAACTGCAAGCTTCTTGAATCCCTACAGTTATCCACCCTGAATCTAAGTCAGTGGTACCCACCCTTCGAACACCGCGAAGGGTGGGGCAGCCGATTTTATTTGTAGCCCAAAGGGTGGGCCAGCCCGCCGCGAGAATCGATTTTCGTTTCGGGTTTGCGCCGGGCACTACGATCATGAGGATGCGCATCTGTTTGGGATTTTCGATGTTTCGCGCCGAGATTGAAGTCATCGGCTCCGCGAAGGGTGGGGCAGCCGATTTTATTTGTAGCCCAAAGGGTGGGCCAGCCCGCCAGCCGATTTTATTTGTAGCCCAAAGGGTGGGCCAGCCCGCCAGCCGATTTTATTTGTAGCCCAAAGGGTGGGCCAGCCCGCCAGCGTCGGATTTTGACCTTGCAGCCGAATGGGATGATGCCAGTCCGCAGCTGGCGACCCACCTTCTCGCTTTCTGGAGTTTCCGATCCGAATCTAAGGCAGTGCCCCGTCCTTGCGTTCTTTGCAAGGGCGGGTGGCAATAACGTCTGTACCATGGGGGTGTCATGCCGAGAGCCTGCATCGCACTTACGGCGCCCATCAGCTGCACTTTATCACCTGCTCTTGTTATCACCGATTACCTTTTCTGGACACTGCGCGTAAACGCGACCGCCTTATCACCATTCTCGAACAGACCCGTCAGCGTTACCGCTTTGTGGTGGTGGGATACGTGATCATGCCCGAACACATCCATCTGCTGATCACTGAACCAGAGATCGGAAATCCATCTACGGTGATGCAAGTCTTGAAGCAACGCTCAGCCCGCGCTTTGCTGCCAAAGAAAAAGCGAGAGGATACACGCCAGAGTTGTCTGTTTGGAGACACGGTTGTGCGCTCGGCTTTCTGGCAGGCTCGGTTCTATGATTTCAACGTGTGGACGACGAAGAAGCGGGTCGAAAAACTGAGATACATGCACCGCAATCCGGTCAAGCGCGGACTGGTCAAATCGCCTGAAGAATGGCGCTGGAGCAGTTACCGCTTCTATTTCCGGGATGAAGCCGGGCCGGTGCGGGTCAATGCGGGCTGGGGGAAGATTTCCTTTCAAGCTACGGGCGCGTGATCATTGAGATCCCGGGCCCCCGCCGTCGTATCGAATGTGAGATTTCCGGAGGCTCAACCATGGTTCAAGGGCTGCATCAGCGGCCAGCTTCGAGACTCGCGAATTTCCCGCTTCCGATAAGCGCCGCGTCTACAATCCTTTGCTAGTGTGTTCAACGTACTCGCGGGCCCTTTATTTCTGTAGATCGCTCGCTGTCGGTTCAATCATTCACGCCGCGAGTGAGTACCACTTAAGCGCAAGGTTCCGGTCGGCGACCCCGCCCAAACCACGTGACGAACACTCGTCCAAGTTCTATTCTGGCCGGAAAAGCGTCGCCGCTATCCGAAGGTTTTGCGGCTGCCTCAAAGTGACGAATTGCCTCTGGCACATTTTGCTGTATTCCCAAGCCTTGAGCATACATGCGCCCGAGGTTCAGCACAGCTCGGGAAGAGCGCTGTTCAGCCGCCGCCGACACAGAGCCGAAATGCCTCTCTGGTACATTGTGTTCAAGCGTGCTATTCGCATGCATAGAGCGTCAATGCCTCTGTGTCGCATCTCACCTCAACGTCTATTCCGCGAAGATAGCACAATCCGAGCATGCACTGGCTCGGACAACTACCCGATTCCGCTTTTCGGCGCATTTCTTCGATATCAACATCCGAGTTATTTCGCTAAGTTGAGGTGCAATACTTGTTGTGGCATTACCATTGAATCGGGTTCCCGCCACACCGTTCGGAAACCTGACCACGAACACACCTATCATAACTTCCTCCCCACAAGTCTTTATCTAGTCCTGCCACTTGTCCGAATTTCTCGTAATGGCGTTCACCTCCGCGCAGAATTCGCGAGCCACCTCCCACTCCTTTGCGCAATCGTCGTCGTCACTTGGCGGCTTGGGGGGGTGGCCCACCTTCTCGCTTTTTTCTTTCCCGATCCGGAAAAGGGTGCCCCGTCCTTGCGTTCTTTGCAAGGGCGGGTGGCAATAACGTCTGTACTATGGGGGTGTCATGCCGAGAGGTCTGCATCGCACTTACGGCGCCCATCAGCTGCACTTTATCACCTGTTCTTGTTATCACCGATTACCTTTTCTGGACACTGCGCGTAAACGCGATCGCCTTATCACCATTCTCGAACAGACCCGTCAGCGTTACCGCTTTGTGGTGGTGGGATACGTGATCATGCCCGAACACATCCATCTCCTGATCACTGAACCGGAGATCGGAAGTCCATCTACGGTGATGCAAGTCTTGAAGCAACGCACAGCCCACGCTTTGCTGCCGAAGAAAAAGCGAGAGGATACACGCCAGAGTTGTCTGTTTGGAGACACGGTTGTGCGCTCCGCTTTCTGGCAGGCTCGGTTCTATGATTTCAACGTGTGGACGACGAAGAAGCGGGTCGAAAAACTGAGATACATGCACCGCAATCCGGTCAAGCGCGGACTGGTCAAATCGCCTGAAGAATGGCGCTGGAGCAGTTACCGGTTCTATTTCCGTGGATGAAGCCGGGCCGGTGCGGGTCAATGAGGGATGGGGGAAGATTTCCTTTCAAGCTACTGCCGCATGATCGAAACCCTGATGCAGGCGTTCGTGGTTCCCGCCCTTCGCAAACTACGCGAAGAACGGGGCACCCGCTTTGTAGGCACCGTCAAGGAGATCAAAGGCCGGGCCACCCGCCCCAACCTACCTCGGGCAGAAATAGAGATTCTAGCGAGGGTCTGAACTGACTCTACTGCAGGCTTTTGCGAATTTCCGCCACCAAAGGATCTTCAGTGGATTGTCCCCGGATGCTCAAGTAGGTTTTGTAAGAATCGGCGAAGGCGGGAGTTTTCAGACCTTGGCGCACCCGTCCCTGATAGTAGTAGACATAGGGCAGATAGCCGTAGGTGACGGTGTTGTCCATCAGCAGCTCGAGGGCTTCGCCGCGCCGCTTGATGCAACGGTCAAACTCTGAATCCGCTTCGGTGAACTGGCCGGCTTCGAGATAGGCGCGGCCAAGCTCGAATCTGCCAATCCAGGTGTCGAGTAGGTTGTTGGCGTCGGTGATGTCTTTGATCGCCAGACGGCTGTCGCCCTGCTTCAGCGCGAGCTTTCCGGCAATGATCTTGGCGTAGGCTTGAGGCTCGGTCTCGGTTTCTTTCGCCAGGCTGTCAGCCATTTTTTGCGCCTGCGCCTTGTCTCCGGCTTCGGCAAAGACGCGACCGGCGAGGAATCGGGCCTGCACGGTTTGTCCGTTGGCCAGGGCCTTTTCGGCAGACGCAACCGCCGCTTTGCTGTCGCCTCGCAATAGTTGTGCGTACGCCAGGGCGGCAAACTTGTTGGTGGCGTTTTCTGGCGTCTTCGCCTGCAGGTCAGCAGCCGCCCCTTGCTCAAGCAGCTTCATTTGCTCGGAGAAATTACCTTGATACATCGCCAGATCGGCCAGCGCGGCCGTTGCCAGAGACGCGCCCCGGGCGCCGAACTTTTCGAGGCCATGATACGTTTCCGCAGCTTCTGAAACCTTGCCCGCTCCGATTTGCGCTTCACCGAGATTGAGCTGGGCCACCTCGCCGGGACTAATTTCGAGAGCAGTGCGTGCTTCGCGTTCGCCGGTCTGGAAATCTCCGGCGAACGAACTGAAGAACGCTAGATTCAAGTGCTCCAAAGCTCCCTTGGGCGCAATCTGCTCGGCCTTTTGCGAGGCTTCAACCGCTTTGGGAAAGTTGCGCAACGACGCGTAGCACCAGGCGAGGTCGGATTGTCCAACCCTGTCAGCCGGATACTGGCCGACCAGCGAACTGTATTCCTCAACGCACTTGG
Source organism: uncultured Acidobacteriota bacterium (assembly GCA_963703465.1). Classification (GTDB taxonomy): domain Bacteria; phylum Acidobacteriota; class Terriglobia; order Terriglobales; family Acidobacteriaceae; genus Gp1-AA145. The sequence goes on along the minus strand of CAVPEQ010000007.1, from coordinate 607,030 downwards.
GATAATTGCCGGACACCAGATAGTAATAACCGCGAGTGTGGTAGCGTTCGCGCTCGGTCATGCGATCGACGTGCTGCATCGCCAGCTTAATGTACTTCTCTCCGTCGGCTTGCCGTCCCAGGTCATTCGCGGTCCCGGACATTCCCGAATAAGCCCGGGCGAAATTGGGATCGAGCTCAGCTGCCTTGGAAAAATTCTTGAACGCTTCAGCGGTTTTACCCGCGAACTGTTGTTGCATAGCAACGCTGTACAGGTGCACGACTTCCAAAGATGCGGCGGTGAACGGCCCAGAGACGGCGAGCTGCGCCGACACTGGCGTGGTGTCACCCAGCGCCTTGCGCACGGGCGCAGCAAGCCTGGGAATGTCGAGCAAGAGCTGATCTTTTGTTGGCGCATCGATTTCCGCAGTTGCGATGGTGTTGCCGGTCCTGGCATCCAAGGCTTCGACCGAAAGCCGGTAGGCATCGCCGCGAAGACTAACCGAACCGGTTACGACCGCCGCCAGTCCCTGGCTCACGCCGATTAGTCGGGCCGATTGTTCGTCCAGTTTGTCCGACGGATGTGGAAGCTGCTTCGCCAGGTTGTGGGCTGTCCCGCGGCTATAGGCATTGACGAAGCTCGCGCCTTCCAGAGCCACGTTGAACATCGGCTCGAGGGTGTCGTCGAAAATCGGGTCGCCGGTTTGATTGGTGAAATCGGCAACCAGCACGGAGACCGATTTATTCGCGGCCGCGGGCGCACTGGCAAATTTTCCGCGCAGCATAAACCCAGCTCCGCCCAGAATCACCACCGCTGCCGCCACACCCAACCAATGCCATGGGATGGTTTGTCCCCACGGGCGATGGCTTGCAGAAAACCGCAAAGTTGCGCCGGCGCGTTTTCCCTGCCACGCTTCCAAGTCGGCGATCAACTCAGTCGCATTCTGGTAGCGCAACTTGGGATCGCGCTCCATGCACTTGCTCACGATATTCGCCAGTACAGAAGGAATATTTTTGTCGTGGTGGGAAACAGCTATCGCCCGCTGTTGAGTGCGCTTGATCAGGCTGGCAAGCGCGCTCTCGGCGGAAAACGGCATCTTGCCGCTGAGCAGTTCGTAGAAAATCAGGCCAAGCGTAAATAAATCCGAACGATGATCGAGGCTGCTGCCCAACGCCTGCTCCGGAGACATGTACTCCATGGTGCCGACGAGCGCCCCGGTCTGAGTCATGCCGTTCGATTCCATCAGCCGCGCCAGTCCAAAATCCATCACCACGACGCGGCCCTGGTTATCGCGCATGATGTTCTGCGGCTTCAGGTCGCGATGGATCACTCCCACCGAATGCGCAGCCTCAAGCGCGCGGCAGATTTGCAGCATGATTTCGACGGCATCGCCCGGCGGGAAGGCTTTGCGCTCCTTAATAATCGAGCGCAGGTCGGTGCCCTCGATGTACTCCATGGTGATGAACTTCACGCCATCGGCTTCGCCCAAATCGTAAATGCGGACCACGTTGCGGTGCGTGACCTGATGCGAAAGCACCAGTTCCTGCTTGAAGCGGTCGATGATTGAAGAATTGGTGGCCAGGTCAGGGCGAATGACTTTCAATGCGACGGCGCGGTTGACCTCTCGGTCGAGGGCTTTATACACGGCGCCCATCCCGCCTTCGCCGAGCAGCGCGGTAATCTCGTAACGGTTGGCCAGCAATGTTCCGACGCGCAGTCCGGTTTGCCCGCTTGAAGTTGATGCCGGCTTTCGCGTACTTACATCGATTTGCGTGGCAGCGTCAGAAGGGTTGACCGAACTCATGTTTGCTACCGGAAAGCCCACGATCGTGGCATCATCATGAGAAAACCCGAACACGGTCGGAGCGTCGGACGGATGCCCACTCGGTGCAGACGCCTTCTCTTCCGGAACTGGCGTGAGCACCCCAGTCGCATTCGGTTCATCGCGCGGTGCCGAGACGGATGTATTTTCACGCGCATCCGTTTCCAGCGAAGGTTTTGGGACACTTGCCATTGGTGTAGCCAGAGGAAAACGCGAGTACTAAAAGTATATACCTACTGCTCTGAATTTCCAGCTTTATTCAGACTGCATTTCAAGCCCATGGGGGATGCGAGAATGGCATGCTTTGGGCGCCCGGAGCTCTGTTTGATGCAATCCCCGATAGCCCATTTCCAAACCACGAACCAGCAAACGGAAATCGTTGCCCCCTTCGTCTGCTCTTCTTACGTCTTTCTCCAATCCGTTAAAGACGCCAATTCTTTCAGAATTTCGTGCAATCGCTCAGCTCGTCGTTCGTGCGCGTTTCCCTCTTCAGGAAGCCTCTGACCACTCAGCAAATGTTTGCGGCTTGCTTCCCTGATTTCCGCTATTTCTTCCCGTAGCTTCGCTACCCGTTCTTTGACCGGTTCCTGCATAAATTAAGTAATAATTCTAACCATAAGCAGGACTGACTATATGGGGGGTTGAAGGGTGCCCCTAAATAACAGTAGCAGTGGTCGACCATAACGAACCCGAAACTGGGAAGGCAAATGGAACTCGTTGCCCTCCCTTGGCGGTATTACCTCGCATTTTCAATGACTCTCCCTGCCAAGCGATTTTTTACAACCATGAGGAAAGCGCAAGCATCACCATAATAGGGAAAGAAATTCCGGGGGCGCGCGATGCCTTCCCGCGCACTCAACGAATCTCTTTTCCACTAATCAGGGGCCGGTGTGGCTTCCATAATTCCGCCAAGTGAAGGCAAGGAGGACGAATGGTTGCATTGCGCCTGATTCGCTTGATCGAGACTCATTCGGAAGAAATAGCCCGCACCTTGGCCACGCGGATCCAAACCTCTCCCAAAACCAGCCAGCTTCAGAAAGTGCCGGAGTCTGAGTTGCTCACCGGGCTGCGGGAACTGCTGCTGCATATGAGCGAGTGGCTTCTTTCAAAGACTGAAAATGATATCGAACAGCGCTACCATCAACTGGCTGCCCGGCGCGCTTTTCAGGGCATTGCACTCGCCGATTCCTGCTGGGCAGTAGTCATGACCAAGGAATATCTTTGGGACTTCATACAGAAGCAGGGGTTTTTTCGGAACCCGATCGAGCTTTATGGCGAGATGGAGTTACTGGCCCTCGTCGACCAGTTCTTTGACCGCGCTCTCTGTTATCTAGCAGAGGGTTACCCCCAGGGCCAAGTATCGCCTGAAGTAGCGCCACGAAAAAAACAACGAGAATTTAATGCGGCAGCATTCGTACCGTAAACCTGAACTCTAGGTTTACTGAATTACTTCAAGATATAGCTTGATAAAACTTCCTGGCTGATCAACAGCATGAGCGACACAGCAGACGACAATATCGCGGCTGGTGAGCGCCATCAAGCACTCAACAACTGGAAACTCTTTTCTCCCATCCGGCGCGAATTCGTGGTTGAGCGTTATGGCATTGCGCTGGCTACCGCGGCATTGGCCATTGTGTTACGTTGGATTTTCGACCCGGTGTTGGGACATGTCGCCTTCTACGTGACTGTTTACGCAGCGGTTGCGTTCTGCTCCGTCGTGTGCGGATACGCTCCGGCAATCGTGAGCGCGATTGTCGGCTTTCTGGGGATTTTTTACTTCTTTATTGATCCGCGCCATTCCCTATCTCCAACTCGCCCCTCGGAGATCCATGGCGTCGTGGGCTGGTTTTTTGTCTGCGCAGTTCTGATCGTACTCGGCGAAAATCACCGCAAACAGCAATTCAGGCTCAGGCAATCCATCGCGGCAATGACCTCGGAGGCGAGTGAACGGCAACGGGCTGAGGCCGCCCTGCAGCGGGCGCACGTGGAACTGGAAAATCGAGTGGTCGAGCGCACCGGCCAGCTCACTCTCACGTTGAACAGCCTGGAGGGCGAGGTCATGGAACGCAAGCGGGCAGAGGAGCAACTGCGCCAGCTATCAGTTCGCCTTATGACTCTGCAGGATGAAGAGCGCCGGCACATCGCCCGCGACTTGCATGACACCACCGGCCAGACGCTGGCTGCGATGAAGATGACGACCGCGCTGATCGAACGAACCGCGGCAGGCCCTGAGATGCATCGACTACTCGATGATTTGAACGCGCTTACCGACGAAGCGGTCCAGGAGATACGCACCACTTCCTATCTCTTGCATCCGCCCTTACTAGATGAAGCTGGCATCGCATCCGCGGTGCAATGGTTTGTCGAAGGCTTTTCCAAGCGCAGCGGCATTCAGGTGCACTGCGAAATTGCCGAAAATCTGCAGCGGCCGCCGCGGAACCACGAACTGGTATTGTTCCGGGTATTGCAAGAGAGCCTCACCAATGTTCATCGGCACTCCGGCGCATCCGCGACAACGGTCCGGTTGAATGTCAGCGCAGACAACTTCATTCTCGAAATAGCGGACAACGGCACCGGCATACCTGAAGATTGCATCAAGCGCTTTCATGAAGCTGGACATGGCACTGGAGTGGGCCTGGTGGGGATGAGAGAGCGCGTCCATGAACTGGGCGGACGGCTCGACATTCAGTCCAATCCAGCCGGTACTACAGTCAGCGTCGCGCTGCCGGCTACCGCGCTAAAAACCCAGCTGGCGAGTCTAGTCACATCGGCATCCTAGGTTCACCGTCGCTTTTTCAATTGCCAGCCCCTGCTTTTCTGACATACACTGGCGGCCAACTTGGGCCTCTTCCCCGACATAGGCCTCGAAATCGAACCTCTTCAACCGGAGTACCGTCGTCATGCTGCCCTCGGGTTCCCGTGTCCAATCCAACTTACGCAGGCTTCGCAAAATTCTAAGACGACCATCCCTGACTCACGACTTATTCCTCAAGTTCTGTGCGGGAAGCGTCATCGCCTGCATTGCAGTCTTGATTCTGCCCCTGGCGGAAGGACAGCAGACCCAATCCGTGCTTCTGTCGAGTAGCGGACGCCGCGTTCATATCGTTGCGAAGAATGCTCACTCAACTAAGGAGAGGATTAACCAGGCCGCGTCGGCTCCTTCTTGCGTGAATGGTTCGGGCACGGCTGGAACCTGTAGCTTTAAGTACTATGGCGGGCCCATACTTTCCAATCCGGATGTGGTGGTCGTGTATTGGGGAAGCACTGTCAGTAACGTCGTCAAATGTGGCGGGGGCACAGATTCCAAAGGAAATTGCATTGGCGTAAGCCGATTTTTCAGCGCGACCGCCGACAGCACTTTTGTCGACATGCTTCAGCAGTACAACACCAATGTCAACGCCAACGCCGGAAGTAAAAGCGGATCGCCCGGGACCGGCCAGGTTGCAGGCCGCGGCACGGTGCACGTAGGATCGCCGTTCGTCATTACTCCTCATGCTGCTAACAGTGGTTCGCCCATTACCGATGCCAACATTCAGAACGAAATTCAGGCGCAGATAACAGCCGGCACCATTCCCGCTCCGGCCACCGACAGCACCGGCAATGTGAATACCCTCTACTTCGTTTATTTTCCTCCGGGCCTGGTCATTTCCGATCCCGGGTTCGGAAGCTGCGTGACTTACTGCGCTTACCACAGCACCTTCGCCCTGAATGCAAAAGACATTCCTTATGGAGTCATACCGGATTTCAGCCCTGGCAGCGGTTGTGACCTCGGCTGCGGCGCGGGATCACAATGGCAGAACGTAACCAGCGCCAGCAGCCATGAATTCGCGGAGGCGATCACTGATGAAGCAGTTGGAATCGGAAACTTCGTTGATTATCCGCTGGCCTGGTACGACATTAATAATGGAGAGATCGGCGATCCCTGCAATCAGAACACCGATACATTGAAGTCCGATTCGATTTCCTACACGGTGCAGCAAGAGTTTTCGCAGAGGGCTTACGCTGCGAACCACAGCGCAGGATGCGTTTCTCCAGGAGCATTGACTTTTACGCTAACCGCTCCCTCAAGCGGCCCTGCCGCGGTGCCCTTCGATGTTACGGCCAAGGTCACTAACAGCGATGGCAGCACCTACCTGGGCACTTTGCACTTCACCAGCAGCGATTCGACCGCTACCCTTCCCAGTGACTACACGTTTACGACCGCGGATGCGGGTACTCGCAAGTTCGCAAATGCCGTGACCCTGGGCACAAACGGCAGCCAGACCATCACTGCGACCGACGCGCATCAATCGAGCACTGCCGGGACGGCGACAGTTAACGTAGGCGGAAAAGCTGCGAGCACAACCACGCTGACGTCTTCTACTCAACCTTCCACATACCTCCAGTCAATAATCTTCACCGCCATCGTGACCGCAACTTCTGGCTCGCCGACCGGACAAGTAACTTTCAAAGACGGCGCCACCACAATAGGCACGGCGACGCTGAGTGGCGGAGTTGCCAGCATCGCGCTAACCACGCTGACAATCGGGACACACTCCATCACAGCGGCCTACGGTGGAGACACGAATTTCAACGGCGGCAACTCGGCGATATTGTCACAAATAGTTAATCGCGCCAGCACCACCACGGCGTTGACGTCGAGTCCCAACCCGTCGATCATGAATCAGCAGGTGACATTTACAGCCAGCGTCGCCGGCCACAATGGCGGGACACCAACCGGATCCATCACCTTCAAGCAAGGCACGACTGTATTAGCGACCAAATCACTGGTAAGCGGAGCTGCAACCTTCGCCACCAGCTATGCCACTTCGGGTAGCCGCTCGACAAACGCTGTTTATTCGGGAGACGCGAATTTTCTGGCCAGCACGGGATCCCACAGCCAGAGCGTGCTGAAGGCTTCCACCACGACAACGCTTGTTTCGTCGCAAAACCCGTCGAACTTCGGCGGCGCGGTCACGTTCACCGCAACCGTCAACTCAACCGCCGGAACACTTGCGAACGGCGACACCGTGCATTTCATCGATGGCGCAACCATACTCGGCAGCGGATTGCTAAGCGGTGGTATGGCTTCTTTTACTACAACGGGGTTGACCGCCGGGACGCACAAGATCAAAGCAACTTTTGTAACCGACAACTCCTACGCAACCAGTTCTTCCGCCGTCTTGAGTGAAGTAGTCAACGGCCTGCCGACCACGTCGACTGTCGCGTCGAATCTGAATCCCTCGATCTATGGACAGACGATAACCTTCACAGCCAAGGTGCTGGACAACGCAAACAGCGGAATCCCTACGGGCACGATAAGCTTCAAAGCCGGAACGACGATCCTGGCAAAGACCGCGCTCAGCAACGGAACAGCGTCATTTTCCACCAGCACCATGGCTGCCGGTACAAAGTCAATCAGCGTAACTTACAACGGGGACACAAAATATGCCCCGAGCACATCGACCGTTCTCTCCCAGTTAATCAACCGCGCGGCGAGTGCCACCATTATTACTTCATCGATGAACCCTTCGACTTCAGGCCAATCGGTGACCTTTTCGATTTCGATTGCGCCACAGTTTACGGGTATCCCTACCGGCACAGTGAAACTCACGCTGGGATCCACGGCTCTGGCCACCCTAACCCTCGCAAATGGCAGCGCCAGTTATACAACCACCACCCTTCCCTCCGGCGCCGATGTAATCAAGGCCACCTATAACGGATCCGGAAACTTCAATAGCAGCCAGCTCTCAATCACACAAACTGTAAATTAGCTATCCCTTACTGAACATTTCCCGCCGGACGATCGAGTGTAGGGTGTGTGTCCATGAGCTCCCGCTCGATTGTGATTGCAATCACATTTCGCTATGCGCGTGACCACAGACCAAAAAGGTGTGTTCCCGGACAATGAGGGCACGATCACCGAAATGGAGGACGTGATGCCGAGCACCCAGAAGCGATTCCTATCAGTGAGTTCTGATTTTCAAATGTTTCCGCTAAAGTTTTTTTGGCCGGTGATTGTGGCTATTTTCTGCGCCCAAACCGCCTATGCGGTACCCAGCTATTCGCGGCAGACCGGATTGCCCTGCGCATCCTGCCACTATGCTCCGCCTGAGCTCAACGCGTTCGGAAGAAAGTTCAAACTCGAGGGCTACACCTTCGCCACCAAGGCCGAGGTGAGCGACGACAAGAAAGACCACAATTCTGCCTTGCACCTGCTTGAGGCCTTTCCTCTTTCGGTGGTCTTTGATACGTCCTTCACCTCGACCAAATCTCCGCAACCCGCAACCCAAAATGGCAACTTCGAATTCCCGCAGGACGTTTCCCTGTTTTTGGCCGGGGCGTGGGCAGAACATGTTGGCAGCTTCGTGCAGGTAACCTACGACGCGCAGGGTGATCACTTCAGCTGGGACAATACCGATATTCGCTATGCCAACAATAATGGCCGCTTATTCGATAAATCACTGACCTATGGCGTGACTCTGAACAACAATCCCACAGTCGAAGATCTTTGGAACAGTACTCCGGCTTGGGGATTTCCATTCATTTCAAGCGACGTCGCGCCTTCGCCCACAGCCGCGGCAATCGTTAACGGCACTCTCGGCCAGGACGTGGCCGGCATCGGTGGCTATGCCATGTGGAACGAGCACCTATACCTGGCAGGCACCATCTATCGCTCCGAGCACATTGGCGGTTCACAGCCGAACCCGGGAACGGATTTCGGGTTTAACGTTCGCGGCGTGGCGCCCTACTGGCGGCTCGCCTATCAGACCTCCAGCGAGAATAACAATCTTGAGATCGGCACTTTCGGAATGCACATGAAAAGTTCGCCGGGAGCAATTAGCGGTCTCGAAGACAGCTACACCGACTGGGCGGCAGACTTTCAGTATGACCGCACTCTGCCAAGCCTGAAGGGTGACGTGCTCTCATTCCGGGGGAGCTACATTCGCGAAAACTCGTCTCTCGACGCCAGCTTTGCCGAAGGCGCAGCCGGGTTTGTGAGTCATCACTTGAACACAGCACAAGCCAATGTCGAATACCACTTCGGCACTCGCGTCGCAGCAACCGCCGGCTTCTTTGACGTGACTGGCACCGCTGACCCGGTGCTGTTTGCCGCCGCTCCGGTTTTCGGCAGCGCAAACGGCAGCCCGCAAAGCAACGGCTATCTACTCAGCTTGGCGTGGTGGCCGCAACAGAACGTGGACCTCATGTTCCAATACACAGGAAATCTACGCTTCAACGGCGCTGCTACGAATTACGACGCCGCCGGTCGCAACGCCAACGGAAACAATTCGGTCTACCTGCTGGCACGGTTCGTCTTCTGATACATTGGTGGCCTGTTTTAAGGAGGACTTATGAAGCGAACCTCACGCGTTCTTTCCATCGTTCTGCTCGGAGGGGCAATCTGCCCCTCCTGGCTTTTCGCCCAAGGTGACCCCGCTGCCTTGTTCAAGTCGAAATGCGTCATGTGCCATGGGGAAGACGGCAGCGGCAGCACACCGTCGGGGAAGGCCCTGAAAGCTAAAGATCTTCGATCCGACGAAGTCCAGAAGAACTCGGACGCTGAGTTAACTGATGTCATCACCAAGGGTCGAAACAAGATGCCCGCGTTCGGAGCGAAACTGAAGCCCGATCAGATTCAGCAATTAGTCGTGTACATTCGCCACCTAGGTAAAAAGTAATTTCAATCAACCGAGATCTGCAACCAATGCCTCTCGAGCCGGTAACTCGCAAGCAGTCCGATGATCCCAGCCGGCGTTCGTTTCTCGCCGGCCTGCTGGCTGCGGGAGGCGCCGCGGTGGGGGCTCTACTCGCGGTTCCACTCGTCCGTTTTGCTTTATATCCGGTGCTTGCCCGCACTACAGAGAGGTCATGGTCAGACGTAGGCAAGGTCGATGAATTTCAAAACCTTACCACTCCCGTCCAGAAGCTGGTGACAATCGAACAGCGCGACGGCTGGCGGAAGACCATCAAGCAGCAACCGGTCTATGTAACCAAGGACCCGCAAGGCGCGCTCATCGTCCTCTCGGCGGTTTGCACACATCTGGGATGTAGCGTTCGCTGGGTAGATGCGCAGAACAGATTTGGTTGCCCATGCCATGGCGGCATGTTTTCCGCCGACGGAAAATTGCTGGGTGGCCCTCCGCCACGCGGGCTCGATCAACTCGAAACAAAAGTGGAAGACGGCACTTTGAAGACCCAGTATCAATTCTTTCGTCCTCTCATTCACAGCAAAGAGGAGCTGGCCTGATGGCGGACCCCGAAGCTCCCAGAACTGGTTTTCGCGCATGGCTCGACCATCGCACCGGCATCGATTCCCTGCTCCGCCATGCTCTCGATGAACCAATTCCAGGCGGCGCGAAGATTGCCTATGTCTTTGGCTCCGGACTGCTCTTTCTTTTTCTCTCCCAGATAGTCACCGGCGTGTTCCTCGCCATGTACTACGTGCCTTCAGCCGACCACGCCCACACCACCGTCGCTTACATCACCAAAGAAGTAACTGGCGGTTCTTTTTTGCGAAGCATTCACGCCTATGGCTCGAGTGCCATCATTATCGTGCTGCTGCTGCACATCATTCAAACCTTCATGTACGGGTCTTATAAAGGACGCCGCGAATTAGTCTGGGTCGCGGGTTGCGTGCTGCTGACGTTGATGCTGGGCATGGCGTTTACCGGCTACCTTTTGCCGTGGGACCAGAAGGCTTACTTTGCAACCACGGTCGGCACTAACATCCTGAGCGAAATTCCTTGGGTAGGAACTGGAATTAAGGAGCTGCTACGCGGCGGCACAGAGATGGGTACGCTTACCGTTTCCCGCTTCTTCATGCTGCACGTGTTCCTGATTCCGGCCTTCATTTTTGTATTTGTTGCGATGCATGTTTATTCGTTCCGAAAAGCGGGCGCGGCCGGCCCGGTCACCGAAGACCCGATTGCTCCCAAACTCCCGAGCGAACCTTTCTATCCCAAGCAACTGGTGATGGACATGGGTTTTGCTGTGCTCATTATTGTTTTTTTGGGACTTCTCGCCTACCTGTGGCCCACAGACTTGGGTCCAAAATCAGATCCGTCTGACACCCAGTTCTTGCCGCGTCCCGAGTGGTATTACGTTCCCATTTTTCAGTACCTGAAATATTGGCAGGGATCTACGGCATTGCTCGGCATTTTGGTTATTCCCGGGATCATAGGTCTGCTGCTGGTTGGGCTTCCATTTTTCGATCGCAGCCTGGAGCGCCGTCCCTGGAAGCGCCCCATCAGCGTAGGACTGTTTACCGCGGTCCTGCTTGGGCTGGCCGCGCTCGGTGTGATCAGCCACCGTGGCGACATGCGTAATCCCGGAGTGGCCGCGCAGTTACAAGCCCAACGAGAAGCCACAAAAGAATTCATGAGCGCGAAGTTCGAACCTGAACTTTCCGGCGGATCACTGGTGGCGCAAAACACTGCTTTGGCCAATCCTGAAGCTGCCAAGGGTAAAGAGATTTTTGAAGGCCAGGGTTGCAATGCCTGTCACGGCGACAACGGCGTGGGGACCGCAGCCGCGCCCAAGCTCATCGGGATAGGCGCGAAGTACGACGCCGCACAACTTCAGGCACTCCTGCTCCATCCCAACGCGAAAATGACCGCCGGCGGCATGCCCACCCCCGATCTGAAAGATGAGGAGATGAAGCAGTTGATCGCGTATCTTCAGAGCCTGAAGTAACAAAAAGCCCGACGTCAGAATGCAGAAGTATGCGTCCGCCATTTCGCACTTGCTCCTCCCTTCGGCATTTTCATCTCTGGTTCCCATTCTTTTTATAATTCTTTACACTCCACGTCTCTATTTCTGGAATCTACACTGGAGTGTTGCGCTAGCCGTGCGCCTCTGCTCGCACGAATACCACTTGATATGCACAGATTCTTACGAAGGAAGTCCCGCAATTCTGAAATGCTGTCTGTGGTTCTGAAGTCGGTTTTTGCATCCAACTCTGCCTTAACGCTTCAAAAGAAATCCATCAGATGAGAGGAATTTGCCCATGTCTGGCTTGAAAGCCATCGCTTGCACAGTCATTGTCTGTGTTCTTGCCGTTTTGCCTGGTTCAATTGCCTGGTCGCAGCAGGGCTCTCGTGCGCCGCAAGGGCAAGTCCAGGAAAACCTGCCCGCAACGCCGCAAGCGGAAAAGGCGCCCTCGTCGAAGCCTTATGTCGGTACAGACTATTCAACATCGGTCAGGCCTTTTCCCAGTGTACTGGCGCCTTATAAGGCGCGCGAAGTGCCAGAGGCCGATCTGGCCAACACCCCGCGCATCGACCAACTCATGCGTGACGGCAAAATTTATCTCTCCATGGATGACGCCGTCGCACTGGCGCTCGAAAACAATCTGGATCTTGAGTTGGCGCGCTATAACCTGAATATCGCCGAAACCGATATTCTGCGCGCCAAAGCCGGATCCAACATTCTGGGTGTGAACACAGGCATCATTCAGAACACACCCGGCGGCGGTGTCGGCGGTCTGAGCGGCACGGTCGGCTCAGGCGCAGGAGGCACCAGCGTGGCGGCGGGCGGCGTGGGCACTGGCACAAATGGGCTGGTTAGCTCGACACTCGGAATTGGGCCGACGATTAGCAGTTTCGATCCTGTGATTACCGGCACCCTGCAGATGGACCGCAACAACCTGCTATCGAGCAGCGCGTTAAGTGGACGCGCAGTCACCAATACCAACACCGGCACCGCCGACATCAGCTACCAGCAGGCCTTTCACACCGGGACCAATGTGCAGGTAGGCTTCAACAATAGTCACGTCACGACTGACAATCCGCTAAGCGCGCTCAGTCCGACGATTGGGTCAAACTTCCAATTCCGCGTCACGCAAGAACTACTCCAAGGCTTCGGATTTCTGCCCAATACCCGCTTCATTCGAATTGCGAAAAACAATCGTGAGATTTCTGACGTAGCTTTTCGGTTGCAGGTGATCACAACTGTTGACCAAATCGAGAACCTGTACTGGAACCTGGTTTATGCGTTCGAAAATGTGCGGGTGCAGCAGGAAGCGCTCGCCTTTGCGCAAAAGACGCTCAGTGACAACCAAAAAGCGGTGCAGGTCGGCACTATGCCGCCCATTCAGGTAGTCAGCGCCCAGAGCACGGTGGCCAGCAACCAGCAGGCATTGACGGTAGCGCAGACCAACCTTGAGTTGCAGGAATTGTTGATGAAAAATGCGCTCAGCCGAAATCTTCACGACCCGCTTCTGGCAGGCGCGCAGGTTATCCCCACATCGACCATTCAGTTGCCGCAGCAGGAGCCGGTTTCGCCCACCGAAGATTTAATCAATGATGCTTTGCAACATCGCGCCGAACTTGCCGAATCTCGCATTGACTTGAACAATCGCGACATCAGCAATAAAGCGGTGCGCAATTCGATGCTGCCTTCACTTGGTCTATACGCGTACTACGGAGGCAGCGGCTTGGGCGGAACTCTGAGCCAGAATGCGACTTTCTGCCCATCCAGTTCAGGTATCTGCATTAACCGTAATCGTATCCCTTCGCAGTTCCTTGCCGGGCCGGTGGGATACAACGACACCCTCAGCCAATTGGTGGATTCAACCGCTCCCGATAAAGGTATCGGCGTTAGCTTGAATATTCCTATTCTGAACCGCACCGCGCAAGCCAACCAGGTGCGCTCGGAGCTTGAACTACGCCAGGCACAAGTGCGACTGCAGCAACTTGAGAATCAAGTCAGGATCGAAGTCAGGAACGCGCAATTCGACGTGCAACAAAATCGCGCCAGCGTGGATGCGGCACAGGCCGCGGTCAATCTGGCGCGCCAAACTCGCGATGCAGAGCAGAAGAAGCTTGAGGCCGGCGTGTCGAACCCAACCAACGTTCTGCAGACACAATCGTCGTTAACGACAACCGAATCAACCTTGGTGTCGGCCCTCGCGGCGTATGAGAAGGCACGGGTCGAGTTGGATCGCTCCACGGGACTACTGCTTGAAAATGCCGGTATCCTGGTGCAGGATGCCGAGCGCGCCCAGGTTACCCACATGCCCAAAGTGCCATTCGTCGCCGCCCGGACCGACGTGCAGACGCAAACTCAAGACAACCAGACCGCGCCTTCCCAAGTTCCGCAACCGCAGCCTTCAGTTGTGCGATGAGCGGTTCGCGCTCTATTCGTCTCGCGAACTGCTCCGCACGTCTTCGCTCAATACGATCGCCTCAGCGACCTCTTTCATGGTTATGCGTTTTTGCCGGCTCTGGCGCTGGATACTCAGGTAAGCTTCCTCTTCGGTCAATCCAAGGTCGCGCTGCAGAATTCCCTTAGCCCGCTCGACCAATTTCCGCGTGGCCAGTTGGCGCGACAAGCCGGAATTCTCGCTTTCCAGCCGTGCCACCTCGATTTCTGCCCCAGCCAGAACGCCTATGGTTGACAGCCACCGAATATCCCGCGGACTATAGGCCTGCGGTTCGCGATTTTGCAGGTTCATCACGCCAACCAGTCGCCCGCGTGAAAGCAATGGGACCGACAAGAAGGCCTCATACCGGTCTTCAGGAAGCTCCGTGAAATAGCGGAAACGCGGGTCTTTATACGCTTCGCTGAACACCGCAACTGGCTCCCTGTGCTCGGCCACCCATCCCGTAATCCCCTGCCCCAGGCGCAGTTTCAGCCGGTCCACCAGCTCCTGATGAGGATTTTTGGACGCCCGTAAAACCAGGTCGTTCCCCTCAAGCACGTACATAAAACAGGAATCGCATTTGACTACCTCGACAGCAAAATCCAGAACGCGATCAAGCGCCTGGTGAAAACCGTCGGCGGCGGCAATGCGGCTGATGGTGTGGTGCAGAATGTCGACGTGCGGATCATCAAGGTGAATACAAGAAGCCATAATCAGACGCTATCGTTGCAATGTGGCAGTGTCCAATTGCAATTTTTGATCGAAGCAATAATCAAAACTGACTTTCCGTTCGCCAGGTTGACCCATTCTCGACTCTGCTCATCGCAACTTACTCCAGTAACACAATATGGTTACCGTCAATGTGCAAGTGGTTGCAGTTTGGTTTGAATGTGAAGGATCGGCAAGCACAGTTAACTTCTTATTTATTAGCGACATACAATTCCGCTGAGATTCGGCGCGAAATCTGCTTTAACGACGGCGACGCTTGGAATAAGCGCGCACTCGGGGACTGAAAAAAAATGGATGCCATCGCGAACGCGGCCACGAAACGTAAACGCAAGTTGACCGCGCTCCCACTTCTGGTCGTGTTGTTTGTTATTTCTTACCTGTTGTTAACCAAGCTGGTGATCGAGCAAGACAAAACCATCGACTCGCAGAGCAGCATGATTCACATGCTTTTTAAGGACAACGCCTATTTGAGCCGGCTTCATAAGCATGCCGGGGCGCTGTCGAAAAAGCCCAAATCGCAGGACAGCCAGCTCCAACCCCAAAATCCGGCATCTCAGAACCCGGCGTCTGAGAGTGCGTCGAACCAGGAGTCGTCATCCCAGATCCCGTTAGCCCAGGTTCCATCGAGCAAAGTAGGGCCACAAGCGAATGCGAAGAACGGACGAAGGACTCGAAAAGCGGAAAAGGCCATCCCAGCCAGCCCGCCGCCCGAGCCCACTGATCCTTCGGACCAGCGACGAGTTTCGTTCTCCATCTAGTTTGCGGCCGGGTAGGTGTTTATGAACGCAGTCTCAATTTTGTTGTTGGCTTTACTCCCCGTATCCCAGGTTCAGGTTTTTCGTGCGGCGAACCCGCAGCCCACGCCGCATTTCGCCCAGGCCAAGGCCCCAGTCCGCAAGGGTGGGCAATGGTACTTTGCCCGCACCGGCCACGCTGTCTACTGTTATGGCCCGGTGATGACCCTGCCCAACCAGGTAGGATCCATTGAAAGGGTTGCTACCTTCTGCAAGGGCAATCAGCTGCTGGTACCGCTGAAGGACTAACCCTCGCGTACTTCTACAACCCGCCTTTAAACCCCAACATTCGCTTGACTAAGATAATAATAATATTAATAATATGAAGACGAGGTATTTTAATGCCTAGTCCAAAAGAACTCACTCGATCAGAAGTTTTGGACACCGCCCGTACTTTCAGATGGACAAAAAAAATGCCGAAGTGGCGGGTTGTAGTCAATGGGCGAGAGCTTCCGGCTCGTCCGCTCGTCCTCGAAGCTGCCGGGGTGGCTCCTAACGACACAACAAATTCGCATCAGGCGGTTGCGATTCTCGAAAGCTTGGGTTTTGAAATTCGCTACACGATTGAGACGCGCGCGACGGCAACTGTCAACACCAGAGCGACGGAAGATAGGGATAGTCAGGAGTCAATCGTAGATATCGTTTCACGTGTATCGGGAACTGTACCCGACAGCGAATGGGCAAAACTTCCCACTGACCTCGCCAAAAATCTCGATCATTACTTGTACGGTCATAAGAAGGTTAAAGGTTAAATGACCTCAGTTTTTGCAGACACAAGCTACTGGATTGCATTGCTCAATCCGCGAGACGGACTTCACGATAAAGCTCGGTCAGCTTCAGCCCAATTTTCATCAGCAAAAATCATTACCAGCGAAATGGTACTCGTAGAACTCTTGAATAGTTTTAGCGAAACTGATTCTCGCTCGCGAGGGGCCGCGGCAAAGTTGGCCGAAGTTTTACGGGCGACGGCTCGCGTCAGGGTGATCCCACAAACTCCGGAGCAATTTGAAACCGCTCTGCAAAGGTACAAGCGTGCAGATGAGAAAAGCTGGAGCATCACAGACTGCGCCAGTTTTCAAATTATGGAGCGCGAGCGAATTAGTTCCGCCCTCACTCACGACAAACATTTTTTTCAAGCCGGGTTTGACACACTGCTGCGGTAGCTCCGCTACTTCCCCGCTCCCTCAACCGCCAGCAAAATTGGCTGCAGATCGCTGACTACCTGCGGGTCGCCTTTCGCCAGATCCGCGGTAATCTTATCGCGCGACGAAAGTACATTAGAGAGCATAGACCGACCACTGACATCGGAAGTTGTAGCAGCCAGGCGCCGGGCCTGCTCGAAGAATTGATTGGCGTACCCGCTGGCGTTGCCATAGTTCAATTGCGTGGCAGCAACATATGTCAGGGCGGCCGAACGCCGGACTTCCGCAAGCTGATAGGCGGCATTACAGACACTCACCTGCCGTTTCAAATCGCGGGCTTTCAGGTATTGGGGAATGAAGCCGGCGAGCAGACCCGCCAAGAACAACACCAGCCAAAAGCGTATGCTCCGCATCAGGATCTCCTATGTCGTGATTCTGTGGGAGTTTTGCACCGATATCAGGTGGCCGTCAAGTGACCGCCGATTTAGCCGCCAGGTTGAGAGCGCCAGATTCAAACTCCACGCGATTCCGTCCCTTCTGTTTTGCGCAATAGAGTGCGGTATCGGCACGTGCTACCAGCGAGGCGAAGTCGGCAGGCTTATCCCGGTGAAGGCCTGCGACTCCGAAACTGGCAGTGCTATGGATAATTTTGCCCTGGAACGAGAATTCCTGTTTTTCGAGAGTTCGGCGGATGCGCTCGATAACACCGTCAACATCCGTGGGCTGGACGTGCGTGAGCCCTAGCAAAAATTCCTCGCCCCCGACGCGGCCACAGATATCGGATGCCCGAGTGTTTCTCCTCAAAATTTCTGCAAAACCTTGCAGCACAATATCTCCGGCATTGTGGCCGTATTGGTCATTGATTTTCTTGAAGAAATCCAGGTCCGCCATCGCCACCCACAGCGAAAAGCCATACCTGACCGCAGCACTGAGTTCGCGAGGCGCCCACACGTCGATCGCTCGCCGATTGGGCAAGCTGGTCAAGCTATCGGTCAATGCCATTGCTGCCAGCTGGCGATTTTTACTCTGGATTTCACGTTGCAGTTCGACCACTCTGCGGCCTACACCCACTCGCGCGAAAAGCTCACCGGCATGAAAAGGCTTACTCAGATAATCATCCGCCCCCGCTTCAAGCCCGGCTATCACGCTTTCCTTCTCGTCATTACTGGTCAGCAGCATAAGGTATGAGTAAACCTCGGGAAAATCGGCGCGAATGCGGCGGCACAATTCGAGGCCGTCGATTTTGGGCATTACCCAATCGGTGATTACCAATGCCGGCTTATGTTCAGCGAATAACCCGATGGCTTCGCACCCGTCCTTCGCGAACAGGAGTGTGCACGGCTGCGACGAGAGGCTGTCCTTAACCAGCCTGGCGTACAGGGCGGAATCGTCAGCCACCAGAATTTTAAATTCGTCTTCGGACATCAGGCTCCTCAAAAGTGCTTGCTTTCGACTCTATCGGCAATTTGAGCGAACATGTTTAGCCACCCAGACCGCCAAGCGGACGCCCAGAAATCTCACAATTTAAGAAAGCTAATTCAGGTGGTAAGCGCATCAGAACTTGACGATGTTTTATGGCCCTTTGTCACAAAATTTACAAACTATTATTGAGTTTTGTGGCAGCATTGTGCCATCCGGCCCACGAGGGCAAAAGCAGAGCGCGGAAACGAGCGGATCTCGGGGGAGGGCCGCCCGTTTCCGCTGAAATAAATTCGCCGCGGCGGGGCGGGCCTACGAGCGCCTGACAATTTCCGCCGCCTTCCGAAAACTCCTTACAGGAAAATGGTTTCACTCCGACCGGTAGTTAGCTGCTATAACTCCTACTCAGCGTGAGCACCAGAAGACTCTCTCGAGCATTCGATGCGCGACAAATTGTCTTCGCTTAAAAAGCATTTGAACGAGCAAAAACTGCTACCGGACCGAGACCGAATTGGACAGTTTTTCTACAAAGAGGGGTAAATAAAATGGCAAGCCAATTAAATTCTCAGCCTCGCGCGCTAACCCAGCCGCAAGGCTCACCCTATTGCGCAGACCCAAACTGCGAAAGCTGCAAGGAACTGCGTGAAATGCAAGAACGAATTAGAGCAGAGAATGGCGTTCACAAAATGGGGAAGGAAACAGGAGGCATTAACATCAGTACATCGCCGTCGAGAGATGCGATTCCCCGTAACGGCACCCACTACTAGCGGGCTACTTAGAACTGCCACCGACTTTCTTTGATAAAAACTCCGTGAGCCCGCGTAGCAACGTTCGCGGTAATCTTTATCTTATGCAGGAACCGATTACAGAGTTGGTGGCGAAGTTGCGACAAGAAATAGCGCAGATCAGCGAAGCAAACCGGAGATACTTGCAGGAAGGACGACGGCTCGCTGAAGCTGAATCGGCACATCAACGCCGTGCCGAACGATTGCAGGAAATTCTAAAGAAGTTGGCGTCCTTGACGGACTGGAAGAAGGAGTGACGTTCGTGGCAAAGCCCATTCTGCGGGTGACTAAATGGCTTAGCCAAACTCCGGTTATGGCCGTCTGCGGATCATGCGGGCATCAGTTCAAAGCCCCTATAACCATGCTTGCCAAGACTAAGGACGCCCAAACCAGCCTTCAGCAGCAGTTCGACCTGCACAAGTGTAAATTGGCGGCCTCTTGATTTACGTTATCTTCCATTTATTCTGACCACAGATTTCCGACGCATTTCTTTCTTCTCCAGCAGCATATTGATCTCGCGGATCAGCGCCAGCAAGCGGTCAGGATCTTGCTCTGCGGCCGCCAACGCGCACAGTTCCCTCCAGCGCTCTGCGATCTCGCCTTGCATGCCCGCAATCACCTTCTGTAAGCGTTCTGTACGTTCCGCCAATATTTTGAAATGTTCCCAAGAATCGGGCCGGACAGAAAGATAACTCGTGTAACGCAAAGGGTCGGTATTCCGACGGGTATTCCTACGCCAAAAAACCAATAATGACGGAGGAACGCCGCAGGCGTAAAAAAACCGCCCATCGCGGGAGGCCTCACACTTCTGGGGTGTTCGAACCATTCAAACCTATCGTGAGAGCCATATCCAGCCTTCGACACTGAACCCGGGACAGTCCCTATCGAACACATACCCCACACGATACAAAGCTTCCCCAAGCCCGAATTTGTCACCTGGGTGGGGAAGCCTGTCCGAGGAACCATTGAAAGATGCAATAAAGGCTGGTAGGCGCGGCAGGAATCGAACCTGCAACCCTCAGATTAGAAATCTGATGCTCTATCCGTTTGAGCTACGCGCCCCCGTCATCGATAATACCTCGCGCTTGCTTGTGGTCTTAACTATGTGTCAACCATTTCAACGCTTCTTCGCGAGTGCCGAAAATCGCAAAGTCGCGCCGGGAAAAGCGTTCCATCTCATCGTGGAACTCGCGCGGCAGGCTGAGGATGCCGACCAAGGCTGACTTTTTCACGAATGGCTTGTCAAACACCGCCGTCTCTTTGATCGCGCGCAAGGCCGCTGCGTCAAATGAACCTCCCTCAAAATCCGTAAGTATCAGGACCGAACCGCGCGGCTCGACGGTCACGACATCTGGAACCCTGCGCGTAGTCTCCTCGGCTTCGCGGGCGGTGCATTTCGATAAATCAACTAGCAGTATCCGTTTCCCGTCGCGGTCAAAAAACCGTACCCTCTCACCGCCTTGCCGCTGCTTCGCAGATAATTTCGACATCAGTCCGCCCTAGGCATTTGAACCACCCGCCCACGAAAACGAATTTAGCACAAATAAAAGCAGTGATCGGGTAATCGGATGATGCGTCAAACTTTGACGGCAAACCGTGAACATTATCTTATCTGGATAGGAACTGGACCGTAACTCTAAGTCCGATGGGAAGTGATCTTGCGTCTTCGCTCGATAACGTGATTGTGGCCTCAAGAACGTCGCGGTCGATCTTTTCCGCGGGGTCATTGGTGAATACGCTTTTCTTGCCCATGACCGTCGAAATGCTCTGCACCGTCCCGGTAAGCTTTGCCCCGGTGAGTCCTTCGCCCTGGACGATGACCCGTTGCCCGATTCTGACTTTGGCCAGATCTCTTTCATCCACTTCCGCCTTCACCCGGCGCCCGGAAGCATCGGCGATGATAAATAAAGGACGTGGAGTGATAGTGCTGAATGCTTCGCCCGGCCGCGCGTCGACCCTCAGGACGGTTCCATCGATCGGAGCGAGAATCGAACATTTCTTGATGCGCTCCTGGGATTCCTGCACCAAACTCTCGGCTGCCAGAACTTCGGCGTCGGCGCGAGCCTTGTCTTCGGGCAATGGAGGCGCGGCCAGCAATCGCTCGGACCGATAAGCCGCCTGGAACTCAGCCTTGGCCACACCGTAGTCACGCATGGCTTTGTCGTAATCGCTGCCGGAAACTTCTCCGCCGGTATATAAAATGCGCTGTCGGTGCAATTGCGCCTTGGCCTCTAACATCGTGGCGTAGCCGGCTTCGGTCTTTTTCACTGCAACCCGCTTCTCTTCGATACGCGCCCCACGCAGCAATCGAACACGCGCCTGGCGCGCCGCATCAGCTTGGGCCAGAGAAGCGTTTAATGCTGCGTTCAGATCATCGCAGGCTATCTCTCCCAGCAGTGTTCCCTTCTTCACAATCTGATCTTCGCTGACGTTAACAGTCTTCAACACGCCGTCTGCCGCCGCTTCTACCTCAATGGTGTCGGAGAGCCCTTCAATCCTGCCGCGCGAAGCGAAGACCACATCAGGTGCGTGCCCGCTCTGATGGGCCTCGACCGAGTTCTCCACCCGCGACGTCCAGTACAAATCCGCGCCCGCAGCAACCAGCAAAGCGGTAAGAATTCCAAGCCCGAATTTGGTGAACGCGCTCATGCTTGATTCGCCTGTGAGTCCTGTTTGATTTCACCATCACTCAGAACTACGGTGCGAGTGGCATACTCTTGCCACCGTGGATCGTGACTGACCACGACCACCGTCTTTCCATGCTCCTCGGCCTGGGTTCGTAGAATCTGGCAAATGTGTTTGCCGGCGCTGGCGTCGAGCGATGCCGTCGGCTCGTCTGCCAAAAGAATCGGAGGATCGCCCGCCAAAGCCCGCGCAATCGCAACTCGCTGTTTTTCTCCTGGACTCAAGCCGTCGGGCTCATGATTCATTTTGTCCTCAAGGCCGAATTGAGCGAGTAGCTCCCATGCAGTGACCATCCGGTCGAGGTGCTCCGGATCGCGAATTTCCAGCCCTAGTGCGACATTGTCGAGTGCGGAGATGGAGCGCAAAAGGCGGAAGCCTTGAAAAACGAAGCCGATCTTTTTTCGGCGGAGCTCGGTCTTCTGCTCTTCGTCGAGTCTCTGCACCGCATTGCCTTCCACGAATACCTTTCCCTCGTCGGGTGAGAGCAAACAGCCCAGGAGTGACAACAACGAAGTCTTCCCACTCCCCGACGGGCCCATAACTAGCGACAACGTTCCCGGGTTGAATGCCACCGACACGCCGCGCAGCGCCTGCACGCGAGCATTCCCCTTGCCGAAGGAAAGCCTGGCGTTCTCGACGGCCAGTTGTCGCTCAGGCACGGAACACCCTCCCGGGATCTACGGCAAGAGAACTTCGGACAGAAGCGATGGATGCCAGCGCGCACATCAATAGACTTACTGCCACGATGACAAGCGGCAGCCACGCTGGAGTACGAACCCACGGGATAAAAGACTTAGCAAAGATCGTGGCTGGAATAGCCGCGAGCAGCCCCAACACGCTTCCCGCTGCGCCGCAAATCAACGACTGCGTGATCACGATGCGAGCGACGAATGAGCGAGAAGCACCCAAAGCCTTCAGGGTGGCGTATTCTTCGATGTTTTCCATCGTATTTGCGTAAATGGTTTGCGAAACCACCACCAGGCCAATCAGAAATCCGAGAACCGCCGCGGTCGCAATCGCGCTGCCCGCGCCGGTTTTCGTTAGCCAGTACATGCGTGA
This sequence comes from uncultured Acidobacteriota bacterium, assembly GCA_963703465.1. Lineage (GTDB taxonomy): Bacteria > Acidobacteriota > Terriglobia > Terriglobales > Acidobacteriaceae > Gp1-AA145. The sequence continues at coordinate 584,492 of CAVPEQ010000007.1, read as the reverse complement.
CTTGTGGGCGAACTGATCGCGCGTCAGCACGTCCACTTCCGGCAGCCGCTGCCTCAAACTTTGCTGCACCTCGCGAACTGAATATCCCTTGGCGACTCGAGCCACAACGTACATGCCTTGTTGATCGTCGAAGCCTAAATAACGGGCCGCGTTTCGGTAAGAAGTAAAAAGCACCGGCACGCCGAGAAATCCGCCAAAGCCATGCACTTCTTTCTCAATGCTGGCGCGCCGCCCGTTGATTTCGACGCTTGTGGGCAGAGAGACCGTTTCCAGGACGCCGTGATCGCTGGCATCGTAGGTCACAGACTCCGGGGACAGCTCATTAGCTCTTTCCGTGAGTGCTGGAATCGGAAAGCGCTTTCCCAAATTCGTATCCGCGCCCACTAGCGCGATTACTTGTTGCTGCCCGTCCCGCTTGCGATAGACGGCAAACGCCATGCACGCCCGTCCAGTTTCGATCACCCCCGGCACGCCCGCTGCCAGTTCCTGCACTCGCGCTTTTAGGGGCGCTCCGAATTCGAATGCCTGCACTCCGCGAGCGGTGATCCAGATATCAAGATCGCTGGAATCGACGAATCGTGAACTAGCCCGTAAAAACCCTGCCAGAAGGCTGCCTTGGAAGACCATTAAAAACGCCGCAAACAAAACCCCCAGCACAGTTACCAGGAACCGGTTACGGTCGTGAAGTATGTTGTGCCAGGCCAGTTGCATCGCGATGTGTGAACACTTCTAGGTTTTGCCGCTTGCAGCCGAAAGGGATTTCGGATGCCAGTTCGTCTTTTTCTCCAACAGGACCGCGGCGTCAGCCGCGGGCAGCGGTTTAGAGAAATAAAATCCCTGCCCGTATTTGCATTTCAATCTCGTCAGCAATGCCAACTGCTCGCCGGTTTCGACTCCCTCAGCGACCACTTCTAGATGAAGATTCGACGCCATGGGCAGAATGGTGCGGGCGATCTCTGTACCGTCTTGACTATTCGCGCCGTCGCCTATCCCGCTGATGAACGAGCGATCTATCTTCAACGTGTCCAACGGAAATCGATGTAGATAACTCAAAGATGAATAGCCGGTGCCGAAATCGTCGATGGCCAGGCTGATACCCAGCGCTTTAATCTTTTCAAGCATCTCTATTGCCGTAGCCGGATCGCCCATGACAGTGCTTTCCGTCAATTCCAGCTTCAGTGCCGATGGAGGCAATTTGAGGTCGACCAACACCACTTGAATATCTGCAATCAGGTTAGGTTGCAGGAACTGCTTGGGCGAAAGATTCACGCTGATGGTGAGGTTGGAATACGCGGGATATTTCGCTCTCCATAAACTCATTTGGCGACATGACTCGCGCAGGTTCCACCAACCCAGCTCCCGAATCAGCCCAGTCTCTTCGGCCACCGCGATAAACTCTTCGGGACCAAGCTGTCCACGCGTGGGATGGTTCCAGCGCAACAGAGATTCGAAACCAACAATTTCTCCCGAAACCAGCGAAATGATCGGCTGGTAAAAATTTGAAAACTCCTGGCGTTCGATGGCACGGTGTAAGTCCATCTCCAGCTGCAGGCGGGCCATTACGCTGGCGCGCATATCAGCGTCAAACACTTCGTAGCGCGCTTTGCCTAACGACTTGGCCCGGTACATCGCCGTATCCGCGTCGCGCAGGATTTCGTCGGGGAACTCGTATTTTGCAGCGTTGCTCAGTGCAATGCCGACGCTTACAGATGTGAACACCTCTTTACCGCCTAAATTGAATGGCGCCGACACAGCTTTCATCAGGCGCTCTGCCGCCTGCCGGGCATCCGCAGGATCTTTAAGATCGTCCAGCAGCACGGTGAACTCGTCGCCGCCCATGCGCGCGACAATAAACTCCCGGCCCACCCGTGCCACCATATCGGTTGCGCGCAGGCATTTTTCCAGACGGCTTGCCACACCGATGAGCAACTGATCGCCGACCAAGTGGCCCAGGCTGTCATTGATCATCTTGAATCCGTCTAGATCCAGGAAGAGCACTGCAAATAAGTAGCCTTCGCGACGACGAGCTTGCTTGATCAACCTGACGAGCCGGTCGGTAAATAGAAGCCGGTTAGGCAGGCCGGTAAGTGGATCCGATACTTTTCCTTCCGTGATGTCCGTCTGCCATCCAGCCATTCGCTGGACGTTTCCCTTCGCGTTAGTTACAGCAAGCCCGCGGCTGAGCATCCAGCGAAAACTTCCGTCCTGGTGAAGCATGCGGTGCTCGCTCTCGAATTGCGGATTGAGCCCGTTCTGGTGGGCCGCTATTTCCTGTTTCACCCGTTCGCGATCGCCCTCGTGGATACGACTGAACCACTCGTCAGGCTGGTCTCCGATTTCGTTTTCCTCAAACCCCAGCATGGCCTTCCATCGGGGCGAGAAATAAACCGAGTTGGCTTGCAGGTTCCAATCCCAAAGGCCGTCGTTCGACCCGCGCGCCGCCAACGCATAACGCTCTTCGCTTTCCCGTAATGCTTCTTGCGCCCGCTTGTGGGATAGCTGGGTTCCGATGCGCGCCAGGGTCACGGCAAAGTCGATCGGTTTGGTCACGTAGTCATTGGCGCCCAGATCGAGCGCCTTCACGATGTCTTCACTTTGATTTTTTGCGGTCACCATAATGACCGGCAACTCAATTTGCGAATAAGTTTCGCGTAGCGTCTTCAGGGCTTCCAGTCCGCTGATCTCGGGCATTTCGATGTCCAGCAGAACGATGTCGATGGTGGTTTCTTTTAGGCGCTGCATCAATTCGCGTGCGCCATCCGCCAGGACCACTTCAAAGCCCTTGCGCTCGAGACGGCGTGCAAGCATGTCCCGGTTCAATTCGTTGTCGTCTACGATAAGCAGTCGACTGATTCGCGTCGTCATAAGGTCTTTTCTTTAACCAGCAAAGTCTCGATTTTTTCTGTTAGCCGCGTAAAGTCGACCGGCTTGGTGTCATAGTCATTGCAACCCGCCTTCAGCGCTTTATCGCGGTCTGTCAGCAAGGCGTGCGCAGTGAGCGCAATCACCGGAATATGTTTGGTCCGCGGATTCGCCTTCAGCCGCCGGGTTACTTCATATCCATCGATAAAAGGGAGACTGATATCCATCAAAATCAAATCAGGCATTTCGGAATATGCAGTCGCGAGTCCTTGCTCTCCATCGACAGCGATCAGCACAGAGTATCCCTTGCGCTGCAGCCGGCGTGACAGCATGTCACGGTTCATTTCGTTGTCTTCAACCAATAAAATTCTCGGCATATTAACGTCTCCGCGGACTTTCAGCCCCGGATTGTTGTTGCTCTTTGCGCGCAGTTGGCAGAGACACTGGTATCTTGATCGTCTTTGCGCCTGCCGTCCGCATCACGCGATATTTTTCGATCAAATCAGCAAGGCGCTCCCGATGTACCGGCTTCACCAAATAGTTGGACGCGCCCAGATTTATGCCCATGGCTTCGTTGTCTACGATGGTGACCATGATTACGGGAATTTCTGCAAGCTCCGGATCGGCTTTCAACTGATTCAGCACCGCCCAGCCATCTTGCCCTGGCATGACCACGTCCAGCGTAATAATCAGAGGGCGTAGTTTCGCCGCCAGCCGCAGGCCTTCCTCGCCATTGCGTGCAGCCACAACGTTAAGATCCAGCTTGCTTAAAAAGCGCGTCATGAGGTCGCGGACCGAAGCGTCGTCATCGATAACCAGAATCGTGTCTTGATCGGTTTTCGCCGGCGAAGGCGCGATCGCAGAACTACTACCAATATCTGCCCGCACGGGATCGCCCGTTTCCATCTTTACATGCGCAGGTAATTCCGCAGTGAACGTCGCGCCGCGGCCGAGTTCACTCTCGACCCCAATGCGACCCTTCATCAATTGAATGAACTTGTAGCTGATAGCAAGGCCCAACCCGGTGCCCCCGTACTTACGCGCGATCGAAGTGTCGGCCTGGGCAAACTCTTTGAAGAGATTCTCTCGTTGCTTGGGGGCAATTCCAATGCCGGTATCGGTGACCTGAAAACGAATCCAGTCCTGGCCGTCTTCCAATTTGCGATCTACGTCCAGGCCAATGGTTCCGTGATCGGTAAACTTGCAAGCGTTGCTGAGTAAGTTGAACAAGATCTGGCGGACCTTGGTCACGTCCGCGCGCATGGTGCTAATCTCGTCAGCCATTCGCACTCGCAGGGTATTTTTGTTTTTCTCAATTGCCGGTCGCAGGGTCGTAATGATCTCGTCGACCATGAGCCGGATGTCGAAAGTCTCCAGATGCAGAGGCATTTTGCCGGCTTCAATTTTCGAAAGATCGAGGACGTCATTAATCAACGAGAGTAGGTGCTTACCGGCAAATTGAATTTTCTGAAGATCACCAATGTGATCGGGGTCTTGAGTATCGCGCGCCTCTTCCTCAAGCATTTCGCTGTAACCGATGATCGCATTCAGCGGCGTGCGCAATTCGTGGCTCATATTGGCCAGAAAGGTGCTCTTTGCGCGGGAAGCTTCTTCCGCCACGTGCTTGGCTTTCAGCAGCTCTTCCTGCGCCTGTTTACGCTGAGAAACCTCTTCTTCTAATTCAAGGGTCCGAGTCTGCAAGCTCGTCGTTAGCACCCCGCAGTGCGCCGTCGCGCTGCTGAATGTCAGACAGCATGGCGTTGAAACCATCAATCAGGCTTCCGATTTCGTCGGAATAAGACTTGACCGCGCGCACCTCATAGTTCTTGTTGGCGGAGACTATTTTCATAGTGTCCTCCAGGTGCATAATTGGGCCGGAGATTACCTTTTGCAGTTTTGAAGAAACCAGAAATGCCAAGAAAACAGATACCAGGGCGAAGACCAGGCAGATAGTTGCGTAGCGCCGGGCCCGCATGCTCCACTGGCGCATATCCGACTGCAGGATTAATGTGCCTACTCGATCGCCGTTCAGTGCCACGTCGTGGCACACCTCTAAATATTGCCCTTCGAAGCGATACGGCTTTTCCGCCGAGCAGCTTGGCGCCACGCTCCGCAGAGTTTGTTTATCGCGGAAATAGTGGGCAAACATTTGCCCGTTCGGGCTGTACAAAGCTGCTGAAACAATATCGCCTTTCACTGTGAGTGCAGATAGGGTTGCGGTCGCCGCGGGCTCATCTTTAAACGCCATCGCCGCCGCACTGTTATATCCAATAATCTGCGCCTGGGTTGACAGGTCATGCGTGAGCAGATTGCGAAACGAAATAAGATCGTAAATAAGAAAACTTGCTGATGAAAGCAAAAGCGCGATGCTGCTAGTGAGCATCGTCATCAGAATGAGTTTCCTTTTAATCGAAAAATCTTGAAACTTCATTCTGGTCTCCTGCCTTCGGAAGACGGAGACTGCACAATCCTTGCCAGCGCGAGCAATCGGGAGCTTATGTTCAGGTCAGCTTCTTTGGCCGCCGCTACGTTCACTTCGAAGCGAACTTTGTTGTCCTCAAGAATCAGATTGATGATTCCACCATTCCTTGCGAAGCCGGGCGTTTCGCCGATCGTGAGCACCGGGACGCCTTTCAGCGTCTGGATCGCTTCGTTCAAGTGCGGCATTTCTGACGAGCTTACATATAAGATCTGGCAATCTCTCTGAGGACCTAAGGCCCGCTGCAGTTCGGATACTGATTTGGCGCGCTTGATCACAAATGAGCGCGCATTTACTTTCTTGCCGTCCAGCGCGCGATCGAGGGTTGTTCCAAAATGATCTTCGCCCAGGATGACAATCACAATCGGCGAGTCGGGCTGGGCAAAACTTGAAGATGGCCACTGCACCAGGTTAGCGAAATTGTAGATATATCCCGCTTTGATCAAATACTCCGCCGACCCGGGAGTATTCTGAGCATTCAGCGCCACCGCTGCCAATAGAAGCGACAGTGCCGCGATGCTTGCTCTTACACGCTTTTTGATCACCTGTACCCGCATGCGCTTAATCTCTCATCACACTTATTGCTGAACTGGGACTGCGTGTTACTCAGAGTGCCATGTGATACTGCCGTAGATCGAGCGCTTAACCTCGGTCGGAGAGACATTGATGAAATCCGGGACAAACTCCAGATGCTGATGGTTGAGTAAGTTCTGGCTGCCGATGGAAAGCTCAAAGCTTCGCGGCAACGCGTAGCTGAAATGAGTGTCTACAGAGTAGTAACTCGGGATGCTGAGACCTGGCAGGTCGTCGACATACCGAACGGTGAAGTCGTGCTCCAACTTTCTGAATACGTCCAGAGACGATCTCACGTAGAACTGGTGGCGCGGACTCGACATGTCCGGGTTGTCCGGAGTCGGATCCAGGCTGGTGGCATCTTTGCGGATGTCCATCTGCAGATAGCTGTAAGAGCCGGACAACTTCCACTGAGGAATGACTTTGTACTCAGTGAATAGTTCGGCGCCATAAGTTCCGCCATGCATTTTGTTGCTGGCGACGAATGGGACCACTAGGTGCAACGGCGTCGGATCGGTTTGTACGAACGGCGCTCCCGGCTCCGCTGAACGGAGATGAGTGTAGTTGTTATAGAAAGTGGCGATGTCGGCCGAAACATTGTTCGCGACCTGAACTCGGTAACCCACTTCGTACGCGAGCAAGTCTTCCGACTGGAACTGGTTACTACCGTATACATTAGCCTCTGCTGCTAAAGGCGTCGGATTTCCCGGGCCGCCCGGAGGAATGACTGCTGAGACAAGTTGCAGGCCCCGCTCGGTCAAGGCGGGCGTTCTCACCGCTCGAGATATTGCAGTCCAGATTGACTGGTTCGGAGTCATATTCCACAGCAATCGAGCGTTCGGCTCAACCTCCAGGCCGGTAAAGTCGTTGTGTTCCAACTTGGACCCGAGAGTAAGCTGAACGCGCTTATCCAGCAGGCTGATTTCGTCCTGCGCAAACCCGCTGAACTGGTTCAACTGGTTGTGATTCGGCTGCAACGACACCGTAAAACTGGAGTCATTGCTGTCGCCGATCGAACGATATCCAACTCCCCAGATGACCGCTTGCGAATCGGTCAAATGGAACGAATGCTGGAAATCGATGTCGAAGATGTTCTGGTGATCTGCGAACAGCGAGTTTTCGGAAATGTTTGTGTTGTCGAAGTACACCTGCAATGAGGTCGACGAGTTTCCGAAATCATGAGCCCATCGGCCCAGAATGTTCCCTCCACTGATCGCGCCTGCGTTCGGGAATGTGCTTGAGTAAGGTGAGTTGAGAGAAGGAATCGTCAGCAACTCGCCGTAGTGGCTGCGATACATATCGCCCTGAAGCGTAACTTGATCAGGGCCGCTGGGATTCCAGTCGCCGCGGAAGCCGCCGCGCAGTGAATCCCAATTGTCGGTGCCGTTGCCGCCTATCGGATTTGTGGATGAACCCACGTTGAAATATTTCGCATAGGCCCGGTAGTAAGCATCCTGATTTACCGTGCCGCCGTAACGGAGGTTGCTGAAGCCTCGCAGTTCGTTACCGCCACCCGCCGTAGCCAGGCCGGCCTGGGTGTTTCTCGCAGACTTGGTAATGATGTTGATGACGCCGTTCACTGCGTTTGCGCCCCACAACGTCGCTCCGGGGCCACGGATCACTTCGATCCGGTCGACATCTTCGAGCATTACGTCTTGCACGTTCCAATAGACGCCAGAGAACAACGGCGTGTACACGCTTCGTCCGTCGATCAGGACAAGCAGCTTGTCAGCAAAACGCCCGTTGAAGCCGCGCGAGCTGATGGCCCACTTGTTCTCGTCGATGCGGGCCACCTGGATGCCAGGGGCCAGACGCAACGCTTCGGGAATATTGGTCGCGCCCGAGCGGCGAATGTCCTCCTGCGTGATCACGTACACCGCTGCAGCGGCATCCGCTACCTTCTGGGTCCGCTTCGAGACGGACGTGACCTGCATGTTCATGAGGTCTTCAACGCTCATGGTCGTGACGTCGACCTGATTGTTTTGCGCCGACGCGACCATGACGAACAAAGCCGTCAGGGCTGTGACTAACAAAGCGCGGCTAAGACCTTTTAAACGATTGTGTGGGTAGCGTATGGTTTGCATGGTTGTTTTCCTTCGCGAAAAGGCGAGAGCCGTTTTGTTCTGGTGGGTTCAATAACCATTACGTTCTCGTTGTCCCCTTTCGCAATTGGCGATGTCGTTCTGTCGAGCTAGTCAACCGCATGGTCACAAGGATTTCTCCCCGGTGACTGTAAATACGTTCGAATAAGTGAGCGTGTCAGGACGGCGCAGGTATTCAATAAATCGCTTTCCATATTCCTTTGCCGCACCGTCACTTCCCAGTACTCTGGCAACTTGAGGAAGCGCAATTTCCACCTTCAGCTGCCACTGCTTCAGAATTTCCGGCTGGATTTCTCCAGCGATTAGGTGATAAGGCTCGACCTGAACCTTGATGTTGGTAAGACCTGCTTTGTGAGCGAATGAAAAAAGCTTTCGCCCGACGAAGGCATCAAAGCCCGTTTTCCCGAAGCCGGACACCACTTTTTCAACCACTACTTGCACTGCAGGATCTTCTGGGTAGTTCCACAACAGTTGGCCGTCCAGGTCTTGAAACATGACCGTGCCGCCGGGCCTGCATACTCGAACCATCTCCGCCGCAGCCCGTTCCTTTTCCGCCAGGTATTCGAACAACATCCGGGCGTACACCAAGTCGAAGCTGTCTGCCGGAAACGGCATGGCATGAGCATCGCCCTGCACAAACTTGAGGCGGGAATCAGCGGTATTTTTCTGAATGGCTTCCTGCACGCGACCGGCGCTAAGATCGATTCCGGTAGCGCGAATTGAGCCATCGAGCGAGCACACCTGGCGGAGAATCATCCCTGGCCCGCATCCGACTGAAAGCACTTCCGCTCCAGGCTTCAGAAGATTCGCAAGATACTTAGCGACCCACGCCTCGGCATCCACCTTCAGTTCCAGCCGCATGGCTTCGCGGGGATCTTCCATGATGTAAGTGCGCTGTGCTGCGCTCATTGGGACCCTGCAGCCGCGCGTTTGTGCTTTGTATTCTGCTTACTCGCGCGCTCTAGAAGTTTTGAATAGAAGCTATCAACATGCTGATAGAAACCCTGATGCCCGGCCTTGAGCCAGATTCCCTGGCAGTAGTGGCGCAGGAATTCTGCACCATTCTTGAGCAACGTGTCTGTGGCCATATCATCGGTGATGAGCGGAATGTCATCGAGCTCGAAGTCCACATACGCAGAGGCCGACGCATTCAGCAACGCAGCTACCGTCGCGGGCACATCAACCGCAGGCAGCGTAGGATGAAGCAGTAAGTCACAACGGTTTTCGAGGTAGCTGAAGTTGATTCCCATCGGCCCGCGATATGCGATAGCGGCCCCGACTGGCTCGCTGCGAGTGCCCTGATATGCCAGCCACACTGAGCGCGTGCGTCGCAGTCCGACTGAACGATACATTTCGTCAACGCTCTTCAGTTCGGTGTCCCCCAGCAGATCTTCTCCAGCGATGTAAACGCTGCCTCGCGTGGCTGATGCAATCGCAGAGAGTGCTTGCTTCTGTGATGAGTCGTATGGAATAGCGCGAATCTTTCCGGCAGCAGAAAGCTTTAGTCCGCGTGGTAGCGCGAAGTAACTATGTCGTTGCACCGAGCACAGAGCTTCGCCGATCGTGTAAACCATCGAGCCGAACACGCGTGCAGGAAATCGGTTCTCCGGACGAAACCAATTTTGCGCGTCGTCAGTTCCGCGCAGGATTTTGCCAGCAGCCGCCGCCAGCATGACTGCACGCGATGCAAAGGGATTGTTATCACTGACTAAATGCTGTGACATCCAGCCGTGGGGCGCGGTCCGCCAGACTGCGATAGAAGCCATACCGCGGGCCTCATCGCCGGCAGTAAGAATGTAGAGCAGGGATTCGCCGGCCTTAAGCATCTTCCGCCAGTTTTTCACCACGATGCCAAGGTGCGGACGCAAGCGAGCAGCCTTACCCGGATATAGAAATCCTGTCCGTTCGTAAAGCGCAAAGATCTCTTCGACCGACAGAGCGTTGACCTCGACGCCATAGGTGGCATAGAGCCGAGATAGTTGTGGCACACTGCTCAGCGCTTGCAGCTGCTGTGCGTCTAACGACATCCTGCCTCCGGCCAAAGTTGAACGACGTATACATTTGTGCCCTATGGGGATCGGACGACTTACAGAAGCAGTTACGCGAGGTAAGAGCTTCTGCACGAGTCCGATAGGTCAGGTGTCATATTTTCAAAGAGACAGGTACCGGACAAGTTACGTACGTAAGTGGGTTACTAAAGGATGATAGGAGCCAAGTATTCTGCTATCAGTAGCTTGCGGAGTACGGTTGACATTGGTTACCTGCGGCGTGGCAGAAGGTAACCTGATCCGTCAGGTCGCTTTGCCGAAGGGACAGATTCAGCGATCGTTATTCGAGTGAAGGCCTTTGCTGTGCTTTCCGGCGTCTGTAGTTCACGCCGAGCACGATTGACCAAGTCGCAGGTGAACCAGAACTGGGTTCCAATTCCCTGCGTCGCACGCCAAAAACCCACAACCACCAGAGCAAGCGGGAATTCCACAGCGCAAACCGTTTCCAAACACCACAATGACCGCTTCCAGCGTCTAATATTGGTAGCATTCAAGAAGCATGCCTGTCAGAAACCAGCCAGATGCGGAACCGCAGACCGAACTGGATCCGGTCGTGGTGGAGCTCTACCGCAAGAGTCGAGTCGAAGAGTTCGGCATTTCTGCGCCCGAGTTCGCTGCGATCCTCGATGACGTGGTTGCGAAGAGCATGGCGGAAGCTGGGAGACCGCAAAGGCAAGAATTGTTCGCGCGCTTGCATGTGGAAGATCTGGCGCTCGCCCGCGCCTGCGCTGCTGGAAATGAGCGCGCCTGGCAGGTTTTCATGCTTCGCTTCCGCGAGAAGCTTTACGATGCCGGCCGTCAAATTACCCGCGACGATGCCACTGGCAGAGAGCTTGCCGATTCCGTTTATGCTGATTTGTACGGGACGCAAACCCGCGAAGGCCGGCGTCAGTCAAAGCTTTTCTCGTACGGGGGCCGAGGTTCACTGGGGGGCTGGCTGCGAACGGTTCTGGCGCAGGAATACATCAACCGTTACCGTAAACAGCGCCGGCTAGTAAGCCTGGATCGAGAATGCGAGGAGGGCGCGCAATTCCCTGCCGCCGCAGTGACTGAAATCATCTCGGTCGACGAGCGCCTGGAACGGGCCGTTGACGAGGCTTTGCGCGCTTTGGCCGCGGAAGATCGCTTCATTCTGGCATCGTACTTTCTTGACGAGCGCACTTTGGCTGAGATCGCCCGCGCGCTTTCGGTACACGAATCAACCATTAGCCGCAAGGTTGAGAAACTCACAAAAAACCTCAGGAAGCAGACTGTGAAAGCGCTGACAAGAATGGGGATGAGCCGGAGGCAGGCCGAGGAGGCGCTGGAAGCAGATGCTCGCGACCTGAGGCTGGATATTCGCGCAAGTTTGGCGCAAGATTCGGCCGATATAGCGTTCTCCAATAGAGAAGCAAAGGCCGGTGAGGGCCGCCGCTAGGCAAAGGTTGGAGATGGACGCAGCGATGAAAAAACTCGTTTCCGCACGATTGCAGGCGCAAGCCGCTGGGGCGCATCCGGATCCCGAGCTGCTTGCTGCCTATGCGGAAACCAGCCTGTCGCCGCATAATCGCGACAGCCTGCTAACTCACCTTGCCGCCTGCGCTGATTGCCGCGATGCCCTGTATTTAGCCATGCCGGAAGTGGATACGCAGCCGGTGCGGCGGCCCACTTTCAGGCCGCCGCGGTTGGCAGTCCGTTGGGCGACCCTCGCTGCTTCGGTCGTAATCTTAGGAGCGGTTTTGCTGACTAGTCGCGGGATGTTCTACCAACACTCGCCGAGCGCTCAGACATACACCATCGCGCCACTCCAGAAAGTCGCGGAATTGAAGGAGCCAATCGCCGGCCAGCCTGTCGCCGATACACGCGCTCCCGCGATCCACACCGAAGCCAAAGTTCGCCCGCCAGCCAAGCATATGACGGCAAAACCGCAAGCCAGCATGCAGTTTGACCAGTCCGGCCAAGTGCACCTCTCCGCTCCGCAAGCTGCGGCAAGCGGAGCAAATCAGGCTGTTGCAGCGCGAGTCAGCTCAGAGGCTGGCGCCATTGCCCAAACCGAACAAGCAGACAAGGCCGCTTCCCGATTGGATTGGGGGCTGTCCCCAAACGGCGAGGTGCAACGCTCACGGGACTCCGGCAAGACCTGGCAAGTAGTCCCTGTCGCCGAGAGCTCCTCGTTTCGTGCAATCTCTGCTCCCGGCTATGATATTTGGGTCGGCGGAAATGCGGGCGCACTGTATCACTCGGCAGATTCGGGCCAGACCTGGACAAAAGTCTCTTTCGTTTCCACCGACGACATCATTCGCATCGAATTCTCCGACCCGCAGGACGGCCTGCTGAGCACCGCAAATGGCCAGGTTTGGAGCACCTCCGACGGTGGCCGCAACTGGCATTCGAAGTAGCCCATCAGGAACACAGCCCGGTTACGAACACGTTCAGCTCTCAGTTACTGAAGTGATATTTACACGCCTGCTTAGCTCTTCTAGTATCCAATTCGTTCGAGGCAGTTCTGGGGGAGGGCTGCCGAGGCGTCCTGAACAATGTTCAGGGCGCTTTTTTATTTGACCCAGAAACCCTGTTTTTCGCGGCTAAAAGCCGAGCTGCCCAGGCTCACCGTTCTTGCGACCTTCTCGCATGAATAGCATCCAATATCTGGTGTTACGATATTGACAGCGCGCAAAGCGTTGGAGGAAGAGGGCCAATGGCAGCGAACGGAATTATCGAAGTGACTGACGCGAATTTTGACCAGGACGTACTGAAGTCGGAGACCCCGGTTTTAGTGGATTTTTGGGCGGCCTGGTGCGGACCGTGCCGCGCCATTGCTCCCATCGTTGAGGAGCTTGCCAAGGAATACGAGGGCAAGGTAAAGATTGGCAAAATGGACGTGGATCGCAATAACGCGACCCCCATGCGCTACAACGTGCGCGGCATTCCTACCCTGCTGCTGTTCAAAGGCGGCCAGGTGCAGGAGCAGATTGTGGGCTACGTTCCCAAAGACCAGATTCAGAAGCGGCTGGAAAAGCACATCGAAGTAAAAGCGGTCTAAGAGGTATTTTCAGCTCTGATTTCTAAACGCCCGGGATTTCATCTCGGGCGTTTGTTTTTGACCGCCTCTGCAGTCGGGTTTACGCGACAAAAAACCTAACCACAGAGGGCACAGAGTTTCACAGAGGAAAAACACAGAGAGTGCTTGACGGACGCACGGCTCTGTGGCGTTCCTCTGTGAAATTCTGTGGTAAGGGGTTTCAGGCCTTGGATTTCTCTGCGCACTCTGCGTTTAAAAAATCAATACTTCCTCAGCACCCCAATCACCCTGCCCTGAATCTGCACGTCCGCGGCTGCCACCATGATTGGCCTCATTTTTGTGTTCGAGGGCTGCAGGCGAATCTTGTCGCCTTCACGATAAAAGCGCTTCAACGTGGCGTCCGCGCCACCAACCAGAGCAACCACGATGTCGCCATTGTGCGCGATTTTGGTTTTCTCAACCAGAACATAATCGCCGCTGAGAATCGCCTCATCCTGCATTGAGTCTCCGTTGACCTCGAGCACATATGCTTCCTTCGATCGCACAAAATCGGCGAGCGAAATTGTCTCCGGGCGTTCGATGGCTTCGATCGGCTGGCCGGCAGCAATTCGTCCGAGCAGCGGTAATACCATGCCGGTATTCACCGCCATGGCAATTTTTAAGCGCCCCTTCGGAGGCAGTAAATCGATCGACCGGCTGCGGTTGTAATCGCGATTCAACAGCCCCTTCTGTTCGAGGTTCGAAATATGTTTGTGGACAGTGGCCAATGAACTCAGGCCCAGGCCTTCCCCTATTTCCTCGAACGATGGCGAGTACTGGTTGCGCTGCACAAACTCAGCAATAAAGTCGTAAACCTCTCGTTGTCGCTTGGTGATTGCCATGGCAAACATTCTAGGCGAATATAAGGCGAAGTCAAGAGCTACTTAGCATCCACCCTTCGCGCGCAAATATAATTTATTGCGAGACGAACAAATAGCGAACATGGTACGATGGCTTCGCTATGGCCCGCCGCCCTCACCTTCGCAATCCTGAAATCATGACCCTTGCGGAAATTGGCCAATTGCGCGCCAGCCTATCGCGCATCAGCTTGAGTGCCCTGCGTCACGCTTACCATACTGCTTACTCACGTTGCCGGATGGTGAACGATCGCGCCCCCAGCGCCCGCTCCATCCAGGAGTTGGTTCAGGTATGGAAGCAATTATGGAAGCACCGGTAGTCAATTCTGAAGTGGAGCGACGGGCGCCCGTCGCTCCAGCTCACTCAGCCGATATGTCGACTCCCGCATCCGAAGCGCGCTCTCCCTCATCCGATAAACAGGAGTCATCATGTCCGACAATATCGCCACTGAATATCTCACCGACGCGCTGCGCAATTTTCGTAGCTATAAAAAGCTCGCCGAAGAGGCCCTCGTCCAAACCAGCGACGTGGACATTTTTAAACTTATCGATCCCGAAGCCAACAGCATCGCCATGCTGATAAAACATATGTCCGGAAACATGCGTTCTCGCTGGACCGACTTTTTGACAAGCGACGGCGAGAAACCGGACCGGCATCGCGATCAGGAATTCGAAATCGATCCGAACACGACTCGCGCGGACGTGATGAAGTGGTGGGAACATGGATGGCTTTGCGTCTTCCAGGCAATAACTCCTCTCAAACCTGAAGACCTGAATCGCAAAGTGTTTATCGCCGGACGAGAGCACACGGTTGTGCAGGCGATCACGCGCCAGCTGTTGCATTACGCTGGACACGTGAATCAGATTGTTCTGCTGGCCAAGCATTTCCGCGGCGCAGAGTGGAAGTCGCTGAGCATTCCAAAAGGTCAGTCGGAGACTTATGCTCGGCAGTTCGAGCAGCAGCACGCCGCGAGATCAGAGGCCCGATAATCATCAACCTGCGAGAAACAAATGCCGCAAAATCTAAACGACACCATCTCACTTCTAAAGCGCACTCCCGCTGTTCTGAACACACTACTGCGCGACCTGCCGGAAACTTGGACGTTCCGCAATGAAGGCGAAAAGAGTTGGACTCCCTTTGATGTCGTCGGCCATCTGATTCACGCCGAGCGCACTGACTGGATCCCGCGCGCTAAAACCATTTTGAAATTCGGCGATACCCAGCCGTTCGCGCCGTTCGATCGTTTGGGACACGAGCGCGAGACGGAGGGTAAGTCGCTCGGCCAACTGTTGGATGAATTTGCTAGAGTACGTTCACAAAGTATCGCGGATCTGCGAGTCTTGAATGTGAAGCCTGAGGACCTGGCCCGAAAGGGACGTCACCCAGCGCTGGGTGCGGTCACACTCTCTGAGTTGTTAGCGACTTGGGCAGCCCACGACCTAACTCATCTGCACCAGATCTCGAGGATCATGGCGCATCAATATCGCGAGGCCGTGGGACCATTCAACGTATATCTTGGCGTGCTGCAGTGCAGCGGCCATAGCTCTTAACGATCCGAGAAAAAAGGCGCAGGCTCAATCGTTCCGGATTACGACAGCCTTCTTCGCCCTGGAGTGCTCGTCCCGCAACATGCGGGCCAGATCTGCAATGGGAACAAAAGGTGGCTCTGGCATGAATTCCCATACTGGCCTTTCGCCCTGGGCATAAACATAGGTTGCACGCTCGCGCAGGTCTTGATCTTGCGCCAAAGGCGTCTGCGACGCATGCTGCGGGTGCTCAGGCATGACCAGCATTTGTGGTTGACCGTTAAGCAAATAGCTACTGATCGTTTGCCCGGACACATTCACTGAGACCAAAATGCACACTCCGAACAAAAAAGCACAACTTTTCATCTTCTTAATCTCCGACTTCCGCAGCGACTACCGGGTCCCCGGCTTGAGTTCGTCCTGCGTGATACAACGCAAGCGCGGTTCCAAACTCGGTTCGGCAAAGACGTTGAATTCCTAGGTTTCCGTTCGATCGCAGTCTGGCTATCTGCACTTCTTTGCACATTATTATTCGTCCCTCCCCAAAGGGATGGAACTTTTCATTGGCGGCTTGCGTAACTCTGCCAGGACGATTTAATGGCGCCCCTAAATCGAACCACCCCGAAAGGACCATTATGAAATCGACGAAGCGATTCTTCCCTGCTCTGGCTGTATCCGCGGCCATTCTCCTCACTGCTACTTTGGCCTTGGCCGCCACCAACGGTATCCGCTATCTTCATGTGAAAGTTACGAACCCGACTTCTCATGAGCTGGTCCGCGTTAATGTACCGCTCGTCCTCGCTGAGAAGATCATTCCCGCTATCAATCACGGCGATCTGCGCGACGGCAAGATTCACATCGGCCACATGGATGCCGACAATGTCAACGTTCGCGCCATTCTTGATGCTCTCAAAACGGCGCCGGAAGGCGAATTCGTCACCGTGCAAAATACCGGCGACGATGTTCGCGTCGCCAAAGAACATGGCCAGGTTGTAGTCCATGTGATCGACAAAAATTCCAAAGAAAACGTCGACGTTACCGTTCCTTGGGACGTAGTCGAAGCTCTGGTCTCAAATACGACTGAGAACCAGCTCAACGTCGAAGCTGCAATTAAAGCGCTGCAAAATGTCGGCGACACTACTCTTGTACGGGTCAGCGGCTCGGATGAGAATGTGCGCGTCTGGATCGACTCACGCAATACCGATTCAGAATAGGCGATTAAGTTAAGGAGAGATTCCGATGATTTTTCTAGCCAAACTTGGTATTGGCGTTCTGGGGACAGCGCTCGTCGGCGGCGCTGCGCTCTCCAGTGAAGGCTTCATTTACGTCAACGTTCAGGAAAAGCATCCTGGCGGTTCGCACGTCAATGTGTTCGTCCCGGCCGCGCTCGTTCCCACAGCTTTGCATTTCGTGCCTAAGCATAATTTCGCTGCTTCATGCCAGGAGATGCGCGAGGCGCTGCCTATCATCGACGCGGCTTTTCCCGCGCTCAGCGATTCTCCGGATGGCGTGCTGGTTGAAGTCCGCGATCCTGGGGAACATGTTCTGGTGACTAAACATGGCGGGGCGATCGTTGTAGACGTAAACGATCCCGACGAGACCGTGCATGTTTCTGTGCCTCTGATCGCCGCCCAAAGCGCAATTCATCAGATCGCCGACGCCAGCCCGATGGACTGAACGCAGAAATGTTGCATCGCATCTTGGGTTGAGAAATTCGGGGAGTTGAGCTAATCGCCGACGCCTCGCGATCAACTTACTTCGTCAGTGTGACATTTTTTTTCAGTCCGACTGTGTGCAGAATATCCAGCGCAAATTCGCTCACAAAGTTGTACCCGCTGCCGATCCCAGCTTGCGAAAGCATACCGTACGCGCCGCCTTTCCATATGTTTTGCTGCCCCGGCAACCACGTGTTATAGAGCAAGCCAGCGGCGAATGCGGCGGTGTACATCGGGATTTGTGGCCGAAGTTGGCGCTCAGTCCGGTCGTAGGCGACGAAGTTTCTCGAAACCGCGTGGCGGGTGCGAGACCAGAATCCATGGCACCTGCAAAAATCATAGCGCGGCTCCAGCCCGAGCAGCGCATTTCCCCCTGAAAGCACACTGTTCTGGACCACGAATTCTCCGTAGCGCGCTGCGTAACGGCGTCCATATCCTGCGAAACCGCCGCCCCACTCGTGAGGTTCTCCACGCGCCTGATCAATCCCCGCCGAAAACGCTCTTGCCACGTAAGATCCGGCGGTCAGGAATGTTTGCCGAAAATAAATCTGCGTGCGCTGCCGATTCGTCAAAGTTTCAAGATGGCCCTGGGCTGGAATATATGGCCCGATGATCCACTCGATGGGCAGCCGGCTGAGTTGCGCAGGTTTAGACGGAGCAGTCTCTTGCGAATTGGGATTCTCGGGATAGTTGTCCTCCTGACTTTGTTGGGCCGCTCCAGCCTGCAACAATACTCCGAATCCCAAGCACAACCCAAAACATACACGCGCGGCGCTAGTGTGGCTTCTACCTGAATGAAATATGAATCGACGCATGACTGGAAATAAGCCTACTTCAAGCTATCAGCAATTTCCGGCTCCGAGCCGCGGATTGTGATTAGCCGAACTCAGTCTTGCACCTCGGTTTTAACGTTCTAACGCCGCAATATTTTCCAGAAGCTCTTTTCCCACACCGGCAGTCAGCATCTAACTTCGCGTCTTAATTCGCCCGCTCAGGAGCAAGATCAATGCGTACTCTCCCCTATGTTCGCTGCTTCGCATTTGCTGTGCTGGTCATGCTGATGTTGGGCCACTCTGCAACATCGTCCGCGCAGGTCGCCGTCGGCATCACAGTCGGGTTCGCACCACCGGACTTACCCATTTACGAACAACCTATCTGTCCTGAAGAAGGATATATCTGGACGCCAGGGTATTGGGCGTGGGATGACGATGACGGCGACTAC
Organism: uncultured Acidobacteriota bacterium; assembly: GCA_963703465.1. GTDB lineage: Bacteria > Acidobacteriota > Terriglobia > Terriglobales > Acidobacteriaceae > Gp1-AA145. The sequence continues at coordinate 566,067 of CAVPEQ010000007.1, read as the reverse complement.
TACTGGGTTCCAGGAACCTGGGTGATGGCGCCGGAGCCGGGTTACCTCTGGACTCCCCCTTATTGGGGATGGGGTGGCAGCGGTTTTGTTTTTTATGACGGTTATTGGTCCTATCAAACTGTAGGTTTTTATGGCGGCATCGATTACGGGTACGGATATTTCGGACACGGCTACGAAGGCGGCCGGTGGCAAGGCGATCACTTTTTCTACAATCGATCGGTGAATAACGTTAATGTCACCGAGATTCGCAACGTGTACGAAGCTCCGGTTAACAATCGGGAAGAGCGGCGCGTCAGCTATAACGGGGGTCAAGGCGGAATCAACGACCGTGCTACCCCGCAGGAGGAAGCCGCGGCGCGTGGCCGACGCCTTCCCCCGGCCTCCGGTCAAAGGGAGCAGATGCAACAAGCCCGCTCCAATCCGCAATTCCGCGCGAACGTAAATCATGGCAAGCCTTCGGTCGCTGCTACCTCTAAACCTGGGGCCTTCAGCGGCGGCGGAGTTGTCGCCGCTCGCGAGGGTGGTGCAGTTCACGGCGGCCCACGGAACACTGGAACTGGTAACGCTGGCAGAAACAACGCTCCGCCAGACAATAACAACTCGCGACGCGCTGTTCATCCCAACGACCTTCCGCCGATGGAGCGCCCGGCGTCTTCAAACGCGAGTAATTCCAAACAAGATCAGAAATATCAGCAGCAGCAGCAAAAGATGTACGCGAAGCAAGAGAAAGACCGTCAGAAACTTCAACAGCAGCAGGAAAAAGAACACCAGCAGCTTGCAAAACAAAATGCTAATGACGCTCGCAAACAGCAGGTCGAGCAACGCCATCAACAACAAACGGAACAATTACAGCAGCGGCATTCTCAGCAGCAACAGAAGATGCAGCAGAGACAGCCGCATCCACGGTCTGCTCCTCCGCCACCGCCGAAGGGTAAATCGTGAATTACACGGCAGAATCGTTAGGCATGCGCAGTTCGGGTCTGGGCCGCAAGTAGTGGCCAATGCGGTCAGGATTTCGCGATGTGGGTGCGTTCCGCGTGAAGTTGTTGCAATGCTTTTACGTTCACCTCGCCACGTTGCAGAGCCGCAATGCCCTCGGCTGCTGCGCGGGCGGCGGCAAGCGTAGTGATGGTTGGAATACGAGCAGTTACAGCGGCGCGGCGAATAGCTTTCTCGTCGAAGAAGGGGTCGGGGCCCTGCGGCGTGTTGACGATGAGCTGAATGCGATCACCTTTGATTAGATCGACCACGTTGGGACGGCCTTCCTTCACTTTGTAAACCCGATCACAAGCCATCCCTGCTCCTTCGATCACATCGGCGGTACCGGCGGTGGCAACCAGCTTGAAGCCCATGTCGACGAACTTTCGGGCAACTTCAGCGACATGTGGCTTATCGTGATCGGTCACACTGATGAAGAGGGTGCCTTGCGTGGGCAGTTTTTGTCCAGCCGCGATTTGGGCTTTGGCGAAAGCTTCGCCGAAATTGTCGGCAACGCCCATGACTTCGCCGGTGGATTTCATCTCCGGGCCAAGAACAGTATCCACGCCGGGAAATTTGTTCCACGGGAAGACGGGGGATTTGACGTAATAGCAGGAGCCGGTGTCGAGATCCTTTCGCTGGTCGATGAACTCGGGAAGGAACTCTCGGAGCTTGCGGCCGGTCATGAGGCGCGCTGCGATCTTCGCCATAGGAACGCCGGTGGCTTTGGAAACGTACGGGACGGTGCGGGAGGCGCGAGGATTGACTTCGAGCACGTAGACCGTGCCGTCGGAGCGGTTGGTGGTTCCGTCCGACTCATCGCGGAGCTGCGCTCCGCCTGGGCCGACGGGGGCAGATGCCCGTACGTGTTCAGCGCCACGGCTCGCATGGGGGAGGGTGCCCTCACCCGCCACGACGGGCGAGACGCCCGTCGCCCCATATTCTCTGCGCGGGATCGCGAACTGTACGTTCATCAGGCCGACGACTTTCAGCGCGCGCGCGAGCTTGAATGTGTAGTCGCGCATGCGTTCCAGCAGATGCTCGGGAATATCGACAGCCGGAAGCACACACGATGAATCGCCCGAGTGGATGCCGGCCTCTTCGATGTGCTGCATAATTCCGCCGATCACGACATCTTCGCCGTCAGAAAGCGCGTCGACATCAACTTCGATTGCATCTTCAAGGAAGTGGTCGATCAGCACCGGGCGATCTTGCGAATATTCGACGGCTTCTTTCATGTAGCGAACGACAGTTTCTTCGTCGTAAGCGATGACCATAGCGCGCCCGCCGAGCACATACGAAGGACGAACCAGCACCGGGTAGCCGATTTTTGCCGCACCAGCCACTGCTTCTTCGAGCGACGCGGCCATGGCGCCCGGCGCCTGCGGAATATTAAGCTCTTCTAGAAGTTTATTGAAACGCTTGCGATCTTCGGCGAGATCGATATATTCCGGCGACGTGCCGATGATTTTTACGCCCGAGTTTTTAAGCGGCAGCGCGAGGTTCAGCGGAGTCTGCCCGCCGAACTGGACGATGATGCCTACATCCGCACCCGCTGAGGTTTCGTGCTCGTAAATTGCCCACACATCTTCGAAGGTCAACGGCTCGAAGTAGAGGCGGTCGCTAGTGTCGTAGTCGGTTGAAACCGTCTCCGGATTGCAGTTGACCATGATGGTCTCGTAGCCGTCCTCGCGCAGCGCAAACGAAGCGTGGCAGCAGCAGTAATCGAACTCAATTCCCTGCCCTATACGGTTGGGTCCGCTGCCGAGAATCATGACTTTTTTCTTGGCCGTCGGTGCGGCTTCATCTTCATCTTCGTAGGTCGAATAAAGATATGGCGTGAAGCTCTCGAATTCAGCGGCGCAGGTGTCGACGCGTTTGTACACCGGCTGGACTTTATGTTTTTTGCGCAGGTGGCGGATTTTTTCCTGATCGCCCTTTCCGCTCAGCCGCCAGGTTCCGGCAAGGCGTCCGTCAGAGAATCCCATGCGCTTGGCTTCACGGAGAACTTCGGTCGGGACGGATTCGAGCGGGTGCTTTTCGACTTCCAACTGCATGTCGTTAATTTCTTTGAGCTGGTAGAGGAACCAGGGATCGATGCTGGTCATCTTCGCCAGCTGCTTGACGGTGTGACCCTGTCGAATTGCATAGCGAATATACGAAAGCCGCTCGGGATGCGGCGTTACGAGACGCTGAGTCAGGATCTTCGGTTCGATTTTTTCGCCGCCAATACGCTTCCCGGTATCGAGGGCGCGGACGCCCTTCATCAGCGCTTCTTTGAATGTGCGTCCGATAGCCATGACTTCGCCGACCGATTTCATCTGCGGACCAAGGCTTTCGTCGGCGCCGGGAAATTTTTCGAACTGCCACTTGGGAATTTTGACGACGACGTAATCGAGCGTCGGCTCGAAGCAGGCGGGAGTCTTGCGTGTGATGTCGTTGGGAATTTCGTCGAGCGTGTAGCCGACAGCGAGCTTGGCGGCGATTTTTGCGATGGGGAACCCGGTGGCTTTTGAAGCCAGCGCCGACGAGCGCGAGACGCGCGGGTTCATTTCGATCACAACCATGCGCCCGGTGTGCGGATGTACGCCGAACTGAATATTCGATCCGCCGGTTTCAACGCCGATCTCGCGGATCACGGCGATGGCGGCGTCGCGCATGGCCTGGTATTCGCGGTCGGAGAGCGTCTGTGCGGGCGCGACGGTGATGGAGTCGCCGGTGTGCACCCCCATCGGGTCAAAATTCTCGATCGAGCAAATGATGATGACGTTGTCTTTCAGGTCGCGCATCACCTCGAGCTCGTACTCTTTCCATCCGAGAACGGATTCTTCGATCAGAGCTTCGTGGACGGGAGAAAAATCCAGGCCGCGGGCGAGGACTTCCAGAAGCTCCTCGCGGTTGTAGGCCATGCCTCCGCCGGAGCCGCCAAGGGTAAACGACGGGCGCACGATTACGGGAAAGCCAATCTTACCTGCGAACTCAAGACCGTCTTTCAGATTGTTGACTAGGGCGGATTTTGGAACGTCGAGACCGATCTTCTGCATCGCGTCTTTGAAGTAAAGACGGTCTTCTGCCTTCTTGATGGCTTCCACATTCGCGCCGATCAGCTTGACGTTGTACTTTTCGAGCACGCCGCTGTCGGAAAGTTCGATAGCGAGATTGAGCGCGGTCTGGCCGCCGACGGTAGGAAGAACGGCAAATCCCGCGCCGGGTGAGAGCTCGCGCTCGACACGAATAATTTCTTCCAGAAACTCGCGGGTGAGCGGCTCGATGTAAGTGCGGTCGGCAACTTCGGGATCGGTCATGATGGTGGCCGGGTTCGAGTTGGCCAGCACCACTTCGTATCCCTCGGCCTTGAGCGCCTTGCAGGCCTGCGTGCCGGAGTAATCGAACTCGGCCGACTGGCCGATGATGATCGGGCCCGAGCCGAGGATGAGAATTTTGGAGATGTCAGTTCGTTTGGGCATTATTTAATTTCCAAATGCTCATTTCTCACGATCCCAGCAATTCTGGCTTCGTCGTCGAGATCGGTCTTATAAATCCAGGTGTAGTGGCCTTTGTCGCGAATCACAGCCATGGTGCGGTCTTCTCCCATGAGTTGACGATCGGCTTGGATCTCCAGGTAGCAATCGATCAGGTGACCGTAGGTGCTGTAAACATTGTCCGCGCCTGCGCTGCCTCCGACCGGAACTCTGGGATAGAAACGGCGGAGCTGCGCGATACCGTCCTCGGTCTGCATGTGGTGTTCGCGCAGATACCAGTGCAACTGCTCATGAATGAACGACGACAGCAACTCATCAAGAGAATCGGCGAAGCGCGCGTTCAGAGTGAGAACCGGGAAAGCATGATTAATCGCCCGTTCTTCGATTACCACGTCGCGGGTGTAGATGTACTTCTTAAGATCATACGAATCGACGACCTTCTGCAGCAGTTGAGCGGTCTGCATTTCGCGGGTAGTGTGGTGCGAGAGTTTGATTGAGAGAGAGTCGGCAGCGAGAGCACGTACACCGCAGATCACCACGATCAAACACCCCAACACTGTCATCCCGACCAAGCCAGTTGATCGGCTCTGCCAATCAGCTGGCGCGTGGAGGGACCTGCTGTTCTGCCGGCAGCTTTGCCACTGCATGCACACAGCAGGTCCCTCGACTGCGAAGATCGTTCGCGAAGCGGACGAGCTTCTTCGCTCGGGATGACAGAGTTGGGAATGAATGATCAATCTCATGAAGCCAGCTCTGTGCGCTTGTGCTCCGGATACCACTCCGCAGCCAAGTCTTCCCACGTTGGATTCTTCTGCGCGATCAACCATTCTTTCTTAGTTCGATTCCAGCGATTTAATTGCTTTTCCCGATCGATTGTATTTGCCACGTCATCGTAAGATTCGAACCACACCAGCCGGTGGCACCTGTATTGCTTGCTGAATCCCTCGTGGATGCCATTCTTGTGTTCCCAAGCTCGCTTGTGCAAGTTGCTCGTCATACCGATGTACAAGACGCGCGAAATGGTCGCGATCATGTACACGAAGTAGTGACGCTCCTCTCGCAGACTCATTTCCCTCTACTCACACTGTCATCCCGACCAAGTGAATTGAGCGGCTCTGCCGATCAATTCGCGCGTGGAGGGACCTGCTGTTTGCTTGCGGTATGCTGCACTGATAGCGCATGCAAACAGCAGGTCCCTCGACTGCGCTCGGGATGACAGAGTTGAGGAGATCACGACTTAAACTCCTCCATCATCTTCACAAAATCTTTGAAGAGATAATGCGAATCGTGGGGACCTGGGCTGGCCTCCGGGTGGTACTGCACGCTGAACAATGGCAGGTTGCGGTGCCGCAGGCCTTCGAGCGTCTGGTCGTTCAGGTCTATGTGCGTGAGCTCGACTTCAGATTGCGGCAACGAATCGGGATCGACGGCGAAGTTGTGGTTGTGGGCGGTGATCTCGATTTTGCCGGTATCCAGTTGCTTGACCGGATGGTTGCCGCCGTGATGCCCGAATTTGAGTTTGAAAGTTTTGCCGCCGAGCGCGATGCCCGTCAGTTGATGTCCGAGACAGATGCCGAAGATGGGCTGGCGGCCCATGAGGCGGCGGATGTTATCGACCGCGTACGTGCACGGTTCGGGATCGCCAGGACCGTTCGAAAGAAAGACGCCGTTAGGCTTGAGCGCAAGAACGTCTTCGGCGGGAGTCTGCGCCGGGACCACCGTGACTTTACAGCCTTCGCTGCGTAACTTGCGCAGAATGTTGTGTTTGATTCCGAAATCGTAAGCCACTACATGAAAGCGCTCGGGCTGATCTTTGACGCCAACCACTTCGATCGGCTCATGCGAGCGCTCGCCCACTTCCCAGACGTAGGGCCGGTTCGTCGTAACCACTTTCGCGAGATCGGTGCCGTCCATCTTCGGAATCGAACGCGCCTTTGCGACAAGCTTTTCGACGTCGGTTTCCATCGTCGAGATCACGCCGCGCATCACGCCGTTGTCGCGCAGATGGCGAACCAGAGCCCGGGTGTCGATATCCGCAAGTACCGGAATCTTGAACTGCTCGAGATATTCCTCGGCGACCTGCTGGGAGCGCCAGTTGGAGCTGACCTTCGAAAACTCGCGCACGATCAGGCCTTCAATGTAGGGGCGCGTGGCTTCGTTATCTTCAGCGTTGGTGCCGTAGTTGCCGATTTGAGGATTGGTTAAAACGACGATCTGTCCGGCGTAGGAGGGATCGGTGAAAATTTCCTGGTAGCCGGTTATGGAAGTATTAAAAACGACTTCGCCGTAGCATTCGCCTTTGGCGCCGTAGCCTTTGCCTCGGAAGACGCGGCCGTCTTCGAGCGCAAGGATAGCCTGCATTGCTTCTCCAGGGAGTGGATTTTATAGAGTTTAACAGGGATGAAAGCAGAGTGGAAGCGTGGAAAACTGGGCAGAAATTGTAGATTTCAGATTTTAGAGTACAGATTTCGGCGTACCGGCAAAAAGCTTTTGACCGCAAAGATCGCTGAGAAACCCCGCCAAGTGCGCAGAGACACCCACACGGAGCTTCAGCTACACTCGTCGCATTGAATCCAGTAGAATTGGATGCAAATGGCAACACCTGAAGTTTCCGAAGTGCCCCAGCCTGCTCCTGAGACTAAAAGCGAGAAGGCGCGGACGGCCAACCGCGCGGCCACTCTGTTTGCGGCCTGGGTGCGCGATCTGATCATCTCACTCGCTATTTCTGCGTTCATCATTGTGTTCCTCTACCAACCGGTCAAAGTTGAAGGCACCAGCATGATGCCGTCGCTGGACGATCAGGAGCGTATCTTCATCAATAAATTTGTTTATCGCATTGAACCGATCCAGCACGGCGACATCATCGTATTCCGTTATCCACGCGATCCCGCGAAGAGTTTTATCAAACGCGTAATCGGAGTGGCCGGGGACCACGTGCGCATTGAAGATGGGCGCGTATATCTCAACGGCAAACAGCTCGTCGAGGATTACGTTCCTCGGACGTATGAGGATGATCGGTCCTATCCGGATGTGGTGGTACCGCCGGATTCATATTTCGTGTTGGGAGATCATCGGAGCTTGTCGAATGACAGCCGCGATTTCGGGCCAGTGGACGCGTCGTACATCTACGGGAAAGCGGTTTTTGGCTATTGGCCGGTCGATAAGATGGGACGGCTGCGATAAGTTTTTTGTCCTCCTAAACGAAGGAACTTCAAACGCTTGCGAATGAAGTTACTGCAATCGATGAAACCCCCGCATCGCAATTCTCTCTCGGAAATTTCAACGCATTCCCAACGACCTTGGGACAGTGCTGAAGATGCCTTTACTGGCCTCTGCTTGTGACGTGCATGGGGTCCTTCGACTCCGCAGGAATTTCGCTTCGCGATTTCCTGCTGCGCTCAGGATGACAGAGTTTTTTAGACGACCTTTGCGATCCACTCGCCCACTTCTTTTGTTCCCATGCTTCCGCCGACATCCTGCGTGGTCTTCTTTTGATGGACGGCTTCGAGGACGGCGGATTCGATCTTATGGGCGGCGTCGGAGAATCCCAGATGAGCCAGCATCATCGCTGAAGTGAGAATTGCCCCCATGGGGTTGGCGACATTTTTGCCCGCGAGGGGCGGAGCCGAGCCATGCACAGGCTCGAACATCGACGTCTTGCCAGGATGAATGTTGCCGCTGGCGGCCATGCCTAAGCCTCCCTGCAGCGCGGCGGCAACGTCGGTGATGATGTCGCCAAACATGTTGTTGGTCACGATTACGTCGAAGGGGCGCGGGTCGCGGACCAGTTGCATGCAAAGCGCGTCCACGTACATGTGCTCGGATTTTATTTGCGGATATTCGGCGCCGACACTTTTGAAGACGCGCTGCCACAGGCCGCCAGCGTGGGTCATGGCGTTCGATTTGTCGCACATGAGCACGCGGCTGCGGGGGCTGCCGTCGGCTTTCTTGTTGTGCACGGCAAATTCAAACGCGTAACGAATAATCCGTTCCACGCCTTTGCGGGTGTTGATGTCTTCCTGAATCGCAATTTCGTCAGCAGTTCCCTGCTTGAAAACGCCGCCGGCATCGGTATAAACGCCTTCGGTATTTTCGCGGAATACAACGAAGTCCACGTCTTTCGGTTCGATCCCTTTCAGCGGACAGAGTGAAGCGTCGAGCAGGCGCACCGGGCGGACGTTGGCATACAAATCCATTTTGAAGCGCATGCCGAGGAGAATTTCCTTGGCGTGAATGTTGGATGAGACGCGAGGATCGCCGAAAGCGCCGACCAGGATCGCGTCGAAATTGCCAGTTAGCAATTCGAATCCATTGAGGGGAACGGTAGTTCCGTCTTTAAGATATCGGTCAGCGCCCCAATCGAAGTAAGTCAGATCGAGTGGCGCACCCGAGGCTTCGAGGACTTTGACGGCCTCCGGAATGACTTCTTTGCCGATTCCGTCACCTGGGATGACTGCGATTTTTTTCTTCGGAGCCACGGGAGGAAGATAGCAGAAATTAATGTGCCCACAAACCTCCCGGAATTTTAGGGGCTGAAGCTCGCTGTCCCCCCATGATTTATTTAGGGCATAGGGCTAATCGCTATGCCGAGCGATCCCCGCCGCATGCGACCAGGATTGCTTCGCTATAATCAATATGAAGATGCAAGTTCTTGCAGATAATCAGGCTTCCGAGGTGAGTGATAGCCGACAGGAGTTAACTACGCTGGTCGGCGGCTGTGGAATCTACCGCCCGGAGCGCACGCTGCTTTCCTTGACGGGGCGAGATCGCGTGCGCTGGCTGAACGGCATGGTCAGCAACAACGTGCGCGATCTGGCCATTGGGCACGGCGTATATGCGTATGTGCTCACGCCGCAAGGGCATATTCAAGCTGACGCGTACGCATTTAATCGCGGAGAAAGCCTGCTGGTTGAAACCGATCGCGCACAGGCGGAGACGGTGCTGCGGATTTTTCGCAAGTACATCATCATGGATAAGGTCGAGATCGAAGATCTGAGCGAGAAAATTGCGGTGCTTGGCTTGGCGGGGCCTAAGTCCCGCGACGTTTTGACGACTTTGGGGTTGAGCGCAGACCTCGGCAGCTTGCAATTGGTTGACGTGAATTGGAATGACATCGCCGTCACCCTGATGCGGGGCGACAATCCTTCTTTTCCGAATTACGAATTGTGGGTTCCAGCGGAACAGGCCGAATCGGCCTGGAAGGCTTTGTTGCAAGCCGGCGCAGTTGAGGTCCACGAGCAAACATTAGCGACATTCCGAATTCTGTGCGGGATTCCGAAGATTGGCCAGGACACACGGGAGAAAACACTTCCGCACGAAACTGGCCAAGAGCGCGCGCTGAATTTCAATAAAGGCTGCTACATCGGGCAGGAAATCGTAGAGCGTATAAGAGCGCGCGGTGCGGTTCATCGCGCATTCGTCGGATTCGAAGTGGAGGGACCGGTCCCAGCAGTGGGGACGAAGATCCAGAGCGAAGGCAAGGATGTGGGTGAGATTACTAGCATTGCAGCGGAACCAGTCAAGGGAAAGCGGCTGGCGCTCGGCTATCTGCGAAGAGAATTTCTATCAACTGGTAAGACATTGACTGCGGGCGAGGCCGAAGTGAAAGCGGCGACCCTTCCGTTTTCCGGACTATTCTAAAAGGAACATGGTCGGACAAGGGTGTCCGACCCACGTGAGCACATTTATGGCAGAGAGAAAACAAGAGACATTCACGGTAACCGACCGGCGGCTTTTTACCTCCGACGGTGAGTTGCGCAAAGACGCGCCGGAAGAGCAGGAATATCCGGTCGCCACCCAAACCACATCAACCAAACCGCCGACGGCCGAGGCGCCTGCGAGCGCAGAGAATGTGGAGCCGCAGGGTCCAAGTGCCGCGGAACAGCATGAGCAAGCTAAGGCCTATCAGAAATCGTCGGCGGAAATGGACCGGCAAGCTGAGGCGAGCGGGATTTCCACGAAAGACATGGAGATCACGTTCGAGCGTTTCCTGGCTTCGCTGTACATGACAGGAATGATGCAACTCGGACTTATGCATGAACAAGGGATGCCGCCGCAGGTGGATCTGATGGGAGCGCGCCAGACCATTGACACGCTGTCGCTGCTCAAGGATAAGACCAAGAGCAATCTCACTTCGAAAGAAGAGAGTCTGCTGCAGAATGCACTTTACGAAATGCGGATGGCTTACGTAGAAGTGACCAATGCTATTGCCAAAAATGCGCAACAGGTTCCTGTCGCAAAATGAAGGCGACGCTGACCGTGCTGGGCAGCGGCACATCGATGGGCGTGCCGACCATTGGCTGCGATTGCGCGGTCTGCCACTCTTTGGATCCTCGTGACCAGCGAACGCGCCCTTCAGTCCTCATTGAATACAACGGGCGGTCAGTAATCATCGACACCACACCGGATTTTCGCGAGCAGGCGATTCGCGAGAACATTCGTACGCTCGATGCGGTGCTCTATACCCATACTCACGCAGATCATCTTTTAGGAATCGACGATCTGCGCCCACTAAGTTTTCTGCATAAACCTAACCGAATGCCGCTGTATGCGCATCCTGATGCTGCGGAATTTATCCGCACTATGTTTGGATACATCTTCAACGCCAGTTACAAATTCGGCGGATTGCCGCACGTTGAGTTGAAGCCAATAAATGGACCAGTGCAGTTGTTCGGTGCGCAATTTGAGCCGATTGTGCTTATTCATGGAGAGGCGGAAATTTACGGCTTTCGTTTCGGATCGGCAGCTTACCTGACAGATCATAGCGAGATACCTGAAGGCTCGCTGGCCAAGCTCCAAGGATTGGACGTGTTGTTTCTGGATGCGCTGCGCTACAAGCCTCATCCCACACATTCGACGGTTGAGAATTCGCTGCAGACGGTGGAGCGCCTGAAACCGCGGCGCGCGTTCTTCACTCACATCTGTCACGACTTGCCGCATGAAGAAACGAATGCGAATCTGCCGGATAATGTGAAGCTTTCGTACGACGGGATGAAGTTAGAGTTTGAGATTTAGAAGAGAGGCTTTTAACCGCAGAGTTCGCAGAGAACCTCCGCAAAGAGCGCAGAGAAATACCAAATAAGGCATGGAGATTTTTTACAAACTCGATGACATTCCGCCTGACTTTGGGCCGTCCCTGGTCAGCGTGGGGAATTTTGACGGCGTACATCGGGCGCATCTGCGAGTGCTCGATGAACTTGTGAGCAGATCAAAGCAAAAACATGCCAGGTCAGTTGCCGTGAGCTTCGAGCCACATCCCATGCGGATGCTCCGGCCGGACGCCAAACTGAAGCTGTTGACGCCTATCCTCGAAAAGATTCGCCTGCTCGGGAACACTGGAATTGACGCTCTCGTTCTCATTCCATTCACCCGCGATCTGTCGCTGATGAGCCCGAGTGAGTTTGTGAAAGCGATCCTCTGCGATCGACTGCACGCTATCCAGGTCCATGAAGGCTATAACTTCCGGTTCGGGCACAAGGCGGCAGGCGACGTGACTTTGCTTAGAACGCTGGGCCCGGAGTGTGGTTTCGAGGTAATTCAATATCCGGAGCTGCGGCTGCGCGGCGAAACCGTGTCGAGCACTCGGATCCGCGAACTGGTTCAGGCGGGCGACATTCGCCGTGCGCGATTTTTGCTGGGACGCCCATTCAGCATCCAATCAACCGCGGAACGAGGTCGTGGCTACGGTTCGAAGTACACGGTGCCTACAATCAACTTAAGTGGTTATGAAGAATTGGCGCCGCGCGATGGCGTGTACGTCACGCAGACCCGGGTCGGCGGAGAATGCTTCGATTCGGTCACCAACGTTGGGAACCGGCCGACTTTTGGCAACGATTCTTTTGCCATAGAAAGCCACTTACTGAACTTTCATCCGATCGATATTACTGCTGAGACTGAAATCGAGATTTCGTTCTTGTCGCGCGTGCGGGACGAAATAAAGTTCGACACAGTGGAAGAGCTGCGACAACAGATTCACAAGGACGTTGCCCAAGCGCAACGCTATTTCGGGTTGATGCGGCGCAAAATGCCGACTGCCAGCTGACCACTTGCTAGTGAGGCAAATATCCTTCTTCCATGGGAACTTTGCCGTCCACGCGAATGATATTAACGTGATCGTTTACCGAACGAACATCGACCAAGCCCACAGCAGCCGGAGCGTTCTGCACATATTTCAAGACGTCTTCATCAGAATCAACAAGGATCAGAGAGTCTTTGTGCTCCGCTACCCAATTGTGCCATTGTTGGGCCGACATTTTGTTCAAGTGCTGAAGGGTTAGCGCTTCGCCGTTTGATGCCCGATGCAATACGAGCTGAATGTTTCGGCCATCAGGCCATTTCTTTGTTTCCGCCAGAAACATCCGGCTGAGTTGGGCTGAAGATAAAGCAGTAACGCCATTTTGCTTTGAAACCACAACCGCCATGTGATGAGCAAAGCATGGAGCCACCGAGACAATCGCAAACAGAACGACAGCAGCGCTTCGAGAACCTGTCACTTTCATACATTCCGCTCCGGAGATCAGGCTAGTCGAAAGTTACCTTTCGGCGCGAGATAACCAAAGTGTTTAAGCGTGGACTTGTTGTAAATAATCGGTGAACAACGGGAAAGGTCAGTCAACTGGGCCAGTCATGGGACGCGGATCTACGCCAGACCTTTGCGCCAGTACAATCGCGCCCAGGACCATAACAATCCCAATCGCCTGCACGAGTCCGACGGCTTCCTTCAAAGCAATGGCCGCGATGACGATGGCAAAAACCGGTTCCAGACAGCTGGCAATGATCGCCTTGGTCGGGACAAGGAGCTTAAGCCCCGCGAAGTACAGAGTGAACGGCAGCAGCATGGACAGGAAAGAAAACACCGCCAGAAACAGCCACGCACTACCTGAATAGTGGGCCGCGATAATTTTGTTAGGTGGATTAACGATGATCCAGAACAGCGACGCTGCAAGCGTCGCATAAAGCAGCACGACCCACCGGTCGCAGTGTTCGAGCAGGTAGTGTCCGGCAACGTTGTAGTATGCAAAAGAAAATGATGCCACCAATGCGGCTCCGACGCCAATGGCATCCAGTTGAATTCCTCCCCGTCGAAACAGTCCAATCACCAACGCGATGCCGCAGATTGCGAGCAAGACCGTTCCCATTTTTGATGCGGTCAGGCGCTCAGCTCCGCGGGCTACCATGTAAAGCAGCACCCACACCGGCGCGGTGTATTGAACGATAATCGCGGTCGCTACGTTCGTCCTTTGAATGGCGAGGTAGTAGAAATAATTTGAGACCGCGAGGCCAGCCAATCCCAGCAAGGCGAGTTTGGCGAGGTCTCGCCTGGGCACACGCAGTGCACCGATGCCGCGCCGTGCAATCAACCACAGCGCAAACGCACAAAACGAAAATCCGGTCCGGCATTGCGAAAGGATTACGGGGTCGATCCCGCGAATTCCTAGGTTCGGCAGCAATCTCCCGGTGAAGGCCGCGCGACCCAGGGTGGCGGAGAAGCCCCAGAAGAACGTAGCCGCACCAATATACAAAAACCCTCGCAATGAATTGCGACTGTCAGATGATGATTGGAAGGCTTTCGACCCCCGTAAGGGAGATGCTTCGACGCTTTGCGCCATTCTTACTCTTTATCCAAATGAATTTCGTAGCTGATATTCGCGGTCTTGTTCAGCATTGCGGCAACGGAACAGTATTTTTCTTCCGATAGACGGACGGCGTCCTCTACTGCTTTGCGCGCTACGTTTCCAGCAACCCGGTATACAAGTTTGATGTCGGTGAACACCCGCGGCGGATCAGTCGCCTTTTCGGCCTGAGCGCTTACCTCAACCCCGGTAAAGGGCTCGCGCTTCTTTTGCAAAATGCTGACGACGTCATAGGCAGTGCACCCGCACAGCGCGATCAGCACCAGTTCCATGGGGCTGTTGCCGGCCTTATTTTCTCCATCCATGAGGACGGAATGCCCGCCGTTGCCGGTTCCGGTGAACTGCAGTTGACGTGACCACTTTGCTGTCGCTTGCATGGTTCATCTCCGATTGTCAGTGCTTGGTTCGGGGTGAATTAATACCCGGAAAAGTTCTGGATCTTCCTGCTTGAATCGCGCCTCGAGCGCGGTGGAAACATCATGCACGCGCGAAAGCGGCATCTCGTCGGGAAAGGTGCAGTGGCAGGAGATGTACACTCGGCCATTCACGCGCTTCACCTCGATGTCATGAGTATCGAGAATGTCGGAAAATTCCTCCGAGACCGCCTTTAATCGTCCCTCCAGATGCGCATCGCGTCCGATCTGCTCACCTGGTTCGATGGTCGCTGGCTCGCTTTCAATGTGGGTAAGGATCGAAGCAATTTCCGGAATTTCCTGCCGAATCTCTGATTCCATCCTGCTAACTTGGTCATGCGCCTGTTTGAGCGGTAACTTTTCGTCCATCTCAAGATGCTGTTCTACGTGCAGCCGACCATGCAAATCCTGAACGCTGACGTCGTGGACGTTCATATTGTGGCGGGTAGCAACGGCGCGCACACGGTCAAAAATATTCTCCGCCGAAGCCGCTCGCGGAATAGGATGGACGACCACATCCGCGTTCGGCAGCAACCGGTGCACGGCAGTGGTGACCTCGTCCGCGACCTGGCCTGATCGCTGGAAAGTAACGTTGCGCGCCAGACCGATGGACACATCGGCAAAGTAACGATTGCCGGCGCGCCGGATGCGCACTCGATCCACTTCAAGAAGACCCTCAACGCTCTGTAGCGCCTTTATGATCTTGCTGCGGGCCCCGACCGGGGCGGCATCGAGCAGCGCGTCGATCGTGCGGCGTGCCAGCCTTGTGCTTACAAGCACGATAATACCGGCCACAATCAGCGCCGCCACCGGATCGGCCGAGATTAACCATTGGGTATGAGTGCGGCGACCAATCCCCACCAACGCCAGACCGAGCGCGACCACGCCACTGGACCAGATATCAGTGGAAAAATGAAGAGCATCCGCTTGTAGTGCCTGACTGTCGTATTTGGCGGCAATTGTTCCCAAAGCCCGGGAGCGCCAGAAGTCAACGGCCATGGAAAAAAATAAAGTCAGGAATGCCGCTATGCTGGGCTCGATCTCCACGTGGTGGAAGAACAGACGTTTGACCGCCTCGTAAATAATCACCACGCAAGTTACAAGCAGCAGGCCGGTTTCGATGAATGCCGAAAAGTTCTCGACCTTTCCGTGCCCATATTGGTGATCGGCATCGGCGGGTTTGTCAGAAACTCGCACGGAAAAAAGCGTTATGGTGGCCGCCACCAGATCCAGGGCAGAATGCGCGGCTTCCGACAAAATTCCCAGGCTGCCGGTGCTGATCCCCACGAAAATCTTCAGCCCGGTAATACCCAGAGCGGCCAACAGCGAATTGCCCGCAGCTTTGCGCTTCTCTGCCCGCATCGACTCGGAAGCGAACGTGGCTGGGACACCTGACATATAGGAATTATCGCTGTGCGGCGGAGTTCCGCCAAGTGATCAGAGGCAAGTTGATCTACTCGGGCCTGTGCTAGGATTCTCTATTACCCTTGCAAATTTTCCGGAGGTATCCTTTGAAAAGTATTCTGCACGGAGCCGTCTGTCTAATGCTGGCGACCACAGCCATAGGCCAGACTACCAAACCGGCTCCGACCCTTAAACCCCGCCCGTCTGAGTCAAACGAACTAATTCCGGGATCGAATGTTGCGCCCGACGCGCCGGTAATTACCATACAGGGGCTTTGCGAACGACCGCCGAACAGCAACGCTACTCCGGTCGATTGCAGCACTGTAGTCACGCGCGCTGATTTCGAAAAACTGGTAAATGCGGTGCAGCCCAACATGCCCCCAGCGAACCGGAAGCCCTTCGCGACTCGTTATGTAACCATTCTGCAGCTCGCCGAGAAGGCCCATGAAATGGGGCTTGATAAGACCCCCGAGTTCGACGAGCAAATGTACATTGCGCGGTTGCAACTTCTCGCGCGCCAAGCTGGGGACAAAATGCAGCGTGATGCGGCGAACGTGCCTGACAGCCAGATCAGTGACTACTATCAGCAGCACGCCAGCGATTACAAGACCATCAGCTTCGATCGAATTTTTATTCCCAAGCAGAAACAAGGCGCGACTGCGAATCAGCCGAATGAGCTCAACCCTGCAAAGGGGAGTGATGTACCTGAAGCTGAAATGAAAGACGAAGCCGACAAGTTGCGTGCCCGCGCCGCGGCAGGTGAAGACCCGACCAAGCTCCAGCAGGAGGCCAACGATTTCGCGGGGAACAAGACCAAAGCTACAAATGTCAAAGTGGAAAATATGCGCAAGACCAGCATTCCGCCAAGCGACGCTGGCATTTTCGATCTGAAGGCAGGCGAGGTCTCGCAGGTGTTCACCGACGCTACCGGCTACAGGATTTACAAGGTAACGGAGATCAAAGATCTGCCGCTGGCAAGTGTGCATGACGAAATCGCGCGCGCTCTGCAGGGACAAAACATGAAGAACGCCTTTGACTCGCTGCAAAACTCTGCGAAGACGACTTTCGACAACAGCTATTTTTCTGCTCCGGCAGCGCCTTCGCTGCGCAACCCAGGCGAAGCTCCGCCGACGCAAGGCACAACGCCACCCCCTGGAAAGAAATAATGGCGGACGCGCCTCCGTCAATCCTGGTGACGGGAATTTCCGGAAATCTGGGCCGGCGACTGCTGCCCATGCTTTCCGGATTCCGGGTCATTGGGGTCGATTTTCGTCCTCCTGAAACTGACTTTCCTTTGCAGTTCGTGCAGATGGATTTAGCCCTGGAATCATCTTGCCTGGAGATGATTCACCTATTGCAGGAGGTGCGACCGGTCGCGGTTGTGCATCTCGCGTTTGTCATGGACGCGGTGCGCACCGGAATTCTGGATCGCGACCGCATGTGGCAAGTGAATGTAGCTGGGACGGCGCGAGTAATGGAGGCCGTCACCGAGGCCAATCGGGAGTGGCCGATGGTCGAGAAATTTATTTTTATGAGCAGCGTTTCTGCTTATGGCCCGAGTCTCTCCATTCCGGCGACTGAAGAAGCTCCTTTAGCGGCCCATACCTACGCGTATGGAATCCACAAGATGGAAGCCGACCGGGTGGTGCAGCAACGCGCGCCCGCGCTGCGCGGCTGCAGCGTTTACATTTTGCGTCCCCACATTTTCGCCGGTGCGAGTATTGACAATTACTTCATGGAAGCATTCCGCGGCATTCCTGGCGGCGCCAGCAAGCGAGCGGCGCGCATGCGGGCAGAGTATAAGCGGCTTCCCTGCATGTTACCTTCGGGCGATAAATATTTGCAGAATCGCATTCAGTTCGTACACATCGATGACGTCGCCCGGTTGGTCACGTTCATACTGAAGAAAAACGAACCCGAGGGACGGCGTCTCACTATCCTGAACGTGGCGGGGCGTGGCGGACCGCTGACCTACGAACAGTGCGTTCGTCTTGCCAATGCCAAACTAGTGCGCGTGCCAACTGAGAAATTATTCGCGCTGGTGCTGCGAATTCTGTGGAAGATCAACCTCTCGACCATCCCTCCAGATGTGGCTCCATATATGACCTCGGACACGGTAATGGACACCACGCGGCTGGAAGAATTTTTGGGTAGTGAGTATGGGACAATTCTTCGCTTTTCCATTGGCGATGCGTTTGCGGAGTGCTTCCGGCAAGAGGAAGCCAAAGCCCAAGCCGCGCCCGCGACGAAAACCTAACGTTTTCCTCGAAATAATCCAGCGATTCCAAAGGTGTAAGGAGTCCATGAAGGACCTCGGAAGCGAGCGACCTTCATGCGAGAGAGTATTTCCGGCGGCTGCGGAAATCGCTCGACCGAAGCGGGAAGATACGAATAAGCGCCACTGTTACCCGAGATCAGCTTGCCGATCCGCGGCAAAATTGTTTTGAAGTAGACATCGTAGATCTTGCCCATCATCCCTTGCGGCTCGCTGAATTCCAAGATGCCGCATTCACCTCCGGGCCGCAGTACGCGGAAGATCTCGCGGAGACCAGCGTCGTAATCAGCCAGATTGCGGAAGCCGAAAGCAGAGGTGACCAAGTCGAAGCTCTGATCAGGAAATGGAAGTTGCAGAGCGTCGGCTTCGATCCACTTGATGGGACGCGGTTGAGAGTTCTTCTTCGACGCCAGCACCAGCATGGGATGAGAAAAGTCGGCACCGGTAATCTCGGCGTGGGTAGCTTGCCGCCGCAATGCCAATGCCATGTCGCCCGTGCCGCAGCAGAGATCGAGTACCTTGACCTGAGGCTGCGCAAGGACGTTGGCGAAACTTCGCGCGGTGCGCCTCCACCACAGCTTGTCGACATTGGCAGAAAGGAGATGATTGAGCAGATCATAACGCGGCGCGATGGCGGTGAACATTTCGCGCACCGCGCGCGCGGCAGAATCGCGGTCGGAAGCACCTGCTGGCGTAGCGCCGCGAACTGGAGTTGTTTCTCCCTCGACCTCAACCTTTGCCGTTCCTTTCCTATTCACGCGAAAGCCGCCGGATCTCCGCCAACGCGGACGCGATAGCAGTCTCGGGCACGCCACTGACAACTTCTACTTTGCCGATTGCTTTGGGAAGCACAAAATTCAGTACGCCGGATTCGGTTTTCTTGTCGGAGCGGATCAGCGAGATGGCTTTCGCGGCGGTCAGGTTAACATTCGGCAACCGTCCCCATGCGAGGCTGGCATCGCGAACGACTTCAAAAATTCCGTTCCCTGAAAAGCCCATCGCTTCCGCAATGTTGGCCGCAGCAATCATGCCCCAAGCCACTGCTTCGCCGTGTAAAAATTGGCGGTAAGAGGTTGCGGCTTCGAGGGCATGGCCGAGTGTGTGCCCAAAGTTCAGAACGCGTCGGACGCCGCCTTCTTTTTCATCAGCTGATACGACCTCCGCTTTGAGCCTGACCGATTCCGTAATCGCCCAAGTGAGCAGCTCCCGATCTTTGCGCAAAGACTTGATTGAACACTGTCCGAGCCGCGCAAACAATTCCGGGTTGCCAATGACTCCGCATTTGAGGGCTTCGTACATTCCGGCGCGGAATTCGCGTTCAGGCAAAGTCGAAAGCGTATCGGGATCGATGATCACCACTGCGGGCTGGTAAAAGGTGCCCAGCAGGTTTTTTCCAGATTTCAGGTTTACTCCTGTTTTGCCGCCTATGGCGGCATCGAGCTGCGCTTGGACGGTAGTGGGAATTTGGACGAGTTGAACGCCGCGCATGTAAACCGAAGCCAGCATACCGCCTACATCGCCGACTACGCCGCCGCCGAATGCAATCACGATTGCCTTGCGATCAGCGCCGAGTTTCACCAGATCATCGGCGAGCTTCTCAACGCTCACAAGGCGCTTGAAACGCTCCCCATCACTCATTTCGACGAACTTGGGCGTGAAGCCGGCTGCGGTAAGAGACTTCACCAACACCTTGCCCCAACGGCGGCGAACGGGAGCGACGGTGATGACGAACACCGGTGAGGTCGCGCTTAGCAAATTACGCACGATTTCTCCGGCACGGGAGAGCAGGCCGTGCGCAATCACAGCTTCATAGTTGCGTGATGCAGTGGTGACTGGGATGCGGAGCATTTCGAACATGATAACAAGCTGAGAGCCATCAGCCATCAGCCGTCAGGTAAATCAACTTTGGCGAGCCATGCTCGACTGGACAGCCGAGGGCGGCCGTCCCCACGTGTGCTTCGCATGGCGCTCCCGCGTGTGGAGTGTCGCTTGTAGAATGGCGCGGGTTTCAGGTATACCATTTCGTCATGCCAGCCGCTTCACCAGATACTGATTTTCTGGTCATTGGCGCCGGAATCGCCGGGCTACGCGCGGCGGTTGAACTGGCTGCTGCCGGCAAAGTCACGGTGCTAGTGAAGCGCGAGATTGCGGATTCCAGCACGCAATATGCGCAGGGTGGAATCGCGGCAGCGCTCAGCGACGAAGATGAGATCAGCCTACACTTGCAGGACACACTTAGCGCCGGCGATGGTTTGTGCAATCCAGAAGCGGCGAAAGTTTTGGTTGAGGACGCTCCCGAGAGAATTGAAGAGTTGATCGCCTGGGGAACGCAGTTCGACCGCGAAGGCACCAAGCTGACTTTCGGCCGTGAGGGTGCGCACAGCCGCAACCGGATTCTGCACGCCCATGGCGATTCTACTGGACGCGAAATTCAGCGAGCCCTCTATGCTAAGGCAAAGTCGCTTCCTGAAATTTCGGTCCGCGAATTTGAGTTCTCTACCGATCTGGTTTTAGAAGATGGCCGCGTTTGCGGAATCAAAGTCATCGACGAGCATGGAGTTCACAGCACGATCCATGCTTCCGCGGTGCTACTCGCCACTGGGGGGATGGGCCAGCTTTACGTCAACACAACGAATCCCAGCGTAGCAACCGGTGATGGCGTGGCAATGGCCTACCGTGCTGGCGCAGAAGTTACGGATTTGGAGTTTATTCAGTTTCATCCGACAGCGCTTTACTTGAAGAAGGCGCCGCGTTTTCTCCTATCGGAGGCCTTGCGCGGCGAGGGTGCATATCTCCGCAACATGGAAATGATGCGCTTCATGGGTAAGTACCATCCCATGGGCGAACTGGCTCCGCGAGACGTGGTGGCGCGCGCCATCATGCACGAACTTGAACGAGTGCGGGCGAAGGACCCAGTGGTTTACCTCGACATGACGCATCTCGAGGAAACTCATATTCGCAAGCGCTTTCCGAGAATTTACGCCACCTGCATGCAGTACAACATTGACATCACCAGCGAATTTGTTCCGATTCGTCCAGCGGCGCATTACGCGATGGGCGGAGTCCGCACTGATCTCGAAGGCCGGGCTACCTTGCCAGGGCTTTATGCCGCTGGAGAAGCCGCAGGCACCGGAGTTCACGGTGCAAATCGCTTGGCCAGCAATTCCCTGCTCGAGGGGTTGGTGTTCGGCGCCCGCGCCGGGAAAAAGATGCGTGACGAACTGAAAGCGCCGTCGAAACGTGCCTCCACGCTTCCACCTGCTGCGTATTCGAACGGGCCGGTGAGCGTTCCAGTTGACGCATCGATCAGCGAACTTCAAGAGTTCATGTGGAAGAACGTCGGAATCGTGCGCACCGGCGCCACATTGAAAGAAGCTATTAAGCGGTTAGAGGAAATTGGCGAGAAAGTCTCACGGCCACACAGCCGGCGGGAATTTGAAGGGCGCAATCTTCAAATAGTCGGAACGCTGGTAGCGCGATCGGCACTTGCGCGCGAGGAAAGCCGGGGCGCGCACTACCGGACAGACTATCCCGACCATAATGACGTGAAGTTCAGGAAGCACTCAGTGGTTGGCGGAGAAAAGATCAGGTTCGACTGAGTTTCAACACCGCGCAGCTTTTAAGGGCATGTCAATTTTGCCGTTCCGGATACAGCGGTTGACATATTCTGAGTCCCCATGCCGGCGTTGCTTGAGGCGATCGCGGTGATCGTAACCGTTCCCGCCGCCCCAGGTACACACTGGGCAAGTCCCGTCTGATCGATCGTCGCGACGCTGAGATCGGAAGTCGCCCAACTGCCTGAGTACGGGGCAACAAAAGGCACGGGCGCGGGAGAAGGCGCCTTACTGAACGTACCCATGGCGCTGAATTGCACCTGCCCACTGGGGGAGGTTTGCGCGTTAGCGTTAGCCGGGCTTATCACCATCGACTGAAGAACCCGATTCGACATCGAGTTCATCGAGCTACAACCGATAGTTGTAATTACAAAAGCGGCCAACAAGCAGACTGAAAGAGTCCTCGGAATCTTAGAGAATTGCATAACGATTCCTCTCCGCTTAAGACTACGACCCTGCAAACACTCTGCTTGTCAAATTCAAGTCAATAGATTGCAAGGTTATTGTGGCTTGGGGTCGTCTCGATGGAGCGCTGACGCAACGATTGTGACCAACAAAATACCTCCAATCACAGCCAGCGATATGTCAGTGCGAATCGGGTAATAGTGCGAAAGCAGCATCTTTGCCCCAACAAACACCAGTACGCTGGAGATTCCATAGTGCAGATACTCGAACACCTCCATTAATCCAGCCAGAGTGAAGAACAGCGAGCGCAAGCCGAGTATGGCGAAGATGTTGGAGGTATAGACGATGAAGGTATTCAAAGTGATCGAGAGAACTGCGGGAATGGAATCGACGGTGAAAATTACGTCCGTGGTTTCAATGACGAGAAGTACCAGCAGCAACGGCGTCGCACACAGTTGCTCGCCGCGCACAAAGAATTTGCCGCCCACGTAATCCGGGGTCACCGGCATGAACTTTCGTACCAGGCGCAGCAACGGATTCTTTTCCGGGTGAACTTCGCCGCCACGCTGAAAGAGTAGCCGGATGCCGCTATAGACGAGCAGGAGTCCAAAGCCGTAAATAATCCAGTGAAACCTGCGAATCAGGCCTACGCCGGCAAAGATGAAAGCCGCGCGCATAACGATGGCGCCGACGATTCCCCAGAACAGCACCCGATGTTGTTGATCGTCCGGCAGACGGAAATAGCGGAAGATGAGAAGAAAAATAAAAAGATTGTCTGCGCTGAGCGAGAGCTCGATCACATAGCCGGTGGAAAATTCGAGCGCCGGAGTGCGGCCTTGGGTGACATACAGAATCGCAGCAAAGGCAGCGGCAAGGGCGATCCATATGCCGCTCCAGACCAGCGCCTGGCGCAGGCTGGGCGTCTTCGCGTGGCGGTTGATAATGCCAAGGTCGAGTACCAGCATGGCGGCGACGAATACATTAAAGAGAATCCAGGCCAGGGTTTCGCTCATGAGTAAACGCTATAGGGATTAGAAATTAAATTGCGGAAAAGCGAAAGGCGGCATAGACGAAACCCGTACTTCTCGTGGAGTCGAGCCGGTTTGGGGCTTGTGCCTCAGGGGCTAAAGCCGACTCTGCCCAAACTCAGACGGCACGGGCTATAAGCCGTGCCCTTCCCGTTCTGGCTGACTCTATCTCTGGTTGACCAGATGGATTGTCGCTAAGGTCACGGTGCCGACGATCTCCAAGCTTTTAGGGCTAAGTTTGTCGATAGTGTCGTCGGTGGTGTGATGGAAGACGTCGTTGTAGCCATAATCAAAATCAATCAAATCTGCCGACGGCACGCCGCGCTGAACAAACGGCATGTGATCATCAGTTACGGCCATCGTCCTGGCAAACAAATGAGATTGATAGCCCAGTTGTGTCGCGGCTTTCAGAATCATGTCTTCGAGCCATGGCGTCGAATTTGCATCGTGCTCGATGTTCAAGTCCGCGTCGCCGATCATGTCTTCAAGAATGAAGGCTTTGACTTTTTTTAGCGTTCCGTCACTCTGCCATTTCTCCGCCAGATGACGAACCCCGTAAAGCGATTCAGGATCATCCCAGGGCAGCTTCATCGATTCCTCGGCGTCGTCCCAAAGCAGCCAGATGCTATAGCCTTCGAGTTTCTTGCCGCGCAGCTGATTGGCAATTTCAAGCAGAAGCGCACTGGAAGACGCGCCATCGTTGGCGCCGATGTATGACGTGTTGCGCAACGGCCAATTAGTGTCATAGTGGCTGGCGATCACAATAATGCCGTCCCGCGTGCCTGGAAATTTGGCAACGATGTTGCGAACGGGAAAAGATCCTTCGCTGGGATGAATATCAAATGAATCTTGTTCCACGTCGTCGCCCTTTAGGTGCGCCAGAATATAGTTCTCAACTTTCTTGTGGTTCGCACTGCCGATGGGGCGCGGTCCGTAGGCCACTATTTCCTTCACATATAGCATGGCTCGGTTAGCGTTGAAGGACGGAGGCGGGCTAGGGTCGGGTGGCAAATCGGATGATTCAACGGGCTGAGCAGGCGCCGCGCTAGAGCTAGAAGCCGCAGCATTCTTCCCCTTAGAGCAAGCGAACAGCGATAGAACGAATATCAGAAACAACAATTTCCAGGTCTTCATGCCTTTTTTCGAGCTGCGCGCGCCTCCCGCTGGGTGGGGTGAACCATATATGCGACGCCGATACTCAAGAGATACAAGCCGACCATCGGCGCGGCAAAGACAACCATGCTGCTGATATCGGGGGTTGGCGCCAGGGCGCCAGCGACGATGAAGATCACCAGAATGCCGTAACGAATGTTGCGCCACATCCATCCCGCGCTGACCACTCCCATAAGTGCTAGAAAGAAGAT
Source organism: uncultured Acidobacteriota bacterium (assembly GCA_963703465.1). GTDB lineage: Bacteria > Acidobacteriota > Terriglobia > Terriglobales > Acidobacteriaceae > Gp1-AA145. Next base: position 541,472 of record CAVPEQ010000007.1, on the reverse strand, counting down.
CAGGATCGGCATTTCAAACACCAGACCCAGGCCGAGGATCACCGTTAGAAAAAGATCGGTGTACTCGTGGATGGTGATCATCGGCGTGAACTGGTTGCCGATGCCGATCAGAAATTTCAGCGCCGCTGGGTACACCATGCGATAGCCAAAATATCCCCCCGCCGCGAACAGGAAGATCGTGGAGATCATGAAAGGTATGGCATATTTCTTTTCCTTCCGGTATAAGCCTGGGGAGATAAACAGCCAGACCTGGTACAGCACATAGGGAGATGTAAGAAATAAGCCAGCCAGCGCGGAAACTTTCAAGTAAAGGTTGAAGGGTTCAGCCGGGGTGAGATAGACCAACTTTTGTGGAAGCCCATTCTGTCGCAGGACATCCATGATGGGTTTCTGCATGTATGCGAACAACGTCTGGTGAAACCACCAACAAACGCCCATTCCAACCGCAACAGCAGCCAATGAGTGGAAGATGCGCGTCCGAAGTTCCTCGAGATGCTCAAGGAAACTCATGGAACTCATAGGCTCGCGTTCGGATTCCTGTGGTTCAATTTCGGCGACGGTGTCAGGCATGGCTGCTTTGGGCGGGCGAATTTATGTCAGGCGAAGATGAGTCGGAGTCGGCTTGCTTCTCCGGCGAAGTGAACCGCGATGACGGAATCGATCCTGAGATGGGCTCGATCTTAGGCAAACTTTGTTCCTGCTCCTTCTTCTTCTCTTCGAACTCCAGCTGTGAAATTTCGGATTCAATCTGCGCTTTAAATTCGTTCGATGCACGTTTGAACTCGCCCAAGGCCTTTCCCACCTGACGAGCTATTTGCGGCAGTTTCTTTGGCCCGAAGAGCAGCAAAGCCAGAACGAATAAAACGACGGTGTCCGGAAAACTCATGCCTAGATCATAACGGAGCGGTAGGAGGGCAGCAATGCGGCGTTTTTGCGAATCAGAAACGTGCTTCTCTGAATACATTGTCAATATGGACTTGACTTTCACTTCCAAGCTGCTAAATTTTCCCTTCTCAATCTCACCCGGAGGCGACCGCAACAGTGCGAAAAGGGGTAAAGATTGCACTCCTTGTTCTAGGAGTTTTGATCGTTGTAGTTGCCGCAGCAGCGGTGCAAGTTTTCGGCTTGCGTACTTTCATCGGCCCACGCAAACGCGATCTCACGAGACAGACATTTACAAGCACCCCCGCGCGGATCGAGCGAGGCAAGTACATTGCGGACTCGATGGGCTGCTTGTACTGTCATTCGCCCCACGATTTGAGCAAGCGAGACGAACCAATCCCTGCAGGGATGAAGGGCGGCGGCCAGCAACTGCCATACACCGATCTTCCCGGCAGAATAATCGCACCAAATCTGACGCCGGACCAAGAAACCGGTGCGGGCACCTGGAGCGACGATGCATTGGCCCGGGCAATTCGTGAGGGTATTGGTCACGACGGTCGCACCCTTTTCCCCATCATGCCTTACGGGCATTACCGAACTATGCCAGACGAAGATCTTGCCTCAGTGGTGGTCTACTTGCGCTCGCTGCCTCCGGTGCGAAATCAGTTGGCGAAAACCGACATTATTTTCCCAGTGAAATATTTCATCCGCAATGCGCCTCAACCGATTACGGCACCGGTGTCGCAGCCGGACTTGTCCGATCCTGTAAAACGAGGGTCTTTTCTGGTGAACCTGATTGGCTGCGCGGATTGCCATACCCCAGTCGACAATCACCACAATCCAATTCCAGGAATGGAATTTAGCGGTGGACAGATCATTTCATTCCCTTCAGGAAAAGTGGCCAGCGCAAACCTCACCCCTGATCCATCGGGCATTCCTTACTATGACGAGGCCTTATTCATTCAGGCGATGCGAACGGGCAATATAGGGGCACGCGAATTGAGCGATGCTATGCCGTGGGTAACTCTACGCAACCTGACGGACCAAGATCTGGCCGCAATATTTGCGTACCTAAAGACTTTGAAGCCGGTGACTCATCGCGTCGACAATAGTTTGCCACCGACGTTATGTCCAATCGACGGAGCCATGCACGGGGCCGGAGACCAAAACCATAAGCAATAACCGGCGCGGCCAAGCCATTTGCAGGCGCAATAAAATCTCGCACCCAGATTTCTCGAATCGCACTATAATTCTCGGTTCGCGATTCGGCTGAGTACTCGAAATAAATATTTTTCAGGATCGGATGGATCATGGCCTCTGCTTCGCAAACCGCGTATCAGGCAGCCAGTTCGGGTTCCTGGTGGACGCAGATCATTCCTGTTGTGGTAGTGCTGGGCGGCTTCTCGGTTTATGCGACCTGGCGGGCGTTTGAGGGCGCATTCTTCTGGGCCGCGCCTTATCTCTCTCCTTTTTATTCTCCGCTGATTGATGTGCACCATCGCTACTGGCCTTATTCTCCGGCGCTATTGATTCTTGGCGGGCCACTGGGATTTCGCGCCACTTGCTACTACTATCGCAAAGCCTATTACCGGGCATTCTTTTTGGATCCTGCGGGCTGCGCGGTTCCGGAGCGGAAGCGCAACTACACCGGCGAAACCCGCTTCCCCTTCATCCTGCAAAATATTCATCGCTATTTCATGTATGTCGCAGTCATTTTTCTGGCATTTCTCTGGCACGACGCAATCAGCGCTTTCTTTTTCCCCAGCGGATTCGGAATTGGCGTAGGTACGCTGGTGCTGCTGGTGAATGTGATTCTGCTATCGTTGTATTTTTTTTCCTGTCATTCCGTGCGGCATCTGTTTGGCGGCAAAGTTGATTGTTTTTCCTGCGTGAAGTTCGGCGGCGTGCGTCATTCCAGTTGGAAAAATCTTAGCTTCCTGAACGAACACCATATGCTGTTTGCCTGGATGAGCCTCTTCTCAGTCGGGCTTGCTGATTTTTATGTGCGCCTGGTTGCCAGTGGTGCCATCAGAGACCTGCGAATCCTGTGACCGATCCGGTGAACGGCAAATTCGAAACTCACGAGCATGACGTCCTTATCATCGGCGCAGGCGGAGCGGGACTGCGCGCGGCGGTTGAGGCATTGGCTCACGGTGCCAATGTTGGCATCGTTTGCAAGTCGCTTCTGGGCAAGGCGCACACCGTCATGGCCGAAGGCGGAATTGCTGCGGCAATGGCCAACGTGGATGCGGCCGACGACTGGCGCACCCACTTCGGCGACACCATGCGCGGCGGAAAATTCCTTAACAACTGGCGGATGGCGCAAATCCACGCGCAGGAAGCGCCTGATCGCGTGCGCGAACTCGAGCAGTGGGGCGCGCTATTCGACCGTACCGACGATGGCCGCATCCTGCAGCGTGCGTTCGGCGGTCACAGTTTCAAACGCCTATGCCACGTTGGTGACCGTACCGGCTTGGAGATGATCCGCACCTTGCAGGACCGCGGGGTGCAAATGGGCATTGACGTGTACATGGAATGCACCGTGACGCGCCTGCTGACGGATAACGGTCGCGTGTCCGGCGCATTCGGCTACTGGCGCGAGAACGGGCGTTTCGTTGTGTTCAAGGCGAAATCGATTGTGCTCGCCACCGGAGGAATCGGCAAAGCATGGCCGATTACTTCGAACTCATGGGAGTACACCGGCGACGGAATGGCGCTGGCATACGAAGCCGGCGCAGAATTAATGGATATGGAGTTTGTTCAATTCCATCCCACCGGCATGGTTTGGCCGCCCGGCGTGCAGGGATTGCTGGTCACCGAAGCGGTGCGCGGCGAAGGCGGGATTTTGCGCAATAAAAATGGCGAGCGCTTCATGGAGAAGTACGATCCCAAGCGCATGGAACTCTCGACGCGTGACGTGGTGGCCCGCGCCATCTACACCGAAGTAAAAGAAGGACGCGGCACTGAGCATGGCGGCGCGTATCTCGATATTTCTCACAAGCCTGCGGAGTACGTAAAGCGCAAGCTTCCGAGTATGTATCACCAGTTTCTGGAACTCGCGGATGTAGATATCACCAAGGGGCCGATGGAAGTTGGCCCGACCTGTCATTACATGATGGGCGGAGTTCGAGTGGAAGCGGAAACCGCAGCTACGACTGTTCCAGGATTGTATGCGGCCGGCGAAGTTGCGGCCGGATTACACGGGGCAAATCGTCTGGGAGGAAATTCGCTTTCGGATTTATTGGTGTTTGGACGTCGGGCAGGAATTGCGGCGGCAGAGAACGCGAAAAAGCAAAGTTTTGTTTCGCTGAACGCGGCGCAGATCGAAGAAGGCGAGCGCGAGATGCTCGCTCCGTTCGAACGTAAGGATGGTGAAAGCCCCTACGAGTTGCACGGCGAACTGCAGGAAACCATGCAAGACCTGGTGGGAATTTTTCGGATCGAGCGCGATCTCGAACAGGCGCTGTTGGATATCGGCCATTTTAAAGAGCGCGCGAAGGAATTTGCGGTCCCGGGTTCGCGGATGTTCAATCCCGGATGGCATTTGTGCGCTGACTTGAAGTCCATGTTGACGATTTCAGAGGCGGTCACCCGTTGCGCGCTGGCACGAAGAGAAAGCCGCGGCGCTCACAGCCGGATAGATTTCCCGAACTATGATCCCACATGGGGTAAACAGAACAACATTATTTCGCGTCACGACCGTGAAATGATTTTGCAACAGCGGACCACCGCACAACCTCCGCAGGAACTGCAGAAGCTGATTGAAGCTGAAAAAGGAGCGAAAGCCTAAATGGCGAACGTGGTCTTGAGAATTTTTCGTGGTGATCGCGACAGCGGCAAAACCGCCGACTACGAAATTCCGCTGACGCCCGGGATGGTGGTGCTGGACGCGCTGCATTACGTCCAAAAACACCAGGCGCCAGATCTCGCCGTGCGTTGGAACTGCAAGGCTGGGAAGTGCGGATCGTGCTCCGCAGAAGTAAACGGCCGGCCACGGCTGACTTGCAAGACCCGTATGGATTCCCTGCCCCACGACAAACCGATTACGATCCTGCCCATGAAATCTTTCCCGGTGATCAAAGACCTGGTCACCGACGTTTCCTGGAACTACAAAGTGAACCGGAAGATCCCAGCGTTTAAGCCGCGCCCAGGTACAGATTGGCGGATCATGCAGGAAGATGTGGACCGGGTGCAGGAATTCCGCAAGTGCATCGAGTGTTTCCTGTGCCAGAACGTGTGCCACGTTTTACGCGAGCACGATAAACACGATGAATTCGCGGGGCCGCGTTTCTTCGTGAGAGTTGCAGGGCTGGAGATGCATCCGTTGGACGGGCTCTCACGCGTCGGGCTGCTTAAGAGCGAACTCGGGCTAGGACTTTGCAACATCACAAAATGCTGCACCGAGGTTTGCCCGGAGGAAATTCACATCACCGACAACGCCATTATTCCTCTCAAAGAACGCGTCGTAGATGAGTTTTATGATCCGGTGCTGCGGCTGTTTAGGAAAATAACGGGCACCGAAACCAAAAGCTAACCACAGAGGCCACAGAGGTCGCACGGAGTTTCACAGAGGAGGGTGTATGGAATTCAAATTGAAAACAATCTCTCCTGAAGGCATTGATGCCGCTCTCTCCAAAGCCGAGGTCTATCGCTTTCTGAATCAAGCCGAAGAAGCGGAATCGATCTGCGAAGACGTGCTGGCGGTGCAATCGGGTCATCAACTTGCGCTGCGCACTCTGGGGCTGGCGCTGACTGACCAATTTACCGGCGAAGGTTCTGACCGCTACGCCGATGCAGAGAAAGCCTTCCAGCAACTCACCGACGCTTACGAGCGGCTTTACTATATCGGACTCTTGCATGAGCGACGCGCGAAGGCTCAGCTCCGCACAGGCCGTCCGGCCCACACTGTAACTGTATTGCTCGAAGACGCAATGCACCACTACGAAGAAGCCGAACGAATTCGCCCCACCGGCAACGACGACGCGATCCTGCGCTGGAACCGCTGCGCCCGGCTGCTGCACTCAAAACACGATTCAGAGTGGCACCGCGAAGTGGGAATTGAGATGGGCGAGTAAAGGGCAGAGTTGACCACTTGAGATGACCATGGTACCATAACTGGTCATGAAGCAAGTCGCTGCTGCGGAATTTAAAGCAAAATGCCTCGCCATTCTCGACGAGGTGCACAAAACGAAACGTCCTATACAGGTGACTCGCAGGGGTAAACCCATCGCGGAAGTGAATCCCCCGTCGGTGCCGCCAGTGGCCGATTGGATGGGCTCAATGAAAGGCAAAATGGAGATCATAGGTGACATAATCTCCCCTGCAACGGATCCGGAAGACTGGGAGGTCCTCCGCGATTGAGAATTCTCCTGGACACTCATGTATGGCTATGGAGCTTTCGAGAGCCGCAGCGCATTGGCCCCGTCCTCAAGCGATACTTGAAAGATCCTAAGAACGAACTCTGGCTATCGCCAGTAAGTACGTGGGAAGCGTTGGTTTTGTACCGAAAAGGACGGCTCACGATCCAAGAGTCAACTTTCGACTGGATTGCGACGCTCACGTCTCCATTTCGCGAAGCACCCCTGACCCACGAGATAGCCGTCACAGCAGAGAACCTTTCGCTTCAACACCGCGATCCCGTAGATCGATTTCTGGCAGCCACTGCCAAAGTGCTCGGTCTTACCCTGGCCACGGCCGACACAAAGCTGCTTGGCTTGGGCGATATCGCTACTTTAGCCAACCGCTGAGGACGTCGAATACCGAATGTGGGTCCCGCCTCGCCCCATCCGCATCTAATTCTTTAGGTACATTGACTTCCCTTCTTGATCTACTAAGATGGGAAGCAGTTCTTTGAATGGTCCATCCCAAATTGGGGGCGTCACGGCTTCGACGGAGATGCTTGCGGCCAAGAGGCATGCCAGGGTGCTCGCACCTGTAATCGTGGGCAAAATGATAATTGCCAATCAACAGATGGCATACGCAGCTTAATTAATTAAGTTGCCGTCTTCCGCAGCTTCGCCCGTGGGCTGCGAGCGGACGTCACACAGCGGGCTGCTCTTTCCGGCTACGTCTGGGCCGGGAGGCTAAGCTTTCAGGCTAGCGGCATCCGTTTCTTGTCCGTTCTGAGCGGCGGCCGCGAACGTCTTTGGGTAATGCCAAGGGCATGAACGCGAATAAGCATGTAGTCTCTTGACCAGTAACATTTTCGGACGCGGGTTCGACTCCCGCCGCCTCCACCAAATTTTTCACCCTTTTAACTGATTAACCGTAGGTTAGGTCGGTGCTCTGTCCGACTTCGATGATGTAGCCGTCGGGATCGCGGATGTAGCAGCGTATCTCGCCGTACTTGGGTATCGGCGGCGTGATGAACTCGGCTCCGCGACTTTTCCATAATTCGTAGCAGGCTTGAATATCCGCAACCCGGAAATTCATAAAGCTGTTGATGTGATTCGGGTCTGGGACGCTGAGCGTTACCGTCGGCTTATCCGGGGTCGGCCCGCCCCCAACGTTCAGAATCATCCAGATATTCGCAAGCTGAAGGTACGGAGGCGCGTTTCCGTCACCCATAGTCAGAATGCGAGCGCCGAAGACTTTCTCGTAGTAGCGCGCCGATCGCTCGACGTCGGCGACGGTGAGAAAATGCGCGATGCTGATCCCCTCCCGCGGGGGCATCTCATAACTCTTCTGCTCGATTTGGACGCTGCTCATTGATGACTCCTTTCCGATAAACCCCGGCGGGTGGCCCACCTCTCATGATTTTCCGTGGGCGCCGTTCCAACCGAGGGTGCCCCATCCTTGCGTTTTTTGCAAGGGTGGGCAGCGATGCTGCATGCGTTACCGGATTGGTTACGACGCCACGAACCTGGAAGACCAATGTTTAAAGCTGATAATGGAATTCGCCCACCAAGTGAACACCGATCATTTTGCACGAGGCGTCAGTGATACTCACCCTTAGCAAAAACCGAAGGATGGGGCACCCTCAGTCGTGATAGTCATCTACAAAAGGTGGGCCACCCGCCAACTGTGCTATGACTAACACCAGTTCACCTGAACTGCGCTCGATTCTTCGCCCATTCTTTTCAACCTGAGCGATGCGTACTGCTGGCGTGTGTGATCATCAAGCGGGAACAGGAACGCCAGCTTCGACAGGCGGTCTGGGCGATGCGCGACGGGTTTGACCGCTACAAAGATGCGGCGGATCGCCGCGCGTTCCAGATTAAGGTAGGCTCTGAAGGCTATCCGCCCGACTTGGAAACGCTCGTCAATGGGGTCGATATCGGCGGCAAGAAGATGAGGTTCCCGCGCCGGATTCCAATTGATCAAGATCTGAGAGACCGCGGATACAGCATGAAGGACCATCGTTCGATCTGGATCGTCCAGGCTTGTTCGATGTTCAACAAATCAATCTGGAAACGATCGGTCATTGACGAACTGCTCATAGGGCCTGGGGATTGCAGCCTTACGCACAGAATCATCCTGGCGCCCTAAAGGAGAGAGTCGAAGCGCCGGAACAGCTTGCCCGAGCCTTATGAGATTTCTTCTATCGCGTCTAGGAGCCACTCTCGACCTCGTTTTGACGTAGCGGTGCCTTAAACCAGCAACAGGTTGGCTATGGTGGGATAGTTCGCTCAAGTCTCCAAAGCGGATCAGTTCGCCCTGCACCTTCTCAGCAAATTCAGGATCATCACCGCGAGGAAGTCACATGCACGCCTCAGGGCTCGGCCTACCGTCTTACCGTCAGCGGGAAGTCGCATAATCTGATCCCGAAGAATCCGATATTTGTCTGAGGTAGATGCTTCGGGTGATTCGAGGACGCGCAGCATCTCCCCGAGCACCAAGCCCGCAGGATCCAACGACGGAGTTTCTGAGTTCATGGTGTCTGGAACTGCGGGGAGTCCGGATAGTACGGGTCTGCGAGTCGAAGTGTATTTTCTTGGCCACTCAGGAACACCATCCTCGTGCCGGTCTGTAGACCAAGGTAGCCGTTGAAGACCGTAGGAAGTGTGTAGGTGACGGTGATTTGGTCCAAGATGGGACCCTTGATTGTCCTTCTCACGGAAATGTCGGCGGAGTATGCGTTGGCCTGAAGCCACTGGCCTCGAAACCGAATGGGGCAATCCGGCGCGACTTCCATGAGCCTGCAAGGGAGAGCCCCATTGCGCACCGCAGGGATTGAAATCAGCACCGCACAGCGCGTTCATCGATCCTTGACCGAGTTTCCGTGCCATATCGCCCACCAGACATCAGGGTGGACGCCTCGGTTACGCGTTCCCCTGGTGAAGTGAGGAACCTGCCAGCGGCATAAGAGCAGAGCAAGATCATACCACCGAGCAGTACCAGGAACCACTATGCCACGTTTTGTTTTGCGTAGCTACCGATTCCAGCTCTAGGATCGCTGGATCAACTGCGGCTGGCCGAACCGGACTCTGAATTGAATCGTGCTGTCCGGGTCGATCGTACAGTAGCCAAGCTGGTCTGACTGCATCTGCACTCCCTCCCGAAGAATCGCCTCCGCCGGCGGGTGGCCCACCTCTCATGATTTTCCGTGTGCGCCATTCCAACCGAGGGTGCCCCATCCTTGCGTTTTTTGCAAGGGTGGGCAGCGATGCTGCATGCGTTACCGGATTGGTTACGACGCAACCTGGATCAACAATTTGCGCTGCATTCCCGACTCCCGCCCTTCGCAAACTACGCAAGAACGGGGCACCCGTTTCGTAGGCACCTTCAAGGAGACCAAAGGCCGGGCCACCCGTCGTCCATTAGCGACAATTTCAGGTGAACGTCTCGTCTTTCCGCGTATTCCTCGCCTCTCTCGTAATAGAATCTAAAACTCATTCAAACCAGGACAGTATGCACTCAACCGTGCTCGCCATCTTCGTTGGAATCTCTCGCATTGCGGTCGCCATGTGCTCCGCAGGCCTGGTTGTTTTCTTGCTTGCCGTCCTGGCCGCTAAAAACGAGATTGCCCAGGCTCGCGGCCTGGAGAAGATCGTCGCATTACGCAATTTGTGTGTCGCTGTCCCGCTGGCGGTTTTCGGAGCACTGCATCTCTTCGCTCCACAATTCGTCAAGGGCATTGTGCCGGCATACATGCCGTGGCGCATGTTTTGGGTGTATTTCGTCGGCTGCGGGTTGGTCGCTGCATCCCTGAGCATCGCCAGCAGGATTGGCGTGCGCTGGTCCGGCCTGCTGTTCGGCATCATGATGTTTTCATTTGTCGCAATGATTCATTTGCCCGGAGCGCTGCACGATCCGCACAACAGAATTTTGTTGACGATCGTTTTCCGCGAATCGTCGTTTGGCAGCGCCGGCTGGATTCTTGCTGCAACTGCAATTCCCGGATGGCGCGGGTCAACAAAGAGCACGCTGATGACTGTCGGACGCATATTGATCGCGATCGCGGCAATCGTCTTTGGCGTCGAGCACTTTCTGCACCCCATGGGACTTCCCGGAGTTCCGCTCCTAAAAGAGATGCCGGCCTGGGCTCCTGGTCGCCCGCTCATCGACTACGTGACCGGCGCAGCTCTTCTCATCACCGGGGCAAGCGCTCTGCTGAACAGAAGAACGCGGGTGGTGGCAAGTTGTGTTGGCGGTTGGCTTTTGCTGCTGATCCTCGCCATCTATGGACCCGTGTTGATCGGCGCGTTATCCCAACCAGCTGTCGGCGTCGAAGTGGAGGGGATCAACTACTTTGCCGATACCCTGCTGTTTACCGGAGCAATTCTCGCGCTTGCCACCTCGACCACATCACCAGTAGCTGAGAGGCCGCGGGTGGCCGACTCAATCCCGATTTCGGCTTAAAAACCCGGGGACAAAGACCTGGGAACAGACGTCGCGCTTGAGCAGTTCGTCATGAACAAGTCACGATTGATGTGATCCCTATTGAGCCGACGTGCGCCTGACTCAGGAGCGGCACGCGACTCCGCTCGAGAAAAGAATCCAAAGATTCATTGCCAAGGCAAGAGCATCTTAGATAAATCAGGAAGTAGTCAAACAAACGCCAGTCGAAAAAGGACAAGAAACAGAATGCAGAAAACAAAGTACCTCATTCTGGGTGGCGGCATGGTTGCAGGTTACGCAGCCAAGGAATTGGCAAGTCAAGGCCTGAGGCCCGGAGAGCTAACGATCGTGTCGGCTGATAGCGTGGTTCCATACGAGCGCCCACCTCTTTCAAAAGGATTTCTATCCGGCAAGGATAAGCAGGCGGACATCTTAATCAAAAGTCCGGATTGGTATCGGGAACACGGGATCGAGGTAAGGCTCAATACGCTTATTGAGCAGGTTGACACCGGCAAAAAACAGCTGCGCAGCAACACGGGAGAAGAATTTGAGTGCGAACATCTGCTGCTCGCGACCGGTGCACGAGCTCGAAAGCTGGACTGTCCTGGGAATGATCTGGGAAACGTGTTCTATCTTCGCTCGTTGAAGGATTCGGAGACAATTCGATCGAGCAGCGCCGGCGCTAAAACAGCGGCCGTCATAGGTGGTGGATTCATCGGCATGGAGGTCGCGTCCGTATTGGCGCAAAAGAATATCCAAACTACGCTGATCATCCGCGAGGATCGCGTTTGGAGCCGGGTTTTTACACCTGCAATGTCAGCTTTTTTTGAAAAGTATTACACCGCACGCGGAGTGCATCTTGTAAAACAAGCCGCCGTGGTCGCGCTGCAAGGAAAGGAAACAGTTCACGCCGTGCGGCTGGATAACGGCGAAGAGCTTTCTTGCGACCTTGTCGTTGTCGGGGTGGGCGCAGTGCCGGTGACGGACCTTTTCGAGCAAACAGCGGTCGCAGTCGATAACGGTATTGTGGTCAATGAATTTCTGGAATCCAGTTGCGCTGGGATCTGTGCAGCCGGGGACATCGCGAATTATCCCGACAGCATTTTCAGAAAACGGCGGCGGGTAGAACATTGGGACAATGCTGTGTCTCAAGGCCAGCAATGGGCGCGAATTGTCCTCGGCGAACGGCAACCCTTTGTGCACGTTCCATATTTCTTCTCTGATGTCTTCGATCTCTCGTATGAATTGTGGGGCGACGCCGCAGGCGCAAATGAGGTCGTGGTTCGCGGAGATACAAACGCGTCCAGCTTTAGTGTTTGGTGGCTCAAGGACAAACGAGTGGTGGCAACATTTGCCATGAATCGCCCTGATGAAGAACGCGAGGTCGCACCGGAATGGATCAAGGTGAGCCAAGCGGTTTCAGCGGAACGTTTGTCAGATAAAAATAGGCCGGTTCGGGAAGCCGTACCGGCCAACGACAAATAGCAGCGCCCCGTTTCTGACGCCATTTGCAGGTACCCATTGAGATCTCACGCCCGGCAGACCGGCGAGGCCGTCGATCTGCCGGACGAAAAATTCACGCGGCCTTGCGAACTTGCTGTACCGACCTCAGAAACTTCAGGACGGGTGGCCCGGCCTTTGGTCTCCTTGACGGTGCCTACGAAACGGGTGCCCCGTTCTTCGCGTAGTTTGCGAAGGGCGGGAGTCGGGAATGCAGGCGCAAATTTGTTGATCCAGGTTGCGTCGTAACCAATCCGGTAGCGCATGCAGCATCGCTGCCCACCCTTGCAAAAAACGCAAGGATGGGGCACCCTCGGTTGGAACGGCGCACACGGAAAATCATGAGGCGTGGGCCACCCGCCACCCACACTCACCCCACGTGATAACCCGCCATCCTCTCGAATATCATAAACACATCTCCCTTCGAGGGCCCATGGCTGCACTTATCGACGCGATCGACATCAAGCGCAAAAATTTTTTTGAATTTGAAAACACTCCGTACCTGTGCCTGGAGGCGGTGGTGAACACTCCCACGGCTCGCGGGGGCCAGACGCTGGTGCGTCTCAAGATGCGCAACCTGCTTACCAACGCGGTGTTCGAAAAATCGTTCAGGGCGAATGACAAATTCAAAGAGCCCGACCTGCAGTCGGTGCCCGCGTCCTATCTTTACAGCGATGGCGACGGCTCGCATTTTCTCGATCAGGAAACGTTCGAAACCCTGACCCTTTCTGAACAAATGGTCGGCGATGCGCTGGATTTTCTAGTGGAGGGCGCAATCATTGAATTGCGCAAGTACAACGGGAACCCCATTGGTTTGGATCTGCCAATCTTCGTCGAGCTGAAGATTTCTGAAACCGAGCCAGGAATTAAGGGCGACACCTCGAGCGGCAGCGTCACCAAATCAGCCAAGCTGGAAACCGGCCTGGAGATTCGCGTTCCGCTCTTCCTGAAAGTTGGAGAAAAAGTTAAAGTGTCGACCGAGACCCGCGAATTCGGCGGGCGCGCATAAATTCATTTTTGGGACTCGGCGGGTGCCCCAGCCTTTCTTGTTCTTCACGAAAGGTTGGCTACCAGACGGTCGAGAGCACGTGAAGTTTCAGAAAGGTTGATAAGGTGGCGAGCCGTAGCGATGGTGTGCCAGGAGATGAATGATCGGATATGCGTAAGCAGCGGCTACCAGCAGGGCCGCGACTGCGGTCCATAATCCGAAACGGTCCCAAATACTAACTACAGGAGCGCGCAACGGGACTGCGAACTCAAATGCCGGCGCCTGAATTTTCTTGCCGAATAACCAGGTAGCCGTGGCGACAGTCACAAAGCACATTGCACTAATAAAAAGAACGGACGCGCCAGCGGCGGCTATCAGTGATAGGTGATGCCACCGCGAGTATTCGCCGGTGAGCGTGGCGCTGTACACCCGGCGCGGAAGGCCGCGCAACCCGGCGATGTGATAGCTGGCGCTGAATAACAGCATCCCGAAGAACCATAAATACGGCTGCGCAATGGCGAGCGCGGGGAAGCGAAGTTCGCGGCCGGCGATGCGCGGCAGCAGCCAGTAAGTCGTCCCCATAAAGGTCATGGCCACGGTGGTCCCGAGCGTCACGTGGAAGTGGGCCATGATCCATGCAGTGTTGTGGACCATGGAATTCATCGCGTAGGCAGCGTTGATCGCGCCGCCGAATCCGCCGAAGGTGAAGGCGATCATCGCCAGCGCGCAGGACGCAAAGAAAGGATCTGACCAGGGCAGGCGGCCGATCCAATTGAATAGTCCTTTTGCTCCTTTCATCCGGCCGGCAATTTCGAGTGAAGCAATGATGGTGAACGCAGTCACGAAGCTGGGATACATCACCCCGTAGGTCAGGATCGCATGCGTCAACTTCCAACCGGCCGTAATGCCGGGATCAGCGAACTGGTGGTGGAAGCCGACTGGGACCGAGAGTAAGACGAACAACACGAACACCAGACGCCCCAGCGAATCACTGAAGAGCTTGCCGCCGGCGGCCTTTGGCAGAACCGTGTACCAGATGACATAGGCCGGCAACAGCCAGAAATAAACCAAGGGATGACCGAACCACCAGAAATAAGTGCGGGCGAGCACTGGATCAATGGTCTTGACCCAATGCAGTGACCAGGGAATCAGCATGCCGAGCACTTCAATCGCTAGGCCAGTGGTTGCCAAATACCAGATGATGATGGTCGCAAGCATGCCGTGAATCGAAAGCGGAATTGGCGCGTTGGGATTTTCCCGGCGCCACGAACGATAGCTGGCAATGATCACTCCGCCCCAAATCCACGAACCAATCACCAACATAGTCGCGCCGATATAGAAAAGCGGATGTGCCTGCAAGGGCGGATAAAAAGTGTAGAGGACCGTGCTCTTCCCTGCGAGGATAGTGGCGGCTGCCACGACCGAACCAACCACTGCAAGCCAGAATCCAAACCACGCAGCCCGCTCGCCGGTAATCCGGCCGAGACTCTCCTGCGCCAGAACGTAACCCAGGCCCATGATGAAAAATGTGGTGAACACCAGGGCCATAAGCACGCCGTGTGCGGTGACCGAAATGTAATACAGTGACTCGCTGCGGAAGGGATAATGAAAATCCGCCAGCGACAGCGCCTGCAACAAACCCATGCAGGAGGCAACCCCAAAGGCTGCGACCGCGACCCCTATATGCGTGCGGGCAAGAGAATGGGACCGGTTCACTTTGCTTCTTCTTTCGCGACCAACTTGCCGACCATGGTGTGATGAGCCAGCCCGCAATATTCATTGCACCCAATGATGTATTCACCTGGCCTGAAGGTTATGGTGAACTGGCTGACATAACCTGGAATGGCCATGGCATTGGCGTTGGTTCCGACGACTTCGAACCCGTGCACCACATCAGCGCTCGTGATCCGAAACGTCACGGGACGGTTAGCCGGAACTTCGATGGGGTTTGGTGTAAAAGCAAATAGTTGAGCAACAACGCTTACGGTCGCGCTGCCGTCAGGCCGGACAGTAAGACCGGGATTGCCAAACTCCGGGCTGCTGTCGAGCGTGGCAGGATCAATGGTTTCGACGTGGCTGGGAGGTCGGATCGCATCGCTTGTTGCGGTCACCGCAATCGTGCCCATAAATATAACGAGCAGCGCGACAGCCGCAGACATCCAGATTCTCTCGTACAGCTCTACATGCATCTTTGTCATGCCAGTCGCGTTGAGACGCGCCGTTTAATGCGGAGCACCACGCTTTAAGAAAACATCCACATACATCGCCAGCCATCCCAGCAAAAAAAGCACACCAAAAATGAAGACGATCGCAAGCGTGCCCCGGGGATGTCCGAGTTCTTCCGGATTCTCGTCGAGGGGCTGCAGAGAACTTTTTGTACTGGATGGCGTCATGGCGCCTTTCAATTCGCGATCATCCTAATCGAAGGGTTTGCCCGTATCAAGAGATATCGTTCCGATCAAAACATGGCAAAATCGCTGGTTTGCCAAAAAAGGAATACTCACCGCGACACGAGCGGGAGCCGGTGCCCGAAGTACATAAGTCCCGCATCTATCGATATTTTCCACCGTCAGAAGAATTGCGTCTCAAGCGATGCAATGAATTGAATCCCCGGCACGACCTTGCCCAACAACCTCTTGTCGTTGGTGAGAAAAAGGTCGGTGCCGGCCTGCGCAGCACAAGCCAAGTGGATTGAATCGGCGGGAGGAAGGCGCGTTGTTCCACGAATGCGCGCGTAGTGATCGGCGGTCTCAAATGTAAAAGGGACGACTTCATAAACTACGCTCTGCAGCAATTGCCTGGCATCCTCTGCGACCTGGACCGCACCAATGCGATATGGACCCGCCAACACTTCTCCGAACGTGAAAGCGCCTGTAATCAACTGGTCTCCGCGCTCTTGCATTCTTCTGTGGACGGCGTCAATGCGCTTTGCGTACTGTGGGTTGTTTTCCAGCCAATAGACGAACAGCATTGTGTCCCAGTAAATGCGGCTCACTTGTTCTGCCTTAAGCCGTAGAACTTGTCTCGCTCTGCCCGGAGATAGTTTTCACCGCCGCCTAAGTCCGCAAAAACATCCTTGAGTGTTCCCCGCAGACGCATCCAGGGGTCTTCTTTTGGAGCAGGCGGTTCCTTGTCAACGAATTCGTAAGTGTATGTAACCGTCGTGCTCTGCCCAGAGGGCGGGCCGGTTTTCAATATCAGCTTCAGTTCATTCGCCCGCAAGAATTTATCGGACTCAAGCGCCTGACAGACAAGTGGGATGCGGTTACACAGTGCGACAGCCCTATGCACTTCGCCTACATTGATGGTAAGTGTGCGCTCGCCGCGATGCCGGGTGGGCCGGACGTATCTCTCAGTCGCATGCTGCCGCACCAAATCCGACACAGACTTCGAAACGCCTTTCGTCATACGCTAGTTCCTATGCATAATGCTTATGCTTGCTATTCTATTCTTGCATAAACGAAAGTAGTGGGTCAAGAATCCAGCGCATGGCGGATGATTCTTATTTCGATACCCTTCGCGAGGCCGGGAAGAAATTGCCCCATCACTTTTTCCTGAATCGCAATAGATGTATATGCATCTATTGAGACATGAGTAAGCCGGCCACAATCCCTCTACCCTGCCTGAGCGCCAGTTTCCGGCGAGCATCGCGCTTGCTGACCCAGCATTACGAGACGGCTCTGCGGCCGCTCGGCTTGAGAGGCACGCAATTCACTCTGCTGCAAGCCTTGTCCCTTGCCGGAGAAGTTTCTCAGGGCACGCTTGGGAAGATTCTGGGCATCGACAGCACCACCCTCACCCGCACGCTCGCCATCATGGAGCGCCAAGGCTGGATCGCCAGTCGACCGGGCGAGGACCACCGGGAACGGTTGCTTTCCTTAACAAAGGCAGGGAGGGTCAAATTCAAACGCGCACTTCCCTACTGGGAAAGAGTCCAGCAGGAATTACGTGGGCAGTTCGGGAACCAGCGTTGGAAAGAACTTTTGAACCTAACCAATGAAGTGACCGCGAAGGTCACAGAATAAGGAGATTCGCCATGTCCAAATATGCCAAACTAAGCGCTGGGCTTTTAGCAGCCTGGTTAGTCTTTGCCCTCTCTTCTTCCGCAATGCACCTGTACATCGGGGCTCCGAATACCCCGCCGATCGCGCTCGGCCTCGCCGTGATCACGCCCATCTTACTGTTTCTGGTCTGGTTTGCATCCTCGCCGGGATTCCGGCAGTTCGTTCTGTCGCTAAGCCCACGCGCCGTCACCCTGGTGCAAAGCACGCGCATCGCCGGCATTGTTTTCCTCGCCCTTGGCACCTATAGGATTCTGCCTAGGTACTTCGCTTTGTCCGCGGGATGGGGCGACATCATTATCGGTGCGACCGCGCCGTTCGCAGCGCTCTGGTTCGCGAAACCAGCGCATCGTAGAGGCTTCATCTTCTGGCAGCTCCTGGGAATCGCCGACCTGGTCAACGCTCTCGCACTGGGCACGCTGTCAGGAGTCATCGATCCGCACGGAATCCCGACTGCAGCCATGGCCGTCCTGCCCATGAGCTACATTACGACGTTCGCCGTGCCAGTGTTTCTAATGTTGCACATCATCTGTATCGCGCAGGCACGCCGCTGGCCAGCGACTACTGTCGCCACAGCTGTAGCTCCGCTGCAACCTGCGCCCCAGAGATGAGAAAGCCCGTGGGGGCGGAGAAAAAGGCGCCCCCAATTTCTGCGTACTTAGCGAAGGTTGGCCATTTCGATAAGACCGCGCTCGGTCCTCCAAGAGGAGGGTTAGTCGTGCTTGGCTATTCTGTGTACAAACCCCGATCAAGCTGGCTCGCTTCTCTTGCTGTCCGGTAAAACGCAAACCCGCCCCCAGCCCGGGTTTTGCCCATTCCACGAGGTCATAATTACCCCACTAAGTCGTCTTAAGCTATGCAAGTAAACAACTTAGAAGCGTGTTACTTACAACCTCCATCGTAATCTTGTGAGGTGACTAAGCGGCCGATATCGTGGCTCCTGTTTGAAGCAGTATGGCGGAATTTGTCGGGATTAAGCGCTCTCTGAAAGTTTGCCGAAGTACTACTCAGCGCGAGAAAGACCGGCATCCGCCAAAAGGAGAATTTGTGAGAACAGCCACTTTAGCCTTGATCGTTCTGGTCGCGTCGGTTCCGTCGTGGTCACTGACCAAGGTTCCGGCGAATGCAGTTCGGAGTTCCAAGCATTACCGGGAGAGCGGAGTCGGGAACGCCACCGGAAGGTCCGGATCGGCCCATATGACCGCGCGCGCACTGCTCAGCAAAGACGGCAGCGGCACGGTTGAAGTCACTACCGGAACGCTGGACTCGACGAGCGCAGCTCCGGGCAGCTTCCGCAAAGTGCAATTTAAGGCGCTAAGCTCAACGGGCAATCCGTTATCAGTGCAGAATCTTTTTCCGTCCACAGCCAGCGGCTATTACCGCTTCGGATCGCAATCGCTACACCGGGCGGAACAGATCCAGCTTCAAGGCAACATTGACGGCATCGATGGCAACCGCACCGACGTTGTGACGGTCGTGGAAACTGTAAAGGCGCGGCCGGACCTGGCGGTAGCCAGCATTTCGTTTCCAAGCTCCGCTTTCGTGAACCAGTTGGTTAATATCAGCGCGAACCTCGTGGAGATGAATGGAGACGCTGGGGCCACGACTACTTGCCTGCTGAACATCGACGGCAACAATGTCGATCAAGTTAGAAACGTGTATGTCGATGCTGCAGGCAGCATAAGCTGCGCCTTCGTCTACGCGTTCGATGCCATTGGCGGACACACCATACAGATTAGCGCCATCAATGTAGTTCCGGCAGACTGGGACAGCAGCAACAATTCCACTTCCGGAACGATCAACATCACGAACCCGGTCATCGCCGAGCAGTCAAACGCATTTTTTGAAGATGACAACGGCGGCTTTCCTACAACTGCCACTACCAACTCGAAGATTTGGTATATGGGAAGCTTAGTTGAGGACGTTACCAACACGTCCACGACGATTGGAGAAACACAGGGCTCGAGTGCTACCTTCTCGAGTTCAGGTTGTGCTGGAAGCACAAACGCTGTCGCGTGGCAGTTCCCAGTCAATGTGACCTACTCGGAAACAATGGACGGAAAGTCTGTGTATTCTTTCACAGACACGGGGATCGCCGGCAACAGTATGTCGTTTCCCGGCGGCAACTTCGCCATTTGCAATGGAATCGTCGCTAGCCAGACCCTGCAGTTCGGCAGCGATGAAGCCGACGATCACTCGAACTATTTCATGTCCTACCAGTATTTCGATGGCTCAGGAAATCTTCTGATGTCCAATCAGATGATCCAGAGTCAAAGAAATGCCGGCGACGTAACCTATTTTTCCTACAATTATCAGTGCATCTATAACACCACTCCGCCGTCCGGAACCTGCGACAGCCCCTTGGATTACTACACCTGGAACAAGTCAAGTCAGGAGGTTAATGGCACAATCGTGCCCGTCGGTAGTACCTGGGTGCCTAGCATCTCCACTGTGGACGCTGCCGGCAACACGTTCTCGGGTAGCATCAGCGTCCCGCTGACCGCGACTCAGCAGACACGCAGCCAGCCTAATACGTGCCAAAATCTCGGCCCGGACAGCAACGGTTATACCTACCAAAACTGTTCGTCGTTCGAGTATAACTACACGATCACTGACGGTTCGGCCTCTAACTAGCCGGCTTTCCCAGTTGATCATTACCCCCCGGCCCACACAGCCGGGGTTTTTTTTGTCTAACCCGCTAGATAAACGCGAAGACAAAACTGTCTTAGATAACTGTCAGAATTGACAGTCTGCAGAGATGGGTTGTGCCGCTTGATCACGGCAGGGTGACCTAGCCAAAATAGTCCGACATCGAAAATAGGAGTGAAGGGAGGCGATTCATCTTGGCAGACGCATCAAAGATTTCTTCAATTGGTGCGGTTCACGCTGGCTCGGGATCCAGAACAGGATGACCCACTGAGAGGATCGGGCCATACCCTCATCTAAATGAGCAAGCGTCCAAAGCACAATGGAGCTATGCTTAAACTGAGGGCCTGACCGATCGCTGCCTGATCAACACTTCGAAGGAGAGCCAATGCAGAAACGCAAACTTGGAAAAAGCAACTTGGAAGTTTCGGCAATCGGATTTGGCTGCATGGGACTGAGCTTCGGCTACGGTCCAGCGGTTGATAAGCAGCACGGCATTTCGGTCATTCGCGCCGCAGTGGAGCGCGGTGTGACGTTCTTCGATACAGCTGAGGTTTATGGACCGTTCACGAACGAAGAACTTGTAGGCGAAGCTCTCGCTCCCTACCGAGACAAGGTGGTCATCGCCACCAAGTTCGGATTCAAAATCGAGAACGGTAAACAGGCTGGATTGGACAGTCGCCCCGAGCACATCAAAGAGGTTGCCGATGCTTCGCTTAAGCGGCTAAGGACCGATCGCATTGATCTTTTTTATCAGCACCGCGTTGATCCGGATGTACCCATTGAAGACGTGGCTGGAGCGGTGAAGGATCTTATTCGGGCCGGCAAGGTGAAACACTTCGGACTATCTGAAGCTGGTACTCAGACCATTCGCCGGGCACACAAGGTGCAGCCGGTTGCCGCGCTCCAGAGCGAGTATTCCCTATTTTGGAGAGAGCCCGAGCAGGAAGTCATTCCGACCCTCGAGGAGTTGGGCATTGGTTTAGTTCCCTTTAGTCCCCTCGGCAAAGGTTTCCTTACCGGAGCAATCGGTAAGGACACGCAATTCGACAAGAACGATTTCCGCAATATCGTTCCCAGATTTTCGCCGGAGAATCGCGAGGCCAACCAGACGCTCGTCGAAATTATCGGCGAGTTTGCGAAGGAGAAGAAAGCAACGCCGGCGCAAATTGCGTTGGCTTGGCTGCTTGCGCAGAAGCCATGGATAGTGCCCATACCTGGAACGACAAAGCTTCACCGGCTCGAAGAAAATGTCGGTGCTGCGAACGCCAAACTCACGGCCGATGATCTTCGCCGACTGGATGAGTCAACTTCGGAAATCAATATCCAGGGCGCTCGATATCCGGAGAATCTACAAAAGCTGGTGGGCCGCTAACTTATAGATAAAATTCTGGTTCTCGGCGCCGGCAAAGCGCCCGTTTTGCCCCCGGTGTCGGGATTCGCTTAGGGAGTCAATCTTCCCGATGCTAGGTAATCCTGCGAAGGAATACCGAAAGCGTCGGCGACGCGATTGAAAAATGCGAACATCGCTGTCACATAGACCGCCTCCGCAATCTGATCTTCCTCCCAGCCTGCATCGCGCAGTTCTTGAACATCGTCTGGCGTCGAGCGAGCCGCAGAGCGAGTAATCAATTCAACATAGTCCAGCAACGCCCGCTCGGCCGGAGTTAGACCGGCTCCATCGAGCTTGCCTTCAAGGATTGCATTCACACATTGATCTGGGGCTCCCTGAACACGCAGGAAGTAAGCATGGCTGTCCAGTCAATACGGGCAGTGGTTGAGGAAAGAGACATAGCTCGCGATCATCTCTTTGTGACGGCGCGAAAGGTGACCTTCAGAAAAATGGATGGTGTTAGAGAATTCAACCACCTGCCGGAGAAAATCCGGCCGGGCGCCAAAACATTTGATGATGCCGGGCACTTGCTTTCGTCCCGAACCGGCGCGCCAGAAGTCGTATGCCACTGCAACTTCTCCGGTGGCTTCTGCGTCTTCGGTGATCTTAATTTTTGTTGCCGGCTTCACTGGAGGTTCGGCCGATTTGGATTTGTCGTTCGTGTTCATGGCTACGGTTAAACTTCTTCTGCAATTTGTGTCCGGCTGAGCACTGGAGCAGCAGTATTTCTGCGAAAGGCGCTATAGAATGGAATTCCCGCCAGTACGACGGCAACTCCGAACAAAGCCTCGCGTGGGCTGTGCCCAGCCAGCAACATTAACAAGCTCGACATTAATATCAGGAACACCAGCAGGGGTAACGGATACAGCGGCATCGAGAATGCCGGCACTCGGCCTCTATTGCGTCTTCGAGCAACAAACAGGCCCGCTCCTGCTACTGCCATGAACACAACAGCTACGAAGATGAAGTACGAAATAATTTGTTGAAAACTGCCAATGATTTCCAGTACTGACGAGATAAGCCCTTGGATCAAAATCGCCTTTGCCGGAGTGCCGAAGCGCGGATGCATTTGCGCAACAGAATTCAGAAATAAGCCATCATTCGCCATGGCGTAGTAAACCCGAGGCGCTGACATAATCAGAGCTGCCAGGCTGCTGAGCACACACACAACCACAATTACCGCAAACACTTTTCCTCCGGGCGGTCCGAATAAGACTGCACCGGCCTGGGCTACGAAAGTCTCGTCTGACGTCATCTTATTAAGCGGGACAAGGTAAAGAAAAACAGCGCTTACGGCTATGTACACCGTGGTGACGACCGCTACACCCAGCAACATGGCGCGTGGCAGTGTGCGGCCCGGATCGCGAATTTCTCCGGATATTTTGCTGACGTCCCACCAACCGCCAAACGAAAAGAATGCCCCGACAATCGCGGCCCCAAGCGCCGGCAGCAGCGGGAGCGATCCGGAGCGATGGGTAGCAAATGGCACGAAGTTCGACCAGGACCCAAGCCGAAACGCAAATCCCCAAATCACGAGGAATCCGAGGAGCCCAAGCTTGAGCCATGTGGTCCACCGCAGAATTCGCGCGCTTACTTGAATGCTTACGATGTTAAGAGTACAAAGTGCCCAGATCACAGCGATGCCGATGAGCTTCGTAAATATTGGCGATAAAGGCAGAATGTACGCAGCGTAACCGGCCAATCCCAAAGCGAGCGCAGCGGTAAGCCCGGGATCGAGAACAAGTAAGCACATCCATCCATACAAAAACGCAACCCGCCTTCCGCAGGTTTCCAACAGGTAAACGTAGATGCCGCCGTCGCGCGGAAAACGGGCAGCCAGTTCGCCGTAAGTCATGGCTCCGCAAACCGCAAGAATTCCGATTGTGAGCCAGACGATCAACAACCAAAATGGAGATCCCAATGATTTCGCCATGCCCGCGGGCGTTAGAAAAATTCCCACAGCGATGGATTCTCCTGCGACCGCCGCGATCGCGGACGCCAAGCCCAGCTTGCGTTGGGGGCCGCTAATGGCGAGACCTTCTTGCTCAATCTGAAGTGTCATTGCGCGCGCAACAGGGTACAACTCAGAATCGCAAAGCCTAACGATCTCTAAAAATCGAAACAATAGTACAAAGCCATTACGACATTGCGGGTTCTCGTACTCCTTTTAGACTATTGCTCCTCATTCCAAGTACCTCGATAATCCGCTCACTTTAGTGCGGACCAAAAAACGTTTTGTCCGTGTCCGTCCCAGCGTTCCCAAAAAACAAGATTCCAGTTCCGAGAGAGGCCAATGACCAATTCCGGCAAACTGTTTTTCATTCTTTTATTCACATGCGCTTCAGTATTCGCCCAGCAGATCACCGGCAACATCCGCGGAACGGTCTCGGATCCCAGCGGTGCGGTCGTGCAGAGTGCCTCGGTAACCGCCCGCCAAATTGAGACAGGCTTTTCACGCACCGCCACCACTGATCGCGGCGGAAATTATCTGCTGCTGGAATTGCCGGTTGGGCATTATCGATTGGAGATCGTGGCCGCCGGTTTTCAGAAATATGTGCAGGATGGCGTCTCTCTGGACGTAAATGAAACCGCCGCCGTTTCATTTCATCTTGTGGTTGGCTCTGAAAAAGAACAAGTACAGGTGGAAGCTGACGCCGAAATGATCCAGCCAACCGTAACCAGCCTGGGGCAAGTTGTACACGAACAAGAAATCCTTGATCTGCCACTCGACGGACGAAACTTCTCTCAATTGGGGTTACTTCAACCGGGCGTCGTTCCCCTCACTCCGGGCTTGGCGGAGGCGGGAGGTTCTCTGCGTGAAGGACAAGCCTATGCGGTTAACGGGCAGCGTCCCGAGTCGAATAACTTCCTGATCGACGGTGCAAACAACTTCAATGGAGTAGATGGCGGTTTTGTTTTAAAGCCGCCAGTGGACACGATCGCGGAGTTCAGAATACTCACTCATAATTCGAACGCTGAATTCGGCAACAGTCTGGGATCAACCACCAACATCATTACCAAGTCCGGATCCAATGCGATACACGGGGCGGTATGGGAGTTTGTTCGCAATGACGCGTTCGATGCTACCCCGTTCCTCGCCAGCAGCGTGGAGCCTTTGAAACAAAATCAATTCGGGGGATCTGTCGGTGGCCCCATCCGAAAAGATAAAACATTTTTTTACGGATATTACGAGGGCTTCCGCAATCGCCAAGGTGAAACCGCGGGATCTACAGTGCCTTCGTTGAAGGAACGGAATGGTGACTTTTCGGAGCTGTGTGATGCAACTAAAGGCGAGTCATTCGACGGAGCAGGCATGTGTAGTAATCCTGCCCACCAGCTCGCACTCGAGGTCACCAACCCGCCCACGATGTTCCCCTTTAATCAGCTACCGCCGCCCTTCTTCACCAATTCGTTTTCTTATCAAAACCTTCTGGGCCTCTTTCCCAAGCCCAACAGCGGACTGAATACATTCATTTCCACGCAAACCAAGCATGATGACTTCAACGAGGGCGGCCTGCGCGTGGACCACTACCTGACGGCTAACGACAATTTGAACTTTCACTACATGATCAGTGACGGCACCCGCTTCGACCCACTTTCCCCGGCGGGAGCAAGCGTACCTGGCTTTCCCATCGGAGAAAGCCACCGGGCGCAAGATTTCGTGGCGCAGGAGACCCACACTTTCTCGCCCTCCGTCATCGGAGTATTTCGCTTCTCATTTCTAAGAAACAAATTTTTGTTCGGTGAGCGTACCAACCACACTCCGCCCTCGGCTCTCGGCTTTAACTACCAACCCAGTCTGGACTTGGCAATCGGGCCTCCGTTCATACAAGTCAATGGGTACACAAGTGTCGGTGATCCCATAACTGGACCACGGGACACGTTTGAGAATGCGTACGATGAAAGTGCATCCTTGAGCTGGGTACGCGGCCGACACGAACTGAAGTTCGGCGGCGGCTACCAGCATCTGCATGTCAATGCGCTGCAAGGTATCGCCACCAACGGATTCTTTGTGGTTGCTCCCTTCCCGTTGACCGATGCGTTTGCAAGTTTTCTAGTCGGCCAACCAGTTTTCTTTCTCCAGGGCCGAGGTGACTTTTCCCGCGGGATAAACGGCAAATCGCTGAATGGGTACGCGCAGGACACGTTCAAAGCTAGCTCCCGCCTGACCTTCAACCTTGGCTTGCGCTATGACCTGCCGTCGCCGTACACGGAAATTCACAACCGGCAAACGCTTTGGATTCCCGGACGGCAATCCACGGTAATGCCGAATGCGCCTGCCGGGTTGCTCTATCCCGGAGATCACGGCGTGCCCGCAGGATTAATTCCCACATTCAAAAAAGCCTTCGCACCGCGTGTCGGCATTGCGTGGGACCCGACCGGAAGCGGGAACCTGATAGTGACCTCGGCTTACGGAATCTATTACGAGCCGTATTACACCGGCCAGGGTGGACCGCTGCAATCGCCGATCAGTGCGCCTCCCGATTTACAAACCGAACAGATCAGCCTCAGTCCGCCCCCGACTCCGCCACTCAACTTTCAGGATCCTTATAATGGCAACCCTCCCGCGCCGGGCACATTTGCCACCCCTTTGACCAATTTGACGCTGTCGCCGAATTTGCCCCTGCCTTATACGCAGGACTGGGACCTGAACATACAGAAGTCACTGGCTAAAGATCTTTTGCTCGAGGTTGGATATGTAGGAACCAAGGGGACCAAGTTGCCGCGCTTCATCGAGGGCAATCCCGCAATTTATGTTCCTGGCATCGACACCAGCAGCGGCCAGCCTTTTTCTACCTCAGGAAATGCGGACCAGAGGCGGCTTTATTCTGGATGCACCCTGACCGATCCGCCTAACACTTGCACTTATTCATCGACGGGTTTGATTGCAGGGATCGCAAACTCAAGTTATAACGCGCTGGAAGCCAGCCTGAAGAAACGCTTCAGCCGCGGACTTTCATTTCTCGCCTCTTACACCTTGTCGAAGTCGATTGATGATGCGTCTTCTTTCAACATGACGGGGTCGGCCGCGAAGCCGGTCGCAGGTGAGAATGATCTGGCGCAAGACCCGTTCAATCTGGCTGCCGAGCGGGGACGTTCGCTGTTCGATGCCCGCCACCGGTTCGTATTCAGCTATCAGTGGAGTCTTCCATTCTGGCAACATCCCCAAGGTTGGTATCAGCAGGTGTTGGGGGCGTGGCAGGTCAATGGAATCATAACCGCAATGAGCGGTACGCCATTCACCGTGTTTGATTCGAGGGACGTGTCGGAGCAAGGCGGAGCGCCGGAGATCAGCGGGTTTTCAGCCAACCGGCCCGACCTGGTCCCGGGGCAGAATCCTAATTCTGGACCGCATTCAGCCAGCGCGTGGCTCAATGCGAATGCCTTTGCACGAATTACTCCCGATCCGAACTCGCCCGTGCAACAGTTCGGGACCGCAGGAAGAAACATCGCGCAAGGGCCGGGATATGCGAATTGGGATTTCTCTGCATTCAAGAACATACGGGTTACGGAATCCAAGCAACTGCAGTTCCGAGCGGAATTTTTCAATCTCCTGAATCACACGAACTTTCGGCTGCCAGACAGCGATATAAGCTCTCCGACTTTTAATCAAATCCTGGCCGCGCAACCAGCGCGAGAGATTCAGTTGGCGCTGAAGTTGCTCTTTTGAGGTACCGTTTCGCATTTACACGACTTGTCCGGCACAAAATCCTGATGCCCAGGCCCATTGGAAGTTGAATCCGCCGAGGTGTCCGGTTACGTCTACGACTTCACCGATGAAATATAAGCCGGGAATTTTTCGGGATTCCATCGTCTTGGCGGAAAGTTCATTGGTGTCCACACCTCCGGCGGTGACTTCGGCTTTGTCGTAACCGTCGGTGTTCTCTGGGGTAACAATCCAATTGTGCGCCTGCCGCTCAAATTCAATCAGCGCCTGATTGGTCCAGGCCGCGGGAGGATGCAGATCAATCCATCGGTCTGCCAAGCGCTGAGGCAGGACTTCGCGCAGCGCGGTTTTCAGGGCGTTGAGGTCACGGCGACGCGGCATTGTTGTTTCGAATCGACGCCGTGAAATCGTGTCCGGGAGCCAGATCGATCGTCATTGAAGTTGCAGGCTTCCAGTAGGAAGAAATCTGCAGAATGGCCGGACCGCTGAGACCGCGATGAGTGAACAACATTTTTTCGCGGAAGCGCTGCTTCCCTATTGCGGCCACCACCTCCGCCGAAACCCCAGTCAGATCGGAGTAGTTTTGGCGATCCACAGCGTTAAAGAGAAACGGAACCAGCGCCGGACGGGTCTGTACAATCTTCACTCCGAATTGTTTCGCTACTTCATATCCGAATGAAGTTGCGCCCATCTTCGGGATGGACAAGCCTCCGGTAGCGACGACTAGCGCGGACGCCCTGAAATTCGTCCTGACCGGCGCAAACGGCGAAACCGTTGCCCCGCTCGACCCTTTCAACGTTGATGCTAGTGAGAATTCGAACTCCCGCATCTCTGCATTCCGCTTCGAGCATGCTCACGATCTGTTGCGCGGAGCCATCACAGAAAAGCTGCCCGAGAGTTTTTTCGTGATACGCAATGTGATGCTTTTCCACCAACTGAATAAAATCTGCCGGCGTGTAAGCCGCCAGCGCTGATTTGGCGAAGTGCGGATTGGCGGAAATAAAATTTTCCGGCTGGCAATGCAGGTTCGTAAAGTTGCAGCGGCCGCCGCCGGAAATCAGGATTTTTTTTCCGATGCGCCCAGCGCGCTCCAGCACCACAACACGACGGCCGAGCTTCCCTGCCTCAATGGCGCACATCAGGCCGGCCGCGCCGCCTCCCAGAACGATTACGTCGAAATCCTGTTTCACGATCATGTTTCGACGATCAACGATGGCCGCGAGGTGGCGGCGACAATGACTGGAGAAGAGATTTGAAATCCGGAGGGAAAGCGCATTCCAACGACACGGTTTGGCCCGTGCGAGGATGAATGAACTGCAGAGAGGCTGCGTGCAAGCGCAACCCGCGCAATTCGTCGCTCCGAAGCTTCGTTAGCGCTGTACTTGCGATCGCCGATCACCGGATGACCCAGCGCAGCAAACTGCACCCGGATCTGATTCTGCAATCCTGTGAGCAACGTGACCCGGACCAGCGACGCTCCGCGCAGAGAGCGTTCGATGGAGTAACTGAGTTCAGCCCTGGCGGCTTGGCGGTCCCGGTCGGTACTCAACTTTTGATACATTCCCTCACGTCGAAAATAGTGGACCAGCGTTCCCTGTTTCGCGGCCAGATGCCCACGAACCACGGCCAAATATTGGCGCACAGGAGTATGTGCGAGAAATTGTCGGACCAGCGCCTCCCGATCAGAGTTGGTTTTGGCGAACAGCAGAACTCCGGAGGCGAACCGATCGGTGCGATGGACTATCAACGCGCGCTGCCTGCGCGGCTTGAGATCCTGCAACAAAAGCGATAACGCAGAGGGAGCCTCGGAGTCAGGGGCCGGAACTGCCAGAAGACCGGCAGGCTTATTGACGGCCACAACCGCATCATCTTCGTAGATGATGGCAAGCTCCCGCGAGAACCGGGGCGGCCTGCGAGGCCGGGCGCCTGAACCTGAGTTGCGTTTGCGAGGAAGCTTCTTCATCGGCAACTTTCGGTGCGGGTGGGAATGGCAGTGTGAATGGAACACATGAAGTTAATGTACTAGGTTTTTCGACGGCACATTCCTGGGCACAGCGACCGCGAGATTGCTTTGTAGTCATTTCAATATGGGCGGGTGTTGTTTCGATGTAAGCCGAACTTAGGTGCGATTGCGCTGCAGCACGATTAACGTTGCGTCATCTTGAAATTGGTCGCCGCAGTGACCGGACACGGCCTGCACCAACGCGCTTTGAATTGAATGCGCGGAATCTTTCGCCAAGCCTTGCGTGAGTTGCAAAAGCCGCTCCTCACCAAATGCTTCGTCCTGCTGATTACACGCTTCCACCACGCCATCCGTGAAAAGTAGCAGGGTGTCGCCGTGCTCGAAGTGCAGAGCGTTCTGCCCATACGGCCAGCTGAGGAACTGCCCTAGCACAGCGCCGGAACTGTTCAGTTCATTCACACTGCCGTCACTTCGCACCAGCAAGGGAGGATTATGTCCGGCGTTGCAGTAGGTCAGTTGGTGCGCATTGCTGTCGAGCACCCCATAGAAGAACGAAACGAACTTGTTCTCCGGCATGACGTCAAACAGAAATCGATTCACCCGGCTGCAAACGTCAGATGGCTCCAGACCATCCCGCATCAGCGATTTCAAGACTGCTTGCAGATTTGAGATCAGTAAGGCTGCCGGCAGGCCTTTGCCCGCCGCATCAGCGACGCAAACTGCCGTCGTGGAACCACTGATCCGCGTTACGTCGTAATAATCACCGCTTACGAAGCTTGCAGACTGCGTGTTCACAGAAATGTCGTATCCAGCAACAGCAGGCAAAATACCCGGCAGGAAGTTTTCCTGGATTTCATGTGCCTCAAATTCTTCCTCTTGCTGACGGCGCTGCGAAGAGCGCAGGTTCGCGCATGACTCTACCTGCTCCCGAATCTTTTCCATTAATGCGTCGTTGCTCCAAGGTTTCTGAACGAAATCGGAGGCGCCTCGCCGCATCGCTTCGACTGCAAGATCCACACTGCTCCATGCAGTCATCACGATCAGCCGAACATTTTTATCTAGCGCGCGAATTCGCGACACCAGTTCCAACCCTTCAGCCCCGCCCGTCGTGTCGCGAGTGTAGTTCAGGTCCATAAGGACGGCGTCGAACGTTTCCTGCTGAAGTGCGGAAAGCACAGCCCCGGGATCACAGGCGGTGCGTGTCTGATAGCCTTGAGCGTTCAGGATGATCTCGAGCGCAACCAAAATATGAGGCTGGTCGTCGGCCACGAGAACACTCCCGGAGCGGCTGAGAGAAGTCGGTTGGCGATAAGTAGCCACACTTTCCATGACAACGGTGGAAGCAAAATCAAGGCCACTTTATCGATTCGCGTAAGTTATTGATTGGATGGGTTGAGCCAGGATTGAGCGATTCAGGTTCGACGAAGCAACTGTTCATTTCACGCACACAGTGTTCGAAACTGAACAGCTCACGAAGCCGCAGCAATACACTTTACGATGCCAGAACTGCCTGACATTTCCGCGTACATTACGGCGCTAGAGCTACGCATTCTGGGGGAACCGATCGAACGCGTGCGGCTGGCGAGCGCGTTTCTGTTGCGCACTGTGGAGCCGCCGCTCGCCAGTGTTGAAGGATGCAGAGTTCGCAAACTGCGGCGCATCGGCAAGCGCATCGCGATCGGCGTAGATGGTGATGTCTGGCTGGTTCTTCATTTAATGATCGCCGGCCGCCTGCATTGGCGAGATGTTGGAGCAAAACTCGCTGGCCGCAATCAACTCGCCGCATTAGATTTTCCCAACGGCTCTCTCGTGCTGACCGAAGCAGGCTCCAAGCGCCGCACATCTTTATATCTTTTCAGGGGCGAAGACGGTTTAAGGGAGATGGATCCCGGCGGCATCGATGTTTTCGCCAGCGATCTAGCATCTTTCCAAGCGGCGCTCAAGGCGGAAAACCGAACTTTGAAACGCGCGCTGACTGATCCGCGAATTGTGAGCGGCATCGGTAATGCGTACTCGGACGAGATTCTGCACGCCGCACAACTATCGCCTATTACACTCACGCGAAAACTTTCGTCAATTGAATGGGAGGGGCTGTTCACCGCAACTCAATCCACACTTCAGCGCTGGATTGATCAACTGCAGAAAGAGGCGCTGACGAAGTTTCCCGAGAAAGTCACCGCCTTCCGGAAAGATATGGCTGTGCACGGAAAATACGGTCAGCCCTGTCCGCGGTGCGGCGAAACAATTCAGCGTATCCGTTACGCCGATAACGAGACTGATTATTGCGCGCGCTGCCAGACCGGTGGCAAAGTCCTGGCCGACCGGGGGCTTTCGCGGCTGTTGGGCTCAGACTGGCCTCGCACACTCGATGAACTGGAAGCGCTCAAGCGACGCTGACTTGACTCATTTGCCGCACCACAGCGCCCGACCAAGTAGAAGTAAGCGTCTTATCACCAGCTATTCGATCACACGATCTCAATGGCAGCTAAAGCCGGACGAGTAAATCTCTCATCGCAATTTCCCCTGGTGCTTAAGCTAGAGATTCCAATCCGGTGCGACGGATCAATTTTTTCGCGGCCGCATCCAATTTTGTTTAAGCGATTGTTGGTCGTCGCAGGAGGAGCAAGTGATGAAAATCGGATTCATTGGCCTGGGAAATATGGGATCGGGGATGGCGGCAAGTCTGCTGAAGGCAGGTCAGGAAGTAACGGTTTACAATCGCACGCAAAACAAGGCAAAGCCGCTGGTCGAAAAGGGAGCGCGCAAGGCGGCGTCGGCGGCAGATGCGTGCAAGGGCGACGTGGTGATCACGATGCTCGCCGATGATAGCGCTGTGGAGATCGTCGTATTCGGCGAAGACGGAATAGTCAACAACCTGAGTAAAGGTGCGATTCACGTTTCGGCGAGCACCATCAGCGTAGCGCTGGCCGATAGGCTGACGGCGGAGCACACGAAGCGCGGGCAAAGATTTGTCTCAGCCCCTGTTTTCGGACGGCCGGAAGCTGCGGCGAGCGCGAAGTTGTTCATTGTCGCGGCAGGCGCGGCAGATGCGGTCGACGCATGCACGCCTTTATTCGAAGCCATGGGACAGCAAATTTTTCGCTTTGGCGAGAAGCCTTCGAGTGCGAACCTGGTTAAGATCAGCGGAAATTTTATGATCGCTTCCACGATCGAAACGTTGAGCGAGGCGATGGCCCTAGTGGCGAAGGGCGGATTGGATCAGCATCAGTATCTGGATTTTCTGACTTCGACTCTTTTCAACGCGCCGATTTACAAGACCTACGGAACATTGATCGCAGACAAGAAATTTAAGCCGGCAGGATTTGCGGCTCCACTGGGATTCAAAGATAACCGTTTGGCGCTGGCGGCTGGAGAAACGTTGCGGGTGCCTTTGCCGCTTGCAAACTTGGTGCGCGACCGGTTTCTAAGATTGCTTGCGGGCGGCGATGAATCCATTGACTGGTCGGCGATCTCATTGTTGGCCGCGGAAGATGCGGGGTTGTGACGGGATGAGGTTTCGGAGTTGCTTGCAAACCTTTCAAGGTTTCGGAGGTTTCAGAGTTTCATCCTTCGTCACGGTTTGCTTCCCTGCCCTGAATCGTTCGCAGCTTTGAGTGAGGAGTATATACTTCCACGGAAATGACGGTCAGCGTTGCAATAATGGCGATTCCGGCTCTGTGCGTGGTCGTCTTTGTTTTGATAAGGCGCAAGCGAGACCGAAGTGATCTGGAGCAGCATAGCCTCACGGCAGAAGCGCTGCACGCATTGCTGGTTGCCAAGCAGGAGCTGTTGATTTTCGATGTTCGGCAGCCGCTCGATTTGCTGGCGTATCCGGAAATTATTCCTTCAGCGCAAAGAATTCCGCCCGATGATGTGCTGGCCAATCCGTCGTTAATTCCAAAAGACAAAGACTCCGTGGTTTATTGCACCTGCCCGAGTGATAAGACCAGCCGCGAAGTATTGCGCCGCGCCTTGGCCCTGCGTATATTTCGCGTCAAGTTTCTCAAAGGTGGATTGGAAGCGTGGAAGATGCACGGATACCCGGTGGAAAGTTACAGGGAGTCATTTCATCTTTACAGTTCTACCTCCAGTCGCTGATCATTCACTGCATAGAAAAACTTTAAACACACAGGGCACACAGAGCACGGGGGAAATCACAGAGGGGGAAACCGTAGCCTTTTGGGTTTGGAGGACGGTTACCGGAGTGCTATCCGAACCAGCGCGGTCATATCTATCTGGAAACTGGCGCGTGGTATAATGTTTTCAGACGCTATTGCCACGGTTTGCTCGTGACGCGGTGGTCCCAAGTGGATCAGTCTCATCTCCGCATTTCCTGCCCGCCGTATTAGTTGGCGCCAATCTAAAAATTAAATGTGAGCGGCTGGCAGACTCCGGGCGTGTGTCCGAGTGTGTAACGCACCAAGTGTGCAGACCAACCTCTCCAGAAAGAAACAAAATCGAATGACGACATTTACCGAACTGCCCTTATCTTCTGCGCTGCAGAAGAAACTGGCGGCAGCTCAATTTATTAACCTCACACCCATCCAGGAAGGCGCAATTCCTCCTGCTCTAGAAGGCCGGGACGTAATCGGCACAGCCCAGACAGGCACCGGCAAGACGCTGGCGTTCCTGCTTCCATTGATCGAAATGCTGAACCGGGAACCTGCGCACAAGACGACCGCGCTCGTGCTCTTGCCGACGCGTGAACTTGCCATGCAAGTCCATGAAGTGTACGAGCGGCTGCGCACGAAAACTATGCACAAAGCCGCGCTGATCATCGGCGGAGTTTCTGAGCAGACGCAAATTCGCAGCCTGCGTGCGGGAGCGGGCCTGGTGATCGCCACGCCTGGACGATTGCAGGATCTGGTGACCCGCAAGTTCGCCGACCTGCAACACGTAAAAATTCTGGTGCTTGACGAAGCCGATCGCATGCTCGACATGGGATTCTTGCCAGCTATCCGTCGCATTTTAGCGATACTTCCGCAGCGCCGGCAGACCCTGTGCTTCTCAGCCACGCTAGAGCAATCCGTCGCCGGTCTGGTTTATGAATACATGCGCGATCCAGTACGTGTGGCACTGGGATCGGTGCTCAAGCCGGCGGAGAGTGTGCAGCTTCACGCTTACGAAGTCCGGCCGGGACAGAAGATGGACATGCTTCGGCAGTTGCTGTACGAAGAAAAGGGACAGACTCTGATCTTTACGCGTACGAAGCGAGGCACGGAACGCCTGGCGAAAGAGATCGTGCGCGACGGTTTCAACGCCGCCATGATTCACGGCGACCGATCGCAATCGCAACGCAACGCGGCTTTGAATGGATTCCAAGAAGGACGTTACCAGGTGCTGGTGGCGACCGATATCGCGTCACGCGGATTACACGTAGACGATGTGGCCCATGTGATCAATTACGACGTGCCGAAAATGGCTGAGGATTTCATCCATCGCGTCGGACGCACCGGGCGGGCGGGGTTTCTGGGACGCGCATCCACACTGGTTGCGGGCGCAGAAGTTCTGGAACTGCGGACGATTGAGCGCGCGCTTAAGTTGAAAATCGAGCGCAGGCAGATCGACGCAACCACCGAACAGCCTCGACGCTTTATTGAGAACACCCTGGCTTCGCGGACTCTAACCGCGTTGCCGGGCGAAGTATTCGTCTAAAACGATCAAGTCGCCGAAGCTTTAGGGCTTCGGCGACTTGAAATAATAGCAATCGCGCTGCAGACAAGTTATTGAATAGTGGTCATTCTGAATCGTCAGCGCTGCTTTCGTCGGAATCCTCTACGCCAACGTTGAACAAAGCGGCCTGCGCGGCGGCGTGTTCGCGCAATTCGGCCATTTCATCCACATTGCTATCAACCGGCTTTTCCTGCTTTCGCTGACTGCGGCGTTCCGCTTTCTCCCGCGCTTTTTGTTGACGTGTCTGTTCTTTCTGGCGTTTGTTAAACGTTGATCGGCCCCGTGGCATACCTCATCTCCAATGTGTTGAGTGTTGGTCGCAGGCCGATGATCGAGCGACCGGCCGCGAAATTTCGTAATGCGTTATTAATATTTTACCAGCGCGGCTCGCGGGGCTGGCGCGCATGGCCGCGGTAATCATCGCGGTTCCGGCCTCCGCCTCCTCCACCACCAAAACGCTGTCCGGTCTTTGGACGGTCGGTCTTCGGCTTGGCTTCATTGATAGTCAAGGTGCGGCCGCCAAGGTCAGTACCGTTCAGCGCGGCAATCGCTTTGTCGGCTTCAGCGGGGTTGGTCATTTCTACGAAAGCGAAGCCTCGCGAACGGCCGGTTTCGCGGTCGGTTACCAGGCTGACTTTTTCGACTGCTCCATGCGCCTCAAAAACTCCGCGCAGTTCTGCTTCAGTTGTGCTGTGGGGAAGATTGCCTACGTACAGGTTCTTCATTGCATTTCCTCTCTGAGTAAATCATCTAAACTTGGCGACTCGTCCGCTGGACGCTTACCGTGCCGCACTTCAAGATCGCGCGGAGGCGTGGGACGATCACGCATGGCCTTGGTGCGGGCGTTCGAAGCGGAGCGAACTGCGGAAATTCTACGCGAGGCTTCCATAATTCCCCAGCGCTGGGATAAATCCGCGAGGTCGATGGAAAGTGCGGCCTTCACATCTCCGATAAGGGCTGCATCGAGATGCACTGGAAGCGGTACTTCTCCGTCTAAACCGGGTACATTCGCCAGGTACTCCGGTTTACCGACCAGAAAAGCCAGGTGCTGACTGGGCGTGGCGCTGCGAATGTCATCGCAAAATTTGTCGCGATGCCCGGCGCCCTTGTCGACATTTATCAGAACCAGGTCATATAGGTCGGCACGCCACCAGGAGCGGGCTTCAGAAATATCGGCGGCGCAATCGACATCCATGCCCATCTTTCGCATGACTTCGGCGCGCAACTCACGTTTAGCGGTGGAAGTGTCAACCAGCAGAACGCGTTTTTTCTTGGGACCACCAGGAATTGGTGGGGCCAATGGCGGCGTGAATGCAGTGGTGGTCATGCTGACACCGATGATTCTTTGGCGCTTTTTGGCGTGCTTCGAGTTTTGGATTTAGGCTGTGCGTTGACCATCTCCAGCAACTCACGGGTACGTTTACGCTTAGCGATCTTCTGTTTGCGCTCGCGGTGAAATCTTGATTTATCGCCATTTATTGCAGACATTATCAACTCCTGTCACATGGACGGTTGGGAGAGGCCGATGCCCTCCGGGTTGTCGCGCCGCGATGACCGTTATAAGCCGGGTCAAGACGCACGTCGTTGAGTGCAAGCGCGTTTTGTGGGAGCTGAATTTGAAATGTACAGTGGCAACCGTCACAATCTCTTAATCACGAAGCGCAGCTCGGTGGCGTATCTACGGGATCAAGTAATTCAAGTATACGCTGTTTAGGGGTATTCTGCTGTTTGCTAAGGATATAAGCCGACTTCTTACAATAAGCTTGCTAATTGCACCGTTTCCGAGTACGATTTCGGTGTGCGTTAGACCGAATCGGTAATGAGCAGTTCTTGCTTCACAGCCAGTAATCTGCACAAGTTTTTACTCCGACTCCCTCCAGCGTAAATCAATCAAACAAAGGAACACGTAACATCATGGCAGAACAAGGAACAGTAAAGTGGTTTAATGACGCCAAGGGCTACGGCTTTATCAGCCGTCAGAATGGCGAAGACGTTTTTGTGCACTTCTCAGCGATCCAGGCGGGCGGCTTCAAGAGCCTGCAGGAGGGCCAGACGGTGCAGTTCGATGTGACCAAGGGCCCCAAGGGCTGGCAAGCTGAAAACGTTCAGGCACTCTAGGCCGGGCGCGAATCTTGCAAAAGGCGATCTCTTCGGAGATCGCCTTTTCAGTTTTGGGGGACTCTATCAGTCCGATCTTGCGCCAGCAAACGACCGGTAACGCACACTCATTTATTTGGCATCGCCGCGCCAGCGGTCGCGTTGCCGCTGCATGAGGCCATAGCATTCGCAGGCCGCAGCCTCCAGTTTGGGCCGGTCAACGATCTTCACATCGCCGCGGTTGTAAGCAATCATCCCTGCCTTCTGCAAAATTCCGGCAGCGACGGTCACGCTGGAACGGCGCGTACCCAGCATCTGAGACAAAAATTCCTGGGTGAGGGGCAATTCGCTCGATTTGATTCGATCCGCACACATCAAAAGCCAGCGAGCTAATCGTTCTTCCACATCGTGCAGACGATTGCAGGCCGCGAGTTGAGTGATCTCCATATTGAAGGTCAGGGAATACTGCTGCAGGCTTCGCTCGAGCATAGGGGACTTAAGCAGGAACGCAATCAAAGCCTCCCCATCGACCCGGAATGCGGTGGCATCGATTTGCGATATCGCCCGAGTGGCAGAGGTGCGGAAGCCGACGAGTAATGGGAGCCCCACCACGCCTTCCTTTCCGACCAATCCAACCTCTACGCTTTTGCCGTCGGGAAAAACGCTGAGAATGGAAATCATTCCGCTGTTGCAGAAGTACACGGATTTCAAGGCGTCGCCCGGCTCATGCAGCAGATGGTGGACTTTGAGCCGTACTAGTTCCAGTTTCGAAAACAAGGCCTTACCGTCGGTGGCAGTAAGCCCAAGCAGGATTTCATTGTGAATAGGATTGCCGTGGTCATCGGTCACCAATGACTTCCGAGAAGTTGGAGTAAGACCTGGTCTTCTGGTCATAATTTTGTTGTCAAATCTGTTTGCAATGATTCAAGCGGCCGAAATAGCTAGTGGGCACCGGCCGCAAACTAGCGATTTCTTTCGTTTTATTAAAGTAAATTTTCGCGGTGTGTCGAGGCAAAATGTCGGGTTACGGCAGGACTATTTAGTCTGAGGGACGAAGGGTTATCTGTCAGTCCGGCCGCCGACTGGCAGATGTCTGCCAGCGAACACTTCGCCCTATTGCGTGCCGTCTCTCCACTCTGTGGCTTGGCGCTGCATTATTGCGTGACATTCGCAAGCGGCGTCTTCCAGCTTTTTCCGATTAACGATTTTTACGCCGCCACGAGCGGTGGTGATGATGCCGGCTTCCTGCAAAATTCCGGCTGCCACAGTGACACTTGAGCGGCGAGTACCCAGCATCTGGCCCAAAAATTCCTGGGTCAACGCGAGGTCGTTGGATGACACGCGATCGGAGCACATCAACAGCCAGCGCGCCAGACGCTCATGCACTTCGTGCACCCGGTTGCAGGCCGCGATCTGCGTAACCTGCATCGTGGAAATCTGCGAATACTGCTGCAAGCGTTGCTCGAGTTCAGGACAGCGGGGCAAGAATGCCATCAGAGCTTCGCCATTCATCCGAAAAGCGGTGGCATCAAGTTGAGATATCGCCCGCGTGGATGCAGTCTGAAAGCCAGCCAGCAAAGGCAGGCCGATGAAACCTTCTTTCCCCACCAAGCCGACCTCTACGCTCTTGCCATCGGAAAAAACGGTCAGAATGGAAATCATTCCAGAGTTGCCAAAGTACACGGACTTTAACGCATCCCCAGGCTCAAACAATACGGTGTGGACCTTCAGCCGAACATATTCGAGTTTGGTGAACAGTTCCCCGCAATCACTGGAAAGTCCGCACAGAATTTCATTGTTAATTTGATTGCCGCGACTGTCAGTTGGAGGCGGCCGCGATGTAGCAGATAGATGCGATGTTTTTTGCCATGAACAGCTCCTTGCGTGCATTTGCCAGTCTGATTTTTGCAAGGAACCGTCGCCCGAAGGGCGCGGCGGAAGTCTGCTAGAGGAGACATGTACAGTTTACTACCTTTTAATGTCCTGAAGCGTACAAATATGATTTGGATGATATTAGCCGGTAGTCGTACGTAATAGAGTGCGCGTCGTACCGTATAGACGGTATTGTCTTAGCTGGCAGAAGAGCGTAAGTTTAAAAGTCCTCCTCTCGTTGCTGCCCGCCGACCGTCCACTAATCGTGGCCCACGGCCAGCCCGCCTGCACAGGACAAAGGCGGGGTTTTGTCTCATACAATCTTGATAGTCGATGACAGTACGATCATCCGGCGGGCTTTACGTTTCTGTCTTGAACAGGACTGCCAATGGACGGTTTGCGGCGAAGCCGGCGACGGCCGAACTGCGCTTGAGCTGGCCAAGGACCTGAAGCCTGACCTGATTGTGTTGGACCTCTCTATGCCGGGCATGAATGGCTTTGAACTGGCCCGGGAATTGAAACGCGTCACTCCCGCCCGTCCGCTGCTTATGTTTACTGGTTTTAAAACCCCTCAGTTGGAAAAACAAGCCTTCGCGGCAGGTTGCAACGCCGTAGTTTCTAAGTCAGAGCACCAGCAGCTGCTGTTCGACAGTATTCATCGATTGCTGGCCTCCCATG
The DNA here is from genome assembly GCA_963703465.1 of uncultured Acidobacteriota bacterium. Lineage (GTDB taxonomy): Bacteria > Acidobacteriota > Terriglobia > Terriglobales > Acidobacteriaceae > Gp1-AA145. The sequence goes on along the minus strand of CAVPEQ010000007.1, from coordinate 502,271 downwards.
CGTAGCACGTACGAAACCGGGTTGTGAGTGCATCGCTGCTCTGCCAGTCGAATCGTATACCCCTGCGCAGCAGCCTTTAATGGACTGGATGAATAAGCCAGAAATGGGAAGGCGATGCCGTAGCCGGAGCAGCAGGCCGACCTGGCAGTACCGCCAGGCGGGTGGCCTGGCACATTAAAACGAAACCAACGGTCTCTAGCGCTTCACCGTCACGCATACGTGACGGCCCTGAAGCCGAACGCCGAACTCGAGCATCTACTGATTCGTTAGGCTGCTCATGGAGGAATAAATCATGGCGCAATGCTCGCATTTGAATCAAATCCGCATTACCAGCAGCGATACCCATGTTTGCGAAGAGTGTGTGAAGATGGGCGACCGTTGGGTGCATTTACGGTTATGCCTGGAGTGCGGCCATGTCGGTTGCTGTGATTCATCGAAGAACAAGCACGCGACCAAACACTTTCATCGCACGAAACATCCGCTGATCCGGTCGAATGAACCCGGCGAGGCCTGGGTGTGGTGTTATGAGGATGAGGTCGAAGCCGGTGAGTTGGTCGGCGGCAAACTCGTGCCTCTGGCAGGCTGACAACCTAATTTCTCTCTCGGCATCTCAGCATCGGGTATCTCTCTTTGCGGGAAGAGCTACAGGGCTAGACTCAAAGTAAAACGTGAAGAGTCCTACAGCGAGAACTGTACAGCCGGGTTGCTGATTTCGTGATACGAATACTTCAGGCTGAAGAATGCTCTCGCTGGGCCGATGAAAGAAGCGCGAGCATCCATGGCTTGGGGACCACGCTCGTAACCTGATCGACGTCAATATCAGCTCCGATTTCTAAAGAGATATCGCACTTCTCTTGTGATACGCACACCGACAAAACATACCGGGCTGGTGGTCTGGCCTGGACGTCCTTATCCGCTAGGAGCCACCTGGGACGGCGAGGGAGTCAACTTCGCGCTATTTTCCGAGCGTGCCGAAAAGGTGGAACTGTGTCTGTTTGATCCGTCTGGCCGGCGTGAAACTTATCGCGTGTTCATGCCCGAGTACACCGACCAAGTATGGCACTGCTATTTACCCGAAGCCCGCCCGGGTTTCGTGTACGGGTATCGTGTGCACGGTCCTTATGATCCCGCGAAGGGTCTGAGGTTTAACCGCCACAAACTTCTGCTCGATCCTTATGCCAAGCAAATTCAAAACGGCATGAGGTGGCACGATTCGCTTTTCGGTTACAGAATCGGCGCTCGGAGTGAAGATCTATCCTTCGATCGCCGAGACAGCGCCCCGGGAATGCTGAAAGGGATCGTGATCGACCCAGCATTTACCTGGGGGGCAGACACGCCGCCGCGGACGCCGTGGCATCGCACTGTAATTTATGAAACCCACGTGAAGGGCTTTACCATCCAGCATCCCGATGTGCCGCCGCCGCTGCGCGGGACTTATGCCGGACTGGCCACCGCGCCGGTGGTTGATTATCTGAAACAACTTGGCGTGACCGCGGTTGAATTAATGCCAGTGCATACATTTGTGGATGACCGGACGCTGGTTGAGAGAGGCCTGCGCAATTATTGGGGCTATAACTCGATCGGCTTTTTTGCGCCTGAACCGAGGTACTGCGCGGGCTACAGCATTACTGAATTCAAAACCATGGTGAAGGTGTTGCATTCGGCTGGAATCGAAGTCATTCTTGACGTGGTTTACAACCATACCGCCGAAGGCAATCACATGGGGCCAATGTTGTCTTTCAGAGGCATTGATAACCAAGCCTATTACCGGCTGGTCCCCGACGATCCGCGATACTACACCGACTACACCGGCACGGGAAATACGCTCAACATGCGCCACCCCCGCGTGCTCCAGCTCATCATGGACAGCTTGCGTTATTGGGTGCTGGAGATGCACGTAGACGGGTTCCGCTTTGATCTGGCGGCCACGCTGGCGCGTGAACTGCATGAAGTTGACCGGCTGGGCGCGTTTCTCGACATCATTCATCAGGACCCGGTGCTTTCGCAGGTGAAGCTGATTGCTGAGCCTTGGGACCTGGGCGAGGGCGGATATCAGGTGGGAAAATTCCCTGTAGGCTGGGCGGAGTGGAACGACAAATACCGCGATGCGGTGCGCTCGTACTGGAAGGGCGATGGCGGGCTGATTGGTGAGCTGGCCTATCGGGTTACGGGATCAAGCGATCTTTATGCCCGCAGCGGCCGCAAACCATACGCCAGCATAAATTTCATTACTGCGCACGATGGCTTCACCATGCAGGATTTGGTCAGCTATAACTCGAAACACAACGAGGCGAATGGCGAAGACAATCGCGACGGCACCGATAATAACCGCAGCTGGAATTGCGGGGCTGAAGGGCCAACCGACGATCCCGAAGTCAAAAAAATTCGAGCGCGACAGAAGCGAAATTTAGTCGCGACACTACTGTTTTCGCAGGGCGTGCCCATGTTCCTGGCCGGAGACGAGATTGGGCACACGCAGAACGGAAATAACAACGCCTATTGCCAGGACAATGAGATCAGCTGGCTCGACTGGGACCCGGAGCACATGGACCAGGAGATGCTGGAGTTTGTGCAAAAAGTGATGGCGTTGCGCAAGGCGCATCCCGTCTTTCGCCGGAGAAATTTCTTCCAGGGGCGCAAGATCAGAGGCGCGGACATTAAGGATATTGTCTGGCTGGATCCTGACGGAAAAGAGATGACCGACGAGGAATGGAACCAGGAGTTCGCGCGCTGCCTGGGAGTGACTCTCGCCGGGCAAGCGCTGGATGATGTGGATGAGCGCGGGCAGCGGATTCGCGACGACAATTTCTTGCTACTGATGAACGCACATCACGAAGAAATTCCGTTCAACCTGGTCACCCCTCCTTCGGGCCAGGGCTGGTATGTTTTGCTGGATACTTCGTGCCAGACGTCGCGCCAGGCGAGCGCCTTCTATCGCGGCGGGGATTCTTATCCTTTGCAGGCGCGATCGCTGGCCCTGCTGGTGGAGCGCTCCGCCAACCGCGTGCGTGGAAGCGAACGGAGAAAACCACCGGCGGCATGAAGCGCAAGCACGAGATGCCATTCGGCGCGGAAATCCGCGACGACGGAACGGTGAGATTCCGCTTGTGGGCGCCCAAAGCATTTTCCGTCGCACTCCAATTGAAAAATCTCGAGCGCGCCTTGCCCATGTCGAGATCTGACAAAGGTTGGTTCGAGCTGACCACCGGAGCCCGTGCGGGCGCTCAATACAGTTTCAAAATTGATGATAAGGAAACGGTGCCCGATCCGGCTTCGCGATTTCAGCATTCTGGCGTGCACGGGCCGAGCGAAGTGGTCGATCCCTTCGCCTACGATTGGCAGGACTCGAACTGGAAGGGCCGGCGTTGGGACGAAGCGGTGATTTACGAATTGCACGTTGGGACCTTTTCTCCCGAGGGCACTTTCGCAGGGGTCGAAGCCAGGTTGAATTATCTGGCGGACCTGGGCGTGACCGCGGTAGAGCTCATGCCGCTTTCGAGTTTTCCCGGAAAGCGCAATTGGGGATATGACGGCGTGCTTCCGTTTGCTCCCGCTAGTTGCTATGGACAACCCGAGGATCTGAAGCGGCTTGTTGATGCGGCCCACGCAAAAAATCTCATGGTGCTTTTAGACGTGGTTTACAACCACTTCGGGCCGGAAGGAAACTACCTCGGCGTTTATGCACCGGACTTTTTCACCGAACGGCACCCCACGCCGTGGGGACAAGCAATCAACTTCGATGGCCCGAACAGCCGTCCGGTGCGCGATTTCTTTATTCACAACGCGCTGTACTGGCTGGAGGAATATCACTTCGACGGTCTGCGCCTCGACGCCGTGCATGCCATCCATGATGATTCGCAACCCGACATTCTGACCGAATTGGCCGAGACGGTGAGAGCGAGATTTGAGGGACAGCGGCAAGTGCATCTGATTCTCGAAAATGACGCTAACGCTGCGCACTACTTGTGCCGCGATGCTGAGGCCCGATCATCGTGCTACGACGCGCAGTGGAATGACGATATTCATCATGCGCTACACGTGCTGGTGACTAGTGAGGCGGATGGCTATTACTCCGACTATGCGAAAGACCCAGTGCGGCAACTGGGGAGATGCCTAGCCGAGGGCTATAGTTACCAGGGCGATGCGTCCGCTTTCCGCGATGGCGCAAGGCGAGGTGAGTCCAGCCGCGAACTGCCGCCTACGCGCTTCGTATCGTTCTTGCAAAATCATGATCAGATCGGAAATCGCGCGCTAGGAGAGCGAATCACGCAGATCGCTGATCCAGAAAAAGTGAAATTGGCGATGACGATTCTGTTGCTGGCGCCGTCGCCACCGCTGCTGTTTATGGGAGAAGAATTTGCCGCGAGCACGCCGTTTCTTATTCTTTTGCGATTTCGGGCAGGAGCTGGCAACGAGAGTAACCGAAGGCAGGCGGGCCGAATTCGCGAGGTTTGAGCAATTCAATTCTCCGCTGGCGCAGGCGCAAATTCCTGACCCCAACGCTGAAGAAACATTTCTACACTCCAAGCTAAACTGGGATTCGATTAGACAAGAGCCGCATTGCAATTGGCTGGAATTTTATCGAGACTTGCTGAATCTGCGAAGCCAACGAGTGGTCCCTCGAATCAAAGACATTGCGCCGGGACGGGCGAAGTTCGAGATTCTAAGTCCACTCGGCCTGGATGTTCAGTGGCCATTTGCAAAATCCGGCAGCCTGCAGTTGCTTGCGAACTTCAACCGAAGCCCTCTTGCAATGCGGTCTCAGCCCAAGGGAGAACTGCTCTACACCACGAGCGGCGCTCATGACGCAGAATGGAAGGAGATGCCGCCGCTCGCAGCGGCCTGGTTCCTGAACGCATGAAGACGCGCTCCGATTCCTCTTTCCACATATCGTCTGCAATTTAATCGCAGCTTCACGTTTTCGCAGGCCGCCGATCTGGTTCCCTATCTGGCTGAACTGGGGATCACGCATTGCTACGCTTCGCCGTATCTGCGATCACGCCCCGGCAGCATGCACGGATACGACATCATTGACCACCATCACCTCGACCCTGAGATCGGTACGCCTGAGGATTACGAGCGCTTTGTCGCAGCACTGCATCAGCATGGCATGGGACAAATTCTCGACGTGGTGCCTAATCACATGGGTATCCTGAGCGCGGACAACACGTGGTGGCTGGAAGTGCTGGAGAACGGCGAGGCGTCAACGTACGCGGATTTTTTCGATATCGATTGGTACCCACTGAAAGACGAACTACAGGGAAAAGTTCTGGTCCCGGTGCTTGGGAGATCAGTATGGAACCGTGCTGGACCGTGGCGAGTTGAAGCTGACCTTTGACGCGGAAAAGGGCGAATTCAGTATTTTCTATTTTCAGCATCGCTTCCCGGTGAGCCCGCGTGAGTACCCGCGCATTCTTGGTTACGAAACCGAGGTGTTGCGGCAGAAACTGGGCCCAGACAACGAACTTCTGTTGGAGCTGCAGAGCCTGAACTCGGCGTTCACCCATTTGCCGGGACGCGAGGAGGCGGCGCCGGAAAAACGGGCGGAACGGCTGCGAGACAAAGAAATTCACAAGCGGCGATTGGCGGCGCTTTGTGCGCGCTCGATTGAGGTCGCGCAGTTCGTGGAGACCAACGTCAAAAAAATAAATGGTGCGCCGGGCGACGCCAGCTCCTTCGATGCGCTGCATGAGCTCATCAAGGCGCAGGCATACCGGCTGGCATATTGGCGGGTGGCAGCGGATGACATCAACTATCGGCGATTCTTCGATGTGAACGACCTTGCGGGATTGCGGCAGGAGAATGATGCTGTCTTTGCTCAGACGCACGAGTTCGTCTTGCAGTTGTTGAGAGAAGGAAAGATTGATGGATTGCGGGTGGATCATCCGGATGGGCTTTATGACCCGAAGCAATATTTTGAGCGGGTGCAGAGCGGAAAAGCGAGCGAAAAAACTGTTGGCAAATCCTGCTACCTGGTCGCGGAGAAAATCTTAACTGGAGACGAACAGCTACCGTTCGATTGGCCGATTCACGGGACGACAGGATACAACTTCTCAAACCTGGTGAACGGATTGTTTGTCGATCCGCAGGGCGAACGTAAACTAGACCGGGTTTACCGGGCGTTTATCGGTCAACACGCCAACTTTAAAGAAATTGTTTACGAATGCAAGAAGCTGGTGATGGACCAGTTGCTGAACAGCGAATTGAATGTCCTGGCGAATCATTTGAGCCGCATCGCGCTGGCCGACCGGCACACTTGCGACTTCACGTTGAAGAGCCTGCGTGATGCGCTTGCCGAGATCGTTGCATGCTTCCCGGTTTACCGCACCTATGTGACCGAGCAAGCGGTGTCTGAAAGCGACCGCGCTTGCATCAATGAAGCTATAGACTGCGCTAAAGAAAAAAGCAGTACGGTTGAGACTTCCGTGTACGACTTTATCCGTGAAGTGCTGCTGACTAACCAGGGCATTGGACATCCGCAGTTTTACCAGCGCTCAGTGGTCCATTTTGCAATGAAGTTCCAGCAGTACACCAGTGCCCTGATGGCCAAGGGCGTTGAAGACACCAGCTTCTATCGCTACAACCGGCTGGTCTCGCTGAATGATGTGGGCGGTGATCCGTTGCGGTTTGGGATCACGCCGGAGCAGTTTCATCGCGAATTAGTGCAGCGCAGCCGGAGTTGGCCGAATGAAATGTCGGCGACCTCGACGCATGACTCCAAGCGCTCCGAGGATGTGCGGGCGCGAATCAATGTACTGTCAGAAATTCCGACAGAGTGGCACCGGAAAGTGCGAGCGTGGCGGGAGACGACTCGCGACAAAAAAACCTCTGGCGAAGGAAGCGAAACGTTGGTTGCCAACGACCAATATCTGCTTTATCAAACTTTGGTTGGTGCTTGGCCGATCGGCAATGAGGAAAATAACCTCCCAGAAACTTTCTCAAAGAGAATCCGCGAATACATGCTCAAAGCAGTACGAGAGGCCAAAGAAAAAACCAGTTGGGCCAATCAGAACAAGGATTACGAGAATGCGGTAACAAAATTTGTGGACAGAGTTCTCACCTCGCAAGATTTTCGCAATGACTTTATTCCTTTCCAGCGTAAGATCTCGCATTTCGGAATGCTGAACAGCCTTGCGCAAACTCTGATCAAGCTGACTGTCCCAGGCGTTCCCGATACCTACCAGGGGAATGAACTGTGGGAGTTTAACCTGGTCGATCCCGACAATCGGCGTGCCGTGGATTACAAAGTGCGGAAGCAGCTACTGGAGCAGTTCAGAGGGGCATGCGATAACGGTTGCGACAAACAGGCAACATACGCCCGCGAGCTTGCAGCCAACATGGATGATGGACGAATTAAGGCCTATGTCATCTGGAAAATTCTGAACTTGCGAAAGCAGTGGGCAGACTTATTTCAACTCGGCGAGTACGTTCCGCTTGAGATAGTAGGAGAGCGCGGGAAGCATGTGGTCGCATTTGTTCGGCGCCATCGAACACAAACTTTGATTGTGGCGGCGCCACGTTTGTGTGCTCAATTAATGGGAGGCGGGTTCCGCACGCCTTGCGGGGAGGAAGTCTGGCAGGACGCACAAATCAAAATTCCGGATCATGCTACTCATTTTCGAAATGTATTTGCTGGTGAAAAACTGACGGCGGAGTACGGCGGACTTTCAGTAAAAGATCTTTTCCACAATTTCCCGGTTGCACTGTTGCTTTCAGAATAATCCGCAGGCTTGATGCTCTGCGGTATGATGGTCGCTCCCTTTGAGGCGAACGATGAAAAAACACCTACTCCTTGCACTGACGTTAGCAATTTCAGTTTCCTTCCTGTTCCCTGTTGCCATGTTCGCACAATCAACTTCGGTGTCGGCAGGACTCGCACTGACTCCTCCCATGGGGTGGAACACCTGGAATAAGTTCGGCTGCAATGTCAGCGACCAACTCGTCCGCGGCATGGCCGATGCAATGGTGAAATCGGGGATGAAAGATGCCGGGTATCAATACATTGTGATTGATGACTGCTGGCAGACGGCGCGCGACTCTAAGGCAAATATTGTTGTTGACCCGCATTTTCCGCAAGGAATAAAACCTGTGGCGGATTACGTACACTCCTTGGGACTGAAGTTCGGGATTTATTCCGATGCAGGATCAAAGACATGCGCCGGGCGGCCAGGAGGACTAGGGCACGAGTATCAGGATGCGGTGATGTATGCAGCGTGGGGCGTGGACTACCTGAAGTACGATTGGTGCAGTACCACTACGCAGGATGCGAAGGCCTCATACGCAAATATTCGCGCGGCGCTCGATGCCAGCGGCCGGCCGATTGTCCTCAGCATCTGCGAGTGGGGAAAGAGTCAGCCCTGGCTTTGGGGCAAAGAAGTGGGCGGCAATTTGTGGCGTACTACTGACGATATTCAAGATCGCTGGGGAGGCCAGGAAAAGTGGAAGGATGGGAGCTGTTGCTCGAATGGCGTTCTTGCAATTGTCGATCAGCAGGTCGGATTACAGTCATACGCGGGGCCCGGTCACTGGAATGATCCCGACATGCTGGAAGTCGGAAATGGCGGCATGACCGCGACGGAGAACCGATCACATTTCAGTTTGTGGTCAATTCTGGCGGCGCCTCTGATCGCGGGAAATGATCTCCGTAATATGACGGCAGAGACTCACGATATCCTTACAAATAAGGAAGTGATCGCGGTGGACCAGGATCCAATGGGCCGCGAGGGCCGCCGCGTGGCCAAGGATGGCGATCTGGAGGTCTGGGCGAAGCAGATGCAGGATGGTGGGCGGGCGGTAGTGCTGCTCAATCGCGGAAGTTCGTCACACGAGATTTCGGTCACGTGGGAAGAACTGGGATATCCAGGCCACCTCAGCGCCGCGGTAAGAGATCTGTGGGCGCACAAAGACTTAGGGAAATTCACGAGTAAATTTTCAGCGCCAGTGGAAAGTCATGGCGTGGTAATGATTACGATCAGGCCATAGGCGGCTCTTTCGTCAAGTTGCAGAATTAATTTCAGAGTGACTCAAAGTCCTCATTGCCGCACTGACTGCTTCTTGTGATAATTGTCTGGCTCTGGTGTAAAACGCGTTTGGTGCAGGAGTGTCGGAAAGAGGTTCGTGATGGTTCTTCGCGGACAAGAGTGTCCGCGCCACACGACCATCGCCACATTGGCTGTGCCGATTATGAAGTTCATTGCCCGCATTTTTAATCCGACGAATAATCGACGGCTGAACGAGCTGCTTGGTTTTTTGTTGTGCGTCTCCGCGCTCCTTCTTTTCCTTGCGCTGGCTTCTTATTCTCCGCTGGACCCATCTTTTAACAGCGCATCGGTGCTGACTGGCTCGCGCGTGGCGCGAAACTGGATTGGCATTGTCGGCGCTTACAGCGCCGACGTATTGCTGCAGGCATTAGGCGTCAGCGCATTTCTCCTGCCGATATTTGCATTGGGATTGGGCGTCCGCTGGTTTCACTCTCGCAAAGTGGTTTCGCCAATCGCCAAATTGCTGGGCGGATTGTGGCTGTTGATGTTCGTTCCGGCGCTGTTGGCGCTTCTGCCCGGTCCTTTGCGATGGCTGGACGCCGTGCCGATGGAAGGCATCGTAGGACGCGTCATCGGCGACACGCTGATTCACTATTTCAATCTGGCCGGGGCATACATTGTTTCGACCAGCATGCTGGCAGTGGCTCTGTATTTCTGCACCGCCTTCTCCTTCTCACAAGCACGTCTTTGGGCGACGACGCGTTTTTCATTCGTGGTTGCACTGCGCGAACGATTGAAGGATTGGAAGGAACAGCGGCTTCGTGCAAAACTGCAGAAGGAACTGGATAAGCGGAGGGCAGCGAAACCTACAATCCAAGCTCAGATGATTCAGGCGCGGACGGTTGCTCCTCTCGAGTCCCAGCGGGCTGAGCCACGGCGCACGGGAATTGAACGCTTTGCGGAAGAGCATGAAGATCGGACTGTGCTCACAAGCCAGAATGCGCCACCGGAGCCTCTGGTCGAAGTTACTGAACGCGCCGACAGTTCCGCAAAACCGAAGACCACGCTGCCCCGCGTGACCACTGGTGGCTACAAACTCCCACCCAGCAGCCTTTTGCATCGAGCTGATGAACAGCAAGCCGTCGACGCCGACGAACTCAAATTGCTTGCGCAGGTGCTCACCGAAAAATACGCCGAGTTCGATGTGCACGGGCAGATCACGCAGATCAATCCCGGCCCGGTAGTCACGACTTTTGAATTCAAGCCTGAAGCCGGAATCAAGTACAGCCGCATCACTGGACTCACCGACGATCTATGCCTGGCGCTGAAAGCCGAAAGCATTCTTATCGAGCGCATGGCTGGCAAGAGCACCGTGGGAATTCAGGTGCCCAACCGCGAGCGCGAAATCATCTGGCTGCGGGAAAACATCGAGTCATCAGAATTTATCGGATCGAAATCAAAGCTGACTCTGGCGCTCGGCAAAGACATCAACGGCCGGATCGTGACCGCAGAGTTGTCGGGAATGCCGCACCTGCTTATCGCCGGATCGACCGGCGCCGGCAAGAGCGTGGCCATCAACGCCATGATCATGTCGATTCTGTACAAGGCCACGCCCGACCAGGTGCGACTGATACTGGTCGATCCGAAGCGGCTGGAACTGGGCAATTACGAAGGCGTTCCGCATCTTTATACGCCGATCATTACCGAGCCGAAGCTTGCGGCGAATGCGCTGCGCAATGCGGTCCGCGAAATGGAACGCCGGCTGAAACTTCTTGCAGAAAAAGGCGTGCGCAATCTTGAGCAGTACAACAAATTGTTCGACGATGCCGACACCCCGAGCCTGTTCGGAGATTCGGGCGAAGAGCGGCCGATTCCCTACATCGTGATCATCATCGACGAACTGGCAGACTTGATGATGCTCGATGGCGGCAACGTCGAAGAGTCAATCACGCGGCTGGCGCAAATGGCCCGTGCGGTTGGCATTCACCTGGTGCTGGCCACGCAACGTCCATCGGTGGATGTGATTACAGGATTGATTAAGGCAAACTTTCCGGCGCGTATTTCTTTCCGCGTGGCGACGAAAGTTGATTCGCGAACAATTCTCGATGCCAACGGCTCCGAAGCTTTGCTCGGACGCGGCGACATGCTCTACCTGCCCTCTGGATCCGCGAGATTGCACCGGCTGCATGCTCCATTCGTCACGGAAAAAGAAATTGCTTCAGTAGTTGAATTCTGGAGAACGCAGGGCACCGCGGAATACGACCAAAAATTCCTCGAAGCTCCGAAGGAAGAACGGCACAGTGCAGGTGTCGACGGCGGCGAAGAAGGCAGCGGCGATGAGCACGATCCTCTGTTTGAAGATGCAGTACGCCTGGTGCTTGAGTTTGGCAAAGCATCCACTTCCCTGCTGCAGCGGCGCCTGCGAATCGGCTATGGCCGAGCTGCACACTTGATTGATCTGATGGAGCGCGACGGAATCGTTGGCGCAGCCGACGGCCCCAAGCCGCGCGAAGTTCTGAAGCGCCCAAGCTGGATTACCGAAGTCGAAGAGTCGATGCGCTGAGCTGGTCTTCCTAAGAGTTGTTGGCTGAAGGAAGCTTCAGCCAGTCGCGTTGGTAAGCGAACGACACTGCCAACAGCAGAACTCCAAGCGCGATGAAACTAAATATGCGATAGATGTGATCGAGTTGCGAGGTGTCATAAACAAACACTTTCACGACTGTTACCGCGATGAGCGCGAGCGCCTGCCAGCGCACGAACGCGGACTTCCGCCAGAATCCGATTATCATCAGCATCGCGCCATAGGCCATCCACAGAGCAGAATAGGTGAAGTCACGAGCAATGGCGATCGAGCGCCTTTGCAGTAAAGCTTTCGGACCCCAATAGTTTCCGAATGTTGACGGCATCTGCCGCGCGTAGTAGTCGGCTACTTCGAGACTTAGCGCTCTCAATGCGACGATGTTCAGCGTCACCATCGCTATTGCGGCGATGTTTCGGCGAACCTCATCCTGATGATCCGCGTTCGTATACGCGGCATAACCCAGCGCTGCAATAGCAATAACGTAAGTTGCCATGCGTTCATTGAACAACAGGGTGACGAGGGCAAAGTTGTCCCAAAAAAGCAGCCGCCCGACGCCAAGTATTAGGGCTACGATCGCAAAAGCGTTCAGCAGGCCGGACTTCAATTGGCCCGCGACCCATAGCAATGCCGCCGCTTCCACAAGCCAGCCGATTGTGATGGAGTGACCATCAAGGCGAATAGGAATCGCGATCGTGATCAAACCGATGGCAAGAGCGAGATGCATCAAGCGAAGGCTGGTTGCAACGGTAGTGTCCGACGTTGCAGGCGTTAGGCGAACCAGCAGTAAATACACAGTGGCCAACAAGAGCGAGAACAGGGCCGTCTCAGTAGAACTGACACCATTGAGCATCACGTAGCCCTGAAGGAAATATGTGACGCCGTTGGCAAAGGCGAGAGCCTGCGGAATGCGGCGGTCGCTGTTCTGGCGAGCGATCAAGAGCGGGGCGGCGGCGAAAATGGCAAAGAACACAGTAACGAAGAGCAGGGTTGGACTGAGTTGAGCGCGATCATAAAATTCGTTGTACCAGCCCACGTAGTAAATCAGAGTGCCGATGAATCCCAGGATGGCGACGCGTCGCCATGGTTTCAACGCGGTTAACACGAGAAATGCGAGGTCAAGCAAGACCAGGTACGAAAAGAGGATGATCTCGTGGTTTTCACCGGTCGAGAGCAGCGCTGGAGTGGCCAGACCTCCAGCAATCGCAAAGATAGCGAGGATCTCCGCGTTCTGCGCAACCGCCAGCGCACAAGTCGATGCCGTGACCACGATCATGGCCGCGAAGACGAGGTTGGAGGACAGGAGGTGATAAACCTGGAACGACGCCCACAGCGAAAGATAGAGGACGCCGATGCCTACCGCCTTCAGGGAATAGGAAAAAATGCTGTATCCGCGTTTGCGGAAGCGCTCGCTCCACAGAACTATCGCAATCCCAGCGAATAGACCAATTACAACGCGCGCTGACGGACCGATCCAATTGTTCTCAAATGCATAGTCAAGAAAAAACGAGACGCCAATAAGCACTGCGGCAATTCCAACGCGATTCAGCCAGTGCGAGCCGATGCGAGATTCCAGATCTTGTGAGTTGGAGGGATGCACTCCATGTGTAGCCTCTGAGTACTGCAGAGACGGCGAAGGTGGCGGCGTTGCACGAGGTTGAACTGACGCCCGAGATTCGACCACGGGAGCTGATGGAGCCTCGATAGGAGCAACCACAGCGGCGGTCGAGTTCTGTGCACCAACGAGTTCCTCAAGACGATGGACACGGGCCGTCAACTCTTGGATCAGATCAAACAATCTGTCGAATTCGGGCTGCGATATTGGCACAGGCGTCTAAGACAACGGCCTGATTATGCAGCAAAGTTGACGAGTTTTCACGAACTGTTTGCTAGAGGTAACCGCGAAGGACATAAGAAGAAACTTGCGACGCCTGACCTTGCCTCACCTCGAATGCGAAGCACTTTTCTGCGCCCATTTCCACGCAGTAGAAATAATCTCGTCGAGTGACCGCTTGGCTTTCCACTTCAGAAGTTTTTCCGCGAGCGAAGGATCGGCCACAAGCTCGGGTGGATCTCCGGGGCGACGGGCCGTGATATGCGTTGGGACTTTATGGCCGGTGATGCGTTCTACAGCAGCGACTACCTGTTTGACCGAATATCCGACCCCAGTGCCGAGATTCATCGCCGATGACGACGTGCTTTGGGCTTTAGCGGATTGAGGCTTAGCCTGGTTAGCCAGATATTCGAGGCCAAGCAAGTGGGCCTCGGCGAGATCAGTGACATGGATGTAATCGCGAATGCAAGTGCCATCTTCTGTGGGATAATCGTCGCCGAAAATGTCGAGGGCAGCGCGTTTGCCTTGGGCGGCCTGAAAGATCAGCGGGATCAGATGGGTCTCAGGATCATGCATCTCGCCTATCTCTCCGTTTTCATCGGCGCCGGCGGCGTTGAAATATCGGAAGCAAACGAAGCGTAGCCCGTAGGCGCGGCCATACGCTTCGAGCGCATTTTCAAACGCCAGCTTGGTTGAGCCGTAGGGATTCACTGGCTGCCGTGGATTGCTTTCCGTGATCGGCACCTTGACGGGGTCCCCGTAGACCGCACAGGTCGAAGAAAAAATAAATTTGCGCACGCGGGACTCCATCACCGCGTCGAGCAGAGCGAGCGAGGAGACGACGTTGTTGTGAAAATATTTCTTGGGATTCTGCACCGACTCGCCCACGTAAGCGTGGGCGGCAAAATCCATCACTGCATCGCAACGGGCAAGCACCTTGGCAAGTTTTGTCGACTCGGCAATATCGCCGACGATCAGTTCAAATCCGTCAGCCAGCTCTTTGCGGCCGTTGGAAAGATCGTCGTAGATAATTACGTCGTAGCCTTTGCGACGTAGAACGTGCGCAGCATGGCTGCCAATGTATCCAGCACCCCCAACCACCAGAACGGCCAAGTTTCTCTCCTGGAACTTAGGTGATCATAATTGAAGAAAGGCAAATGATGGGAGCAGGGCGCAGACTCGTTTCACTTAGAGAAACAAATCGGAGAAAGAATAGTCCTGACGATCAGTGTTTCACCGATGCCGAACGGCGTGCTACGTAGGGCGGCTTGTCGGGCGAAAAGTTCGTACTGAAATAATCAACGAGCGCATCGCGATCGGATGGGTTGACAATCGCTCCCCACTTCATCATCTTGTCGACTTCCTTACCCCATGCTGCTTTGTTCAAGCGTTGCTGGACGAGGATGTGCGCATCATGGCAGAGAGTGCAGCCAGTGAGGGCTTTGGCTTGCATGGGTCCGGCGGGCAATTGGATCGCGCTCGATGAGGGGTCCGCGGCGAACGCTCCGATCGACACCGTCAACAGAAAGAACGCGAGCAGATTAAGCCTGGACATGGACATTCACCCTGTCGACAGCGTTATACAAATACCCGCTGGGATTCCAATCCGCGGTGTCAGGCTGGAGTCGGCCCAGACTGTCCATGGCCCGAGAGAGGATCGTATATTGGTCACTCTTCGATGGCTTCCACGGATAACTCCACAGTCGCCACGCGTAATGCGCTTGCTCTTTACCCAGGACGGCCGGGTTCCAGGTTTGACCGGCATCGGTCGAGACTTCGACCTTCACGATGTCGGATTCGCCCGCCCAGGCGGCGCCGTAAACGTGAACCCGACCGACTTTAACTTTCGAACCCTCAACCGGGCCGCCGATCATCGACTTCACCGTTAGCGCGGTAAGCGGGTGAGTATCGTCCGGATTGACGGTTCCTCCGGGCGAAACGGGATGGTTGGGATATCTGTATCCCGGCTTCATGAAATTGCCTTCGAATTCTTTTTCCAGCACTTTAATCTCGGTCAGCCATTTGCACGAAGCAGCGCCAACCCATCCGGGAACCAGGGCCCGTGCGGGAAAGCCGTGATGTTGAGTGAGTGGCGCGCCGTTCATATGAGTGGCGATCAGAGTGTCGGAATCTAATGCCTTCTCAATTGGAATGCTGCGAATAAATGGCGGCACATTGCCAGGAACTTCGTCCAGTCCACGAAACATCACGTGCTTCCCAGAAGGCTTAACACCGGTCCGCTGCAGAACATCTGCAAGACGCGGACCGCTGAAGCGCGCGTTCCCCACAGCGCCACGCTGCCATTGAATTCCTGGAACTTTTGGAATCTGAAATCCACGGCCGTTGCCGGCACACTCCATGGTGTTAGTAACCGAGTGCTGCTCGATGCGGGCAAGATCGGTCAACCTCACAGTCAGCGGCTTCTCAACTTCCCCGTCGATTGTGAGCTTCCATTCCGCGGCCTTGATTTTCGGAGGCTCGAACATGTGATTGCGCACATAAAAGTGCGGCACAGGCGTCAGCCAGGAATTCGCAAATTCCGGCGGCATCTCCAAGTCAAGAAACCGCTGGGACCTGATGATCATGTTGTCTTCACCCGGCACAACGGAAGCACTCGGCTTGGCAACAACCGGATCCGCCGCCCAGCTCAATAAAGGACGCGCAGCCAGTGCAACACTGAATGCCAAAGACGCGTTTTTCAAAAAATCGCGGCGAAGGACCATATTCTTCCAACCGGATCCAGGCTGTTTCGGTCACCCGAGCGCCTATCAAAAGGTATCAAAAAAAGTTACGCGCAGTCCTATATTCGAATCAGGAGTTGGGAGTCACTGCTGATCAGCAGCCTTGCAGTGTTTCGCTATTATCCGGATATCTTTGCCGATTTCCGTGACCCGCAGGGGCACGCCATCAACTCCATGAACCGTATCGCTAGGATTGCTTCCGGCTTTTTCCGGGCGTACTCCTGTCTTAAGGCTACCCGGCTTGCTTTCCCCAGTGACTTCAACTTCTTTGCGCAAGAAGCTTTGCAACTTATTGCCTACTCCCTGAAGAGCGTATATTGTGCCAGTGCGATTTTCGATCAGGATGTAATTGCCGCGGTCGCTGCGCACGCAGCCACGTACGGTAATTTTGGTCGATTCCTGGCTGCCTTGGTCCGTTGCAAAAGTCTGTTGCGCAATTGAGACGGTTGCGAACGAAAGGACTCCGATCATCATTGCGCTAACATTGCGATTCATAAATCCTCCGTTCAGAATGGCTGAACATTTCAGTAATCAATAAGTGTAGATCAGGTCGAACTGGAATCGATTGAGCCACGGCTCCTGCTGACCGGGCGCAGAGATGGTGCTCTTGCCTGAAACAGCAGCGTTGCTCACGAATCCACCCCAGTTGTTGTAGAGCGCTGCATTGTTTTCCAGATTCGTATTCAGAGTCCGACCATACCACCAGGTGAAGCTGGCCAGCGTATTGGAGCGCACCTTCCAGTTCGCATATACCCGGTTTTGTAAAATGTTGGTCGGCGCGCGCTGATCGCTCTCTGCAATGGACGCCAACACCGCATCTTGTTCCTGCCGCAACCATGCATAGCCGAACAAGAGATCGTTCTTATTTACGGTGCGGCCTACGCTCAAATCGCCAGCTATAGGACTTGTTCTGGCTGCCAAGGTCCGTCATCACCGGATTGTTTTTGCCGGCTGAGAGTGGATGGGTTGATGCGTCCAGGTTCTGTTCGTACTCCGCAACCAGATTAATCGGGAATTTGCTTGCCCCGGTTTGAATCTGATTGTTGACGATGAAATCCAGGAGATCAAACCCTGAATAGAAATGCGGCTTGCCTGCTGCATCGAGGTAAGTGGCGTTGGTCATGCCATTTGGGGCAAGGGCGCATGGAGCGAATTTAGGCAAGTTTCCCACCGCAGAGCAGCCTTGGCCCTCGCCAGGCACTGGGAACGAACCGGCAGTTGATGATCCCGTGGTGGTGGCGGCCACTTCAAACGCAGTTGCCTGCAGCAGGGCATCGGGGCGGTTCCAGTGCTGGTTCAAAACCGATGCCGTTGCGGTCCAGGGTCCCGCTTTCACGCGTGCCTGCGCCTGAGCGCCGAGAACATAGGAGTCCTGTCCGGTCGAACTTTCGTTGTATAGCAGTTCCAAAGCCTGCACTGTGAAATTTTGCAGGAATCCATTGTGATTGAAAGAAAACTTCTGGTCGAAGCCTTCTGGGTTCAGATCCGGATCGCCAGTCACAGAGGTGCGCTGCCAAAGGTAAGGAAACTTTCCTGCGGTGAGCGAGAGCCACGGATGTGCCACCGGACTATAGGTTATGTAGCCGCGGTCCAAAGCAATCGTTTTGCGATCGAAAGCATTGGTCAGGGTCTCATTCGTGGTCGTCGGATCACCGATCGAGCCCGTGGCGAGTGCAACACTACCCACCAAATCCTGGTTGAGCTGTCCATCAAGCCCTAAGCGGATGCGGACACGTGCGCGGTTTCGATCCTGAGTTCCGTCCTGAGTGAAATTTTCGCCGCGTATGCGAATATCGCCGGACATCCGAAAACGGCCAAGGACGTTTTGCAGGGCCTCAACTCTAGTCTGCTCTGCTTTTGATTGGCTCTGGAGCGAGTTGGTAACTGACGTGGCCGAGGCCGCGGCGGATGCGGCTTCCGAGGCGGCATGTTGAGCGTCAGTGGCAGACTGCTGGGCATGGGCGGCTGTGGTTTGCGCCTGCTCGGCGCCACTCTGTAGCTTCTGGGCGTTGACATTCGCCTGCTGGACCGCGTCCAATACCTGGTGCAGTTGATCTTGCAGCTGCTGCACCTGCTGATTCTGTGTCTCAAGCTGTTTTTGCTGGGCCAGTACAAGATCGCGAAGCGATTGCACGTCTTCCTGAGAGGCCGCAGCAGCCGCTCGGGCGGCCGTCGCGGAACGCTTCTTTTTCGGTCGCGAAGTAGTAGTTTGGGCAACCAGCGGAGCGGTGATCATCAGAAGTACGGTGGAAATGCCCAACCAACGAAAACTCTGCCTCATTGCTATTGCTCTCCTAGAGCGCGGTTCGATCGCGCAAGATAGTTAAATCCGTATCCAAGTATCCTTACTGACTTAGTAGACTTTTATGTTTAAACCAGCTTAGCACAAATACCACTTCGCTGTTCTTCTAGGCTGTGGTGGCCAAGCCCCAGCGCTGCTGCAGCTGCCTTTCAATGGTTCTGAAGAACACGCCATCCACAAGATATCCAAGCGCGACGATGAGAATCATTACGGCGATGACCTGGCTCATGTCGTTCAGGTCTCGGCCCATCATTAGCAGCTGGCCTAAACCGAGTGTGACGAAAATCATTTCCCCTGATATCAGCGAGCGCCAGGCGAACGCCCAGCCCTGCTTCAGTCCGGTGACTATGTACGGCAAGCTGGCGGGCAGTGTCACATGCCAGAACAACCGAACGCCGCTCGCGCCGAGATTGCGCCCCGCCATGGTGTAAATCTTTGGAAGTTGTTTGCGTCCGGTCTCCATGCTGATGGTGACGGACAGCAACGAGCCCATCACGACGACGAACAGAATCGCTTTCTCCGTCAATCCAAACCAGAGCACGGCGATCGGCAGCCAGCAGATGCTTGGCAGGCTCTGCAAGCTGACCAGCAATCCGCCTATGGTTTGTTCAAGAAATTTATTGCTGGCTATGCCTAAGCCGAGGGCCAACCCGAGCACGACCGAGATGCCATAGCCAATCAGCATTCGCTTCATGCTGACAGCAATGGCGATCCAGAAGCTGTGGTCGGCGAATCCCGAACGAAGGGTTTCAGCAACGCCCCACGGTGTTGGAAAGATGTAGGGCGGCCACACTCGAAGCTTTGCCAGCAAGGCCCACAACCCGATCAAGGCGGAATAGAAGAGGATGTATCTAAGCGTTCGCTTCAAGCCCGTACTCCTCCTCAATCGATTTGTTAATTTCCTCGCGCAGGTCGTTCAAAATTTCGCGGGCGCTACCGGCTACATGCACGTCTTCCAGATGGCGTGGACGGGGCAGATCAATCTTGTATTCATGTTTCACCTGCCCAGGGCGGAATGTCAGCAGAACAACGCGATCTCCGAGCCTTACTGCTTCGCGGACATTATGAGTGACGAAAATAATAGTGCGACGCGTCTCGGCCCAGATGCGCTCAAGTTCGTCGTGGAGAAGATCACGCGTTTGCGCGTCGAGTGCGGCGAAGGGCTCGTCCATCAGCAAAACGTCGGGTTCAGTGGCAAGGGCCCTGGCTAGCGCAACGCGCTGTCGCATGCCACCGGAGAGTTGGTGAATGTAGCTATCCTTGAACTGGTGGAGATGAACCAATCGCAGATAATGCCGGACGTTGGCTTCGCGATGCGGCTTCTCGATTCCCTTCATCCGCATGCCAAACTCGACATTCTGCGCGACCGTTAGCCACGGGAAAAGGCCGAGCTCCTGAAAAATCAGAATACGATCCGTCCCCGGCCCCTGCACCGGAATGTTGTCCACCAGTACATCGCCGGAGGTTTGCTGATGGAGCCCTGCAATCAGGTGAAGCAGCGTGGACTTTCCGCAGCCGGATGGGCCGACAATGCAAAGGAACTCGCCGGGATGAACCTGCAGGTTAATATCTTTGAGCGCGATCAACCGATTGTTGGAATTCGTAGCGTAGCTCAAGCAAACATTTTTCAGCGCCAACTTCGGCACCTGAACTCTACGTTCCACAGTTGGAACCGAGGCGAGATCCGCCCGATGTGAAGTCACCGACCGAAAAGGAGCACGATGTTCGAGAGAAACGACGGACTTGCGAAGTGGACTGGTCATTGAAGCGGCTTCTTCCCTTCCTCGGTCAACACTTGATTCAGTAGAGTCAGGTCGTAGATACGTGAGAGTTCGGGCATTTGCCGACCCAGAAAGCCGGCGTCGAAGGCGAGTTGCGCAGCCCGCATGAGTTGTTCACGCAGAGGATCGTAGGTCACTTGCAGGCGGCTGAACGAATCGTCCAGAACTGGTGATGCCAGCGCCTTTCCGGTTTCTTTCTGAATCTGCTGGTTCAGAATCTTTTTTGCCTCCGCCGTGTGGCCGTCGATCCAGTCTGTGAGTTCAATGTGACCCTTTAGCCATTTTTTGACAAGATCGGGATGCGCTTGGAGGAATTTGGTGTTAACAACTAATTCAGTCGTCAGAAACTGGCCGCGCGGCCAAAGCGTGCGCTCATCGAGAAAGATCCTTCCGCCGGCATCGTGTACGAGCCGGGAAGCCCAAGGCTCGGGCGCCCACGCGGCGTCAATTTCTTTCTTAAGAAATAACGTGAGCTGATCGGGATTGGCGATCGGCATAACCTGGACATCGCCACCCTTGTCGCGGGTTTTAAGGCCTTGCGATTTCAACCAGGCTCGAAGCGCCACGTCCTGAGTGTTGCCCATTTGCGGAGACGCGATGCGCTTGCCGTGAAAGTCTTCCGCCTTGTTGATTCCTGAATCCCCCCTCACAACCAGGGCCGCACCGCCGCTAGTTGCGCCCGCGATGATGCGGAGCGCTTCACCGTTGGAGCGCACATATCCGTTGATCGCTGGATTTGGGCCGACGTAGGTCACGTCGATAGCGCCGGCAAACAAGGCCTCGATCGCCGAAGGGCCGGCGTTGAAACTGTTCCATTCGATCTTTACGTTTGGCCCCATGGCCTTTTCGAACCAACCATTTGCTTTGCCGATCATTGGCTGGGCGTGGGTGATATTCGGAAAAGCGCCGACACGAATGACGGTGGTCTGAGCGTTAAGAGCCACCGAGATGAACAATGTCACAACGAACATTAGCGCCGATCTGAATTTCATTTGTCCGTCCGATGGACATTGCCATGCACCACCATGGGCAATAAAGTGGCTTCGTTCTTTTTCCGGCGTTTCTGACGCGGAGATGGCGAGGGATTTGCGATATCGGCGATCGTGGTGCTCTCAAGGATTTTTGCCGCGGCATCGCGGACGTCGAGAAATACCTGATAAAGTGCGCGGTGGGCGGCGTCGCGGTCGATCAGCGTGCGCAACTGATCGGCATCGCCAAAGGGTGCCAACGGGCCGTCGATCAAACGGATAATTTCGCTGAGGTGAATTTCAGACGGGGACCGCCGAAGCTGATACCCGCCCTTGGCGCCGCGCGCGCTCTCTACCATGCGAGCATTTTTCAGTTCCAGCAGGATAAGTTCGAGAAATTTTTCCGGCAGCTCTTCCTCGTAAGCGATATCACGGATGCGAATCGCGCCCTGATTGTGGTGGCGGGCGAGCATCATCATAGCTTGCAGTGCGTACAGCCCTTTTTGGGAGATTTTCATTTGATTACTTTACCATAAACCCTATTTAGTTAATAGACATTAAGGGCATAGCAAGAACATTGCCATTCTCCGCTGGCGGAAAGGTTCAATTTGGCGAAGCCCTGGAATGCAACTTGGGTAGATCAGGAAAGAAGCAGCTGCAAACTTTTGCAATTCAAGGAAAAAGTGTTTACTCCGGATCAGATGATGTGGAGCACTTGCAGAGTGATGTTGTCTGGTCCGCCGCGGTCTTTAGCAAGCTGGACCAGCGCCCGACAGGCGGCATCCGGGGATTGTGACGAGATCGCTTGCTTGATCTCGTCAGCCTCCATTTGGCCCCACAGTCCGTCAGTGCAGATCATTAAGACATCCCCTTCGTAAAGCTGCATCGGTTCCGCCGGAGCGTCGATTTCCATTTCTTGGTCGAGTACGCCGAGGGCTGAAGTGAGAACGTGCTTTTGCGGATGATCTTGGGCCTGATCGGGTCCAATGAGCTTATTCTCGAGCAGGCGTGCAATTAATGTGTGATCGCGACTTAAGAGCTGAAGCTTCCCTTCCCTGAGCAAATAAAGTCGACTGTCGCCGACGTGGACAAAATAGAGCCGCGCGTTGACCGTCGCGAAAGCCGTACAAGTAGTGCCCATCGAACTGAGTTGGGAATCTTGCAGGGCTCGCTGTCGAATGCTGTGGTGGGCCTGATCTAACGCTGCGAGAAGCCATTTTTGTGGGTCGGGACCGTCCGCCGCGGCATAGGCTTTGATAAACGTGTCAATCGCCAGGCGGCTTGCGATTTGCCCCCCCTCGTGGCCACCCATGCCATCAGCAACGATGGCAAGCCGGCCTAATTTTTCAAATTCCGCGTCATTGGCGGGTTCCCAATAGCCGTAACTATCTTCGTTATTTTCTCGCTGGCATCCGATGTCGGTGAGGCTGGCAAGCTCCACCCCAGGACGAATTTTCATCGCTCAACCACTCCAAAAGTCCGCAATTATACGCGATTGCGGGGCTGACATTTGTCAGACAACGATGGTGATGATCCGCACTAGTGGTACGGGCCGGAATCTCGCATGATGAATGTGTGATCAGAAAGGAAGCAGACATGGCGGTAGTACAAGCCTTCCCGAGTAGTCCGCAAATTCGCGAGCATACTGCGGCGAGTCTGGAGAGAGTGAGCAAAAATTATGGAGCGGTACAGGCGCTGAAGAATTTTAGCCTCGAAGTACGGGCCGGCGAATTGACTGCTGTGCTAGGACCGAACGGAGCCGGAAAGACTACGGCGATCAAACTGTTGTTGGGGCTGGCGCGGCCGACCTCAGGCAAAGTTTCAGTATTTGGTGGCGACCCGACTGTGCTTGCAACCCACCTGCGCGTGGGCGCGATGCTGCAAGTAGGTCGGGTACCCGAATCACTGCGTGTCCGCGAACACATTGATCTGTTCTCTTCCTATTATTCGCAACCCTTACCAATCGAACAGACGCTGGCGATTGCTGGAATCGACAATTTGCGCGACCGCAAGTTTGGCGAGCTTTCGGGCGGGCAGAAGCAACGCGTGTTGTTTGCGCTCGCCATCTGCGGCAATCCCGATTTGTTGTTTCTCGATGAACCCACGGTGGGGTTGGATGTGGAGGCACGACATTTGTTGTGGGATGAGATTCGGCAACTGCTTATGCTCGGCAAAACCGTCGTGCTGACGACGCATTATCTGGAAGAGGCTGACGCGCTTGCCGACCGAGTGGTGGTAATCAATAAGGGTTCGATGATCGCGGAAGGTACGCCGCAGGAGATCAAAGCGCGAACGGCCGGCAAAACAATTCGCTGCCTCACACGGCTCAACGCTGTTGTTGTGCGCGCGCTTCCCGGTGTTGTCGATGTTCAGGATGATCGCGGCGCTATGGTCATCCACACTTCTCGCCCGGAGGATGTGCTGCGCGACCTGCTGAATCGCGATCTGGAAGTTTCAGGTATCGAGGTGGCCGGAGCAGGACTGGAAGACGCATTCCTGGCGCTTACACAAGAGAAAGCAAACTGAGGAGAACAACAATGGCGACCAGTGCAATCAACCAGGTCATTCCGATGAGGCCGAACGTACTCAGCATTTGTTTAAAAGAGACGAAGTACGAATTTCTCAAATGCCTGCGCCTCCCGATGTATTCGGTTTCGACGATGGTGTTTCCAATCATGTTCTACGTGCTGTTCGGTCTGGTCATGGGTCGCCAGAACATTGGCAATATCAGCACCACAACTTATCTGATCGCGGCGTACGGAACCTTCGGCGTGATGGGTGCATCACTTTTTGGCACGGCGGCTACACTGGCCACCGAACGCGGCTTCGGATGGCTAGAGGTGAAAAAAGCGACGCCCATGCCGCCATTCGCTTATTTCCTGGCGAAGGTAGTCATGAGCATGATTTTCAGCGCTATTGATGTTTTGTTGCTTCTGATTCTGGGTACGGCATTTGGCGGAGTCCATCTGCCTCCCATAGTCACAGCCAAGCTGTTTCTCACGCTGGTAGCGGGATCACTTCCCTTCTGCGCCATGGGGCTGGCGATCGGATATTTTGCGGGGCCGACGTCGGCGCCGGCATTCATCAACGTGTTCTATCTTCCCATGTCATTCTGCTCAGGACTTTGGATCCCGTTCATGTTTCTGCCAAAGTTCATTCAGAAGATTGCGATCCTGTTACCGCCGTTCCATCTCTCGCAGTTAGCGCTCGGTCTTGTGGGTGCGGGAAACCGAAGCTCAGCCCGAGTGCATTGGGAGGCATTGATCGGGTTCGCAATGATATGCCTGGGAATCGCATTGGCCGGACATCAACGGGACCAGAAGGCAAACGGGTGAGGAGGCACCATGAAATCGAATGGGACAACATTCTTGATGGTGCTAGCGGCGGTGTTGCTGTTGATCGCCGAGCGACGACTCGATCTCATGGCAGTCGTAGCGCCGGTTTCGATCTTGGTTGCAACGCTTGCTCTCCGTTACTCGAGAAACGCAAGCGTAGAATATAGGCGGAAAAGATGAGGCTGCTTCCTAAAAATCGCGACCATGGCTTAGCGCCTTTTGCGTGGCTGATATTCCTCTCGTTCTTCTATATTCAGCCGCTCGCTGAACATGCATCCTGGCGGTCGCTTTTGCTCACCAATGCCGAGGTCGTACTATTCCTGCTGCTTTATTTCGGAATCTTTTGGGTACGGCCTCCTTTGAATTATGCGCTGTTGTTGGGTATGGCGGCGATGGGGTTGGGGCTAGGGACCATCAATACTGGCGCCTCGGTCTTCATCATTTTTACCGCTGCGTTCATTCCCTGGGTTTTTGAACGGACAAAATCGGCAGTCATCGCGTTAACCGTTCTTGCTGTCGTCATCGTGATACATGCGCTGATATTTCATCCCGCAAACGGATTCTCTGTCACATCATTAGTTGTGGCACTGGGCGTAGGGTTATCCAATACTCACTTTGCGGTGCGCAATCGGGCCGACCACAAGTTACGTCTGGCGCAGGAAGAGATTGAGCACCTTGCGAAAGTCGCCGAACGTGAGCGAATCGCCCGCGATCTGCACGATGTGCTGGGACATACGCTGACCCTCATTAGCGTCAAGTCCACGCTCGCCGGAAAACTGCTAGATAAAGATCCGGCGAAGGCCAGGAACGAAATTGCAGATATCGAGAAGGTGTCTCGCGAGGCGCTCAGTGAAATTAGAAATACGCTTCGTGGTTACAGCACATATAAATTGAGCGACGAACTGCACCGCGCGCAAACTACGCTGGAGAGCGCGGGAGTCGCGGTGAACACGGAATCAGGCGAAGTACATCTGACGGCTGCGCAGGAGAGCGTTGCGGCGTTGATTATGCGCGAAGCGGTGACCAATGTCGTCCGGCATGCGCAGGCGCGGCATTGCTCGCTGCGGGTGGCGCGGAATAATGGCGCCTGTGTTCTTGAGATCCAGGACGACGGCTGCGGCGGATTCACCAGCGAGGGTAATGGGTTGCGCGGAATGCGGGAACGAGTCGAGGCCCTCGGTGGAACTTTCAGATACAAGACTTCCGCCGGAACAAAACTTAGTTTTGAATTTCCATTGACTACGACGGACGCGAGCCGTTGAACCCGTCCCCAAAAGCCGGGCGCAAGACCATCCGCGTAGTGGTCGCGGAAGATCAGGGAATGGTGTTAGGCGCGCTGGCCACGCTGCTGGAAATTGAGGGCGACATTACCGTAGTGACTCGAGCCCGCAACGGAGCAGAGGCGTTGAACGCGGTACTCGCTAACAAGCCTGATATTTTTCTCACCGATATTGAGATGCCGGAGATGAGCGGCCTGGACGTTGCATCTGAACTCCGGCGCAAGCGAATCCCGACAAAGATAATTATTCTCACAACATTTGCCCGGGCCGGATATTTGCGCCGCGCACTAGATGCGGGGGCGTCTGGTTATCTGTTAAAGGATATGGCTGCGGAAAAATTAGCTGACGCTGTGCGCCGCGTCCACAGCGGATTGCGGGTGATTGATCCTGAACTTGCCGCAGAGGCATGGGTTGAAGCCGATCCCCTTACCGACCGCGAGCGTCAAGTGTTGCGCCTCGCAGGAGATGGAATGGCAAGCATAGATATCGCGCACAGATTGAATCTCTCCGAAGGGACGGTGCGAAATTATCTGTCTGAAGCAATCAGTAAATTGGGCGCCGCGAATCGAGTGGAAGCGTCGCGAATTGCCCGAACCAAGGGTTGGTTGTGAAGTCGATTAGCCATTTAATGCGAGACTAACCCAGCGCTATTGTTCCGTCGCTTGAATTCAGTTTCCCTCTCCTCCAAAACGCGATTTAGTTTAGTGACCAACTCCATCAACCGATTCGAATCGGGCTCTTCCACGATAGCTTGGCACAATTCTTTCCAGCGTTCATCATGTGTGCTGCTGGTCATGGCAATTCCTTTCTGTCCGTACGGGACAGAAAGCATGAGCACTGCCAAAACATAGAATGAACGACATAGACGTATTTTCGCAAAACGAGAATTGCTGGAACGAGCAGAAATTTCGTGGGCAATTTTTGGTATTCCGCAAGGGAAACTACTGTAAGGGTTGGGCCGTTTTGGCGCGCGTAACGTCGAAACCATATCGCTGCAGTATCTTGGAAGTCTCAGGACCCTGAATGTAGGTGAGAAATCGGCGCCCCGCCGCCTGTCTTGTAGATGATTTCAGGAGAACACAAGCCTGCTCGATTGGCGGATATTCATCGGCAGGGACTTCAGCAAAACGAGTTTGAGCCCGCGCAGAGGATAGCACTGCAAGTGACTTGGCGACGATCCCAATATCGGCAGCTCCCGATGTGACGAAGGACGCAGCCTGGGCGACGTTTTCCCCTACCACGATCTTGCGCGAAACCTGGTCATAGACGCCCTGCGATTTCAAAGCCGCCACTGCCGCCTGCCCATACGGAGCATGAGCCGGATCCGCAATTGCGATTCGCTTTACTGCTGGCTCAAGTAACACTTTAAGTCCTACCTTCAGATCCAAAGCAGACGCGGAAGACGTAAGCAGCACGATGTGTCCGCGGGCGTATTCATAATAGGTTCCCGGAATGCTCAGGCCGGCGGCTTCCAGCTTTTTTGGGTAATCAGAATTGGCGGAGAAAAAAAGATCAAACGGCGCGCCATTCTGAATTTGCTGGAAAAGATTTCCCGAAGAACCGTAGACGACCTTCACGTGAATTGTAGTCTCACCTTGAAAATGAGAGGTGATTTCGTCCAGCGCAGTACGCAAATCGGCAGCGGCTGCGATCGTTAGCTCCTGGCCGTGAGCGGAACCCGCCAGAATCAACGTTAGTATGAAGGCGGCAATCTTCATTGCGTCAGATCGTCTATCTTACAATTCCAGACTGCGCGCTCGCGAGCGCGGTCTGATGCATCCTCTGGCGGGCTTCCAAATGTTTTTTGCGGAAGTGAGCATGCGCTCTTTCGCCCCAGCCGCGCACGAAATAATAATTCAGTACCCCACCAATGAGGGAACTTGCGACCGGAATAACTCTTCCCGTCCACTTCTCGACAAACTCAGTACTAGCCCTGGCAGCTATTTTCTGAATGATCCGCGGAATGAGCCGATTCACCACATTTTTCTCCAGCAAATCTCGGCTCAAGTCGACACCCGCCGCGCTGGCTGCAGCAATCCACAGCTCCGCTACTTCGTCATCACTATTGTATTCGTAGCCATAAATCAGGCTGAGCTTCTGAATCATGCGCATGGTGATGCCGGCAAGAATGCTGAAATCAGGCACGATGGTCAGCAGTCCGCCGATCCCGAATCCCGCGCCCTCGGCGGCGGCAATCTTCATTCCGCTATGAATTATTTTCTCCGCGATTTCATCCAGGATCGCAACATCCACGGAATACATACCCTGGAAAGTACCGACCGCAAGGCCGTGATTGGCGCGGAGTTCGAGGAGGAAGCGGTCAGGCTCAACTCGCACAGTTTTGTAGGCGCGAGTTAAAGCTGACGAAAGCGCTTTCTCAGTGCGACGGCGAAGCCATGATTTGGGAGCAGACATAAGTCCTGAAGTTTGCACCCTTATATTTTACTGGACGGGAGTTGACGGGTTCTTAGCACCGTGAATAGCAGCAATTTTGTGCCTTGCACGGCGAGATGAGACGATCGGGTCAGGGGCGCGAATAGCTGCCTATGCTACGATCATTAAGTCCTTTAATGCCCACCGGAAAACTCAATATAGTGCCGCTCGGCGGCCTCGGCGAATTCGGCATGAACTGCATGGCGATTCGTTGGGGAGACGACATTCTTGTCGTCGATGCCGGACTTATGTTCCCTGAAGCCGAGTTGCTGGGCGTTGACATTGTCGTTCCCGACATCTCTTACCTGCTCGAAAATCGCCAGCGGGTTCGCGGCATTGTGCTGACACACGGCCACGAAGATCACATTGGCGCTTTGCCATGGGTGCTCTCCGAGTTGAACGTGCCGGTGTGGGGTACAGAGTTCACCCTGGCCTACGTGGAAGACAAGTTAGATGAACACGGTCTTCTAGACGATGCTGATCTTCGAGAGATACGGCCTGGAGAACGGGTCAAGATTGGACCTTTTACCGTTCATCCCATTCAGGTAACGCACAGTTTGGTAGATTGCGTTTCGCTCGCGATCCACACTCCGCTTGGAGTCATAATTCACACCGGCGATTTCAAGGTTGACCCCACGCCGACCGATAACCGGCTTTTTGATCTGCATGCCTTTGCTGAATATGGGAAGGAAGGCGTGCTGGCGCTGCTGCAGGATTCGACCAATGTCGAGCGCCGTGGATACACACCCAGCGAGCGCGCGGTGCGGCGCAAGTTTGACGAGGTCTTTGCGCGCACCGAACGCCGGCTGTTTATTTCCTGCTTTTCGTCGTCCATTCATCGCATCAAGCTGGCGGTCGAAATGGCTTGGGAACACGGACGAAAAGTCGCCTTCGTGGGCCGGTCCATGGTCAGCTCGTCGGAAATTGCGGAGGACCTGGGATACATAGAGATTCCCGACGGTTTGTTGGTCCATCCGGGAGAGATAAAAAACTTCCCGCCCGAAAAAATGTGCGTGCTGATCAGCGGGACGCAGGGCGAACCAATGTCCGCGCTGTCGCGTGCGGCGGTGGACAATCACAAGCACGCAACCATAGAGAAGGGCGATACGGTTGTGCTCTCCTCGCGAATTATTCCGGGCAACGAGAAGGCGATCTACCGCATGATCGACCACCTCTTCCGCCGCGAAGCACACGTCATTTACGAAGATGGCTCCAACCCTCCCATTCATGTAAGCGGACACGCCAGCCAGGAAGAACTCAAGCTCATCATCAATCTCGTCAAGCCGAAATACTTCGTTCCCATTCATGGCGAGTACAGACAGCTCAAGTTACATGCGGAACTGGCAGCGTCCATGCACGGGTCGGTCGGCAATGTAATGCTGATTGAAAGCGGCGACGTTCTGGAGTTCGATGAACTGGGCGCGCGCAAAGCGGGTCGCGTCAATGTGGGACGCATTTGTATCGATTCCGGATCACGGGCCGATGTGGTCGAGGATTTGGTAATCAAAGACCGCAGGCATCTGAGCGAAGACGGTTTCGTGCTGCCGATTATCGCCATCAACAAGCTGACCGGAAAAGTTGAGATTTCACCGGAGATTGTGACTCGCGGGTTCTCGGCGGGCGAAAACGGATTCATGGACGAAGTCCGCAATGTGGTGGTGCAGACCCTCGGGCAATCGAGTGAAGAAGAACGCGCCGACTATGGCGTGATCAAGGAAAAGATCCGCGCAGATCTGAAGCGATATATTTCGAAGCAGACCCAGAAAAGGCCGTTGATCATGCCGGTAATTTTGGAAATCTAAGGAATAACTGCCTTAACCACGAAGGACGCTAAGATCCACGAAGGAAGCATTATCATGGCAGCCGTTAATCTTATCTTGGAGTGCAAATATCGTTTCACTCGATGATATTCGCGAAGCGCGGAAGCGGCTGGACGGGATTACCGTGCGTACTCCTCTCATCCCACTCGAATGGGACGGCTGCAAGCTCTATCTAAAGCCTGAGAATTTGCAGCCCATTGGCGCATTCAAACTGCGCGGCGCATACAACAAGATCGCGTCTCTCACTGATGAAGAACGCTCGCGAGGCGTCATCACGTATTCCAGCGGGAATCATGCGCAGGGTGTGGCATATGCGGCGCGAGCTGTGGGGGCAAAGGCAGTCATCGTGATGCCGCGGAATGCCCCGGCAATCAAGCGAGAAGCGACTGCAGCTTTGGGCGCGGAAGTTGTTTTCGTTGGGCCCAGTGGAGTTGAGCGCCAGGAAAAAGCGGAAGAACTGGCAGCCCAACATGGATACGTGATCATTCCTCCCTACGACGACGCAAAAATCATTGCCGGACAAGGCACGGCCGGACTCGAAATCCTCGAAGACCTGCCCGAAGTTGAGCTGGTGCTTGTGCCCATCGGCGGAGGCGGACTGATCAGCGGAATCTCAACGGCGCTTAAATTGTCCAAGCCGAACGTCAAAGTTATCGGAGTGGAACCGGAACTCGCTGCCGACGCGCAAGCCAGCTTCCGCGCAGGGGAAATTGTAAAGTTCCCGCCGGAGCAGGTGTTATCCACCAGCGCCGACGGCCTGCGCTCGCAATATGTCGGCACTCTGACTTTTGAACATATTCGCCAATACGTGGACGACGTGGTCACCGTCAGCGAAGAAGACATTTTCAACGCGGTTAGAATTCTGGCGGAAAACCCTAAAACCGTCGCCGAACCCAGCGGCGCGGTGGCACCGGCGGCATGGCTATTTCACCGGGAGGCGCTGCCCGCATCCAACCATACAGTAGCGGTCATCAGTGGAGGAAATGTCGATCCTGAACTACTTAAAAAAGCGGCCCTGTCGGAACGAGCTGCGCTCACTTCGCGGCTCTAAGTACGCTATCCCTATGCGCAAGTTGCATGAAACCGGGCTTCCGTTGCTTGCCTTACTATTGCTCGCTGCACCCGCTGTTGCTGACGTAGTACGTGCCGCCACCATTCGCGTTGCGCCGATTTATCTTTCCCCTGATACATCGTCGGCAAAGCTGGCTGATGTGGACCGCGGGCGCGAACTGGTGTTTCTTGAAACCAGTGGCGACTGGGTGAAGGTCGAGGCTAACCTGACGGAAGAACGCATCGTCACGGGATGGATGCAGACCAAGGGTCTGATCGAATCAAAGACTCCGGATGGTGACAAAATTCTGTTTGGCGAGGCCGTCGATTCAGAAGACCAGGCCAGCCAGCACAATGGACGCCGCTACGCCGCTCAGGATGCTATGCGGCTCTACGGTGAGGTAGCAGAGATTTTTCCGCAGTCTCCATTAGCCGCAGAAGGCATGTACCGCTCAGCCGATATCCGCTGGCAAATTGAGAAGGTTGACGTAATGTCCCTCCCTTCAGCGAAGGAGCAGGAGGCTTACCTGCGCAAGGGGATGAACGAAGATTACTTCAAAAAAGTGATGAAGAAATTTCCTGGCACTAAATGGGCTTATCTGGCCGCCTATCAGATGATCGATAACAAGTTATGTGGAGATTGGCAGGGCCAGTCGAAATGTCCGCAAAAAGAAGCAGAGATCTACGAGAATTATGCGAAGCAGTACCCGCAATCGCCGGCAGTTGCGGAGGCCCTTTACCATGCCGCATACCGATGGTCCGCGCTCATTGAGATTTACAAAGCCGAAGATCAGGAAAAGAAATCGGATGAAGCCCGCGGCCACGCTCTCGCGGATGCCCAGAAAGCCATTGACCAGGCAGGCACCAGCGATTGGGGTTCACGTGCGAGGCGCTTGTTGTATATGGTGCAGCAAGCGATTCCGACCTACGGAAATGGGGGGTGAATATTGACACAAAGGCCAACGACGAAAAGAGTAAAGAGGTGAGTTCGAGAGTTGAAAAATGGTTCGATGAACTCGATAAATTTAATTCCGTCCCCTTCTTATTTGACCGCCAACAGCGATTACTCTCGGAGCGGAAGATTTTTGATGAGTCGGATGGGGATTGATGCAATCGAAATAGGGAGTCGATATGCGAGAAGCAGTGATTGTTTCATCGGTGCGAACCCCAATTGGGCGTGCCTTCAAGGGAACGTTGCGGGCGACAAGGCCGGACGAACTGGCGGCCGTCGCCATTAAGGGCGCGCTTGATCGCGTTCCGCAATTGGATCCGAAAGAAATTGAAGATGTAATTCTTGGCTGTGCCATGCCTGAGGCCGAACAGGGCATGAACGTGGCGCGTATCGCTTCCCTGCGCGCCGGATTGCCTGTCGAAACTTCCGCGATCACCATCAATCGATTCTGTTCCTCGGGACTCCAGGCAATTGCTAATGCTGCGGAGCGAATTATGGCCGGGGCGGCTGAGGTGATGGTTGCCGGCGGCACCGAATCGATGAGCATGATTCCGATGGGCGGAAATAAGATCTCGCCCAATCCTTGGCTGGTGGAACATTATCCCGATGCCTATCTCTCGATGGGATTGACGGCGGAGCGGCTGGCGAAAAGATTCAGCATAACCCGCGAAGCAGCCGATGAGTTTTCGTTGCGCAGTCATCAGAAGGCGATGGCGGCGATCCAGGCCGGCAAGTTTAATGATGAGACCGTGCCGGTCCCGGTGAGTTTCACGATTCCGAACGGGTCAAAACCAAAGCGGCAGGAGATTGTTTTCAAAGTTGATGAAGGGCCGCGAGCGGACACTTCCCTCGAAGCACTGGCATCACTCAAGCCTGCGTTCCACGTGAAGGGCACCGTGACTGCAGGTAATTCATCGCAAATGTCAGACGGCGCGGCTGCGGCGGTCGTTATGTCGGCGGAGCGGGCGCGGGCGCTAGGAATCAAGCCTCTGGCGCGGTTCGTGGCCTTTGCAACCGCCGGTTACAAGCCCGAAGAGATGGGTCTGGGACCGGTGTTCGCGATTCCAAAGGCCCTGAAGCTAGCGGGACTGAAGTTATCCCAGATCGACGTCATCGAGCTGAACGAAGCTTTCGCCGCGCAATCGCTGGCGGTAATTCAGGAAGCCGGGCTCGATCCCGAGCGCGTCAATCCTAATGGCGGCGCCGTCGCACTGGGACATCCGCTCGGATGCACAGGGGCGAAACTCACTGCGACCATCATTCGCGAAATGAAGCGGCGAAATGCGAAGTATGGATTGGTAACCATGTGCGTCGGCGGAGGAATGGGTGCCGCCGGGATATTTGAAAATCTGAATTAGCCACGGATCGACCGTAAAAGGCAGCAACTCTCATCGGACGTGACTTTCGTTAATCCTCTTCCGCGGTAGTACAATAATCCGTTTTGCCTATGTCCCATGCCCTCCAGTTCGAATTGCGGTCGGCCAAGCGCATGGCGCGGCTGGGCACCGAAACTGCGTTTGAAGTACTGAATCGCGCGCGGGAGTTGGAGCGACAGGGCCGAGACATAATTCATCTAGAAATTGGCGAGCCCGATTTTGATACCCCGGGAAATATCATTCAGTCGGCGGTGAGCGCGCTCAATGCCGGCTGGACTCATTACGGCCCCTCAGCAGGACTGCCCGATCTGCGCAAAGCGATCGCTGATGAAGTGAGCCACAGCCGCGGGGTTCGGGTGCAGCCGGAAGAAGTAGTGGTGGTCCCAGGCGGCAAACCGATCATTTTCTTTTCCATCCTTGCGTTGATTGACGAAGGCGATGAGGTCATCTATCCCAACCCCGGCTTTCCGATTTACGAGTCGATGATTAACTATGTCGGCGGCCGCGGCGTGCCCATCCGCTTGCGCGAGGAAAGGGATTTCCGTCTGGACGTGAGCGAATTGGAAAAGCTCATCACCGACCGCACCCGGCTGATCATCATCAACTCGCCGCACAATCCCACTGGCGGCGTGCTGAACAAGCGCGATATCGAGCAAATCGCGCAGGCCATCGGCGACCGCAACATTTTTGTTCTATCCGACGAGATTTACAGCCGCCTGATCTTCGATGGGAGCCATCATTCGATCATGGCCGAGCCCGGATTCAAGGAACGGACCATTCTGCTCGACGGGTTTTCGAAAACCTACGCCATGACCGGCTGGCGCATGGGATACGGGGTGATGCGTCCTGATCTTGCAACGCAGGTCGCGCGGCTGATGACTAATTCGAATTCCTGCACCGCGAGCTTTTCTCAAGTCGCCGGAATCGAAGCGCTGCGCGGTGACCAGAGTTCAGTCGATCACATGCGCGAAGAATTTCAGCGGCGTCGGGATATGTTCGTCGCAGGATTGAATCGCATCAAGGGATTCTCTTGCCGCATGCCCAAAGGCGCGTTTTATGTTTTCCCCAACATCACAGCGACGGGATGGAAATCGAAGCCGCTTGCCGACGCCTTGCTTGAGGAAGCCGGCGTGGCCTGCCTTTCCGGGACGTCGTTCGGCGAATTCGGAGAAGGATATTTGCGCTTCAGCACCGCGAATTCTATGGAGAATCTGAGCAAAGCGCTGGAAAGAGTCGATGGCTGGATTTCAAAAACTTAACCGCCACGAACGGCAACCGCCTTTCTCCCTCAATGAGAGTCAAAAGACTTTGACCGCAGAGGACGCGGAGAACGCCACACAGATCGCAGACACCCCGGTAATAGAATTGTTTGAGACTAAGTACGACCTTGACGCAGACACCGCGATAATCCACCAAAAGAATTTCTCGGCGGCCTCGGCGTTCTCTGCGGTCAAAACCTTTTATTTTTCGGAGTAGTCGATGGCAAAGTTGAAGAACAAACCACCCAAAGCGACGCGACCGAACATTCCTGATTACGGTCTTCCGAAAAGCAAGAAGGGCCTGCTGCCCTGGAAATGGGCCGAGGATCGGCTTAAGAAGAGCCGTCAATTCTGGATCGCCACAACCCGGCCCGACGGCAGACCGCATGTGATGGTCATCTGGGCGCTGTGGATGAATGGCTTGCTTTACTTCAGCACCGGCGCAAAATCGCGAAAAGCGAGGAACCTGGCAGCTAATCCGCATTGCACTATGTCCACCGATGCATCCGACCAGGCTGTCATCCTCGAAGGTGTGGTTGAAACCGAACGAAGCGTCGACACAATTCGCAAATTCGTGTCGCTCTACGGAAAGAAGTACAAATTCAAGATGGGCGAGATGGGTGACAAGATGATCGCCCTCGAAGATCCAGTTTTTTATCTGCGCCCGCAAGTGGGGTTCGGCTTGTGGGAGAAAAAGTTTGCGAGTAGCGCGACGCGGTGGATCTTCCCACCGGCACAATTCATTAACCACGAAGGGCACTAAGGTCCACGAAGGAATCCTCTTTTTAGAGATTAGATATTCAATGACTGATCACTTTCGCGTTTTTGCCACTTGCGACATCGGACCGGCGCTGAATATTCTGCGCGAGCGTGGTTACCAGCTCGAAGTTTACCCCGAACCTAAAGCGCCACCGAAGTCTCTGATCCTCGAAAGAGTGCGGTCGGGAATCGACGGCCTGATTACCACTCTTCGCGATCAGATCGATGCAGAGGTGTTTGAGGCCGGCAAAGGATCGCTCAAGGTGGTAGCCCAGTTGGCGGTCGGCTTTGACAACATCAATCGCGCCGACGCGAATAAACATAAAGTTCCGTTTACTCACACCGCCGACGTGCTCACCGAAGCCACGGCCGAGTTTGCCTTCTTCATGCTGGGAGTGCTGGCAAGAAAAATGTCGCCGGCGGAGCACCTGACCCGCGAGAACCAGTGGGGATTCTGGCATCCGTATTTGCCGTTTCTGGGCGACGAAGTCACCGGCAAGACCATTGCGATCATCGGCACTGGGCGCATCGGCCTGGCGATGATCAAGAAGTGCGCCGGCTTCGATATGAATTTTCTCTGTTACGACCCGGCGTATGAGAACCATGAATACATTAACGCGATTCAGGAAACGATGGACCTGCGCCATGCCCGCGGCATTCAGAGAGAAAAGACGTCGATCAAATATGTTCCCTTTGCCGAGGCCTTGAAGCTAGCGGACTTTGTCAGCGTGCACGTGCCGCTGTTACGTGAAGGCGAAAGCGACACGCCGACATTTCATCTATTCAACGAGCGCACACTGCGAATGATGAAGCCGACGGCATTTCTGGTGAACACTTCGCGCGGCCCGGTAATCGATGAATCCGCTCTGGCCAGGGCGACTCAGAGAAAACTGGATTGCGGGCGCTGCACTGGACGTTTACGAGCGGGAACCTTTGCCGGCGGATTCTCCGCTGCGCGATCCTGCGATTGCCGATCGCTGCAGACTGATGCCGCACTTTGCCAGCGCCGCGAAGATCACCCGGCTGTCGCCTGATCCCAACAAAGGGATGGCGGGACGGTGTGTGCAGGGACTGATTGATGTGCTGGAGAAGAACTACGGCGGCGACGTGAAGAAGATGCCGTATGTGGTGAATAAGGAAGCGTTTTGAAGAACGGTCGCCGGTGAACGTCGCTTACTTGATCTTGCCCTCGTAGTGGTCAGAGCAGAGCTCGCGGGCGAGGGCGCCCGCGCCACACGAATCTACTCCGGTACGCTTTGCTCTTCGCTGTGGGCGCGCAGGACGCGATCGAGCGAATAAGGGGCGCGGCGGGTCGGCTCGTGGTAATGGCGGACCTGCAACTCTCCCAGCAGTCCAATCGCGAGCAGATTCAACCCCGCTAGCAATAGCACTGCCGCGAAGATCATCATCGGGCCATGTTCCATCATCACGTGAGAGTGGCGCAGAAATTTCTCGACAAACAGCCACGCGGTGATTCCCATGCCGCCGAAAA
The DNA here is from genome assembly GCA_963703465.1 of uncultured Acidobacteriota bacterium. Classification (GTDB taxonomy): domain Bacteria; phylum Acidobacteriota; class Terriglobia; order Terriglobales; family Acidobacteriaceae; genus Gp1-AA145. The sequence continues at coordinate 465,330 of CAVPEQ010000007.1, read as the reverse complement.
CTCCCATCATTCCCACGGTGCCGAAAAAGTGCAGCGGCCGGCCAAGATATTTCAGCAGGAAGCGGATGGTGATGAGATCGAAAAATACCCGGAAGGTGCGCGAGATGCCGTAGTGCGAAGCCCCGCGCTCGCGATTGATATTGCGAATCGGGACTTCACAAATCGACGCGCCATGCCAAGAGGCCAATGCCGGAATGAAGCGGTGTAATTCGCCGTAAAGCGGAACCTGCTCCAGAATGTCCCGACGATAAGCCTTAAAGGTAGTTCCAAAATCGTGAATATCAACCCCGCTCAATTTCGCCATCAGCCAGTTAGCGCAGCGCGACGGAATACGGCGCAGCCAAAGATTATCGATGCGCTGTTTCCGCCATCCGCTGACGATGTCATAACCCTCTGAAAGTTTCTCGAGGAACAGCGGGATGTCTGACGGATCGTGTTGCAGGTCTCCATCCATGGCGATAATGTACTCGCCGCGCGCATTGTCGAATCCCGCGGCCAGCGCGGATGTCTGGCCGAAATTGCGCCGCAGGCGCACCACGGTGATTCTGCTGTCCACCCCGGCTATCTGGCGCAACAGGTGAAAAGTTTCGTCGGACGAGCCATCATCGACGAACACGATTTCGAAGCTGTCGCCGCTGGTCTCCATGACTGCCTTCAGGCGGTCGTAGAGGTCGGTGACATTTTCCTGCTCGTTATGCAGGGGGATCACAATCGAATATTTTGGCATGAAAGAATAATTATACGATTTTTGGCGGTAATTAGATTAGACGAAAGTTGGCCGACCATGGAACCGCGAACCCTTTTGTAAACCCTCGCCAACATGGGAATTGAACGGGCGGGGACGCCCGTCACCCCACGAACAATTTGTTTGGGCGGGCGTGGACGCCCGCCCCGAGGTCGACTCTGCTTATCCCGGGCCCGCGGGATATGGCGGATTCGCCGGAGGCCGCGGCGGAAGCTGCCTGGGATTCGCCTGGATCGCTTTCATGACCTCTGCGATCGCGCGGTCCAGTTGCGGATCTTTGCCGCTGACCACCTGCTCGGGTCTGTTTTCGACAACAATATCCGGCTGTACGCCGCGGTTTTCTATTATCCACTGGCTTTGGTTGTTGTATCGGGCAAACTCAGGCCGCGTAATGTAACCGCCGTCCATGAGAGGAAACTCTCCGCGAATGCCGCGAACACCACCCCAGGTGCGTTCGCCGATGAGTGGGCCAAGCTTGTAGTACTTAAACATGTAGCTGAAGAGGTCGCCGTCAGAGGCAGCGTAATGGTTGGTCAGGCAGACCATTGAGCCATTGAAGAGAACCGGCGGGACGGTGCTGCCCTGGAAGTTACGCCCGGAATCCATGCCGGCAAGAATGCGGCGCAGGCGCTCGAAAATGAGCTCATCGACGAAGCCTCCGCCGTTGTAGCGGACGTCGATGACCAGGCCCTGCTTCCGAATTTGCGGAAAGAACTGCTTAACGAATTCGTTCAGCCCCGGAGCACCCATGTCGGGCAGATAGACATAGCCAACTTTGCCGCCAGTGGCTTCGTCCACCTTTTTGCGATTGGTGGTGATCATGTTCAGCTCGCGCAAGTTGTACTCGTCGTTAATCGGCTTGACCATGACGTTGTGCGCGCCATCCTCAGACGGCTTGGAATTGACCGTGAGGGTGACCGTTTCATTGGCGGTGTTCACGAACAACTCGTAAGGATCTTGGGGGGCTCGCAATTGCTGTCCGTTGACTGCGATGAGGTAATCGCCTTCACTGACCTTGACGCCAGGTTCGGTGAGCGGTGATCGCAGCTCGCCATTCCAGTTTTCTCCAGGATAGATTTTCTTGATTCGATATCGGCCGCTGGACTGATCGAGTTCGTAATCGGCGCCGAGTAGGCCGACATTCACCGGGTGGAGATCGGGATAATCACCACCGCCGACATAAGTGTGCGAGTTGGAAAGTTCGCCAATCATCTCGCCGAGGATATAGGTCAGCGAATAGCGATCAGAGACGCTTGGCAGAAGCTGGGCATACTTGTCGTGGATTTTTTGCCAATCAACGCCGTTCATCTCAGCAGCGTAGAAAAAATCACGCTCCTGCCGCCAGACTTCGTTGAAAATATTTTTCCATTCCTGCGGAGGATCAATTTGTGCCCGCATTCCGTTCAAACTCAGCGCGCCGTCGCCCACCTTCTTCGCCTCTCCCGCAGGCTTGGCGTCAATGATTCCGTAGGTGTGAGCGGCACGCGGGCCGCCGCCTTCGCCTTCGTACAGTAACTTGGAACCGTCAAATGAAAGCGCGAAACGTTCCACGCCCTCGATCAGGGTCTTCTCCTTGCGTTCTTTAAGGTCATACGCGTGAACCGCCGTCTCTTCGCCTGGAAGCGGCCCATCGAGCCCCTGGGCCGCGACAGTTGAGTAATAAAGGAAGCCTTTGCCGGCGGCGAACGTCCGGATCACCGCAGGATCGGTAGGCAGCGCGATGATGCGATTCTGGATGCCATCGAGATCGATTTTCACTTCGACAGGCTTGTCTTTCTTGTCTTTATCTTTGTCCTTATCTTTATCTTTGGCTTCGTCGCTCGAATCTTTCGTCTGATCTTTCTTGGCGGCCTTCTTGCCTTTCGGGTCCGTCGCGGCGTCTTGTTCCATGGCCATCGGCGCGGGCTCGGCCTTCTTCACTTCGGTTTCATCGCTTTGCACTCCCAGCGGGGATGCCTCATCTTTGCGAAGAGTGACGAGATAGACGCGAGTGGTTTTCGGATTCGCGAACTCGAAATCCACGTTGCCCAAAACTTCATTGAAGTCACGGTCAGAAAGGAAGTAGAGGTACTTTCCTTCCGGATCGAACACCGCGCTATAGCTGTTGTTCATGGGTGACGTAATCGCGGTCGACTTCGAATCCGCCAGCGAATAGACATACACCACCGCGTAGTTGTTATCGCTCTGCTTGTCGTAGGTCAGCCATTTGCTGTCAGGAGACCAGTTGTAATTCGTGATCTCGGCAAAATCATCGTGATCGACCTTGATCGGTTTCTTCTCGGCTATGTCGATCCACCACAGATTGACATCTTTATCGGCCCATGCAATCTTTTTGCTGTCAGGAGACCACGCGGGAGGCATTTTGAAACCCTTATAACCGCTTGTGATCTGCTGTTCTTTGCCGAGACCGTCCTGCGGCGCAATGTAGATTTCATCTTCGCCGGTGCGGTCGGAAATATATGCGATCCATCGACCATCCGGCGACCAGGAAACTTTTTGCTCTCGAATACCGGGCGTCCGGGTAAGGTTGCGAACGCTTCCCTCTTTTGCCGGAACGGTGAAAACGTCACCGCGCGCGGCAAACACCGCACGCTTGCCATCGGGAGCAACGTCAAAATCAGTGACTAGCCGGCCAACGTTGTCCCAATGCTTCATCGCCGCTGTATGATCGGCGGGCAATTCGATGGTGAGTTTCTTGGGCTGCTTGGATTGAAAATCGTAAGTGTAAAGATAGCCGGCATTTTCAAAAACGATCGCCTCAGGACCAAGGCTGGGCCACATCACATCCCATTCGTCGTAGTGAGTGAGTTGTTCGACCTGTTTCGAGCTGACGTCGTAACTGTAAAGATTGAGGTGATGATCGGATCCGCGATCAGAAGTGAAATAGATGTTATTCCCGTGCCACATCGGAAAGGTGTCAGTCCAATCGGTGTGTGGGATGTCTTCGCTGGAATTATTCTTGAGGTCGTAAATCGTGATCGACTGCGCCAGCCCGCCAGTGTACCGCTTCCAGGTACGGAAATTGCGAAAGATCATGTTGTAAGCGATTTTCGATCCATCGGGCGAATAGGAGAGCAGGCCACCCTGATCCATGGGCAGAGGCTGTGGCAACCCACCATCAAGGCTGACCGTGAATGGACGCTTGGTCCATCCGTTCGAGGCGTCACGGCGCGAGAGAAAGACAATTCGTTTGCTGTCAGGTGTCCAATTAATGACTTCGTCGTGGATGCCCATGCGGTCATTCAATTGGTGGGCGGCGCCCTGATAAAAAGTTAACTGCTTAGGCTGGCCGCCATCCGCGGGCATCACATAAACATTGAAGTTGCCATCGTATTGGCCGGTGAAAGCGATCCATTTTCCATCTGGAGAAAATTTCGGAAACAGCTCGCGGCCCAGCGAGGAAGTGATGCGGCGCGCCGCTCCACCGGACGTTGAAGCCAGCCACAGATTGCCGCCGTAAAAGAAGACCACCTTGTCCTTGTAAACGTCGGGAAAGCGCATCAGTCGGCCTTCCTGCATCTCCTGTGCAAAGGCCAGGCTCGAACATGCCAGGCCGGCAAACATCACGAAAAGAACAAGGGACTTCCTGTGAGCGATCATGCGCACTCCTTCATGCAAGTTGTGGTGTACGCTTTCTGGGGTTTCATCCGGGTAGCAGCGGGCAAACGTGGGATTGTAGCAGCTTTGAACGATCGAATGTCAGCCTCATTGAGTGATGTAGCTGCCGCAGACACGGATTCAAACGTTTGGACGAAGCGTTTACAAATTGGTGAGCAGCCAGACACTATAATTCCAACTCACATTGGCCCTGGACGGAGGAGCTATCTTGAAAAACGAAAATAATCAGACGTCAGCTGGGAGCGGGATATCGCGCAGAGCGTTGTTGCGAACCGCGGCAATGGGCGCAGGAACGGCCGCGATTGTGCCTGCATTGGCGGCAGCCCGCGTTGTGGCCGCCTCAGAACCCGCCCCTACTCCGGCCAAGGCTTTTGAATTCGATGAGACTACGATTGCTGATCTCCAGCGTCGCATGACTGCCGGAGAGATTTCAGCGCACTCGCTGACGCAAGCTTACTTGTCGCGAATTCGGGAAATAGACAGCCGTAATATACAAAGCAGCCCGGGTCTGAATGCGGTGATCGAAGTAAATCCCGATACGCTTGCAATTGCTGCCGCACTCGACAAAGAGCGCAAAGCCAAAGGGCCGCGCGGACCGATGCATGGCATTCCAGTTTTGATCAAGGACAATATTGACACTGCCGATCACATGCAGACTACCGCCGGTTCTCTTGCGCTGGTCGGCTCAAAGCCGGCGCAGGATTCAGGCGTTGCCAGGAAATTACGCGAGGCAGGCGCGGTTATTCTCGGTAAAACGAACTTAAGCGAGTGGGCCAATATTCGCTCCAGCCATTCCACCAGCGGGTGGAGCGGTCGCGGCGGGCAGACTCACAATCCCTACGCGCTGGATCGCAATCCATGCGGATCAAGTTCAGGAACGGGAGCCGGAGTCTCGGCGAACTTGTGTACGGTCGGAGTGGGAACCGAAACTGACGGCTCGATTGTTTGCCCCTCATCCGCGAATGGAATCGTGGGAATTAAACCGACGCTGGGTTTGATCAGTCGCGCAGGCATCATTCCGATTTCACACAGTCAGGATACGTCGGGTCCGATGGCGCGCACAGTGCGGGATGCGGCGATTCTGTTGGGAGCGCTGGCGGGCAGTGACCCGCGAGATCCCGCGACGGCTGACGCAAACGCGAAAATGCAAAAAGACTACACACAGTTTCTGGATCCCAATGGATTGAAGGGCGCACGGATCGGGGTGGCGAGAAAATATTTCGGATTCAGCGACAGCGTGGATGCGCTGATGAATCACCTGATCGATGAAATGAAATCGGCGGGAGCGGTGATCGTTGATCCCGCAGATTTGGAATCATTCGGCAAGTTCGATGACACGGAATTGCTGGTTTTGATGTATGAGCTGAAAGCTGATCTGAATGCATATCTTGCGTCGCGGCCCGATGCTCAAGTCCATACACTGGCCGACGTCATTGCTTTCAATGAGCGCAACAAAGACAAAGAAATGCCTTACTTCGGGCAGGATCTGTTTTTGAAAGCACAGGAGAAAGGCCCACTCACGGAGAAAGAGTATGTGGCAGCCGTGGCAGCGAATCACAAGCTATCTCGCGAGGACGGAATCGATGGCGTGATGGATAAGTTTCATCTCGATGCGCTCGTGGCGCCTACCGGAGGACCGGCCTGGCTGACGGATCTGGTGGATGGCGACCACTCAGGCGGCGGCAGCTCGAACGCGGCAGCCGTCGCAGGATATCCGAACATTAACGTTCCGGCGGGATTTATTTTCGGATTGCCAGTCGGCATTTCATTTTTTGGTCGAGCTTGGAGCGAGCCGGCATTGCTGAAGATTGCATACGGATTTGAGCAGCTAGTCAAGGCAAGACAAGCGCCGCAGTTTCTGGAGAAAGTCAAAACCTAAAGGCATTAACCACCAAGGGCACGAAGTCGCACGAAGGAAACCGACCTGGTGCCTCAAAGATTTCTCTTCAGCAAGGATCACCTCTTTAGGATTTACCTCGTGAACCCTCGTGCCCTTGGTGGTTATCGCTCTTACTCGTAGCGCAACGCTTCGATGGGATCTAGGTTGGCCGCTCGAAATGCGGGAAACATTCCACTCACTACACCCACCAACGCAAGGATGATCGTCGAGATTAATAACACCTGCGGCGCCACGATCAGCCGGATGTCTCCAGCTTCTGCGTGTTTAGCCAATGCGCTATAGAGGGTGAGCCGGCCGACAGAAAGCGAAACAATATACGAAAGCACAATCCCGAATAGGCCGCCAACAGCGGTGATGACCATTGCCTCGGCGAGGAACTGAAACAAAATATCTCGTCTGCGAGCGCCCAGCGCTTTCTCCACTCCGATTTCGCGAGTGCGTTGAGTTACTGACACCAGCATCATGTTCATCAGGCCGACCCCGCCGATGCCGAGCGTAATGGTTCCGATAAATGCCAGTAACACCTTCAGCGCAATCGTAATGATGTTGAACTGCTCAAGCTGTTTCTTGGCGTCGAAAACAAAAATCGCTCGTTCATCGTTGGACTTGAATCCGTGCTGCGCCGCCAGGGCCTCGCGAATGCTCTTGGTCATTTTGTTGTGGTCGAGACCCATTGAGTCCAGCCACATACCGCTAAGGTAATGGTTGTCGCGTAACGCGTCCATGGAGTTGTACGGCGCATACACAATTCGATTGTCATCGTCGTCAGCTTCCTGCATGCGCGCTTTGAGCACACCCACCACCTGAAAGGTCACGCCGTTCACGCGGATCGATTGGCCAACCGCGTCCATGCCCGAGAAAAGTTTTTCTTTGGCTTCTGAACCGAGCACCACGTTGTAGGAATGGCTGAGATTGTCAGCTTCGTCAAGCCAACGCCCCTCATCCATGTTCAAAGCCCATATGTTGCCTATTGACGGGTCCGCCCCGGTGATTCCAAAAGTGAAGGTGCGCGAACCGTTTTGCACCGTGGTGGAATCCATTTGGGCGACCCGGGAGAAATGCTTGGCGAGAGGCACGACATTCTCCAGCACCTGCATGTCTTCATTGGTGAAGCGGATTGCGGTGCCCGCTTTGTTGCCGCCCGCCTGTTGCGAAGTTCGACCGGGATAGATCCCGACCGCGGTGGCGCCGAAGGAATCCCAGATACTTTCGATGGCGCGACCGAAACCCTCACCGTATGCCAGCAGGAGAACAACCGTCGCGATGCCCCACGCCATGCCGAGCATGGTGAGCAGGGTTTTGCGCAGGTCGTGACGCATGGCGAAGTACGCTTCGGTGAAAATATCGCGACTCATAAAATCTTTGCCTTCCCTGCCCTATTCCCTTCGCAAGGCCTCAACTGGCTCGAGCAATGCCGCTTTCCGCGCGGGATACAAGCCGGCGACGATTCCTGCAAATGCCAGCGAAACAATCGCCAGGAATGCAGTCTGCGGCACCAGGCGTGGAGTATCGAACCCTTGGGGTTGCGGCAGCATGCCCAGCAAGGCCATGAATCCGGCGGCGCAAGCCATACCGATTCCGCCGCTCATCAATGTGAGGAAGGCGCCCTCGGCGAAAAACTGAAACATGATGCTGCGATTGGTTGCGCCCAAGGCTTTTCGCAATCCAATTTCGCGAGTACGATCGGCGACCGCGACCAGCATAATATTGATGATCCCGATTGCGCCCAGGCCAAGAGTTACCAGGCCTACACTGCCCAGAAACATATTCATGGCGTCAAAAATTTTGCCGATCGCGTCCACGGTGCGAATGGTGTCCCATTCGTCGTACGCGTCGAGGTTTTTGTAATCAAAGCCGTGGTTTCTGGCGATGACTTTGTGCACTTCCTCTTTGGCAACCTCGTGAAGATCGCGACTCTTGGGCTGATAGTTGAAGAAAGAAACGGCGTCATCGACTTCGCCCACGTTCAGTGGCGGGAAGTTCTCCCGCATAACTGAAAACGGAATAAATATCTGCAGGTTCCGGGTATTGTTGTCGCCGTGACCAACGCGCTTCAAAATGCCAATCACCTGAAAGCGAATGCCATTCAGCAGAATTGTCGAGCCAACGGCAGGCCATCCGGGGAAAAGCACGCGCCGGGTTTCATCGCCAATTACAACCACAGCGCGCTTTTGCGCTATGTCCAAATCGTTCAACCACCGCCCTTCGCTGATCGGCAGGTAACGAATCTGGTTGAAATAAGCGGGTACGCCCAGCAACTGGCCGCTACTCTGAAAATAATCGCTGAGTGCCCGAACATCATTGCGCGAGATCACCGGCGCAACCAGTTTCACGTCCGGACATTCGGCGGCGACGTCTTGGTAGTCCCGGTAAGTAAGGTAGTACTGGCGCAAGCTGGTGAAACTGCCATTCATCGCGGGGGCGCGCCCGCCCCAGATGAACAGAACGTTCTCGCCCAGTTCATCAAATTGTTTCTTGTTTCCGGAACGAAAACCCTCGCCCAGGCCAACCAGCAGCAGCAAAGATCCCACTCCCCATGCGATCCCGAACATGGTGAGGAACGAACGCAGTTTATGCGCCCATAGGGTGCTGAGGGTCTGGCGGCAAATTTCTATGATCTGACGCATCTGTGTGGGGAGTACCTGTTCTCATGATACCCGAGCGGCTAATGGATGGGTGCGGGACGCAATTTCGCAAACCAGTGCCATCAAAGTTATGTACGACCCTAAGAGCGTCAAAGTTCCACAATTGCGGATCGGCCGTGGGTTACAGCTCAGTTTTCTGCACCAGCAGCTCTGGTTGCTCAAGCTTCATACAGTATGTTCCCCATCCGATATAACTTTTTTGAAGCAACGGCAACGCCGGACACCAATTCTAAGTTCACTGGCAAGACGATAGAAGAACAGGAGAAATTCTAATGAGAAAAGCAATGCTGTTAAGTGCAGCAATTACGCTTTGCGCAGGTTTGGCCTTGGCGCAAGACACACCGTCGAATGGCGCGGCCAGCCAAAACGGCACGACGACCACTACCACGACCACCACCGATCAGAGCGCGTCAGCTAATACCATTCAGGGCTGCCTGATGGGGACGAGCGGCAACTATATGCTGACCGATGCCACCGGCGTCGCTTACAAAGTGCAGGGTGAGGAGTCACAGCTGAGCTCAAACGTAAACAAAGAAGTCGAAGTCATGGGCACAGTAGCCTCGACAGCTTCGGCCTCAGCGAGCAATAACGCTGACACCACCGCTCCGAATGCAGCGTCGCAAGGCGATGCCAACGGCGCCTCTGGATCGTCCACGGGCGCCACCGCAACTGCCACCGCTTCAAAAACCCTGAACGCAACATCCGTGAAGATGGTTGCGGACAGCTGCAGACGCAAAGCAAGTAAGCCTTGAAATAGGCACTTGAGTCGGGGATTAAGGGGCAGGGTGTCAATGCCTGCCCTTTTACCACACGGCGAACTGGTCATCGCGATTAACAAACATCACTGAACGACCAGCGTAAACGTCGTCGTATGCGTAATCGCGGTACTGCCAGAGCCGCTGGTGCCAGTTACCGTAATGGTGTAGCTGCCGGTCGGAGTGCCGGGATCTCTTGGACCCCCTCCGCCACCGCCACCGCCTCCGCCTCCCGAGCTACCTCCACAACCTAGTCATACCAAAAGAATTATTCCCAGCATGGAGGTTCGCCGAGCGCGGGAAAGTCTGGAAGAGCCAATCGAAAAAAGTCCGAAAAGCGGGGCGAGGAACGACGCTAACACGAATCCCCCCAAACTGGGTTGGCGACTACTCGCGATGATGTGTGGACCAGCGGTGGCAATTGTGACCTCGGTCCACCCCGTACCAGTCACTGAAGCTGGGCTGAAACTGCAAGTGCTTTCATTCGGAAGTCCGCTACAGGAACTGCCAGAAAAACTGATGGGACCAACATAATTCGATTGCCCATTAATGTCGATCATGTTGCTCTGCTGCTGTCCGGCCTTCACAGTGATTGACGGGGAGACAATGGTTAGAGAAAAATCATTTCCGACTACCGTAAGGTTTCCTCCGATACCCAGTGCGGCGGGATAACTACTATCTCCGGAGTAGTTCGCGGATATGTTTTCGTTCACCGGCGGGACGAATGTAAAACTCGCCTGTAAAGCCGGGCTGCCGTTATTGCCGGTAACGTTCTGATACCTCTCGGTGCCACTTAGCGGCAGACTGTTGCCAAGGAACTGCACCGTCCCGGAAGGCTCCGCGGAGGTCTTGAAAACCCGCTCACAACCGCAGTCAATGTGAGGGTATCGCCTGCGTTTACCGTTGTCGAAAATGGCGTTACCGTGACGTCGGGTGTCGGATATTGAACGTTCACACTCGTAAGGCTTGAAGTGGCTGCGGCATAATTTCCATCACCGGCGTACTGAGCGGTGATGGCATAGGTGCCTGCCGTTGGAAAGGGCGTCGATGAGCTGACGAAAAATACTGACAATGTCACTGTCCCGTTCGAACCCGGCGAAGAGGAATAGGTCGGGTTCCTGGTACGCGAGTTCCGTTGGCGAAAAATGCAATGGAGCCGGTCGGCGCCGATCCCAGACTTTGAGATTGAACATTCGCCGTGACGGTCAAATTCGCGCCCGCCTGGGCGAAACCAATACCGGGCGCGCTTATGGTTGTCGGAGCCGGAGTAATACTGTACGTCGTACTCGATGAGCTCGCATTAAAACTGTTGTCCCCGGCATAGCTGGCATTTACAACGTGGCTGCCGCCTGGAAATTGAACTGATTGATCTTCGGTGTATCCGAGGCTGTTCAGCTTGAATGCGCCGCCATCAAGGGCAGCTGCTGTTGTCGGTTAGATTTACTGTTCCCGTTGGGCAGCTGGCTTCGCCCAGAGGATTAGGGTTGCAAACCGCACCCGCGCTGTCGAGAACATTCACGCGGAATATGTACGGCGATCCGTAAACTGCTGTGGAAGCATTGTTGTTTATCTTTCTTCCGTTCCAGTCAAATGTGACCAGGTTTAGTTGCGTACTGCTGTTCTCTTTTCCAATGGAAATGCTTATGGGGCTGGAATCACTGCCGCCAAAATTCGTATCCCCGCCGTAATGCGCCGTAACCGTATAGGCGCCGCCCGGCAAGAGATTCGTATTTCCGGAGATTGCGCCGTTAGCCAACCTGAATCCGTCCACGCCAAGTCCGGTGCTGGTGATCAAGGAAACGTCTCCCGTCGGAAGTCCGCTGCCGCTGGTTGGCGCCACGCTGCCAGTCACGGCGACAGACTGTCCGTGAGTCAGGCTGGAGGTGGGATTCAGATTCAAAGTGGTCGTGGTGGCCGTGAATTGCGCGCTCGTCCAATTTGTAAGCAGACTTTCCACATCGACCGAGCCGATGCCGGTTGCCAGATCGTATCCAGCCCTAGCGTTATAGCCGGCAAGAATACCGAACTGATCTCCGGCATGCGATACCGTGCAATTCGGAGATCCGCTCTGGCACGGGACCGAAATTGTTCCGGTGGTCACGTCATGAAATGTAGACGGATGCTTCTGCGCCAGTTTGTATAAAACGAAGTTCGCGTTACCCTGGCGCGACTGCGCCTGGTTGACCAATGCCATTATCCCGGCGAATGCCGGAGAGGAAGCCGAGGTCCCGCCAATCCCCAGAAATTGCGTAGACGGATCATTGGGATTACACGAACTACCGCCAGGATTAACCGCATCAGCCTCGCAGAGCAGGTAGAAACTTCCGGACGGCGACCCAGACGCAGCGAACAACGAAATATCCGGAACATCGCGCACGTTGTCGGCGGGAACACCCGGAGCATTCTGCCATGACGGCTTGGGATATCCACCCCCGCAACTAGAGAGAGTTTGACCGTCCGAACTTATGCAGCTGCTCCTGCCGCCAGACCCGCTTACGATGTTCACAAATCCCGCGCTGATCAGTTGCGCATTGTTGCAATTGGTTTCCGGGTCTTTACTGAAGCCGAGCAACGCGCCAAAGACAGGATTGGTGCAATTGTCGTCCCAAGTGGTTTCAGGAATGTAGCTCAAGGCAGAGGCGTGAGTGGCTGGGTCATTGGTCGTACTCCAATATGTCGATGCATTGGTGAGATCGCTAAAGTCGGTGCCGCCGACCGCCACGTTGTACGGAGTTGAGGCATAACCACTCACGTTCAGGCCCCTTTTCGCGGGACCTCCGGCGTCGAAGTTATCGCACCCGGCGGAGCCGCCATCGCCGGACGAAATCATGACAGTGATGCCCTGCGCGGCGGCCTGTTGCCATAATGCATTGAAAAATTGATTGCCGGCGGTTCCAAGAAAAAGCTCGCAAGTTCCGTAACTTTCACTCATTACCGGCGCGAGGTCGTTGTCAACAATGTACAGCGCCGAGAGATGAACTCCCGCCGTGGTCTCAGTAGATTCTGAAACCACGAAATCAACGCTGGCGCCCTTGGCAACGGCGCCCGACCACTCTACGTCCAGGTCCGCTTCGCTTTCCTCGCCATCGGTCAGGATGCCCGGCGCCGGGCCATCGTGAATAATGTTCAGCTTGGGACCTCCGGACTGTCCGTAAGCCGGGAGACCAAAGAAGTTGCGGAAGTCGGTCACGTCTTGCGGGTTGATGTCGGTCTCACCGACGATAGCTATCGTTTGCCCAGTACCATCGATTGCAGGGCTCGCGCTCCAGGCGGGAGCGACGTTATAGATGGTTGCGAAATCGTAGGGGCCGACACCGAAACAATCGTTTCTCTGCACGCCGCAACCATTGGAGGGCAATGTGAACATAGGTTTCGGCGAGGTCAGTTGACCACTTGATTTCTCCCTCGAGACTACCCCAGCGATATGACTGTACCGGGTCGCAGGAAAATTATTCAAAGCTTGTACGCCTGCGACGATTGGCGCCAGTGCACTCGGAATTTGGGGATCAGACGCATTTGCCCAGTGCTCTTCCCCATTCACCGCGTACTTATGAATCGAAGTGTGCAGCGCTTCTTCAACCTGACCTTCCGTGCCCGAGAACTCGACTACGCTGCGTCCATGGGTTACCCGATTCACCGCGAAGCCGTGCGACTGCAACCATCCGGTGACGGTTTGAACGTCCTGGTCGGCGGGGCCAAATTGCGCTCCGAATTCATCAGGCGTAAGCCACTTGTGGTAGTGGGGCGAGGCTTTGTCCTGCTGGTCATCCAGGAGTGTGTGGAGTGCGCGCTCCTGCTCGGGGCTGCGCTTCAGCACCAGCAACATGCGGTTCATCGGAAGATCTGGAGGCGCGGCGCCGATATCAAACTGCGACTGGGCTAACGGGTGAGTGTTCCCTTTTAATGTCGACAACTGCGATTCGACTGGCGGCTGGGTGATCAGCGGCTGGGATGAAATTTGTTGCCCAAAGCCGACTACCGAAAAAAGACAGAAAACGGGAAGGTAAACGAAAACGGGGAGACGGGTGCCCATCCTGAAACTCCTGTGCCGAACCGAACGTTTTTGCGAGCGCAGAATTGGCGGCGGGGAAGGGCCAGCAACTCTGGATTGCCGAAATAATGCCCTGTCTGTGGTGCAGCGTCAAGTTAAATTGCTTGGGGGTACTGACTTCCGGGGAAAGTTAAAGCAGATCACCAGGGCGCAAACCCTGAACCAACACCGATTTCCTGCTGCAGTTGCTGCACCGGAGACTCCTTGAGAGGCTTCTGGTTCCGGCGCTCCAGCAGCAAATACACCATGGCAAAGATCATGATCGCGAGCGCGACGATGATAATCCTGGGCCCTAAACGCCTTTGTGGAGGCACAAACATACAACTTCGATGCGGGTTCATGTCCGCGTGAAGAAGAAATGACATGAGATAATCGGGTACATTGCGCTATGGCCCCTTAGCTCAACAGGATAGAGCTCAGGTTTCCTAAACCTGCGGTTCCGGTTCGAGTCCGGAAGGGGCCTCCATTCCTTAATCACTTTTCGGCCAATGATGAGATCTTCCACGATTTAAGCGGACGGGATCCGATTTCTACGGTAATTTTCCACTCAGTTTGCAGTCATAGACTCCGCCAATTCAGCCTCCCCAAAACCTACATCTCCCATCGAAGTGTGTCGCTTTCAATTACCGGCAATTCGAGTCTCTGTTTGTATCTCAGAGTTTCCGGACCTCACGATGGGATTTAAATATCGCATTCTGGTGGTTGATGACGAGCCTCTTCTGCGGCAGACCTCGGCTATGGTTTTGACCGACGGGGGCTATGAGGTGCGCACCGCAGGAGATGGTTTTGAGGCGCTCATCGAACTGCGTCACGCATTGCCGCACCTGATTATTTCTGATTTATCCATGCCCAACATGAGCGGCTTCGAACTGCTCTCAGTGGTCAGACGCAGGTTTCCGCATATTCCGGTAATTGCGGTTACGGGACAGTTTAATGGTGTACAGCCGGGTGTCCTGATCGCGGACGCATATTTCAACAAAGGGCATTACACACCGGAAGAGTTGTTCGCAAGCGTATCGGGTCTCATCGAGCAGGGGCCCGCACGAAGGCGTACAGCCAAGTCCGACAAGGCCCCGGTTTGGATTCCGCGTAATAATTCGGGCTATGTAGTGATCACGTGCACCGAATGCCTGCGGTCTTTTTCTATGCCGGATGAAAAGTTAATGGGCGGGAATACTACGGAAGTAGGCGAAGTTGCCTGCGAGTTCTGCGAGGCGACCGTCCGTTTCCTGACCGATCACCGAGTAGCGAAACGAAATCACACTCAGGCGTAGTCTCACCTCTGGCTGGGGGGTGTGATCATTTGCGATCTAGCTCTTTGCACTCGCTCTTGAGCCTGCGTTCTTTTTCTTCCAGAAGTTGGTTGATCTGTTTTATCAAATCCATCAGCTTGTCCGGATTCTGTTCGACAGCGGCTTGTTCGCAAAGCTGCATCCAGATTTCCTTTTTCTCGCCTTTCAAAGAAAAACCCCCTGGATACCACGCATCAATATCAGGCACTCACAATCCGCAGGTCTGTTTGATACCGAACAGAAGTAGGTACGGAAGAGATCGTAACGTGTAAGGAGCGGCGTCCCCGCCCGTCCATTGGGCTGAATACCTGGCGCTACATGGAATCCCCATCCAGGCTGAGCCCGAGACAAATGTCGCCCACACCCTGCGCGGTTATCGAACAACGATACTGACCAGTTTACCGGTAAAGATTATTTTGACGATCGTTTTTCCGGCAACATAGGTCTGGATTTTTTCGTCGGCCAAGGCTTTCTGTTTTATTTCTTCCTCGCCGGTGCCGGGTGCGACAACGATTTTGCAGCGCAGCTTTCCATTCACTTGCACCGGGATTTCGAGCTCGTCTTCCTTCGCGAGTTCGGGATCATACTTGGGCCAAGCCGCCTTTAGCAGATTGCCTTTTTCGCCAAGCATCTCCCACAGCTCGTGAGCGAGATATGGGGCGAAGGGGGCGAGCAACAAAACTAAATTTCGCTGAAGATCAGCGAGCACACTTACGGGGATCGCGGGTGAGGGCGTCAGCCTGTCTCTTGTCACACTGTCCCGAGCCACGCTGCCTTCTGCTGCGTACAAGTCATTCACGAATTCCATGATGGCGGCGATGCAGGTGTTGAAGTGCCATCGTCCCTGGAAGTCATCGGTGACGCGCTTGATTGTTTGGTGAAGTTTCCGCTGAATGGCGCGAGCCTGTAGAGCCGTTGCTTGCAACGTCTCATTTGTGCGCGAAGATGCAGCCAGCTGTGTTGCCTCGGCCGGAGATGCAGCAAGTTGCGCCTCTCCGGAAGTGTTTCTCGACACAAACCGGTACACGCGCCCTAAGAACCGCTGGATGCCTTCGATGCCGGTCTCCTGCCAATCTAAATCGCGGTCGGGCGGAGCGGCGAAGAGGCTGTACATGCGGGCGGCATCGGCGCCGAAACGCGCGACCATTTCGTCTGGCGAGACCACGTTGCCCAGGCTCTTCGACATCTTGGCGCCGTCTTTGATCACCATGCCTTGGGTGAACAGGCGTTCGACCGGCTCGTCGTTTTTAATGAGGCCGATGTCGCGCATGAACTTGGTCCAGAAGCGCGAATAAATCAGGTGAAGAATGGCGTGCTCGACACCGCCGATGTACTGATCGATTCCCTTTTCGCCGAACCAGTACGCTGCGATCTTCGAATCGAACGGAGCGCGATCGTTGTGGGCGTCGGTGTAGCGGTAGAAATACCAGGATGAATCGACGAAGGTGTCCATGGTGTCGGTTTCGCGGCGCGCGAGGCCACCGCATTTGGGACACGTCGTGTTCATAAATTCCGGCACACGCTGAAGAGGCGAGCCGCCGGCTAAAGTGATCTCAACATTTTCCGGCAATATGATCGGCAGATCTTTTTCGGGGACAGGAACGACTCCGTCTTTTTCGCAATAGACCATCGGGATGGGCGTGCCCCAATAGCGCTGGCGTGAGATGCCCCAGTCTTTCAAACGAAAAGTTACCGTCGCTTTGCCGAAGCCTTTTTGTTCGGCGAAAGCGGACATCTTCTTGAGTGCTTCTTCGCAAGTGAGACCGGTGAATTCGCCGGAGTTGATCAGCTTGCCGTCGAGGGTGGTGAAAGGCAGCTCTCCCGGTTGTGTGGGGAGGACACTCTTGTCCGCCGCCTCTTTCGCGGGCGAGGGCGCCCGCGCCACACTGGGCTCTATTACTTGGCGAATTTCGATGCCGTACTTTTTTGCGAATTCGTAGTCGCGCTCGTCGTGGGCGGGAACGCTCATGATGGCGCCGGTGCCGTAATCCATAAGGATGTAGTTCGCCACCCACACCGGAACCTTCTCGCCATTGAACGGATTCACCGCAAAGTGGCCGGTGTTCACGCCGTGCTTTTCAATGTTGCCGATATCGCCGGTCTCTCGGGCTTTGGCCTGCTCGGCGATCAGCTGATCAACTTTCTTGCGCAGCTCGGGATCGGCCGCCGCCAACTTCTGCGTGATCGCATGCTGCGGTGCGAGTTGGACGGAAGTCGCGCCGAAAATCGTGTCGACCCGTGTGGTGAAGACAGAGATCTTTTCAGCCGTCTTTTGAATCCAGGCGAAAATCCACCTGCGCGCCTTCGCTGCGGCCGATCCAGTTGCGCTGCATGGTGCGAACTTTTTCCGGCCAGCCGGGCAGGCGGTCAAGATCGCGCAACAATTCGTCGGCGTATTTGGTGGTGCGCAAGAACCACTGTTCGAGCTCACGCTGCTCGACGAGTGTGTCTTCATGGCGCCAGCAGCATCCGCCAACCACTTGCTCGTTCGCGAGGACGGTCGCGCACTTGGGGCACCAATTCACCCGGCTCTTTTTGCGATAGGCCAAGCCGCGCTCGTATAACTTCAAGAAGAACCACTGGTTCCACTTGTAATAATCTGGCAGGCAAGTAGTTACCTCGCGCGACCAGTCATAGCCAAATCCCAGACGCTTCATCTGCGCCTTCATGTTGGCGATGTTGCGCAGGGTCCACTCGCGCGGCGGAACCTTGGCGGAGATGGCGGCGTTCTCGGCGGGCAAGTCCGAACGAATCCCAGCCCATGGGATGAAGCACGTTGTAGCCGTTCATCCACATGTAACGGGCGAGCGCGTCGCCGATGGCGTAATTGCGCACGTGCCCCATATGCAGCGCGCCCGAGGGATACGGCAACATTTCGAGCACGTAATACTTAGGCTTGGTCGAATGCGGCTCGGCGGCATAGAGCGTCGAGTCCTGCTGCCAGCGCTCGAACCACTTCTTCTCAACCTGTTCTGGGTTGTAGCGCTCGTCGCGGCTACTCACGGGTTGTTCTTCCTGAGGCATGATGAATTTAGAAATGAGTGAGCTGTGATTTTACAATAGCGAATCTTCTGTCGATTCGAGCCTAGCGGTAGACATCTTTGCGGTGACCGACTTGCAACACGAGAACCGTAATCTTCTCATCCTGGATGTCACAGATAAGCCGATAGTCTCCTACTCGGTACCGCCACAATCCGCCTTTCTCCCCATGAAGCGGCTTGCCCCATTGCCGGGGATTCTCGGCGAGTTGTAGGCGCTCTCGGAAGAATCGAAGAATTGCCGCCTGACCCGTGCGATCGAGTTTCTTGATTTGCTTTTCGGCGCCGCGCGTGATCTCGACCTTCCAGCGGCTAACGCTCGAAGCCAAGTCGCCGCTCCAATTCGTCGAGCGTGATCGTGGGTTCGTGGCGCTCGAGCGCAGCTATGCCCTTGAGATAGTCTTCGCGATCCTCGAGAAATTGTCGAATCGCTTCACGCGCGTAGTAACTCTTACTGCGTCCCGTTTCTTTGGCGAGGGACTCAAGCTTCTCTTCCAGTTCCGGCTCTAAGCGGATTCCAAGCATTTGTTTAACATGTTAAACATATCAGTTTTGTAGTGAAAGCACAAGGTGGCCAGTTAGCGCGCTGCTTTTGCCAGCCTCTTCAAAGCCGCCACATTTCGTCGGTCATCTCCTGGTTCGTCGATGGGAGTTTCAGCAATGAAGGCGGCATGGGCCACACGCGGGTCATTTAACAGTCGGCGAAATGGTTCTATTCCAATAGTTCCCTTCCCGATATGCTGATGGCGATCGAGTTTGGATCCGCGCGCGGCCTTAGCGTCATTGCAATGCCAGACCGGAACGTTCTTCAGGCCGATCGTCGCATCGAGTTTCTGCATAGTTGCGGCAAGACCCTCCTCGGAAACAATGTCATATCCGGCGACGTGTACATGGCAAGTGTCGATGCAGGCGGCGACCGGAACGTGATTTCGCAGATGCTCGATGACTTCGGCAACTTGCTCGAAGCTTCCGCCAAGCGAGAACTCTGCGCCGGCGGTATTTTCGATCAGGATTGTGAGTCCGCCCTTCGCCAAGATCGAACCCGTTACTCGCGGCAGAAATTGCGGCGGCAGTCTGCAGCAATCCTTTTTCGCGGTCGGCCCCGCGAAACGATCCCGGATGGAGGACCAGATACTCAGCGCACAACGCCAGGGCACGCTCAATCTCGCCGCGAAAGGCCTCAATCGACTTGCGAAGAAACAATTCGCTCGTCCCTGCCAGATTCACCAAATAATTGGTGTGAATCACCAGCGGCTTCAAGTCGTATTTACTCCGCAGGCGATTCATCTGCTCGCACTGCGGACGCCCCAACTCATACGGCTTCCATTGGCGAGGGCTGCTGGAAAAAATCTGAAATGTGTTGCATCCCAGACGATAGGCCCGTTCGGCGGCATTCTCAACTCCGCCCGACGAAGAAGTATGAATACCGATACGCCGCGCGGTGAGCTTGGGCGGCCGCCGGGGCGCGGGCATCTTGAGAATGTCTTGTTCTTCTGCCATGGAACGCGAACGAGCCATGGGCACAGTATCTCAAGAAATGTGCGCAGGCTTTCGTCTGCACAACTGCGAGGAGAACAAAACCTACCACAGAGGGCACAGAGTTTCACGGAGGAAACCCCACAGAGGATTCGACCGGTTTGCCTCTGTGTTTTGCCTCTGTGAAACTCTGTGTCCTCTGTGGTTAAGGTTTTCCGCTAAAGCGACTCCGCTCAATGGCTTCGAACCGCGGAAGCGGCCAGAATGAAGTAATGCATATTACTCCCTGGCAAGATTGTCTGCGATGCGGCCCGACAAGTTAGGTTTGCCGCTTTATCTGCGATAAACTGGGAATTCCAGAGGTGAACCTATGCTGGTAGTCATGCAGGCGCACGCGAAGGCGGAAGATATCCGCGCGGTGTGCGACAAAATCGAGGCGCTCGGATACCGTGCCCACTCCATCCCCGGAGCCGAACGGACCGCCATTGGCATTACCGGGAACCGCGGCGAAATCGAACCGGGCACGCTCGATGAAATGCCCGGCGTCCAGGAAGTCATTCGTGTAACCAAGCCTTACAAGCTGGTCAGCCGCGACATGAAAGCGGACAACACCGTGGTTTCATTTCCCGGCACCGACGCGACATTCGGCGGACCAGGGCTGGCCATTGTTGCCGGACCATGCGCCATCGAGAGTCGCGAACAGGCCTTTGCCGTAGCAGACCGCGTGCATCGCGCAGGAGCTCAGTTTTTCCGCGGCGGAGCTTATAAGCCGCGCACTTCACCATATGCCTTTCAAGGCCTGGGCGAAGAAGCGTTGCAGATCATGGCCGACATTCGCGATCAGTTTGGAATGAAGATCGTGACTGAAGCGATCGACAACGAATCGCTGGAACTGGTCGAAGAATATGCGGACGTGATCCAGATCGGCGCGCGCAACATGCAGAACTTTTCTTTACTGAAGCGCGCGGGACGTTCGCGTAAACCAGTGCTGTTGAAACGCGGCATGGCGGCAACCCTCGAAGAATTCTTGATGGCCGCCGAGTACGTGATGAGCGAAGGCAATTACAACGTGATCCTGTGCGAGCGCGGCGTGCGGACATTTGCCGATCACACACGCAACACGCTCGATCTCAGCCTGATTCCGGCAGTGCAGCGCTTGAGTCATCTGCCGATTGTGGTTGATCCCAGCCACGGCACCGGCAAGCGCAATAAAGTCACGCCGCTTTCGCGGGCAGCGGTCGCGGTGGGCGCAGACGGATTGCTAATTGAAGTGCATTGCGATCCCGACAAGGCATTGTCGGATGGAATGCAGTCGCTTTATCCCGATCAGTTCGATGAGCTGATGGTGCAGGTAAGGCAGATTGCGCCGGTGGTGAAGAGAACGGTGCCGGGGATTGGGGAGCAGGTGGGGGCAAGTCTTCGGCCGCCGACAAGTTCGATAAGGTTACAGACTTCGCCACGTGAATGAGATTACGGCGGTTCATCGCGACTTTGTGCTTGCGCTGCCAGCTTCGTGCGCCGCCGAGACCCCTTCGCAAAGTGTTCCCCAGTGTGACCTGTCAAATCTTCCGTTCACAGCGGTAGAGGTGACAACAGATACGCAGGGCGTGAACTTTGGACCCTACGGGTCGAGCATGATAGCGGTAATTGAACGAACTGGTACTCGAGAGTCCCGCCGGTCGCAATGCCCCCAATCTCGAAGCGAGGTTGTGTCGTGATTCAATTTGAAATCTTCCGAAACGGCACAATTTCAATCTGTCCGCTACAAGCTCTCGATCCGGAGACATAACGCTGGATCGGCGGCTTTCGACGTGTTAGAGCAGCTCACCCCTCCCTCGCGTTGCCCCCTGAGTTCAAACATCCCTCTGCGACCTATCGATTTATATTCAATTACAACGCTCGAGTCCGGGATCCGGAACTGCTTCCGACGATATCGCGGGTACATGCGTTCGATTAGCTTCGCTACCCCAGCTCGCCGACGTCGAGCAACAACGATCCCTAGCGAATCCGGAAAGCGAAGCTTCACATGCAAATGCGCTATAAATCGATCCAGACATCTGCGAATTTCCGACCGAGCGCTCAATTGTCATGGCGCCGTCAGACCCTGTAGATTCCCAAGAAGCCTTAACGAGAAAACGCAGGAAGCTGTCGTCGAAGCAACTATTGAAGCAGACGGCACCTGTTACCGATCTGTCAGCCTTAGTTGGCGACCGAGACTGTCGATACGCAGCCATCGACGCTGTTCGTCGATGGCGATATGCGTCGGCCACTGAAAATGGCCGTCCGGCGAACGTTCAAGTTGCATAACACTGATTTTGGCGTCAGATCCGAGATAAAGACTTCGGTGGAACCTGATTTGCCGTTGCCAACGACCAAAGAGGAATTGCCTAGCTTTATTCAGACGGCGAGCTCTTTGCTGTTGATCGGGCGCATGGGAACGCCACCGAAGGCCATTTATGCTCCTGATCCGGAATATTCAATGAGCTGCACGCGGCGGCGAAGCGCCAGGGAACCGTGCTTTGGGAGTATCCTGGGAGGGACGGAGCTCCGACGAATTTGCCGTTCGCAACATTTAGGTCGACCGTGAGCAGACTTAGGACATGGGCCTGGATGAAAAGGCGATTGAGACCGTATCGCATTGGAAATTTGAGCCGGCAATGAAAGATGGCGAACCGGTCCCGTGTATGGTGAATATCGAAGTCAAATTTCATATTTACTAAACTACTTGGCTGACTGAAATTGACCTTAAGCGAAGTCATTGTCCTACCCTCTCATCTCGCAGCCGCGCCACTCCCAACTTCCGCAATCTATCTTTGGCCTGCATGGCTTCATTGGTGCGCGGGTAGCGTTGCACCACGTGACGCAGCGTCGTAATGCCGGCGTCCTTCTGGCCTGATTCGATCTGCGCCATGCCTTTCTTCAACTCGGCAGAGGCCGCTTTGCTTCCGTCAGGAAAACTCTGTAGCACCTGATCGTATCCCTTGATTGCGTTCGGATAGTCTCCAGCTTTGAAGTCCATCTCGGCTTGGTAGAAGTACGCGTTGCCGGCGAGATCGGTGTTGGGATAATTCTTCACGTAATCAGCAAATTCCTGTTTGGCAAGATCGACGTTGCCACCGTTATAGTCGCGGAGCGCATTGTTATAGAGAACATCCGGAGGCGGAACGCTCATCTGCTGCTGTTGCTGTTGACTTTGCTGCGCCTGCTGGCTGGCCTGCGCGGCCAGAGTCTGCTGCGCCTGCTGCATGGCCTCAAGCTGGTTGGTGACTTTGCCGAGTCGCGCTTTTAATTCGTCGAGGCTGTCATTGAGCGTCTGCAACTGGCCGGAGAGCTGATCGACATGATTGTTGGTGTCGCTCTGCTGCTTCTGGATCGCGACCTGCATGTTGGTGATGGCGACCGTCACCTTGTTAATGCTGTCGGTGTTCTGGTCCATCAGGTTCTTGATCACGCCCATGCGCTCGTCGAGCGACTGCTTGAGGGCGGTCATCTGGTCCTGAATCTGCTGCACCTGGGTTTGCAGTTCGACCAGTTCCCGGTTCACGGCCCAGGCCGGGGTCGTAGCCAGTCCAGCGGCCAATATCGTGACGAAAATGCTGCGACGGATGATTGTCATATCGGTTCCTAAGATGCGGAAAGAGTCCTAATCGTAAGTGCAACAGAAGAGTCCTCTAAGGTCAAGCTCACGGGCGGGCAGAGGATTGTTGAGCTTGGTGCATGGGCCAAATGCCTGTCGCTGACGGCACTTTGGCGGTATGAGGCTATGCCGGAGCAAGCTGCGAGACTTCCGCCAGCGCCGTAGCAAAGGCTTTCAGAGCGTGATCGATTTGCTCCTTGGTGATGATCAGCGGCGGCTGGAAACGTACCACGTTACCGTAGACTCCTCCCACTCCAACCAGCACGCCTTGGCGAAGCAGCGCGTCGCGGATGGCTTCTGCCTCGGTGTTTGCCGGAGTGAGCTTTTCATCACGAACCAGTTCGACCCCGATCATCAGTCCCAGGCCGCGAACTTCGCCGATTAACGGATTCTGTTTCTGCAGGTCGCGCAGTTTTTTCATGGCATACTCACCGGTTTCGGCGGCGCGCGCAGGCAGGTTCTCTTCTTCCATCACCTGGATGTTGGCGAGCGATGCGGCGCAGGCTACGGGATTTCCGCCGAAAGTTGAGAGATGGTCGCCGGGTTTGTAGGCGGCGGCGATTTCGGGACGAGTGGTGTAGGCGCTGAGCGGGAAGCCGTCCGCAATTCCCTTCGCGGTGACCAGGATATCTGGCGTCACGCCGTAGTGCTCGATGGCAAACATCTTTCCGGTACGGCCGAATCCTGATTGGACCTCATCGGCGATAAAAAGAATTCCGTGCTGATCGAGGACCTTTTTCACTTCGCGGAAATAATTTTTTGGCGGAACAAGAATTCCGCCTTCCCCCATGACTGGTTCAGCGATGAATGCGGCTACGTCGCCGGCGGTGGCGAAGCGAATAATTTCATCAATCGACTTGGCGCATTGCCGCGCGCATTCTTCAGGATCGTTGGGCCAAAGTGACCGGTATGTATACGGTGCAGGAGCAAATGCAATCCCAGAAGCGTAAGGGCCGCCTCGCTTTTTGCGCCCCTGATTTCCGGTCAGACTTAAAGTGCCCCAGCTGCGTCCGTGAAAGCTGCCGTGCAATGAGATGAACTCGTGTTTGCCGGTATAGAGGCGGGCAAGCTTCAGTGCGCCTTCAATCGCTTCGGCGCCGCCGTTGCCAAAAAAAGATTTGGTGAGTCCACGCGGCGCGATGTGGGCAAGCTTTTCTGCGAGATCGGCGACCGGGGCCACGTGATAGAGATAAGAAGAGCAGTGGATGAGTTTGTCCATCTGCGCCTTGGCGGCGGCGACCACGCGCGGGATGATTGTGACCGGCATTGACCACGGAGATCCCGGAAAAGCAGTCGAGGTACTCGCGGCCGTTCTCGTCCCAGACGTTGACGCCGCTGGCGCGATCGATGACGATCGGCGCAACAGACTTCAGAAAGCCGGTCATTACGTAGTCTTTGTATTTTTGAATTGTGTTTGACATGAGCGCCTCGGATTTTTGACTTCACGGAGAAATTAAAACTTGCGCGAGTGGTCGCTGGCCCAGCGCTCCACCACGACTTTCTTCTCGGTATAGAATTCGACGGCATCGCGGCCCTGACCGTGTTGCACGCCGAAGAAGCTGTCTTTCCATCCACTGAACGGGAAATAAGCCATGGGCGCGGCAACTCCAATATTGATGCCAATGTTCCCTGCCGGCGCCTCGTAGCGGAATCGGCGTGCGGCGGCGCCACTAGACGTAAATAAAGAAGCCTGATTGCCGTAGGCGCTGCGTTCGAGAAAAGCCAGCGCATCATCAAGACTATTCGCGTGCACTAAGCTCAAGACTGGGCCGAAGATTTCGGTGTCGGCCAGTTCGCTGTTCGCGGGTAGCGCATCAATAACGGTCGGATTGACGAAGTTGCCGTTGTCCCCGCCGGGGATTCGGGCCTTTCTGCCATCGAGGAGCAATTTCGCGCCTTCTCGGGCTCCGGCATCAATCAGTGATTCCACGCGCGATTTGCTCTGACGGGTAATCACCGGCCCCATCTGCACGCCCTGGTCTAGGCCGTTGCCGACTTTTAGAGAGCTTGCCGCTTCGGTGATCGAATCACGAAAAGTTTTCTGCGCTTCCCCCACCGTGATCGCCACGGACACCGCAAGACAGCGTTGACCGGCGCATCCGAAAGCGCTGTCGCTGATGATCTGTGTGGCCATTTTCATGTCGGCGTCGGGGAGCACGATGACGTGGTTTTTGGCGCCGCCCTGGCATTGCGCTCGCTTGCCATTGGCTCCGGCGCGAGCATAGATGTACTTGGCGACGGGAGTCGATCCCACGAAGCTGATGGCGCGGACCTTGGGATGATCGAGGATGGTGTCGACCGCGGGCTTGCCGCCGTTCACCAGATTCACAACTCCGGCGGGTAATCCAGTTTGCTCCAGCAATTCAAAGGCGCGGCGCATGGTGAGCGGCACGCGCTCCGAGGGCTTGACGACCAGAGTATTTCCGCAGGCGATCGCGTAGGGCAGAAACCAGAACGGAATCATGCCGGGAAAATTAAACGGCGTGATTGCCGCCACGACTCCGAGTGGTTGCCGGATCATGGTCTCGTCAATGCCTCGAGCAACGTCTTCCAGGTTGTAGCCTTGCATCATCATGGGAATGCCGCAAGCGACTTCGACATTCTCGATCGCGCGCCGCAGTTCGGCCTTCGCTTCGGCGAAGGTCTTGCCATTCTCCTGCGTGATGGTGCGCGACAAGTCATCGATATGTTCTTCGAGCAGACTCTTCAATTTGAATAGAGGCTGAATGCGGTCTTCGGGTGGAGTGCGGCGCCAGGCGGGATATGCGGCGGCCGCAGCATCGATAGCTTTGGTGACCTCAGCGACATCAGAGAGCGGGACTCGTGCGATAGCTTCACCGGTGGCAGGATTTATGACGTCCTGCCACTCCTTGGCCGAAGAGTCCTGCCAGTGGCCGTTTATGTAATTCGGAACTTTGGTGAGCGGGGGCGCTGCAACGCTACTCATGTCGTGACCCTTCCAGATCGCTAAAAGTGACCTTACTTGCTGACAGCTTCGAGCGGCCGTCCCTTTTCGCACACCGAGGCGAGCGCCGCTTCCAAAACATCCAGGCCTTCATCCATTTGCTGATCAGTGACAACCAGAGGAACCAGCACACGAATCACGTTGCCATAACTGCCGGCTGTAATCGTGATCAGGCCGTGCTCGTAACAATATTGCGTGATCTTCTTCGTCTCTTCGGGCGCGGGTTCGCCGGTGTCGCGAGACTTGACCAGCTCAAGGGCTCGCATCGCGCCAAGTCCACGGGCATCCCCGATCAGGTCGAAGCGTTGTTTCCATTCCCGCGCACGTTTTTCGAAATGCTGGCCGATGGAGTTCGCGCGCGCCAGCAGATCAGTATTTTCAAATTCGTCAAGCACAGCATTCGCAGCTGCGCAGGAGAGTGGATTGCCGCCGAAAGTTCCGCCAAGTCCGCCGAGTCCGGGAGCGTCCATGATTTCAGCGCGTCCGGTGACCGCGGCCAGAGGCAATCCCCCGCCCAGAGATTTCGCCGTGACCAGAATGTCTGGCTCGATTCCGTAGTGCTCGCTGGCGAACATCTTTCCGGTGCGTCCGAAACCGCTCTGGACTTCGTCGGCGATGAACAGCACGCCATGCTTGTGGCAAATATCCATCAGAATGCGGAAGAATTCCGGCGGCGGATTAACGAAGCCACCTTCGCCGAGCACCGGTTCAGCGATCACCGCGGCTACGTCTTCCGCGGCCACCACACGCTTGAATGTGTCTTCCAGATGACGCGCGCAATACACATCGCAGGACGGATATTTCAGCGAATACGAACAGCGATAGCAATACGCGTAAGGAATTCGATAAACATCGGAAGGAAATGGCGCGAATCCGGCTTTGTAAGGATGAGTCTTGCTGGTCAGAGCCAGCGTCATCATGGTGCGACCGTGGAATGCGTCTTCGAAAGCAATGATTCCGGGACGGCCGGTGTGGGCGCGCGCAATCTTGACGGCATTCTCGACCGCCTCGGCGCCAGTGTTCACCAGTAGCGTTTTCTTCGGGAACTTGCCGGGCGTGATGTGATTCAGCCGCTCGGCGAGTTGAATGTAACTCTGGTAAGGAGTCACCGAAGCGCAGGCATGCAGAAAGTTTTGCAGTTGAGATTCCAGTTCGGCAACCACATGCGCATTGCGGTGCCCAGAGTTGAGAGAGCCGATGCCGCCGGCAAAATCGATGAAGCGATTCCCGTCCACGTCTTCGAGCCACGCGTCTTGCGAATGTGCGATATAAACCGGGGTCGCGTGGGACAGTCCGCGCGGCACGGCGGCATCGCGGCGCGAGGCCAGCTCACGAGACTTTGGACCTGGGACACTAGTTTTAAGGTTAATTACTCCCATAGTTCAGTACCACCCGATCGGCTGCTCGTTCAAATTGATATGCACCTGCTTGGTTTCGAGATATTCTTCGATCCCGCCCGGACCAAGCTCGCGGCCAAAGCCCGATTGCTTGTATCCGCCCCAGGGCGCTTCAACGTAGGTCGGCTGCATGTGATTCACCCACACGATTCCCGCCCGCAAAGATTTCACTACGCGGAAGGCTTTGAAAATGTCGCGGGTCCATACCGCAGCGGCCAGCCCGTAAGGCGAATCGTTGGCGATCTTCAGCGCGTCTTTTTCGTCGTTGAACGGAATGACGGAAGCAACTGGGCCGAAAATTTCTTCGCGGGCAATACGGGCGCTGTTGTCGACGTCGTAGAAAATGGTCGGCTCGACGTAATATCCCTTGGAAAAGCTATTGGCGCGTCCGCCTCCGATGGCAACTTTAGCCTCCGTCTTCCCCAGGTCTTGATAAGAGCGAACCCGCTCGTACTGATCTCTGCTGACCAGCGGCCCCATCTTAGTGTCGCGCTGCAAAGGCGGACCGAGCTTGATGCTCCGCGCCTTCTCGGTCATGGCATCGACGAACTTGTTGTAGATCGGCTTCTGAACCAGGATGCGGCTGCCGGCGGAGCAGACTTCGCCCTGATTGATGAACACGCCGAACAGCGCGCCATCGATGGCAGCTTCGAAATCGGCGTCGGCAAAAAAAATGTTGGGCGATTTTCCGCCCAGCTCGAGGGTCACGCGTTTAACCGTGTCAGCGGCCTGCTTAACGATGATCTTGCCGACCTCGGCGCTTCCGGTGAAGGCGATCTTGTTCACGTCAGGATGCTTGACCAGCGGAGCGCCGCAGGTTTCGCCGTATCCCGTGATGATGTTGACGACTCCCGGCGGAAGACCGACGTCAGAAAACCAGTTCGCCATTTCGAGCGCGGTGAGCGGAGTCTGCTCGGCTGGCTTCAGAACACAAGTGCAACCTGCTGCCAGCGCCGGCGCCAGTTTCCATGCAGCCATGAGCAACGGATAATTCCAGGGAATGATTTGTCCGGCAACGCCGACCGGTTCTTTCAGCGTGAGGCTGACGGCGTTATCGGGAACCGGATTTACGTAGCCGAGAATTTTTGTCGCCAGGCCACCGTAATATTCGAAGCAGGTCGCGACGTCGTTGATGTCGTACTCGGCTTCGACAATTGGCTTGCCGGTGTTGCGGCATTCGAGTTCCGCGAGCATCGCCGAGTTCTGCCGGATCTTTTCCGCGAGCCGGAACAGAACGCGGCCGCGCTCCTGCGGAGTCGTTGTCGCCCAAGGGCCATCTTCGAATGCAGCCTTGGCGGCGGCGACGGCGCGATTCACGTCATCGGAGTTCGCATCCGGAACCTGCGCGATTATTTCTTCGGTCGAAGGATCGTAAACCGGAATGGTTTTGCTTCGAATTGCTGGCGACCGATCTCGCCATTGATGAAAAGCTGATATGTCTTCACTTCCGTTGTAACTCCGGCTGGCATGATGCCTCCTCGTAAGTCGCCGAACTTCGTTCGGCAGGACGGACGAGGGCGTCCGTCCCTACGTGTTTGCTATGTCGTCGAGCTAGGCTCGACTGGGCGGGTGTGGACACCCGCCCCTACAAGAACCTGCTGCTGCGATTTACGTCTGCCATATACAAAAAAGAAAAATGCGGCCAGCGCAAGGAAAAATAATGTCAGTCCGAACATGCTCAATTCATATTTCACGACTGACGTAATTTGGCTGGCCGGAAAAAACGCTACCACGATCGCTACTGCAGTAGTGATCAGACCGCTCGTTCCCGCCATCAGCAACACCGGGCGACTGTAACGGCCCGTCGCCCCAGCGGTCTTGAACGCGAGCTTAAGCAAAGCCGCGAACATATAGATAAATGGAACCAACTGCAGAACCACCGCGATCGACAGCATGGTTTGAAACGCGGCTTGAACTCCGCCGGCTGCGGCGAAATTAATGATGACCAAAACCAGCGACACCAGGCCCTGCACAATCAACGCCGCATAAGGTGTCGCGTAGCTTGGATGCAAACGTCCCAGCCACGAAGGCATATAAGCGTCCAAGCCTGCGACGAATGGAATTCGCGCCGAACCGCCCATCCAAGCCGAACCGATGCCCGCGATGGAGAGGCTCAACATTAACGCAAACGGAACTACGATCCACGCCACGCCGACTTGTGTGGCCATGTGGCTCACAGCTTGCACGATACCCTGCAACACGCTGACTTTTTTGCCGACCGCAATCAGCAACGTGAGCGTCACCCCCACATACAATGCGCCCGAAAGAATTCCACCCCACGCGACCGCGCCCGGCAAAGTTCGCGCGGGATCGCGGATTTCATCGCCCATGACGGATGCCAGTTCGAGACCCACCAATCCGAAACAGATCACACCAAACGAATTCAAAACGAAGCGGGGATTGTCGGGGATGCGAAAATCCGCGGAGGTGATCGCGGTCCCAAAACGCTGCCACAAAATAATTCCCAGACCAATCAGCACGGCCGCCGCGATGCCGGTGCCGATCGCGCCCAGATTATTGATCCACTTCCCTACCCCCAGGCCGACGATGTTCAGCCAAGTAAGCAACGCGAGCAGCACGGTCGAAGTCACAAGAGCAAAGACCTTGTTGTCGGCAAGCGCCTGATGGCTCGGCCCCAAAACGTATACCGAAACTCCGACGAAGTAGAGCATCACCGTCGGAACATAAAGCATGTTGTTGGTCCAGTAGCACCAGCCGGAAAGAAATCCATGGAAGTCGCCAAAAACTTCTTTGGCCCAAAGATAAACTCCGCCTTCGCCGGGATAGCGATGCGCTAGTTCGATGACGGCGATCCCTTGCGGCCAAAAGAAAAGCACGAGCGCGATAATCCACAACCACACTGTGACGCCGCCGTTTGCCGCGATCGACGGTACGACGTTCAGGTTGAAAACCGCAACGACGAAAAGTAGAACCAAGTCCCAACGACCGAGGACGCGTTTCAAATTCGTCGGATTGGCGGAGTTCGGTTCCCCTGACATTCTGCGGCCTTTGGAAAAACAAGGCGGGCGAGGGCGCCCGCCCCACACTCAATAATTCAGTGCGCAACCACGGCGGCGCTGCGCTCCTGCTGTGCTTTGGCCAGGGCCGGCGCGACTTCGGCGAATGCTGCGACGTGCTTGTCGATGTCGGCTTCGGTGTGCTGGACCGATATCGTCCATTGCTCGTCCCACCAGTAGGGCTGGGCCATGACGCCGCGGTTGACCATTGCGAACCAATAATGGCGCCAGAGATCAACGTCAACCGTCAGCCAGTCGCGGTAGTTGCGAATCTCTTTCGGATATAGCATCAGCGCGCCGTTAGCACCGGCGCTGATGACGTAACCTTGCAATCCCGACTTAGCGACGATCTCGCGGTAGCCATCGGTGAGCTTCTTGCTCAGCTTGTCGACGTGGGCATAATTTTCGCGGGTCAGCACACTGCGGAAAGTTGCCAAACCCGCAGCCATCGAAACCGGATTGGTATTGTAAGTTCCGCCGTGAAAAACTTTGTGCTGCGAGATCAGGTCCATCACGGATTTGTGCGTTCCGAAAGCTGCAAGCGGCAAGCCTCCGCCGATCGACTTAGCCAGGCAAATCATATCCGGCTTAACATTGAAGTATTCCGATGCTCCGCCCCAGCCGAGTTTCGCGCCGGTTTTCACTTCGTCGAAAATCAGCAGCGCGCCGTTGCGGGTGGCGATTTCGCGCAGTCCTTCAAGGAAGCCGGGCTGCGGCATGCACAGTCCGACATTCATCAGGATCGGCTCAAGAATGATCGCGGCAATTTCGCCAGGATTCTGCTTGAAGCGATTCTCGACGCTGGCGAGATCGTTGAAAGTGGCGATCTGAACATTGGCAAGAGTTGACTTCGGCACACCCAGTCCTGCTGGCGCAGATGTAGGTGCGTGGATGTCGCCATACTCGTGCGGCTCATGCGGCTTCACGCTGACCAGCGCATCATTGTGCAGGCCGTGATATGCGCCTTCGAACTTCACGATCTTGTCGCGACCGGTAGCGGCGCGCGCCAGACGAATGGCGTGCATTGTGACTTCAGTGCCGCTGTTGCCGAAGCGGACCATCTCGACCGGAAAGCGATTGCAGATTTCTTCCGCGAGCTCCCATTCCATGTCATGCGGCATGCCGAACATGGTGCCGGTGCTCAGGCGCTTCTCGACCGCTTTCATCACCGCCGGATGGCAATGCCCGGCCATGATCGCGCCGAAGCAAAGATTGTGATCGATGTACTCGTTGCCATCGAGGTCGCGAAACTTGCTGCCGCCCGCGTCTTTCACAAAGATCGGATAAGGATCATAAGCGCGGTAGTTGCTGGCCACGCCAAGCGGAATGCGCTTCAGGTTTTTCTTATGCGCCTCAGCCGATTTAGGCGTGCGGCGCACGAAAGTGTCGATTTCTTTCTGTAGTTCGGGGTACATCGTGGTCTCCGAAGAGTCTCAAGCCGCGTGTTAGCGGCCATTAGATTGGCCCGGGCGGCGAACCGCCCGGGATTGAAGCTAGAAGAACAATTTTAGAGCAAACTGCACCAGCCGCGGGTCGCGTGTCTGTGTAACTTGCCCGAATTGAGATCCGTCGGACACGTTGCCGTCAGGATTGAAAAACTGCGTGTGGTTGAAAATGTTGAAGAACTCAGCCCGGAAATCAGCGTGTACGGCTTCGGTTATCGGAATGGTCTTGAGGATAGCAAAGTCAGTGTTGCTGATCCCCGGCCCGCAGCAGAGTGTGCGTTTTGTGTTTCCAAGCGTTCCTAAAAGTGACGGCTGATAGCACTCGAACTGCGCCCCCGCGCTGCATGGCGGGGCGCTATTATCGGTGGCGTTGTCGGTGAAGCTGTTGGGATCGAAGAAATAGTTACCGTTCGATTGCGGCCTCTGCGTATGTAACGGGGCAAGCTGCGCAGGCTCACCTGGCAGTTCGAAATCGAAGCTGTACATCAGCTCATTGTCAGCCACAGTCGATATGCGAATCGGGAACCCCGTCTGCAAGGTAGTGATACCGGAGAGGGCCCAGCCGTTGAGCAACTTGCCGGTGGCCCCGCTATATTTTCGTAACGGAAGCTCCCAGTAGTAGCTGAGGACAAGTCGGTGGCGCGCGTCGAACGCAGACAACGAACGACTGATACGCGGATCAATCGGATTCAGAATTCCCTCAAAGCTCGAAGACTGATCAAACGACTTGCTGTAAGTGTATGCAGCGGTGAACTGCAGGCCATGGGAAAAGCGTTTATCAAGCGATGCCTGCAGTGAGTTGTAAGCAGAGTTAGCAATCGTGTCCTGAGCGAAGATGCTGCTGAAAACCGGAATAAAGTCTGCCGGGCAGCCCGCGGCAATCCGGCTTAAAGGATCACACTGCGGAGAAGAATACCGGCGCAGTCCAATGAGGGTGATTCCTTGCCGGTGCCACAGTGCTGACAGTCGGTTCCACCAGGAATAATGTTGGACCGTCACCGTTGGCCGTATACGGAAGATGAAAGCCTTCGGCAGGAGTTTTCACATTTACCAGGTTCCCGCTTGCATTCTAGCCTGCGTGGGAATGAAGAAGCCGGTATCGGCGAAGTATGGACCACAAGTCGTGCCAAGGTCCCGGATGAGCTGGTGTACCGTCGCCAGGATATGCGTCTGCTAATGCCTGCAGGTCGAGACAGGTCTGCGCATTCCCATAGTTGACGTCATGTGTCGCCAACAGCCGATGCCCTTGAGACCCGACGTAACCCACCTCGAGTTTCATATCGTTGGTCAGCTGATGCTGGATGTTGAAGTTATATTGGGCCGAGTATTGGCTACGCATGTGCGGCTGGAATTGTCCGAACAGCGTGTTTGGACGGAACATTCCCCAGTCCACCGGCTGACCCCGTACTGGATTCAGGATACCGTTCACCCCGGAGAGCGAAGGTCAACCCGAATGGATTGGGGTAAGAGAAGCTGGTCCGCTCTGGTCCAGAAAAGGTTCGTTGAACAAGGTGTTAAATGGGAATGTGCTTCCTCCAAATGGCGGCTCCGCGCTGAACTGTTCCAGCACCAGCTGCTCAATCGGGTTATAGAACAGTCCCCACCCTGTACGGATGCTGGTCTTGCCTGAGCTTCCGGGGCTCCAGGCGAGTCCGATTCGCGGGGCAAAGGCTTTGTAGTACGTCTGTGTCAAGCCGGTGGGCACGCCCTTATCTCCCGGTACGAGCAAGCCGACCGGGGTCATTGAAGAGCAATCCGTATTAACGGTGTTTTCGCACGGATAAACAGTGCTCACCTGTCCAGGCCGGAAAGTCTGTACGTGCTTACTGATGTCGGCGATCGGAGTGTTCAGTTCCCAACGCAGGCCGTAGTTGAGCGTCAGATTAGGTTTGATCTTCCAGCTGTCTTGTGCGAACAGATACAACCCGGTACTGCGCACATTCTCAGTATTGGCTGAACCCTGGCCATACGAGCCCGGTAAGCCAAGCATGTAATCGGAGAATGCCGTATCTCCGAGAGTGCTGTTGGTCGAAGTTTCATCAACAAAGAACTCGCCATTTACGTCGAAATACAGCGTCTGGTCGAAGCGCTGGCGCCGAACATCGGTGCCGAATTTAAGTGAATGGTGTCCCATGACCTTACTGATATTGTCCGACCACTGGAAAGAATTCCCGACCTGAGGAAGTTCACCCTCTCCGTTGTTCCCAATCGTAAAACCGCCGCTCACCTGGATGAACGGGAGTCCCTCGTGTTGAGGGCCGACATTGGGATGTATACCGAGAGTGTTCGCCGACGTCCCATCGGAGAAGCAGAACGGTACGCTGGTCCCCAGGCCCGGGAATGCATTCTGCAACCAGGATGGAGGTGTAGGACAGGAATTCTGTACCGTCGTGGTAAAGGTAGGGTGCTGGAACGTACGCTGCGCTTCACGGTTGTAGTTGAAGCGGAACTCGTTCACGGTTGTGTTGCTGATGGTCCAGGTATGGGTAATGTTCCATTGCTGAAAGCGCTCGTTGGTGATGGAGCCGAAACCGGGTACATTCGCGCCGGCGGCTTGAAATTGCGCAAATGGAGAAATCAAATGATCATCATCAAAATAGTAATAGAGGCTGAGGTTTTGCTGATTATTGAGCCGATGGTCAATTCGCAATGTAAATTGGTCGCCACGCTCTGGCTGAACAGGCGTACTCACAAGCTTGTCACTGCCATTGGCCGGGGTGGGGACGTATTGCAGCAGATCAACCGCGGTGGGATCGAGGCAAGCGAGCGGGAATGATGTTTTCTCGATTGTTCGCCACATCGGTAAAGATGCCAGGGTTGCCATTCTGGTCTGTGCTATAAGGGACTCCATCCCCAAGGGCAACCCTGATTGATTGAAAATAGCCTGGGCGCACCCGGGGCGCTGCTGCAACGGAAATGCGGTATTTAGAGTACCGCGGGAAAGGTGATTCTGACGAAAAATTAGCAAAGGGCTGACTCGCGCTGGGCCGCTCGGCTGTAGTAGGAACAAACACAAGCGGCGATGGGATGCCCTGGCGAATGCGTCGTCCTTCATAAGACGTAAAAAAGAATGTCCGATCTTTGACGATCGGGCCGCCCAACGTTCCCCCGAATTGGTTCTGATTAAATTGCGGCTTATCGCAGGGAGTACCGTCTACAGCCGTGAAACAATAAGGATTTGCATTCAGCGCCTTATTGCGGAAAAACTCGTATAGATTGCCGTGGAGCGCGTTGGTTCCCGATTTCGTAATAACGTTCACCACAGAGCCCGAGTTGCGGCCGTACTCCGCATCAAAAGTGTTCGTAAGCACGCGGAACTCAGCGATGCTGTCGGGGGATGGCTGCACCGTAGGCAAGTTGACGAACTGATCATTGGCGTCACCACCGTTTACGCTGAAATTGTTTGCGCGTCCCCGTCCGCCATTGACTGACACCGAGCCGGCCTTGTCGCTGCCGTAGACAATCTGGTTTCCTGATCCCGTTGTCGACATAACACCGGGCTGTAATTGCAAAAACTGATAGGTATCTCTGGCATTGAGCGGGAGTTCGCTAATAGTTCGATCGTTTACCACCGCGCCCAATTGGGTGCTGGTGGTATCGACCAGCGGCGCTTCCGACGAGACGTCTACAGTCTCTTGGGTCGCGCCCGGTTGGAGCGTGGCATTCAGGGTCAGGACCTGATTGACTTGCAGGACAACATTCGTATGAACATCTTTTTTGAATCCTTGCAGGGTGTATTCCACGTGGTAGGTGGCGGGCGTTACCTCGATGAAAGTGTAGTCGCCGGTGTCGTTGGTTTTGGTATCGCGGCTCACACCAGTCGCGTCATTCACCAGAGTAATCGTCACGCCGCTCACCACCGCGCCGGTCGAGTCCGAAACCCGGCCGATGATTCGCCCGCCTGTGCTCTGGGCGGATGCGGAGAGCAACAGGCAAAGCACCGAAGCTACGACGCAGCAAGAAAATCTTGAACCACGGAATTCGGCGGAAGACATCGAAGCGCCTCCAAGGCATCGCCAAGAATTACTGCAAAACGGGTGATGGTACGAGAAACAAACCTTGCTATAATCCAGCAAGGTTAGTGGCTGGCCGAGAGAACTGTCAAGCGAAAACAATCGCTCGCTCGCTGGGCATGCGACGACTTGAGACAGCCAGCTTTACAAATGCGCCATGACGTTATGCCTTCTCGCAGCAACAACGATTATCTGAAGATTGGCGACGTCGCCCGCCTGGTCGGTATTTCTCCGAGCGTAATTCGCATGTGGGAAAGCCTGGGCTTGGCGCGTCCCCGGCGAACCGCCAGTCGTTATCGAATGTACTCGCAGGAAGACGTTCGGCTGCTGAAACGCGCGAGTTTTCTGCGGAAGGTTCGGGGCATGAATGCGCCTGCAATTGTGCAGACGCTCAAACGTGATGGTCTGGCCCAGCCGCCACGCGATGGTTCAGCCGGCGCCCTGGGTGCTCGCCTGCGCCAATTGCGATTGAAGAAAGGTGCTTCGCTGGCCACTGTGGCGAAGGCGGCGGGAATTTCGGTCGGATTTCTGAGCGCGATTGAGCGCTCGCAGATGAGTGCGTCAGTAGGCACGTTGCGCAGGCTGGCCCGCTATTACAAAACCAATATCCTCCAATTTCATGACACCGCCGAACCCAATCCGAATCTGGTAAAACCGAAAGCCCGCAAAGTTCTTCAGGCCGGTCCGGGCGTCCGCATGGAGCTGCTGGCGTGGGGCAACACGGTGATGGAGCCGCACCTATTTCGTGTCGCGCCCAAGTCGGGCAGCGGTGAATCATACACGCATGTGGGTGAGGAATTTTTGTACATTCTCAAAGGCGAGTTGCAGATTTTTCTCCGCGAAGAAGAGTTCCGCCTGAAGACCGGCGACAGTTTTTATTTCGAAAGCGCGGTGCCCCATAAGTGGACCAACCCCGGCGGCTCGGAGACGTTGATTCTGTGGATCAACACGCCGCCCACTTTTTAACCGTGAGGAGATGGAACTTGGCCAAATCGAAATTCATTCAGCAATTAGTTCTGTGTTTTCTAGTTATTTCTTCTTGCGCGATCTCATGTGCCGAAACAAACTCTTCGACCGCAGATGTGATTGTGATCAATGCGCGCATTTACACCGTGAACCCAGGCCAACCATGGGCGGAAGCGTTAGCCATCCGCGACGGAAAAATTCTCGCGGTCGGCAAGGACGACGATATCTCCCATTATCGTGCAACTTCGACCAAAGTGATCGACGCCGCAGGCCGCCTTGTCCTGCCCGGCTTCACCGACTGTCACGTTCACTTCATGGACGGTTCGTTCTCCCTGCAGCAGGTCAACGTCGAAGATGCGACAAACCTTGAGCAGGTGCAGCAGCAAATTAAGGCTTACGCTAAGGCCCATCCGAATGACGCCTGGGTGCTGGGGCGCGGCTGGTCGTACCCGATATTTCCTCCGTCAGGAATGCCGGACAAAAAGCAGCTAGATGCAGTGGTTCCCGACCGTCCGGCATACATCGAAGGCTACGATGGTCACACGTGGTGGGCAAATACCAAGGCGCTCGAGGCAGCTCATATAACCAAGGACACCGCCGATCCCCCAGGCGGCACGATCGTTCGCGATCCCGCAACCGGCGAGCCCACTGGAGCTATAAAGGAAGATGCCGCCGACGCCATAGTCCGTCGCGCCATTCCCGTGCCGAGCCGTGAAAATAAATTGCAGGCCTTGCGCGCCGGCTTGAAACACGCCAATGAATTAGGGATCACGCGCGTGCATGTGATGGGCGGAGTAAACGTGGGCGCCGGCGATGTAGCCGACGCCGAACTGCTGGAAGAACTGCGCCGGAATAATGAACTCACGGTGCGCTTCTATCTGGGATATCGCTTCGATCCGCCCGAGGTAACCGCGCACCAGTTAGATGAGATCGAGCAGGCGCGTAAACGCTATCACGACAACTGGATCGCGGCAGGTGGCGTGAAGTTCTTCCTTGACGGCGTAATCGAAACCCACACTGCGGCCATGCTGGCTCCATATTCGAACGCGTCCGACCTATCGGGCGGTTTGTTGTGGGATCCGGACAAATACAAAGCTTTTGTAGCTGAGCTTGACCGCCGCGGAATTCAAATTTTCACTCATGCCATCGGCGATCGCGCGATCCGGTTGGCGCTGGACGCCTATGGAGCCGCCGCGACAAAGAATCGGACGAGAGATGCCCGGCACCGAATCGAGCATATTGAGGATCCTTCTGCAGCGGACATTCCACGATTCGGACAGCTCGGAGTCATGGCCAGCATGCAACCGCTGCATGCCTATCCGAACGACGACACGTTAAAATCCTGGTTGCCGGCCGTCGGACCGGAACGAGCTATGCGGGCCTGGCCGTGGCACAGCATTCAAGATGCTGGTGGAGTGCTTGCATTCGGTAGCGACTGGCCGGTTGTTACGCTGAGCCCGTGGCCCGGGTTGCAGAACGCGGTCACGCG
Organism: uncultured Acidobacteriota bacterium; assembly: GCA_963703465.1. Taxonomy (GTDB): domain Bacteria; phylum Acidobacteriota; class Terriglobia; order Terriglobales; family Acidobacteriaceae; genus Gp1-AA145. Next base: position 426,881 of record CAVPEQ010000007.1, on the reverse strand, counting down.
CCAGACCACCGATGGAGAACCTAAGGGCGGGTGGATTCCATCGGAGCGTATCAGCCTTGCGGATGCCATCAAGGGCTACACCTTAAATGCCGCGTTCGCCGGACATCGGGAGAAAACCGAAGGTTCGCTCGAACCTGGAAAGCTGGCCGATCTGATCATCCTCTCGCAAAACGTTTTTGAGATTGATCCGCATCACCTGGTCAACACGAAAGTGGTAATGACTATCGTCGCGGGACGCGTCGTTTACGAGCAGTGAATGACCAGAAAGATACCGCCGAAACACCCAGAACAGATTCGCATGTTTCTGGTGCCGTGCAGTTGTGGCCTGAGCTTCTCCGTTGCTCCTGACTATGACCGGCGTGGCACCAGTTGGAGCCGTTATCTGATCTGTCCCGATTGCGGCAAGCGTCACGATCCCAAAAATCGGCTGCTCGAACTTCGCTACCAATCAGATGGATACTGGAAGGTCGATAAATGCTAGGTCACTTACTCATGTTGAAATGACGATTTTGCAGATGCAGCCTTCTATCTGAATTCCAGTCCCAATTCCCGTCGCAAATGCCGCTTATCGGACACCGTCATTAATTCTTTTTAAACTTGTCGTATTTCGCTTGCCCAATTTTTCGGATTTGCTATACTTCCGGCGCACTTGCGGCCTCGGTAAAGACACCTAGTAAAAAACTGGCCTCTTGCCGGAGTTCGCAAAAAACAGAAAGGGGGTTCTGTGAAGAACATTTTCGTTGGGAACCTCAGCTTTAACACTTCGGAAGAAGAGCTGCGCAAGATTTTCGAACCGTATGGGGCGGTCGAACGCGTCAGCATTCTCACCGATCGCGAGACCGGACGATCGAGGGGATTCGGTTTCGTGGAAATGACAAATGCGGAAGAAGGGGACAAGGCCATTACGGCTTTGAACGGCAGCCAGTTCGGCGGACGGGCAATTAATGTGAACGAAGCACGTCCGAAGGCCGAGCGGGCCAGCGGTGGCGGTCGCGAAGGCGGCGGACGCCGTTAGAGTGAACGATTCGCTAGTGTTGTTGTGGGCTGCTAATCCGAACTGCAAAGAGTGACAGGCACGCTGGGTCCGAATCATCCCCGGCATTTCTCCGTCTACCCGCGCTCAAAATTGATGGGCCCAACCTCGCGATGTACACTTGAACTACGCGCCCGTAGCTCAGCTGGATAGAGCGGCAGCCTCCGGAGCTGTAGGTCGGGAGTTCGAATCTCTCCGGGCGCGCCATTCCATAGACGTTTCTAAAACCTAGCCTCCCCGGCAGTTAAGTCAAAAGTTTGCGCTATCGAAGACACGCTAGAAAACTAAACACGATCCTCTCCGTCGAATCAAATTGAGCAACTCACCTCCGTGACATCTCATCCAAATATCCATTCCAAGGAGCTGGAATTATGCACGCAAAGACTAGTGGACCTGAAGTAGCAACGCGTTTGCGAGGTATTCTTCCCGACATCATCTTTATTTCGATGGTTTTGATTTCGGCTGTCGGTCTTTTTTATATCTTCGTTCAACAATAGCGGGCTAGTACACGATTAGCAGACGAATCTACCGCTCAACGCACTTCGTCTCTAATCAGCCGTAGCGTGTCACTGGATTCGTGTCCGTTTTGTTTAGAGCCAGATTCTGCGTTACCTTCGGCCGTGTCCCCTTCGCCGGGCGCAAGAAACAAATTGCTCTCCAGACCATGCTGCCTGGTGTAAAGCTCGTAGTAACGCCCGCCCGCTGCGTAGAGTTCCTCGTGAGTGCCCCGTTCTACAATGCGTCCTTGCTCGATCACAAGGATCTGGTCGGCGCGGCGGATAGTGGAGAGACGGTGCGCAATCACAAAAGTCGTGCGTCCTCGCATTAAATAAGACAGGCCTTCCTGGATCATCTGCTCCGATTCTGAGTCGAGGCTGGAGGTAGCTTCGTCGAGAATCAGTATCCTGGGTTCAGCGAGAATTGCGCGAGCGATCGAGATACGCTGACGTTGGCCGCCGGAAAGCTTAACCCCGCGTTCGCCGACGATGGTGTCATATTTATCGGCGAAGCTCTCGGCAAATTCGTCGACTCGCGCGATGCGGCAGGCACGCATTACATCTTCATCGGTCGCGTCCGGACGAGAAAAAGCTACGTTCTCGCGAATAGTTCCGTCGAACAAAAACGATTCCTGTAGGACCACGCCCAGCTGAGTGCGGTAGGAATCGATCCTCACTTTGCTGAGATCGAAACCATCGACCGTGACCAAACCGTGCGTGGGGACATAAAAAGCGGAAATGAGCCCGATGGTGGTGGATTTTCCCGAGCCTGAAGATCCCACCAGCGCAGTCACAGTCCCAGGCGATGCGCGGAACGAAATGTCGTTTAATACCGTCCGCGTACCGTCGTAGCTGAAGCTAACGTCTTCGAATGTGATGTTGCCTTCAATTGGCGGGAGTGCGATGGTACGCTTCGGATCGCGATCTTCTGCCGGTTGGGTCAGAATTTCCTGCGACCGTTCGAGTCCAGCCAAGGCCTCGGTAAGCTGGGTACCGATCTGCACAATCTGCATGACCGGCGCGATCAGAAATCCCATGAACATTGTGTAAGTGAAAAACTCGCCTATGGTGAGCGATCCAGCCAGAATCTGCCGCGCCCCCACATACATAATTACCGCGCCAACTACGCCGAGCAGTACGCTGGCAGAAAGTCCCATGACCGAAGTCGCGGTCAGACTACGCAGCACGTTATCCAGCAAACGCTTTACGCCGCCGGCAAAAACTCTCTCTTCGCGCTCTTCGGCGTGATACCCCTTGACCACGCGAATGCCGCCGAGCGATTCAGACAAGCGCCCGGTGACTTCAGCATTGATCTTGCCGCGCTCGCGGAAAATCGGACGAATGGTTTGGAATGCTTTCTTCAGTGCCAGAGCAAAAAGCGCGAGGAAACTAAAGGCAAGCACGGTCATTAGCGCGCTGATACGGAACAGGACAACCAGCGCGATGCTGGCAGTGAGCAATCCTCCAACAAGATCAACCAGTCCGGTGCCGATCAGGTTTCGTACCCCCTCGACATCGCTCATGATGCGTGACACCAGAACGCCGCTCTTGGTCGAGTCGTGAAATGCGACCGGCAGACGCTCAACATGCGATTGCACTTTCTGTCGGAGCTCAGTAATTAAGCGCTGTGCGGCTTTCGAAAGTAATTGCGTCAGGGAAAATGATGTAATGCCTTGGACTACAGTGGCAGCAAGCACTCCCAGCACCAACGGCTTGAGCAGCTGAATGTGATGTTTCACGATTACGGAGTCGATCAGATAGCGCGTGGAGTAGGGAAGCACCAGGGACGACACGCGGTTGATGGCCATCAGAAGGAAACCGGCGGCCAGCAGGCCGCGCCGCGGGCGGATGAGTTCCAGCACCAGAGGCATGACGGTCTTGAGCTTGGGCCGGGGCGATCCTTTGGCTGTGAGTTTTGGAGTAGAAGGCATCGTCGTCATTAGATAGCGCGTCTCAGTCTCGGGGTTCAATTTGCTGGTGATGAAACATAGCCTGAGGTCCGCTCCGCCTCCGCGAGAACTCACCTAGCGTTCTCGGTTAAGTCCTGTGGGGTGTCACAGAGATCGCCCAGTTCTCGCACCCAGAGAAGCCAACTCACGTGAAGCCGCGGTTATGTCCGATCCCGATACTCATCCTTTACAATCATCTGCAAAATGAAACTGTCGGAGATCAATCGGCGGCTGGGTACTCGACTGGAGAATGGCGCGGGAGATACTGAAATCCACGGCATTGCGGGAATCGAGGCCGCCGGGCCGGGACAGATTACCTTCATCGCCAATCCGAAATATGCGGCAGTCGCGAGAATCACAAAGGCTTCAGCCGTAATCGTAGCCGAGGACTTCCCTGCCCTTAAGGCTGCCATGTTGCGCAGCAACAATCCCTATCTGGATTTTGCTCGCGCGCTGGAATTGTTCTATCAGCCGCCGCAATATGAGCCGGGGATACATCCCACCGCAGTTGTGCACGAGTCGGCAAAGATCGGCGCCAACGCACATATTGGACCCTACGCCGTCATTCAGGAAGACACTGAAATTGGCAAGAACGCGGTATTGCTGGCGCACGTCGTCGTGTATCGGGGAGTAAAGATCGGCGACAATTTTCTTGCGCATGCCCACGCGGTGGTGCGCGAGTTTTGCCGGATCGGCAATAATGTCGTCCTGCAAAACGGAGTAGTAATAGGAGGCGACGGCTTCGGCTTCGCCAAGGACGGAAATGGCCAATGGCACAAGATCGTGCAGTCAGGCCCGACGATCATTGAAGACAACGTTGAGATTCAAGCCAATGCTTGCGTCGACCGCGCCAGCGTGGGCGAGACACGAATCGCTCGCGGCGTGAAAATTGACAACCTCGTACAGGTCGGACACGGTTCCACCGTCGGTAAAGATACGTTGTTGTGTGCACAAGTCGGGCTCGCTGGATCTACGGAAATTGGTAAAAACGTAATTCTCGCCGGTCAAGTCGGCGTAGCCGGTCATTGCAAAATCGGTGATGGCGCAATTGCCACGGCACAAAGCGGCATCCCGAATGACGTTGCGCCTGGCGCGGTTGTCAGCGGCTATCCCGCGATGGACAACAAATTGTGGCTGCGTTGTGTTGCGGTGTTCAGCCGCCTGCCGGAAATTGCACGGTCATTGAGAAAGAAAGACTAGTCGCGTATCGCTTGAGGCCACCGCTCAACTCTTTTTCGGCTTACTAATTTTTGAGCAGAATCCGCTTACCGGCGATGTCTTCCGCAGCTTGAGCTACGTGTTCCGGTCGTCCGAGATCGCGCCAGTAATATTTGTCAGCAGGGAAACCAAGAATTTTTTCTCCCTTAGCGGCTACACGGAGATAGCTATCGATGATCGAGAATGCGCCCTGTTCGATCATCATTTCGAGAAACCGCGGCGATATGACATGGATTCCAGAAAACGCTAGTCCCTGCGAATGTAAGACGGAGCGCACAAGTTGCGGCTGGCCTTCGCCTCCTGCGCGGCGACCGCAAAGTTCAAGCGAGTCATCGAACAGCAAATATCGCGACGTTTCCCGGCCCTGAACGGCGAGGGTCGCCAGGGCTTTTTTAGCGTTGTGAAAGTTCAGCATCTCTGCGAAGTCGATATTGCTGATCACGTCCACGTTGTGCAGAATGAAGGGCTCGTCCCGATCCACCCCTTGTTGAAAGAAATATGCGGCTTTTTTTAATCCTCCGCCGGTATCGAGCAGGCCATCCTCTTCGCGAGAAATTTCAATGTGCAATCCCAAATTGTGGTTGGCCTTCAGATAGGCCTGCACCATATCCGCGAAGTGATGGACATTGATGATCACTTCGCGAACGCCGAAGTCATACAAACGAGTAAGGGTGATTTCCAGGAGCGTATGCCCCGCCACCTCTACCAAAGCTTTAGGGCGGTCATCGGTTAGCGGTCGCAGCCGCGTTCCCAGTCCGGCTGCCAGCACCATGGCCTTCATCCGGCTGTCCCTGACTCTGCCGCCGCGGCCTGCACCTCAGCTGCCGCTCTTTCCAGTTCGCGATGATGAACGGTGACCTCTACTCCGCTCTTGTTGCACAGGTGTTTCGCGAGCTGCTCGGCAAGATACACCGAACGATGCTGGCCGCCGGTGCATCCGAATGACACCATCAGATTTTTAAAACCTCGGCGCTGATACTCACTCACGCTGGCATCGACCAGCCCGCGAACATGCTCAAGAAATTCGTTCGCGCTCTCCTGCTGGTCTAGATATTCGATGACCGGCGCATCTTTTCCAGTGAGCCTTTTGAATCGCTCTTCACGTCCGGGATTCGGAATACCGCGGCCATCGAATACAAAGCCGCCGCCATTCCCCGTCTCATCTTTAGGCGCGCCGCCACGATGAAAAGAGAAACTATAGATACGCACCGCGAGAGGCGCCTCAGAAGTCGAGGTCGCGACCGGCCCGCGGGGCGCTTCAAAATGCAGATGCAGCAGCTTTTCTGAGCCCAACATGCGCTGGAAGGATTCAATCAGCGTGGGTAGTTCGATCGGCAACGTGACATTGTGCAGCAGCCAGCGCAAATTTTTCAGCGCATAAGGCACGCTCTGCAGGAAGTGCGCTTTTCGTTCGTAGAATCCGCGAAAGCCGTATGCGCCGAAAGCCTGCATGAGACGCACATATACGAATCCGTAGTAATGACGCAAGAAGGCATTGCGGCTAAGCGGAATGTAATTACGCAGAGTCTCCAGATAATGATCGAGCAACTCTTGACGCAAGGCCGGCGGCAGATCCGCCTTGGCGTCATACAAGAGCGATGCCACGTCGTAATGCAGCGCGCCGCGGCGGCCGCCCTGGTAATCCACAAAAAATGGCGTTCCGTCGTGCAGCATCACATTGCGTGATTGAAAGTCGCGATAAAGAAAGTAATCGTGATCGGCGGACAACAGAAATTTGGTCAGCCGGGTGAAATCCTGCTCCAGCGCCTGTTCGTTGAACGGAATGCCGGCCAGCCGGAGGAAATAATATTTGAAATAATTCAGGTCCCAGTTGATCGACTGGCGATCAAAACTAGCGCGAGGATAGCAAACTTTATAGTTGAGGTCGCGTCCAGCTTCGATTTGAAAGCGCGGCAGAATCTCGAGCACGCGGCGATAGGTTTCCACCACGGACGGAGCGACGACATCTCCATTGCGATTCTGCGAGAGAAAATCGAATAGGGTCATGTCACCCAGGTCTTGTTCCAGGTAAGCGCCTTCACCCAGTCTCTCGGCATAAATTTCAGGGACCGGCAAGCCATGCTGGCGAAAGTGCCGCGAGAACTCCAGGAAAGCCAAATTCTCTTCCCGCACGCCATAGAGGATCCCGACCGCACTGTTCAGGCGGTTGGAGAGGCGAATGATGCTGCGCCCAGAGCCGCCGAGTTGCCCCTGCAGCGGCTGGACCTTCAGAGCCGGGGATTGAAAATACTGCTCGAAAAGTTGCTTGAGGACGTCCATTCGAATGAGGGTATGCTGCGTAGACTAAAGATATCATCGTCAACCCAGACTGGCGCCTTGCAAGCCGCCAGAGCAGGTTACCAGTGGTGCTTGAACACCCATCCTGAATTGCGGCGTCAGTTAACGCGTCATGTGCTAAATTCAAAGGAATCGACGGCCACCTAAACGCCACTCCCCATGCCACAAACTCTTGAACCCTCAAGGCGACCTGCCGTAAAGGTGTTCGTTGCCACTACCGTTCTGCTCAGCTTTATTTCATTCTGGCGAGCGGCCGCCATTGTCCTGTCTGACCTCGGTTCATCTGCGTATTACGTTGGCGGAGATGCAGAGAAGGTCATCGGGAAAAGCGCACCCTGGTTCATTCTCGCGGTCATGCTTTTCGCCAATTGTGTTCGCGCTCTTTATATCGAATCCACCAGCATGTTCGTGCGGGGCGGCGTGTACCGCGTGGTCAGGCGGGCCATGGGCGCCAAGCTGGCCAAGTTTTCAGTGTCCGCTCTGTTGTTTGATTACGTTCTTACCGGTCCCTTGAGCTCAGTGGTCGCTGGACAATACCTGGCCGGCTTTATTCACGATATTGCGCACTACATAGGGCATCCGATTCTATGGTTTCCGGATAACCTGTTTGCCGCCGGCTTTGGAATTCTCGTGGCCCTATATTTCTGGCGGAAGAATATTCAAGGCCTTCATGAGTCCAGCGGGAAGGCGTTACAAATCATGGCTGTGACGACGGTCATGGTGGTGATCCTGATCATCTGGTGTACCGCCACCTTGTGGCATTCTCCGGTGCCGTTGCCGCCAAGTCCGCTGAAGTACGGCATCACGCTTGATCATGAGTCGTTGGGCTGGTTGCGCGGGTTGCAAAATACATGGCTCACCCATCTCACCTTGTTCATCTTGCTGGTTGGCTTCGGCCATTCGGTACTGGCGATGAGCGGCGAAGAGACGCTAGCGCAGGTCAACCGCGAGATTGCACACCCCAAGCTGCAGAATTTGAAAAAGGCGGCTGTGGTCATCGGCATCTATGCGCTTCTCTTTACCGCGCTTACTTCTTTCTTCGCCGTAATGATCATTCCCGACGCCCGCCGGCCGGAGTACTTCGGCAATCTGATCGGCGGCATCGCGATGCATTTGTGGGGTCCGCTGTGGGCGCGGCTGATATTCCACGCCTTCGTAGTGCTGGTAGGAGTGCTGATCCTTTCGGGCGCGCACAATACCTCGATCGTGGGCGCAAACGGAGTGCTGAATCGGGTCGCCGAAGATGGCGTGCTCACCGAGGCGTTCCAGAAGCCTCATCCTAAATTCGGCACCAGCTACCGCATCATTAATCTGGTTGTAGGTTTGCAGCTTCTCACCATCATCCTCACCAGAGGAAACGTGTTTACTCTGGCTGGCCTGTACGCGTTCGGTGTGATCTGGAGCTTCGCGATGATGGCTTTGGCGGTACTGGTGTTGCGCTACACCGAACCCTCGAGACGGGATTGGAAGGTGCCGCTGAATATCCCTCTGGGCAAGGGCCGCGAACTGCCGCTGGGCGTGATACTGATTGCAGCCGTGCTTTTTCTCACCGCCCTGGTCAACTTGTTCACAAAGTACACGGCCACCATAGGCGGAGTCTCGTTCAGCCTGGTTTTCTTTGCACTTTTTACTTATTCGGAGCGGCGCGTTGCCAGGCAACGAGCTGGAAAACCGGAGAGCCTGGACCAATTCCGGGTCTATGGAAACGAGCAGCCGGCGACCGAGACGCTGGGTGTACGTGCGGGAAACATTCTGGTCGCTGTTCGCGATCCCAAGAACCTCTACTACTTACGCGAAGTCCTGCGGAGAACTGACACCAAGCAGCAGGACGTCGTCGTCATGACGGCGCGTCTGTATCATCGCGAGCCGTCGTTCGGCAGCACTACTTTTGATGCCGACCAGATTTTCGACCAGTACGAACAGGAGTTGTTCACCGCCGTCGTGGCCGCAGCCGAAAAAGAAGGTAAGCCGGTTTCACTGCTGGTGGTTCCCGCGACCGATGTCTTTGATTCCATCGTGGTCACCGCGCAGCGAATTGAATCCAGCCGGATCGTATGCGGTCTGTCCAACAAACTCAGCGCGGATGAACAAGCCAAAATGACGGGAGATGCGTGGGAGCGCTTGCCGGAGCCCAAGCCGCGCTTGGTAATGGAAATCCGGCTGCCGAATGGAGTGTCGCGCGAATATTATCTTGGACCGCACACGCCGCGACTGCGCAATCAGGACCTCGATTTGCTGCACCGGCTTTGGCTGCAGATAAGCGCCGATCCCAGGTTTGCCGGAGTCCACCACTATCACATCGTCGCCGTGGCGCTCGAAGAGCTGGAGCAGGAATTACAGGGTCCGAAGAAAGCCGAAGTTCTAGACAAGCTGTGGCGAGAACTGCAAAAACGATCGGACGACGAAGGCTAACCTTCGAAGCACCTCCCAATTCCGTTTCACATTCCATGTTGCCGATGTGTGTAGCGCGACAGTAGAATCATTTTGACGTTCAATCCCGCCTCTCAGCGGGAGCGGGGGACCCGCAACGGAAAGAAGTTTCCGACGGGGCGAATCCGTTAGGCCGACCCATCCGGCGCACGGTAGGACACCTTTCAGTCCGAGCCCGACAGCTAACCTCGTCGACGTAGAAAGGAGCTGTGCTCGCGAAATTCGCGGGCCGGACTCTATGGCATCTTCGGCCGACAAAACTTCCATCGGGAATTCTTCAACCCGAGTACTGGTGGCCACCAGCGCCATGCTGGCCTTCATCTCCTTTTGGCGCGTGGCTGCGATCGTGCTCAATGATCTCGGTTCATCGGCCTTCTACGCCGGTGGCATCTCCGAGCACTTTATCGGAAAGACCGCTCCCTGGTTCATTCTTGCCGTCATGCTACTGGCGGGGACTGTGGCCGCCATTTACATCGAGAGCTGCGGAATGTTCGTGCGCGGCGGCGTCTACCGCGTGGTGAAAGAAGCCATGGGCAGCACGCTGGCCAAGTTTTCTGTTTCCGCCTTGATGTTCGATTACATATTGACCGGCCCCATCAGCGGTGTTTCGGCTGGACAATATCTGGTTGGACTGCTGAATGAATTGTTTCGCTACTCCCACTTGCATGTTGTTCTCAACGAGAATTTGACCGCCGCAGTCTTTGCCATCATTTGCACGCTCTATTTCTGGCGGGAAAATGTCAAAGGCATTCCGGAATCAAGCGAGAAGGCATTGCATATCATGTACATCACCACGGTGATGGTGATTGTCATCATTCTGTGGTGCTGCTACACCTTGTGGGTTAGGGGAGCTCATCTGCCCCCGTGGCCACACCTTCGGAACATCACTTATTTCGATGGGCCGCACGGTGGAGCGCTGGGATGGCTGCGGCATACCTCATTACCTTACACAGTCGGCTTCATTGGAATTCTTGATTGGCCTGGGACATTCGGTGCTCGCAATGAGCGGCGAAGAAACCATGGCCCAGGTGTACCGCGAAATTGAGCACCCCAAGCTCCCCAATCTGAAAAAAGCCGCTTGGGTTATTTTCCTCTACAGTCTGATTTTCACTGCCGGCGTCACTTTCTTTTCAGTGATGATCATTCCGGATTCGGTGCGAGGTAATTTTCAGGAAAATCTGATCGGCGGCCTGGCCATGCACCTGGTTGGCCCATTCTCGTTGCGGCTTTTGTTTCATGGCTTCGTCGTAGTGGTTGGCGTGCTGATGCTGGCAGGCGCAGTCAACACCGCCATTGTGGGCTCGAATGGCGTGCTGAATCGTGTCTCTGAAGACGGCATTCTTCCCCAGTGGTTTCGCAAACCACACCCGCGCTTCGGCACGTCTTATCGCATTCTTGAACCTGGTAGTCGGGCTTCAACTCCTCACGATCATTCTCAGCCGCGGCGATATCTTTGTCCTCGGCGAAGCTTATGCCTTTGGCGTTATGTGGAGCTTCTCGATGAAGGGTCTGGCGGTGCTGGTCCTTCGCTACACCGAGCCGGGAAAACGTGAGTACCGCGTTCCGCTCAACTTCCATATTGGCCGCCTTGAAATTCCTCTTGGGCCTGGCGTTGATCACCCTGACATTGATGGCCCTCTGCGGAATCAACCTGTTCACTAAAGAAGTGGCGACGATTTCGGGAGTGGCTTTCACGCTGATTTTCTTTACCACTTTCGAGATATCAGAAGCGGTCACCCGCAGACATTCAGGTCAGCATTCGGAACTCGACCAGTTCAATGTAGAGCCGGGCGATGACCTCACTCCGAAATCGCTGGGGGTACGACCAGGGAACGTGCTGGTAATGGTGCGTAACTACAACACGCTTTACAACCTGAACGCGACCCTCGACCAGGTGGACACTCACAAGCAAGACGTAATCACCCTGCACTTGCGCTTTCTTAACCGTTCGGATGCGGGCGAGTACGAGCTGGAGCCCGAGCAGTTCTTCAGCTCCGAAGAGCAGACCCTGTTTACACGGGCGCTGGCTTTGGCAGAAAAAAAGGGGAAAAGCATTCACCTGGCGGTGGCCGCCGCCACCGAAAAGTGGGACGCGATTCTCCGCGCAGCGCAAAGCCTGCAGTCGGCAGTGGTCGTGCTGGGAGTTTCTCCGAACCATCCGGTCGCGGAAGAGGCGCGGGTTGCCGGCCTGGCGTGGGAGCACCTGTCTGATCCCAAACCGGAGTTAACGCTTATTATCTATTCACCAACCGGCCAGGAGCAGGTGTTTTACCTGGGCCCACACGCGCCCCATCTCACGCCCAAAGAAGTTGACCTGCTGCACAGCATCTGGCTGGAGCTGAGCCAGTCGGTCGCGCCGGAAGAGTTGCACCACCATGACGTGGTGCATTTCGCGCTGCAGGAGTTGCGCGGCGAGCTCGACGATTCGCAGCGAACTCAAGCCATCGATCGCTTACGCCGTCACCTGCAGGACATTCGGGATCGCCGGGCATCACGCAACTAACCAGCTAGGGCTTTTTCTGCGCCGTTTGAGTTGTTGCGGGCTTGAGCTCCTGCGCCGCTTTCAGTAAGCCGTCGACTGAAGTGGAACTCAATTCATAGAGCGCGGGATCGTTGTCCCGCTGAGCGACGTAATGGTCTCCAGATTTTGCAATTTGAACTTTTTCCGTGTGCTTGCCGTCTTGCGAAATTACTGTGACGCTGATTGCGGGATTTGCAAACCCGGACGCAGGAAAGCCGCTCGCGCTCATATCGCGAAGATCGGAGATGACGGATTCCACATTGCGCGCCATCCATCTTCTTCCCGTTTGACCACCAGTCATCAAAACCTGCCGTGCCGCGGGTCAGGAAGTAAGCCTTGTCAGCATCGTGCAGTTCAATCTTGTTGGGATCGTTGTAGCCGAAATCAAAGATCTTTTTGTCACGGAAATCGTCGACCTTCTTCTCGAGGGCCTTTCCTAATCCGGAATCGACTTTGTATGCGCCCTCGACGGTAGTCGATTTCGCATAATAAGTGTCTTTACTCTTCCGCACCTGAAGCTGCTGGGTACCCGCTTCATCGGTTAGCGTCGCGGTCGCAACTGGTGCGGCATGGCTGAACTCTGCAGCTTCCTGCTTGGCATCGGCGCTGCTGGCGTCCATTCTTACATTCGTCAGATCGCGCACCAGGTCGCCGACTTGACTGCCGTCGGCGCGCATCGGCTTGGGCTTAAGGATTTGCCAATCATCTTTATTACGGCCAAACTCAATGGCGGAATTCTTTCCGACGACTTCAATCCGGCTAACCTTGTCGGCATCGACGGCAAGCAGTCGCTTGTCGCGCAGATCATTCAAATTTTTATCGAGACTGGTTTTGTTGGAGCTGGATATGGTAAACAGCCGTGGATCGCCGGAGAGCATGGCGTAAACTGCGCCGCCGGCCGGCGTGTCGGTCCCAAGGAGCAGCTTTTGGGTTTTGTCTTTGGCCGTCAGATCAACTTCTAACGCCGGTTGGTCCAAGCCGAAATTCTGTAAATCAGAAGCCTTGTCTTCGATCACGCGCTCTGCAGTCAACGATGAGACCGTAGAAGCAATGCTCGTGACCGCGCTTTGGTCGGCGCGAAATGACTTGGGAGCGATGATTTGCCAATTTCCCGACCCGGTTTTGGTTAGCACGACAGGATCAGCGTCTTTTTTCTTCAGCTCGAGTTTGGTGATGGAATTCTGATCGAGCTTGAGGATCGCCGGAGGCGCGTCGGCCGAAAGCTTGCTGGTCTCGTCGGTGGGCTTGTGACGATTAGACCAGTAAAGAAACCAGGTCAGGACGGCAAGGACTAAGGCTGCGATGGCGAGGCCGTGGAGTTTCATTCTTGTTTATTTCTCAAACCTTTGATTGCCAGTTATTCCTTATCGCCGCTTCCACCAGACGCCGAAGCCGGCAACGACCACGATCAACGGCAGAATAAATTGGCTGGTGACCAATACAGCGTTGAACTGGCGTCCGGTCATGGTGACCCGACGGTTTTCCGGAGCTTTGGGGCGAATCGAAATCAAATCTTCGTCGGATGCAAGCCAATTCACTGCATTCAACGCGAGATCGCCGTTGCCTTCGAAAGTGATGAAGCGATTGGCCACCCAGCCAGAACTCCCGACTACGACAAAACGGCCTTGTGAATTCTGTTTCCCCGTGTTGTAAGTACCGGCAGCGGCCAAAGTCAAAGGACCTTTTTTATTGTTTGGATCCTGAACGCTGACGCGGTCTGAGCTTAGATTTGTCGTCGCCAGGCTGCTGGTCGAAGAATCGAAAAGTTTCTCAACGTTCGTCTTGTCGCCGTTCTTGATCTGAATGGAGCGCGCCAGAGGAAATCCGGTGGCGGTCCGCTTAATCTCGCTGACGATGGGCTGCGAGCTGTAGCTGCTTACCAGCGCGACTTGAGGGCCCAGCCCAAAGATTTGACCCACCGGACTCAAATCGAGGATCAGGTCTTTGTCGATGGTGACTCCCCAACTTTGAAGCAGGCTAGTAAGTGCGTCGTTATCGGCGATATCGGCGCGGCCCATCTTTAACGGAGGATCGAGCATAAAGAATGCCCGGCCGCCGTCTTCCACGTATTTTTTTATCGCATCAACTTCAGGCTGCAAGTAATTTCGAGTCGGGCCGGCAACTACCAAAGTGGTGCAGTCGCCCGGGACTTCCGGCTTCTGTAAGAGGTCAATCGCCTTAGTTTCGTAATCATCTTTTGCTAGAAGCTGCTTGAACTGAGAAAAACCCTCGCGGTCGGAGTCATCAATCTGGTGCTCACCGCTTCCCGTCACAAAGCATACTGTGCGCGAATTGCTTTTCAAGTCGCGAATGAAGGCCCCGGTTATGCCTTCTTCCGTCATGCTCTTGGCTTCTTCTTTTCTGTCTCCAACCTTGACAATCGCCGTACCAAAATTGCGGACACCCGCCTCCCTCGCCCGCTGCGGATCTTTGTCCGGGTCCACGTACTCCACTTTCACCTTGGAAGAAAGATTTTTGTATTCCTCAAGCAGATCCTTGCCATCGCGAAAGCGGGTGCTCTGGTTGAAGTATGTAATGGTGGCGTCCTGTTTCAATCCCTTTACGATCTTTGCGGTCTGCTCAGAAAGGCTATAACGCTTGTTGGCGGTCGCATCATAGGATTTGTTGTACCGGTCGGCGAGCACGTTGACCACAACGATCACCGCAATCACCACCAGAATGTAAGTGGCCGCATAAGCCGCATATTTTGTTTGCCGGGCTTTGACCCACTGATTTGCCATCTACGCCCTCCACCGCAGCGATTCCATGGAACGCGCGGTGAAAAAGAGTCCCAGGAAAATTAGGGTTGCGTAATAGATCCCGTCTTTCAGGTCAATCACACCGCGCATGAATGACTCGGAGTGAGTCACCAAAGACATGTAAGAAAGCACGTGTGACCAACCTGCGTTGCTGAAGTCGCTCCACGCCAGGACCCATAGCAAGATCAGGACTGCGAACGTGCTCGCGCCAGCGATGATTTGGTTCTTCGTAAGACTGGAGATGAATGTGCCGATCGCCAGCATTGCGCCCGCCTCCAGCAGCAGACCCAGGTAAGCGATTAAGATAGGTTTCCAATCCGGATTGCCGTATTTGAAAAGAAACAGAAAATGAATCACGGTAAAAAGTAGCAGGCAACAATAAAGCAACACCGCCGCCAGCCACTTTCCGATGATGATCTCCGAATCCTTGATCGGCGAGGTCACCAGCAGCTCGATTGTCCCGCTCCGCTTCTCTTCCGCAAAAAGCCGCATGGTAATCATGGGAAGAAAGAACAATCCGATCACAGCGACGTTTTGCAGCAGCGGCCGGATGACTTGCTCATTGAGGTTCATGGGATACATCTGGCCGCTCATCTGGCTTTCCATGCTGTACTTCAGAAAGACGCCGAGCTCTGCCCAGAAGAAATACCCAAACACCACTCCCCACAAAGTCAGCAACACATAGGCCACGGGTGAAGCAAAATAGCTGCCTAATTCTTTCCGGCAGATGATCCACACATTTCTCATGATTGTGCCCCTGTGACCGCTGGAACGTCCGCAGCCGCTTCTTTGTCTTTTCCGGTGAGTTGAAGGAAGACTTCCTCCAGGCTCATAGCGGCGGGACGAAGTTCGTTCAGGTCCCACCCAGATTCAACCACGGCGCGCGCGAGATCGCCGCGAACCAGCCGTCCCTTCTGGCTCTCAATTTCAAACACCGCGCGGCTATCGACCTGCTGCTTGCAGACCACGCGGCTGACCCCGGATACACGCTCGAGTTTCTGCTGCACAGTTGCAGGTTCCAGATTGCCGTTTCGGCCGCCAACTTCGAGCACCATGGATTCCGCCCCGCGCGCCCGGGCCTGTAAGTTGCGCACGGAATCGGTCGCGACTAATTTTCCTTTGTTGATGATGATCACCTGCTCGCAGGTCTGTTCAACCTCAGGCAGAATGTGCGTGCTCAAAATAATTGTGTGACTGCCAGCGAGATCTTTGATTAGATCGCGGGTTTCGTTAATCTGCTTGGGATCAAGCCCGGCGGTTGGTTCATCTAGGACCAGCACATCGGGATTGTGAATAATTGCCTGCGCCAGCCCCACCCTCTGCCGATAACCTTTCGATAATTTGCCGATCAGCCTGTTCTTGACATCGACCACCGCACACCGTTCACAAACATAGTCAATACGCTTTTGAAGTTCGGCTCCCGATAATCCTTTCAGTTGGCCAACAAATTTCAGGTACTCACCGGTCTCCATTTCTGGATAGAGCGGCGGTGTCTCGGGAAGGTAACCGATGCGCTTCTTCACTTCCATCGGCTGATCGAGCACATCGAATCCAGCCACCGTTGCCGTTCCCGACGTCGGCGGCATAAAGCAGGTAAGGATGCGCATGGTCGTTGTCTTCCCGGCGCCATTTGGTCCGAGAAAACCAACAATTTGCCCCTTCGCCACCTCAAATGAAATGTGATCGACGGCGGTGGTACGGGCGTACCGCTTGGTAAGCTCTTTTACTTTAATCATAAAAATTGTTTATAGGCGAGACACACAGCCACGGGACCGATCTGCATCAGCAGAGCGGAATTAATTTCTTATGTTAAAAACATCAACCGGCGTCTGTCAAAACCCAACTGTTTAATTCGACCCGAAAAGTTCAGCTCTCTTTGATAAGGATGCAGGCCAATGTACGATTCGTTGTCCTGAGTTTTACATGTCCCCCAGTGTTTTTGCAGTCGCGACTTTTTGACGGGAGCCAGCATCTATATCACTTAAACCAAAAGGTTAAGGAATCAAGTGATTTGTAGCTATGCCGAATGGTTTAGGTGTGCTGGTTTGTCCCGATAAAATTCTGCGCAAAGGCAGGGAATATGAGCGTTCTAAACTCTGTGAGCTCTTTATCTGATCCTCTTTCTGATCGAACTGAAATGAATAGTAAGGCAAAAAGCTGGCTGCAATTGTATGTGGATGCCGTGACCGAGAAAGACCCGTACAAGCGTCTGGCATTGGTGCAGGAACTACGAAAAATTCCGCGGCATGATGAGTCGGAGGAAATCCCTCAGGAGTCGAGACCGCGGTCGGTGACTCCGAAAGTTGTGCGCCGAAAGCATTAAGCTCGCGTTTTAATCGCAAGTTTCTTGGTGTGGATTTGGATCGGAGTTGGATTTAGAGAAAAGTTGATCCAGAACGTCCCCTGCGCCTTCATCTCCTAAATTGAATTGCCCAATTAGGATCAACTTGATTTGTTCCGGCGTGAGTTTTTGGTATCCGGGTTTCTGGTAACGTTTCTTGGCCTTCGAAGTTATCGATATGACTTTTGGGCTCTTACAACCCTGGGAAGAAAAAATATTTTTGATTTTGTGACTGAGTACAAATTTAACCTCCTGCAAATTCAGTCTTTGCAGAATCGGCGTAACATAAGTTTTTCTGGAGTTTGCGCTTACCCGGGCTGACCGCACGCGTTTCTCTCTCCATGTCCTTGAATTCCCCGTAAATACTCTGCCATGAAATTGTGATTTGGCTTATTTACTAGTTTGGTTTGGTGTCGAACACTGGATGGCATAAAAAAATCCTCCCTTGACAAGCCCCGGGCGCGGTAGCAAAATTCTTTAGGCGAATAAAAAGCGAAATTACTTATTTTCGCGGCCCAGTACCAGCCCTGATTTCTGCCTGAGGTCCGCATGTCTTCACTTCCGTTGAATGCTGTCGACTCCGCATTTTTAAATGATGCTGCCGCCCCGACTCAGCTTTTAAGCGAAGCCCTTGTAGCGGGATTTCCGGCTTCTCCGGAACGAAGTCTCCACGAAAAAAAGATCTGCATTCTGAAACATATTGCCGCTTCTGGGCGAGTGCTGGACGTGCAACCGGCCTCGCGGCTGGAGGTGCGCCCACGCCCGGAGATGCTTTCCAGCGGCATCGATGAAGTGGACGCAATGACCGGCGGCATTCCGCGCGGCTGCTTGTCTGAGATTTGCGGGCCGGCGTCTTCTGGCAAAACCAGCGTGCTGCTGGCGGCGATTGCGGCTGCAACCCAGCGGGAAGAAACCTGCGTACTCATCGATGCCAGCGACAGCTTTGATCCAGAATCGGCAGCGGCGGCCGGGGTAGATTTTACAAAGCTGCTGTGGGTCAGGTGTGGAGAATTGTCGTCGGCTGTCGGGCGTCGGTCGTCAGAGTCAAACGCAAGTGCCGACGACCGAAAGCCGATGACCGAAGACTTCCTACTCAGAAGACAAAGATCCAACGAACGCCGCCTGGAGCAGGTTTTAAAGTCCACAGACCTGGTGCTGCAAAGCGGCGGCTTTGGAATGGTGGCGCTTGACCTGGCAGGAATTCCAGAAAAATTTGTGCGGCGAATTCCCTTGGCATCGTGGTTTCGATTTCAGCGTGCGGTCGAGCATACGAAAACGGCCCTGCTGGTAGTGAGTGAGTTTGCCTGCGCGCAGACCTGCGCGGCGGTGGTTCTAAAGCTTGGAAATCAGCCGTCAGCTTTCAGCCATCAGCTTTCAGCCAAACCTTCCCATTCACAACTTCTGGAACAATTGCCGGTCGAAGCAGAACTCACGCGCATGCGAGTGGAGCGCAAACCTGCGGCATCGGTGAGAGCGTTTTTTTCGACAAAAGCCATACGGGCCGGATGAATAAATCCGCCATAGATCGCGGAGGGTTTCACTGATTTTTTTCTAATCCGTGTAATCCGTGGCTGATGTTGAAGTTTGGCCAACGACAAAGATGAATGACCAACGACGGTTTTTATGCCTTTTGCATGCATCTACGTACCAGATTTTCCTGTGGAGGCGATCCTTCGCGCCGAGCCGGAACTGCGATCGAAAGCCGTCGCCGTAACCGAGGGCAAGCCGCCGCTGGAAAAAATATCGGGGAGCAACGAAGATGCCCGCCGCGCAGGAATTTCTACCGGCATGACGAAGTTGCAGGCAGAATTGTGCGATCAGGTAGTTTTGCGCGATCGGTCCGAGTTACAGGAGGCGGCGGCGCATCAGGCGCTACTGGATTGCGCGCAATCATTTTCGCCGCGAGTAGAAGATTTTGCTGCGGACACACTTTTGCTGGATTTGTCCGGCCTGGAAAAGCTGTTGGGGCCGCTGCCGACAATTGCACGTAAGATTTCCCGGCGCGCCGCGGAGATGGGCGTGGAGACGAATGTTGCAGTGGCTTCTACGCTGGAGTCGGCGCTGCTCGCGGCGCACGGCTTCAGCGGGGTCACTGTGGTGCCGGAAGGCAAAGAGGCAGAAGTTTTGGGCGGCTTGCCAGTTGAATGTTTTATTTGCCGGGGAAAAAGATCAGGAAAACACGGAAGAGTTCCTTAATATTTTCTCTCGCTGGGGAATCCGGAAGTTTCGCGATCTCGCCGCGTTGCCGGAAATTGATTTGAGCGAACGGTTGGGGCAGCAGGGACTTGCATTTTCAAAAGCATGGCAGCTTGGGGTCGGAGCACACGAAATCTGGTCCCGTCGGATCCGCCGCTGGTGTTTGAAGAAGTAATGGAATTGGAATATCCGATCGTTCTGCTGGAGCCGCTGGCATTTGTGTTGAACCGGATGCTGGAGCATCTTTGCGCACGGTTGCAGGCACGGGCACTGGCGGCGCAGGAATTGCACTTGGAGTTGACGCTCGAAAATGGGAGGGGCGATACAGATGCAACGCTAACTCAGTTTCAGCGAACACTCCACCTTCCAGTGCCGCTGCTCGACGCAAAAACTTTTCTCAAACTTTTGCAGCTGGACTTGAAAGCGAATCCGCCGGGCGCGCCGGTTGCAAAAGTATATTTGCGGATTGAGCCGGCAAAGCCACGTCCCGCGCAAAACGGGTTGTTCATGCCGGCTTCGCCGGAACCAGAAAAACTTGAACTTACACTGGCGAGAATCTCTGCGGTAGTGGGCGAAGGACGAGTGGGGTCGCCGGCATTATTGGATACGCATCGGCGCGAAGCGTTTGAGGTCCGCCATTTCGTCCCATCCGAATCTACAGCAAGAAGCAATGGACATCTTGCTGCCGTGCGAAGACGCCCGGAGCTCCACAATCACGCTGGAGGAGATTGTCACCGCGCTGAGAATTCTTCGTCCGCCGATTGCCGTCCGTGTGAGCCACAGCAAGGGTCAGCCTTCACATGTCATGTCCCGAAAACGCAGACAGATTTCTGGCGGAATACTGTGGGCCGCTGGGCCGTGGCGCTCATCCGGAGACTGGTGGGAGCAGGATGCATGGGTGCGGGATGAATGGGACATTGCAGTGCAGGAGTCAGAAGGGATCGGGCTGTACCGATTGATCCACGATTTGCTTACCAGCGAATGGCTGCTGCAAGGAAGGTATGACTGAAACAGCTCCTGACTTCTAGCCTTTAGCTCTTAGCTTAATCTCAAGGCATCAGCTAAAAGCTAAGAGCTAATGAGCTGCTCTTGTACATCGAACTCCACTCCCGTTCTGCATTCAGTTTCCTCGAAGGCTCTTCCCTGCCCGAAAGCCTGATTGCGCGTTGCGCTGAACTGAAGATGCCGGCGATGGCGCTGCTCGATCGCGATGGAGTTTACGGCGCCCCGCGGTTCCACATGGCCGCAAAAAAAGTGGGGATCAAGGCGCATATTGGGGCGGAAATCACGACAGAGATTTCAGATTGCAGATTTCAGATTGCAGATTTAAAAGCTCCTAATACAATCTGCAATCTGAAATCTGCAATCTGCAATTCTTTTCGTCTTCCTCTTCTCATCTCCTCCCGCGCCGGTTATCAAAACCTGTGCCGCCTGATCACAAAAATGAAGCTGCGCGCTGCCAAAAGATGAAGGCGCAGTTTTCGAAGATGAACTTCAGGAATATTCGACGGGGCTGATCTGCCTGACCGGCGGCGATAACGGTCCGCTTGCTCTGGCCTTCAAACACGGCGGAATAGATGCTGCACGCCGCGCAGTCGAGCGACTGGTCTACATTTTTGGGCACAACAATGTTTATGTCGAATTGCAGCGGCATTTTCATCGCGAGCAGGAACTTCGTAATCGTGCAGCAATAGAAATTGCCCGTTCGCTTCATCTGCCGTTACTCGCCACCAATGGGGTTCGCTATGCCACACGCGAAGCCCGCGAACTCTGCGACGTTTTCACCTCCATTCAAAACCATTGCACCGTAAACAATGCCGGACGCCTGCTGGCGCGTAACTCGGAATGTCATGTGAAATCGCCGGAAGAAATGAAAGCACTGTTCGCGGATTTGCCGGAGGCGATTGCAAACACCGTCGAGCTTTCCTCACGGTTGGAATTCACTCTGGAAGATCTGGGCTACGAGTTTCCTAAATATCCCGTGCCCGAAGGCGAGAGCATGATGTCGTTCCTGCGCGAACGCGCGCGCGAAGGCTTCCATATTCGTTATGGGCATGCGCCTGCAGACTTGAAAGATCGTGCGCGCCGCCAGATCGAGCGCGAACTCGCGTTGATCGAAAAGCTGAAGCTGCCGGGATATTTTCTGATTGTGTGGGACCTGGTGCAGTTCTGCGGCCGGCAAAACATTCTGGTACAAGGCCGCGGATCGGCCGCCAATAGCGCAGTTTGCTACTCGCTGGGCATTACCGCGGTCGATCCCATCCGCATGGAACTACTCTTCGAAAGATTCTTATCGGAAGAGCGCGGCGAGTGGCCGGACATCGATCTCGATCTGCCAAGCGGCGACGATCGCGAAACCGTGATCCAGTATCTGTATCGCCGCTATGGCGAGCGCGGCGCGGCCATGACCGCCAACGTCATTACTTATCGCAGCCGCATGGCCTCGCGGGAAATCGGCAAGGTGCTGGGCTTCGATCCCGAAACTTTGGACAAACTTTCCGCAGCGGTGGCGCACTGGGAATATCGCGATGCCAATGACACCTTCGACAACCGCTTTCGCGATGCCGGACTCGATCTTCGCCATCCCCGCATTCGAAAATATTTTGAGCTGTGCGAAGCCATTCAGGATTTGCCCCGGCATCTCGGCCAGCACTCCGGCGGCATGGTCATCTGCCAGGGACAACTCGATTCCGTAGTGCCGCTCGAACCCGCGTCGATGCCCGGGCGCGTGGTGGTGCAATGGGACAAAGAAGATTGCGCCGACCTGGGCATTGTAAAAGTGGACCTGCTCGGCCTGGGAATGATGGCGGTGCTGAAGGATTCTCTCAATCTGATTCGCGATCATTATTGCGAAAAGGTTGACCTCGCGCAGTTGCCTGCCGACGACCCGAAAGTTTATTCGACGGTGCAGAAAGCGGACACCATCGGCATGTTCCAGATCGAGAGCCGTGCGCAGATGTCATGCCTGCCGCGCCTGCATCCCACGCGCTTCTACGATCTCGTGGTGCAGGTAGCAATCATTCGCCCCGGCCCGATTGTGGGGCAGATGGTGAATCCTTATTTAGAACGGCGACAAGGACGGCAGGATGTGACCTACGCGCATCCGTCGCTCGAGCCAGTGTTGAAGCGAACATTAGGCGTGCCGCTATTTCAGGAACAACTATTGCGCATGGCGATGGTAGTCGCGGGATTCAGCGGCGGCGAAGCGGAAGAATTGCGTCGCGCCATGGGATTCAAGCGCTCAGAAAAACGCATGCGCGAAATTGAATCCAAGTTGCGCGCAGGCATGGAACGAAACGGAATTTCGCGAGAGGCGCAAGAGCAGATCGTGCTTTCGATTACATCGTTCGCGCTTGTATGGATTTCCTGAATCCCACGCCGCCAGCTTTGCGCTGATCGCCTACGCCAGCGCTTATTTGAAATGTCATTACCTGGCGGCGTTCACGGCGGCGCTGTTGAACAACCAGCCGATGGGATTTTATAGTCCGGCGACGATTGTGAAAGACGCGCAGCGGCATGGATTGAAGGTGCTGCCGGTGGATGTGATGAAGTCGGAGTGGGAGTGCACGTTGGAAGAAGCCGTCAGCCATTCAGCCATCAGCCGTCAGAGCACGCCGTCGGTCATCGGTCGTCGGTCGTCGGCAAGGACACAATGACTTTGCGTCTCGGCCTGCGCTACGTTCGTGGATTGCATGAAGAGGCGGGACTGGCGATTGCGCAGGAACGAAAGCGTGCGCCCTTCACTTCTATTCATGATCTGGTTCGGCGCGTGCCGGAACTGAGAAAAGACGAATTGAACACGCTGGCGGAAATTGGCGCGCTCAATTCGATTCAAGTCTCACCACGAATACACGGAGACACGGAGGCAAACAAAAACAGCCACCGATTCTCACGGATTCACGCGGATCAGTTCAAGGATCAGGAATCCGCGACGACTGAAGAGTTCTCCGTGTCGCAGCCTGCCCTGAGTGAAGCCGAAGGGTGTCTCCGTGGTGAAAAGGTTTTTCATCGTCGCGATGCTTTGTGGAGCGTGGCGGCTGCGGCCAATCCTGCCGGGCCGCTGCTGGAGCAAATTCCAGAATCTGACAACAAATCGCCACTAAAAATAATGACCGATGAAGAGCGGCTGGTTGCGGATTTTCGCGGCACCGGCATGACAGTCGGGCCACATCCCATGTCGTATCACCGCGCGCGCATGGAAAAAATGGGCGTGCGTCGCGCCATCGATCTTAGCCAGCTTCCAAGTGGACGCAAGGTCCGCATTGCCGGCGGCGTGATCGCGCGCCAGCGGCCCGGCACTGCAAAAGGTTTTGTTTTTTTGAGCCTGGAAGATGAGACCGGAGTATCGAATGCTATCGTCAACCCGGATTTATTTCAGCAAAACCGGCTGCTGCTGGGAACAGAACAATTTTTATTGATTGAAGGCATACTGCAAAATCAGGATGGAGTAATTTCTGTAAAAGCCCTACGCGTCGCCCCCGTGAAGATCACTCGTGCACACACTGTCTCGCACGATTTTCACTGAACTCTTCACTCACCGCACCACACCTTCGAGCGGCGAACTCGCCGTCGCATAAAGTTTCTTTTCCATTCTGCCGGCCAGATACGCTTCCCTACCCGCGATGACCGCATGCTTCATGGCCTCAGCCATCAGCACTGGGTCCTGCGCATTGGCGATTCCGGTGTTCATCAGCACCGCATCGGCGCCGAGTTCCATTGCGACGGTCGCATCGGATGCAGTTCCCACGCCCGCGTCAATGATCAGTGGCACCCCGGTAACGATCTCACGCAGAATCTGAATATTGGCGCGATTCTGGATTCCAAGGCCGCTGCCTATCGGTGCGCCCAGAGGCATAATGGTCGCTGCGCCAGCATCGAGCAGTCGTTTCGTAAATACCGGATCATCAGATGTATAGGGCAATACTGTAAAGCCTTCCTTCACCAATACACGGGTGGCTTCGAGCGTAGCCTGCACGTCGGGATATAGGGTAGCCTGGTCGCCGATGACTTCGAGCTTCACCCAATCCGAGATACCGACCTCGCGCCCAAGCCGAGCCGCGCGAATGGCTTCGTCAGCGGTGTAGCAGCCGGCGGTATTGGGAAGAAGAAAATATTTTTTCGCATCGATGTAATCGAGCAGCGATTCCTTGCTGCGGTCGAGGTTCACACGCCGAACCGCGACGGTAACAATCTCCGCACCGCTGGCTGCAAGCGCTCGCGCGGTCTCCTGAAATGATTTGTACTTTCCAGTGCCCACGATGAGGCGCGACTGGAACTGGCGCCCAGCAATAATTAGCGGATCAGACATGTAAACATTGTAAATCGAACAGAGGAGGCAGGAGATTCCGCTTACCGCGGGGCCGAACAGCAACGGAGAAAAAGCTAACCACAGAGAGCCACAGAGACACAGAGGAAAATCACAGAGAGAATTCGAATAGCCGAAACTCAGTGGCTTTTAACGCCGCAGACCTCTCCTCGAAACCCTCTGTGGCAGTTCCTCTGTGATCTCTGTGCCCTCTGTGGTGAATGTTTTTGAGTGGACGCTCGAACAGGATGTCAGGGCAGAACTCTGAGCTGGAGGGGAAAAAATCAGAGTAAGAGTTGGGATTAAGTTACCGAGGCCACTTCGCCTTCAGCGTACATTTCGTCAATCTCGCGCTTGAAGTGTTCTTCGATGGCGCGACGGCGAATTTTCATGCTGGCCGTCAGGGTACCGTTTGCGGACGAGAGTTCTTCAGGAATGACACGGAATTTTTTCAGCCGTTCGAACTGCGCCAGATCTTGATTCACCGAATGAACGATCTCAGCATAGCGAGCCTGGATTTCAGGCCTGGCGACGAGCTCGGGCCGCGATGAAAACGACACTCCCTGCGCCTGAGCATAAGCCTCGACTGCGGCGAAGTTTGGGACGATCAGCACGGCTGGAAATTTACGTTTGTCCCCGATGACAATGGCCTCAGCAATCCAAGGATGGTGTTTGCAGGAACTTTCAATCGGCTGCGGCGCAATGAATTTTCCCCCGGAAGTTTTCAGTAAATCTTTTTTCCGGTCAGTCACGTAGAGGAAACCGTCTTGGTCGATCCGGCCAATGTCGCCGGTCTTGAACCAATCGTCGACGAAAGCGTCGCGGGTCTCCTGTGGCTTGTTCCAATACGCATGGAACACCGACGGACCTCTTACCAGAATTTCTCCGTCTTCGGCGATGCGGACCTCGACGTTTCCCAACGGCCTGCCAACACTTCCCACTCGGTGAGCATTCGGTGTGTTGACGGCGATGACGGGGGATGTTTCGGTGAGTCCGTAGCCTTCATGAATGCGGATGCCTATATCGGCATACCATTCGGCGAGTTCGCGTCCCAGCGGCGCGCCGCCAGAGATGAAAAACTGGACCCGACCGCCAATTCCTGCCCGCACCTTGGAGAAAACGAGTTTGTTGGCTAATTTCCACGCAGGAGAATGAGGAGTTTTGCCGGCAAGAATTTCGGCTTGATGAGAGTGCCCAGTGCGCGTCGCCCAGCGGTAGATCTGTCTTTTAGGAAACTTGGCAGCATTCAACTCCACCTGAGAATGGACCTTCTCATACACCCGCGGCACGCTTAACAAAATATTCGGACGAACCTCGCATAGCGCCTGCGGTAGCTGATCGATCTGCGGCAGGTGGGCCAGGGTCACGCCACTGTAGAGCAGCCCCAAATCAACCGAGCGTGCTGTGACATGCGACAGAGGAAGAAACGAAACACAAGACATGCCTTCGCCAAATCCAAATTCGCGCAGAGAGAAATTGATGTTGGCCGCCATGTTGCCATGGGTGAGCATCACGCCCTTGGGAGTTCCCGTAGTGCCGGAAGTATAGATAATGGTGGCCAATTGCTCGGGCCGCGCGGACCGGCCAAGGATCTCGAGGTCTTGATCGCCGCGCACCTGCATCAGCGCCGCCATGTTTATGACGCTTGGATGAGTGACGTCATCCATGACCGCGACTTGTTCCACGTTGGTTTTTTGCAGAACAGGTAACACTTTCTCCAGATGCTTTTGTGAGGAGACGAAAATCGCGCGGGCCCCCGAATCGCTCAAAATGTAAGCGGTCTGTTCGGGCGTCAGGGTCGTGTAAATAGGCACAACCACCGCCCCCAGCAACATACATGCAAAGTCCGCGACCGCCCACTCGTGGCGATTCTCGCTAAGGATGGCAACGCGATCACCGCGAGAGATTCCCCAGGACCGCAGTGCCTGTGCAACGCCCGAAACCTTCGACGCGAATTCGCCTGAAGAGATAGGTTGCCATTCCGCCTCGGTTCGGCGCAGCATGCAGCGAGGCTGGTTGCGGCCGGCTATCGCGAAGAAAATCTCATTGAGAGTCTCGATGCTCATGGCTTCAAATGGTGAAGTTAATGCCTTTATTTACGCTGCGCAATTGTCACATGGTAGACACGGTCGGTGCGAGATTACGGCCGAGTTGGAGGTAATGCCACCCACTCCAGAAACTCTCCGGATTTAGGACCTCCGTGACCGGCAGATGAGCTATGATTAGTACGCTCTCACCGCGCACACCGCGGAGATGTAATAAATTTGTCTTGGCGTTGACCTGACAAAATCAGACAGATAAACTCGCCTGACCGAGGACACCAAACATGAAGCGACTGTTTTTGACCCTAACATTGATGTGCACAGTTCTTTCATATCCACTCGTGGGCGCGAACAATAAGGAGACCGGAGCCATGCCGAAAGTCGGCGACCTCGCCCCTGATTTCAAAATGCAATATTTCGATGGGCACGATCTGAAAGATGTCACCCTCGATCAATATCGTGGGAAGAAACAGGTAGTGCTCGCTTTTTACGTGTTTGCCTTTACCGGTGGTTGAACCCAGCAAATGAAAAACTTCCAGCAAAACCTGAAAAAGCTGGAAGCTACCGACACCCAGGTCCTGGGTGTGAGCATGGATAGCCCCTTCGCCAACAAAGCTTTCGCCGACTCGATCGGAGTCACCTTCCCGCTGCTGAGTGACTGGGGCGGCGAGACCACCCACAAATACGGCGTCTACATGGACAAATACAAGGCCGCACGCCGCGTGAACTACCTCATTGGCAAAGATGGAAGAATTCTGGAAGAGCAAATAGACAATGCAGCCATCGATCCGTCGAAAATTGTGGACGCATGTGAGCGTCCCAAACTAAAGCAGTAAAGCGCGCAAGTTTGACGCTGGTTAACGCGGTTGCTATCATCAAATCGCGGGGTGGAGCAGTCTGGTAGCTCGTTGGGCTCATAACCCAAAGGTCGGTGGTTCAAATCCACCCCCCGCAACCAAATGGGGTTGCTGGCCTGAACGGCTGGTAACCCCTTCAGTATTCTTGGCTTACGAGCATTGTAATTCACGAACATTTCTCCTAATTCACCATTCCGTTTTGACCTTCAACCTTGATTTTGAGCACAGCGCATGCAGATATTATCCCCTACCGTCAACTGACGCTATCAGGCAATAGCACAACTTTGCGCCTTCTATTCGCCTTTTTCGGTGTCAATGAGTGATATAGCGATGTTTCACCAATTGACATTGTCAGCAGTTATCCATTTCGTGAGACAGAGCAGTTGCCGGTGTTGGTCGGCGGGGAGCCGCGAGCTCCTCGACGTTTGCGAGCAGCCCTACTGCGAGTCGGAACGATGCCCGAAACATTGTTCACGGGAAACGACGTCCCGGCTGGAAGGATCCCCGTCCGTTACATTAGGTACCTTTCTACCTCGCGATACTCGTAATAACATTCGACGAATATGAAACCCCTTTGTCTGTTACTCGGCAGCGTAGCGTTGGTTCTTTGCGGCTTCGCACAGCAAAACCGTTCTGCTTCTTCCGCGGCGAACGAACCCGGGGCACAATTGCAAGCTGAACTTCATTCGTTGGCAGCGCTGGCTCAAAAAATCACCAACGCGCCAAGCCACGAAGAGAAGGCGCGGGGCTGGCTTGAATTGAATCGGCAAGCGAAAAGGTTTGGGGAGGAAATGAACGCCGCGTTTCCCGACACCAGCATTCAGGGCGACACGATCTCGCCAGCAGAGGCGCAGCAACTCGCCCACACCGCAACTTCACACGGCGTCCGCATTGATTTCTGTGAGTCAGCCGGGAGTTGGGCGGCTGACAATCAGGGCTATATCAAATATCTCGAGCTATGGCCGGATGGTCCTGAAGCTGATGAGGCCACATGGATGGGACCAATTGGGAATGCATCCTTCTGCGGCGATTCCGAAGGCTCAGCAGAGGAACTCAAGGAGTTCATCGCCCAGCGCAAGCAATTCTTGCAAAAATTTCCCAACAGTCGTTTCGCTGAGCAAGCAAAACAGGACATAACCGAAGCGCAAGCGCAGCTTCAAGAGGCGATTAGCTCGGGCAGGTAATCGGTCCAAGCACGCGACGTGAGAAAACTCGCTAGCCAGGCTGGGTATTTCAACCATAACAAGTTCTCGAACCGCACTCGCGAAATTGGAGCACAATGTCAACGTCCTCGTTCGACATGGCCGCAATGATACGTTCTTGTCTTGCCGGAGAGTTCAGGAGATGCAAATGGGAGCGGCGGGTTCAGAAGCCCGTTGCGGGGTCAACGGGTGATGATTTTGGGAACAATGAACCGGTGCTAGCACGTCGCAGACGGTCGAAGATACCTACTTCTTCGGAAAGTTAGGGTCCGCCTTGATCTCGCGAATTTGCTGAATGTGGCGCTCGGCATGAGTCGAGATTTCGAGCATCCACTGCCAGGAATCGATCACCTCCTGGGTCCCAAAGCTGTGCGCGCGCAAATCGTCGTTGGTGGTTTTGATGTATGTGATCATCGTCGCCCGGAGCGCCTCGAATTTCGAGAGGGCTTCGCCTAGGTCCTTATACGTTTCGACTTTTTCGTGCCCGCCACCAGTTTTCGTATGCACCACGCGATCGATGCCGTACCACATAATGTCGGCATCGGTCGCCACCGATTTCTTGTCCTTCATATCCGGGGGCGCCTTGACCGCCTTCTGCAAATCGCGCCAGTAGTCGGGCTCAGCGACCGCGAGATGAGAGACGCATTCCCGAATGGACCAGCGGTCTGGCGACGCTTTGTATTCCAGCTGGGTGGGTGACAGCCCGCGCACCTCCTCGGCCAGCATTTGTCCAGTCATCTCAAAGTGCACGAGTAGGTGTTCCCGGTCTTGGTCCGTCATTGAAGCCGCACAGAGGTGAAGAGTCATCGCTATAACAAGAAATGGCAGCACACGGATAGTTCTCATGATCGGCATGGTAGCAACTAACCTTTGAAGAATCCTCGAAATGTGAGGAGCGGTGGAGTAGCAGGTTCAATCACACCTGATTAGCTGGCGGATTGCGGGGTTGAACTGGAGCCTGGCCGCGCGGGTCTTATCAGAATTAGACTTATCGGCCATTGACCGGGACCCCGCGGTTCAATGAGTGTAATGGAGATTTTTCATCAACTGCAGCGAACAGCATCAATCCTTAGCTAGTACACGAAAATCTCTATAGCGCTCATTGAGGTAAGTACGGGACGCAAGGAAAGAGTTCTAAAAATGTCTGCCAGGTCTACCCATCAGGTCGCTTTAGCCCTAAGCCGTTAAAAGGCGAGTTCAAAACGTGCGCCATTTTCCAGAAAAGTTCGAAAATCGTCTGCTAGGACCGACCAATTACTTCAACCCCGTCATTGATTAACGAGCGTTCCTTCTCCCCAGTTTTCGGGAACTTCAGTCAACTTGCGTCGGTTAAGTAATTCGTCTACTTTTTCGACGGCTGCCCGAGCATCCGAAGGAGTCGAATGCAAATAAACTTCGCGGGCGATCTTGGAAAAAGAATGCCCGAGAAGCCTTACACTGAGCATATTCCGAATTTAACGGCAGGCAGGTGGAACATCCATTGCGCGCTTGAAAGCCAAGCTCATCTAACAGTGTCTTCGAAAAGAATGAATTGCCCTCCGAGACTTTCCCCCTTAAGAGGTTCTTGCGATCGCCGAAAAGAGGATTGGTAACGCTGGCTCTGGCCGCAGGAATCCTCACCTTGTTAAATTCATGTGGCGGGAAGCCAGTTAAGGCGATTTTGGCCGTGAAGAGAAGCCGTGTTCCTTGATAAAGTACAGCGTCGGGAGTGTCACTCCTGCTCCCGTTGGGCCTTCTTCAAGGCTGCGGCTGCGTCCTCTTTACGACCAAGCTTCTGGTACGCCCGTCCCAGCAGGAAGTACGCTCGATTCATATGAGGGTCAAGCTGTACGGCGCGCTCGAGCTCGGGTACCGCGGCCTCGAACTTTCCGTTCTGAACCCAGGCGCTGCCGAGGGCGAACCGGGCGTCAGGCGACGCAGGATCGATGCGAATCGACTCACTCAAGTAATGGATCGCGCGGTCATATTCTTGTGTGAAGGTGTAGCAGACCCCCAGCCCATAAGCGGTGTCATAGTTGAGTGGGCCAGCTTGTTCCGCCTTGGTGTAGTAGTCGATCGCTTCATCGTACTTCGATTGTGAGCGTTTCAGGTTCCCGAGTTCTGCCAGCACCTCAAGGGAATTCGGTTTCGCATTCAGGGCTGCGCGGAATTCATTTTCTGCCTCCGTCGGCCGGTCGGCGGCAAGGGCCGCTTCGCCCATAAGCTGGTGAACGCGGTAGTAGTCAGGGGCCATCGCAAAGAGCTTTTGGTATTCCTGCTGCGCTTGCGTCTTTGCGGCCAGCCAAAGGTAGTAGTGTGCGTCCACGTTACGCGGATCAGCAGCCAGCGCCTTTCGCAATTCCACGATCCCCCGCTCAGGGCGATTGGCGGTCAGTTCTGCGCGGGCCAGCATCACATGCATTGCTGCACTGCCGGGATGAAGCTTCAAGTACTGTCGCGCGATCTCCGAAGCGCGACCGTATTCACCGCGATTCAGCGCGTGGGATGCCTCCGTCAGTTCTCGGGACTGCGCGCAGGCAGCGCCATACAAGGTCACAACCTGCAGAAACAAGGCGCCAATCAGCTTCACTGTCAAACTCTGGTGGCTCTCCGATCCTAGTTTCCTGAATTATCCAACGGCCTGATTGCGATAATACGGGACAATTCCTGGCTCTTCTCTTCGGCAGCCTTCTTAAGTTGTTCGACGCGTTGCGATTGGGAATCGCGGCGCGCATCTCCGATCTTTGTGTACAGCAATAGTAGATTAAGATTCGCTTGATAATGGTCTGGACTGAGGGCCAGCGCGTGATCCAGTTCTTCCTGCGCTTGGCGATACTCCTTCTTCGTCAAAAGAGAGCGTCCCAGTTCAGCAAGCGCGTCAGTGTAATCCGGATTCGATTTCAATGACAGCTGTAATTCCTGGATTGCGCCTTGTGGATTGCCTTCTTCGTTCAAAATGCGCCCTAGATAATAATGAGCCGTGGATGCTGTTTCGGAATGGCTCGTGCTCTCGCGAAGCATCGGCAGCCCAGCTTCGTAATTCTTAGCCCTGACATAGGCCGCGCCGAGGGCCAGCTTCCCCCGTGGGTCTTGCGGCTTGAGTGTTAAATACTTCTGGAAATACGGGATTGCCTGCTCCGGACCCTCTGAGAAAACGGAGACTGCTCCCATGGAGTAGTTGTACGCAGGGTTATCGGGATCGAGAGCAAGAGCCTTGCCCATTGCCCTTTGGGCTTCCGCGAGAAGATTCAACTGCAGGCACAGGATACCGAAATAGTATGGAATCGTGGCGTCCTTCGGATCCAAGTCCTCAGCGTGCGCCAAGTAACCCAGCGAACCCTTGTAATCCTTTTGTTCTTGCCCAACCCGCGCCAAGTCAAGAAGGATGGCGGTCGAGGAAGAACCTAGACTGGAGAAGGCCTGTTCCAAGGCGCTGCGCGCGTCCGAGAGGTGCCCAGTCTTCTCGTAGGCCAGGCCCAGCGTGTGCAGAGATTGGCCAGAGAGCATCCGACGCTTAGCTAGAGGTTCTTCCAGTGCGACGATGAGATCCTCGCGTTTGGCCGAGGCCAGCGCCGGCGCAATCGTTTGCGCATCGGCTTCGGAAAAATCCGGACGGGAACGCAAGCGAGCCGCACACTGATCCGTGCGCGTCCGGTCGCCCATACCGGCCAGGTCTGCGCAATGCACCGCTAGCGCTTGGCTGTTGTTTTGGCTGTCGGGCGGAAGGTGGGACAAATACGCTTGCGATTTCTTGTACTGGCGTTGCTCCATCAAGAGCACAGCGGCCTGGTAGTTCGCTTCAGCGTTGGCGGGATCCAACCTAAGCAACTGCTCATATAGGGCAAGCGCTTTGGTCCTCCCTTTCGGGTCATGATTAGCGTTCTCTTGATAAAGACGTGCCAAATTCAGATAAGGAGCAGCGAAGGTCGAGGCGCCGCGTATAGCGATCGCGAAACTTCGTTCCGCGCCGGCATAGTCTCCTGCCTTAGCCTCGATGACGCCAAGCAAGTTGTCGAGTCCCGGATCTGCCATTTCCTTCTGCGCCTGATAGACCCGCTGCCTGGCAGCATCAAGGTTATTGTGGTCGATAAGGTCCTGGATCTCAGTAATGACCCTTTCCCGCTCGGTTGGAGAACTGGATTGGCAAAGAGCGGAATTGCTAAAGAGTACGAAGCCGCAAAAAACAACCAACGCTGCCACAGGCGACCGGTAAAAATTCATACTCTCATTCCACGGGATCGGGGGGACGCAGGAAGTTCATTAATTGTATATCGCTGCTGCCGAGCGGAGAAGTAGAATGTCCCTTGGGATGAATCGAACCTGGACCCTTGCTGCGCTGGTCCCCTTCCTTATATACAGTGGTCTGTCTGCGGGCCAGAACTCGACGTTACCTGGCCAGGAGCAACTTGCCAAAGGCATTGCTGCGCTGAGGGCGGGTGACCTGGATTCCGCCGAGAACATTTTCACTCTGGCCTTGCACCAAGGTGTGAGATCCCCGCTCGTCTATCACAATCTGGGCGTTATTGCTCAGGAGCGCGGTCAACACAAGCAGGCCGTTGCAAGATTCCGCGAGACCCTGCGATTGCAGCCGGAGTTTGGCCCGGCACACTTGTTGTTGGGTGTCAGTTTGCTGGCGCTCGGCAAGAACGCAGAAGCCGCCCATGAACTAAAGATCGCGGAGAAACTGATGCCAGCGGAACCGCAGGTACATTTGCAACTGGCGCGTGCCTACGATGCGATTGGAGATCATTTTGCTTCGATCGATCAGTACCGGCAACTCACCAGGGTGGCACCCCAAGATCCCGAATACGTGTACCTGTTGGCCAGAAGCTGGGCAGATCTTTCTCGATCATCGTTGAAGGAGATCGCGAAGCTCGATTCCAACTCTGTGCGTCTGCATCAGGCGCTCTCCCTGGAACTCTGGAATCAAGGAAAGTATGACCAGGCATTGTCGTCGTTTCAAAAAGCGGCTGATGTTGACCCCAAGCTTCCCGAGATTCATTTGGCAAAGTCGCTCATCTATTTGGAGCAGAAGAAATACGATGAAGCACTTGCGGAGATCGCGCACGAGTTGTCCCTCGTTCCTGACAGTCAGGCGGCATTGGCGGCTAGAGAGAAAATTGCAGCGGCAAAGGCAGCATCTGCTCCCTAGGAGACGCAATGCTCTTTAATTCCACGCCGTCGAAGCGATTCCGCGCACTAATATTCTGGGCCCTTCTTACCATATCGCTTTTCCTTCCGCTCTTTGCGCAACAAGTCCAGGCGCCCCCGGTGTTATCAGTGCCCGGCGGTGCGGGATCGCTCGATGGGCTGCAGCTTGAACCCTCCCGAAGCGCTGAACTGGAGGGGGCTTTGAATCGCCGCGACTACAAGCGCGCCGAGACCATTTTGTTAGAGGAGACGCAACGCGACCCGAAGTCAGCGCGCGCCGCCAAGCTTTATACGCTGATGGGACATATATTTTTCCTCGACGGCCAGTACCTCAATTCGGCAATCGCCTGGAAGAAAGCCGAAGCAATCGCTGCGCTTGACGATCAGAGCAGATTTTCACTGGCCATGGCCTACCTTCAGCTTAACCGGCCTGACTGGGGTCGGGACGAACTCCAGAGACTTTCCCGGGGCGATCCCCAGAACCCTCTCTACCTTTATTGGTTGGCCAAGCTGGACTACGATGCGCGGGCATACACCCCAGCCATAAGCAGGTTACGGCGTGTGATAGAGCTCGATCCAAACATGATGCGCGCCTATAACAACCTGGGGCTGTGCTTTGACGCCTTGGGCCAATTTGATGAAGCCATCCAAAGCTTCACCCGCGCAATCGAGCTCAACCGTAGGCAGGAGCAGCCTTCCGCCTGGCCGCCCTTGAATCTTGCCGTCTCCCTTATATCGCTGAATCGCCTCGATGAAGCTGTAGCGCGACTAAACGAAGCCTTGACCTACAATCCCAAGTTTCCTCAAGCTCACTACCAGCTGGGGCTAGTGCTAGAAAAGGAGGGGAAATTCGAAGAAGCCATCGTTCCTCTGCAGCGGGCCGTGGAGTTGGATCCTTCATATCCAGAGCCTCACTATGCTTTGGGTAGAATTTACCAGCGAGAAGGGAAACGGGACGAAGCGCAAGAACAAATTGAGGAGTTCAAGAAATTGAGTAAGCAGTCACCTCTTACAGAGCCCAGCGTCAAACCAAATTATGCCTCCCCTTCAAGACAGGACACCGTGGTGCCGCATTAGGCCTCGCACACTCTAATTTAATTAACGTGCGCCTGCATTCCGACAATCGTCGACAAGAAGAACGGCCACCCACGATTGCGTGAATGGCCGTTTCGAGCAACGCGGACCGGCTTAAAACTCAATTCTCCCGGCCGCCTGTATGGTTCGTGGCTGGCTGACGGCTGTGTTCCAGGTACCGAACGGCGCGGACGACCCGCTGCTTATATCAGTGTTAAAGGCCGTATCGCCTCCGAAGTTCTGGCTTTCGTCATTGACAAAGTAGTGGGCGTTCAGCGCATTGAAGAAATTCAGGCTGAACTTGAAGGTCACCCGTTCAGTGATCCTGGTGTTCTTTGTCAACGAAAAGTCCAAATCTTTGAAGTTAGCCCCGCGGATATTGCTGACCCGGCGCCCATAGCCCGAATAGCCCGGTGTGTTGAAACTACTGTAGGGCTCGAATGCGCTCTGGTTAAGCAGAGGCGCGCACGCGTCCCCCAAGGTGTGACCGGGCGGGCACAGCGCCAAGTTGTAGGGATTGAAGTGGTTGGGGTCTTGCAGGAATGGATTTACTCCCGGAATCACGCCTGGTATGCAGGCTCCTACGTACGATTTGCAGGTCCCGTTATCGCGGAAAAAGAACGGGATGCCGCGAGAGTAGCGGAAAATTGGGCTGATCTGCCATCCGCCCACAACCCTATCCAGTGCTCCGCCCGTATTCAGAAACCGTTTGGTGTGGCCGAAGGGAAGATCATAGACGAAGGCGGCCGACACGACTTGGGGCACGTCATCGGACGCCAGAGTTCGGGCGCGATAGCGCTGGTAGGGCGAGATGACACCATTCGAACCGTTCCACGAGAGAGCCTGGGTCTGCGTGTTGGATGAGGCATCTTCAATGGTCTTAGAGTTGGTGTACGACAAGAGCATGTAGATGCCCTGGTCGAGACGTCTCTCCACGCGTCCCTGGAAAGAATGATAGATGGAGTTGCCGACATTCTCGTTGAGCCCAGACAGAGTGCTGCAATACTGCGGGAAAGGCAGCAGCGCTTGTCCCACACTGGCACAAGACACCGATGAGGCCCATCCTGGGTAAGGCTCGGCAACCCCGCTTGAAGGGGACCACGAGTCTTGCAGGTTTGCCCCATTCGCGATCACAAGTGGATTATTCGGATTGAGGACGTTCAGCGGCTGCAGCGCCGAGAGAAGGTGGGTGCCGTGCGATCCGACGTAACCCGCGCTTACCACCGTCTTCCAGGGTAATTGCCGCTCTATCGTCAGGTTCCATTGTTGTGCACGCGGCCGTTCGTTGGCGTTTAGCGGGCGGTAGAGCGGGTCTAATCCATTGTCAATAC
Source organism: uncultured Acidobacteriota bacterium (assembly GCA_963703465.1). GTDB lineage: Bacteria > Acidobacteriota > Terriglobia > Terriglobales > Acidobacteriaceae > Gp1-AA145. Next base: position 390,698 of record CAVPEQ010000007.1, on the reverse strand, counting down.
CTGGCGTGAGATTTGAGGCAAGACTGGCGGGGGTGGGATAACCATTCGCAGGTACGCCCGCCGCCACGCAGAACGCATTACCGGGCGTCAGGCACATTGCGGGAATGACTTGCCCTGGGCCGGTGAGGCCGGGACTACCGATGGCGGAGTTGATGTTATAGCCGTCCAGGCTGTTCCCCCCATTCCAGCCCGGATAGAATGCCTGGCCGAAGAAGATGCCGTATCCGGCACGAATGACCGTGTTCTGTTTCCATGCGTAGGCTACACCCAGGCGAGGCGCTATCCCCGCATGATCGAGATGCTCTGGGTATGGTCTGCTGGAGGTGGCGAAGGCCATGGCTCCCAGAAGTCCGCCCGCGTCGGGATTGGGCAAAGTTGGGTCGAAAAATGAAGAATGGTTATATTTTTCCCGGGTCGGAGTTTCCATGTCCCAGCGAAGTCCGTAAGCTAGCGTCAACTTGGGAGTAGCGCGCCAGGTATCGCCAAAATGGACCGCCCATGCTGTCTGCCGCACATAGATCGCCGGCACATTGTAATAACTCACGCTGGCGGTGCTGGCTGCGCCGATAAAGAAATCAGCATTAGGATTGGAGGGTTCGGTCGAGTTGTTATCGGCAGTCACACCCCCAAAGCCGAACGTACCTCCTTGATTGGTCCCACCATTGGCGTTTCCCTGAGCGGAGCGCCACTCGATGCCTGCTACCAGCGTGTGGCTTCCCATCACCCGGCTCACGATATCGTTGATTGCCCAGGTCGGACGCGTGCTGATGTTGTGCCCCGGCGGGCCGCTAGGTTCGCCCAATTGCAGGCTGCCAAAATTGAACGTCGGAAGGTACGTGCTCGTGTTGGCCACGCCCGGCACGACTGGCATTTTCACAGTCGACTCAGTATCGGCCGACAGGATGTCCTCATAGAGATCTAGATAACCAAGCGTAAAGTGATTGAGTGTCTTCCCCGAAAATGCGTGCTCCCAATTGAATCGATAGACCCCGGAATGACCCGGCTGCCCCTGTGCGCTTGAAATCTGGGTGGGAAGAGCGGATGACAGATTGGAGTTGTTATATCTACGGTAGAACGAGAAAGCGAAGCGATCGAGGTCCCCCCAGTTGTCGTCGATACGGAACAGATAGGCATCCGACCCGGTATACAAAGAGTTCGGAACCGCGTGGGGAGCGAGGTAATTGTTAGACGTTCCGGGGTTGGTTGGCGCCGGCAGTTGGTCGAGCCACGCCTTCGCGATTGGATCCTCAAGGTTCGGGCAAATCACGTTGAGCACGCCGTTACAACTGAACTGCTGACCGGTCCGCGGGTCGTAGATTGGTATCAAATTCCCATTGACCGTCCAGGTTGTCGGTAAAGTCGCCCGAGCGCTCCTTCAGGGTGGGGATTGTGAGTGTGGGCCGCGTCGCTCCACCATTCAGCGTGTAAGGCTCCCAGTTGAAGAAGAAGAAACCCTTGTTCTTGCCCTTATTGAATCCTGGCAACTTTATGGGTCCGCCGATGTTAGCGCCGGCGTCCATCTCATGATCAAAGGTTCTGCCCGTGCCTGCTGGCAACCCCCACTGTATGGCATTTAATCCGTCATTGCGCAGGTAAGCGTAGGCGGAGCCGTGGAAACTGGTGCCGCCACTCTTCGTCTCGGCAACGATCTGACCGGAGGTGGTAAACCCGTATTGCGGCTCGTAGGTCGAGGTCACCACCTTCAACTCCGAAATCATGTCCGGAGAAACCGGAAAGTCAGTGTGGATTGCTACCATCCCACTCTGGTTCAGGTAGCCTTCCGACAGAGTGGCGCCATCGAGGATAGCTTCGTCGCCACTTTGCTGGCCACCGTTAATGCGGGCATTGTATGCATCGCCGCCGCTCGAAGTGCTTACACCGGGCAGCAGGACCGCGAGTTGTGCCGAGGACCGCTGGTTCCCATTGGCAATCGCGAGGGGCAGGTCGGTCAGGGTTTGCGGTTCTATGCCACCCTGAACAGTAGCGTTGTCATAGTTGACCAGGGATGTGGTGCTCTCCTGCACTTCCACTCTTTGGTTTCCTGCACCAACTTTCAGTGTGATGTCGGCGTGAGCAGAAGCGTTGATGGTCAGTACAATGCCCGTCTGCACGGTAGTCTCGAAGCCGGTTTTGGTGACCTGCAAGTTGTAGGTGCCGGGATCCAAGTCGCGAAAGACGTACCGCCCTCCTTCATCCGATTGGTAGGTCGACATAGACTTTCTGGCAGTGTTGCTCAGCGTCAATTGCGCGCCCACGATCACTGCACCAGAACTGTCTGTGACAGTGCCGCTTAGATTGGCGTTTATGCTCTGCGCGTAAGCCAGATTGGCTTCGATCACCAGGCCGGCACACAGCAGGAGAAGGATGGCGGACACTCTAACTGCAAGTCTTAAACTCGACATAAGGTTGCCTCCTCTAACGTAAAACGCTTTGCGTAGCGACTATCTGCGACCGTGGAAAGCGGTCGGGGTGATCTTTTTGCATCAGCCCCATTAGCGACCCTATGCACGAAGAGCAAGAATAATTAGCAAAAGAAAGCATCCGTAACAGTTCGAAAGCTTATTCCCAACAAATCGACACTGTCAAGAACGAAATAGTAGTTTAGTATTATCGTCCGGTCCGGTTAAAGCAATCGGTTTTCGCCCCGTAAAATTGCGGAGTTTCGTTCAGGAGAGCAGTATTGGATGGGAGTCTGGGCCTTCCTCAAGGAAATTTGGACTCGGCTGGATTCGCCTGGCGGTTGCAGCCAATGCAGTATGGCCTCGTTTGGCTGATGTGCGTACTGTTGCTGGGCATTGTCGTATCAGCACAGGACGATCAGTCGGGGATGTCAAGCCAGCCCAGGATCCAGGACCAAGGCGGCGCTGCCACGGGCAAGCCTCACTCTCCTGTGCGCGACAAGCAAAACCGTGTTATCACCGCCGGGGACCTCGTGGATGGCGCCCCTGTAGTGTTTGAAGACCTGACCGTCAAATCCCGTTTGGATAGTTTCCTGCACCAGTCTGGCACTCCGCAAAAGAAGTTCATTCTCGAGACACTGGGTTCAGGGGTAGCCATTCTGGACTATGACAATGACGGCTGGCCGGACATTTATCTCCTGAATGGCGGCAGCTTCGACAGCGTTAAGGGGAAGAATCCAGCCCCGCGGGCTGCTCTGTTCCATAACAATCATGACGGGACTTTTACGGATGTCACCGCCAAAGCCGGTGTGACCAATGATCGATGGGGATTCGGCGTCGCAGTAGGCGATTTCGACAACGACGGGTTCGCCGGACATATACGTAACTAATTTTGGCAAGAACCGCCTGTACCATAACAACCAAAACGGAACTTTTACTGATATCGGCGAAAGAGCTGGTGTCGCGCTGGGAGGCTGGTCCACGGGTGCAACTTTCGGTGACTACGACGGTGATGGTCGCCTCGATCTTTTCGTCGCCGGTTATGTAAAGTTTGATCTTGATAATCCTCCCATACCGGGCAGTCCGCAAATGAAGGGCAAGTTCTGCGAGTACCGCGGACAGAGCGTGATGTGCGGTCCGCGCGGCCTGACCGGAGAGCCAGACCATCTTTTCCATAACAACGGCGACGGGACGTTCACCGACGTGAGCGTAAAAGCGGGTGTTTCTGATCCCAGCCTCGACTACGGACTCGGGACGGCGTTCGCCGATATCGATAACGATGGTCGGCTAGATCTGGTTGTTGCCAACGACTCCACGCCGCGGTATTTCTATCGCAATCGCGGCGATGGGACATTCGAAGACGTTAGCTATGTCTCCGGATTTGCCCTGAACGAGGAAGGTCGTGCGCAAGCGTCTATGGGAATAGCGATTGGCGATTACAACAACGACGGCTTGTTGGATTTGTTCGTTACCACTTTCTCCGACGACAACTTCACGTTGTATCGGAACGATGGCAACGATAGCTTTACGGATGTGTCGTACCCGGCACGTATCGGTGAATCCACTATCCCCTTTCTAGGCTGGGGAACCGTCTTTCTCGATTATGACAATGATGGCTGGCTTGACCTGTTCATGGCCAACGGTCATACGTATCCGGAAGCGGACCATTACGATTGGGGGACTACATATAAACAGCGGCCGCTGCTCTTTAGGAATCTTCACGGCTCGCGCTTCGAACTGGTGCCGGCCGCAACCGGCAGCGGGCTGGCCGATCTGCTTTCCGGGCGTGGCGTGGCATGCGCTGATCTCTTCAACGACGGCCACATGGACCTTGTGATTAATAATATTGATTCACCGCCTACCTTATTGCACAACATAGTGAAGAACGGGAATCACTGGGTGGGGTTGAAACTGATCGGTGGACCAGGGAGTCCGCGCGATGCCATTGGCGCCAAGGTCCTCGTCACGGCGGGAACAATGAGAATTCGCCAAGACGTGATCAGCGGTGGCAGTTATGATTCCAGTTCTGACTTAAGGCTGCATTTTGGTTTGGGAGCCAGTACAAGCGTGGAGAGGATGGAGATCCAGTGGCCGAGCGGGAAGAAAGAAGAGGTTACGATCCCCGCGATTGACAAGTTTTACACCGTGACAGAGGGACAGGGTCGAGTGCAAGAAAAATGAATATGTCAGAACTGCGACGGCACGCGTCTCCGAATTTGTATGACGAAAATTTTCAATTGAGGCGTTGCACAAGAGGATGGGAAACTTTACCCGAAGGCAATTCTTTGCTGCACTAAGCGCGTTCCCGCTGCTTCTCCGCAAGCAATTCGTTTCCTGTCCTCCGTTCCGTCGCCTGCTCGATGTGGCCGGCCAGCCATCGGCTCACCCATTGTTTGAACCGTTGCCTCCCAGCACGACAGGAATCACCTGGCAACACGTAAACGGCCGTTCACCTGAGTACTACCTGCCTGAAACTACCGGGGCCGGTTGCGCCTTCTTCGACTACGACAATGACGGCTGGATGGACATCTATTTGGTCAATAGCGGCCGCTGCGATTTCTTCGACCCAAAGCCCCCTCTTCGCAACGCGCTGTATCGCAACAATCGCGATGGCACGTTTACCGACGTAACCGAGAAGGCTGGCGTGCCTGGTGGGGGCTACGGAATGGGCGTTGCGGTAGCCGATTATAACCTTGATGGGTTTCCCGATCTCTATGTTACACAGTACGGCCGCAGCATTCTGTACCGGAACAATGGCGATGGCACCTTCACTGACGTGACCGATAAGGCAGGGGTGGCGGCCCCGGGTTGGGCGTCCAGTGCAGTCTGGTTCGACTATGACAATGATGGCAAAGTCGATCTTTTCGTGTGCCGTTTCGTCGATTTTGACAAATCAAAGAACAAGTTTTGCGGCGACGCTCGTACCGGCGAACGCTACTACTGCCTTCCCCGAGTCTATGAGCCGATGCCGAGCTACTTGTTTCATAACAACGGCGACGGCACGTTCCGTGATGTCTCTGAGGAAACTGGCATCGGTAAGGCTTACGGGAAAGCCTGGGGAGCGGTTGCGACCGATATCAATAACGACAACTGGATGGATCTGTTCGTGGCCAATGACACTGTTCCTAATTTTCTCTTTGTCAATCGTAAAGGCAAGTTCGAAGAAACCGGCCTAGCGGCCGGGGTCGCTTATAGTCAAGATGGTCGCGCCCGCTCCGGCATGGGCGTCGATTCCGCCGACTATGACCAGGACGGCTGGCAGGATCTGTTTGTCTCCAATGTGGATCACGAGATGTACTCCATCTACCATAACAACCACGATCTCACCTTTAACGACATGGCATTTCCTCTAGGCATCGGCTCCGCCACGCGGCTCATGAGCGGCTGGGGTGTAAAGTTTTTCGATTACGATAACGACGGAATGATTGATCTGTTCGTTGCCAATGGGCACCCGGACGACAGAATCGAGCAGCACTCCACCCAAGTAACCTACCAGGAGCCATTTCTGCTCTTTCATAACAACGGTAAAGGTCTACAGAACGTTAGTTCCCATGCCGGTCCGGTTTTCAACCAGGTGTTTGCCGCGCGCGGATTGGCTGTCGGAGATTTCGATAATAATGGCGCGGTCGATGTTCTTGTCACAGTCAACAATGGGCCACCGGTCATATTGAAGAACTTGGCGGCTGAAGGCAACCATTGGCTGGGCTTACACCTGGTGGGGAAGGAACTGTAATCCCGATGCCATCGGAGCGCGCATAACCTGGCAAGCGGGCGACCTAAGGCGCACCTGCCTAAAGACGGGCGGGGGAAGTTATCTCTCTTCTCACGATCCGCGCGTGGTCTTGGGGCTGGGAGCGCGGTCTAAGATCGAAAAACTTGAGATCCGATGGCCGTTGCCCAGTGGCCGCGTCGAGACATTCGCGGATGTACCAGTTGATCGTTATGTCACGATAGTCGAAGGCAAGGGCATCCAAGATTACGCCGCGGCAGAATTCAGGCGTGCTCACGAGTAACAGCGATCAGCTTTACCGAATCAATCGGAGGTCAAGTTGGTGCTCCCAACCTCGAAGAAGACGTTGCTGTCCCTGGCTACGACTGCGCTGACCGGCTTGATACTGCTCGCCTCGGTGCTGCTCTCGGGTTCATCATACGAAACCAAAACCGCCTTGCCGCCGGCGGCCGATCTCGCGAGCTTTGCTGCTCTGTCACCGATTGACGTGCACGTTCATCTTTACAAAGGTGACCCGGCTTTTGGGGCTTTCCTCAATCGTCTGAACCTGCGCGTTCTCGACATCCTGGTGATCGATGACCGTGATCCCTACGGCAAGGGGCTGGAGCCGCAGCGCAGCGACGTGCTCAAGGTCGTCCACACCACCGCGGGACGGGCGCTTTTCTGTACTACCTTCAGCCCTTACGATTTCGAAGATCCGGGATTCGTCCAGCGCACGGTCCAGCAGCTCGGTGCCGACTTCGCGCATGGAGCAATCGCTGTGAAGATCTATAAAGTCATGGGAATGGAGATGAAATCGAAGGCGGGAAAATATGTGATGCCCGACGATCCTGCCTTCGAACCCATCTATCAATTTATTGCCGCCCACCATCGCACCGTAGTCGCACACATCGCGGAGCCGGATTCTTGCTGGCAGCCCCCAAACCCCGCCAGTCCCGACTATACGTACTACCAGCAGCATCCCGACGAATACGCTTACGCTCATCCCGAGTGGCCCTCGAAAGCCGCAATCCTGGCGGCGCGGGATCATCTTCTCGCCGAGAATCCCAAGCTACGGGTAGTTGGCGCGCATCTGGGCAGCATGGAAACGGATGTGGATGAGATCGCGAAGCGCTTCGATCGCTATCCAAACTTTGCCGTCGATACCGCGGCCCGCATTGAGTACCTGATGATGCAGCCGCGCGACAAAGTGCGCGCGTTCCTGATCAAATACCAGGACCGCGTCCTCTACGGGACCGATCTGGTGGTCATGCCGAAAGACGATACCGAAAAGGCGCTAGCGGAATGGAACGACACCTATGCCCGCGATTGGAAGTTCTTTGCCACAAACAAAACGGTTGAGGTTAAGGGCCGCAAGTTTCAGGGTCTCGAGTTGCCGGAGCCGGTCCTACGGAAGCTCTACCACGACAACGCCGTACGGTGGTTCCCAGGAGCCATCGCCACGTCAGCGAAGCCTGCACACGCCAGATAGGAATGCTCTACCATCGCGGTGAACGCTAAACAACAATAGAACTGTTACCATTCATTTCGTTTTATGTTGTTTGTTCAACACCAGGGGAACTGCGAGCCATGATTGCGATCAGGTACTGGATTGTTCTCACCGCTGTGTTTACGTCTTGTTCACTTGTAACGGCTGCGGAGATCGCCACGGCCAAGCTTCAGATTCAGGGTGGCAACATCCGCATTGAACTTGATAACCATTTACGGAGCCGAGTGGTTGCACGCGTCGGCAAAAAAGAGATGCCGATGGGCCCGTTCACTGCCTCTGAGACTGTGACCACCACCGACAAGACGTGGGCTGGATTTTTGCTGACGTCGCAAAAACAGCAGCGCACGAAAGATACTTTTGGCGATGCAACCCAACTCACCGTGGAAGGGAAAGCCGGAACGTTGACGAAGAAAGTCACAGTCACCATCTATGACGACTTTCCGGCGATGGCATTTTTTGATGTTCAGTACACAAATAACGGAACATCCAAAGTCGAGATCAAAAGTTGGACTAATAACGCATATACAGTCAACGCGCAGCGCGGCGCAGGTTTGCCGGCTTTCTGGTCATACCAAAGCGGCTCTTATGAGAAACGTCCTAACTGGATCTTGCCGTTGCATGCAAAATTTCAGCAAGACAATTATCAAGGCATGAACGCCAGTGACTACGGTGGTGGCACGCCGATCGTCGACCTCTGGCGTCGTGATGTCGGAATTGCTGTAGGACATGTCGAGCTTCGTCCCAAGCTGGTTTCCTTGCCCGTGTCGATGCCGGATCCAGCCCATGCCAGGATTGCCGTACGCTTCAGCAAAGCTATCTCGTTAAGCCCCGGCGAAAGTTTCCATACTTTTCGCACCTTCGTCGCTGTCCACCAGGGAGACTACTTCCGCACGCTGACTGACTACCGGCGCTTCATGACGAAACAAGGTTTTCAGATGGCTAAAGCTCCTGACGACGGTTTTGGTGCAATCTGGTGCGCGTGGGGATACGGTCGAACAGTTCAGCCTCAGCAGGTGTATGACTCGCTTCCGACAGTGAAGCGCCTGGGTTTCACATGGGTGACGCTCGATGATGGTTGGCAAAACAATGTTGGCGACTGGCAACTTGATCCCAAGAAATTCCCCCACGGAGATGCTGACATGAAGGCCTTGGTGGATCGCATTCACCAGGAAGGATTCAAAGCCCAACTCTGGTGGTCGCCGCTGAGCGCTGTACCAACCTCTGAACTGCTCCGTGAGCACCCCGACTACGAGTTGTTGAACCGTGACGGTTCCAAAAGAAAAGTTTCCTGGTGGAACTCTTATTACTTGTGCCCGGCGGACCAGCGGGTCGTGGAGCATCACAGGGCTCTGGTCAAAAAAATCTTAGTAGATTGGGGATTTGATGGATTGAAGCTCGATGGCCAGGACATGAACGGTGTTCCGGCTTGCTACAACCCTGCTCACCATCACGTGCAGCCGGAGGAATCGGTAGAGGCCTTGCCGGATTTTTTCAAAGCAATTTACCAAACAGCGCAATCTGTGAAACCTGGCGCCCTGGTGGAGTTCTGCCCTTGCGGCACTGCATTTTCTTTTTTCACCATGCCGCACTTCAATATGTCAGTGGCTTCCGACCCGGAAAGTTCTTTTCAGGTTCGCTCCAAAGGGAAAACTCTGAAGGCCCTAATGGGAGATAACATTCCATTCTTCGGCGATCACGTTGAACTGAGCGATGGCGGCAATGACTTTGCCTCAACTGTAGGCGTCGGGGGAGTTGTGGGCACACAGTTTGTCCTCCCGTCTTTGGTCACAAAGCACGGAAAATCCGATCTGACTGCGTCGCGCGAAAAAGAATTTGAAAAGTGGCTTCGCATCTATCACGACAAAATGTTGTCCCGAGGGGAATACCTCGGGCAACTCTATGACATTGGCTTCGATCTGCCCGAGACTCATGCAATCCGCAAAGACCAGACGATGTACTACGCCTTTTTCGCTAAGCACTGGAAAGGGACAGTTGAATTGCGCGGCCTTGAAGACCGCAACTACAGCGTTGTGGACTACGTGACAGGAAAGAACTACGGGACAGTGTCGCGACATAGCGCGCATTTACCGGTTGATTTCGACGGAAATCTCCTTGTGGAAGTGCGCCCACAGTAAGTTTGGTCAGTCTGACACCTGAAAAATATATATAGAGGAGGGTTATGAAACGTCGTTCCTTCTTGAAGACGGTTGGCGCGGCCAGTTTGGCGACGGGTGTTACACCCGCCTGGAGCGTGTCCAATTTGGCAGATCAACAGGCGGCTAACTCATCAAATGCCGAAAAAGCACCCGAACATGCCTCGCCCGAAACGATACTGCTGAAAAATTACCGGCCAAAATCCCTCTACAAAATTCCCATCACCCAAGTTCCCAAGGCGAAATACCCGATCATTGATATGCATTCCCACGCCTACGCCAAGACGCCAGAAGAAATCGCAGAGTGGGTCAAGAATATGGATGAGGTCGGAGTCGAGAAGACCATCCTTCTTACCGAAACCTCGGGACAAAACTTTACCGATGTTCAGCGGAAATTTTCTGCGTATCCCGGACGTTTCGAGATCTGGTGCGGCTTTGATTACAGCGGCTACGACCAGCCTGGATTCGGCCCTCAGGCGATACGCGCACTGGAAAAGTGTCATCAGGCAGGCGCAGGCGGAGTTGGTGAACTCCACGACAAAGGCAAAGGGTTGGTTTCGAGCTCAATAAATGCTTTTGGCATGCACCCGGACGATGCGCGCATGGACTCCCTGTTTGAACGCTGCGGACAATTGGGTCTGCCGGTGAGTATTCATGTTGCCGATCCCATCTGGATGTACGAACCGATGGACAACACCAACGACGGACTGATGAATGCCTTCCACTGGCGGCTGGACAATCAGCCGGACATTGTGAGGCATTCCGGAATGATTGACATACTGGAGCGCACCGTCAAAAAGCATTCGAACACAACTTTTATGGCGTGCCACTTTGCCAATCTTGATTACGACCTGGCGCGATTGGGGCAGGTGCTTGAGAGACATCCCAACTTGTACGCCGATATTGCCGCCCGATACGCAGAAACAGCTCCCATTCCCCGCTTTTCTGCGAAATTTTATGCAGAGTATGCCGATCGTTTGCTCTACGGAACTGACATGGGATTCGAAAAGGAGATGTACCGAGTCACCTTCAGAATTCTCGAAACTTCCGACGAGCACTTCTACGAACACGGCATGTTCGGCTACCACTGGAGCCTGAATGGTTTCGGACTTCCGGACGAAATACTACGGAAGGTATATCGCACAAATGCAGAGAAGATCCTGAATTCCCGAGCATCGCGCGTTCACACATAAGCATTCAACGATTGTCTTTAGACAGGAAGATAACTTGAAACTACTAACCCTTTTTCGATGCGGCACAGACATATTGTTCTGATTCCTCCGCCAAGTTGCACTACATTTTCCGAGGATGCACCGTAGTTGTTGAAACCAGATGAGATGAGAAGGCCGGTCTCCGGACGGGATGCCGTAGGCTCCCAAGTTATCAACGTGCTCTAAGCACAAGAGATAAAGGAGACCGGCAATGAAGAAGGTTAGCACCGTAGCAGTGAAGCAGAGCAGAAAAATCTCACAACAGAAGTTAACCGTCGGGCTGGACCTGGGCGATTGCAACAGCTGGTACTGCGTGCTGGACGAATCCGGCCAGATACAACTGGAGCAGCGAGTTCGCACGAATGGGAAAGCATTGCGCGAAGTCTTCGGCGAGATGACGCACAAGCGAGTACAACGAGCGCATCGAGCAGCTGGCGCAACAGAGCTATCCGCAGGTGGCACTGCTGAAGCAGATCAAGGGAGTGGGCACGCTGATCGCACTGACCTTCTTGCTGAAACGAGAACGCCCAACATGCACTGAGCGAAAACCAATCGCTCCTCGAGAGTGCGGATGGAAGCATGGCGACAGTGGCTAAACTCGGCTGGAGAGAAAAACCTTGTCTAGCAAAACGAGAAAAGAACTCACTTGACTCCGACCGGCCTTCTCATGGAAGGCGATTACACTCATTGACCTCGGGAAATGGGGTTTTGAGTGATATAGAGATTTATCACCAGTTGACCGATTGAGAAGGTTTCCTTAAAACCTTAGCCGACGGAACATTTTCTTTCAGGGCAAGCTGGATGGAAAGTCTACTGCAGCCCTTTTTTTAACGCCATTGACGACGGTTGGCTTCAAAAAATGCACCGACCTTGAGACAACTAAAAGGTTTGCCTTTTGGGGCACAAGCAATTCCAACAAAATTTCTCAGAGTGTTCGATGAAAACCCTTGCGGGGCCGTTGGTTCAGGTATACTGATTTCCCGCTCCGGGTTTGGTTCCTAATCTGCAAGTAGCCCAGTCCCGCTGAAGGTCGAAAAATCCCAGGTCTTCTAAGGAGAATGTATGAAGAAATCCGCTCCCTGGTTTCTGTTCGTGACATTGTTTTGTGTCACCGCATTAGCTCAAACTGCCACACAAACTAATTCCACAAAAGATGCGCTTCCCAACACCTTCCTGCGTGGCAAGCCGGTGAAATATTCTCGAATAACTCCAGCGTCTGTTCACCCAGCAAAAAAAATTCCCAACGCCGCCAGCCTTGCGCTTCAGACGACTGCAAATTCAACTTCGTGCGCGCCTCAATCCTTCGCACTTAAATGCCTGGACACGGTGATCAACAACAACAACTTTTTCAAGGAAAAAGGCATATATTTTGACGGCACTTCTCGTGACATCTGGCAATTTAGCCTAGTCGGAAAACCGCCTGCCAGCAACACATCTACGGTCTTCAATGCTCCGGTAATTCCTGTGACTATCAACATGCTGAATGCTGACGGCACTCCCCGCTGGGTCGTCACCAATACCTCAAATTGTCCGCATTGCACCGCCAGCCAACTCGGGAAGAGCGTTCGACTAATCTCTCGGCCGCAGCAATTCGTTCAACCTTTCTTAAACAGCCCGGTGTTCAAGTCATCCACCTTCACTAGTAGCCCCGTGCCTACGCAAATCACAGACGCAGAGATGCGGGCCCAGGCTGGCGCCAGAGCTACCGAGCATGCCAACTGGCACACTCTTCTTACGGCCAGTCTGAAAAAGGGCCAGACGATGGCTCTAATTGAAGGTACGTATTTCTTTGCTCTCAATAACGACGGCAGTTGCTGCGCATTCGTTCTGGTTGATCACAGCATCTTCAGCAACGAACTGTTCCCGCCGACTGCCCCTCCCGATAACTCCACTGTCATCGGTCAAGCCGAGATTTCTGGTTCGATGACCACGCATGACATTTCCACGCTGATGTTCCCAAATACGTATTTGTACGACAATGGCAACCCCAACGACTGCTGTGTCCTGGGATTCCACTCTGTTGATTTCGAACCTGGAGACTCCAGGAACGGAAATCGGACCAGGGCTTACGTTTTCAATTACTCCAGTTGGATCAGCCCGGGTTTGTTCGCCGACCCATCTTGCGCTACGACCGACCCAGAAAATTGCTTCCAGGATGTAACCGCTCATAGCCACGAGATCGCGGAGACATTCAATGATCCATTTGTTGGCTACGATGGAATTCACAACATCACACCGTTCTGGCTCAATCCAGCCGGGCAGTGCCAGGACATCTTGGAAGTAGGTGATGTCATTGAGGATCTGCCCAATCCGACTTATCCAGTCACGATTGGCAAAATCTCCTATCACCCTCAGACCGAGGCGCTGGTGCCGTGGTTTGAGTTCCAGTCACCCTCGACCGCACTCCACAACGCGTACAGCTATCCCAATGAAACTGCGCTGACCGCGCTTTCGGCGCCGCAACCATTAAATTGTGGCGGGAAATAATGCTGGTTTAGTTTTCTTTTCACATCAGAAGCCCTGCTTGACGAATCTGGTAAAGCAGGGCTTTTCCTCCAAAGCGGTCACCATCCCTGATGTCATCACACGATTACATCCAAGATGTGGCTTCCGGGGTCAATGAGTGTGATCACGTAGGCAGCGCTGGCATTCGGGTTTTTGCGATCGGGCTTTACTTGTTCGTCGAGGCATATCTCTTGCCGCTTAAGCATTTGGAAGATTTCTTCACTCAGGATGCGGACGACCTTCCGCCGGTACTTCCAACGGAACATCCAGCGTTCCAATCCGCTGGCTGTGACGATCCATCACTCCCAAGCGCAATATATATTTTCCGGGCTTGACGTCGAGATCGAGATGTCCTGGAAAGCCTGCACGGAGTATGCGTTGGTAAGTCTCCGGCCGCAAGCTGGCGTCTATGGTCTTCGATGCTATCCCGTCTGCGTTCCAGTTTTTGTCGAGCGCGACGGCAGTGAACTCCACGACAGCATTCTTCCGCTGATCAGGCCCATCCGCGAAATCGAGATCTGCCGCAACCACCGCAAAATCAATGCTCAGCGATCTTCGGTCTCCGTTCGGAGGAAGCACATCTACTTTCATCAACAGTCTGGTGCTCTCTGGAACTGTGCGCTGCATTGCATCCACCAGCAGTTGGTCGGCAGCCTCGGCATCCCGAGGCGTCTCAGGCAGCGCGTAATAGCCGCTCCTATGACGAGTCTTTGCACCCGCGACCGCAACTTTTACGTCGATCTTTCGGTAGCTTCCATTCCATTCGTGGTTCAGGGGAACATACGCCAGCGTGTAATAATTCGTGCCCTCATCGAGACTCCGTCGCATCGCGTCTGCCAGATCGTTGCGGTTATAGAAAGCTTCTCCGCCGGTTTGGTCCGCGATGTTTTTCATGGCGGACTGCGTGCTCCACTGGGTATCGATCCGTCGTGCCCTTTGCGCGCCGCTCGGAGCACTTCGAAGAGTTACATCCATCTCGGCAGACTCCAATCCGCGAACGTCGATCGGATACACCGCGATCTGCCCGGACGACAATGCCGCGGAAGCCTCGTGGATCTCTCTGTCGTAATTCTCTTTCTGAGCTGAAGGACTTTGAAGAAGGCTCTGCTGAAGGCCCACGGGAAAATCGGCTGACAGCCAAATCAGATTCTTCCGTCCGGAGTATCCGGCAACAGCCTGCGCCAGCATTCGCAAACTCTCAAGTGTGGTGTGTACGCGCACGTCGAGCTGATATACCTCTTCGTTTTGCAGTTCTTCTGCCAGCTTTGTCCGTGCACGGCCGAGAGTCATCGCTGCAAACTCCGCATCCATGGATTCCGCGTTCTCTAAATCCTCCTCCGAAGTGTTGAGACGAGCGCTTTCATTCTTATCCAGCAGCGCCTTGGCCGCTGCAACTAATGAGTCGGGGCTCTGCGTGAACCCCTGCAGCATTTTTAGATTTCCACCCAGGGTGAATAACGCCACCGGCTGTCCCGCCGGAAGGGAGCTGAGGAATTTGATCATCTGCTGCCGCGCATACGGTCGCTCTTCAATAACAGTGTTAAGCATATCGAGCAGAACGATGGTGATCGGGTGACCGGGAGGCGGGGCGTTGTAGTTCGTGAATTGATGCTCGGGTAGTGGAGGATGCGAATTCTTAGTTATGACCTCGGTACTTGAATGAGGCGTAAATCCTGCGATGGTTTGCAGACGGCCGTCCTCGAGCACGCTGAAGTCGGCAGATTTGAGGTCGCGGACAAATTCACCTCTCTGGTTAGTGACAACAACGTCCACCAGCACCAGGCGGCTAGATGCGCGAAAACGTGGGTTGAGCGCACTGTTTGCTTGTGCCACTTGAGCGATGCTCTTACCTAACAATACTAAGCAGCCGCACATTAGGACGCCACACACCCGCAGGAAACAAGAACGCATGGGTTACTACCTGCCCTTCGCCCCTTCTCTAGTCACAATCTAATTACATTTTCATTATGCTCCTTGGTCAATACCTCGGATTAGTGCCTCTAGGCAGTTGTAGTCATATACCCAATTGTGATTGGAATCACCGGAAAGCGTGACCCCGCACATCGCCTTGTGCACCCCTGCTAAGTGAAAATCGCTTTGAAACATAGGCGTCCAACTGCAGGAGGGCCCGATGCCAACACTCTTAGAGATCGAACAACCTCAAGTAAAGGAGCCCGGAGGAACGAGACAAATAGCGATTGTGGCAACCCCACCACCGCCTAGGAGCTTGCCCAACCAACCGGCTCTGTTTTCTGACATTTTGTTAGAGTCGGCAGCGCCGGAGCAGCGCCGCCGCGGGATGGCGACCACATTCTCATTTGCATTTCAATGCGTGATTATCGGAGTTTTATTAATTCTGCCGTTGATGTTTACGGAGGCATTGCCCACGCAACAGTTACTCACAATGTTGGTAACGGCGCCTCCGCCTCCGCCACCTCCGCCGCCGGCTGTCGCGCAAGTAGTCAAGATTGCGCAAACCGACGTGCTCAACACCGGCCAGCTTCGCACCCCCTCAAGAATTCCGCGAAAGGTAGAGATGATTCGCGAAGAAGAGTCGCCACCTGCGGCAATGTCGGGCGGGGTAATCGGAGGAATTCCGGGAGGCATTCCCGGCGGTCAACTAGGCGGAGTTATCGGCGGAATTATCAGCTCCTCGGCCAGCTCCACCGCCATCATCCCGAGAATTGAACCAGTGAAGCGGATTCGCATTTCACAAGGCATGACCCAGGGAATGGTGATCAGCAAGATCGAGCCAACTTACCCGAAGCTTGCGCTAAGCGCGCGGGTCGCTGGCGTGGTTCTGGTTAAGGCAATCATCAGCAGAGAAGGCACGATTACCGAGTTAGAAGTTGTCAAGGGGCATCCGATATTGGTGCCCGCCGCCATCGAAGCCGTCAAACAATGGCGTTATCGACCCTATCTGCTGAATGGGGCGCCGGTCGAGGTGGAAACATACATAACGGTCACATTCCAGATTTCCAGTTTAAGTTCGTAACACGAGCACTTATGCGAGAGACGTCTAAAAGGAGTTTGATTATGGAAAACGAGCACACGTATCGGGTAGTAGCTTGGTGGGCATCAGGAAAAACTGGATTGGTTAAATCTGATTCGGCGCCGAACGCCATTCATTTCACCACCCCACCACAATTTGGCGGTGTGCAGGGCCGATGGTCTCCCGAGGACCTGCTGTTGAGCGCTGTGGCCAGTTGCTTCACCAGCACATTCCACGCTCTAGCGGAGCGCTCCAGCTTTCATTTCACCGACCTTGAAGTCGAAGTTCAGGGCTGCGTTAACAAATCCGAGTCGGGTTACATGTTCAGCGAAATTGTGATTCGACCCACGGTGAAAATTTCCAGTCACGAAGATCGTATGCATGCCGAGCATTTGATGGAAAAAGCCAAACGGCTTTGCCTGGTTTCACGCGCGCTGGCCGTGACGCAGACATTCGATCCTCGCGTGCAGGCACCCGCTTCGAAGGCTGAAATGGGCGAAACTTTAACCGCGAGATGAGTGTAAGCTATGTCATCGCAACTGGTAGCAATGCAAAGTGAACGTCTCAATGGCGGAAGACCAACCACTGCGGTGACGACGGATTGGTGGACGATGCGCGACGGGACCCAGGTCGCGATTCGCCCCATCCGGCCGGAAGACGAGCCTTTCATGATTGCTTTTCATGAGGGGCTCTCCGGCCGTTCGGTATACATGCGTTATTTTGAATCCTTGAGTTTCAAGGCCCGCACAAAACACGAGCGTCTGCTGCGAATCTGTTTTGCCGACCCGCAGCAGGAAACTGTTCTGGTCGCAGTTCATACCGATCCGAATTCAAGCGTGCAACGCATATTGGCAGTGGGGCGGCTCAGCAAACTTCCCGATGGCAAGACCGCAGAGATTGCGGCTTTGGTTTCTGACGACTACCAGGGGCGCGGGTTAGGCACGGAGTTATTGAAACGCCTTCTGCAGGCGGCACCGGCCCAGGGCATCCATCGAATTACCGCCGAGATGCTGCGCGACAATACGCTCATGCAAAGCGTCGCCAAGAAACTCGGGTTCCGTTTGCATCAGCTGAAAGATCCGCGCAGTGTTCGAGCGTCAATAGATCTATAACCTTCCCGCTCAAGCCTTAATGGTCGTTCTAAATCGCTGATAACAATACGCCCGAAGTGTGATCAGACGCACACCTCCGAGTGACGGCGGTTGCCGACACTGCGCTCGCCATGCCTCAAACTCTTAGTTGTATCGAAAGGCTTTCCCATGGAACGCAAGTTCAAGACGCTCGACGCCAATGAAGCGGTCGCCAAAGTTGCTTATGGCCTAAGCGAAGTAATTGCCATATACCCCATCACTCCGTCTTCGCCCATTGGCGAATGGGCCGATCAGTGGTCCTCGGAACGCCTACCCAACATTTGGGGCACCGTTCCTCAAGTAGTCGAAATGCAGAGTGAAGGTGGCGCCGCAGGCGCAGTTCATGGCGCGTTGCAGACCGGGGCGCTGGCCACCACGTTCACCGCGTCGCAGGGCCTGCTCTTAATGGTCCCAAACATGAACAAAATTGCGGGCGAACTTACCCCAGCGGTTTTTCACGTGACTGCCCGCACCATTGCTGCGCATGCCCTGTCGATTTTTGGCGATCACTCGGACGTGATGGCCTGCAGGACTACGGGATTCGCCATGCTGTGTTCAAACTCCGTACAGGAAGCGATGGACATGGCGCTGATCGCGCACGCAGCCACGCTCCAATCCCGTATTCCTTTTCTTCATTTTTTTGACGGCTTCCGCACTTCGCACGAGGTAAACAAAATTGAAATGCTCGGCGACGACGATTTGCGAGCCATGATCAGCCTTGATCGCGTGCTGGAGCATCGGCAGCGTGCGCTATCTCCTGATCACCCGGTACTGCGCGGCACCGCTCAAAATCCCGATGTGTTCTTCCAGGGCCGCGAGGCCGCCAATCCTTACTACGCCGCATGCGTCGAAAAAGTGCAGGCGGCGATGGATAAGTTTGCGCAGATCACAGGCCGAGCCTATCACCTGTTCGACTATGTGGGCGATCCGAATGCCGAGCGCGTAATCGTAATGATGGGATCGGGCGCTGAAGCCACAGAAGAAACAGTTCAGTCCTTGAACGCGCATGGAGAAAAAGTTGGCCTGTTGAAAGTACATCTGTACCGGCCTTTCTCGGTAGAGCATTTTCTCGAAGCGCTTCCGGCTACCGCGAAAAAGATCGCAGTGCTGGATCGAACGAAAGAATCGGGCTCGGCGGGGGAGCCCCTGTATCTGGATGTGGTGAATGCAGTCTATGAAGGCGATGCCCATGTAGCCCCGGGCGTCCACGTCCGGGGTAGCGGAGCGGAGCTCCCCTGGGCGGACGTGGACGCCCGCCGCCACACGAGCATTGTAGGGGGGCGCTATGGGCTTTCGTCCAAAGAATTTACTCCCGCGATGGTGAAAGCGGTTTACGCAAATCTTGCCGCCGATCAACCGAAGAACCATTTCACAATTGGCATCAACGACGACGTCAGCCACACCAGCCTCGATTACGATCCTGAATTTTCCATCGAACCCGACAATGTTGTGCGCGCGATATTCTACGGTCTGGGCGCAGACGGCACCGTCGGCGCGAATAAGAATTCAATCAAGATCATCGGTGAAAACACCGGCAATTACGCGCAGGGCTACTTCGTCTACGATTCAAAAAAGTCCGGCGCGATGACGGTTTCTCACCTGCGCTTCGGGCCGCAACCCATCCGCTCCACCTACCTGATCTCGAAAGCGAACTTCGTCGCTTGCCATCAATGGATATTTCTCGAGCGCTACGACATGCTGGAGCCGCTCGTACCGGGCGGGGTCTTCCTCCTTAATAGCCCATTTGGAGCCGAGGAGGTCTGGAATCACCTGCCCCGGCGAATGCAGGAACAACTGATCGCTAAAAAAGCGAGGTTGTACGTAATCGATGCTTATAAGGTCGCCCGTGAAACCGGCATGGGATCACGCATGAATACCATCATGCAAGTATGTTTTTTTGCCATCTCGCAAGTGTTGCCCCGCGAGCAGGCGATTGAGGCCATTCGCAAGTCGATCCGTCTCACCTACGGCAAGAAGGGCGAAGAAGTCGTGCGAAAGAATTTGCACGCGGTGGATGAAACCCTGAGCTGCCTCTTTGAGGTGAGCATCCCCGAGACGGCAACGAGTCAGATAGAAATTCCGCCACCGTTTTCCGCGGAGGCGAACAAGTATGAGCGCGATGTGCTCGGCACCATCTATGCCGGCCACGGCGACTTGATTCCTGTGAGCGCTTTCCCTGCCGACGGCACCTATCCGACCGGCACCTCCAAGTGGGAGAAGCGTAACATCGCGCTCGAAATTCCTGCGTGGGACGCGAAAACCTGCATCCAGTGCGGCAAGTGCGCCATGGTCTGCCCGCACGGAGTAATGCGGATCAAGGTGTACGAATCTGAGCACCTGGCCAATGCGCCTGCAAGCTTCAAGGCGACCGACGCGAGCGACAGAGAATGGCAGGGAATGAAATACACCATTCAGGTTGCGCCGGAAGATTGCACCGGTTGCAGGATCTGCGTGGACATTTGCCCAGCCAAAGATAAGAAGGAACCGCATCTGAAGGCGATCAATATGGCGCCGCAGCCTGCGCTGCGCGTATTCGAACGCGAGAACTGGGAGTTTTTCCTGAATATCCCCGAGCTTGACCGGCGAAAAATAAAAGCTTCAACCATCCGGCAGCAACAGGTTCAGGAGCCGCTGTTTACATTCTCTGGCGCCTGCGCCGGTTGCGGCGAGACGCCTTATCTCAAGCTGGTATCACAACTATTTGGCGATCGAGCGTTGATTGCAAATGCCACCGGATGCTCATCGATTTATGGTGGCAATTTGCCCACAACACCGTGGTCAAAGAATGCCCAAGGCCGTGGCCCCGCATGGGCGAATTCACTGTTCGAAGATAACGCCGAGTTTGGCCTCGGGTTTCGCGTCTCCATCGACAAGCAAACTGAATTCGCGCGCGAGCTAGTGAAACTGCTGGCGCCAATGATCGGCGAAGACCTCGCGGTACCATTGCTCACATCTTTCCAGAAAGACGAGTCGGACATCCATTCGCAGAGCGAACGCGTGGCATTGCTGAAGAATCGTCTGGTAACAAATAGTTCAGTCGAGGCCAGGCAGCTGCTTGCTGTCGCTGATCTTCTGGTAAAGAAGAGCGTGTGGATTATCGGCGGCGACGGCTGGGCGTATGACATTGGCTACGGCGGCCTTGATCACGTGCTCGCCAGTGGACGCAACGTAAATGTTCTGGTGCTCGATACCGAAATGTATTCGAACACTGGCGGTCAAGCCTCCAAGTCAACGCCTCGGGGAGCCGTGGCTAAGTTTGCCGCCGGCGGCAAACCGGGACCCAAGAAAGATCTCGGCCTGATGGCTATGACCTATGGCAATGTTTACGTCGCAAGTGTGGCCATGGGCGCGAAAGACGAGCACACACTTAAAGCTTTTCTTGAAGCCGAAGCCTACGAGGGCCCCAGCCTGATCATCGCCTATTCGCACTGCCTGGCGCATGGCCTTAACCCGGCGACAGCAATGTCAGTTCAGAAGACGGCGGTGGAGTCAGGTCAGTGGTTGCTATACCGCTACAATCCGGAGTATGCACTCATCGGCAAGAATCCGCTGACGCTTGATTCCAGAACGCCAACCCGCAAAGTCAGCGAGTTCCTCGATCAGCAAACCCGCTTCAAGATGCTGACCGAGAGCAATCCCGAAAATGCTAAGCACCTGTGGGCCGAGGCGCAACACGATGCCGACGCGCGCTTCGCAATGTACGAATACCTGGCGCAGCGAAAGGTTGAACCGCCAACGTCCGAGCCAGCGGAACAGATCAGTAATTCAAACTAACCGTCCCCGCTGGTCCGCCGCGCCGTAAGCGACTGTGATTACAATCACACCCCTATGTGGCATTCATCATCGCCCGGTTTTGCGTGTTCACCGACACTAGAACCAGCAACAGGAGATCGCCATGATGACTCTTTACCGCCTGGTCCGCCTCATCGAAAATCACTCCACTGAACTTGCGGCTTGCCTCCTAACTCGCGTGCAGAATTCCGAAGCGACCATCGAGTATGAACGGGTTCCAGCTGAGGACTTGAAAGGCCGCGTTCTCGAAATCTACCGTCACCTGGGCGACTGGCTCATGACTAAAGACGAATTTGACCTCGAACAACGATACCTTCGCATCGGCGCTTGCCGGGCAAAGCAGAATGTGCCCTTTAGTCAGGTGGCGTGGGCGATTGTGCTGACGAAGGATAACCTGTGGGAGTTCCTCAAAACACAGTCTGAAGTTCAGCGCCCGGTGGAAGCTTTTGGCGAGCTCGAAATGCTGCAACTCCTGGATCATTTTTTTGATCGCGCCATTTACTATGCTGCGATTGGACATGAGAAGGCTCGCGCCGAGATGGATATCGAAGCTGCCAGAGCTACTGCGTAGGAGAGCAATCCGTGAACTGGGAATCTGATTATTCTCGAAAACTTCGCACCGCCGACGAGGCTTTGCGCTTCGTCGAATCAAGCATGCGGGTTTACATCCAGCCCGGCTGTGCCGAGCCGGAGACGCTAGTCGAGGCGCTGATGCGCCGCGGCCCCGAAGTTCGCAACGTAGAGATCGTGCACATGATGACCATGGGCGCCGCTCCCTACGTTGCGCCCGACATGGCTGGACACTTCCGCCACAATGCTGTCTTTATCGGCGCCAACGTTCGCGAGGCCATCAACGACGGCCGCGCCGACTACACTCCGATTTATCTCAGCGAAATCGAAGAGCTCTTCGAAACCGGCGCGATGCCGATTGATGTTGCTTTGGTCGAAGTTTCGCCGCCGGATTCCCATGGCTTTTGCAGTTTTGGCGTAGGCGTGGATACCACGCTGACCGCCGCCAAGTGTGCCCGTTACGTGATCGCGCAAATCAATAACTATATGCCGAGAACCTACGGCGATAGTTTTATTCATGTAAGTGACATAGATGCGGTGGTGGAATCGTCACGGCCGCTATGCGAACTCAAGAAGCCAGTGGTCACTGACATGCACGTAGCAATCGCGCGCCACGTAGCGGGCCTCATTGAAGACGGCGCCGTCCTGCAAACCGGGATCGGCGGAATTCCTGACGCGGTCCTTCCGTTCCTCATGGACCGTAAAGACCTGGGCATTCACAGTGAATTGATTTCAGAAGGCGTGATTCCGCTGATTAATGCGGGTGTGCTGACCGGCGCGCGGAAAAACTTCAAGCCCGGCAAGATCATAGTGGGCTTTGCACTGGGAACCAAAACGCTATTCGACTTCGTAGACAACAATCCGATTTTCGAGTTTCGTCCAACCGCTTACACTAACAATCCTGCGCGGATTGCCTGTAACGACAACATGGTCGCGATCAACTCTGCGTTGCAGGTGGACTTGACCGGCCAGGTCTGCTCCGACTCCATCGGAAACCAGTTCTACAGCGGCATTGGCGGACAAGTGGACTTCCTGCGCGGGGCATCGCGCTCTAAAGGCGGCAAGCCGATCATCGCCATCTCGTCCACCGCCAAAGCCGGCACTATCTCTCGCATCGTTCCCATGCTCAGCCCGGGAGCAGGCGTAGTCACATCACGCGGCCTGGTCCGTTATGTAGTCACTGAACATGGAGTCGCATATTTGCATGGGAAATCAATTCGCGAAAGAGCGAAGGCGCTGATTGAGATTGCAGATCCAAAGTTCAGGAACGAACTTTACGATTACTGCGAAAAGACCAAATGGTTGCAGCGTCCCGACACCCTCGCCACCGCTCATTCGGTTAAGCCCTAAACAATATTTGGATTGCTTAACAGGCTGGGCACACCACCAACCACGTGGGGACAACCGCCCTCGGCTGTCCGGGCGAGCTTGCTCGCCAAGTGGTGTCAGATGTCATCTGCACCACTGACAGTAAAAAGCAAGAACGGCAGAGGGCGGCTGTCCCCACATTTTCAAAACGAATATATATTCACCTTCGAATGGTCAGCACTGGACAATTCGCGCCGGCCACAACCTTGTGAGCGACCGAGCCACCGAAGTGAGTCACTGCACCGCTCGAGGATGTCGGCCTGACGCCCAAAATAATCAGGTCTGCCTCATATTCATTAGCAATCTTCAAGATCAGTTCAGCGGGTGCGCCGTACTCCGCGACAAACTCCGGCGCGTATCGCAACCCCTCTCGATCAGGCACCAGTTCTTCCAGCTTAACCAAGGCGGTCTCGATCGGGCCCGGACGGTCATGGAGGTTCTCGCCGAAATCATCTATGACGTGTAGTAAGGTTAAGTGCGCCTGAAATTCGCGCGCCAGCGAAACTGCGTAAGAAGATCCCTCGACCACGTCAGGCTTGAAATCGGTCGCGTAAAGAATGTTCCCGAATTTCACTTGGACGGGAGGAAGATCGCGCTCATGGCGTGATTTCCGAACTCTCTCGGTCACCGGTACTCCAGGCCCCACAGTCAGGACCGGGCAATTTGCCTGACGGACAATTTGCTCTGCCACTGATCCCATCAGCAGCTTGCCGAGTCCAGTGCGCCCATGCGTCCCCAGGACCAGCAGATCGATCTCCTGCTCCTCGATAATCTGCTTCATTACGTCAAGCACTTCTCCATGGCGAACATAGGTTTTATGGGGGAAGCCCTTGAGTTGTTTTGACAGTTGCTGTATTTTCTCTTGCGCTCCGCTATGCGCCTCTTCGTAGATGGATCCGAACATCGCTGGGTCGGGCGCGCCAGGTCGTAATACGACTGCTTCGGGTAGTACGTGGACCACATGCACCGTGCTGCCGTAGCGTAGGCTTACAGCCGTCACATAGGGAAGCGCGGCCTCTGACACATCCGAGAAGTCTGTCGCAAACAGAACGTTCTTGATCGCGACCATCGTTCCAATTTTTTCTTCAAGTAGATTCACACGCACCTCCAATTCGTCTTTAGTCTCTGTCACCACCAAAATGAGCGCAGTGTGTAATGTCACCGTTTTATGTGATCGCCATCACAGGGCCTGCTGAGATATCGTCTTACTCTAAAATTGTTAGAGAATCCGGCGATCGGGTCAGAGAGGGAGAATGTCCACCTATATTGCCAGACCAACAGCATCCACCCAGGACAAACCTTATTCGGACGCCAAACAGCGAAATCTGCTCTAAACTTCCCGCAACGTCGCCTGCGGCACAGATCTGGATTGAATTTCTGGGCTGACGTATCTCGATTCGAGCAAAAGGAGTCCCGATGAACAAGGGGCGAATGGAGGCTTTCAGTGACGGGGTGATCGCGGTCATCATCACCATCATGGTGCTGGAAATAAGACCGCCTCACGGAAGCACGTTGGGTGATTTACGACCGCTGCTACCGGTTTTTCTCAGCTATGTGATGAGCTTTGTTTACGTCGGCATCTACTGGAATAACCACCATCATCTTTTGCATGCCACCCAGCACGTGACCGGCGGCGTACTGTGGGCGAATCTCCACTTGCTGTTTTGGTTGTCGCTGACACCTTTCGCGACCGACTGGATGGGAGAAAACCATTTTGCGCCGTGGACGGTGGCTCTGTATGGCACGGTGTTATTGCTGGCCGCGATCGCCTACACCATTTTGACAAAAACGCTCATTGCCCACCACGGAACAAATTCCACTTTGGCGGAATCGATCGGCAACGACACGAAAGGCAAAATTTCAGTGGCCATCTACATTATCGCGCTTGTGCTGGCTTTTCGACTGCCACGGATTGCCTGCGCCTTATATGCAGTCGTCGCCGTCATATGGCTGATTCCTGATCCGCGAATCGAAAAAAAGTTTATTGACGAATCGCACTCGCATTGAACTTCGAAGCAATCTGTAAACACCAGCTTTAAGCACGTTCCAAGCCTTCACTGCTGCTGTTGCTGCGCCTCGGCCAACTGGGATTGTTGAGTTTCGTCGAGGAATTGCGACCACTCTTCATCAGCGGCGAATTCCTCGTCCGGCGGGAGGACGGCTTGTGATGGCGTCACTCGAACTCGAACCTGTAACTGCGTATCTGTCTTGCCCTTCATAACACCCATCGTCGGCGGGACGTCGGCGTAATCGCGTCCGGTAGCAGTGCGTATGTGCTGCTCGCTCGCGAGCCGATTAATCGTAGGATCGAACCCGACCCATCCCAGACCGGGCAGAAGAGCTTCCACCCAAGCGTGCGTCGCACCATCTGCAGCGGGATGTCCATTTTCGGCGCCGTGGTAGAGATAACCGCTGACATATCGGCAGGGGATACGAGCATTCCTGACCATCGCAATCATGATATGCGCAAAATCCTGACACACTCCCTGCCGGGAACGAAGAGCATCTTCGATCGGCGAATTGACGGCGGTGCTTTTCTTCACATAACTGAATGTGTGATAGATGCCGGAATTTATATCCTGCAGGAACGCCAGCGGGCTGCGCTTTTTTCTTTCGTCGACGCCGATCTCCTCCGCCAGTTGCTCAAGCGCTGGCGACGAGCGCGCGAAATGGCTGGGCATAAGCATGTCCCAATAGTCTTTTCTCTCAATCAGATCTTCTAATTCCTGCCATGCCCGGTATGGAATGCTATCGGGAATCGCTGCCTGCGCCTCCATGTTCACCAAAGCATCCGAGATGATAGTCAGTTGCGAGTGCCGGGCAGGCAGGTCAAAGTGGTGAACAAGGTTGCCGTAGGAATCGGTATAACCAAAAATCCGGGCGCGCGGATTTACCGAAAGCTGAAAGACGAAACAGCGCTGGTTGCCCTCGCTCCTGGGGTGCATGCGAACTTCCATCATGCTCTGCCAGACAGCACGGCTGTAGCGGTATCGCGTAAAGTGGCGAATGGCGTAGAACATTCAGTTTGGAAACGCAACCTCAATCGGATAATCGATATAAAGCTCATGGACGGCCGCATGCAACTCGCGGCATTGCTCAATGATCGCCGCAAGATATTTGTGTAGCCCGGAAATGATTTCGTCTATCTGAACGTAAGCCACCATCGATTGCAAACGCCCCATCAGCCGTTCGACATTTTGCGTCCTGCGGCTCAAGGAAAGATCGCTGATGGCAGCCAGTGCCTCATGCATGCAATCCACGGAGTAGCGGACTGAGTAAGGAAACTCGGGTTTCAGCAACAGGAAGTTCGCAATCCGCTCTGGCTTGAGTTCGGCGGTGCATGCTTTGCAGTAAGCCTCGAAAGCCGCACAACTGCTGAGCAAGCCGACCCAATCGAGATCATCGGGATGCTTGCCCATAACGAAATAGGCGTCCAGCATTACGCAGAGGTTGCAGGCGCGCTCGATATATTTCCCCAACTGAATAAAATGCCAGGCCTCATCATGATTTAACGTCGCAGAAGTGATTCCACTAAACCTGTATGAGCCTTCGCGGACCAGAGTAACCATCCGCATGGCGCCGGCGTCGTCATCGGGTTGGAGTTCAAATCCGGTCACATCGTGAAACAAACGATTGAGGTGCTCCCACATTTCGGAGCTGATCTCTTCGCGGACCTGGCGAGCATTCTCGCGAGCGCCGCTGATACATTTCACAATCGAAAAAGATCCCTCGCGCGCGGCCACCAATTGAAATAAAGCGCGCTGCGGATCAACATTATTCGCAGCGCCGGGTGCAAGAGACGAGACTGCGTGATACCAGCGCTCTTCTGTAGAGAACTTTGCGGGATTCAGAATCAGGCCATAGGTCGCCTTCAGCACGCGCGAGGCATTGTCCGCGCGCTCGAAATAGCGGCTCATCCAGTAAAGACTATCGGCTACGCGTGAAAGCATAAGGTTTAATTCTGGAGCACCCAGGTGTCTTTGGATCCGCCACCCTGGGAAGAATTGACGACCAGCGATCCTTTTCGTAAAGCCACTCGAGTCAGTCCACCGGGCACAATCGTAATTTTCTCGCCGTAGAGAACGTAAGGACGAAGATCGACGTGGCGGGGCTCGATGGTTCCGTCGACAAAGCATGGCGCGGTGGAAAGATTGATCGTCGGCTGCGCGATATAGTTTCTCGGCTGCGCATAAATTTTTTGCTTGAAATCAGAGCGCTCCTGTTCCGTGCTGTGCGGGCCGATCAGCATTCCGTAACCGCCGGATTCGCCCACCGCCTTCACCACGTACTCGTGCATATGTTGGCAAACATGATCGCGCTGTCCCGGATCAGACATCAACAGAGTTTCAACTCCATCGAGAATTGGGTCCTGATCGAGGTAGTAACGGATAATTTTCGGGACGAAGGCGTAGATCGCTTTATCGT
This sequence comes from uncultured Acidobacteriota bacterium, assembly GCA_963703465.1. Lineage (GTDB taxonomy): Bacteria > Acidobacteriota > Terriglobia > Terriglobales > Acidobacteriaceae > Gp1-AA145. The sequence goes on along the minus strand of CAVPEQ010000007.1, from coordinate 362,934 downwards.
CGGCGATGCCTGTGCCAAGGGCATTTCCAAAAGCGACGTTGCCCGCACGATAGGCGTTAAACAATCCAACCGCGCCCAGCGAAGAAGCGCTTTCGAAAACCAGCGGATCGAGATAATCGTCATCGATGCGGCGGTAAATTACGTCCACACGCTGCAAGCCGAACGTGGTTCGCATGTAAACCACGTTATCGTGGACAACCAGATCACGCCCCTCTACCAGTTCAATGCCCATTTCTCGCGCCAGGTATGTGTGTTCGAAATACGCCGAGTTATAAGCTCCGGGCGTGAGCAAAACCACGGTCGGCTCGGAACGGCCTTCGGGAGCCAGTGACCGCAAGGTCGATAAAAGCACCTGGCTATATTGTTCAATCGGCCTCACCCGACATTTCTGGAACAGGTTGGGAAAAATCTGCTTCATCACCCGGCGGCTGGTCAGCATGTAAGAAACGCCGCTGGGTACGCGCAGGTTGTCCTCGAGAACTACAAAAGTTCCATCAGGGTTGCGGATCAGGTCGGTTCCGACCACCGTGATGTAAACATCGCGGGGAACTTTCACGTTCCGCATTTCGCGGCGATAGTGTTTGCAGGTATAGATAATGCTGCCCGGAACCACACCATCTTCAATAATCTTGCCTTCGTGATAGACATCTTTGAGAAAAAGATTCAGCGCGGTGATCCGCTGGGTCAGTCCGCGCTCAATCTTTTCCCATTCCGCGGCGGTGATGATTCTGGGCAGAAGATCGTGCGGAAAAATTCGCTCAGTTCCCTTCTCGCCGCCATAAACCGTAAATGTAATGCCCTGGTTAAAAAAGGACTGGTCGGCCTCATGCTTGCTGCGCCGCAGCTCATTTGGTCCCAGGTTCAGAAGCAGGTTATGGAGGGGGCGATATTGCTTGCGAGGATGATCCACGGCGCTGAACATCTCGTCATAGGCGCCGTTGAGTTCGTAGCGGTGTAGGGCTTCCGCGCCGCTGGGATTGGACGTATCCGTCTCGGTAATCATGATTGGGCGCTTGATACCGCCAGAATAGCGCACCAGCCGGCGAATTAATCATCGGGAAATGTGATTCGCGTAATTGAAGGACCAATGCGAATCGGCCGACGGACTCTATCCTATGGATCGCGCGACTTCTCTGACGCGCTCGACGAGAGCTCCGTTGCTTGAGGGCTGGAAATCCTGGAATTCGATGTCCGGTAGCTGCTCGACAGCACGGCGAAGGGACTGCTCCCAGCTGGAGTGGATGAGGTTGAGGTCCCTGTCCCCGGCTGAAACCCTGCGATAGCGCGTGATTTGAAGGCTGTCTTTCTTGTAAAGCAAAAGATCAAACGGGGGACCAACCGTAACATTCGACCGCATGGTAGCATCGAGCGAAAGCAGAGCGTATTTGGCTGCAACCTCTAGAGAAGTCGAGGCTTGGATGCCGCGGTCGAGGATGGGTCGACCGTATTTGCACTCGCCAAGTTGGAGGTACAACGAGTCCTCGGTTGCAGCCAAGGGATTCCCTTGCGGATAAATAAGATACAGGTTGGGATCCTGGCCGCGAACCTGCCCGCCTAAAAGCAAATGAACGTTAAAGCTGAAGGAATCGCGCTCCAGGGAAGACCGATCCAGGTCTGAGACCCGGCGGACGCAGTCCCCTACGATGCGGGCTGCGTCATAAAGCGAGTTGGCCTGGGCAAGTCCTCGCCCGGAATCGAAGTCATCGCCCAGTAACGTGATGACGGATTGGCTAATGGAGAGGCTGCCGCTGGTCAAAATTACAAAGACCCGCTCGCCTGGCTGCTCGAAGCGAAACATCTTGCGGCAGACGTTGACCTGGTCGAAACCGGCGTTGGTCCTGGAGTCCGAGGCCAATACCAAACCTTCCCGCGTGGCGATTCCCAAACAATATGTCAATGTGACCTCTGGATTGAATCTACCGCATAATACACTGTCACTCCCGGTGGATTTTGCGATTAGTCACAGCAAAAAAAACGTAGTGCACCAATCTGTGTACGTGTTAGTTTCTGCATCTCATACGGGCAAGCTGAAGTGCGCCTCAGAACTCAACAAACATGCTGATTCGCCTGGGCTACGACATTCAGTTCGAGACGGTTGGAGAGGTCCCGATCGTTACTTTGCTCAACGTTCACCCGTCGCGGGAGAAGGACTTGCGCGAGGCCGACGAATTAAGCATCGATCCCCTGGTCAAAATTGAGAGTTATTACGACACATTTGGCAATCGTGCCTGCCGCGTACTAGCGCCTCCTGGGACGATTCGCTTCCAGAACTCAACTCTCATCGAAGACTCGGGACTGCCGGATGTCGAAGATTTTGACGCGCCCCAGATTCCCGTCGAACAGCTTCCGCATGATGTCCTGCCATATCTCATGAACAGCCGGTATTGCGAGGTGGATCTTCTCTCTAGCACCGCCAGCGAATTGTTTTGGGAAGCGCGTCCGGGGTGGGCCAAGGTGCAAGCGGTCTGCGACTGGGTACACCAAAAAGTCACCTTCGGATATGAGTTTTCCAGTCCCATTCGCACCGCATTGGGTGTCTATACCGAGCGTGTCGGGGTCTGCCGAGACTTTCAGCATCTCGCGATCACATTTTGCCGTGCCCTGAACATCCCAGCCCGCTACGCAACCGGATACCTCGGCGATATCGGAGTAATCGTTGCCCCCAGCCCCATGGACTTCAGCGCCTGGTTTGAGGTTTACCTGGGAAATCGGTGGTGGACCTTCGACGCCCGGCACAACATTCGGCGCATCGGCCGAGTTCTGATGGCCACCGGCCGCGACGCCACTGACTGCGCGATCACAACCTCCTTCGGAAGAGCTCGTCTGACCAGCTTTCGCGTCGTAAGCGATGAAGTCAAGCATCATAACTTGATCACGGCGGTTTAGATGAGCTCGCGAACTTCGCGAGCTCAATCCTCTCCTATCAGCTGAATACGCAACACTCTGCGTCGCCCCGATTTTCGACCGGGTGGACGGCGCGACTCTCCATCTCAACATCCAAGTTTCAGGGTCGGTTACTAACAAGAAGGAGGTTGTTCATGCGGCAAGAAGTCGTAGTTGTGACCGGGGCATCTGCCGGACTGGGTCGCGCAATTGCACGCCATTTTGGCCGCCAAGGCGCGCGCGTCGGACTATTAGCACGCGGAGTGGACGGTCTGGAGGGTGCGAAACGTGAGATTGAAGCTGCCGGAGGCGCAGCCCTGGTTCTACCCACCGACGTGGCCGACGCCTCTGCGGTCGAAGCCGCCGCTGCGAGGGTCGAAGAAGAATTTGGTCCGATTGACATTTGGGTGAACAACGCCATGGCTTCAGTTTTTTCTCCAGTTAAGGAGATGGAGCCGGAGGAGTACAAGCGGGTTACGGAGGTGACTTACCTCGGCGTTGTGTATGGAACGCTCAGTGCTTTAAAGCGCATGCTTCCCCGTGATCGGGGCACTATTGTTCAAGTGGGCTCAGCGCTGGCATATCGCAGCATTCCGCTCCAGTCGGCATACTGCGCTGCCAAACACGCGATTTCCGGATTTACCGATTCCCTCCGTTGCGAATTGATTCATGACCACAGCAACGTGAAGATCACGATGGTGCAGATGCCGGCGCTGAACACGACTCAATTCGGGTGGGTGAAGAGCCGTTTGAAGCATAAGGCGCAGCCAGTGCCTCCAATTTTTGAGCCGGAGGTGGGAGCGCGCGCTGTATATTGGGCCGCTCATCACAATCGGAGAGAGGTTTTCGTCGGCATGCCGACGGTGGAAGCCATTATCGGAAACAAAATTGCGCCCGGCATTCTAGATCACTATCTTGGACATACTGGATACAAGTCACAGCAAAGCAACGAGCCAGAAGATCCGAATCGCCCCAACAATCTCTGGCAGCCGTTACCGGGAGATCACGGGGCGCACGGAACGTTCGACGCGCGCGCGCATATACGAAGTTATGAACTTTGGGCGGCGCGATACCGAAACTGGATAGCGGCGGGGCTTTTCGGAACGCTGACCGCAGCCGGAATTTACTTCACATTAGGCTCCAATCGCAGTAGCAAGCGGCATAAATCTCTATCCGAATTGTTCCGGCGAGCAGCCTGAGCCCGAGGGTACACTGATCCGCTGACGGCGTGCAGATTGCGCGCGTGTGTATTTTCGTCTACCCGAGTTGAGCTTCGCTCACGCAACGATCCTCCTTTAAGAATAATTCTCCACGGAAATCGCCTTATCCCGACTGAACCGCAACAGAACAACGTCTCATATCAATCTGTCTGGTCCCGATTTTCGGAAACTGCGCTTTGAATGGTCACAGTTGGCGCTGTGGTATGCTGTGGCCGCTCCGGGAAGCAAATGGAATCCGTTAGGAAGGGATCAACCATGAAGCGCAAATGCACACTCACGATTGCGATACCAACGGCAGTGCTCGCCGTCTTCATCGCCACGGTCGTTTCCGCGCAGGACAAGTACTCGCTGAAATCGCCGAGCGGAATCGCGTTCTCTGACTTCAGGGGATACGAGGACTGGGCTGTCGTTTCTTCCGCACGAACCGACGAAGTGCTCAAAGTGATCGTCGCCAATCCGACTATGATCAAGGCTTACAAGGCCGGAGTTCCCGGTAATGGCCAGTCCTTCCCGGATGGCTCCATGATCGTGAAGCTGCAGTGGAAGCCGAAGAAGAGCACGGAGGCCCCCTTCGTCGTGGATGTGCCTGATGTCTTTAAACAGGCTTTCGTCATCGAAAAAGACAGCAAGAGGTTTCCGAAAAGCGGCGGATGGGGATACGCGGTGTTCAACTACGACGCCAAATCGGACACGTTCTCGGCTGATTCCAAAAGCCTGTCAGACTGCGGAGTCGCGTGCCATACGGTCGTGAAGGCGAAGGACTACATTTTCCACCCGTATCAGAAGCGTTGAACCGCGTGCACCACCGACATCTACTAATCCGCGCGTATCTATAAGCCTGGTTGGCCCATCCGTTCGCGATTTTTATTTTCCCTCCCTGACTGAGGCTGAGGCAGATTCATTTTTGTCTCCAGTTTTGAAATTGGCTTTTTTGGAACTGTGAAAGAAATCGGCTGTTCCACCTTTTGCGTTTTTCAAAAGCTGGGAATCTGTGCCGTGCAGATGATCTAGTTGTCTGTCTTCCTTGAACTCACGGGATGGATCAAAGCTCCAGTGAGTGAGCGCCGTTTCCCCTACCCTCTTATAGGGAATATCCAATCCATGAAAAACCAGGAGGCACGAAACACACTCCTAACTCATCGCAATCGTGTTGAGAAGTCAGTTAGCGCCATAAATGTCGAGTCAATTTTTTCTGTCAATTTGCCATTCGCTTCGGATTCTTCTTTGACACGCTTCCACTCCGAATCATCTTGGAATGATTTCCAGTTGGCGGTTGCGGCTTCGCGGCTGGGATGCTGAAGAATGTAAATAAGCATGTTGCCCCTCTCGGGTTCGTCCAGCGGCGTCCAGTAAGCAACATTCTTCATTCCGTGCTTCTCGAAAAGTCTGGTGGTGTGATCGCGGAAGCGCGCCAGCAGTTCTCCCAGTTTTCCTGGGGCTGCGTGATAGACCCGGAGCTCATAGACCGCGCTTGAGGCTTGCTTGGCATCTGCGCGTGGTGAGTTCGCCAAGAGCGCAGAAAGCAATGGCAAAGAGGAAAGCGATTCCAGCAGTAGTCGTCTTGTCACGGCGGCATTTTAGCAAATGGGTAGACAATGCTTCCCACTCAAGCCAAAGGCAGGCTTGAGTGGGAACTCCGTCCAGATTACGCAGCCAGTTTCGTAGCCCGCACCTGGTGCGGTCGGCCCACGTATGGGAACGCTGCCAGCAGGTCTTGGTGGGGCCCTACTTTATCTTGCGTCACCTTTCCATTGGTGAGGATAGGAAGGAAGAAATCCACGACATCGTCAGCGAGTGCCCGGCCGTTGCTGGGGAAGGCCGCCGGGCGCGTCGGATCATAGTGGAGGACGTCCGGCAGCAAGGTCGCGGCGACCCGCGTGGCTTCCGCAGGCGTATATCCGCCGGTGTGTTCCAGCGCGTGCGCGAATACGGGGACGAAACGGGCATCGTCCGTCGGGTCGGCGGCGAGATAGGCGGCGTTTTGCTCGCCGGCAAGGAAGGGAGTTTGATTGGGCCGCGCACCGCGGTCCGCTTGAACCCATTTCCCGCTTGTGCCGTCCAGTGTGCGAGCCCATATGCCCATCTTTTTATTACCCAGCGCAGAGTTGGGCACTTCCAACACAATACTGCACACGTCCGCGTCGGCGAAGTAATCGTCGCCGGTGAATTGCAGGTTGTTCAGGGCTCCATTTACGTCGAAGAAAAAGGGATCGCTGCGCCAGCCGATGAAGAAACGGTGGTCCCCCGCTTGGGTCACCAGTGTCTCCGCCCCCGTCGAGACCTGCACCCCATCAACGATGATCTGACCGTCCTCCCCTGTACCAGCGGCCTGCGCGCCCTCAACCCTGCGAAGCGTCGCGGTCTGCGCCCCGCCCTCCGAGGACGTGATGCGCACCCGGTATGCAATATCGGCGACGTTATCACCGTTGGTATCAATCTTAAGTTCATAAATCGCATCAGGCGAAAAAGCAACAGTGGTTGTTGGCCCGGGCGGGTTGGCGCCGATGGATGGATGCACGTTCATAATAAGGATCGACTTGGCAGCATCTCCAGGCTTTGGGAAAGCATACAGATCGGTGAAATCCAGGCGGGCATCTCCATGGGGGAACCCAAAGTCGGGGCCGGAATAATGATGGGACATAACTACTCCTCTATTTTTAGTTGAGATTGAAAATTAAGATCCGAACGTCCGATTGGACCTCAGATCCGTGGATTATACGCTTCTCTTGAGATCGATCCGGGTGCGATTACAAGCCATGAAAGTTAATGGACGATAGCAGGGTGCTGATTCCATTCCACATGATCTGCACGCCAATACAGACCAGCAGAAAGGCGGACAGTCTTATGATCACTGTCATGCCGGTTTTTCCCAATACGCGCGCCAGTCGATCCGCGTACCCGTAACAAAGGAAGATGCTCACTGCCACAAGGCCCATTGCAATGAGCGCCGCCGCAATTGGCAAGATGCTGAATCCGTAATGGCGGGTTGAGTTTGCGCCCAAAGTTACGGCCACGGAAATCGATCCAGGACCCACGGTCAGCGGCAGAGTGAGAGGATAGAAGGCGCGACCGAAGACGTCATGATTGGAGGGTTGAAGGTTCTTTCGGGTCGCGTCATGCGCCTCCTCTTTTTCCATCAACATGCTCCATCCTACTGAGGTCACTACAAGTCCTCCACCCACTTGAACCACGGGCAGCGACACACCAAAAAAATTCAGGACGTGCGTCCCAATAAAATACGACCCGATCATCAAGAACAAACTGTTCAAAGCAACACGCCACGAGAGCGCGGTGCGAATTTCCCTTGAGTACTTCTCCGTCAAAGCCAAAAAAATAGGACTTCCCGCGAGAGGATCGACAATCGGAAAGAGGGCACTTAGCGTGAGCAAAAAAACTTTGACCGCTTCGGCCAATGGATTCTCCTTGTATTTGCGCAAGCGCCAGCCCTGAGTTTGTCCCAAAGCGCCCGTAGCATCATAATCACGTCAATCGCAATTATCCGCTAGCGTGACTTCGAGGTGTAGTAACCGGTGCGGTGGCGGGCTTTGTAGTTGGCGGCTTCGGGAATTCCGATCAGCTTCACTTCAAGTCTTCGGAAGTCCGATTCAGCCAATCGTTGTGCGGGATAGTAAGCGAGGAGATACTGCGTGCGCAACTCATCGCTGATGGCGCGAAACGCCTGGTCGAGTTGCTGGATCGAAGACGCATAATAATATTTTCCGCCGGTGTCTTCTGAGAGTTGAATCAACGCGTGCTCACCGCCAGTGTCGCGGCCGGCGCTGGCTTCGATGGGAACGTCGATGATGCTATACACGATGGCTTCGGCCTGCTGGGCGGCACGAAGCGCTCCCTGATAATTGATCTGGCTCGCGGTGTCGCCACCGTCAGTGATTACGACCAAGACCTTTCTTCCCTGCCGGGTTTCAAGCGCCTGGGCCCCGAGAAAAACTGCATCGTACAGGGCCGTTGCCGCGCCGGTGTGCACGTGATCGACGCCGCGATCGATAGCCTTTAAATCTGCGGTGAAAGGCAAGTCTTGGCTGACGACTTCGCTGAAATCGTAGAGCGACAAGGCGTCAACGGGACGAATAATCGTATGAGCAAAGCGGCGCGCTGAGCCTAACTCGAGCGGGAGATCCTTGCGGGTGCTGAGGCTGGTGTCGATGTCGAGGACGATAGAGAGCGGCAGCTCGGATTCTTTTCCGAAGACAGAAATTTTTTGCGGATGGCCGTCTTCGAAGATTTGAAAATTGTCTTTGGTCAGACTGCCGACGGGTGAGCCATGCTCGTCCGTTACGGTGACGAAGATGTTCACCAACTTGACATCCACTTTTATGTCACTGACTACCTCACCTGCGGTCTTGGCCAACGGTGGTTTGGGAACGCTACCCGAACTTTGCGCCTGACACAGAGATGCGGCCAGCAGCGCTAAGAGAGGAAGAAGTTTCATTTGCGGACTGTTGAGTTGGATGCAGAGTTCTTCGATTGGCTGCCTTCCGGGGGGCCCCCTCCACCCTGCACGGGTGAGGGTGTCCGCGCCGCTACAGAAAGGGTGATGTGTTCGGGAAATGGTTCGCCATCGGACCAAATCGCTCCGTCTTCGAAATGTTCTTTTTTCCAGATGGGAACGGTGCGCTTGAGAGTATCAATGAGCCAGCGGCAGGCGTCAAATGCCGCGGCGCGATGGGCGGACGAGACGACGATGAGGACACTGGTTTCGCCGATGTCAATCCGGCCGAGACGATGGATAATAACCGCGTCGCGAACCTGAAACTGATCGAGAGCGCGAGCGATCAGCGATTCCATTTCCTTCACCGCCATTTCTTCGTAGGCTTCGTAATCCAGAAATAGCGTACGGCGACCGCGAGTGTTATTGCGCACAATTCCTTCGAACACGATTGCGGCGCCGTCGTCTGGACGCTTCATCATTTCGAGAGGGCGCGCGCTGTCGATAATCTCTCGTGTGATGAATGCGCGCGCATCGGTTTTAGCCGGCTGACCGGTTCGTGGGGTTTCAGTCGCGCCGCCGCTGACAGGGGGTAGAAGCGCGACTTCGTCTCCGGATTTAAGCTTCATTTCGGGCCGCGCATATTCCTGATTCACTGAAATGGCGATTGAGTTGAAGATTCCTTTATGTGCTGACACACGTTGCTGGTAGTGGCTGACGACGTCGGCAGCGCTGGCATGGTCAGGGAGAGATAGCGTGTCGGAGCTGCGCCCAGCGAGATCTTTTAACACTCCAAAAAATAAGACGCGAACCTGCATGCGCAACCCCTTCAACTCGTCCTTAGTTTACTTGAGGACAAAAAATCGGGCCGCGTTACACGCGGGGAAAAAATAAAAGGCCAGCTGGCAAGGCTGGCCAGTAGTTCGAAAAACGCGATTCAGCGATTGTTTGGCGGCTGCTTATCTTTGTCCTTCTCCTTAGGGGGCGGCGCCGGGTGATTGTCGCGTTGCGGCGGCGGAGCAGGGCGAGTGTCACGCTGCGGAGGCGGCTCAGCGGGGCGACTCTCACGCTGCGGCGGAGGCGCCGGACGCGTGTCCCGTTGCGGAGGCGGCTGTGCTGGGCGCGCTTCCGGAGGCGGATTGTTGCGTTGCTGGTTTTCAGGCCGCGACGCAGCATCCGGCCGATTCTGTTGCGGCGGGGGTTGCTGCCGGGTGTCTGGCGGACGCGTTGGCTGCTCCGGTCTCGTCTGCGGAGTCTCCGGCGCACGATTGTTCTGCGGCGGCGGTGGCCCCTGAGGACGATTGTTCTCGGGGCGCGTGCCCGGATACTGTCGCGGCTGCTGCTCAGGGGCTTGGTCGGGACGATTGGCAGATGGCGGGCGCGGGACCTGCTGCCCAGTGCGACCGTTGTCTCCAGGAGCATTACGAGTATCTGGAGGAGCAGGCCGATTGTCAGGAGCACCGGGCCGAGGAGCATTATCATTCGGACGGGCACCCGGAGCATTGTTATTGGGACCATTGTTATTAGGGGCGCCCGGACGAGGAACGTTGCGGTTGTTGTCCGGCTGGCCGGGACGATTATCCGGGCCGTTATTCGGTTGTCCCGGACGAGGTGCTGCCCCGCGATTGTCCTGCCCGTTCGGCTGACCGGGGCGACTGTCCGGGACGTTATTCGGCTGGCCGGGACGTGGCGCTCCACCGCGGTTGTCTTGTCCGTTTGCTTGACCGGGGCGATTGTCCGGCCCGTTATTCGGCTGACCGGGACGTGGCGCTCCACCGCGGTTGTCTTGTCCGTTTGCCTGACCGGGGCGATTGTCCGGGCCATTGTTTGGTTGTCCCGGACGAGGTGCTGCGCCGCGATTGTCCTGCCCGTTTGCCTGTCCCGGGCGATTGTTTGGGCCGTTGTTTGGTTGGCCCGGACGTGGGGCTGCGCCGCGATTGTCTTGCTCATTCGGCTGACCGGGACGATTGCCTTGTCCGTTCTGCTGACCTGGACGAGCTTCGCCGCGGTTGTCTTGTCCGTTCGGCTGACCGGGACGATTGCCTTGTCCATTTTGCTGTCCTGGACGTGCGCCTGGGCCGGTTGGATTCGGACCACCGCGAGCTCCGCGTTGCAAAGGTTGAACCTGAGCTGGCGGCGCGGCGCGAACTGTCTTAACCGGAGGCGGTGCAGGACGGCCCTCTCCGCCGGGACCGCCGTTTTGGCCGCCGTTCGGACGATTCGCCGGCCGATTGTAAGCAACCGGCTGTCGGGTCACGACTACCTGCCGGCTCATGGCTTGCTGCGGAGGCCGGTATTGCACCGCATGACCGCTTCCCATATAACTCTGGCGGCTGGGTTGGACGCGATTGACCTCACCAGGCATTACTCTGGCGTTGGCCAGTTGCCGGGCATCGACGCGTTGAATGTTGCGGTTCACCGGGCGCGCGTTCACAAAGGTGTCGTGGTTTACGACCGTGACGCTGTTATTCACGTGCTGGTTCACGTAAGTCACATTGCTTACGTGATTGACCGTGTAATTGTTGTAGACGTTTGTGACCTGAACCACGCTAACGCGGGTATTGGTTACATTTACGTTCTGAACATAGCGTGGGCTGGTGCGATACCACGGGACGTAAACTTCGCGTGGTCCGAGGGGGAACCATCCTACCGGAGCAGCGCCAACGCCGATTCCGACGCTGAATCCTGCGCCGCCGACGAAAGCAACCAAGGCGGGCGCATAGACCGGACGTACCGCAACGGGTCCGGGAACCCAGCACCAGCTGCTTCCGGCGTAAGCCCATCGACCGTAGTGGAATGGCGCGAAGCCCCAGGGTTCGTCTTCGACCCAGGTCCATCCCCAGGGAGAAACGTAGGCCCAATGGCCGTAGCGATAAGGCGCCCAATCGCCGGGCACGCCGTTCGGCTGCCAAACATTTCCGTATTCCGGATCATTTCGCCACCGACCGTAGTCGTCGAGATCCTCGTAGCCGGTCATATCCTGAGAGACATACTCGCGACTAGGGGCGCGGTCTTCGCGCTCATCGCGGGATTGCGACCAGCGGCCGAAATCGTCGGGCGACTGAATGTCGGCGACGTCATAACTTAGTTGATCAGTACCCGAAAAGGTGCCTTCCTGGCCTTCACTCAAGCGATAAGAATTTCCGGAGCCGGTGACCTCGGCTTCTCCGCGGTAAACAGTCGCGAGGGTCTGATCGCCATTCTCGTTTGTGTCGACGCGAAATGCGCCGGCGCGATTTACGTTAAAGGCGAGGTTGGGCGTGTCGACCTCGAATGCATCATCGCCGTCGAATCGGCGTACGCGGAAATAAAGCGAACCGAGCGACAGCCGGAGCTGAGTGACGTTATTGCCGAGATCAAGGAAAGTGACGCTGGTTTCAGGACCAAGACGAATGGAGGTCGAGCCGATTTGAATTTCTGCCCGAGAGTCTTTGTCGACCCATAAATTGTCGCCCACGGTTAGCGGACGGTTGCGCACGGCATCGAGCCAATCTCCTTCGCCACCCGCTTGAAAGGAGACAGAACCTTCAACATCGCTCAGACGCCCGGCGCGAGTTGGCGGATCCTGGTCGCCCTGCTGATACTGTGGTTGATCGGGCGGGTAATCCTGACCTTGTGCGAAAGCCCGCGGGGCGTTTTGGCAAAGCAACAGAATTGCCATCGCAAGTACTGCAAAGGAAAATCCTGCGCGTTTTTTCATTGAGTTCCTCACTGCGGCTTCCCGACCACGGGAAAGCCACTCAGAAATTTCGGTCGAATGCTGTGTTGATTAAACCCGGAGCGCAAACACAAGTTCTATACGGTTGTGTACGTACTCAGCCCCGCATGGAAGGGTACAGCTAAGTATATGACGGACTGCGGCTTATTGTGTCGGCACTGATAAGCCTAGAAACCGGTTAGCTAACAGGTTGTTCGGCAAGCACTTTCTCGCGCTCCTCGGCATCGTGTTGCTCTTCTCTGCGAGACGTCGGGAGCGCGAGTTCGAGGACTTCGCTGATGGTCTTCACGTAATGGACGTTAAGATTTTCGAGCTGCTCGGGTGTGAGGTCTTCGTTCACGTTGGTTTTGTTTTCCGCCGGCAGGATCACGTCATGAACACCTGCGCGCTTTGCGGCCAGAACTTTTTCTTTGATTCCGCCGACAGGCAGCACATTTCCGCTGAGCGTGATTTCCCCGGTCATGGCAGTTAGTGGCCGGACTGGGGTGTCTTTCAAGAGGGAAACCAGAGCCGTGGCCATGGTGACGCCCGCTGACGGGCCATCTTTCGGAATGGCGCCCGCAGGAACGTGAATGTGAATATCGTGATCGGCGAAGAAGCCTTCTTCGATGCCCAGCTGTTTGGCATTCGAGCGGACCCAGGTCAACGCAGCCTGCATGGATTCCTGCATGACCTGGCCGATCTGTCCGGTCATGGTGAAGCCGCCTTTGCCCTTCATCACGTTGGCTTCGACGAACAGCACGTCGCCGCCGGATGGAGTCCAGGCGAGACCAACCACCACCCCGGAGCGTTTGGTGCGTTCTGCAATTTCGCCTTCGCTGCGAACTTTGATTCCGCCGAGAAATTCCTGAATGATTTCAGGAGTGACGACGAGCTTTTCGTTTTTGCCTTCGGCAATGCGACGCGCCTGCTTGCGGCAGATGGTGCCGATGTTGCGCTCGAGATTTCGAACGCCGGCCTCGCGTGTGTAGTGCCGGATCAGGTAGCTCATGGAATCGGGAGGAAATTCGATCGTGTCCGCCGCGATGCCATTCTCGTCAATCTGCCGGGGCACGAGATATTGGAAAGCGATGTGGACTTTCTCTTCCTCGGTGTAGCCCTGCAGTTCGATGATCTCCATGCGGTCGCGCAAGGGCTCGGCGATGGGGTCGAGCATGTTGGCGGTGGTGATGAAGAGCACCTTCGAAAGATCAAAAGGCACGTCGAGATAATTGTCGCGGAAGGTCGAGTTCTGCTCGGGATCGAGCGCTTCGAGCAGCGCTGAACCAGGATCGCCGCGGAAATCGCGACCGACTTTGTCGATTTCATCGAGCATGAAAACCGGATCTTTGGTTTCGGCGCGGCGAATGCCCTGAATAATTTGTCCAGGCAGGGCACCGATGTAAGTGCGGCGATGGCCGCGAATCTCGGCCTCGTCGTGAACGCCGCCGAGCGAGATGCGAACGAATTTGCGTCCGAGAGCCCGCGCGATGGAACGGCCCAGCGAAGTCTTGCCGACGCCGGGAGGTCCGACGAAGCAAAGGATCGGGCCTTTCATCGTGGGCTTCAGACGACGAACGGAAAGGTAATCCAGAATGCGGTCTTTGACCTTCTGCAAGTCATAGTGATCGGTGTCGAGAATTTCCTTCGCCTTCGGAATATCGACTTCACCACCGGAGGTTTTTGCCCACGGCAGAACCGCAAGCCACTCGATGTAGTTTCGGGTGACGCCGTAGTCGGCGGCCATCGGCGACATGCGTGAAAGGCGGCCGAGTTCTTTCAATGCTTCTTTCTTCACCTCATCCGGCATACCTGCAGATTCGATTTTCTGGCGAAGATCTTCGGTATCGCGCTGACCTTCATCCTGCTCGCCCAGCTCCTTCTGGATGGCCTTCATCTGCTCGCGCAAGTAGTACTCACGCTGGCTTTGCTGTACGCGGTCCTGGACTTCGGACTGAATTTTGTTGCGCAGTTGCTGGACTTCGAGTTCCTTGGCCAGATGCTGATTAATTTTTTCCAGGCGAATGCGAACGTCGGTGGTTTCGAGCGTGTCCTGCTTGTCAGGCGTCGAGAGTGATGGCAGCGACGAGGCGATGAAATCCACCAGACGGCCGGGCTCTTCAATATTCATGGCGACGGTGGAGAGTTCGTCAGACAGTGTCGGCGAACCGGCAACGATCTGCTGGAACAAAGTGAGCACGTTGCGCTGCAGAGCTTCGACCTCGGAAGACTTCGGCGGAATCGACTCCGGGACCGTCTCAACGCGAGCGTTCATGAACGGCGTCAACTGGGTGAATTCGACCAGGCGCACACGCTCCAAGCCTTCCGCGAAAACGAACAGGCTCTGGTTCGGCATCTTGACGACTTTGTGCACCACCGCCAGGCTGCCAACGGTGTAGAGATCCGAGGGCTGCGGAGAATCGACGCGAGCCTCACGCTGCGCGACCACCACAATGGTCTTGTCTTCCCCAAGCGAATTAATAAGTTGAACTGAACTCTCGCGGCCGACGGTCAAGGGCAGAACGGCGTGAGGAAAAAGTACGGTGTCTCGAACTGGAAGTATGGGTAATGATTTGTCTTTATCTTGTGGCATATTCTCTCGCTGCGTCGCTTCGCGAGGCCGTTAAATGGGGATTCGCGAACGAGGCGCTGGTAAACGATCTTTTCTGGGTTGAGTGTTTCTTACTCAACTTTGATGCCCTGCGATTCTAAAAGATGCAAGCGGCGTGTGCTGGTGTAAGTTTCTCCCGACAGATCAATCACTTGGATTCTAAACCTCGCCGGTGCGTTTGTGAAAAACGAAGGTTTGGTGGGCGGAGGTGAACGAAGGTGCTCGACTCAGGCTTATACTGGTGCGCCTCGCGGTCGAGGAGTTTCGCGGACCGAAACTGATTAAGGAGAAGTCATGAAACTGAATGGCTACCTGGTTAAGAGCACGGTGGTGGCTGCGTTGGGCGGCTTGCTATTCGGTTTCGATACGGTGGTTATTTCCGGGACCACCAGCGGGCTGACCGCAGCCTACCATCTTTCCCCTTTCATGAAGGGCTTCACGGTGTCGGCGGCGCTGTGGGGAACAGTTCTGGGATCGCTGCTGGCGGGAATTCCAGGGGACAGGTTTGGACGTCGCGACAGCCTGCGATTTATGGCGGTGCTTTATCTGGTCTCGGCGATCGGGTGCGCTGTGGCCTGGAGCTGGGCAGCGCTGGTAATTTTTCGTTTTATTGGCGGGTTGGGAATCGGCGGGTCGTCGGTGCTAGGACCTATGTACATAGCCGAGATTGCGCCGGCGAACTGGCGCGGACGGCTGGTGGGATTTTTCCAGTTCAACGTGGTGTTTGGAATTCTGGTCGCGTATCTCTCAAATTTTCTGATTGGCCTGCGGCATTTTGGCGCAAACGAATGGAGATGGGACCTGGGCGTGACCGCGATTCCCGCTGGTTTCTTTTTCGTGATGCTGTTCACCATTCCCCGCAGTCCACGCTGGCTGGTAAAGAAACAGCGCATCGCAGAAGCGCGAGAAGTCTTAAAGATGACCGGCGACGAGAATTACGAGCGGGACCTGCAGGAGATTCGCGCGTCGATTGACGCCGAGCACGGGCACGCGGATGAGTCGCTATTTTCTGCGAAATACCGATTGCCGATTTTTTTGGCGGTGTCGATTGCGTTCTTCAACCAGTTCGCCGGGATCAACGCAATCCTTTATTACTTGAATGATATTTTCGCCAGTGCCGGATTCAGCAAAGTCTCCGGCAGCGTGCAGGCAATATTTGTCGGCCTGACGAATTTAATCTTTACCATGATTGCGATGTCGGTGATCGACAAATTCGGTCGGAAGAAACTTTTGCTGATCGGAGCCTTGGGCACTTGTGCGTGCCTGGCCGGAGTGGCTGCGATCTTCGCCACAGGGAAACATATCGAGCTGCTGATCTGGCTGCTGATTTTTTACATCGCGTTCTTCGCTTTTTCTCAGGGTGCCGTCATCTGGGTTTACATTAGCGAAGTGTTTCCCAACCGGGTGCGCGCCAAGGGGCAGAGCCTGGGGAGCTTTACCCACTGGATTTGTGCGGCATTCATTTCGCTGGGATTTCCCACGCTGGCCAAGTGGTCGCGACCATTGCCGTTCGTGTTTTTTGCGGCGATCACTTTGGTGCAATTTTTTGTGGTGCTGTTCGTTTATCCAGAGACGAAGGGAGTATCGCTGGAGGAGTTGCAGAAGGAGTTGGTGGCGGGTTGAGAATGGTGCCCGTCGGGACTCGAGTCATCAGCTTTCTTACCCAGCACTCCCTGCTGGGCTTTCTTATGACGCCCCGTCGGAGTTCGTTAAAAGGACTTACTGAGTGCGTGTTAACGTATATAAGGTCCGCGGTTCAGTCGTGACCGTCAGCACGATTTGGCACGGAGCACACGCCGCCAACCTTAGGGCGTAACAGCCTTACGCCGCGCGATAGATTCCCAGCACCTTCACCATGTCGGCGACGGCTTTCAGCTGCAGCAGCGCTCCGCGAGCGAGTTTATCGTCGCCGCGCAGAAAATCCGCGTAGAAGACGTATTCCCAGGGGCGTCCGCGAATGGGGCGGGATTCGATTTTGCTCAAGCTGATGTCGCGATCGGCAAAGACGCGCAGCGCTTTGTGCAGCGCGCCGGGTATGTTTTTCAGATCCGAAGGCGATTGAAGTTTTATTGGCGCCAGGCAGTACGCGACGCCGGCGGCGAAGCAAAACGAAACGGGTGAAGTTGCGCTTGTCGTCTTCGATCCCTGCCGCGAGAATGCGGCCTTTGTAAACCGATGCAGCGTGGCGGCTGGCGATGCCGGCGGCGTCAGGCATTTTTTCTGCGATGACGTGCTTTACGGCGCCTGCGGTGTCGTAGAAAGGATTCGGCTGAATTTTCGGATTGGCTCGGAAAAAATCGCGGCACTGATCGAGAGCAACGGGGTGCGAGAAGACGCGACGCAGGTCCGACTTTTTTACTCCGCGAGGGGCGATCAGGTTGTGAACGATCCGCAAATGAAAATCGCGCTGGATGAAAACATCGCGGGCGAGAAGAAGATCGAGGTGCTCAGTCACCGATCCGGCAAGCGAGTTCTCGATGGGAATGACCGCGATGGGAACTTTGCCCGAATCGAGCAGATCGAAAACTTCGACGAGAGCGCGCACACGGAACAATGGTGCACCCTTTGACCATGCGCCGGGCGGCTTCGTGGCTGAAGGACCCCGGTTCTCCCTGGATGGCAATTTTCATTCAGAGCAACTTAGCTCGACGATTCTACGCGAAAGCAAATTCTTCTCCAGCAGCAACGCGTCCACTCCGTTGGAATAATAATGCGGAATGACTTTGATGACGTCGTATCCATGGCGTTTGTAGAAGGAAATGGCAGAGGCATTGTCGACCGCGGTCTCAAGACGAACGGAATGGCATTTTGCGGCACGCAATCGATCTTCGGCGGCTTCGAGCAAAGCCGAGCCGATATGATGGCGACGGGCGGCGGGACGAACGTCGATGGTGATGATGTGTCCCATGCCGCGACGGCTGCTCTCGGCGACGACGAAGGCGAGGATCGGAGACGGATTGGCCGGATGCGTCTTTTGCTGCGGAATCATTTTTCGCGGAATCCGGCGCCTGATCCTCCTCAGATCCGCGACCAACGTAAACGCTCCCGGGCGGCGCAAGTACACCTGCAACTCATAGCGGCTGTAGGCGATTTCGGGATCAAAACACGACTGGTCGATCGCCCACAGGGTGTTGAAATCATCGGGGCAGTAGTCGCGGACTGTGAATCGCACGTTTTCTATTCTAGATCGACTAAAAGCTTCTACTCGGAAAGCTATGAAAGACCGATACTTGTACGGGCGCAGAAAAATTTGAAAAAACTGCGTAGAAGGCCTTGCCCGCTTACTACCTCAAGACGTAACATTCGCATCTGAGGGGTTTGTGGTGCTACGCATCGCCATAGAAGCGGTGGTTGCCGCGACCGCTATCGTCGCCATCTGGTACTTCCTGTTCTCCCGCTACAATCGGCGCCGAGGAACGGTGGTTCTCCATTGGGTAGAATCAGCCTGCGCCGCACGAGGGCGTCTGGTAGAAACCCGATGGTTGAGCGCCAGCAGCCTACAGGCCCACTTCAGCTTTGCCACCCATTGGTTTGAAAACGCAAGGATTACGATAAAGCTCATTCCCCGTCCGATTCCGATCCAGTGGGCACTTTGCCTGTGGCGCCGGCAAAAAGAGACGCTGACTTTCGAAGCTGATCTCGACTACTCGCCGAATTTTCATCTGGAAATTTCACGCCATCGCTGGCTTACGCAGCGGCCTAAAGAGATTTCGAATCCCGAGCGGAATTGGACGATTTCGAGACCTGGGCCGGTAGTGCTCACCACCCGCACCGAATGGACCCACGAGCTGACCCCAGTGGTGAATACGCTTATGACCTCTCGCGGGCACAGCCTGCTGACGGTGCGCTTCCGGCCTGACTCGCCGAATTTGGCGGCGACGATTCCGCTTGAGGCGTTATCGGATGAAGAAGCGACGGCTGCGTTTCTGAATGTCCTGAGAGATTTGGCCTCGGGCGCTTCAGCCTCGCGGCAGTAAGACGGAGTCATGCTCTCTCGATGGTTTGAGGCAACCGGTTCAGTAATGGCGGCACTTTTCTTTCAGCCCACTTCACTTCTTCGACGCGCCCGACCAACAACACCCATGCCAATGATCCACCCACGCAGATCGCAGCGGTGATGGCGAACGGGGCGAAGAACTTCCCGGTGTGTTGCAGCACGAAACCGGTCAGCGCAGGGCCAGTGATTCCAGCGAAATTAGCAAAACCATTTTGCCAGCCGTACCACTTCCCTACCGCACCGGATCCGGCGAGCGTTTGCGGAAAGGTGTAGAGGCCGGGACCGGTCATTCCACATCCAAAGCCGGCAGCAAGCAACCATGGAATATACCAATTTGATCTGACGAGCGCGCATCCGAGAAGCCCGATCGCTGCCATGGAAAATCCGACAACCATCGCCGACTTTCGCACTAGGGTGGGAGTGTAACCACGAAGAATTGCGAAATCCTGAAGCCAACCAGTGCTGATAGCAGAGAGAGCGTCGACTCCGTAACACAGGCCGGCAACCAGGGCCATGCTCTTGATCGACAAATGGCGTTCCAGCACCAAATACGTGGGCAGCCAGGTAAGCAGGAAATAAAAGAGGTAGTTGGTCGCGAAATGCCCCGCGCTGGTTCCCCAGAAAGAGCGGTGAGTCAGAATCTCCCAGCCGCGAGGGCCGAGTTTGACGGCTTCCACCGATAGCGGTTCGCAGCGCGGCATCCACTTGATCCAGGCGGGAAGCCACA
The DNA here is from genome assembly GCA_963703465.1 of uncultured Acidobacteriota bacterium. Lineage (GTDB taxonomy): Bacteria > Acidobacteriota > Terriglobia > Terriglobales > Acidobacteriaceae > Gp1-AA145. The sequence continues at coordinate 343,352 of CAVPEQ010000007.1, read as the reverse complement.
ACAAACTTATGATTCCGACGGCAACGAACACCGGGCGCCATCCAAAATCGGCCATGAGGAACCCGGCGCCAATTGTGCCGATGACATTGCCCCACTTCAAACCCGACATCACACAACCGCTAGCGAAGCCGCGATAGTGTTCGGGTAAATTCTGCGCCAGAATTTTTGAACCGCAGGGCAAGGCCACGGATTCGCCAATGCCGAGAACGAACCGGATGGCCAGTAGAAAGGCGAAGCCACGCACAATTCCGGTGGTCGCGGTGGCCGCAGACCAGAGCAGAAATCCGCCGGCGAGAACCCAGTTAGCGTCAAAGCGGTCAACCAGCCAGCCGATCAGAAACTGCATGGCGGTATAGGTACAAAAAAACGCGGAGAATAGAATTCCGAGTTCTGAGTCGGAGAGATGAAAGTCGCGCTTGATCAATGGGCCGGCGACAGAAATGTTTCCCCGATCGACGTAGTTGATAATGAAGCTGATGGTCAGCAGGAAGAGTGCGGGAGCAAACTTTGCCAACGGCCGCGATTCAGATTTCGGAGTCATGCGATGACCGTGGCATTTTGCGCCTTGGGGTTCATGATTACAAGGAGTATCGCCCGATCTCAAAGCAAAAGCTTTTAACCGCAGAGATCGCGAGAAAACCAATTCAGGATAGAAATCCTCGTGCGTGTGCCGTGATTATGTTTGGTATTTCTCTGCGTTCTCTGGTGTTTCTCGGCGTTCTCTGCGGTTAAAGGCTTTTGGTCTAGACCCGGTTCCTGAAAACACGCGTTGGATCGATGATGACGAATACCGCGCGGCTACGGGCGAGCACGGTTCCCTTCTCGTCCATAATTTCGGCCACGCGCGTGAGCCGCCGCCCGCGTTTGCTAATCTCTCGCGATTCGACTTTCAATCGCTTGTTTAAAGGCACAGGCTTGCGGTATTCGACCGTCATGCGCGACGTAGCAGCCACGACGTCACGAAGCTTGCTCAGTTTGCTCATGGCATCATCGAGAATCGTGGCGATGATTCCGCCGTGGCAATGACCGGGTGGCCCAGTGTAGCGCTTGCTCAGACGAAAATGAGAAACGAAATGATCGCGCTCACGATCGAGAAAGAACTTCAAATGCATACCATGGGGATTGTCCTTGCCACAGGCAAAGCACAGGTTCTTCTTCACAGGATGCGACTTGTTGCCGTGTCCACTGGCAGGATCCTTTCTGGCCATAGATGAGGAATTCTATCCGACAGCTGAAACCTAATGGCCTCAAGTATTATCTAAGACGCTTTAGAGAGATGGAACTCACATCCCCGCAGGGCGGCGTCCTGCAATATATACACGGAGGAACGGTGAAACGTGTCCCAGGTGTGCGGTCATTGACGACGGTGGTTTTTAGCGCAGGAATGCTGTTCTCGCTTTCGAGCCTTGCCTGGAGTGCAGATAGTCCAGGAGAAACGACTTTTAAATCCAAATGCGTGCTTTGTCATGGCGCCGATGGAACCGGCAACACTCCGCTGGGCAAACAATTGCAGGCAGCCAATCTTCATTCCCCAGATGTCCAGAAACGTACGAACGCCGAATTGCACAAGGTCGTGCATGATGGCCAGACGAACATGCCGGCATTTGCCGAGCAACTGAGCGATGAAGAGATCACTCAGGTAATCAAGTACGTGCGCACATTCGGAAAGTCAGGAAAGAAGTAGCCAAGTTCGAAGTTGAAGTATGCCGGTCATTTCCCCGCCAGTTCCGATTGAAAAGTCCAAGCCCCGGCATGGCGGGGGCGGCGTGCATCCTCCCGAATACGGCGGTGGCGGTGATAATGGCCCGGGCGATGGCTCATTTGACTATGGCCGTCGTCTTCATCGTGCCCGGCTGGCATTGCTTTTGGCCCTGAGTTCGATTTGCGTGCTGTTTGTCACACTCACGGTAATCTTCGTACTCATGCGGCATGGCGCCGGGATACTGGATGCGCACAGCGGAAATTTCATTCGTGAATGGATTCCGATAGAGCTCCCGGTTCCTCTGTTGCTGCTCAATACCTTTGTTTTGTTGGCCAGCAGCGTCACCATCGAAATGGCAAGGCGATCACTGGCGCGCGAAATGGCCCTCGCCCCGGTCCGGTCGATTCCCGGTATCGCTCTCGACCGGGAGTTCGGAATTCCGTGGTTAAGTATTACGATTGCGCTGGGACTGGTTTTTCTGTTGGGTCAGTGGGCAGCCTGGAGAGCATTACAGGGACGCGGATTCTATGTGTCTTCCGGCGTACCCAGCCCATTTTTTTACATTCTGACCGGGGCACATGCGATTCACTTGGCCGGGGGCCTTGCAGTTTTATCTTATGCGGGGGTAATTTCACTGATGCGACGCAGCGTTGAGACACGCCGCATAGTGATCGAAGTGGCTGCCGTGTACTGGCATTTCATGGGAGTGCTGTGGATATATATCTTTGTATTGTTGTACTTAGCGGGATGAAAAATTTAACAGGAACTGCCCGCAAAAAATCATGATTTAGGCATTGTCCAGGCTTCCTCAGCCGTCGAGTGGCCGATCCGCGTCAATTACAATAGAAGATTCAGTAATCCTCGCCAAAGGCATTAGTGCGCCTTGGCGCATGAATCCTGTTGGTGAGCACTCCTGAATTGATGCCTGAGATTTGCAACGAAAGTATTGTGGTGCGCGGGGCGCGCACTCACAACCTGAAGAACATCGATTTCGAGATTCCGCACAACGCCTTCACGGTTGTGACTGGGGTTTCGGGATCGGGGAAATCCTCGCTCGCATTTGACACGATTTATGCTGAAGGGCAACGGCGGTACGTGGAATCGTTGTCGGCTTATGCGCGGCAGTTTTTAGAGCGTATTGAAAAGCCGGATGCCGACCACATTGAAGGCATTGCTCCAGCGGTAGCGATCCGGCAGAAAAACACCACCCGCAGCCCACGCTCGACAGTGGGAACCGCAACAGAGATTTACGACTATCTGCGATTACTGTTCGCTCGGGTGGGAAGAACTTATTGCAGTCAGTGCGGCGCCGAGGTCAAGAAAGACACCGTCGATGAAGTAGCCGAGCGAGTACTTGCGTTGCCCGAGGGCACGCGACTGAATGTTTTGTTTCCACTGCAGGCGGCAGCGCCTGATGTGAATACCGCGTCGGTCAAGGGACGAAAGAAGAAGGCTGCAGTCGCCGGCTTGGCTGATGCAGTTAAAACCCGATTGTTCGAACTCCGGCAACGTGGATTCAATCGGCTATTTCAACATGGAGAGGTCTTTGAGTTTTCGACTCCTGAGTCTCTGCTCAATATCAATTTCGCCGAGCCGGTGTTCGTGCTGGTCGACCGCCTAGTAGTTTCAAGTGGCGGACGCGCACGTATTGTAGATGCGACCGAGATCAGCTTTCGCGAAAGCGGCGAGGTACTTTTTCAGACTCCAGCGGGCAGCGACCCATCGCACCAGCTCCGATTTTCCCAACGCTTTGAATGCAAGAATTGCGGCACTCGATATGCTGAGCCCGAGCCAAGGTTGTTTTCTTTCAATAATCCTTTCGGCGCGTGCCCACGCTGCCAGGGATTCGGCAACACCATCGATTTCGATCTGAACCTGGTGATTCCGGATAGGTCGAAGTCGCTCGACGAAGGCCCGATTGAACCATGGACTAAGCCGAAATATCGACCCTATGCCGCGGAGATGAAAAAGTTCGCGCGTGCCGCTGGCATTCCGCTCGATGTTCCTTGGGCGGAACTGGAGCCGGAACAGCAGCGGGCGATCATCGATGGTCATAAGAAATTTCCTGGAGTGCGGGGATTCTTCGAATACCTGGAGCGCAAGAAATACAAACTGCATGTGCGGGTGTTCCTGAGCCGGTATCGCGGATATACGATTTGCTCGGAGTGTAATGGCGCGAGGCTGCGTCTGGAAGCACGGCAGGTAAAGGTGCAGGGCAAAAACATCTGCCAAGTCTGCGCAATGACGGTGGAGAAGGCGGCGAACTTTTTTTCGCAGGTGAAATTGACACGCGAGGAAGCTGATATAGCAGAACGCCTGCTGGAGGAGATCCGCACGAGGCTGCAATTTCTGATGGACGTCGGCCTGGAATACCTGATGCTCGACCGGCTGACTTCTACGCTTTCCGGCGGTGAGGCGCAACGAATTCAGCTTGCGACTTCGCTCGGTTCGCGGTTGGTTGGAACGCTTTATGTTTTGGATGAGCCATCGATTGGACTACACAGCCGCGACACGCAGCGATTGATTCATATTCTTCACGGCTTACGCGATCTGGGTAACACCGTGCTGGTGGTGGAACACGACCGCGAGGTAATGCGCGCCAGCGACCGCATTCTGGACCTGGGGCCGGGTGCTGGCGAACACGGGGGAAAGATCATCGCCACCGGCACCTATGATCAGATCACGCACACCCCGGGGTCGTTAACCGGGCGTTATCTTTCGAATGAACTTCGGATTCAAACTCCAACCAATCGCCGCAAACCGGGACGGCAGAAGATCACGATTCGAGGAGCTCACGCCCACAACTTGAAAGCCGTCGATATCAGCGTTCCGCTGGGAATGCTGGTGGCGATCACGGGCGTGTCGGGTTCGGGGAAATCAACGCTCTTGCACGACGTTCTATATCAGGCGCTCAAGGGGCTCAAAAATCAAACCAACGGAATGCCGCTGACGTTTCCCTTTCTCGAGGAGATCACCGGCGATGAATACATCGACGATGTAGTGCTGGTCGACCAGTCTCCGATCGGAAGGACTCCGCGTTCGAATCCGGTGACGTATATCAAAGCGTTTGACGGAATCCGTGATTTGTTCGCGGGTACACCGGAAGCGCATAAGCGAGGATATTCCGCCGGACATTTTTCGTTTAATGTTCCGGGAGGGCGCTGCGAGACCTGCCAAGGCGATGGGACGGTAGTTGTCGAAATGCAGTTTCTCGCCGACGTTGAATTGATTTGCGAAGAGTGCAAGGGCAAGCGATTCAAACCCGAGGTGCTTGAGGTCCGATATCGAGGGAAAAATATTCACGAAGTGCTGGACATGACTGTGCGCGAGGCCATGCATCACTTCGCGAATGCTCCGAAGGTCGCGGACAAGTTGCGAATGCTGGACGAGGTCGGCCTGGGATACTTGCGGCTGGGCCAGTCAGCGACCACGCTTTCCGGCGGTGAGGCGCAGCGGGTAAAACTCGCAGCGCATTTGCAGCCGGCAACGGCGGCTAAACGAAGGCCTGAATTGCGGCAACGCACGCTCTACATTTTCGACGAACCGACGACAGGATTGCATTTTGACGACATCAGTAAACTTCTGTCGGCTTTCCGGCGTCTGATTGAAGCAGGAGGGTCGATTCTGCTGATCGAGCACAATCTTGAGGTAATTAAGACCGCTGACTGGGTCATCGATCTGGGCCCAGAAGGTGGCGATCGCGGCGGACGCGTGGTTGGTGAAGGAACTCCGGAGGAAATTGCCGGACTCAAGAACTCCTATACCGGGCAGTTCTTGGCGCAACTACTGAACGGGAACGAGGCTTCGCGTTCGAATGGACACAAGTAGATCGGCCGGACTCAAGCGCGCATTCATCTTTTCAGTTGCATTAGTATTCTTTTTCTCGTCCGCCGCAATAGCACAAACCACCGGCAAAACCATCCGCCATCACAAGGTAGAAGAGCAGGACCCCGCTGCCGCGATGTTGGCCGAGGCCGAGAGCGATCTCGACAAGCAGGATTATGCGAGCGCGGAAGCCCTGCTCAAGAAATATCTCGAAGCCAACTCCGACAATTATGCTCGCCTGGTACGACTTGGGTTTCGCTGATCACCAACTGGGCCAGCGCGATGACTCGATCGCAGCGTATCGAAAATCGGTGAGCGCAAAGCCGGATGTGTTCGAGTCGAACCTGAATCTAGGGCTGGCGTTGGCCGAAGCCGGAAACGCGGAAGCCGAACAGTATTTGCGAGCGGCCACCAAGCTGAATCCGGCGACGAATATTGCGCAGGGGCATGTGCGCGCCTGGCTGGCGTTGGGGCGGTCTGCTCGAGGCTTCCAACGCTGAAGAAGCTATTTCCGCATTTCGCCAGGCAGCGAACCTGGACCCAACAAATCCCGAGCCGCACCTGGACGCCGGCGCTACATTCGAAAAGCAGCGGAACACTGGGGAGGCCGAAAAGGAATATCAGCAGGCGCTTAGTATTGCGCCCGATTCTTCCGACGTTCTGATTGCCCTCAGCAATCTGTATATGCGGGACAAGAAATTCGGCGATGCGCAGGCAACGCTTACGAAGTTAATTGCGCTTCATCCCAACGACGCCGGCGCACATTTTCAACTGGGACGAATGCTAGCAATCGCCGGGAAAAATGAGGCCGCCGCCGGCGAGATGGAAGCGGGATTGACGCTCGACCCGTCTGATCAGAAAGCTCAGCGCGACTTGGCTGACCTTGACGCGGGCTCAGGAAAATATGACCAGGCAGCGCAGTTGTATGCGGCGCTGATTCGCGTCAACCCCAACGACGGTGACCTACACGCTGGCAACGGCCGCGTGCTCATGAAACAAAAGAAATTTGCTGAGGCGGAGCACGAGTTAATTAAAGCGGCCGAACTAAAGCCCGGCTCAGGGGAGATCTACGGAGAGCTGGCGGTGGCGGCAAATGAGAATAAGAACTATCCGCTGGCCATCAAGGCGGCCGACCTGCGGGCGAAATATCTTCCGGAAAATCCTATGAGTTATTTTTTGCGGGCCACCGCCTATGACCACCTGCGTGACGCGAAAGATGCGGCGAAGTATTATCATCAGTTTTTGGAAGTAGCTGGAGGCAAGTATCCCGATCAGGAGTGGCAGGCCACGCACCGGCTGATCGCGATTGAGCCCAAAAAGTAATCCAGATGAAAATTAAAGTTCTGACAATACTGATTTTTGCAATGTCGGCGGGCCCGTTCTGTTTTGGCCGGCAGGAGGAAACACTCCCGCAATTAATGGCAAAGGCTGACGCAGCATCTTCCGGACAACAGGCTGACTTGTGCATGGAGGTTGCGGAGCGCGAAGTGAAGCTGGCCATGGACGCTTATAAGACCAACAAAACTGACGAAGGCAGGGACTCGCTGCAGCAAATTGTGAAATATGCGGATAAAGGGCATTCGGCGGCCATCCAGTCTGGGAAGCGAATGAAGCATACCGAAATTAAATTGCGCCAGGTCGCACTGCACTTGCGCGATTTGAAGTTCAACGTGGATGTAGACGACCAGCCTTTGGTGCAGGCGGCCGAGGACAAGCTGGAAGACTTCCGCACGGAAATACTCAAAAACATGTTTGGATCGAAGAGCAATGATTAGACGGCTGCTTCCACTTTTTCTCTCGTTAGTGATCGCGATGGCGGCTTTCGCGCAGGCGCATCACCGCGATCCACTGACCGATCTTGAGATCGATAAGATTCGCGACTCAGCCCAGCTTCCCGAAGTTCGCCTGAAACTGTACGTCGAGTTCGCGCGAGCGCGTCTTGAAAAAATACAGAAAATTCATTCCGACACCAAAGCGACTGACCGCGAAAAGCAAACTCGCGACGCGCTTCAGGATTTTCTTGATGTTTATGACGAGTTGAATACCAACGTGGACACTTTTGCCGACCGTGGCTCCGATTTGCGTAAAGCGTTAAAGCCAGTGATTGAGGCCGATACCGAATTTGGAGCGAAGCTTCGCGCCTTCAGGGCATCGCTCTCCAATGCGCAGGAAGCGCGCGATGACGAATTTCTGATCGGCAGCGCGATTGAGGGCGTAGATGCGGGAGCTAAAGACCACCGCGATCTGCTGGCTGAACAGGAAGAAACATTTAAGAACAAGAAGAAGCAAGATCATAAAGAGGATGCGCCCCGCTTCAATTGAGGCTCGTGCTAGTCTGATGAAAAATGCGCGACGGCCTCACAGAAGTATTTCAGCAAACCTACCGTGAACTTCGGCCTCGTTCCGAGGTCCCAGACCTGCGCGCGGAATTTTTCAGCTTCGCCAATGTCAACAGCACGATCCGCCTGCGAGAAGGAAGGCTGCTGGTGCGCGTCTCAGATTTGCTGGAAGGCGCTCCCGAGTATGTGCTGCGGGCGATCGCGCACATCCTGCTGGCGAAAATGTTTCGCAAACCGGTGGACCGTGAGCACGCTTCGCGTTACCGCCGTTACGTTTCGTCGCAGCACATGTCCCGGAAAGCCCACCTGGTGCGGCAAATCCGCGGACGCAAACGGATCGGTCCGGCGCGCGGGCGAGTTTATGACCTGGAAGATATTTTCGACAAGCTGAACACCCAGTTTTTCCACGGGCTGCTGGCGCGGCCGCAGATGACCTGGAGCTCAGAAAGGGCGCGCAATCGTCTGGGGCATTACGATCCGGCGCACAATGCGATTGTGATAAGCCAGGTGTTCGACCACCCACGCGTGCCGGAATGCGCAGTCGAGTACATCGTTTACCACGAGATGCTGCATTTAAAGCATCCGGTGCGGTTGCGCGGCAGCCGGCGCTGCGTGCACTCCGCGGAGTTTCAGGCGGAAGAGCGCGAGTTCCCACAACTCGATGCAGCCAAGAAGTTTCTTGCGATTCTGTAGTTTGACGGCCCCGCGCTGCGGCAGATATTCTTAATACATATCCTTAGTTGCAACTCAGTTGCAACTTCGTATTTCATCGGAGAATTCTTTTTGCTGCAAGCATTCATTATCACCCTGCGCGAAGGCGTGGAAGCCGCGCTTATTATCGGCATCACCCTCGCCTATCTGAATAAGATCCAGCGGCAGGATCTGCGCAAATCGGTTTTTGTTGCTCTCATAGCAGCATTTGTCGCCAGCATCGGCGTGGCAATTCTGCTCTCCCGCTTCCAGTTCAACGAAGACTTGTTTGAAGGCTGGGTGATGCTGGCTGCCGCACTCTTCGTCGTGACCATGATTATTTTCATGATGCGAGACGGGGCGGAAACTTAAGGGAGAGATTGAGAGCAAGCTCGGATCGCTGGCCGGACGCGGCTCGCAACTTGGAGTCTTTCTTTTCGTGTTCCTGATGGTGCTGCGTGAAGGAGCAGAAACCGTCCTGATTCTGTCGGCGGTGACGCTGGAATCGAGCGCGCTGCAGAGTTTTCTGGGAACACTGCTGGGAGTGTTTGCGGCAATCTTATTCGGCGTGATGTTCGTCAAGGGCACGGTAAAGATCAATCTGCAGAAGTTTTTCCGCGTGACCACGGTGATTCTGTTTTTTGTTGCGGCGCAGTTGCTGATCTCGGGACTGCACGAACTTTCGGAATATGGCGTGCTGCCTTCATCTAAGCAGGAGATGGCGCTGATCGGCCCCATCGTCAGCAACGAGTGGTTCTTCTTTGTGACGATTGTGGCTTTGGCGGCGATGATGGTGCTTTTCGAAGCCCGTCGCCGACAGCCACAGCCCTTGCCCTTGCCGGAATCCGCGGCTGAAAAGCGCAAAGCTTCATGGAGCGCGCGGCGGGAGCGGATGTGGATGACTGCGGTTTTCGCCAGTTCTTTTATTTTCATTGTGCTTGTGACTGCAGAATTCATTTATGCGAAGAGCGCGAACACACTTTCGACTGCCACCGATGTCAGCTTCACAAACGGCGCTTTGAGTATTCCCGTGGCGCAGGTTTCTGATGGCGACCTGCATCGCTACGAGGTGCGGGAAAGTGGAACAGAGGTGCGATTCCTGCTTTACCAGAAGCCTGATGGAAAAGTGGTTGCGGTTTTCGACGCTTGCGAGATTTGTGGCCCGGTAGGATTCTTCAAAGGTCCGAACGGGCTGGTGTGCAAGAACTGCGCGTCACCGATTAATTCGCAGTCGGTTGGAACCCCCGGCGGCTGCAATCCCATTCCATTGCGTTCGACGAGCAATGGTGGCGCGATTGTGATTCAGGAAGCTGACCTGGCGGCGCGGGTTAAAGTGTTTCAGCGCTAATTTTCTTGGCAACTACTTGCCAAAGGCAAAGCTTTTAACCGCAAAGATCGCGGAGAAACGCCAGAGGTCGAGAGAACGGCGTGTAGATCTCTTCGTCGCACCGCTCGCAAAGAGCCTGCGCAACACCGTTCATTATGTTTGTCCGACTCGTTTACGAATCCTTCCGACGACAGACGCGCCGCAAACTGCTGATGGCGGTCGCGGTCACATTGGGGGCTGCCGTCTCGACGGCGATGATTGCAATCGCCATCGACATTGGAGACAAGATCAGCCATGAATTGCGCGGCTACGGCGCGAATCTGGTGGTCACGCCCGCGGACGACAGCCTGGACGTACAGATCGGCAGCGTAAATTTAAAACCGGCAGGTGGCGCGACTTTGAGCGAAGCCGACCTGCCGAAGATCAAAGGTATCTTCTGGCGCAACAACATCACGGGATTCACGCCTGAGCTGCCCGTTAATGTGAAAGTTGGCGGGACGGATGCGACGTTGGTTGGGATTTATTTTTCGAAGACACTGACCTTTGGGAAGCAGGAGTTCACCACCGGAGCCCGAAAGATTTTTCCATGGTGGAAGGTGGATGGCGCGTGGCCAACAGACGATTCCGAACAAGTGTTGGTTGGCGAGAAATTGGCGGCTCAACGAGGTATAGCAACCGGCGGGAGAGTTCAGATCGATGGAACGACCTATCCGGTGGCCGGAATTGTTTCCACTGGAGGTGTCGAGGATCAGCAGATCATCGCACCGCTAGGGCTCGCACAGACGATTGCCAAGCAGCCGGGCGCGGTGAGCAAGATTTTTGTCAGCGCGGTGACCAAGCCCGAAGACGCTTTTGCGCGACGCAATCCGGATTCGCTCACTCCGGCGGACCGCGACCGCTGGTATTGCTCGCCCTATCCGCAGTCGATTGCTTACCAGCTGCAGGAAGTGATTCCGCATTCTCATGCCGAGCAGATTCGGCAGGTGGCGCAGAATGAAGGCAACATACTCTCGCGCATAGAAGGACTGATGCTGCTGATCACGCTGGCCGCATTGTTCACCTCCGGGTTAGCAGTTTCAGCGGCGATGGCAACCGCGATGTTCGAGCGCCGCCAGGAAATTGGACTAATGAAAGCTCTGGGCGCGGGGCAGTTCGCGCTGTCGGCGATCTTTGTCACGGAGTCTGCGCTGCTGGCTTGCGCCGGAGGGCTCGTCGGCTTTGCGGCAGGAAGCCTCTTGGCGCGCAAACTGGGGCAGACAATTTTCGGGTCTGCGATTGCAGTGGAACCGGTTCTGCTGCCGTTAATTCTGGCTATCGCGGCTGTAGTCACTCTCGCAGGAAGCGCGACCGCCATTCGGCGCGCAGTGCAATATGATCCGGTCCATGCGCTCAAGGGAGAAGCATGAACACCCGTCGCCACAGTACGGGCACTCCGATGTTTCTGCGGATGATGGCGCGCGCGGCCTTTTTGCGCAAGCGGACTGCGCTTTCGGCGCTATTGGCCATCATCGTGGCTGCAGCTGCGGCAACAGCGATGCTGAATCTATTGGTAGATGTACAAAGCAAGCTGCGAAAAGAGTTTCGCGGATTCGGTGCAAACATTGTGGTGGAGGCGAAGGCAGGCGGAAGTTTTTCGGCAGATGAGGTGCGTCGGATTAACTCTGCCGTTGCCGGCCACGGGCTTGCGGTCCCGTTTGCGTACGCCGTAGCGCACACCGCAAACGGCGATGCCGTTGTGGTCGCGGGGACTGATCTAGACTTGGCGCGAAAGTTGAATCCCTGGTGGGAAGTTTCATCGTGGCCGCAGGGGGCCGGACAGGCTCTGGTTGGTACGCGCGCCGCGAAAATCCTCGCTCCTAACGGTGCAAGTTTTACTCTCACGTATCAAGGACGTGCAATTAAGCTCTCGCCCGCCGGAACTCTGCGTACCGGCGCTGGAGAAGATAGCCGCATCCATTTGTCCATGCAAGATTTTCAGTCGTGGACCGGTCTGCAGCCGTCACTGGTCGAGATAGCCGCGTACGGATCTCCGGCAGAAGTCAGTTCCCTGCTCTCAATTCTTCGGCGAGATCTGCCCGAAGTGGACGTTCATCCGGTGCGACAAGTGACGGAGGGAGACGCGAACATTTTAGGGAAGACTCGCTCAACACTGCTGTGGTCGGCCGTTTTCATTGTTTGTACTGCGGCGTTATGTGTGCTGGCCACTCTTACGGGATGGATTTTTGACCGGCGTCGTGACTTCGCCATCATGAAAGCCATCGGCGCGTCCGACTGGCTGATTGCGGCATTCGTGGCAGGCGAAGCGGCGGCGATGGCGTGCGCAGGAGCGCTGCTCGGATTCGTGGCCGGAACCGGCATTGCCGCGTGGATTGGGCGAGTAAACTTTCATGCACCAGTTTCTCCGCGGCTCGATGTTCTTCCGCCAGTACTGATCGGATGCCTACTGGTCACGTTAATCGCTACTTTGCTTCCATTACGATTGCTGCGCCATATTCAGCCCGCTATGATCTTGAGGGGAGAATAGATGATCCGGCTGAATGGCGTCAGCAGATTTTATCCGGCGAGGGCGGGCGCTGCAGGCGGCACCATTCGCGCGCTGGATGACTTCACATTGCGGGTTGAATCCGGCGAGTGGATTGCAGTGATGGGGCCTTCGGGCTCGGGTAAATCCACGCTGGTAAATCTGATCGGCTGTCTGGACAGCCCGAGCACGGGTGAAATCTGGCTGGACGGCGAAAACGTTGCGCACCTGGGTACGAAAGATTTGACGCGAGTGCGCGCGGAAAAAATCGGATTCATTTTTCAGCAGTTCCACCTGATTCCTTATCTCACCGCAGTCGAGAACGTCATGCTGGCGCAATACTTCCACAGCATGACCGACGAGCAGGAAGCGCTCGAAGCGCTGGCACGGGTGGGCCTGCGCGATCGGCCGAACCATTTGCCGGCGCAGCTTTCAGGCGGCGAGCAGCAACGAGTGTGCATTGCGCGCGCACTGATCAACGATCCCAAGATCATTCTGGCCGATGAACCTACCGGGAATCTTGACGCGAAGAATGAAGAGATCGTACTGGAGTTGTTGCGCGATCTTCATCGTCAGGGGCGAACGATTGTGATGGTTACGCATGATCCGGTGGTGGCGCGCCTCGGCGACCGCAGGATCGAACTGCATCACGGAAAGATTGCGGCGCAGGAAGTTTTCGCGATGGCCGACGAAGAGCAGATCGAAGAGGTGCTCGAAGAATTATGGGTACTCGAAGAGCACAACCAGATCGCGGAAATCGAGCACATGGAAGTGCACGGAGCATTGCCGGTCAGCATCGCGGTCGAAAAGATGCGGGAAATGGGACTGGTGGAGACGAGGCCGCATCCGCCGATCGTTCACGATCACAAAACTTTCGTGAATCCTTGTCATGATGCGCTCAAACCCGCGGGAGTTTCGATCGGCGACGGCAGCATGATTGTCGATCTAACCTCAAAAGGACGACAGCGTGCCGCGGACATCATTCGCCGTCACCGGCTTGCGGAGCGCCTATTCACTGACAGCCTGGCCATGGACAGTGAAACCGAGATCGAACAGCAAGCCTGCAAGTTCGAGCACATTCTCTCGCCCGAAGCCACGGATAAGATCTGCACATTCCTGGGCCATCCCAAGACCTGCCCGCATGGAGCGCCGATACCGCCGGGGCGGTGCTGCGAACTGCGGGATCTTGACGATCTAATGGTGCGGATGAAAGGTAAAGTAGTTTCAAACGGACCGTACACCCGCGATGAAATGAATGAACGGCATCCCGCTGACGACAAGAAGACCGGGACGAAATGACCCGTAATCAAATAATTGGCGTTTTCGATTCCGGATTTGGCGGACTCACCGTACTTAAAGCCTTGACTTGAGGCTGTGCCGAACGTTGACTACCTCTACTTCGGTGACACCGCGCGGCTTCCCTACGGCTCGAAATCGGCGGAAACTGTGGCCAGATACGCGTGCGAGGCGGCGCGGTTTCTTGAGCAGCAAGGCGCCGGGCTTCTGGTAATTGCCTGCAATACTGCAACAGCTCTGGCGTTGGAGCAGATTCGCAAGACCGCGTCGGTTGAAGTTGTCGGAGTAATTGAGCCGGGTGCACAACAAGCGGCGGCTGTGACGCGGGCAAAAAAAGCGGTGGTCATCGGCACTGAGGCGACGATCTCCAGTCATGCATATCGGAATGCGCTGGCGAAGTTTCAGATCGAATCGCACGAGAAGGCTTGCCCATTACTGGTTCCGTTAGTCGAGGAAGGGTGGATCGATCACGGCGTCACGAAAGAGATTGCGGGAATTTATCTTGCCGAGGCCTTCGCCGACGGCTTCATTTCCGCCGACGTGCTCCTGCTGGGATGCACGCACTACCCGTTACTGAAACCGGCGCTGCAAAAGCTGGTCCCTAAAGGCGTGACGCTGGTTGACTCGGCGGAATCAACGGCGCACGCGGTGGCAAAGCTTCTCAACCAACCAGTCGGGCATATCGAAAGCCGAGGCACACCTTCGAACGACTCCGCCAAGATTGAATTCTTTGTTACGGATTCCGCACAGAAGTTCCAACGCCTGGGGAAACTATTCCTCGGACGTCCCCTGCATGACGTAACTCACGTCCAATTGAAAGAATAAAAATTCCCCAAAAAGTTAAGGGCCTGGCCGAAGCCAGACCCCGCACTGTTTGCGCGCAGAAAAATTAGTAGAGATGGAATGCGACTTCAATTGTTGCGTAGGTCGCGACCGGCTTGCCATCTTTCGTTCCCGGATCGAATTTCCAGGTCTTCACCGTCTCGATGGCTTTTTCATCCAAGCCCAGACCGACGCTGCGGGCCACTTTGATGTCTCGAGGAACGCCGTCCGCGCCAACGATCAGGCTAAGCACGACAGTGCCCTGGTACTTGGCCTTGCGGGCTTCTTCCGAGTATTCCGGATCCGGCGCAAAGGTCGCCTTGGGAGCGCTGACCCCGCCACCGATACGAAACACTCCGCCACCGATACCGCCGCCGCGGCCTTCGCCAACGCCCGGGCCAGAACCAACGCCAATGCCGCCGCCGCTGCCGGAACCGATGCCGCCGCCTGACCCTGTCCCGTTAGAGGGCGGACCAGATGGCATAGCGGCAGTCGGATTGCCGAGATTGAGAGTGTTGCTAGCCTGCAGTTTCACTTGTGGTGGCACAACAACCGTGGGCTCCACGGCAAGTTTGGGATGATCGTTTCTGACAATAATTGCCGGAGGAGTGATCTGCTCGAGAGATTGCTTGGGAATGCGGCCCTTCGGCGCCTGGAACTTGTCACGGTCGCCACCGCCACCCCCACCAGCAACTTCTTTGGGCGAAGGCTTCATGATCGGCGTGTCCAACGACGGCGCCATCAGAATGACCTGCTCCTTCGGCTTTTGCACAACCGTCTTGCCGAGGTAGTAGGTTCCTATCAGAATCAGACTGATGACAATGATATGTACAACTGTCGACCATGCCGCGCCGCTCTTCTTGTGATCGTAGAAGCCCCAAATATCTTTTACTGGAACAGGCTTCGAGGTGAGAACCAGGGGCGGCTGTTTCTTAGGGAAAAAGGTGTCCTGGAAGTTTTGGGACAGCGACTTCCACAGCCCCGGCTCAGAGCCTTGCGGCATGAGCAAATTGAGTTCGGGTTCCGGTTCCGGCGTCGTTTGCGGTGGTTTGAATTCCAAGGTTGCCATTATGTTACCCGAGTCGTCAGTTAAGAGGCCAGTCTTTGGCACTTTATTTTGAACCCAGACTTTGCCCGAATCGCTAATACCTTAGGTGACGAGTGTCTCGAACAAGTTGCCACCTGCAGTAACCTCACTCATAACATACTGGAAATCGGCTTCTTACCACGCCCCGAATGACATTTCCAGCACTCCACATTAGATGCTGCATCTCAGGAAACGTAACTTGCGGAAATTGTACACTCGCAAAGAAGTTTTCCGCAGCCCAGCATCGCACCAAAGTTCTATCGCCTGGTATCCCTGGAGATTGTCATTCCTCTGTCTATTTATCTGTAAATCCGCACTGAAATCACTGTATTCAGCAACTCTGACTGCTGAATAGACGTTCGCTGTCTTGCTCCCTATAATGAACTAGATCAAGTGTTTGGAGCTCCCACCGCGTGGACCTGAAATCTACTATTAACCTGCCCAAAACCGGCTTTCCCATGAAGGCCAATCTGCCCCAGAACGAGCCCAAGATTCTGGAGCGCTGGGCTGAAATGCGGCTCTACGAGCGGGTCCGCGAGGCCAGGAAGGGTGCGCCGGGTTATGTTTTGCACGACGGGCCGCCGTACGCCAACGGGCCGATCCACCTCGGGCATGCCCTCAACAAGTGCTTGAAAGATTTCATAGTCAAGTCGAAGAACATGGCCGGTTTCGACGCGCCCTATATTCCCGGCTGGGACTGCCATGGGCTGCCGATCGAAATCAAAGTAGACCAGCAACTAGGCGGCAAGAAGTTGCAAATGAAGCCGATCGACGTCCGGCTGGAGTGCCGCAGATATGCGCAGAAATACCTGGATTTACAGCGCGAACAATTCAAACGCATAGGCGTCGTGGGGCGGTTCGACAAGCCGTATTCGACCATGACTCCAGAGTACGAGTCGGTGGTACTCGCGACGTTCTATAAGTTTTTGGAGACGGAATTCGTCTACAAGGGTCTTCGACCCGTTTACTGGTGTATGCACGACCGCACCGCCTTAGCCGAGGCGGAAGTTGAATACGAAAACCACACCAGCCCCACGGTTTGGGTGAGATACCGGCTGCAATCCGATCCGCGGACCATCGATCCGGCTCTCGCGGACGCAAGGATTCACGGCGATAAGCCGCTTTACACCATTATTTGGACTACTACGCCATGGACGCTGCCTGCGTCGATGGCAGTGGCATTTCATCCCAGTGAGGAATATGTCGCGCTTGAGGCACCGGACGGGATCTACATCGTTGCG
The DNA here is from genome assembly GCA_963703465.1 of uncultured Acidobacteriota bacterium. Taxonomy (GTDB): domain Bacteria; phylum Acidobacteriota; class Terriglobia; order Terriglobales; family Acidobacteriaceae; genus Gp1-AA145. Next base: position 326,502 of record CAVPEQ010000007.1, on the reverse strand, counting down.
GAGAAGCTTGCGAAGACTGTTGCTGAGAAAGCTGGGTTTGGCGACGCGAAAACCGTTGCTCGCTTTCCTGGCCGGGTAATGGAAAATACATGGTTCTATCACCCGTTTCTCCCCTGGGAGAGGCGAAAGATTCTGGGCGTGCTGGCGGATTACGTCACCATGGATACCGGAACCGGCGTGGTGCACACGGCGCCTTCGCATGGCGCGGAAGACTTCGCGACCGGCCAACGCTACAAGCTCGATGTCGCCTGCGATGTCGATGCGGCTGGAAAAATCCACAATGGTCTGCCGGAATACGATGGGCTGCAGGTCTTCAAAGCCAATCAGCCGATCATCGAATTGCTGAAGTCGCGCGGAGCTCTGCTGCATGAGGAAAAAGTTGAACACTCCTATCCGCACTGCTGGCGCTGCCATAACCCGGTGATCTTTCGGGCGACTGAGCAGTGGTTTATTTCGATGGAAACGCCGATGCCGGATGGGGGAACGTTCCGTTCGCGCGCGTTGGATGAAATCAAAAAGGTCAAATGGGACCCGGCGTGGGGCGAAGACCGCATTTCGAACATGGTCGCGACCCGGCCGGATTGGACGATTTCCCGGCAACGGGTCTGGGGTGTTCCGATTGCGATATTTGTCTGCACTGGTTGCAACAAGGCCCTCAAGGATCAGCAAGTAAATAAAAAAGTTGTCGAGCTGTTCGCAAAATCCGGCGCCGATGCCTGGTACACACCTGAAGCCGATCACCTTGCCGACGGAGCGAAGTGCCCCTGCGGTGGCAGCTTCTTTCCAGAAGGAAGCCGACATTCTCGACGTGTGGTTCGAGTCTGGCTGCAGCTATCTGGTTGAGTCCGCGGCGGAGCCGGACCAGCCGTGGCCGTCTGATCTATACCTCGAAGGCGGCGACCAGTATCGCGGATGGTTCATGTCTTCCCTGCTCTGCTCGCTTGGCGCACATGGCAGCGCCCCATACAAAATGGTCGCGACTCCGGGATGGACGCTGGACGAGCAGGGCCGGGCAATGTCGAAATCTCGGGGCACGGATGTCGATCCGGTAGATATTGCCAATCGCATGGGTGCAGAGATCGTGCGGCTGTGGGTAGCATCAGTTGATTTCCGTGAGGACGTGGTGGGCTCGGAAAAGCTCATGCAGCGTATTGCGGAAACATACCGGGATATCCGCAATAAGCTTTTTCGATTTGTAATCAGCAATCTTTACTATCCGGGCAAACCCGAGACTCATTTTGACCCGCAAGTCGATGCTGTGCCTTTCCAAGAAATGGAAGCGGTTGACCAGTACATTCTGAGAAGAACCTGGGCCTTGTCGGCTGATGTAATCCGCTACTACAAGCAATTTGACTTTCATAAGATCTACCAAAGCGTGAATGCGTTTGTGATTTCTGAGTTGAGCGCGTTTTATCTGGATGTGGTCAAAGATCGCCTCTATACGTATGCACCCAAATCACGGGGACGGCGCTCAGCCCAGACTGCTCTCTGGCGAATCGGCGAAGCGCTCGTGCGGCTGCTGGCTCCGATCATGAGCTTCACCTGCGACGAAGTCTGGCAATATTTGCCGAAGATGGATGGTCGTCCCGTGAGCGTTCACCTGGCGAAGTTTCCGGAAGCGAAAGATGTTCTGGGTGAAAGCGTACCGGCCGTGGATGAACAGAAAAGCGCTGACTGGGCGCAGTTGCTCACGGTTCGAAATCAGGTTCTGAAGTCGCTGGAGGAAGCCCGCAACCAAAAGCAGATCGGCAAGAGTTTAGAGGCGCAAGTGAAAGTGACGGCTTCTGATCCGATTTATTCCGTTCTCGAACGCTACAAGCCCGATCTTCGTTATGCATTCATCGTTTCTCAAGTTGACCTCGAGCGCGGACCATCGAAGAACGGAACCGGACATTTGGCGGTCGAAGTTGCAAAAGCGGCCGGCAAGGAATGTGAGCGCTGCTGGAATTATTCCACTCGCATCGGTGAAGATCCCAAATATCCGACACTGTGCGAACGGTGCACGCCAGTGGTGAAAGAGATCGAAGCTGCGTCTGGTGGCGAAACATCTAACTCCTAACCGGTCAAATGAGTGGCCAGCGAGTAATGCGTAGATTCCATTTATTAATAGCCCTGGGTGTATTGCTGCTCGACCGCTATACGAAATGGCTGGTAGCGCGAGATATTTCCCTCCACGACAGCATCACAGTTATAAAGCGCGTCTTCTACATCACCCACGTGGAAAATCGGGGCGCGGCGTTTGGATTGTTCGCCGATTCGCCGTCAGAATGGAAGATTGGGCTACTGGTGCTGTTCTCGATCGTGGCTTTGGTGATCGTGTCCGCTCTGTTGTGGCGGAGCAGTCACACCATGACGGCGACGGGCGTGGGATTGTCGTTGATTCTGGGCGGCGCCCTGGGAAATTTGTGGGACCGCCTACTGAGCGGCCGAGTCGTCGATTTTCTGCTTGTCTATATCGGGTCTTATCAGTGGCCTGCATTCAATGTGGCTGATAGCGCGATTGTGGTGGGCGCGGGTTTGCTGGTGTTCGAAATCCTGTTTGCGAAAACGCCGGCGGAGAAGTCGGCTTAAGGACCTTGGTGCGGGCGAGGACGTCCGTACCTCCATAATCATCTCTCCGAGCTGTCCACTGACAACTAACCGCCCGGCACTGCTTTTTCGTGCTATTCTGCGCTCAACTTCTTCTTTCCAGGACAGCCGTGCTAGTCGAACTGCGCCTTGAAAACTTCGCCGTCATCGAGAATGTCGCGGTCGAGTTTGGGACTGGGCTAAATCTGCTAACCGGTGAAACCGGCGCCGGCAAATCCATGCTGATCGATGCCCTCGCTTTGCTCCTCGGCGGGAAAGCTTCTCCGGAAGTAGTAAGATTTGGCGCCGAACGGGCCGTGGTCGCCGCCGTGTTCGAAATCGAAGCCGACGTCGAAAAAGCAATCTTCAAAATCCTTGAAGACAACGGAATGGACGCAGACGACGCAGGCCTCATCTTGCGCCGTGAAATTTCCACCAAGGGCAGAGTATTCGTAAACAATCAGCCGGCAACAGTTGCACTGTTGAAACAATTGGCGCCGCACATCGCCAGCATCCATGCCCAAAATGAGTCGCTGGTTTCGTTCGACGTTGGAGTGCGGCTGGAACTGCTGGATCAATTTGCGGGAATACAACTCGATCCGGTGCAACAAGCTTTCGATCATTGGAAACAGATCAAATCTCGCATTGACGACCTGCAGCAGGGAGAGCAGGAACGGTTGCGCCTGGTGGATCTCTGGACTTTTCAAAAACGCGAGATCGATGACGCGAAACTTCAACCCGGCGAGGATGAGCGCATGGAAGCGCAGAAGCGGGTATTGTCCAACGCAGAAAAGATCTACAGCGCGGCCATGCACGCGTTCGATTTGCTATATGAGGGCGCCGCGTCGACTTCGGCTTCGCTGCGTTCCGCGCAGAAGCACATTGAAGAACTGATACGTTACGAACCGAAATTTCAAGACGGACTAGCATCGCTCGAATCGGCGCGCATCAGCATTGAAGATGTCGGCGCGAGCCTGCGAGACTATGCGGGGGCCATTGAATCCTCGCCGGAGCGGCTGGCTGAGATCGAAGACCGGCTGGCGGTGCTCGACCGGCTGAAGCGCAAGTACGGGCCGACGCTCAATGACGTAATCAAATTAGGCGACGAAGTTACGCGTAAGCTTTCCGAAATCGAAAATAAAGACGAAATTCTAAAACAGTTGCAGCGCGAACTGACCGCCGCGGCAGACCAGTACCTACAATCCGCCCGCACAATTTCTAAAAAGCGTTACGAAGCGGCGAAGAAATTAGCCAAGCTGGTCGAGACCGAAATTAATCAACTAGCCATGAAGTCGCAGTTTCGAATCGAACTGGGCGGGACCGACGAGGAAAATAATTGGACCGCGTCGGGATTCGATCAAGCCGAATACCTGATTTCCACCAACCCGGGCGAGCCGCAGCATCCCCTCGACCAGATTGCGTCCGGCGGCGAACTTTCGCGGGTTATGCTCGCCTTGAAGGCCAGCGTGGAATCAGGGTCAGCCAGGAAACGCAATGCCGCCGCACAACGCACATTAGTGTTTGATGAAATCGACACCGGCATCGGGGGCCGGGCTGCCGAAGCCGTAGGCAAGAAGCTGAAGGAATTGTCGCGCACGCACCAGACTATTTGCGTCACTCACCTGCCGCAGATTGCCACTTTCGCCGATCATCATTACCTGATTTCGAAAAAGGAAGTGAGTGGCCGCACCCGGACCACGGTCAGCGAGATCAAGGGCGAAGAGCGCACGGAAGAGATCGCCAGAATGCTGAGCGGCGCGAAATTAACCGACACCTCACTGAAACACGCCGAGCAAATGATTAAAGCCAACGCGTAGCCTGCTTCTCGCCGCCGGCATCCAAGCACATTCAATGAAAGAAAGGATTTGAGCCATTGGCCACCGACCAACTCATCGAAATCGAAGGCAGGCAGTTAAAGCTGACCAACCTGGATAAAGTGCTTTACCCCGCGGCGGGATTTACCAAGGGTCAGATCATCGATTATTACGCGCGCATTGCGCCGGTGCTGGTTCCTCACCTCAAGAATAAACCGCTCACATTGAAGCGTTATCCCAACGGCGTCGATTCAATACCCTTTTTCGAGAAGAACGCCACCAAACACCGGCCGGAATGGGTGAAAACCGCGCCCATTTGGAGCGAAGGCAATCAGCGCGACGTCAATTACATTCTCTGCAATGACCTGGCGACGCTGGTGTGGGTGGCGAACCTGGCGGCAATCGAGTTGCATCCTTCTCTCTCGTTGGCGCATGACATCCTTTGTCCGCGATCGCTGGTGTTCGATCTTGATCCGGGGCCGCCAGCCAACATTGTGCAGTGCTGCCAGGTAGGAGTCTGGTTGCGAAAAATTTTCGAGCACTTCAAGCTGCAGAGCTTCCCAAAAACCTCGGGATCGAAAGGCCTGCAAATTTATGTACCGTTGAATACCAAGACCAGTTACGACGAAACCAAGCCGCTGGCGCACGCTCTGGCGCGATTGCTGGAAAATGAACATCGCGACCTGGTGGTATCGGACATGAAGAAGGCGATCCGGACGAATAAAGTCTTCGTCGATTGGAGCCAGAATGACGAGCACAAGACCACAATCAGTTTGTACTCTCTGCGGGCACGAGAACGACCCACAGTTTCGACGCCGGTGACATGGGATGAAGTGGAGCACGCGCTCAAGAAGAAAGACGCCGGCCTGCTGGTGTTCGAGTCAAAGCAGACGCTTGAGCGGGTAGAGAAAATGGGCGACCTGTTTGCGCCCTTGTTAAGCTTGAAACAAAAGTTGCCAAAGCTGGAGGGTATCGCGGAAGAAAAAGCCGAAGCAATTGTTGGCGGACTTCAAATCGCGGCCGAGGCGCAAAGCAGAAAGAAGTCTGCCGCGAAGAAAACCAGCGCTGCAGCCAAGCGCCCCGCACCGAAAAAGGCGCGCAAGCGGATATAATTCGGCGCGGAACTTCTCAGGAACGATCGATGGCGCAACTTTTCGTTGGCACATCAGGATGGGCGTATCCCAGCTGGAAGCCGGGCTTTTATCCGGAGAAACTGGCGCAGGCGAAGTTCCTTCCTTACTACTCCAGCCAGCTGAATACCGTGGAAGTTAACCTGACCTTCCGGCAATTATTGAAAGACACAACCGCGCAGAAATGGATCACACAAACGCCGGATAATTTTCGGTTTTCGATCAAGGCCCATCAAGTGCTCACGCACATCAAGCGCCTGAAGAACACCGAAGAATTCCTGTCCCGTTTTCTCGCGACCATCGAACCGCTGGCGGCTGCGGGGAAAATCGGGCCGGTGCTTTTTCAGCTACCGCCGAATATGAAGCCCGATCTGGAAATGCTTAAGGCCTTTCTAGCCACAGTCCCGCGCGGGCTGCGGGCGGCTTTCGAATTCCGCAATCCATCCTGGTTCGCGGATGAAGTTTTTTCTTTGTTGAAGGAACACAATCGCGCGCTGTGCGTTGCCGAAACCGAAGAGCGGGTCACGCCGGACGTGATTACTGCTGATTTTTGCTATTACCGCTACCGCAAACCTGAGTATTCGGCGGATGAGAGAAGAGCAATGGTGGATCGAATGCAGGAACATCTGAGCGCCGGCCGCGACACTTATGCATATTTCAAGCATGAAGAGACGCCGCAAGGCGCGCTCTATGCGGTGGATGTGTTGAAGGAAGCTAAGAAGAACGTGGCCACCGATTAACACGGATCAGCACGGAAAAGAACAACGGAATTTATGATCTGCATGAATCCGTGTAATCCATGGCTGCTTCTGCTGCATCCGGGTCGTCACTTCAAATAACGTCCGATAATGCGCATACTTGCTATGTGCCTTCCGAGACCAACTCCCGCGTCGTTTCTTCATTCATCGACTATCTGAAAGTCGAGAAAGGGCTGGGCGCTCTCACGGTTTCGGCATATACCCGAGACATTGGGCAGTTCGCTGCGTTTTTGGATCGCGCCAAACGTACGCTGCTTAATGCTCGCAAAGATGACGTGCGCGGATTCATTCAGCAGTTGTTTGCTAATGCAGTGGACGGGCGCTCGGTGGCCAGAAAGCTTTCTGCGATCCGGCATCTGTACCGTTTCCTGCTGCTTGACCGGCGCATCGAACGCGACCCGACGCTGAATATTCCGCTGCCCAAGCAATGGAAGGTGCTTCCGAAATCGCTGGCACTGGAAGAAGTGGAGCAAATAATTGCAAGCGGAGCAGGCACTGCCTCGGCTCGTGTGGGAACGAGCGTCCACGCCCGTTCTCGAGATGGCGAAGCCTTATCACTCCGCAATCGCGCAATGTTCGAAGTTTTTTACGCGGGGGCGCTGCGGGTTTCAGAAATCGTATCGCTAAAGGTTGAGGACGTAAAACTCGAGATGGGCTGCGTTCTGGTGCGCGGCAAAGGCGACAAGGAACGAATCGTCCCGTTAGGACGATCGGCGCAGGAGGCGTTGTCGGTTTACCTACGAGAGTCTCGACCACAATTGGCGAGAGATCGAACTTCACCGGTTTTATTCATCGCACGCGGGGCCAAGAAGATCACGCGGCAGCGAGTGTGGCAGATGGTCAAAGCGGCGTCGGAGAGCGGGCGTCACGCCAGCCCGCACATGCTGCGGCACAGTTGCGCCACGCACATGGTCGAGAACGGAGCGGATTTGCGCACCGTGCAAACTATTCTCGGGCACGCCGACATTTCGACCACGCAGATTTACACGCACGTTGCGCTCGACCGGCTGAAGAGTGTGTATCAGAAACATCATCCGAGGGCGAAGGCGAGATGAGCACTCACCACGGAGACACACTTCGGCCGCACTCAGGGCAGGCAGAGCCACGGAGAAAATTGGACAGTGGAAATTCAACTCAGGTCTCAAAGACATGTGAACGATTCCTGCGCTCCCTGCGCGAGCGCAATGTGTCGCCGCACACAATCAAGGCTTACTTCGGCGATCTGGAAAATTTCGCCGCCTACATCGGATCAAGGAAATTCGAGGCGATCGACCATGTCACGGTCCGTGGATTTCTTTCATCCCTCTACGAGAAAGGTTTAGGCAAGACTTCGGTCGCGCGTTCGCTGGCTGCGGTTCGATCGCTGTATCGCTGGCTGGCGCAGGAGGGAATTGTCGAGCAAAATCCGGCTTCGCTGGTTTCGACTCCGAAGCTGCCCAAGAAGCTTCCGCGCGTCCCGACGGTCGAAGAGATGAACACGGTGCTTGATGGCAACATGCCGGAGATTGCTTCGTTTCCGGAGCGGGATCGCCTGATGCTTGAACTTCTGTACGGTTGCGGGATCCGAAACTCCGAATTGGTTGGAATCAATGTCGACGACGTTCGCGTCAGCGCGGAAGCCATCCTGATTCGCGGCAAAGGAAAAAAAGAACGCTATGTTCCCTTCGGCGATGCCGTAAAGTCAGCACTGGCAAAATATCTTCCCGCGCGACAACTCGTGCTCTCCGAATTTCGGAAGAACACGCCCGCACTGCTTGTGAATCAGCGCGGAGGGCGGCTGACCACCCGTAGCGTAGGCCGGATCATCAAGGAGATCGCCGTCGCCAAGGGACTTTCAGCGGATGTCCACCCGCACACATTGCGTCACGCCTTTGGAACCCACATGCTGGAAGAAGGCGCAGACCTGCGCGCCATCCAGGAAATGCTCGGCCATGAGCGGCTTTCGACGACACAGCGTTACACGCAACTGTCGATGAGGCATTTGATCCGTGTTTACGATCAAACGCACCCGAGGGCCAAGTAAGTCGGGTGTAGCCTTCAGTTGTCAGACATCAGCCGTCAGCGCCAGCTGCTTCGGCAGACGTTAGCACTCCTAAGTAGCGGACTCCGCAGCGGAGACCTTCCGTATCTCGTCCCACATTCCCGCGACTTTCTCCTTCAATTCAGCCGTGAGTTTCGCGTAGGCATCTTCAGACGCTTGCGATTCCGGCGGCGGTAGTAGCGGTTTGCCGATCTTCATGCTGAGCGGGGAGAGCTTCTTGAATGGCTTGCCGCGCGGCCAGGCGTCGTGAAATCCATCGATCGCGATTGGAACAATAGGGACTTGCAGATGAATCGAAAGAATTGCCGCACCTTTTTTGAAAGTTCGCGGCGTGCCATCGATGCTGCGCTCGCCCTCGGGATAGAGGATGAGCGACAAGCCTTGACGGAGGCCGTATGCGCCCGCGCGCATGGCGGGAATCAGATTCGCGTCGGGATCAACTACCACTACGCGCAGCATGCGGGCAACATAACGCATAAATCCGGAGCCGAAGATCTCGCTGGTTCCGACGGCAAATAATCGCAGCAGCACTCGTAGCGGGAGAACCGCCAGCAAGATGACGGGGTCGAGAAAGCTCTGGTGGTTTGAACACAGCAGGAACGGCGCGTGCGCGGGAACATTTTCCAGGCCTTCTACTTTTACCGGAGCACGAAGACTCCAGATCAGTTTTATCGCTCGCGTGACGACAAACAGCATGCGATCAATGAACGGACGCGGTTTGATGACCGCGAGAGCGGCAGGATCGGACGGGTCTTCTTTGAGAACTGTCCCCCAGCCAGCAAAAGTCTGGGAGGGTTTCTTGTTCGGCGTCTTCCCCGAAGCTGCACTCTCGCGCACGGCATCGACCAGTTCGCGGGCGGTGTAAATATCAGCCAGTCGCGATTCTTCGACGTCACCGCCCAACTCCTGTTCCAGCGCGACCAGCAGTTCGACACGCCGCATGGAATCCAGGCCGAGATCGAGTTCCAGATTGTCAGAGGGGGAAATATTTTCAGAATGACTGGGCGAGTATTGGCGAATGATTTTTAGCGCGCGCTGGTTGTCGGGTTGCTGAAGCCACGCACTCTCCTCCTGCGTGACAGGTTTGGCGAGCTCCGCTCCAGCATCGTCTCGCTTCCCTGCCTTCACTCGCTTTTCAATTTCAAATCGCTTCAGTTTTCGGGTGGTCGTGCGCGGCAGATCTTCCTGCCAGATTTCGTATCCGGCGATTCTTTTTGTAGTTGGCAAGTTCGCCGACAGGCCTTCGATATCGAAGCGAATCACTTCTTTGGTGTTTACGATTTTGCGTTGCCGCAAAACTTCGAAATTGGGCGTGATCACCGCGTAGAGCTTTTCCGTCCCGCCATCTTCGAGACCGAGTACGCAAATCTCTTTGATCAGCGGCGATTGCAAATAATGCGCTTCGATTTCCTCGGGATAGACATTCTTACCGTTCGCCAGGATGATCACGTCCTTCTGGCGTCCGGTGATGAAGAGGTTGCTATCGGCGTCGAAATGCCCCAGGTCGCCGGTGTGCAACCAACCATCTTTCAGAATTTCCGCGGTGGCGTCAGGCCGGTTCCAATAACCTTTCATGACGATCGGACCGCGGATGAGGATTTCGCCGCTGGCGGGCGAGCCATCTTCGGATGATTGCGGGCTGATAATCTTTCCTTCCACCCCCTTCAGCGCTTTGCCGACAGACCCGATCACGATGTCACCGGGGGCATTTACGAATGCCCCGCCGCAAGTTTCGGTAAGGCCGTAAGCTTGCAGGACATCGATCCCCAGCGCGTAAAAATCGCTGGCGATTTTCGGATCGAAACGCGAGCCTCCGGTAACCAGAAAGCGCATTCGACGGCCGAACAGGTCGTGAACTTTCCCGAAAAGCACGCGGCCAATATTGAATCCGAACTTCCTGGCGGCAATGTTCAACCGCATCAACCGGGCAAAGGCGAAGCGCGCCAACGCGCCGCGCTGTTGAACTTCTTTGAATATGCGCTCGTGGATGAGATTGAAGAATTGCGGCACCACCGCAAACGCGGTGATATTTCTTTCGCGTAAGGCGCGCAGTAATTCAGTCGTATTGAGGGTGGAAAGATAAACTACGCGCGTTCCCGCAACCAATGGCAGTAGCAGGTTGGCCATCTGCGAAAGCACGTGAAAGAGTGGCAGCACGCCAAGAATAGCGTCGTCCGGGCCGATGTGAGCCCAGGCGAAGACCGCGTCGGCCTCAGCGAGCAGGTTGGCGTGAGTGAGCATCACCCCTTTAGGGTCGGCAGTGGTTCCCGAAGTGTAGAGCAGCGAAGCCACATCTCCTGGCGAGCGTGCGATGGGGCGTAAGCTTCCGACATACTGCGCGAAAATGCCGTCAAGATCGGCCACTACTTTTGCAGGAAGGGTAGCGCCCGGCTGAGTGCTCGTGAGCACGATTGCAGTCTCCGATCCCTCAACCGCCGACCGCGCTTCATCTAGGTGCTTCTGATCGCAAATCAACAACGTCGCGCCGCTATCGCGGAGTAGTTTTGCTACCTGGTCGGCGTGATAAGCGGTGTCAAGGGGTACGGTAGTTCCGCCGGCGGCAATGACGCCGAGGTAAGACGCTACCCAACGCGGATGGTTATCGGCGAGAATGGCGACGCGAGTACCCGGTGCCATTTCGGAATCGAGCAACCATCCGGCAATCGACTCGGCCATGCGGCGCAGTTCGGCATAGCTGTAGCTTTCGAGTCCGTCAGGTCGTTGGACTTCGACCGCTACATTGTCCGGCCAGCGATGGGCGCATTCCACAAAGCGGTCGTAGAAGGTGGGCATGTTAGAAACGGAATCTTACATTACGACCCGCTGTTTGCGAATGGTAAGCCGATTTCCAGGTTCTGCTGGTAGACGCGAGACGGTGCAGTGGAAACTGCACCGGTCAGGTTACAATATTGCCATTTTCTGAAGCACAAAGGGCAAATGAATAGACCGATTCTCTTAGTCCTGGTTCTGCTCTTAGCGATTTTCTGCTCGGCAAACACGCTAACCTTCGACGCAAAGCTCCACCGGCACAAGAGTGCAGAAAATCGTGTACTGGTAGACAAACTTGGGGTGTTGAGCCTCGATCACACAGCAAGGAAACTCCGATTCGAAGACCACGCCCGCGACAGGTTCGAGATTCCGTACGACTCGGTCACCAAAGTTGTATTTGACGTGACAACTCACATGCGCGGAGGGACGGCCTCTAAGGTAATAAAGGTGGCCGGGCTCCCAGGCATTATCGCGGGAACCGCAATGCAAAGAGGGCATATTCACAACTACTTCTTCTATCTGGAATATGAAAGGGATGGCAAAGAGGAACAGCTTCTGCTGGAAGTGCCTCGCGAGTCCTCAAACAACGTAATCGATGAGGCCACTAAAGCTTTCGGATCCAAAGTTATCGTTTCCAATTATCAAGAGAAAGGAGAACAAATTGATCCGGCAAAGCTACCGGCTGCGAAGTCGAAGGACGTGCTGAAAGTTGATAAACATAATCATCCACTTCCAGAACCCAGGCTCGATAAGGCCTTGATCGTTGTGGTTTGCCCGGCCCTGGCTGCGCGCTACGCTGGGAGCGGCAATCAATTCAAGCTTCACGCCAACGATCATGTGATCGCGGTCAACAAACAGGGAACGTACAGCTTTGCTTATCTCGATCCAGGCAAATATCGACTGTTTTCACAATCGGAAAATGCGTATGGCTTCGAAATGGAACTGGAGTCCGGCAAGTCTTACTATTTTCTGCAAAACACTTTTGATGGGGTTCTAAAGCATGAAACTTCCCTCTCACGCCATAGCTCTGAGTTCGTATTGTTCCTTCTGAACGGTTCCTATTACTCCGACTGGAAGCCCAAGTAGGCCTTATACTCCCACCACATGGCAACGGCGATAAATACAACCTCAACACGCTCCGGTCTTCTGCGCGACCTGGGCGCGAGCCAGGCGGCATCGATTGTTGTCGGCGTTGTGATCGGGAGCGGAATTTTTCTAGTGCCGGCGGAGATGATGCAAGCCGCCGGATCGGCGCGACTGGTTTATCTGGCGTGGATCGTGGGCGGAATATTTTCTTTTTTTGGCGCGGTAACTTACGCGCAACTGGGCGCGATGAAGCCGCAATCCGGCGGCGAGTATGTTTACATCCGCGATGCCTACGGACCGCTGGCGGGATTTCTTACCGGCTGGACGTGGACGGTTGTGGTCAAACCAAGTTCGCTGGCGGCGATTTCGACCGGAATCGTTCGAGTTCTAGCGAACTTCCCTTCTTTATCTTTTCTTGGGGCCCGGATGGGAAATGTTCCGCTGACCTGGGGCCAACTGGTCGCCATGGGATTCGTGATTTTTGTGTCTCTGGTCAATTACGTCGGAGTGCGGCGCGCGGGAAATTTTCAGCTTGCTTTCACGGTTCTGAAGATAGTGCTGATAGTCGCGATTTCAGCGCTTGCTTTCAGCGCGCATGGCAGTTGGTCCCACTTCGCGGAGAGATACCAGGGCGCAATTGGCGGGGTGGCCGGCTTCTTTGCGGCGCTTACGGCAGCGCTTTGGGCCTATGACGGCTGGAGCGATCTGAACATGGTCGCTGAAGAAGTACACGATCCCGAGCGGAACGTTCCCCTGGCTTTGGTCGGTGGATTGGTGGTGATCGGCGCGCTTTACATGCTGGTCAATGCGGCCGTGCAATACGCGCTGCCGGCAGTGTCAGTTGCTCAATCTTCGTCGCCCCTGTCGGATGCAGTGCACGCATCGTTCCTGGGGGCAGCGGCGGCCGTGGTGGTCTCAGCCGCGATGGTGATTTCGCTGACCAGTTCGCTGAATGGCGTAGCCATGAGCGGATCGAGAATGGCGTTTGCGCTGGCTCGAGATGGAAACTTCTTTTCGGCTTTGGCTCGAGTGCACCCGCGCTTCCACACGCCTCACGTGGCGACAGTTTCTCAGGCCGTCCTATCAACATGTTTCCTTTTGATTGGAGGAAATTTTCGCCAGCTGTTCACCCTGGCCATTTTTGCGGAATGGCTCTCATACATCGCCGCCAGCAGTTCGCTTTTTGTGTTTCGCAGAAAAATGGCGGACCTGCCGCCGCGGCCTCCGTTTTGGCAATATCCGCTGGCGCCAGCGTTTTTTATTGCGGCTTCGGCAGCCCTTCTTTACTATACTTTCACCAGCAACTTACGATACTCGACCATGGGAGCTCTCGTAATCCTTGCGGGCATTCCGGTTTATTACGGATTCGCATCGCGCCGCAGAGCGTAGGCAACCGTCATTCGATAAATTAGCGCCTTTGGTTCCCTCTTTGTGACTTTGGTACTACAGCCTGAGGGACATTTACGCTCGTATGATTCTCCCTTAATCTGAGCATTCGTCCGGTCTGTGCTTCCCGGCCCGGGTGTCGCGCTGGAGCCGATAATGCGTCCGAATGAGACTCTCACCCTGGGACTGTTGCCCGAAGAAAAGCGGGATTGGCGCACATTTTTATTCAGTTACACGATGTGCATGGCTTTGGTTTTACTAATGTTGCTGGCGCGATTGATTTGGCCGGTAAGCATATCGACGCCAGCCAAATACTCGGTGACCGACGTGATCGTGCGACCGGACCTGGTGCCGGAAAAGATCGAAACCGAGCTCAAGCCAAGATTAGCGAGGGTGCTTCCAGCAATAAAGATGGAAGCGCCGAAGCTGGTCGTCCCGAAAGACCTGCCTCGGCAACAGGAAGCAAAACTCGAGCCACCAAAAATTCAACCCGCGCACTTTGATGCACCTAAACTCGAAGTATCCGCAGCCATGCCTGCCAAAATTATTCATACCGGCGAATTCGGCAGTTCGGCCACTCCCACTGTGAATGCTCCAATTCAGAAGGTTCAGACTGGAGGATTTGGCGATCCAAATGGGCTGAATGGACAAGCTCGGCAAGCAAAACTGATATCCGCGAAGCTGGGATCATTTGACATGCTCGCAGGTGCCGGAACCGGCAATGGCACTGGCGGGGCCCAAGGAATCAAGGGCACAATTGCAAGTGCCGGGTTTGGAAGCGGTATCGCGCAACCGGGGCAAGGGGATGGGGGGAAGGACGGTCGGGTTCAGGCTGCGGGCTTTGCTGCACAACAAGTTGCAAGCGCGCCCAAGCATGCTCTCGACGACTCTGCCGCGCTGACCACGCAAGTGGAAATTCTGTATAAGCCAAAACCGGTTTATACCGATGAGGCGCGGAAGCTAAACATTGAAGGCGAAGTGCTGCTCGAAGTCGTGTTCGCTGCAAATGGCGATTTACACGTCAATCGAGTAGTACGCGGCCTGGGGCATGGACTGGATGAAGCCGCTGTGGGCGCGGCAAGCAAGATCAAGTTTAAGCCCGCGCAACGCAATGGTTCGCCGGTCGATTCTCTCTCCATCGTGCATGTGATGTTTGAAATGGCCTCGTAACCACGGAAGCCATTCGATCAGCCTTTGAAGAAAGAGAGTCGCACCCATGACACGCTGGATCCTGAGAGCTTTGTTGTTGTTTTCTCTCGGCGCGGCTGCTCAGCAAGCGCCAAATTCACAACCTTCGAGCACACAGCCCGCTTCAGTGCAGCCGGTCTCTACGAATACTCCGGGAATGTCGGTTGCGCAGCAGGCAAGAACTCCCGTCAGCGCGGACCAAGTCATCGACCAGATCATCGAGCGCGAGCACGCGTTGATCACTTTCCTCTCGGCACGCAAGCCAATTGTGGAAACTTATCTGCAAAACTTGGCCCCCGATACGAAACTTGGCGCAGTCCCTAAGGAAGACCATTATTTTTTAGGGCGCTTGGACATGGCACAATCGATCGAGCGCCGCGACTTTCTGGCGTCGCAGGCCAGTTTGCAAAAACTTATGCTGGGTGGGGTGAGCAAACTTTTCCGAATTCAATACGAGCCCATGGGATTTTCCTGGATGATCTTCGCGGACCGGCAGAATTTTGACCGCGCGCATTACGACTTTAAATACGTTCGCCGTGAATTCCTCGGCGACGTGCGATGTGTGGTTTTCGACGTCAAGCCGAAGAGTGGCGCCGGCAAGGGAATGTTTGAAGGGCGCATCTGGGCGGAAGACCAGGATTTCAACATCGTGCGCCTCAATGGGACTTATGTTCCGCGCCCGAGAAATGCAGAATTTTTTCACATGGATAGCTGGCGTCTGAACCTCGTCGCCGGCTACTGGCTGCCGGCTTACATCTACAGCGAAGAGGGTGACTTCAGTTACGGATCGAAAGACAAAATGGCGTTCAAGGCCCAGTCCCGCATTTGGGGATATGAGCTGGCCAAAAATAATCGCGAAGATGAGCTGACCGATCTGAAAGTTGAAGCGGTAAAAGACGAAAGTGCCGTGGCACAGGATCTTTCACCGCTCGAAGCGCAACGCGAATGGCAACAGCAGGCGGAAGATAACGTTGTGGAGCGATTGCAGGAGGCAGGTTTGCTGGCCCCACGCGGCGACCTGGACAAGGTACTGCAGACGGTTGTCAACAATATTGCAATCACCAACAACATCGATCTTCCGCGTCCGGTTCGCTGCCGCGTGATGCTGACTTCGCCACTTGAAACTTTCAGCGTGGGCAACACGATTGTTATCAGTCGCGGTTTGATCGACACGCTGCCGGATGAAGCCAGCCTGGCAGCCGTTCTTTCTCACGAGCTCGCGCACGTTGTGCTCGGACACAATTTGGGCAGCAAGTTCGCCTTTAACGATCGCATGTTGTTCTCGGACGAATCGACTTATCAGAATTTCGGCTTCAAGCACAATCCTGATGAAGAAGCGGCGGCGGATGCCAAAGCGCTCGACATGCTGAATAAATCTCCCTACGCGCAAAAGCTAAGTTCGGCAGGACTCTACTTGAAACAGCTTCAGGTGCGGGCTCCGATGTTGGCCGCGCTGCTCACTGCGCATCTTGGCAACAATTTCACCGACAGCAAAGGACAGATTATTCGTTTGTCGGCACTCATGAACGGGGCGCCAAATCTTGATGACGACAAGTTGGATCAGCTGGCCGCGCTGCCTCTGGGTGGAAGAGTTAAGCTCGATCCTTGGGAAGATCGCGTGGACATGATCAAAGCGGCCCCGATGACGATCACTAACGTGCGCGACAAAATGCCGTTCGAGCTGACGCCGTTTTTCCCGAGGCTCACGCGGCTGAGCAGCACGGCAGAGAATGGATCGGCAAGCGAGAACATGCCGCAGAATGCGGCGCCTAAATAAACATAGGGCAACACATCTTCAGAATCGGACTGCGAGCCACAAGGTCGATACCAGGACCATGACTATGGCCGTGCCGAATATCAGCAGCAGGGCTTCGCTCAACATGTCCGGCTTCATCAACTCGTCTCTTCGCATTTTCGACCCCCAGGTCGTCATTTTGAATACTTATCGTCAATAACATCATCTCGCCTGAGACCCACGCTGCCCATCGGGTGGATTGCTGAGTTACGGCACAGAGATTCCGTAGTGGAATCTCTGGTGAAAGTACTAGAAAATCCAACAACTGACACCGTAAACGCCGGAGCACGAACGGGTTAGGTCCGCAGTCCCGTTTCTAAGGAAAAATTGGCGAAAGGGAACCGTCCATTTATACTTTCCCGGCTGCAGAGAACCGCAAGCTCATTCCGCACGTACTAACCGCAGGAGACTTTTATGCAGAGCCGCATCACCGGAACCACCATGCCCGTACTTGAGTTCGTGCTTGATCCCAATGAATCGGTCATCTCGGAGGCGGGAGAGCTGTCGTGGATGGGCAGTTCAATACAGATGACAACGCACACCCAATTTGGCGGTGGCGGAGGGCTGTTCGGGGTGCTGAAACGCGTGGCCGGCGGCGGATCGATTTTTATGACCGAATACCGCGCGTATGGCGCTCCGGGCGAGGTGGCTTTTGCTACCAAGCTGCCGGGGCACATTGTGCCGGTGGAAGTTTCGCCAGCCCACGAGTACGTGATTCATCGCCATGGCTTTCTGTGCGCCACCCCGCAGGTGCAAATTTCGGTTGGCTTCCAGCAGTCGCTGGGCGCGGGGATCTTCGGAGGCGATGGATTTCTGCTGCAGAGACTCAGCGGCCAAGGCATGGCGTGGCTGGAACTCTCGGGCGAACTGGTGGTGCGCGATTTGCACCCTGGCGAAACGTTGCGGGTGCATCCCGGACACGTAGGAGCATTTCAGTCCAGCGTGTCGTTTCAGATCACGACCGTTCCGGGGATCAAGAACATGATTTTCGGCGGAGATGGACTGTTTCTTGCTTCTCTCACTGGACCGGGAAGAATCTGGCTTCAGACACTGCCCATTGCCAAGCTTGCGCACGCCATTGATAACTATTTACCGCACGAATCGAGACGCACGGTGGAAGGCGGCGTTGTCGGAGGGATCGTGGGTTCGATTTTGGATGGGATGAAATAAAAATCATCTTACCTTCGTGACCTTGGTGGTTAATGCTTTTAAAACCTTCAACCACAAAGGACACAAAGGTTCACGAAGGAAACCCCCTAAAGAGTTCAAATTCGCACGGGCGGGGAGGCCCGCGCCCCCACGATCCAGATAAGGGTGAACTTTCGTAATTTTATTCAGGCGGAACGGGTGCGCTACTTTGTAATTAGACCCTCCGCCCATGTTTCTGAAACGCAATTTCGGCCCTGACCGGCGACGCCGTAGACGCCAACTGCTGAACACCTCAGTCCGGGTTCTCAGCGAGAATGGGCCTCTCGAGGCTTTAGGTATCAATATCAGCGACGTCGGGATGTCGCTATTTACCATCGCAAATTTGGAAGTAGATTCCCGCATTCAGATCGAGCTGCTCATGCCCCAGTCCAATGAGCGCGTGCGAGTTGATGGAATTATCCGCCATCGCGCCCTCTATCTTTATGGAGTTGAATTCATCATTGACTCCGGCCGCGTTTCGAAGCCCTCCTGGACGGACACCTCACTTCCACAACGAGAAGTTGAAAGCACTGCAAGCTAATCGATCGCAATAAGAAGCCCGTTCAAGCAGGGCTTGAACGGGTGGCCAGCTTCCAATGTCAGGAACCAGCCCTCTCGACTAGACGAAGCGCGTTTAAGTCATTCACTCAAGCTCATTCGTGCTCGCAAGTCACGTTATTGTTCCAGTCCACGAATGCGCCGTTGGGATTGTCTCTCCACGCCCAGACATGCAGTTCGAAGAACGACGGAATTCCGAACCGGTTCGGGGCGCCGACGAATTGGAAATCCTGGCCCTCAAGCTGTGGCGGAGCACCATCGTGGGCTGCGAGCCAGGTAGCTGCGTCCACGATGTACTCGACCCCGACCAAACGCCGCGCATTCCCTACCGGCTCATAAATGAGTGCCTCGGGATAACGCGCGTCCAGCATGCCATCTCCCACCAGCCCCAGGTTTAGGTAATGAATGCCCATGGCACCGTGGTCCGGACCGCTGACGCACCCAAACAGTGGAGCGTAGCCGCTCCCACTGAGATTGTTAACGTTAATGAACTGTGCGGTGTTCGCGCGAACGATTTGTACCAGCGTTGCCGGAGCGTGGTCGTGACCGGAATCGCCGGCGATTGCGAGAATCGGCGCGGCCATTACCAGAGCATTCAGCGCCGCGATGCGGAGCACCCCGAGCACTAGCTTCAACACTGAATTTGAATTTTGCATAAACATGTCTTTCTCCTTGTTTGGTTTTTATTTGACTTCGCCCATGTCTACTCCCGTTCTGATCTCTTACCTGTGCGTGCGCTACATTCGCTGCGCCGTCACCGAAATCGGCACGCCATTGCTTAGTGAATCGAAAACCGGCGAATGCGAGGAACCCAACTTCACGATTTCCTGCAGTTGCTCGTCAGGCACGTCGGCTTTGATCTTGAAATTGACGTGAATTCCTTGAAATCCCTGGCGAACGTTTTTGTCGAGTTCAAGAAAGCCATGCAGGTCGATGTCGCCCTCAAACGATGACTCGATCTCCTCGACATGAATACCTCGCGCGGCGGCGTGGTAGACCATTGACGTCGTCAAGCAGGAAGCAAGTGCGTGAAGCAGATATTCGACCGGGTTAGCGGCAATGTCCTTGCCCAGCAGGATGGCCGGCTCATCTGCCTCCAGCACAAAGGGCTTGGGGTGCGACAACTCCTGAGTGGCGCCGTAAAAGTTGTCTACGGTGGAATGATTTCGGCTGCCGCTCTCCCATTGGTTGCGAATGCGAAACTTAAATTTCGCAATGGCCGGCGTAGCCTTTATGGCATCGATGGTGGTAAAGAGATCGTCCACCATGACCCCGTTGATGACGGTCGAAAACCTTTTTGCAGTTGCCATGTTCGTGCTCCTCGTCCTCGTAGTGATTTTTTGTTTGAATGTTTTGCTCTGACGAGTCTGAAGGTAAGCGCAAAATCAGCTTGCAACAAGATGGCAGATATGCCATTGTAGATAGGTACTTACGCCACGGCGGTTTTTGCCCGAATTAAGGCAGAGCGATGAAAGAGATAACCGTTCTTCTGCTTGACCAAATGTTCTCGTCCACCGCGATTGGACCGATGGAAGTGTTCCGGCACGCCGGATCTTTATGGAACATTCTTACCGGCGCTCGTTGCGCTCCGAGCTTCCACGTGACCACGGCATCGGCCGATGGGCGTCCCGTTCAGTGTGATGGGGACATTCAGATTCGACCGAACCTGGCGCTCAATGATGTCGGCAAGACTGATCTGATTTTTGTTCCAACCACTGGACTGAGCGTGGACGATGTGGTGGAGCGGAATGCGCCGATTGTTCCCTGGTTGCAGCGCCGCAGCACCCGTGGCGTGGCCATCGCCAGCGTTTGCTCGGGAGTGGGTCTGGTTGCGGCCGCTGGTCTGCTCGATGGCAAACGCGCAACCACGCATTGGGGGCTAGCTGAACGTTTTAGAGAAAAATATCCGCGAGTGAAATGGCTGCCGGAGTTTATGGTGACCGAAGACCAGGGCTTTTACTGCGGCGGCGGGGTCAACGCATCACTGGACCTCAGCCTATATCTGGTTGAAAGATTCTGCGGGCACGAGATCGCCATGCAGACTTCCAAGGCGTTACTCATAGAAACTCCGCGCGCCTGGCAGTCCGGGTTCGCCATCGTGCCCCTGAAGACCGATCACACCGATGACAATATCTCCAGCGCTCAGGAGTGGATGCACAAGAACTTTGCCAAGACCTTTCCGCTCGAGGAGCCGGCGCATCGGGTTGGCATGAGCGCGAGAAATTTCGTGCGCCGATTCAAGGAAGCCACTGGCGACAGCCCGTTGACCTACCTGCAAAAATTACGGGTTGCGGCCGCCAAGCGCATGCTGGAGAGCAACCATCGGTCAATGCAGGAGATCAGCGAGGCGGTGGGATACCAGGACCACGTATTTTTTCGCACGCTCTTTCAACGTCACACCGGCGTATCACCAAGCGCCTACCGGGAGAGATTTGGATTGTAAATAGTTGGTTTACAGCTTAGACGAGATTATATTTCTTCGGAGAAATCATGGACATCAGATCAATTCAGAAACCCTTGAAAGAACAATATCGGCGTGATCCCAGCACGTCGCGGATAACCCTGACTGCCAAAGGTTCGGAAAACGAAACACCGTTGTCTTGCTCGGTGGACATTGGACGCGCGCTTTATCAGGCGGAAGCTCACAAGGGAGTTGGCGGCGCAGGTACGGCAGCATGCTCAGGCGATCTTCTCCTAGGAGCCCTTGCCGCGTGTGCGCAGCTCACCTGCCAACTGGTGGCGACAGCGATGGGCATTCCGACTCAGAAAATCGATGTCACCGTGGATGGCGATATGGATTTATCGGGCACGCTCGGGATTTCGAAGGAAGTGCCGGTGGGTTTCGAAGCCATCCGCGTGACGTTCAATCTCGACGCTCCGCGGGCCACACCAGAGCAAATACGCGGATTACAGGAAAAAGCGGAGCAGTATTGCGTGGTTCTGCAAACTATGTTGCATCCACCAAAAATCGAAACTCGCTGGAGTGCCTCGAATTGAATTGGGTCGGCAGTCAGCTTCTTCGAGAAAAACAGGAAGGGGTGAATTGCAAGGAGGGGCTGCAGAAAAAATAGAAAGGCTGCGACATTGGTTATGCTCTAGCTACCAGCTCCTGCGAGGAAGCCAACAGCGTGGAGACATGCACCGTCGCAGCCCTTGATGTGATTACTGCTTTCGCAGTTCCAAACCCCAACTGCTCCTCGCAGAGTCAGTCGGTTTTTTCGGGTCTGGCCGCCCTTCAGGTTGCCCTGCTTGGCTTATCACTCAGCTTACTTCGGACTGGCTAATTTTATTTTGCCAACCCTTTCAGCCGTCGACAGGAGTTACGTTAAATTCTCGCGCTTTTGATGTCAATTTCAAATCACCTGGTAATTCGAGATTTCTGTGGA
Organism: uncultured Acidobacteriota bacterium; assembly: GCA_963703465.1. Taxonomy (GTDB): domain Bacteria; phylum Acidobacteriota; class Terriglobia; order Terriglobales; family Acidobacteriaceae; genus Gp1-AA145. The sequence continues at coordinate 304,835 of CAVPEQ010000007.1, read as the reverse complement.
TGATTTGTGCAAAACAGGATTCGCCATAGGAAAACTTGGAAACAACTACGACTTAAGTACCTACACTGGGTCTTGACTGGCTGAATCAGGTCGCGCATTGTTGATGCAGCATCTGACAAGAAGTCGAAAAATGCCGGATTTAGTCGCTTACGTCGATGGAGGGTCTCTGGGAAATCCCGGGCCTTCAGGTATTGGGGTCGTGATCGACGGGTGCGAGAACGGACCCATTCGGATCCAGAAGTGGATCGGTCACCAGGACAATAATGTCGCTGAGTATCTGGCGCTGCTGGAGGCTTTGCAAAGGGCCGTCGCCATGAGCGCACGCGCCTTGCACGTGTATTCGGATTCCGAAATCGTAGTCAAGCAGATGCGCGGCGAATATGCGTGCCGCAGTCCAAGGCTTTATTCACTTAACTGGATCTGCCGCAAGCTCGCTCGCTCCCTGGAGTTTTCAATTTCCCACGTGCCGCGGGAGAACAATCGCGAAGCCAACAGCCTAGCGAGCACGGCCGCGCGTAATCGCATTTAATCGCCGCCGACGTCGAAACCATTCGTCCAAAAAATAAGGCGGCTTTCGCCGCCCCCTTGAGTTTCCCAAAATTTGTCTCAGACGCTCACAGCATCTTGACGCTATCAACGTGAATGGATTCACCCGTCACTTCCCCGGTAACGGCAACGTGATGGCCTTCATGGCCGGTCAGTGCGTCAGGATTGGCAACGGTCAATACCTTCTGGTCGCCATCGGTAACCACAACCATGCTGGCGCCTTCCTTGATGCATTTCTTGGTGCATTCCGCGGCCTTGGCATTCGCGCCCTTAGCTCCGCATTTGGAGTCGGAGACGTAACCCTTGACCGTGGTAGCGTCGCTTGCGAATGAAACTCCAGCGAACATGAACATAACCGCGAGCGAAGTACAAAGTAGTAAAAGCTTTCTCATGGCAAATATCTCCTTATTTAAGCGGCTGGGCCGCGATTGATAATCTCGTACGACAGCAATAGGCTCGAAAGCTAGAATTCGTTAATCGCCGAAACTATACCACAGCGCAAGTATGGAGTTGTAAGCAGGCTATCTGCGGGCGGAGTGAGTGTCGGGCTGCGTGACGACAGGGCGGTCAGGTGCCACGTAAACCACTTCGCCGGGGCGGGCGTAGTGAAATTGCTCGCGCGCTTCTTTCTCAATTCGTTTGGGATCAGATTTCAGCTCGCTGACTTGATGGGAATATGCGTCGTTTTCTTTTTGCAGCTGCCCAATTTCCTTTTGCAGGCCTTCGTACTCGGCACGCTTGGCACGGTACACAGTGACCCCATTCGCCCCTAACATGGCGTGAACGAAGATCCAGATTGCCACAACCACCACCGCACCGGTAGCAGCCCGGCGACGCAAGGCGTAGAGCTTTTCCAGAAATGGAGCCGCGTGGGCCCGCGCTTTGTCAGCCCAGGCTTCAGCGTGGTCGGCGCCTTGCACGAGTGTTCGCATTCGGTCTTCGGGCGACGGCACGATGCGGATTTTTGGAATATTTATTCGAATATCCATCGCTTGGCAGCCGCGCTTAGTTTTTGCAACTCCTGCTCGCTGGGCGCTTCCGAATACGCTCTGACTACTGGCTCGGTGCCCGAAATCCGGTAGCAGACCCATGATCCGTCGGCCAGCACCAGCTTTAAACCATCCTTGCGCACAACTTCGCTGACCCGCTGGCCACTGAAGTCCTTCGGATCAACACGTAACTTCTCAGTAAACTTGGCTTTGACCTCAGGGGTCAAGCGGAAGTTCTCGCGCATCGGGTAGAAGGAACCAACTTTGACAAATAATTCTTGCAATTGCTGTCCAAGCGATTTTTTGCGCTGCGCGACCATTTCGCAGCAGAGTAGCCCGGCAAGTATTCCGTCTTTCTCGGGAACGTGATGGCGAATGGAAAGGCCGGCGCTCTCTTCGCCGCCGATGGCAATCTTGTCCTGCTTGATCAGTTCGCCGATGTATTTGAAGCCGACCGGGGTCTCGTGCAACTCAACTTTGTGATACTTAGCGAGAGCGTTGACGAGATTGGTGGTCGCGACCGACTTGCCCACGCCGTTCTTCCAGCCACGGCTTTCAACAAGATAGTCGAACAGCAGGGCGATGATGTAGTTCGGCTGGAGGAACGTACCGTCTTCGTCCACGACGCCGAAACGATCGGCGTCACCGTCAGTTGCGATTCCGATGTGGGCTTTTTGCTCCCGCATCTTTTCGCGCAAAGCTTCGAGAAGATGGTCGTCCGGCTCGGGCGCGTGATTGCCGAATAAAACATCACGATAGTCGTGAACTGTGGCGACCTTGACGCCTGCTTCGCGCAAAAGCGAGTCTGAGTAGCCGCGAGCTGCTCCCCAAAGCGGATCGAAGACCACGCGCAGGCCGGCTTTCTGAATTGCGTTGGCATCGATGGCTTCGCGCAGACGCGCGAGATACGGTGGCTTGGGATCAAGATTCTTAGCGGTAGCTTTGGACTTGGCGTCCGCACTTCCCTGTTCGCCGGAAGCGATTTCTTTTTCGATGTGCTGCGTGACCTCGGGCAGAGCGGGGGCGCCATCGGGGGTGGAAAATTTAATGCCATTGTATTCAGGCGGATTGTGGGAAGCGGTGAAGTTGATTGCGCCATCAGCCTTCTCATGCATAACCGCATAAGAAATCGCCGGCGTGGGCGCGGCTTCGGCGATTACCAGAGGCGTGATTCCGTAGCTGCTCAGAATTTCCGAGGCGATGGAACAAAACGTCTCGCCCAGAAAGCGTGGATCGCGGCCGACGATGATGCGCGCCCCCTGAGGTCGTTGGGATCTCACGTGGCGCGCGATTCCGTGCACGGCGCGGCGCACGTTTTCAAAGGTAAACTCCTCGGCCATCACCGCTCGCCATCCGGATGTGCCAAACTTGATTTGTGTAGTCATGATGTTTTGGGGTCGGTTAATTTCGTTTAGATGGGAGGGAACCGCTTTCAGCCGTGCCGTATAAAGATTTTTTCTTTCAAACGGCACGGCTAAGAGCCGTGCCCTCCCACTCTCGCGCAAGTGTCGGACTCGCTACACGAAGCTGATTCTATATGACAGACAAAGTGCTCGTTCTCACTACCACAGGAAATGAAGCCGAGGCCCGGAAGATTGCAAACGAGCTCGTCGAGCGGAGACTGGCGGCTTGCGTTAACATCGTTCCGCGAATTCAGTCCATTTATCGGTGGCAGGAAAAGGTCGAAACGGCAGAAGAGTTTCTGCTCACTATTAAAACTACAAAAGTTCGCAGCGTGGATGTGCAGGCCGCAATTCGAGAGCTTCACTCCTACGATTTACCTGAGCTCGTAGTGATCTCAATGGAAGATGGCAGCGCGGAATATCTGCAGTGGATTGAAGAGTCGGTGGGCTGAGTGATCGCAAAAAACAGCGGCAGCAAACGTAGCCACCGCTGTTTCTCCTCCCCCCCAAGCCGATCGTTTTATTTTCTGAAATCGTGGCGCAAGTCGCGGCGGTCGTTCCGGACGTCGCCGCGATCCGCACGTAGCGCCCCGCGGTCTTTGCGCAAATCACGCTGGTCCTTGCGAATGTCACGCCGTTCGCGGCGTGCAGCTCTGTAGTTTCCATTTCGAAGGTCCTTGCGAACATCGCGGCGGTCAGAGCGCAAGTCTCCCCGATCGGCCCTGATGTCACGCCGGTCGTGTACCCGGTCGATTCGGTCATGGCGCAGATTACGCCGGTCATTACGGATATCCTGACCTAATGCAAAAGACGAGCCCAACACTGCAAAGCACAGCATAGAAACGATTCGCCGTCGCATATAGCCTCCTCTGGCTGGACCTGTATTGGCCATCAGGTACAAACACGGGAGCAGAGAAGAAGTTGCTGGCTGGTGCCAGTCCTGCCTACGCCGCTGATGACTTAGCCGCATCGTACGGTCCCTCTTCCGCCCGCAATCAGCGAGCGGATTCGGGATGACAAGGTAGAGTCAATAACAAATGACGGTTGAATCAGGCGGAAGCTTCAGTGTCAAAAATGTTCATATCTTCGGCAGTACGAGTTCGCTGAACGAGACTAACGGCAGCCACCACAGCAAAATTGAGGCACAGCGCTACAAAGCCGGCATTGAGCCCCATCCATGGATCGCGCCCGGTGAGAGTCAAGAATGTCACAATGAGGATACCGACAACCATGCCTGCGAAAACGGCAGGGCCGCTGACGCGTTTAGAGAAGAGTCCCAGCACGACCCCGGGAAAGAACTGAGTCACACCGGCATACCCAAGCAGAAGAAGAGAAACGATGGTTGCCGAACTGAAAACTGCGGAAACCAGCGCGACGGCAGTGATCGCCAACACCGTGATCCGGGCCAGGGTCGCGACTTGTTGATCGCTCATGTTGGGCGCGAAAATCGGGCGCCAGAGGTTCTTGGCAAAAAGTGTCGCTGCAGTCAGAATCTGGATTGCGGCTGGAACCATGGCCGTAAGCGCGCCCGCGCCACCGACCAAACCGAGGAACCAGGCTGGAAAAGTTTTGCGGACGATGGTTAGCAGAGACAGGTCCCCGTTTGTTAAATCTGGCAGCACCAAAAGTGCGCTGAGCCCTACGAAAAGCATTAAAGGCATCGTGATGCCGTAAAGCGGCATTACCACGGCATTGCGGCGAAGGGTGTCGCCACTTTTTGCGGTGAAGCTGGAACCAAACGCTTGCGGCCACATATAAAAGCCGAACGACGTCAGCAATACCGTCGAAATGTACCACGCGTGGCCGAGATTTCTTGTGCTTCCCGGCATAACCAGATGAGTGGGCTTGGCTTGAATCACAGCGGCAAACATTTTTCCGATTCCGCCGAAATACGTGTAGGGCACCGCAACGCCAATGAATACTGCGGCGAATAGCAGCAAGAAATCCTTTATGACGCTGACCCACGCGACACCCCGAATCCCGCTGGTGGAGACGAATGCGGCAACGATGGCGAACGCGACTATCATCGCCGGCGTGCGATGGACCCCTCCGAAGCTCGACACTTCGACGATGATTCCCAGGCCAACCAACTGTAGCTGTAAATACGGAATGATAAAGATCACGCCGATCAAGGCAACAAACGCCGAAAGAGTTTTGCTGCCATAGCGGAGCTGGAAAAAATCTGATTGCGTCTGCAGCCGATATTTGCGTCCGACCTCCCAAATTGGCGGAAGAATAAAGAAAGACAGTACGTAGGCGAGCGGCATATACGCGAGGATGTAAAGGGCCGGACCACCTCTCGAATAAGCCCAGCCACTCGCCCCGAGAAAAGTGAAGGTGGTATAGACTTCGCCGGCCATCAGGAGCCAGACCAATAGCAAACCGAAGCCTCGTCCGCCTACAGTCCATTCTTCCAGATCCATTTTGTGGCGAGCGCCCGCATAAAAGCCGACGACGGAAGCGACCACAACAATGCCAGCAATCACCGATAACGCGATCAGGCTGGGTGTCAAAGCATGCCTTTCTTATCGAGCGAAATATTTCCAGAGCGCATTTCGATCCGATAAGCGGCCCACAAACAAAATGGCGTGAGCAGCAACCACAGAATCAGCCAGAAAAAATTAAATGGAAGCCCGAGAATGATGGGATCAATGCGGTCCCAGAGCGACACGGAAAAACAGACCGCAGCGAAAGGGACCAAACCGAAGAACACCGCGCCGAGTGATGGACGCTTCATACCACTTCCCTTCTCAAGCAAATGGGTTCTGAATAGCAGCGGGATTGTAGCAGGCACCTGGAAGGATTGTGATTTGGATTAATGAACCAGCCTTTAGCTTTAGCCATCGGTTCCTAGTCGATCCCCCTCGGAGTTCAAGCTAGAGGCTAACAGCTAAGAGCTAAAGCCGACTTAGGCGAGCGCCTGATCTAAATCAGCGACGATGTCTTCTACATTTTCGATTCCGACAGAAATGCGTACCATCCCATCGGTGATGCCAATTGCGTCTCTTCCCTTTTCGCCCAGGCCTGCGTGAGTCATAGTCGCGGGATGGGAGATTAGAGTTTCGACTCCGCCTAAAGATTCGCCGAGAGAGCACACGCGCACCCGCTTGAGCATTTTGCCTGCATTGGCGAAAGAGCCAGTTTCGAACGTGATCATGGAACCGAAACCCGACATCTGGCGCTTCGCCAGCTCATGTTGAGGATGATCTTTCAATCCGGGATAGAAAACTTTTTTTACTTTCTTGTGGCCGGCGAGGAAGTCGGCGACCTGGCGTCCATTGGAATCGTGCTGCAACATTCGCACCGCCAGGGTTTTAGTCCCGCGAAGAATCAGCCAGCATTCAAATGGAGAAAGAATGGCGCCGGCGGCTTTTTGCACGAAAGCGAGTTGATCGGCCTGGTCCTGGCGAGTGCAGACTACGACACCGCCAAGGCCATCGCTGTGGCCGTTCAGGAACTTGGTTGTCGAGTGCATTACCATGTCCGCACCCAAAGCGAGAGGCTGCTGAAAGTATGGGGACATGAATGTGTTGTCGACAACCAGTTCGATTTTTTTCGGGCGGCAAATGCGCGAGATGGCCTCCAGGTCGGTGAGCGCCATCAGGGGATTCGTGGGAGTTTCCACATAGACCATTCGCGTATTTTTTCGCAGCGCGCGCTCGACGTTCTTAGGATCAGACGTATCGACGTAGGTGAATTCGAAGCCGTAGCCGGTGAGGACTTGGTTAAACAATCGCGGAACGCCGCCGTAAAGATTGTGTCCGCAGACGACGTGGTCGCCGGATTTGAACATGGTGCACAAGGCGTTGATTGCAGCCATGCCGCTGCCGAAGACGCGCGAGGCGATTCCACCTTCGAGTGAAGCCAGGTTTGTCTCCAGGCGATCGCGGGTGGGATTGGCGGCACGCGAATAGTCGTAGCGGATGTCCTTCCCCAGTTCTTTCTGAACATAGGTCGAAGTCGCATAGATGGGAGCAGTAACGGCGCCGGTTAACGGATCGGGCTCCTGGCCGTCGTGAATGGCGCGGGTAGAGAAACCGGCGATAGCGCGTCGTTGGTCGTTGGTCGTTCGTCGTTGGCTAGGCTGTTTCTTCATTTCACTGTTTGCACCGGCGAGGGTGCCCGCGCCACACGTTACTTATATTCCGCCTTCAAAAATTTTCTTGGACAAATAGCGCTCGGCCGAATCGGGAATCATGGTCACGACCCGCTTCCCTGCTCCGAGCCTTTTTGCGATCTGCATCGCCGCAAACACGCTTGCGCCGCCGCTCGACCCTGAGAGCACGCCTTCTTTCGCGGCCAGTGCGTTTACGGTATCGAATGCATCTTTGTCACTGACCATCAGGATCTCGTCACAGACAGAGCGGTCAAAATTTTTCGGAATGAAACTGGCGCCTATGCCTTCCACTTTGTGCTTACCTGGAGGACCGCCGCCCAGGATCGATCCTTGGGTCTCAACCGCGAATGCGAGCACGCGCGGCAGTTTCTTTTTCATGTAGCGCGCGACGCCGGTGAAGGTGCCGGCGGTACCCGAACCAATTACGATTGCGTCAAGATTGCCTTCCATTTGCTCGAAGATTTCTTCGGCAGTGGTTTGGAAGTGATATTCGGGGTTCGATGGATTATCAAATTGTAGGGCTGTGAATGAGCCGGGAGTCTTGGCCGCGAACTCTTGCGCCTGTTTGATCGCGCCCAGCATGCCTTGATCATCCGGAGTGCGCGTGACAGATGCTCCCAGCGCCTTCATGATTTTTACTTTTTCTTCGGAAAAGCGCTCAGGCACAAATAGTGCCACATTGTAGCCGCGGTTCACGCCGATTAGCGCCAAGCCAATTCCAGTATTGCCGGCGGTAGCTTCGACGATCGTTCCTCCCGGCTTGAGGCGGCCTTCCTGCTCCGCTCGCTGAATAATGCCTATCGCGGCGCGATCTTTCACGCTACCACCTGGATTCAGGTATTCAAGTTTTGCAAAGACGTCGCCGACGCTCGGTGGCACAAGGCGTTTGAGGCGAAGCATCGGCGTCTGACCGACTAGCTCAGTGATATCGTCTGCGATTCGCAGGTTGGTATTGGAAAGAATGGGCACATTACAGGGTACGGAAGCGGAGAGCGAAGCGTCAATCGTCACAATTGAATCATTGATTCATAGGGGGATTGAGTCATTGAAAATTTAAGAACTCCGCCAAAGGGAGTCTCAACCAAATGATTCAATGGCTTCAGTAGCTTCCGCCGTTTCCTTGCTGCTCCTGACCAGGATAGTAGCCGGTGCGCGTTCTGACAGTTAATTTCCTGTAAGGTTTGGCGTGCGCATCCACGTGGATCGTGCGATAACCAGCTACGGTTTTCGGCGTGGACGGGGCATAAGTGATGGTGTACTGATTACGGATGTCGTGGGCGACCTCACGGCTGATCTCATCCACTTGGTCTAAAGTCGGCGGGAAGAACGAAATGCCACCGGTGCGATCGGCGATCACTTCTAGGGCGCGTCTTGCGCGTCTGGATTTCTCCTCGCCGAGCAGCCCGATCGAATAAACCACCGGACCGTTTTCCTGCTGCAACTTGTGTACGGCCTGCTCCAGGGTTTCCTGGCTGGCGTCATCTTCGCCATCGGTGACCACGAAAATCGCTTTGCGCTGCAGTTTGGAATGGGTCAAATAATCGGCCGAGGCAACGATCGCGTCATAAAGCGCGGTGCCTCCGCGCGCTTCCACATGCTCAAGCGCGGCCTGCAGTTTCTTGATGTCGGCGGTAAATTCCTGGTCGAGGTAATACTCGTCGTTGAAATTGACCACAAAAACCTGGTCGTCGGGATTGCTGGCCCGCACCAGATTCAGCGCCGCCTTGTTGACAGCATCACGCTTCTCTCGCATGGATCCGGAGTTGTCGATCACAATGCCAATGGCAACCGGGAAGTCTTCCTGGTGGAAGTGGGTTACTTTTTGTGGCTTATCGTTCTCAAAAACGGTGAAATCCTCTTTTGTAAGATTGTTCACCAGATGATTGCGGTCATCGACCACGGTAGCATGGAGCGTCACTTCGCGAGCTTCCGTTCGGAAGACGAACCCACCGTTTTCAGTGCCGACCGGAGCTTGGCCCTGATCTCCGGGCTCGGGTGGTGGATCGCCCTGCGCGCCGTGTTGCATCGGCGGAGGAGGATCCCCATTGGGGCCATGCTCCTGGGGTGGATTGCCCTGGCCGGAGGACGGCGCAGCCTGAGCGTTTTGTCCTTGCTGGGGGGCGGTTGATCCGTTATTAGCCGGAGCGGACGGCGCAGCTTGAGGTGCGGGCGCCGTTTGAGCAGCGGCCAATCCAAGCAGCAACACTACAGCGGCTACTCTGCTGATGACAAACTTACTGCGAAGAAGCGTAATACCCAGTTCTGGCATATACATGGAGGGGCGGCAATCCTTTAGGCGGCACAAGTTTAACTTTTATTTTATGCCATTTGCCGTCGTGCCCTGGGTTCTTTGGACGGTATCCAAGCACATATTGGTTGCGTAGCTCAATTCCAATTTTTGTAGCTACATCGGCCAGGTCGTTGGGGTTATCAATAGTAAACGACCGGCCTCCGCTGAGATCGGAGACGTCGCTGAGCAGCGCTGGCCCTAAACGCTCCTCTTCTGTCTGGAAATAATGATCGTAGATGCCGATGGAGTAGATCATCACGTCGGCTTCTTTGACCAGGTTTTTGATCTCGCCTTCCGTGTAACGGCTGTGATTGTCGCCGCCATCAGAAATGATCAGCAATGCCTTTTTAGGGTATTTGGCCTGACGCATCTTGCTGACACCGAGGTAAATAGCGTCCAGTAAGGCAGTTCTACCCTTGGGGACAGTAAAGACCAGTTTGCCTTGCAGATCGTCGATCGACTGAGTGAAGTCTGAAACTTCTTCCGGCTTGTCGGCAAAGGCAATCAGGAAGAACTCGTCCTGCGGGTTGGCGGTCTTGAAGAATTCGATCACCGCTTCACGAGCCCGCTCAATCTTGCTGCTCATGCTGCCGCTCATGTCGAAGATGACACCCAGCGACACCGGAGCGTCTTCAGCCGAAAAATTTCTGACTTCCTGAGCCTCTTTGCCTTCGAATACCTGGAAATTCTCTTTATCGAGGCCGGTAACCAGGCGATTCATGGGATCGGTGACCGTCACGGGAACTAAAACCAGGTCCACCTTAGATTTAACCACTGGGATGCGGCTCCTAAGGCTTTCGGCGACTATGGCAGCGGCCGGATCAGGCTTAGTCATTGTCTGGATCCGAGGAGTAATGTGAATGCTGTCAACGTCTCCCTCTTGTGCCACTGCAATTGTTCCCGCTAACAAAACGAAAGAAAGAAAGCTGAGAAGGGTTACATGAGACAGCAGGCAGTTTCGTGGTGAAACCCGGAATTGGCTTGGGGGAATTGCCGTTCGATTTAAAACCCAGGGTCGAGAGGACCCGCGCCCGTTTTGGCGCGCCATATAAGCCCCGTAATCACGCAGGATGTTAGCACATGCCGTCGGCGGCAGTGTTAAATCTTTGTCATCTCCGCGCGCTACTTCATTTGGATTCCCTGGCTGGGAAAAGGTTGGTCGGTACAGGACTAGACTCGCGAAATCAGAGAAGATCATGGACCGATTCGACCAACTGGACTGAGCGGCAGCAGCTGGCTTGGTACAATTCGTTGACTTCTTTCTAATGGCCCACATAGAACCCTTTCGCGCGTTTCGCTACGATGCGACCAAGCTCGCCCTGGCTGAGGTCGCAACCCAGCCCTACGACAAAATCACCCCGGCGATGCAGGACCGCTACTATGCCGCCAGTCCTTATAACCTGGTCAGAATTATTCTGGGCAAGCGTCAAACCGCTGACAGCCCGGAAAATAATCCCTACACCAGAGCCGCAAAATCCTTCCGTGACTGGCGGCAAGAAGGAATTCTTCGTCAAGACCCGGAACCGTCGATCTACCGCTACATGCAACGATTTTCAGTTCCTTCGCCAGCTTCAAGTGATGGCCTGCAATTTGAACGCCAAGGTTTTATAGCTCTCGGCAAAATCGAGGATTACGCGGCGGGAGTCGTGTTTCGCCACGAGCAAACCCTGGCCAAGCCGAAAGCTGATCGACTTGACCTGCTTCGGGCCACCAGAGCCCATTTTGGCCAGATATTCATGCTTTACGACGACCCCACGGCCGAGATCGAGCAAGCGATCGTGTCCTCAGAACCGCCAGCCATGGAGATGACGGATGAGTACGGAGTTTCGCATCGAGTTTGGAAGGTTTCTGATTTGCGAACCATCGACCTAGTGCGCAATAAAATGCGCGATAAGAAGCTGATAATTGCAGATGGGCACCATCGGTATGAGACCGCGTTGACTTACAGGAACGAACGGCGGACCGCAGACGCAGGATCGAATCCAGCCCCGTACGACTTCGTCATGATGACTTTTGTGAACATGGCCAGCCCCGGGTTGCTGATTTTGCCCACCCACCGCGTCGTTCACGGGTTGGCAAACTTTTCGTCGGACGAGTTCCGTGCCAGCGCAAGCAAGTTTTTCACGGTGGACGAAGCCGACGCTGGCGTTAGCCCGGAACGAGCGAACTCGATGCTGCGGGAAGCGGGACACACGGGAACGGCAATTCTGGCGGCAACGCGCGACCGTGTCTTTCTTTTGAGCCGTCCGAAACATTTGGACGAAGTTTTCAAGAACGTTTCGGTCCGCCAGCAAGGCCTGGACGTGGTTCAACTCCATAAATGCCTGCTGGAGCAAGTGCTGGGAATTTCAGAAGCGGCCATCCGCGACCAGACAAACGTCAGTTATATTCGCGACGCCGGGGAAGCCCTCAATTCAGTCCGGAGCGGACAGGCAAATGTCGCATTCCTAATGAACCCGGTAAAGATGCAGCAAATGCGAGACATTGCGTTCGCTGGCGAAGTGATGCCGCAGAAGTCGACCGATTTTTATCCCAAGCTGCTGAGCGGTTTAACGATTTATGCTCTCGAATAGTAAGGGCAGCCGCGGTTGTAGTTCGCGGTACCAGTGGGCGGCGACCGCTGGCGCTCTTATATTTGCCCTCCTATTGATAGGGGCGCAAAACGCTCCTGCCCCCGCGGCTTCTCCGGGTCAGACTCAATCCCAACCGTCCGCAGCGCCCACTCAGTCCGGCCAATCGCCACCGAATCAGCTGTCGCCAGGCCAAACGCAGCTCCCTGCCCAACCCGTCGCCACGCCACCCAAGCCTCTGATTATGATCGATCCCGCTCATGGTGGAAGCGAATCTGGAGCGGTGCTGAACCCGACTCTGCTCGAAAAGGACGTTACTTTGGCCCTGGCGCGACGCCTGCGCTGGATCTGGGAGCACGTGGCTTCGTAGCCGAGCTGGTCCGAGATAGCGACGTAAATCTGTCCACCGACGATCGTGCCGCCAAGTCGAATGCGGCCCATCCGGCGCTTTATGTTTGCCTGCACGCGACCTCTGAATCCGGAGGAATAGGGGTTTATACGGCCATGCTGGCCGAGAATGGCGAAACTAACGGTCCCTTTGTCGATTGGAACACGGCGCAATTTTCGTTTTTACCGGCGAGCCGCTCGGCGCAACGAGAAATTGCCGCGGTAATTCAGAAAAGCGGAACGCCGGTACATTCACTCGCTGCCCCATTGCGTCCTCTCGGAAATATGACGAACCCTGCGGTAGCCGTCGAACTGGCTCCCACGAAGGCCGATGTTTCTCAACTTCTGGCGGCGGATTTTCAGCAGAATATTTCAACGGCCTTGGCGAACGGAATTTCGCAATTTCTTTCCAACTCGGGAACAAATCCAGGAGCGCCGCAGTGATTCCTCGCCAGTTCCTGATCACCGTCACGCTGCTGTTCGCGCTGACGATTGCCATGTCGGTGTACGTCTGGCAACTGCGGCGGCGCGAGATCAGGTCCCCTCGCCCAACCGAAAAAAACGAGCACGTAGCCCCGCCGACCTCCGGCCCGACGGAGCAAGTCACGGTTTACGTGGCTTACGACAGTCCGGGTGAATTGCGGGCAGAGTCGATCTTAATTCCGTTGGCCGCCGGACGGCAGCAGCGTGCGGAAGGCTTGCTGCGAGGGCTGATGAATATTTACACCACCAAAGACTCGACACATCCGTTAGCGGCGGGCGCGGAGATTCGGCAGGTATTTCTAATCGATCCCGGACTCGCCGTGATTGATGTCAATTCCGCGTTCGTCGAGGGGCAAGTTTCTGGGGTCCTGCCCGAAGAGCTCACAATAACTTCGCTGGTCCAGACGCTGGCTACCAATATGCCGGGATTGACGCGAGTGAAAATTCTCATCGATGGTAAAGAACGCGAGACGCTAGGCGGACACGCCGACTTGACCGGCTTTTATGACGTTCGGCAGATTGCGGAAGTGGTGAAGGAATTATCGCCGCAATAATTGCGCGGTGTTGGATCGCCTCCTCTCGGTTCCAAGTCTCTGCCCTGCTAAAATTCCTGCATGTTCTATCGTTCCGATAATCGCGCGCCCGATCAGTTGCGCCCAGTCAACATCACTGCTGATTTTGTTTCTACCGCTGAAGGCTCGGTGTTGATCGAGGTGGGAAATACCCGCGTGATCTGCACCGCTTCGGTGGAAGAGACGGTACCGTCATTTCTGCGCAACAGCGGCAAGGGATGGGTCACGGCCGAGTACGGCATGCTGCCACGGGCAACTTTGACGAGAACGCCCCGAGAGGCAGCGCGGGGACGAGTGGGCGGACGCACGCACGAAATCCAACGCCTGATTGGGCGTTCGTTGCGAGCTGTAACCGACCTGCAACGGCTGGGAGAGCGCAGCTTGCTGATCGACTGCGACGTAATTCAGGCGGACGGTGGTACTCGAACGGCATCGATCACAGGCGCGTTTGTTGCGCTCGGGCTGGCGTTACAAAAGCTGGTGGATGCGGGAACGCTGACCTCGGTACCGCTCAGGGATTTTGTAGCGGCAGTGAGTGTTGGAATTGTCGATGGCGAGGCGCTACTTGATCTCTGCTACGAAGAAGATTCTCGCGCGGATGTCGATATGAATGTGGTGATGACCGCGGGAAAAAGATTCGTGGAATTGCAAGCCACGGCTGAACATCAGGCTTTCGACGACTCCCAGCTGGAAAAGATGATGGGGCTGGCGCGAAAAGGAATACAGGTCTTGCTATCGAAACAAAAAGCCGTATTAAAAAGCCTGGCGCTGCGACAATAAGGTATCAACCTTTCGAAGCCAACTCGCGGGGCCATCGCATCTTGAAAACACTTCGCAGCGCGGATAATCTCTCAGGCACTCACCTTAATTTGTGTTCTGTTTTTGTAACAGAACTCTGATTCGTAAACAGAAGTCGCTGTCGCATGCGAGTATGCGAAACAGGTTACAGGATCAGCCGGGCGTGACCAAACCGCACTCACCCCTCGAGGTGCTGGTTTGAAGATGTCACGTCCGGCATGTTCTTCAGGGACTTTCTTCGCCCGGTGTGTTTTCTAAAACTCTCGCTTCGATCCCCAAGTTGCGTGATTCCTGGTGGCTGGTAGAAACATGAAATCTGAGCGGGAGTAGTTCAGCGGTAGAACGCCAGCTTCCCAATTTTTTCCTACCAAGTATTTCAACAACTTAACAGGTCTTGGGGTTGCCGCTAAGTACCTGAAAATACCTAAGAGTCAAACATCATTGCGGGTACCATTGCGGGTGCTAGTCGCCGGGGCCGATTGGGGTGTTTTGCGGGTGTCGGTTCAAAATAATACCTTTCCCTTGTGCCTCAGTTTCTGGGTCAATGAGTTCTATCGCGATATTTCAACAACGTGTCGTCTATGTCGTTTATGTCGTTGAGCCGAGCTTGACTCACGGATTAGCGCGTTCGCCCAACGCAACACAGCCATCTTTTCCTCGAAATCGCTCTCGGCCCATGGGCTGGTTCAATGACATGGCGGCCAAACTTGTTATATCGGAACCAAAGAGGAGGTACTTTTGGCGTTTGGCGAGGATTTTTACGGGCGACGTAAAGCGTTTCGACAGCCCGAGGACCCGACTGGCACGCGCACGAAGGTAAGGTGTGGAGGGCGTTCCAGATCAAGTCGAAGGCTGGAACTTTGTCCGCAAAGAATTCGATAGCGAACATGACGATGCTGGCTGCAATGATCACCAGTTTTCGAGTAAATGGAGGGAATTGGGAAGAGGCAGCAGTTCGAACCGAGCCAGCAAGCTCAGCGTGGTGACCGTCGCATAAATGTTCAGGCTAGCCGCGAAGCTGGTTCCAACAAGCATGGCCACGAGTTCATTTGCGGTGAGTCTCCACCAGAAGTCAGGCATGAATTAAATTGCACCTCCTGTGATTTCTGCCAGTGTGTCGAATGCGGTTCATCTTTTACTTTTTAATGACAGTACTCCAAGTGCTAGGCACCGAGATACAGGTGTCCAGAGTTGGGCGTGTACGTTGCAAGACTTTGTGCGGCGCACGTTGAGCGTTGAGTGGCAAGCGAAAGTGACGCGGTGCAGGCGACAACAGCCTTCGACCCGCTAGTTCGAAAGCAACTAACGTCCCGCCCGAAAATAGTTCTTGGAGGTGAGTTCATGCTCGGGTTTCAGCTCGGTTTTTGGGATTACCTGACCTTCGCAGCGCTCGCCATTATGGCAATAGCGGCTGTGGTCGTGATCGTGTTCCTGGGGAGCTTGCCGGGGCGGATTGCGATCGCACGCCAGCACCCCGAAGCGGAAGCCGTCAAGATAATGGGATGGACGGGTCTTTTTTTCGCGGTGCCATGGATACAGGCATTCGGTTGGGCGTTCAAGCCTACAAACGTAGTGGACATACGATACTTTCCCAAGCAAGAACAGGAGAACATCGCGCAAGAAACAGAAATCCTCTTGGGGAAAGCCAGCCCGGCGGTGCAGCCCAGACGCGCGGATGGCATTCCTGCACCGCCCCTTAAGCGCGTGAGTTAACCCGTATGGTAGCCGCGCTGGTCATCACCGCGATCTTCATCGTTGTGTTCTGGCTGATCTTTTTCCAGTTCAAACTGATCAAGCTTACGATCGCTTGGGCGGTTGTCTCCAGCTTATTTCTCGTCCATATTCTGCTGGTCTTTCTGATTGGCATTCGCTTCGTGGCGCCCTACTCGGAGGACGCCAAGATAATCCAGTACACCATCCAGTTGGTGCCGCGACTGTCTGAACCCACACTGGTAACGGCGGTGCTGGTAGAGCCCGACACTCCCGTCAAGAAAGGTCAGCCGCTGATTCAATTCGACCGCCGTCCCTACGAGGACAAGGTGAAAGAGCTGGCAGCGCAACTCGCCCAGGCCAGGCAGAATGTCCCGATTCTCAAGGCCAATATGAAGGTAGCCGAGCAAAGCGTGATCAAGGCACAGAGTGAGCTGGAATACGCGAAATATCAGAAACAACTCTATGGAGTGTTGGCTAGTCAGGGTGCCGGGCCGGAAGAAGATTTTCAGAAATGGTCGGCTCAGATAAAGGCCGACGAAGCCACCGTCAAAGGAGCGCAGGCCGAGGTCGAGGAAGCCCGGCTGAAATATAACTCCGAGATCGGCGGCGTGAATACAATCGTGGCCGAGACCCAGGCGGAACTCGACCTCGCACGCTTTTATCTGAGTAACACCACTCTGGTCGCGCCCGAGGACGGTCACATCATCAACCTGCAGGTTCGTCCTGGAATGGTGGCCGGAGACATACGCTTTGGCGCCATAGCCTCGTTCGTCTGCGATAACGATCGCTATCTGCTCGCAACTTATTACCAGGAGAATCTTAAGTACGTGAAGCTCGGTCAGCCGGTAGAAATTGCGATGAACCTTTTTCCGGGTCAGATATTCAAAGGGAAGGTGACAGCCCTCTGGCGCGGCAGTGGTGAGGGACAAATGCTGCCCAGCGGTACTATCCCCAGTTTCCGAGCGCCGCCACCGACCACGCCACGCGGCCGCTACGCTGTCGGAATCACTCTTCAGGAAGACGACATATCCAGGTTCACGATCGGCGCCCAGGGAGCTGCGGCGGTCTATACCTCCGGCGGAGGCTTTGCCGACTTGCGCCGCATCGTGATTCGTCTCTACTCCTGGTTGAACTGGCTGTATCCGCTACCGGAAGGATGAACCCAGGCGAGTTCATGAAAAATCGCTTCATTGCTCACGGTATCCGCTGGAGTGTGCTGACCGTCGCTGTACTGATCATCTTCACGACCAGCTGTGCAGTTCGCAAGCCTCCGAGCCAAAAGGATATTGTCAATAAAGCTTTGCCAAACGCTGCACCGATTCCGCCAGCCTGGAGCGCGTCTTCAATTGCGGGCCAAGTCAGCGACGACTGGCTGAAAACCTTCCATGATCCTCAGCTCGAAGCGATTGTCTCCGAAGCCATCGCGAACAATCTCGATCTGCGGCAGTCTGCCCAGCGCGTGGAACAAGCGCGCCAGACAGTGATCGTTGTCGGCGCCTCCTTGAAGCCGCAGATCGCTGCGAATCTCGGCGGGGCAGCCACGGTAACGAGCCCGGAAAAAAGCCGTACCGGCAGCGATATGGCGTATGCCGTAGTGGGATGGGAAATTGATATTTGGGGTAAGCTGCGGGCGCAGCGGGCCGCTGCACAGGAGAGTTACGAAGCCACAGCGCTTGATTACGCTTTCGCTCGCCAATCGCTGGCTGCGACCGCCGCAGGTAGCTGGTACTTGGCCGTTGAAACGCGCCAACTGCTAATACTGGCGCAGGAAAATGTGGACATCTGCGACCGGCTGCTCCAACTATCCAAGGTGAGGCGGTCGGCTGGAAAAGTTGCAGACCTCGATGTGGCGGAGGCCCGCGCCGCCCTCGATACCGCGCAAAGCGGCTTGCGCGTCGCACAGCAGTTGTACAGCGAAGCGCGGCGCAATCTGGAGGTGCTCATCGGACGCTATCCATCCGCAAAGATCGAGATCAGCCAGGCATTCTCCCCGCTCCCACCACCGGTCGAGCCTGGACTGCCTTCATCCCTGCTGCAACGCCGGCCTGATGTTATCGCCGCCGAGCGCCAGGTCCAGGCTGCATTTCACACTCATGAAAGCGCGAGACTCGCGCTATACCCGAGTCTGTCACTCAACGTGTTTGGAGGCCGCTTCGGCGACCTGTTATTGGCAGCACAGGGACTGAATCCCTGGCTGTTCCACAGCGCCATCGGCATGACGGTTCCAATTTATGAGGGCGGGGCGCTTCGGGCTCAAGTAAGAATCGCGACGGCCCAGCAGGAACAGGCAGTCGCGTACTACGGCAGCGTCAGCCTCGTCGCATTTGAAGAAGTAGAGACCGCGTTGACTAATGAGGATCTGCTGTCACAGCGTCTTCCGTTCGAGGAGAACGCCGTCCAAGATCGCACCGAGGCTTTTCGATTAGGAGAAATCAAGTACAGAAGTGGCACCAGCGATCTGTTTTTAGTGTTGCAACTGCAGCAGGAGCTGATCACCGAACAGATTCACCTCATCAAGTTGCGCTATGCCCTTCTCGGAAATCGCATCAATCTGCACCTCGCTCTGGGAGGTAGCTTTAACGCCTCGCCGGCGGCGACGCCTTAATTGGAACGACAGCGTCGCGGGTCAATGAGTCAGATGGTTGATCTGCGCTAGCCCTTAACCGATATGGCGAACAGCAGACACCCTGCCGCAAGCAATACAGCAATGAGTATCGCCGCCCACGTGACTATCACCATACGCATATGACACGTCCTAGACTAGATCAAAGCGTTCACTATGGATTAATTCCGACTCCACCTCGAGTTTGTGCAGCTCTCGTTCGACCGCGTCCATGAGCGGGGTTGGACCGCAAATAAAAAACTGAAAGCGCTTATATTGCTTCGGCAAATATCGTCGCAGAAGCTGCGCCGTGATATGTCCTCTTTCGCCCTCCCAACCAAGACTCGGCCTTTCCAGAACACACACCAGCTTCAGATTCATCCGCTTCTGGAGTTCTTCAAATTCTTCACGGAAGATGAGTTCGTCATATTCGTGGGCGGCGTAGAAGAGGATAACCGGGCGACAATCGTCGCGCATCGCCAGCGTTTCACACATCGAGTGAAGTGGCGTTATGCCCACTCCGCCGGCGATCATGACGTATCCAGGCCCTTGGTCCCGATCGATCGACAAAACTCCATAAGGGCCATCCAGCCACACCCGGGTTCCAGGCTCTATGGCGGGCACAACTTTTCCAGACCAATCTCCTAGCGCCTTGATCGTAAAGGTAATTTCACAGTTCGCTCCGTTTTCTGCAGATGATGAGATTGAAATGGGGTGCTGGTCGAAGTGAAAAGGGGTCTTGCCGGTGTTGAGCCATGCGAACTGGCCCGGTGCGAAGGTGAAGCCATCGTGATCGATAGGGTGCAGGACCAAAGTTTGAGCGTTGCCGTGCTCCGTAATGTTATCGACTACTTCCCAGGGTCTTCGCCACATTCTCAATGGCCGCAGGATCCGATACCGCATAACCAATCCGAAAAGGATAAGCAGATACAACGACCACAAAACCCGCATTGCTGTCCGGCTGGAGTCGTATCCAACCAGGTACACGTGGACCAGTGCGCTCGATAATGCGACCGCCGCGATTAGCGCGTGAGTCACATGCCACCATTCGTAAGAAATTTTCAAACGTTTGCGGAATGCTGCAAGGCAGACTATCAGCGCCAATCCCCAGAAAGCGATGGCACCGAATCTCCACACCCATCGATGTTCCAACGTAAACGGGTTCAGCATTCCCCAGGGTAGCCCTTGTAGAAAAAGCAGCATCGGATGGGCGAGGACGAACCCGGTTACCGCATAACCCATTTGCTTATGAAAATACTGCAACGCATCCTGGCCGAAAATACCCGCTACAAACTGGACCCGGGACACGAGGGCGAACTGTGCCGCCATGATTGCCAGGCCCACGTACCCGCACGCCACCGCAAACTCCTCCCAGAATGCTCGCCCTTGTCCGGGCTGGCGACTGAGGGCCCCGATAATTAGCGGGAAGAGAAGCAGAAAGACATACGCGCCAAACGAAAAGGTCCCACGGACGATACCGCTCATTGAGGTTATGCCCATCTAAGTAGTGCGGGGCTGACGATTACGCCTTACTCGGCGCCCAAGGGTTCGATTTGTTTCGTGGGTTTCTCGGTCTTCGCAGCCACTTCCTCGGGGTGCCCTTGAGCCAATTGATATCCAACGTTTCCACCTCTCGGGAAGACTTCCGACAACGCCAGCACGTTCGCGTATTTATTGAACACCAAATGACTACCACTTTGGCTTGAATCGGGTTGAGCGGAAAACGCGTCGACCATAACACCCGGATGACCGCTCGCACTTACTATCTCGAGAACCATCGAGTTGGTCCCCTCGACTGGCCTGATCACATAACTACCCGCCTCGAAAGTCGTATTCGCGACTGTAAACGGCTGCGACATCTTAAAATTGAGTTGATTGGTAATCTGGGCTTGGCCGACATTAAGGCCAATCATAAATAAGCCCAGAGCAAACAGAACGAGCTGCATCATCAATGATTTCATCGTCATGCTCCAGTCATCACAAAATAATGCTTGTGAAAGCAACGTCCACTACCATGAGGAGAGATCTCACGCATCGCTTCCCTGATTTTTACTGCCGAGTCACGATGAGCTCACCCTGCGCCGCCTTACTCATCCCGTAAGTCGCTCTCGAATCGCTGGCACTAAACTTGTAATTGAAGCAACCCGGCGTCTTTGCCACCACCGAAACGGATTTTTCAGTGCCACCGGTGATGGTGCCGGCAGGGTCAAACGGGGAGGACTCTCCGAGATCAATTAGAAAACCGGTGTCTTTGGCCGTGGATTGCCACTTTACCGTCGTCCCAGTCTTCACGCAGAAAAGGTCGTTTGCCTTCGCGTTTGGAATATTGGGAGTAGCCGAGGATGAGTACGAAGTTCGCTTAACGTCGACGTCACAGGGAGTGGAAGGCGATCCGCAAGTGTTGCTGGCGTTGCAGAGACTCGTGGGATTTGGTTGCGTGCAAGCGTTTTTGCTGTTTTCCTTGCCTTTGTCTTCGGCTGTCGCAACACCGCCAATCAACAGGAGTGTAAACAGAACGCCGCGATAAATCGTAAAACAGCTATTACTTTTCATATTCACCTCATTCCACAATGCTATTCCTCTCTCGCCAAAACCAAACGATTGGCTTTTCCGAACAACCTCCGCTCAGCAACTCGATGGCGAACCCGTCTGTGTACTTTTCCCTAATTCACGCCTGCCGTTCCCTTCCAATCGATAAGATCGACAAGTTTCCATGAGTTTTGATTCAGATCGATGGTCAATTCCCCCTGTGGGTTTATCGTCAATTGGGCTGCCGGATACAGCACGCCGGTGCTCTTGGTCTTGTCCTGATCGTTTATATCGAGCTCGCCCCCAGACAAGTCGAATGCTTGTGATGACGAGTCGGACCACGCTTCGCCAAACCTGATTTGCCGGTTGGTTATGAAACGTATCTTGCGGCCAGTTGGAGTGGCGGTCATCTTGATAAAGCTGACATCACTGCCGAGCGTTCCCGTGATGTTCATGTGGCCTACCGCCTTCATCTTTTGCAGAGCATTCACCAGACCCTTGTTTGAGCCCTTCTGAAATGCCTGCACGAGCACCTCTTTGTCCGCCGGGGTTGAGAATTCGTAAATGATTAGCGTGACACCGATATTCTGCCCCATCTGAGTGCCAGTACCAAAGGCGGTGGCGTCGATGGTTTCATCCTTGTCACGTGAAAAAACGAGCACGCACCCAAATACCAGCATGCTTACCAACAACAGAACGCTGAACATAGCTTTCAAGAAACTGGTTTTTGTCCGCATGGGTACCTCTCCTGTCGCTCGATGTAGCCTAAACTTCGAGTTGAGTCTCTCGATCCGTCTTGCTAGAGCAGAACGTGAGTGAGATTAATGACATAGTAAAAACGTACAGAGCGGGATGCCCACAACAAGACAGTCCACACTTTATGATTCCCTACAGTGCCTAGAACTAATCATCAAGAAACTTACGCGAAGTGTACCTGTGCTCCGAATAGCTTTGGAACTGTCAGTAGTGACAGCTGACCTGCAGTGTGGTGACTCGATGGTCTCTCACTCCACAAAGAGTTTCACTTTTTACAATTGCCTGCGCCTAACTGCACTTTCACAACCTTAAAATGAGGTGTCGGTCTTCCTGTCCCAGTGTCAGTGCTAGGCGTTGCAGATTGATTTCCAATAAGCGTTACAGACTCTCCGACATAGGAATCAAGGTGAACCGTCGTACTGTAGACCTGGTTTGTCACCCCTCTTTCATCCACGAGTCGGTATTCGTGAGGTTGACCGGTGCTGGTCAGACAACCGGTAATTTTACTGTGCGTCTTTGGTTCTGGAGATTGACTGAAAGTGAAAACTGGCACAACCACCAACATCGCCAGCACGAATAGGCTTCCTCTCATGATTCACCTCTGTTCGGGAGATATTGCAATGGCGGAGCAGAGATAGGAACTGGCACAACTAACAGCTGCTGGTGAGTCACCGGGGATCACATTGCAAAAACGCGGCCAAGCCCCTGTGAGACGAGGGTAACAAGAAACTCACGTGCGTTCAGGGTTACCAGAGGTATCTACTGCGAATCGCGATGATCGCCGAAGATTGGAAGTGTCCGATGGGAGAAGTTATTGGTGGTCCGCATTCTCGTGGTCGATGATTCTGGACCTTTCCGCCAACACATCTGCAAGATGCTGGCAGACCTTCCGAATTTCCAGATCATCTGCGAGGCTTTCGACGGACTAGAAGCTGTTCACAAGGCGCAACAACTCCATCCGGACGTGATTCTCCTCGACATTGGACTTCCAAAAATGAATGGAATTGCAGCAGGCTGGCAGATTCGCGTATTGTCTCCGCAATCCAAAATAATTTTTGTTAGCCAAGAATCTTCGGGTGAAGTTGTCCAGGAGGCGCTTAACTTGGGAGCGAAGGCCTATGTTCTAAAATCCAAGATCGCATCCGACCTGCAAGCTGCTATCGATGCAGTTCTTAAAGGTAAGCAATTCGTCAGTAGCGGCCTGATTCCTGATGTGCCCTGAATGAACTCATCTGATCGCACCCCCTTGCGAACCCGTGTTTGCAACTTCCCGTTGTAGACATTCCGAGTCCACTGGTAGTTTTGACAGTACCCACTCACTGTCAATTTTGACAGTATTTTCCGGCAACCTTCAGCTGAAGCCTTGACTCGTCCTAGATCAATTCGTGCAAAGGTCTTGCAATTTCGTAGTTCAACGCCGGCGATCAGTAATTCCTGCTGGAGCGCGCTATTAATATCTATCTTGTTTATCACATTGGGGAACGCACAAGTTGACATCGGCGGAAGAGTCATGGGGGGCGTCGAGGACGCCTCGAACGCAGCTGTTGTCGGTGCGAAAGTGACGCTGCGTGGGCAGGCTTTGATGGTTTCCCGAAGCACCACCACTCAAGCGAATGGCAGCTACATGTTCGATTTTGTTCCGATTGGAATATATGCGCTCGTAGTCGAAGCTCCTGGATTCAAGACCCTTGAACAGAAAGATGTCGAAGTAAACTCCGGTTTCGTAGCTACGGTTACGCTTCATTTAGAAGTGGGGGGCAGTCAGGAAACGGTGGAAGTACTAGCTGGAGGATCGATCGTAGATGTGAAGAGCGTCACCACCTCGACGACGTTTGAGAACAATCTACTCCAGAATATTCCCAATGGACGCGATCCCTGGTCCACGGTGGCCCAGGCCCCAGGTACCACGATGAACGACTTCGATGTCGGCGGAAACCAAAGCTTCCAACAAGCCATCATGCAGGTTCACGGCAGCATGCCGGGCGAACAGGTCTACAGCTTCAATGGCCTGCGCCTGAACTGGCCTGGGTCCACCGGTGGCTACACGGCTTACTACATCGACGACGATTCTCTGGAAGAGTTGCAGGTGGTCACCGATTCCGCACCTGCGGAAGTCAGCGTTGGGGGAGTCTACATGAACCTGGTGACCAAATCAGGCTCCAACCAGATTCATGGCACCACCGCGGGCTATTACACGACGGCGGCTTTGCGGAAAGACGTCACCGAGCCTATCTACAACGGAACTCCGGTGGAGGCGGGGAGTCCGATGACGATGTTGTTGGATCTGGCGGCCAATGCGGGCGGCCCGATTATCAAAAATCGCTGGTGGATTTTTGGCGGCTATCGCCGGTACGACATCACAGAAAGCATTCTGGCAATCGAACAACCTCCATCACAAGGGGGAGGCCCGATCTCCGATACCAACCACCAATCCAACACCATCCTGCGCAGCGACTGGCAGCTCAACAACAAAAACCGCGTGAACTTTCAGTGGTTGTACAACGACCACAACCGTTTTTTCCGGCGAGACACAAGTTTTCAATTTGTAGACGCAAGCGCAAGCTGGCTCCAAATCTCGCCCTCTTATCTTCTCGAAAGCCAGTGGACGAGCCAATTAGCTAACAACTTATTGCTTGATGTGCGCGGCGGTTATCTGCATCTGCTGTTTCCACTGGCTTACCAACGGAGTGTCACTCAGAACGACATCAACGTGCAGGACTTGGGATTTTCCACCGAA
Organism: uncultured Acidobacteriota bacterium; assembly: GCA_963703465.1. Lineage (GTDB taxonomy): Bacteria > Acidobacteriota > Terriglobia > Terriglobales > Acidobacteriaceae > Gp1-AA145. The sequence continues at coordinate 280,343 of CAVPEQ010000007.1, read as the reverse complement.
AAAGGCGCCGCCCCTTATGCGTATCTGAACCCTGCGGAAACAGCCCGCATAGCGGTCACTGCTTCCTATTACAAAGGAGGGCTTCTGGTCGGCAGTCACAACTTCAAGTTCGGTTATGAGGCTGGACGCAGCAAGAACGGAAACTTTTACGACATCAATCACGATCTGGTTGCTCAGTTCAACGCGGGCACGCCTTTGGATGTGATCATCTATGACACGCCGGTACGGGAGCTGGCGATGTTTCATGACTCCGCGTTTTTCGCGCAGGATTCGTGGACCCTCAAACGGCTCACTTTGAATCTAGGTCTACGATTCGATCACTTCCGGACGTTTAATCCCGCACAAAGTAGCCCTGGGACAGGAGCTTTTGTCAGCCTGTTCCCCACTCGTACGTTCGCACAGACGGCAGACCTTGCAAATTGGAATAATGTCGCGCCTCGGCTTGGCCTCGCCTACGATTTAACTGGCAAAGGCCGCTCGGTTTTACGCGCGGCATACAGCCGCTTTTACCGAATCGAGGGCACTGAATTAGCAGACGCAGTAAACGCTAACGGGCTGAGCGGGCGAACTTATAAATGGAACGGCGCGAGCATCAACGGCGTCCCCGATTCAGCGGAGTTTTTGACTCCGAAGAATTTTCTCGGATCGTTCGGCGGGATTGCAACCCGGATTGACCCAAACATAAAAGATCCTTATTCAGATGAAATATCGGTCGGATGGGAGCAGCAGACTTACAAAGAGCTCCGTGTCGAGATCAATTACTATTACCGCATCTACAAAAACCTGATTGCGCAACGCAACACTGCGATTCCCCCAACCGATTACACGCCAATCACGGAGATCGGTGGGGATCCGATCACCAATCCGCTGAACGGCCAGCCCCTGACGCTCTACAACGTAGTTCCTGCGAAAGTAGGTGCGACCGATTTTGTGGTGACCAACATCCCCGAACTTGACGACAACGCTTATCAGGGAGTGGAGTTTACAGCAACTAAACGGTTCACTCAGCGCTGGCAAGTGCTGGCAGGATTCACGATTCAACGCGACAAAGGAGTGTACTCAGCAGCTTTTCTCAACGGTTCAATCAGCGACGACTTTAATGATCCAAACAAGGACATCAACCGCCGCAACAGCTATTTGAACTATGACTCCACTTACGTGTTCAAGCTGGCCGGCACTTATCAGCTTCCTTATGCATTTCTCGCCAGTGGGAACTTTCAGCATTACACGGGATATCCGTTTCAACCCATGAATGTGTTTACCGGACTGAACCAGAACTCAGAAACTGTGATCTTAGCTCCGGCGGGTCAATCACGCCTGCCCAGTGTGGATTTACTGAATCTACGTATCTCGCGACCAATTAAACTTAGGGACTCCAGGTTCACACTCGAGCCAATCGTGGATTTGCTCAACGCAACCGATAGCAACGCGGTTGTGGCCGAATCAAACTTTGTTGGTAGTTTGCATGCGCCATCCGATGTGCTCCATCCTTTGGTGGCGAAATTCGCAATGAGACTGACTTTCTAGCTGTGCTGGATTCAACACAGTCAATTGCTATTTTCGCAACTGGTAGTTTTGACAGTTACGCCGTCCCTGGTAGTTTTGGCAATATGTGCGGATGAGCCGGCGAGGTTCTATCGGGAACAATTAACGCATGGACATGACCAATCTTTCCAAGTCCCGCGCCGTCCATCGCGTCCGACATGTTCATCTGCAGTGGAACCGTAGTCTTGGGTTACGGTTCGTCATTGTACTTGTCGTCTACGGCGTTTGGTTCCAGCCTGCAATTGCGACCCCGGTCAAAGAGGTCCGGCGTGTGCTTCTGCTTTATCCAATGGGGCCATCTTCACCCACCATCTCTCTAATCGATCGGGAGGTCCGCGAACTTCTAGAGGAGTCGCCTTACCAGATTGAGTTTTACACCGAGTACATGGATACCAACCTGTTCCCTGATAAGGCGGCGCAGCAGGAAATCCGTCAATGGTACATTCAGAAATATCGAAATCGTCGGCCGGATGTGGTTGTTGCTGTGGCGACTGGGCCGATTCAGTTCATGCTCGACGCACACGCGAAGTTTTTCCCCCACAGTCCGATCGTGTTTTGCTGTGCCCGAGAAGACCAGGTTGACACCCCGAAAATCGACTCTCAGTTTACGGGGGTGTGGATGACGCTTGATCCCGCCAAATCCGTCGAAGCCGCACTTCAAATGCGACCCGGGACCAGGCACGTGGTGGTCGTCGGAGGCGCCGCAGTATCCGATCAAAGCCTCGAGAATCTTGTCCGGGAGAGCCTGCGTTCCTACGAAAGCCGTTTCGACGTCACCTACCTAACAGATCTCGCAATGCCGGTGCTTCTCGAACGGCTGAAGCGCCTTCCCGAACACACAATTGTTTTGTACACCAATATCCAGCAGGATGCGACCGGAACCCATTTTTTAAGTGCGACTCAGGCATTGCCGATGGTTACCAAGTGCCGCGAACGCGCCCGTCTTTGTCATGGCTGACACCCTACTTGAGCAGGCTGCGGTTGGAGGATACGTCACCAGCTTTGCTGCCCAAAGCAAAGTCCTCGCAGAAATGGTCATAAAGCTTATGAAAGGTGCAAGGCCGCAGGCGATTCCGATCGCAAGGGATGCGAGCGTGTACATCTTCGATTGGCGTGCACTGCAACGATGGAAAATAAAAGAGCGCGATTTGCCCCCTGGCGCTATAGTGCTGAACCGGCAGCCCACGGTGTGGGAGGCTTATGCGCGGTACATCATTGCCGGCAGTTCTCTGTGCTTCGTAGAGATGATGTTTATTGTTGCCTTATTGTGGCAGAGGGCTAAGAGAAGACGAATTCAGTCGTCCCTGGTGGAGCGCTTGGAATTCGAAAGGTTGCTGTCAGATTTGTCTACAACGTTCATCAATCTGCCCGAAGCACAAGTCGAACAGAAGGTAGAGCAAGGTCTTGGCCGGATTGCTGAACTCCTCCAAATGGATCGGATAACGCTTTTCGAATTTTCTCAAGAAGGGAAAGACCTGATTGTGAATTCCGCCTGGCCCAAAGAGGGAGTTCCGCATCTGCCTCCAAGGCTTAATGCCGATCAGTGGCCGTGGTGGGCCAGTAATGCTCTTCGCGGAGCATCTGTACTGTGCTCCGACCCCAAACTTCTGCCGGACGAAGCATCCTCCGAAAGAAATTACCTCCTGCAGGCAGGCATTCAATCAATCGCGAGCGTTCCGTTGCAAATAGGCGGCGGCACCATTGGGTGCATGTCCTTTGTGAGTAAGAGCCTTAAAGTGGCATGGACTGAGGATTTGGTCAGACAGCTTAAGGTCTTCGCAGAAATCTTCTCCAATGCTCTGAAGCGAAAATGGGCGACTCAAGCTTTGGTTGCGACGATTGCTGAGGTCAGGAAAGCAGAAGCCGGCCTGCGCGAAAGTGAAGAGCGGTTCCGCTTGGTGGCCAACACCACCCCAGTGCTGATTTGGATGTCCGGTACAGACAAAGGATGTTTGTACGTGAACAAATCGTGGGTGGATTTTACCGGGCGAGATATTGACTCCGAAGTTGGTAGCGGATGGACGGAAGGCATCCACGTCCAAGATTTGCCGAAGACTATGGAAACATACGAACAGGCGTTTGATACACGCCAGAGTTTCCAGATGGAGTACCGACTTCGCCGCTACGACGGCAAGTATCGCTGGATGGTCGACATCGGCGTTCCCCGATTCAACGCCGATGGTACGTTCGCCGGCTATATCGGATCAGCTATCGATGTCACCGAGCGCAAGTTGGCGGAAGAAGCTTTATCAGGGTTTGGCCGCAAACTGATCGATGCGCAAGAGAAAGAACGTACTCGGATTGCTCGAGAACTTCACGACGACATTAATCAACGGCTGGCGCTTCTGGCTGTAGAACTTGAACAGTTGGCGCAGAATCCTTCGATGGGAGTGGTTGAACTCAGTAATTACGTTCGCGACCTAAGTACGCATGTGGCGGAAATTGGCACCGCAGTCCAGACGATTTCCCACCGCTTACATTCTTCGAAGCTGGAATACCTGGGAATCATCGGAGCTGCCAGGAGCTTTTGCAAAGAATTCTCTGAGCAACAGCACGCTAAGATCGACTTCCGGCACAAAAACGTTCCAGGCGATGTTCCGCGGGATGCATCACTATGTCTGTTCCGTATTCTGCAGGAGGCTCTGCACAACGCGGTCAAGCATAGCGGGGTGCGGCATTTCTACGTCAATTTGATTGGGGTAGCAAATGGGGTCGAGCTCACAGTCCAGGATTCTGGGGTTGGCTTTGATCCACAAATCGCACTCAATGATCCGGGGCTTGGCTTGGTTAGCATGCGCGAGCGCGTCAGCCTGGTGGGTGGAGAAATTTCTATTGCATCAAAGCCTGGTCGCGGAACCGTGGTTAACGTTCGAGTGCCGAGCGCCGAGTTGGCGAGCACAGGGCCAAGTCTGCCCTCCGAAGTCATCGTAAGGACGACTTATGGAATGTTTTCGGACCTTGCCAGCTGACAATCAGTCTGAATTTTTATTTTTCCCAATCACGGTCGGGATTGTCCCGATTACCTACCATTCTGCGTTGCTGGCTTTTACGCCGGCGATCTCAATTTCTTTGCAACCGACTGCGTATTTTGACAGGTTACTCGGAAGGCGATCAGGGATAGGATTGCGCGGTTGATCTGGAGCCGACATGTCGAAACATCAGCAGAAAGTTTGCGCCCACATGCCCTGCCGTTGCCTGGTATCGGAAGGGCAAACATATTGCGGTGAGTCGTGCGAGGACGCGGGATCAGAAGATGTTGAAATCGCGTGCGAGTGCGACCACCCGCCCCAATGTTCCCTCATGGCCGAGGATGAGAACGTAGCCTGAGAATAAGCGTCAGGCAACTCATTTGCGCGTAATACGCGGCCGACGCTACGAAACAACGGTTGGCGGCCGCCCCTTAAGGAGAACACATGTCACGTTCGTTAATTGTGCTGCCTGACGACTCGGCAAAACCAATTCTCGATGCGATAGAAGGCGCCACAAAATCGCTGCGCGTGAAGATGTTCATCTTCTCTGAACCTTCACTCTTGAAAGCCGTGATTGATGCGCGGGCGCGTGGCCTCAAAGTCCGGGTCATGCTGAATCCGGCTCGCCGCGACGGCGAATCGGAAAATGACAAGTCCCGCAAACAGCTTGAGGCCGGTGGCGTCGAAGTAATGGATGGCAATCCCACGTACGACGTGACTCACGAGAAGTCGATGGTCGTCGATGACAAGACAGCATTCGTACACTCCCTGAACTGGGAACCCAAAAACCTGACCGAAACCCGTGATTACGCCATCATCACGTCGCACGCCCACGAAGTCGGCGAAATAATCGAATGCTTCGATTCAGACTGGGAGCGTAAAGCTTTCAATGGAGGCGACAAATGCCATCTCATCTGGTGTTGCGGTAATGCTCGGGAGCGGATTGCGCAGTTTATTGACGACGCGAAAAATTCACTACTTCTGCAAAATGAGCGTTATCAGGATGCGGTGATTATTGAGCGACTGGTCCGGGCAGCGCGTCGGGGAGTTAAGGTCCATGTGATGGCCCGGCCGCCGCATAAACTTAAGAAAGGCAAGCTTGTGGAATCAGTGGGCGGGATGCGTACCATGGAAGACGTCGGCATCAAAATTCACAAATTAAAACATCTCAAGCTTCACGCTAAGATGCTCCTGGCAGATCATGCGCGGGCGATCGTTGGATCAATCAATCTCGCGCCCGGTACTTTCGATAGCAGGAGAGAACTGGCCATCGAGGTTCAAGATGACGACGTCATTCAACGGCTGACGCAAATTGCTCACGCCGACTGGAAGAATTCTCATCGGCTAGATTTGACCGATGAAGGGCTGCTCGCCGAGTTCGAGGACCACAAAATGAAAGAACCAAAGGAATTGGCACTTGACGAGAATCACAAGCACAAAGCAGCCTGAACGGCATAATTTCTCCTATAACTTTTGACAGTTTCTAGCAGCTCAAACAGCTTTTAGAGTGGGATTCTCCTTCCATTCTGAGGGATTGAAATGTCAAAAGTTAGGCCAACCATTGGAACCGACGGACTTCCGCTTCCAGTTTTGCCGCCAGAACGCGACGAGCGAGTGTGGGCAAAACTGGTGCGTATTATGTTCTACACTCCCGGTTTCATGGGCTTGCTGCTGATCAAGGCTGGCGAACCTGCGAGTTTCGGCATCACGGTCGAATTGCTGATGCTGTCGAGTGCCGCAGCCGTCGTGGGCGGACTCTATATCGGGACACAATCTTCGAAAGACGGGGCCGATGAAGCTTCAAAGATTTCCACTTGGAGCGGGTCCCTAGTCCTCGAACTGCTCGCGGTGGTGCCTTTCCTGTGCGCAATTCCCGCGTTGTTTCACGAATTGGCTCACAGCCGGCTGCTGCATGCCGCGGTGCCCGGCGCAGTCGACATCAGCCTGGGCGCATCCGAATTGCTCCCGATGGTCGCCATCCTGCCATTCATGCTCTATCAGCTGGCAGGCTTCGGAACGATGTCTTTTGTTTTGTCTAAGCCGGCAAACTGGACCATCAACGTCGGTATTCTCCTTCTGATCATCGCCAGCTACATCGCCTACCGTGAGAACGAGTACGGCCTGGAAAGACGGTTCGTCGCCATTCTAGTTTCGGCGATGGCAATTACTGTTTTCTATGGCGTGCTAAAACTCAAGCGCATGCAGATCATCTATGACGCGAAGTGCCCCCCGAAAGGCTACAAGGTGACCGCGAAGGCTGCGTAATCCTATGGGCACGCTGCCTCCGGAACCACGTGGCGGCTGTTCAAGGTTGATCGAGCAATCAATCCGTGCACGATCTACCCACGCTCAACCTGTCTCCAGTTATCCTCCGCTCTTCCCGACTGTAAGAATTACCAGTTTTGGATCGCCGCCTTTTCCCTTACAAGAATTAGAGCTATCCAATTTTTAAGGTGCTGGTGGGCAGTGATGAGCGAACCGAATGAACAAGCGCAGGCTAGCGGAGCCCCGAGTCATGTTGGAGATTGCTACATTTGGGTAGAGATTTATTACTTGGACTCCGCAACGGATTATCGTGAATGTTTAGTACCAAAGCCCCGCAATCCACAATCCGACTTCGGGGAGTTGGTCATGTTGGATGAAACGACACCGTCTCCATTGTGGGTTATGCTTCGAAATGTCGCGAGGAGAACGGTTCTCATCCTGCACGCGATTAATAACGTCGCCCGGCTGCGCTTGTGGATCCAGAATTGAGATCCTAGACACGTCGAAACCGACGGTGCATACCAGAGCGCTATTATTTTCCCGACAGACTTTCCTCAGCTCACCGGGCAAAATAACCCTCACGATAGTAAATTCTAAGCTTTTTGGGACCTTGGACAACGAGTCGATGGAATGAGCCGTTGGGAGCCAAATTTGCCGGAGTGTAACCGATGGCATATTGACTGCGGAGTTCTTTTTCCAATTCTGAAAATGCCTTCACCAAATTGTCGCCGGTGTTAGCACGTAAAAGGTTGCCGCCGGTTGCTTCGGAGAGGCGCTTCATAGCGCGCTCGGCGGATTCCGCCTCGGTGCTAACGTCGATATTGGTACTCAGCACATAGACAAAACAGTCATTCCGTTGCGCCGCTTCTACGGCCTGCGATAGATCTATGTGGCTGACGTTGTCCTCCCCGTCCGTGATCAGAATGATGACCCGCCTTGTCGGTTGTAGATCATTGATTTTTCCCAGCTCACGAGCAGCTGCGGAAACGGCATCGTAGATGGCGGTCTCGCCACCAATGTGCAAGCTACGAATCGTTCGTGAAAGCAATTTCGTATCGTTTGTGGCAAATTGCACCACTCGCGGTTTATTAGCGAAACCAACGACTAAAGCCAAATCCGACCCAGGGTGCAAGCTGCGCGTCAGAAACAGGCCTGCCGTCTTTTCCTCGACCACAAAGTTCTCTGCAATCGAGCTGCTTGTATCCACCACAACAGCAATTCGCAAAGGTAAGTTGGCTTGGCGCTCGAAGTAGGTGATACGTTTTGGCAGCTCGCCATTATCCTGAATATTAAAGTCGGATGACCTAAGACCACGCACAAGACGCCCCCGATGGTCAGTAACCGTAACTATAAGATTCACTTCCTGCACTTGCTTGCGGATGGTCAGGGCCGGGGTACGTTCAAGGACGCTTTCATTATTGATAAGCCCCTGGGACTGGGAAAGAGCTGTCACAACGCCAGCAGAAATGAAAATTATCACAGCCGCTGATCGGAGAAAAAGTGTTGCGAGAAGGAAGAAGGCGTTTTTCTTAGTCGATCGCATGCGGGTACCTGCCGCTCTAAACCGAGATTGTCTTGCTCGGTTTTGCGAATCGTAAGGCTTCGCTCAACATCACAAAACTGTCATAACTATCAGGTTTGTGGGTGTTATTTGGGTCGCCACGACAGTCGCAACCGAAGTGCCCAACGCGAGGATAGCCGCTGCCGACAATGTCTGGGTTTCCCAACGAAATGAACACTGCGCAAAAAAAGCGAAAAGGTTATCTAGCAGGCTACAAAACACTGCTGAGGAACTGCCTTCCGGAAAGAACTGCTTCGATGGCAGCCAGGAGCTCAGTGCCAGCTCTCGATTTCACGACATAACCCATTGCACCCACCCTGAAAGCTTCCTGTATCATTTCCGCCGAAGATTCCTGGGTGACGAAGATTATTTTGGACTCGGGAGCAACGTGGCGAATCTGCCGAGCCGCCTCGATTCCATCCAGCGTCGGAAGGCCAATATCGAGAAGGATCAACTCCGGTTTGAGCTTTTCCGCTTGCCGGACAGCCTCTGCTCCGTCTGAGGCCTGGCCGATGATTTGGAATTCCGGTTTTGTTTCGAGCGTTGATTCCACAAATCGCCGAAACGGTTCGTAATCATCGACTACGAGCACACAAACCGTTGGCGAGGGCATTAGAAGATGGCTTGCATCAGTTCAATTCCCGAACAACACGTTCGTCGATGTTCACAAACGTGTTGCCCAGGATCCGGACTTCTACAACTCAATTGGGGGAGGGCCGGACAAACAGGATATGCAGGCAGCCTAAGTTTGTCCTTGCGCCAGAGCAACGAAAGAAATATTCCCGAAAGAAGCGATCTCGCCTCCGGCTAACCGACTATTAACGATTCGGGAGATTTCACCAAGACACGGCCACGTCCCTTCGAAAGAATGCCCGCCCGCTCCCAGTTGCTGAGAACGCGGCTGGCGGTAAAAGGACTGATGTCCGCAAGGCCAGCGAGTTGGTCGTTGGTAGCGCGGATGTCGACTCCGTCGGAGACGACTTCCCCCGATCGGTCTACCAGACAAAGCAACGTTTTCGCGAGTCTCTCTTCCGCAGTCTTGGTCACCAGTCCAATATGGCGTCCAACGTAGCTACGCAGGTATCCGAGAGCAATCTGCAATCCGTTCTCCGCAAGCACAGGATGCCGGGACACTAGTTTGCACAAAACGGAGTGCCTCCACACTAATAGTTCGCAATCCGAAGTCGCGTCTGCAGTTGCCATGTAGGTGGACCGAGCCTTGAGCATGGCTACAAGCCCGATAACATCTCCTGGAACCAACCATGCCAGCAACACCGACTCGCCCTGTTTGGTAATGTGGTAATAATGAGCTCTGCCCTTTCGAACCATGAACAAATGAGTAGCATCATCACCCCCATTAGCGATGTTGTGTTTGGCAGCAATTCGCCGGACCTCCGCTGAAGCAACAATTGCCTGCATCGCACTTTGCTCAATGCCTTTCAACAATGTGGAAGACTTTAGCAGGGCCGGTGTGGATCGGAAGTTGTTCATAACGATAAAAAGCCGCCGAGCTTTTTTGATGTACAGTCTAAGCTGTGCCGCTGGGCGGACTATTAGACTACAACTGGAGATAGCTGCATATTTTTCCGTCAGCGCCATTTAGACAACTGTTACTTGTGACAGGCCCACACGGCGGTTGGTACGTAATGATCGCACACCATAATGGTCCGGCGGTTCAGAGGGATGGACGCAACACAAACATCGAGGCATTCCGGTCACACTAACAACCCCCGCCTAACACCTGCTACATGTTTTTTGACCTAATGTGAGTTGCAACAATGCGTACCCTACATCCAACAATAAGTTGGCTGCCATTGGATTAGGACCAACAGCATCTCGAGTAGCTGTCACTTCTGCCAGTATGCACGACACGTGTACGTTTCTAAGATTTCCTAGATGAATCGCTTTGAAAAGTGCCCGCAACGACCGTCCTAATAAACAATGCCGGCTGTGGGCAACAGATCAGAGACAAACCGAGTAGGCCTTTTCGTCTACTCCACAGGAGATGGAGGAAAATAATGTCTATCATTAAAAGTGTTTTGTTCGGAGCCATGTTGTTTCTTGGGCTGGCGGCATGGGCACAAGAGTTTCCCAGGATAGAAGTGGGAGCAGACTATTCTTACGTTCGCTTCAACCCCAGCACCGCCTATTCAAAAGGGCACAGCGGAAACGGGGGCGGTGGGTCGGCGGTCTTCAACCTGACTTCGTTCCTTGGTATCAAGATGGACCTGCAGGGATTCGGTAGCAATACCACCGGATTCAACATTGCGCCGAACTCGACTTTCCCGAATGGTTTGCACGGCAGTGTTCAGGGCAATCTGTTCACGTATTTATTCGGTCCACAAGTCAAGGTCCGGGCGCACGGTCTACATCCGTTTGGACAACTGCTGTTTGGTGGGGCGCACTCAAATGTCTACGGCAACGCCTTCAAGACACTCTGCCAACCAATAGTCGGTATCTGCGGGATATCGGGAGCCCCTGCCTCAAATGCTTTCGCAATGGAGTTCGGCGGTGGGGTCGACATTCCGATTAACAAGACTATCTCGTTCAGGCCGGCCGAGATTGACTACCTGCTTACGAGATTTTCAAACCCACTGAGCGGAACGAATAATCAGAACAACTTTCGCTATTCCGCTGGAGTGGTGTTTACCTTTGGGTACGCGGCACACTGAAACCGGCCAGGCCGGGGAAGCTTCTGCAAGTGTCCCCGGCATTTTACTGGATTACTTTTGGGCCGCAAGGCGCCGTAGAGCGCGTTCCGAAGCCAGTGTTGCCCACCTTGCTGCATGCCTCCACTGAGCACATCCGTGTCCAATGTGATTGAAACGAATAACGGATATCGAGCATCAAGTTAATCATCCTCCTTTGCAGGGTGTATCCGTTGCGGTGTCCACCCCTCTCGGCCTAGCGCTACTTTCTTCCTGGGTCCAGAATAAGCAGTCACAAGCCAACTCACCGGGAGAGAAGATACAAACATTTTCAGGTGCGCTTCGCCAACCACACAGTGCTCCAGGCTTTATAAACCCTTCAGTTGTGACTGTTTCGCCACGGACGCGAAGTAGTACTCCGGTGTACTACTTTGCGTCCGTGCCTAGAGGTAAGAACAAGCAGATCTGGTGGCTTTCCTAATGCAGAACAATGTTCAGACTACTCGAGGTGGCATGAAGACAGCTGTGGGCTGGGACGGTCAGCGAGTCTTGTGGCCCTGGTTTCTTGGATCCGGGTGCATTGTAGAAAAAGCCGCACGTAACCTTACGTTTCCAATAATGTGGAGCTAACAAACTGAAGATCACGCGGCTCGAGCAATAAGCTGCGCAGGCGATTCGCGAACAAGCGAGATTAATTCACAAAGTAATGTGCCCTTGCTATCCTGGAGCGCTACTAGAACTATGATGGCATCCGCTCTGTTTGGGACGTTATTCGGGGAGCATTATCCCTCTCACTTCAGGTTTAGGGTCAGGCCAAGCACAATCCCAGAGAAAGCAAATTTATTAGTTGCATTTGCTGGTCCGCCTTTTTGGTAATCCGCATATAGATAACGGTATCCACCCTGCAATGTCATACTCGGTTTAAGTTTGTATCCGAGCAGGCCGACTATCTGATACTCCAGTTGAGAGGCGGCGCCCCATCCGCCCACATCACCGGCAACCGTGATCACAGCTTTCTGCGAAACCGCAGCTTCAATTTTTCCTCCCACCAATGGATCCACCCAATTTTGAGATTTTGAGAAATTCAAGCCCAAGCCGGGATGGATTAAATTGAAGATTCTCTCCGAAGTGCCAATATCGAAGTCCCATCAAGAAATCAGCTTTGACTTTCTCTCCGTTGATCACGCGAAAACCGGTTTTTGGAGTGAGAATGAACATGCTGCCTTTGATTTCTGCTGAGGTGGCGGACAAACCTGGGAACGGCAGCGCCTTGTCGTCCCTGAGTCTGATCCACATCATGTCGACGGGGAACAACACCCTGTCGTGGCGAGCTTCCGCTGCTCCCATCAATCCAAAGCGAAAATGGGAAAGTAGATCGATGGCGCTAGCTCTATATCCGATGTCGCGGTTGAAAGCCCCCGCGGTTCCATGTGTTCCTGGGAACCAAAGATAAGGGCTGACAGAAAGATGCCACTGGTCATCTGGCGCATTTTCCACTTGAGGAGGGCCGCCGCTACCCGGGGCCGGGTCCGCTGGCTCGCCGTTTGTAGTTGACGCCGCAGACGACGTCGAGCTTGACGTCGAAGACACAAGTGCGGCGCTTGCGGCCACATTGTCATCCACTGACTGTGTTTGTTGTGCTGCCGAGAATGACGCGTATCCCAAAACAAAGCAGACAAGAATTAAGACTTCATTTTTAATCTTCATGGTGCCCTTTCGTATCGGCATACTCGCCTCTCGTACACAAATATTCCGGGTGCTGACAGCGAATAGTAAGAGCCGTCCGTCAAGCGGAGAACTGGCAAAGCTAACAGGCAGCGTGGTCACGGGTTCTGGACGTGGAACATCCATGCCTTCGGGCTAGTGAACTCTACACAAGTTTCGCCAGATGAAGCTTTCAGCTAGTAGAAGTGACAGTTTCCAGGTACTAACACCTCATGTTGCACTAGGAATTGCACGAGTGCCGGATACAAATGCACAAGGCATTCAACTGCGACTCGCAAGGGTCACGAGGCAACTAATGAAAAGTGCAGCACGTCGTACTTTGAATATCACACTGAAGACTTTTCTAATTCTCTTAGCCGGTGCTGCAATTCCTTGGGCAATCCATGCACAATCCCCCGAGCTGCAACAGCGTGTCAGCGAGATTAAAGAAGCGAGCGCAAAGAACAAGCAGGCGCTCGCCTCCTACAGCTGGAACGAACAGGTCACGATCAGTCTGAAGGGAGAAGAAAAGAAGATCCAACATTTCCAAGTGCGCTTGGGCCCAGATTTGACGCCGCAGAAAACTTCACTTGATCCACCGGCCGATCCTCCCTCAGGAGGACGTCTAAAACGGCGGGTAGTCGCTAAGAAGAAAGATGAATACACGGACTACGCGAACCAGATGAAAGCGCTTGCGCAGCAATACGTGCCGCCCGAGGGGACTTTATTGCAGCAAGCCTACGCGCAAGGCAACGTCACGATGGGTCCGACCGGCAACGCCCCCAACGAGATTCAGTTGGTCATTCATAATTACCTGAAGCCGGAGGATTCGATGACCCTGGTCTTGGACACATCTCAAAAGCAATTGCTTCGCGTTCAGATTACTTCTTACATGAACGATCCTAAAGACGCCGTGAACCTGACGGTGCAATTCAGCCGTCTCCCCGATGGAACGAACCACGTCTCCAACCTGGTTATTGACGGAGCTGGTAAGCAAATGAACATCGCCATTCAGAATTCGAATTACCAGCACGTGTGAGGTTTCATGCAAGGTACCGCAAAAAAGGCGAGAGGCCCCTCATGAGCCTTCATACAGTCTGGCGCGTCGGCCTCGTGCCGGCCTGCGTTAGTCGAAGCCTGCAGACGCTGGCGGCCATCTTTCTCTTAACGATGTCGCTAGCGGCGCAAGACCCGCCGGTCGGAGTAGCAGGCAACCAGCTCGCAACCGATCAGACACCCGCGGCAGCCACGAACTCTGACGCATTAAGAAAGGCCGCGCAGAATCCGATCGCCAGCCTTATCAGCGTTCCCGTGCAAAGCAACACCAATTTTGGCATCGGTCCAGACGACCGAAGTCAAGGCGTATTGAACATCCAACCGGTCATTCCAGCTCGTCTGAACGAAAATTGGAATCTGATAACCCGCATCATCACCCCGATTATTTTTCAGCCCACCTTGAGCCACCCCGTCAATCAGGGCGGGTACGGATTCGGAGACCTGAATCCGTCATTCTTCGTGTCTCCGGGAAAACCAGGAAAGATAATTTGGGGAGTAGGCCCTACTTTCGTCCTGCCCACGGCCACCAATCCGGTGTTAGGACAGGGCAAGTGGAGCATGGGCCCTTCGCTCGTGGTGCTGGCACAGCCGGGCAAATGGACGCTCGGCGGACTGGTAAATAATGTCTGGTCATTCGCTGGGCAATCCGGCCGCCCCGATGTAAATCAGATGCTTTTTCAGTACTTCATTAATTACAACCTGCCACACGGCTGGTATATCACCTGGCAGCCGACCCTGACGGCAAATTGGGAAGCGACTAATGGCGGCCGCTGGGTGGTCCCGGTAGGTGGTGGCATCGGGAGAATCATGAAGATCGGATTCCAACCGGTGAATCTCACCACACAGTTTTATGGGAACGCGGTTCATCCGCCAGGAGCTTCGCCCTGGGGCGTTCGGGTCCAAATTGCCTTTTTGTTCCCCAAGTTAACTAAGCAGCAGCAGAAAATGATGCTGGAGCAAAAGCTGAAGCAGATGAATTCGGAGCAGTCGCAGTAGTAAATAGGAGGGATTTTGCCTTACACCTGGACAAAAGCAGACTCCTTTGCGCAGTTCAAGAAGCTCAGGTTTGTTTAGCCGATAGGGATTGACCAACAAGTACGTAACAAACAACGGCTCACTGACTTGACCGAGTCACGATCATGGATCGCGTGCCGGATGTTAACGTCCTCACATCATCTACCGTCGTTCCAACCAACCTAACCCTACTCATTCGTATTGCTGACTGTAAGTTTTGCCAGTGTCGACATTTGTTCACTGCTTTTACGATTCTTCAAGCTCGGCCAGCGATCTGCGGGCGAAAAAGCTACCCGACAGGAGAGAATGACATGCAAAGTAACGTCAAAGATCTACAT
Source organism: uncultured Acidobacteriota bacterium (assembly GCA_963703465.1). Lineage (GTDB taxonomy): Bacteria > Acidobacteriota > Terriglobia > Terriglobales > Acidobacteriaceae > Gp1-AA145. The sequence continues at coordinate 265,243 of CAVPEQ010000007.1, read as the reverse complement.
ATAGCGCCTAGGATCGCGATGCTGATCTGCCTGCTGATGATTGCCACGGTACTGAGTTTCGGACAACGAGGCAGCACTGAAACCATTGACGCAACAGCTTTTGGGACAAGCACCCAACTCGGAAGAAATGTCGGCATAAAAGTGATTATTTACGAGTTTTCGAGTCCTGATGACAGGGACATTCTGGTACAGGCATTCCAAAAAGGTCAAAATGATGGACTGGTAAATGCTCTCGAAAAGATGAAAAGCGTGGGCCGGATACAGATACCAGGTACGGTCGGGTACGATCTAAGCTTTATCAGAGAAATAATAACCCCAACTGGCAGGACTATCCGTTTTGTTACCAACCGCAGGATTGCCTTCGGCGAATCCTATTGGAACACACAGACAAAGAGTTTCAATTTGACCGCGGGTGAAATTACTCTAGATGACAATGACAAGAGCAAGAGTGGAGGAGTTCTTTTCCCTGCTACCCAGCTCATTGTCAACAAGGAAGGTGAGCTGCAGTTCGAGCTCAACCAGAATGCCTGGAAGCTAACGAACATCATCGAGTGGAAGTGAAATGCGCCCTTGGTCTACGCCGGCACACTCAGCACCGCGCGGGGAGTTCGTGGTTATTTGTAAATCGACGCAATGGAGCGGGAGACATGTGGCTATGAGGAACACGATTCAGCGCCGTTTCAACGCGGGATGTGCAGTGTTTGTATTGTTTTTCCTTGCCCTGAACTGCACATCTGTTCAGGCCCAAAACAAAAGCAAATACGCATGCGAGGAAGCACAACCCGAGAGCATGTGCAACGCCGCCAACACCTGCGGATCGGCTTCGTCTCCATGCACGATCGATATCACGCGGGGCGCTAACTCCTGTAATGTAAAGCCCAGCATCTCCGATGCCACAAACAATCAATTCTTCTGCATTAAGGCTGGTACGACGGTGGTATGGATGAGCTCAAATAAGAACAACGGATTCATGGTTTCCTTCGGCCCTGATTCACCGTTCGATCCAGACGACCCAATCATGGGCGGCGGCAGTAAGCGAGTAACAACAAAGGCAGTTACTCCTGGCTGCTATAAATACAGTGCAGGTGCATTTCGTTCCGGCACAGTTTATGGAATGAGCAGTAGCAGCAAGCCAGAGTTGGTGATCTTGCCTTGAAGTGCTGCGAGGTTGCTGACACCGTCTGATCGCTTCAACCCACTCAAAGTTTCACGACTTCGAAGCAAGAGCGCAATCGTTCGCTCTTCGCACTTCTTCTATTTTGGATCCCTAGCTGCGTTGAACGCTGCTTCTATAAGCCGCCGAGTTCATCCTCCCAGGCTCTTGGACCTTTGTGCCGTGTAAGGGTGTGATGCCGGGCGTAAAACCGACACTGGCAAAACTACCAGTTCGGTCCGGTGACAAACTGGGGCACCATGAGGAGGCTCTTACCCTAGCCATGAGCTTTCTCCCGGACCGTCACACGACGCGCTTAGCAATTCCGGCGGATTCCTTAAGACATTCCGAGCTGATCGAGGCTGGCTTCCAGTGGCGACGACGAATTTCAACAAGGCGTGAGGTTCTGGCATGAACAGCCGCACCTTGATTTTGTGTTTTTGTTGTTTTTTTTTTAGCGTGCCCCTTGTTGCGCGGGACAAAACTGACGTGCTGGTCATGAAGAACGGGGATCGCATGAGCTGTGAAGTCAAAGGTCTCGATGCGGGCATACTGCAAGTCAGCTTCGATTACATCGATGGCACGACGTCTGTGGACTGGTCGAAGGTAGCCCGGGTGGAAAGCAAACAGTTATTCGTGGTGAAAACCGAAGATGGCTCGGTCCATACAGGAACGCTCAATACTCTGGCAACATCAACCGGACGGCCGGTGAAAATCGAAGTAGCGGAAAGTCCGACGCACGCTATCGAAATTGATCAACCTCAGATCATAAGCATGACGCCTACTTCTGACAACTTCTGGCAGCGGTTTAATGGCGAGATCGACTTCGGGGTTACTTATTCCAAAGGTAATCAATCCACCGTATATTCTTTAGGCTCGGAGACGGCATATGTTCGGAAGCGCTGGAGAGTACTAGCCGGCTTCGATTCCAATTTGTCGTCGAACAAGGGCGCTACGGCTTCCGCCCGCAACGAATTAACTGTAATTTCCGCTCGGTTGCTGCCCTGGAAAAACTGGTTCTACGCAAGTATGACTGATTTCCTCCAGAGTTCAGTACAGGGTATCTCGCTACAAAGCAGCCTCGGAGGCGGGGTTGGCCGGTACTTGAAGAATACGAACCGGGCAAGCATTTTCCTAATTGGCGGTCCAGCGTGGCAAAACACAAATTATCAGCAATCAACTGCCCCTGTGAACAGGCAAAATCTCGCTGCCGGTTGGGTCTATGCAAATGCGAAGTTGTTCCAGTTCAGCAAAACCAACCTCAACCTCAGTGCCGGCCTCATGCCGGCCATTTCTGATCCTGGCCGGATTCGCTTCAACACGAACGCCTCCTACTACGTCAAGCTCATCAGCGATCTAAAATGGAATGTTTCTTTTTATGCAAACTGGGACAATCGGCCGCCCGCTGGCTTCTCCAGCAACGATTACGGGACCAGCTCCGGGCTTAGTTGGACGTTCGGACTGAAATGATCGGTGGAGGGTTTCGGAACTTTCATCGGTCGGCTGACGCAACCTGATTGATTTAAGTGTTTTCTTGCAGGCCCCTGGACGAATGCGGGCGCTAGGCTTATCAATGTTGATTTTCGGAAGCCCCCAGGCCTTGCCTCTTTTCCCACGCCCTAACTTTGCTTCGAGCTTCATCAAAGAGCCGGTCGTAATTTTTCAGACGAAGTCGTTCGCTCGCATCCGGCGTCAGCAGCGCGAACAAAGGTTTGTACATTTCGTAACTTTTTAAGTACTTCTGCTGATCCTTCGGAGCAACTTCATCAGTACCAAACAAGAATCGGTCAGGATGGCGGTTTATCAAGTTGGCCGTGAGTTGCGTTGCTTCGGGTGACGAGATGACATATTTGGCGACCTCCGTCCACGAGATATCGAAGTAGAGATTGCTGAAAGCGGGATCACTCAGCATTGAGTCCAAAATAAGCGCATGTGCCTTGATGGGGCGGACGATTCGACCGACTCCGGTGTGCGCCCAGATGATGGTGGTTTTCGGATGGCGCTTGATCAACGCCTGCATTTGCGAAAGGTAAACTGGCTGAGGGCCAGGGTCAGAAGAGGGGGCGTCGGACTGGTTTGGGGAGAAGGGCGTATCGATATCATTGTGGATAATGACGAGCAGTCCGACCTCCCCTGCAAAGTCGAGGATTCTGTCGAGGGCCGGGTTTTGCAGGCTGGCAACCTCCCCGGCGATTTTGGAAGATACGAACTCTTTGTGGATAGTGAACTCGCCAATGCCAGAGAACACGCCGGGAAAAGTCTTGAGCACTCGACGAATGTGGTCGGCTGCATACATATCAGCCGGATTGAATCCGGTAATCATGGGATCGAATCGAGCCCGTTCCTCCTTGGACAAGGATCGGTATGCCATCGCGATGTAGGCGTCAGTAAAGGAGTAGTAGTAGAGAGGCGCATCCGTCTGCATGTAGTAGGTTGGAGCAAAGTCGCCGGAATTCTGGTAAGACCATTCTTGCTGCAGAGGAATGCCGAACAGCGCTACTCGACCGACTTTAGTGCCCATGATTTTTAGAAAATCATGGATGTCGGAACCTTGCTGAATGTAGTTGGTTAGGTGGAAGTGAGAATCATTAAGCTCGAACTGGTCCTGTGTTTGGCTGGATTGGGCCGATACAGGATTGCACCAGATGAGCAGGACGGCGACCACACACCAAGCGAACGGCCGGGCTACGTGGCATCGCCCCAAACACCGTCTCCATCGCCTTTTCGCCGCCGCGGCGTTAACCGTCTTCATTGCGGTCTCTCATATCTCTTGTGCTTCGAGCACGTCGATAACTTGGGCAGTTTCTCAGTAGAGTGCAGTCATGCCGATGGAGAAAATTGGGCCTGTTAGTTGCCCGAGATAGAAACCGAAAGTGCTATTCACAGGTGAACGATCTACTTCGATCAACTGAGTATTCAGCCGGATGTTTCGTGTGTTCCAGGGATAGTAATTAGTTCCGACAATAAATTCTTTGGGATCTCCATACTGACCAAAAATATATGAAGTGCCGCCATAGAGTTCGAATCTGTTGGGCACGATCATGTCTGCAACTTGAACGTAGAACCCGGAATCTCGGACTTCGGTCACCGGCAGCGTCCCATTCGCAATGAAATGATCCAGCAGCCTTCCGTAGCCTTCACCCTGAATCCACAAACCGTGGTATTTCATTCCCGCGGCCGCAGAAACCATCTGATAATGCGCCCTTTCGACCGTCACCCCCGGGGCTAGGGCACCTGTGTCGAATACGTTGAGGCTGTCACTCAGGCGAAGGGTTGTGTTGATGCCCGATGAAGTGCCGACCGGCGCCTGGCGCTCCTCCGGGCTGTAGGTATAGGCCAGATTGAAGCGGGTCGCAAGATTCTGATGATTCTCGTAGTCTCCGAAAGCTCCTCGTGGGCCAAATTCACCAGTCGTTGGGTACCACGTTAAAGCGGCGCCAGCGGAAAGATCACGGTCGATCTTGGCGGCGGGTACATCGAGGTTGCTGTTGTTGTTTCCGAGCATCCATCTGTACTCAAGCTTGGGCAGCAGGTTCCCCTTGGCGAACACACCTTGCGAGAAGTAAGGCCGGAAGAATTCGTCCGCCATTACGCGATCATAGGATTCCCAATAGGGGTGAGAACCCTGCAGTGATTGTGTACCAGGATAGGCGTTCCAGCCTGCTCCGAGCGTCATGTATTTACCGAAATCGTAATATAGGGCACCGCCCACGGCCACCTGATTTGTATCCTGCACCGTCCAAAGGAACGTAGAGTATTGGAATTTGGGACTGAACAGCCATCCTTGTGAAAACAACATAACGCGATGGAACTGGAAATCTTTGCGAGGGGTCACTTGGATCGGACGGCCCAAATGATCGACGGCTGTTTGTTGGGCCGGCATCTGGTCCAGAAATCTTGCAACCATATAACCGCTGAGATTCAGTTCGCCGTATTCGCCCTTCCCAACAGTAAATCCGCGGCCGGGATTGAACTCTCCGAAAATGGCCGGCTCCCCGTTTGAGGCTTCCGGATATTGAGCCTTGTCATCACCATTGCTCTGGTTTTGGCTTGTGGATTGCGTCGTCTGGTTTTGGGTTGATTGTGTCCCCTGCTTTTGGCCGGAGGTTTGCCCTGTCTGTTGCCCCGTTTTCGCAGCAGTGGTTTGACCCGACGCCGCACCAGTGGCTTGCTCGCTCCCGTTAACATGTTGATCCCCGGCACCACGCAGAAGTTTGATCTGTTCTATCAATTCCTCGTTCTGCTTTTGTAGTTGCTGGTTCTGTTTTTCCATCTGCCCATTTTGTATCTCGAGTTGCTGATTCTGTTGAATCAATTGATCAAGAGTGTGGGTAACAGTCTCAGCGTTCATAGAATCTGAGTTAGAGCTTGTCGCGTTCTGCGCAACTGCAAGCGCAGCTATCGTGACTGCGATACTCAAAACAATGACAAAGCGAATCGGTCGGCCGGTCATTTCAGATTCCTCCGAACGAGTGAGAAAAGCCGGCGATCGCGAAAGTCGGGAAAACAACCGCTACAGCGAGCACTACGAAAGCAACGCGAGGTATCGCGATCCACCACCTACGGTGCTTCACTGTGATCTCCGTTTCTTCGTTAAGAATTCTGAGGCAGAACGCTACCGGTGCTACTTTTTGACGGCCGGCGGGTAGTTCTTGAGGAGCTTCGCGACTGCCTTTATGAGATTCTTCTGTTGTTTGTCTGGCTTGGCATTTGTATCGATAGTCTTGCTGGCCACTCCTCGCCATACCAGGTCGTGGTTTGCCGAATCATACATATCGAGATCTAACTGGCCGGTGTAGATCGTAGTAGTTTGTCCAGTTGTCATTCCGCCCCCAGGGTAGCCATACCATCCACCGCGGTACCAACCGGGTCCGTAACTCCAGCCTGAGTTGTAGGATGAGAATGCCGTCTCCTGACCGACAGCGGTCTGATAGCCGATGTATAGATCGGCTGTATCATCTTCTATTTTGGTAAGTCCCTTCCCAGTAAGCTCTATGTCTACGGCATTTTTGATCTGCTTACCTAGCAAGCTGTCGCCTTGCGTTGACGTCTTTAGAGTCACCCACTTGTACGTCTTGAACTTTGAAAAGTCCGCGTCTCGATCGAAGTTGTACCGGACGTCCTGGGCGACGGCGCAGCCTGCAATTAACATTACAAATGTGATCGAGAGCAAAGATAATGTCGTCCTATTCAGTCTTTGTTTTCTCATTCAGTTCCACCAGCCCCTTTTCCTGCTGACTTCCACCCAACCGACTTCGGAGAATAGAGGTTGTAGTTCAACTTGTTGGCGACGTATTCAATCACCTCTTGCGCCTTGACGCTGTTTCCAGCCTCATCTAGTGGTGGAGCAAAGACTGCGATGGCGCCTTTCCCAGGGGCGATCGCGACGATGCCACCGCCGACGCCACTTTTTGCCGGAAGACCGACATTCCAGGCCCAGCCGCCTGAGCCGTCATAGAGGCCGGCCATCATCATGGTGCTGAGAATGTGCGGTATGTCTTCCGCTTTGATTACCTGCTCTCCGGTAGCGGGGTTTACACCGTTATTTGCCAACGTTGCTCCCATGCGGGCGAGTTGAACGGCGTTCACACCCACTGAGCATTGTTTTGTGTAAATGTCGACCGAAGTGAAAGGATCGGCGTAAATCCGCTCATACTTCGCGAGCAGCATGGAAAGAGCTTTGTTTCCGGTGTTGGTGGCGGCCTCGGACTTGTAAACCTCATCAATCAGCGACAGCTTTTCTCCCGCTGCTCGACCGTAAAAATCGAGAATCTTGTTCCATTTCTCGTCTTCATCCTTGCCAGAAATCAGGCTAGTCGTCGCAATGGCGCCCGCGTTAACAAAAGCATTGCCGGTATGAGTCGGCATATCTACAACCGCGACCGGCGAGTTGAATGGCCGTCCGGTGGGCTCAGATCCTATTTGTTCAAGGACTTTGCTCGGCTCCGACTCTTCCATTGCTAGCGCCAATGTGTAAACTTTGGAAATAGACTGGATGGAGAAGGAGTACTTCACATCCCCAAGCGTCAGGACCTGGTTGTCTGTGGTGACAATCGCAATTCCGAATAGTTTCGGATCCACCTGCGCAAGATAGGGAATGTAATCGGCGTTCTTTCCTTTTTGATCATCCTTAAACTTGTTGTAGGCCTCCTGAACCACTGACTGCACCAGGTCTCGTTGTGGGGCTACCGGACTGGACCTACCGCTTTGGGCTGCAGATCGAATTGGAAAGGTAGCTGTCGCGATCAGTACCACGATCAGGAGCGCGATAGGCTTTTGGCTTGTTTTCATTTTCATTCTCCTTATGTGTAAGTTCGCTGGTCCTTCCCTACGAGCAACAGTCACAGCTTCGGGGATTTGAAACTCTTCTCCCAGTCATATTTGAACGAAAACTGTACTCGGTAATCATTGGCATTGAATCCGTCGCTGAAATTGACGCGTCTGCCAAACTGAAACTCGCCGCCTATCATTACTTTTTTAGTTGGATGGTAGAGCAGGTTTGCGATTGCGTAGTCGCCCTGGTGGTAATCAGACGGAAGCTGAGCGTTTGAGTTCTGAATGTCCACCAACGAGTACCCAATCGAACTTGTAAAGTGGTCGTTCCATGTGTGATCGAGAAACGACACGACACCCAATACTGGCAAAGCGACCGCTTTTATTGGAAGCCTCGATCCCGGCGGATTGTTCCCGATACCGACGTCAAGCGGCGCGTCATTCATGTAATTCTCAATGCCATTGCCATAAACAAATGCCAGCTTTGCGAGGTTGTTCTTTGATAACTTGAGATTGGAAGTCACGTTCACGCCCCAGCCCACGACACTTCCACCCAAGTTGGGGGTATTAGTGCTGGTATCGACCCACCCGATTTTCCGAACAATACCAGCTACCTGCAGGTAGCCCCAGTCCCTTTCTATCCGCGCATTTCCGGAAAGATCCGGAAAATTGAAGCGAGGCCGTATGTTTTGTAGTTCGATACGGCCGGCATAGGTGCCTTGATCGCCGCTGGCGCCAGGTCTCTCCAGCGCGATGGTCACGCCGCCTTTTTTGCTTTGGATCGGCATCCATCGCACTTGCACATTTCGGAAGAAGACCATTCCGTTTGGACCCCAGTACTCAATGGTGTTGGGAAAGACGTCTATGTCCATGAATGGGCTCCAGGTTTGTCCAGCCCCGAACTGACCCAACTCGCCATATGCATGCCGTAAACGGAAGGTCGTTTGGCCGGCGTCCACCCCCGTTCCAAATAGTTCAAATTCGAAGATAGTTTTCAGATCGCCGAACTGCGTAGGCGTAGATGACTTCACTCCGAAACGAGTCTGGCGCACGCCTGCATAGACATTTCCACTGGGCGCAAACTCATTGGGAAAGGACGGCAGCTTGGTGGGACGCTCTACGTCAAACCAATTCGGATCGACCTGCCTAAAGTCATAACCGGAGTCGAGCATAGCGAATCCATAGAAATCGACGGTGTTCAGTCGCTCTGTGATTTCGCCTTCCAGCGGCACGGGGTCCGCCGGCGGCTTAGACGCGCTCGGCTCTGCCGGAACGGCGACCTCTGGCTCCTGAGCCGGGGGAGAGGGAGCGCTCTGTGCTCCGTTCTCAAGCCCAGTGATCTCTCCTTGGATCTCTCTCATCGTTTGATCCAATTGTTGAAGCTTGTCCTTCAGTTGTTGTACTTCCTGCTGCCTGGTGTCTTGAGATTGTGCTCGGGCAGGCTGACTCGACCATGCACACATAATGACCAGCAATAGAGTGGCTGAAAGACTTATCGACTTTCTGCACTGTGATCTCATAGAAGCTCCTGCCTTAAGTACTTGCGCATCGCTGATACAGCTTCGTAATGTCCGCTACTCTAGGCTGCGGTACTTGGGCTAGGAACTGTTAGTTTTACTAGTCTTCTTATTCACCGGACGTCGGCAGCGACTGGACGGATTGGTAGGTGTATAGGAGTGCGTGGTATAGCAGTCGCTGCTTTGCTCTACCGGAGACTTACACGCCGTGGCTAAGTGAAGGGGATGTGCTATTTACTGTCACTTTGACAGTCGCCGGGCAAGCGGCCCGAAACGTTGCTCGCCTACAATACGCTTAGGGCCCTGACTCACGAAACCACCGAGACTTCTGTCGGGAAAAAGACATTGAAAGTTGTACCGCGGCCGGGTTCACTTTGTAATTCGATCTTGCCGTTATGCTGCCGCACAATTCCATACGAACTGGATAGTCCAAGGCCGGTCCCCTTCCCTGCGGGTTTTGTAGTATAGAAAGGTTCGAAAATTATAGATTGGAGCTCATCAGGAATCCCGATTCCTGTATCAGCTACCGAGATACAGACGAAATCTTGGTCGTATGCGTGGCTACCCGCTTGGTTGGGGTTTCCCGCTGATGTTGAGACTCGGAGCGCGCCACCGTTCGGCATCGCATCGAGTGCATTCAGTATGAGGTTAATAATGACCTGTTCCATTTGAGAAAAATCGGCGTACACCGTAGGAAGGGCCTCGGCAAGGTCAACCGCCAGTGAAATATTTTTTCGCAACAGCGGCTGAACGAGTCGCAACACGTCACGAACAACATCGTTTGCTTGCAAAGTGCGCCGGTGAAGATCTTGTTTTCTGCTGAACTGCATCAGGCGCCTTACAAGTTCGCCGGCCGTGTCAACGGCTTCGGAGATATGATCAAAACGCATCTGGAGCTCCGGGGAGCAACTCTCGGTTGCCGCGGCTATAGCTACATTGGTCGAGATTGTGTTCAGAATGTTATTGAAGTCATGCGTTAATCCTGCTGCCAGGGCTCCCAACGTTTCCATTCGATGCAGTTGCGCAGCCGTCTTGCGAAGTTCCACCTCTGAGGTCTGGTCGACTATGAGCGTAATTACGCCCTCAAGGCCCATTGCGCAAAATTGATACGCCCAGACATGAATCCATTTGATCTTGCCACTCGGCATTTTAAGGCGGAGTTCCTGGGATTCGACATGTTCGCCTTTCAATGCTCGTACTACAGCGGATTTTTCGATTGGGATCTCATTGCCGTCGGCATCCTCAAAACGAAAGTTTTGCCTCCAATCCTGAAAGCGTACAGGAGATCCATCTGCCGTCCCAAACAACTGCAACGCCGTGCTGTTGGCGAATACTATTCTTTCATGATCGTCGATCACTGCAACTGCAACCTCGATGTTCTCAAAAATTGTCTGCAGAAGACCGGCGGGTTGAAGACCGAATATTGGCATGACGCTAAGTCCGTACTCGTCTTGCTGCTGATGAATACCGAAATGTTTCTCTCCTAAAAGTGAAAGGCTCCAATGACCTGCAGGGAGTATCCTTGGAGGCTTGCGCGGTTTTCGAACTCTTTAAAATATTTGACTCCTAAGTTCATCCTTTGTTTTGGAAAGGCTCCGGTTAAGCCGAACCCCACCGCATTGATTGCGTAGCGCTCATCGGTCGTAGTCACTGGGGCTTTGGCCGTAGTTTGTCGCTGCTCGTATCCGACGAGACCGAATTGAAGCCTACGATTCGTACGTGGGATCAATACCATTAGCGAATAATCCAGGTCGAAGGTATCGCCGGGACGAATATCGGTATCTTTCTGTTTTGTGTGAAACTCGTACATTTGAAAGGCAGAGAAAGTTAGCAGCCTGTTGTGGGTTAGAAAGAACGTCTGCCCTGACGATACAGTCTGCGTCCAATACCCGGAGCCTACGTTGTCGTTTGCTCCTGCCGCGAACCGTCCGGTAGGCGCGAGGAACCCATACATCACGCGAATATCAAATCGCTCTTGATTCCACCCGAGACTTAGCGGAATGTAATACGAGTCTGCAAAACCGGCACCCCCACTGAGGTGCCCTTCGACATCCTCTGTCAGGTCGTTCTTTGCGAAAGGAAGCGTAGCTGTCGCGGAGTACCGGGCCCCCCAAAAGAGCTTGCGCTCGCTTACCCAGGTAAACGAGTTCATGTCCATGGCGACGTACTGCTGTCCGGTTACCGGGTGCGTGTTGCCGTTTTCGTCTTTGGATTGATCGCGATAGTAATAAAGAAACTGATTGGCGTAGGTGAACCCCGGTTCAGGCGTGATTCCGGAAGACGTGGCGCTCATGCCGAGTGGGTAGACGCCTCGATTCTGGCCTTCCATCAAATTGGTTCCCCCTGAGAAACAAAACACTGCCAAGACCAACCAGCGCTCGAAATTCCGAGTTTTTCGGGCCGACCGGTCTTGCTGCATTTGACCAAGCGCTTCCTCAATAACTGCTTCAGCACGAACACCGTTTGATTCGTCGGCGTTCGCATACGGAATATTCTTCGTGCCCCATCGATTTCATGCGGCACGAGTACGAGACTGACTTTTCAGGGCACGGGTGCCGCTCGCAATTTGCGTTTTCGCGAGGTTCCTCCAGAAATTCGACAATGATTCGTCGCCACCGAAAAGCGTAGTGAATATCGTCGAGTCAGCAAACAGAATGTCGCCTGCACGGTTGCCATTCGGTGGCATCCAGAGAAACATATTGAACTCCCGGTTTCCGGCTTCGGTGAAAGGATGCGGACGCGACAAATCAATCGGCTGTCTAGCTAGAACATGAATGGCACTATTGTCATCGGTCGTCAGCGCATAGTGAGGCAAGTGGGGATGGAAGTTGAAGGTTGTTACTCCATCGAGCCAACCACGTGTGTCCAGGTCTTTCACGGTGGTCAGCGGGGCAATCTGTTTGCTTCCGTTGACCACTGCAGGACGAAGACCATAACGATTTTCGACGGGAGTACCCAGGCCTTTCATAAGCGAACGGGTGTATTTTCCAAAGCGCTGCTGGCGCGGCACCAGAGGGTCACCGTGGTGCGCATATTCCATATTGCGTTCTTCGAAATGGGGTGAGACCCCGACATCATGATGCGGTCCCAGGATTAAACACGTTCCCTCCCGGGTAAGGAAATTTCGAACCGCTTCAACTTCCTCGGGAGACGCTTCTTGCTCCGTGATCATGTGGTCCAGACCAAATACCATCAGGGTGTCGGTATCAGAGAGTACTCGCTCGTCCAGCGGCAATCTCTGTCCCGCTTGGTCGATACGTTGATAAACCGCAACCGGCTGTTCCGTGACCTCGCCTACCAGCGACTGGAACTTCAAGAGCGACAGGTGAAATAGCTCTAGCGTTCCGGCGATACCCTGCAAGAACATCTTTTCTGAATAATCCAACGACTCGTAAGCTGGCCACCCCACGCGCCGAACTTCGGTCATTGTCGAGAAGCGATTATCAAGTTCGGTCACGTCCCGGTTCGACTCCCACGGATAACTCCAGGTCCAATAAATGCTGAACCTCCTCTTGCCCGGCGTATATTTGCGCAATATGTGGGTTTGGTTATAAGTCCGTGGTGCAGATATCGAGGCACTCATTACAAGTCCTTTCCTGCCGGTTGATCAGCAGTGGGTACCGTCTTCGAGCGTTGCCAGGTATCGGAGGGCCCTAATACCCGGCAGAAAAAAATAAGCCCCTCCTCGCACTGTGGTAAAGGCGGGTAGACCCTTGATCGTCTTTCGAATTGGTCTCTTCGGAATCGTCATGTCAAACGTGCCGTCTTGAGTACCAACAAATGGATCGCGCTCGTTTCCGAGATCCTGGAATTTCGGATCATTCACCCACACGTTCATTGCAAACTCGAACTGGCGAACCAGGCTTGCGCATCCGACGAAAGCCGCAATTCCGCGCTCTACACCATCTTCGGGAGCATCTTCCGGTAATGGTGGGCCGTACGTTCCTCCTCGTCGGATCATCTTTCGGCGTCGCACGTTTTCAGCCGTATCGCGCGGGTTCATGCGCCGGATATGTGAGCCCACTGGACAGCCGTACCCGTAGGGATCCATCGTTCCATAGTCAAAGTTGTTGGTGCGCTGCATGTCAGCGCCGAGCTGCGGATCATCTTTCTGCGGCGCCAGGGTGAGAGGAGCGCCGCTACGCCAACGTCCCATAAGCTTGGCAGCAATCAATTCCTGCTCTTCGCGGGTCTCGCCATGTTGCCGAAGAAAGTCGCGAAAGGCCCCCACGTGTTCTTCTAACCGGAGGTAGGCCAAGTAGCTACCGTTACGTGAAAGGAGCTCGGGTCGAGGCAATGCAGGTTGAGAGTCGAATTCGTCGGGATAGCCGAGAAAGAACTCGCCGGCTTTGATAGGTGGACCCGAGCCGGGTGTAGGCAAATCGCCCGTGCCCTCGATTACAGGCTGGGAAAGCCGGTCGCGGTAACCAAAATGTTCTTTGGCGTAGGTAAAGGGCGGTAACGCTTCCATATCCAAAGAGGAAAGAAGCTCTACACCTGCGCACTCCGCGAGATATTTCTGGTGGTCGATCTTGCAGCGCTCGCGTTCCGCAACGTTGCGGGCGAAGAGCACCACAATCGCGTGAAGGTTGGGACTCGCAAGGCCTCCCACCCAGCGCTCGGGGTGATTCGCGCCCGTGGTACCGAGCATCTCGGCCCGTGCGGCCATCCCCTGGCAAAACTCTTCGGGAAACGTGGCCAACGACGCCTCGTTCACACCCAGAGCCTGCAAACCGTTCCAGGTGAAGGCAACACTGACCCATCTTGAGTCCGGTTCATTGGGTCCGACCTGCATCGCGATCCCCACTTTGTCGACGATGCCACTCAGCCATTTGCGTCCGGCCACCGGCTGACGAAAAGTCAGGAATTCGTATCGTGCTGCGAGCGCAGGTGGCCGTGAAATGAGGAAGTGCTGGATATCGTCGAGTTCAAGAGCCACGCTCCCCATAAGCAAATCGCTCCTATTGCATTTGGTCAAGCATGTTCGAAAAAGCCGCCTTCAGAGTCAGCGCCTTCCTGACCTCGTCGGCGCTTACATACGGATACTCTCCATACTCCAGGAAACTCGGGCACTGGTGTTCGCGAAAGAATTGGCTGACTGCCGGCACATTTGTCCGCCAGTCTTCCGGCCACCCTTCAAGGTTCGTGAACACCGTGGTAATGCCGGTCTTGTTAAAGAGCTCGATCGCGTCCTCGATATATTTGTCGAAGTCGGTGTCGAAAATGCCCTGATACATAAAGTGCAATCCTGAGCCGACGTCCAGCAAAACCCAGCGCAGGTAATGAAGCTTGAGCGGCTTGAGGACGAAAGGGTCAGCTTTGACCGCCTCTTCTATGCTCTTCCCGTACTCGCGCACCGCTTGCTCACGGCCAGGTTTAACCTTTGCGACGACTGAAAACCCGTAGCACGCGGGAGTTCTCGGAAACGCGGGGCCGTAGCGTCCTTGTTCCGGGCTGAAATAGCCCTCCTTCGGGATTGCCATTGCTTGTGGCTTCGACCAATCGTACGTTTTGGGTTTTTCAACTATTTGCGGCTTCTTGGCTTCGCTCTTCTGTTGCCTTGGCGCGGGCTGTGTGGCCATGATTCCCTCTCTGTAGAGCGGTCGGTGAGATAACCTTCTAGATTCATTTTGCGTTGTGCTTCTCAGTCGCCAGCATAGTTAGCGGCTTCGATTCAACAACTGTCAGTTTTGTCAGGGAAACAAGGGCTATATGAAGAAGTGCCGCAATTTGGCCGCCCTTCTTTATTTCCCATCGACATATCTGCGGTCGTCGCGGAGTTCAGTTCCCCGCTCTAAGTCGGCACACTGGTAACACTGCCAGTGGAAAGACGAACTGCCACCCGCTATGCCATGGGTACGCCTGCGCGCCTCTGGTTACATGTTTGGTTTTCGTCGGCAAACAAAAAATCGCAATCGAGTAAAGCGTAGGTTACGTCGAGCAACTTCATTGGAAGGATCGATCGAATGCGAGACAAACGCTTCTTGCTGCTTTTAATTCTGCTGGCTCGCGGGTTGACGCCAGCGCAGGTGAATCCACAGAACAGACGCTTGGTGGTGAATGGCAAAACAGGCGACGCGACAGTTGTCGAGATTAACAGTCGAACCTACATCGATCTCGAGACGCTGGTTCGAATCGCAAATGGGTCCCTTGGCTTTCAAGGGGGGCAAATCACTTTGGTACTCCCGGGATCCGAGGCGAGCACCCCACCATCGAGCCCTGCACCGGAGCAACCGGCTGCCCACGACGGTCTTACACGAAACTTTATGATCGCGGGAATTGAAACCATCGCTCAAATGCGAGAGTGGGCCACTACCATGGCAAACGCCATCCAGCACGGATATGGAGTGACAGACAGTTGGGCCGCGGACTACCGGGGAAAAGCGGCAGACAGTCTGCGCCAGGCGAGCGCATCTACATCCACCGATGCCGATCGTGATGCTCTGCAATTGCTGACCAATGAATTCCACAATGTGGAAACTTGGAGCAACCAGCTTATTGAGGCAAAGAAGAACATGGATACGGCAAAATATTCCATGTCAAGCGGTGCGCTCCGAAATGAACCACTGTCTCAAAAAATCATAAACTGCGGACATTTCCTGGCAACCATGTTGGGCAGCGCGGAATTCAGGGACGATCCATCGTGTCACTGAACGGACTTGGGAGATGGACCGCTTTCCCCAGTTGAAGCGGCTCTAGCTGGAAGACAGACAGTTCCTGAGTGGGCTAAATTGCCAATCGGAACAACTGAATTCAAGCGGCACTGGCCTGGGAGCCCTTTTCGGACGAGACAGTCTTTTTCGGATAACAATTCGCGAGCAGCGCCAATTCGTTCTCGGGAGTTGTGAAGTGAGAGAATCCGCACTCCAAACAAACGAGTATCTTCGTGAAAATCAAAATCCCTGAGTTGTCGAGTTTTTGGACACCGACGCAATGGATCATCATTTCAGTAGAAAATTCTTCCAACGTGTCCGAGGAGCAGTTTGGACAAATCATAATGTGCCTCACGGGATGTGCAAGGTTACACCCAAAAAGCCCCAGTCGTGCCTGTATTTTTTGCCCATCAGCCGCCAGAAGGAAATCGGTCGGAATTCCGACGGTTCTGATTTCTCAACAAATAATTGACGAGACCACCCAAGTAGCGGAAACGATGAGATGACATGATTTGCAAGTCTGTCTGTGCGCCATGGTATGCGTTGCCGGGATTTCCTTTTGCCCGAGGAGGTCTTTTTCCATTAGTGGTTTAGTTGTGGACGATGTTGCCGCCTCCTGTACCCTTAACCGAAGGGGCGATACAAAGCAGCAGTGTCAACGTCAAAGACGGACAGCATGCAACCGCCAAACAACCTCCGCGTCATAATGGGAGTTTTTTCTTTCCATCTGGAATTTCCGGATCTCACTAGGAACCTCCAAAATTAAATTATGTTGACGTAGCTAGTAGGACGACTGGCAAAAATAACAGGCCTAAGCGCTTCGCGAAAAAACGCATTGCGCTAGTCCGCAGGGACTGCGGCAAACTGTTAGTTTTGACGGTTTCATTTCAAAACTGACGAACGCACAATGCGAACTAAGATATTCGGAGGAGCAAATGACTGATGTCAGTAGCAAAGAAAACTCTGTAGTCGCCGTGTTCGCGGTGCATTCCGATGCCGAAAATGCAGTCAACCTGCTCAAAAAGGGTAGGTTTAATGTTAAGAAGCTCGCGATTGTGGGTCGGGGCTATCACACAGAGGACCAGGTTACCGGGTACTATACGACTGGCGACCGAATGAAACATTGGGGGAAGCAGGGTGCATTTTGGGGCGGCTTGTGGGGCATGCTCATAGGGTCTGCGTTTTTTCTTATACCTGGCGTTGGGCCAGTTATGGTGGCTGGGTCGGCAGTCGCGTGGATTGTGGGAGCTCTCGAGAGTGCTGCAGTTGTAGGAGGATTAAGCGCACTGGGAGCAGGACTCTACAGCATAGGTATTCCCAAGGACAGCGCACTGAAGTACGAGAGTTCTATCAAAGCTGGCAAATTCATACTTATTGCCCATGGGACACCAGCGGAAGCGGATTTGGCGCGCAAAATCCTCGCCAGCACTGCCGCAGAAGAGATGAATGTTCATAACGCAGGTCAGGAAGTGGCAGCAGCTTAGCGAACATCGTCTAGCACCCCCGTGCAAGTGACGCCGTACCCTTCTGCTTTTTCCGCCTGGAACCTGTGTCGTCACTAGTAACCTTTAGCGACTAAAGTAAGTTGCTGTAACAAAGATGCGACTCGCACAAATAATCGTTACAACCCGCTCGGACTGGAGGTTCTACCAGTTGCCTTAGATCTAAATATTCTACATAAACTGTGGTGAGCTGGACCGCAATTTGGTCAGCTCACGCGAAAGCTTCTGACAAAGCTTGCCGCCCACCTGGCGAGATGGATCTGGTTTGCAATAGCGCGACAAAGATCAACTTATGAATCCTCCGGCTTCTCCTATTCTCATCGCCGGGCTGCTACTGGTTGGAATGCTGGCCCTGCTGGAAGCCGAAGGACGGCTTGGTATTAACCACCGACAAAAACCGAAACTGGCTCCATATACTCAGTTTCGCACTCATGACAGTTATCACGGTGTACGTCATCCTTGCTATTGAATACCCACGCACCGGTTTGATTCGTTTGGAAGGACTCGATAAGCCGCTCCTCAACATTCGCGACAGGATGAAGTGAGAGGAATGTGGCACGCAGGTAACTGTTACTTCTTCGACGGAAGCTCGTGGGCAGCGGTTGACTGCAAAGCGATCGTAAACTTGCATCGTGTGTGAAGAGAACTTCTGCTTGACGATGTGCATTGTCGCGGTATGATTGCAGGGCTTTGTTTGCATGCAGAGGCGCTAAACCGTGAGCACCAACACGTTCTTCTCTTCACTTCCCAGAATCAATTCGGCACCCGACAATTCGCTTGGAACTTCTCTGGTGGCCGGGCAAATTCGCCCCGCGCTGCTGGCTGGAGTCAGCTACTATTTCGGAACTCGGATTGGGTTTGCCTGGACTCCGATCGGCCAACCGAATTCGACTTTTTGGCCCGCTAACGCGATTCTTCTTGCGAGCTTGTTATTGGCTCCGCGGCGAACATGGTGGGCGCTTTTCCTCGCCGTCCTTCCGGCTCATATGATTGCTCAGCTGCACGCCGGTGTGCCGGTGTGGACAGCTCTCGGCTGGTTCATAACTAACTCGAGCGAGGCCTTAATCGGGGCCTTTTGCATTACAGGGCTCGGTAATCCAACGAACACTCTCGACAGCGTGCGCGGGGTATTCATCTTTGTAGTATTTGGCGTCCTGCTTGCACCGTTGGCAACTTCATTCCTGGATGCGGCTGCAGTCGTGATCACAGGCTGGGGCCGAAATTATTGGCCACTGGGGCTAGAACGATTTTGGACCAATGCATTAGCTGCGCTAACGATAGTGCCAGTGATCGTGCTCTGCGGTTCAAATGGAATTTCCTGGATCCGTAGGGCCACCGCAGCGCGATATTCGGAAGCAGTCCTTTTAGGACTTAGCACCGTACTGGTTGCAGTTGCAATATTCGGTTCCAAAACGTTGTCGCCGTCGATCCCTGCAGCGCTGTACGTTCCTCTTCCATTGCTTTTATGGGCGGCAGCGCGATTTGGGTTAGGTGGGCTGAGCTTGACTCTCTTGTCCATGGCGCTGATCTCACTCTGGTACACCATACACGGACGAGAGCCGTTCCCTGACGCGTCTATGACGCAAAATGTCTTGTCTTTGCAGATACTGTTCTGCATGGTCGCTCTACCGATGATGTTCCTGGCGACCGTTATGGACGAGCAGCGACGCACCCAAGCCTCGCTGCGCAAGATCACCGGTGACCTGATCGAAGCGCAGGAGCAAGAACGCCACCGCATCGGGCGAGAGCTTCACGACGACATCAACCAACGACTCGCAATGTTGGCAATTGAACTTGAAGGAATACCTGATAGTCCTTCTGAAATCCGGAGCCGCCTGCAAGAAGTGCGTAAGCATGCGACTGAGATTTCAAACGACGTGCAGGCTTTATCGCACGAGTTGCACGCCTCTAAACTCGAACATCTTGGGGTTGTTGCAGGGATAAAGAGTTGGTGCAACGAATTTGGCGCGCGGCAGAAGATGGAGATCAATTGCAGAATTGATGTGTCGAGTATTGTGCCACTCGAAATCGGAATCACTCTCTTTCGAGTCCTGCAGGAAGCAGCGCACAATGCTTTCAAGTACAGCGGAGTGAGACGCATTGAGGTGCAGCTGCGCGAAGGTCCCGGCGAGATTCAGCTTATTGTTTGCGATTCAGGCAGAGGGTTCGACGTCGAAACAGCGGTGCGAAGTCAGGGTTTGGGCCTCGCCAGTATGCGAGAAAGAGCCCGATTGGTGGGCGGAACGATTTCCATTGAGTCGAAGCCGACGCGCGGAACGACAATCCATGTTCGCGTGCCGATTAAGTCAGAACGCAGCTCCCGACGAGCGTCGTAGCTGGCCAACCTCGGGGGAGGATACGATCCGATTGTGGTGATCAGATAGCTCTTGAAATAAACGTCAGTAAAGACGTAAGAAGCGTGGTTTCTGTACCCACCGTCGTGGCCACAAGGAAGTGTCCTGTCAAACTGGCGCTGATAAACCGCTTACCTTCGAGAACAGCTTTTATGGCAGGCAATAATTCAGTTGCCGCATCCGACTTCACCACATAACCGTTGGCGCCCGCTTTTAAGGCTTCTTCTGCGATGTCGGGGGAACGGCTTTCGCTCACGAATAGGATTTTAGAAAGAGGGGAATCCACCCGGATTCGTCTCGCGGCTTCAATTCCATTCATTGTGGGAAGTCCAATATCGAGCAGGATGAGGTCTGGTTGCAGAGCCTTAGCCTGCTCCACCGACTTCAAACCGTCGCAGACCTCGCCGATAATCTGCAACTCGGCCATGTTTTCAAGCTTCGACCTGACAAAGCGACGCCATGGCTCGTAATCATCTACCACGAGACTGCGAATACTTCCGCGTGGCAACATAGACACCTCAGTTACAAAACTGTGGGATCGGCGCGGCCAAATTGCAGACGATTACGATGCCTTTCGACTCACCTAATAGCATCGACGTTGTGGCTGGAGAAACGTTTCAATACTGTATCACTTTTTTCTTGCCGGAACCTAAATTCGTTTCGGTTCACTTTCCGCCCGCTGCGTGCCGCCACCCACAAGAGCCGCGTTAACTCGTTATGAAATGAATACACCACTATCGTGGTCTATTTGCCGCAATTTTGTAAATTAGTGTTTCTGCCAGTACGATCCGAATGATTACCTGGCTCCGGAAGCTCTCAATGAAAGACCGGTCGGCTGCCGACCGCAAATGGCTGCCTTTCGACGCCTGAAACGAGAAGCTTCCTGGTCGCCCCAACTCAAGAGAGCATTGAATGGCGTCGGGATGTCCGACATCGAACCCCAAATGGATCTATCGCGCGGCGATAATACCCCGGCGACTCATCCCTAAAAGGGCGCATTACTCAATTATCTCGGACCGGCATCCACGATTTGTCTGGATTAAAACGCTGCAGTTTCTGAAATTCTCCGAGCGATGCCGGGCCAAAATCTCTTTGGTACACAATTCCATCATGACTTACGATGAAGGTATTCACGCCCGTCACGCCGTACTCTGCCGGCACCGCCGCCAAAGCAAAACCACCGATCATCACGCCTTCGACAACGAAATCCATTTCCCCGAGGGGTGCGGCGGGACCCTGTCCCTTCAGAATTTTGAAGAAGTAACCGTGGTAAGGCTCCGCGTCGCTCGTGTATCCCTGTTCAATCGCCCGCGCAACGTTCTCGCCAAGTGGCCCTTCCCAATTGCCATTCGAGTCTTGCCAGGCCAGGCCATCCTGTTTGCCGGAAGCGCTCATGATGCGCTGGGCATATTGCGGGACATCGTATCCGTCACGCTTCCGAAACGCATACTCCTCCTGTGCCTGGACATAGGTATGGCAGACTTCGATCGCGTCCAATTCGTTGTAACCGATGCGCCGGTACAGAATTTCTTGTCGTCCAACGTTGGCATCGAAACTCCATCTTGCACCTTTCTTCACCATCGGTACCGGAAATGGCCAATTCTCGTTTCCTACGAGAAGAAATGCACGGTTCTGGTTCTTCGGATCCAAAGAAACACTTTTCTTTTCGCGGGCCTCAGCAACGAAGTCGGTTGCGCGCTGTCGGTCCTGCGGAAACTCCCCGGTGAGAACAATGTCACTATTGGCCGATCCAAAAATATGGATCAGAGAGCGCACGTCGAACTTCTCGGCTGCCTGTATCAATACCGCTGCGGCTTGTTCTGGGTTGTCGAAGCTTTCGACACTACCACTCGTCGCTGGCGGGTTGCTCACTGTTGATTGCTGGGCCGCGAGAAGCAGTGTTAAATGAAGGCCCGTCACCGCCCCGATAATCCAAAGTAGCGCGAAAAACTTCTGATTCACAGCTCTCGATTTCACTTCTTCTCTCCTCGATCCCATTGCGCTCGCAATCTCATCTGCGGCCGCGACCTCCGCCGCGACCACCCGTACTTCGGCTTCCCATACTGGCGGATCCACGGCTACCCGCAGAGCGGGCGCTGGAACCGCTGTAACCCCCACTGCTGGCAAAAGCGCTCCGGCTTCCGCCGCTGCCGCGCGACGCCGTTCCAGTGCTGTTTGCCCGGGTGCCAGTAGGCCGGCTGGCCGTACCACTTGCTGCATTAGCACGACTGCTCGGCGTACTGCCAGACTGGCGGTTGATTTGTTGTTGGGTGCTGGCTTGACGATTGGCAGCGGATTCTCCGCGCGCCGCGCCGCCATACTGATTCGCGGTCGCCCGGTCACGGTAAGGTGCGCCGCCGCGATGCTGCGGGTTGTGAGTCCAGTTATTGCTGCCGGTTCGAGTATTACGGTTTACGTTGCGGTTCGCGTTTACGTTGCGGTTCACGTTTACGTTGCGGTTGAAGCTGTTGTAGTTATTAATCTGAACGTTGTTGTGGCCCCAGCCGGCCCCCCAGCCCCAGCCACCACTCCACATTGCCCCCATCGCCACCCCGACTCCAAACGAAATCGCCATTCCAGCGGCGTAGTATCCGGGCGGCGGATAGTAAATTGCCGGGTACGCATACACTGGAGCACCGTATACCACCACGGGATTGTACGAAGGCACGTAAACGACTTGCGGATTAGCCTGCTCGACCACGATCACAGTCTTACTTTCCACGACTTTGGTCTCGACCTTTTGTTGCTCAGTTGACTTCAAGTTGCCTTTGTCCTTTGCTTTTTTACGCATGCGCTGGACGGCATCCATCACATCGCTCTGCTGTGCAAGAAACGCATTGCCAAGATCGGTGGTCCATTGAATGTCGTCCGCGAGACGCTTCACCACGTCTGGTAGCGCGGCCATTGCCTGCACGCTGGGATCCCAGGGCTCTTTGGCCACGGCCGCAGCAAGCTCTTTTTCTTTCAAATTAGGATGTTTCGTAAGCCATTGGTGAAGCTGAATGATTTCAAGGGGATAAGTGGAAGCAGCCAACGTCTGCGCCAGCAATGGATCAGGATAGAGAGCGATCGGCGCCACCAGGGAATCCAATTGGTCCGGGGATAAATTCGCTGCCTTTTGTTGCGTGGATTGATCTGGGTTCTTTGCTTGTTCCGTCTGTGCGAATAGGCGAACTTCTGCGGGCCTAAGTAGCAGTAGACACAGGAGAGTGGTAACTTCTCGCTTTATACCGCGTCGAAAGCCCGATCGGAAATTGGTTTCTTCCATTACAGCTCTCCTACGCTGATATTCACTGTGCTACCCCGCAAAACTGATGGGCGTTGTCGGCGCTATGCGGAACTCTCATGTGAACTGTTCACAGTTCCGCGAAGGCACCATGAGATATACGCAAAACACCAGGATTGAGGAACTGGTAAAACTTCCAGTTCTTTCAACGGTTACACCAACCTGAGTGAGTTCAGGAAGCGATCTGAAAGTCACCTCGACCTTAGAGAGTGGAGCGTTTATTTCAATTCGGATACGAAGAAAGCGGCAGTTGGTTGGATATATGCGGAGGTCGCAGAGACGGATCCGACCGCTTCTCACGTTTGTTTCTGATAAGCCGCCCAATATCCGGAAGAAACTCTTTCACCACCGCGAATCCCATGTTGCTTGACATGGTAATGCCGAAGCTGACGGCTCCTGCGCCCGCGGAGTTTTGGCTCGGAGGCTGCCAAAAGCGAGATAGAAAAGCACCAGCCGCCACTCCCCCTAGTTGGGAGATTGAGATATGCCGGCTTCCATCATCGTGCCGGGCAAGAATGCCGCTCGCCACTGCATAGCCGGTGCGCGACCAGACCCCTTCCTTACCGGAGTTGAAATAGCGGTTGTCTTCGTGTAAGACGCTACCCAGCCCAAATGTTACAGTGCGCTGAATTGAATATTGGCCTAAGATGTTCGCAAATCGCTTACCGTACCCTGCGGCTCCCTGTTCCCATTCCGAAGGATTGTCTTTCCATTGATCGATCCCTGCGGAAAGTCCGGCCTTCAGGTATCCCAGCGGATTCACCATCGTTTTTAGATAAATTTGATTTCGTTCATCCTGAGTTAAGGGGTGGAACTCGCTAGCCTTCGTCGTGCCTGCCATGTTCAGATAGTTGAACAGATTGTTTATTTGTCGGCTCACTACGCCGGATTTCTGCTCAGCTGGAACCGTATCCTGGTCTTGTGCCGCCACAAGCGGGGCGAATGTGAGTGCAAAAATACCTAAAGCGTAGATGCTCCTGCTTATCATTACAATCGCTAGGACCTAGCAATACTTATATGAGTGCCAGCGACGACCTCCAACTGGCAAGACTGCCAGTCATGCTAGCGGTTCCCCTGACCGCCCCGTTTTGTTCGGAATGATTCAGACGGTTTGGTCGTTGAGCAGAATTGGGGAGCAGCGAAGCCTGAAAACCCTGGTACAACGTTAATCTTCGTCGGACCCAGTGCCGGAAGGTGGTTCGAACAAAATTATTCAAAAATAAACAGACGCGGCCTCATTTTCACGTGTATAGTTCCCAGTTATCCACAGTTTCCACAGGGGGCTAAAATGTATTGTCCGTCGTGTGCGTCCAGCCGGCAGGCGGAATTTACTGCTGAAGTAAATCTCCACTTCCATGGCGTCCACTCTCTTGACCAGCCAGGCGTCCTTGCTTTTCCAAAAGTCTTGGTGTGTTTGGATTGCGGCCTTTCGCGATTCACCACTTCGAAAACTGAACTCGCGAGTCTGGTGACCGGGGTCAAGAAGGGTTCGTCGTCAACCCGGGATCCGAACCGGGTTGACGCAAGTCCTCGCTCGCAAGAGTTTAGGTGACCTGTTAGAGCGAAACTCTTGGAAAGAGTTCCGTCTGAGCCTGGAACTTGGCAGAAGGAACCTGTGCCCGAGATCCTGCCCGACATCTCTGTGCGATCGTATGCAGCAGAAATAAGACAATGACCAATCGCTCCCGCATCCTGATTGCCGATGATCATAATCTGGTAGCGGAGCTATGCAAGCGGCTTCTAGAAACCGAATTTGATGTGGTCGGAATAGTGGGCGACGGACGCGCCCTGGTGCGTGAAGCCGAAAAATTGCGGCCGGACGTTGTCGTAATCGATATCGCGATGCCTATCTTGAACGGTCTGGATGCCGGGCGGAAGCTGAAAGAGATATTGCCCAAGGTAAAGCTGGTTTATCTCACCATGAACACGGACACAGACGTGGCTGCCGAAGCCTTTGCCCGCGGCGCGTCAGGCTACCTGCCGAAGACCTGTGCGGCGTCCGAGATGGTTCTGGCCGTGCGCCAAGTGTTACGTGGAAAATCGTATTTGTCCCGCGCTTTGTCAGCCGACAAGATCAACTATCGGCGTTGGGAAAATAAAGAAATGGTCAATGAGGGTGACCGCCTTACCCAGAGGCAGCGGGAAGTGTTGCAGTTGTTGGCTGAAGGCAAAGTGATGAAAGAGATCGCTGGCATCCTGCACATGACCACCAGGACGGTCGCTTACCACAAATACCGGATCATGGAAGTTCTTGGGGCGAGTTGTAACGCTGAACTGGTCAAGTATGCCGTGCGGAACCACATCGTGGCGGCTTAAAGACCACCCGGAACAAACGGCACACCGCAACTGATAAACTGCCTTCCTTCAAGAACTGCATCCACCGCAGCCAGCAGATCCGTTCCTGCTCTTGTTTTCACGACAAAGCCACGTCCCCCAGAATTAAAAGCCTCTTCCGCTACTTCGGCAGAAGATTCCTGGGTCACGAAGATGATTTTGGCGTGAGGGATAAATTTACGAATTTGTCGAGCGGCGGCGATCCCGTTGAGCGAGGGAAGACCCACGTCGAGAAGCATCAAGTCCGGTTTCAGTTCTTTCGTTTTCTGAACAGCTTCCTGCCCATCGGACACTTCCGCGACGATCTGCAGATCGGACCTTTGACTCAGCGTGGAGCAGACAAAATGGCGAAAGGGCGCGAAATCTTCCGCCACAAGAACCCGAATTTTTTGCATCAGACCGTGGTATCCCCGTTACTCAGGAATCGCTGAAGTGCGCCGTAAAACGGGCGTGGAGCTTGCCCTCTCTGCTTATCGTCTTCTTGATGGAAATTGTCAATGCCCTAAAGGTCTAGTTCTCACCAGCGACGCGGCTTGTGGACGAACATTACGCCGAAGCAGCACTCTGCTGGACACTGATTTGGATCGCTTCAACGCTGCACTCCTGTGGTTCATCCCTCGCCTGTCAGTTCTGCCAGTATTCGCGCCAAATAACGCTTCGTAATATCTTCCCCGTCAACTTCGTCTGCCAACTGAGTTCTACCGGCCGCGGGGTTCCGAATGACACCAGCGAACGGGAATCTTATGAACCCAAAGAAAAGGCATCGCACTCTGCACCTGACTGCTATGCATTGTCTGTAGCATTGGCGTACGGCACCTCGAATGGCGCAGAAGTCAAAATTAAGGGACTCATTACAGGTCGAGATGGACACAAAGCGCAATGGAGTGACTGGTTACATCATCCAGGTGAAAGGTTATGCAGATTCGTCTGGCAATGCTGCAATGAACCAGCAGTTGAGCATTGATCGAGCTCAGGCCGTTCTCGCGAACTGCTGCAAAATTGCAGAATTCCATTTCGTCACATCGTGGCGCCAGGTGCGATGGGAGTAGCTGATCCAAAGGCGCCCAACGAGGTCGCGGATGGAAGAGCCGAAAACCACCGCGTGGAAGTGAAGGTATTGGTGAACCGCGGAGTCGCCGGAGCGAATGCAGATCCGGCCGCATTGCCGTAGTTGCGCGGTCTTACCCGCTGGCCGTCTCTGAGCACAATATCGTGAAGTTGTGCTCAGAGGCGGCGTTCGTGCGTAAAGGCGGCATTTAGGCGTAAAGAATAAGCCGTTCGTTTTCTCGCGCGTCCCCAGCACTCAACTTGGGAATGTTTCGGATCTGAGCAGAGTTTGCTTTAACCAGACAATCTCTAAGCGGCGACCATGTGGTTTCTGACGGCGTACTTGATCAGTTCGGCGTTACTCTTGGCGCCAAGCACCTCCATCATGCGGTACTTGTGGTAGGCCACGGTTCTTGGAGTCATGTGGAGAATATCGCCAACTTCTTTCATCACTTTGCCTTCGGCTAGTAACTGCAAAACTTCGCGTTGCCTCTGGGTAAGAAGTTCACCCTCGTTAACCAGTTCTTTATCTTGCCGGCGCAAAAAATCGATCGTGTCACGCGAGAGCGAATGCGAAATATAAGACTTCCCTCTCAGGACCTGACGCACAGCCAACACTATCTCAGTCGCAGCGCAGGTCTTCAGCAGATATCCCGACGCGCCGCGCCGAAATGCTTCTGCGGCCACTTCCACGTCGGGATTCATGGTTAGAAAAACCAGCCTGGCAGCGGGCAGAATTTCCTTGATCTGCCCCCCCGCATCCAAACCGTTTAAGATTGGCATTGCAATATCGACCACTACTACGTCTGGCCTCAAGTCTCTAGCTGCACGCACCAGCGAACGGCCGTCACTGACTACACCGACCACGTCGAATTCTGTCTCAAGAAGGCGTTTACACAGTTCCGCCACCAAATTATGGTCATCGGCGATTAAAATACGGGAGCGATTGATCATGTTCGTATTCCTCTCAGAAAAATACCTTGCTGCAGTTTGCGGCTACTGTTGTTCGGAACGAATGTGCTCAGAGAGAAAACTACCGAAAACCTGGCTGGTTCAATCTGTACCCTAACCAATATCACTAAATCCCATCCTCTGAAGTCGCCACTGCCAGCGGCAACTTGCTTCGGAAATCGGCCGTCGATTTGTTCTGCGGACTTTTATCGAGGATGCTCTGAGGAATATCTTCGGGCACTTTCACGATTTCCTGCATCACTTTGCCGGCGTTTGCCACTCGGTCCTGTTCTTTTTGTTGCCCGAAAGCAGTCAGAGCAATTAGGGCAAGAAACAGCCCTAAACCTAACCCTTTCACCATTTGCGCCCCTCCATCAGTGTTAAAATTGCAGGGCTGACCGCATCCCGCCGACCTGAAGACACCTGTGACGGTTTCCAGACCATAGCTTTAAAAATCACGCGATAGAGATGTAATACACCAGTGCCCCCATGTCTGCGAACTGTCACTTCTACCAGTTTTGTTGATGACTGCCCGTCTTTAATCTTGAGTGAACTTACGACCACAACCGCCGTTCCCACGGGATCCCTCCCATTGCGATGGCTATGCATTTCCTTCCCTTGGTAATTGCGGTGGTGTCTAAACAAAATTCTGGAAGCTGAAATGAATGCCCTTCCGCAGATCGAAATGCGTCCCTTCCCTGTTCGCACGGCGCTCCTGGTCGGACGAGATTCGGAGATTGAAGCTCAATTGCGCAATTCTCTTGATCCAAAAGCATGGGCAATCCAGTACGTCGCGGACAATTCAGCGGCATTTGCCCTTGCACAAAGAAAAGGTTTCGATTTGATCGTGACCAGCGATAAAACCACAGGAAAAGAGGACGTGGAATTGTTGCGCAAGCTGCGCGGCGTACGCCCTCATACGCGTTTCATCATCCTGACAGATCAAAGCACTCCGAACGATGTAATCGCCTCTATGCGGGCGCATGCATTCAGCTATTTTTCCAGGCCATTTGCGATGGATGCATTAGCTCTTATGATCCAGCATGCAATCGAGGACCCTTGCTGGGATGATGGAATCGATGTCATTTCTGCAACCCCGGAATGGATCCGCATATTAGCGCGTTGCGACTTCAAGACCGCAGATCGAGTACTACAGTTTTTCGACGAGATCGCGGACCTGCCTGAACCGGAAAGAGGTACGGTGGGAATGGCCTTTCGCGAGATGCTGATCAATGCGATCGAGCATGGAGGGGGACTCGATCCGAACCAGCAAGTTGAGATTTCCTACCTCCGCGCACGTCACATGGTGAAATGTCGGATAAGCGATCCCGGCGAAGGCTTCACCCTGGATGAAATTCCCCATTCCGCCATTGCCAATCCCGCGGATGATCCGGTGCGGCATCTCGATTATCGGGAGGAGCACGGTATGCGCCCGGGCGGCTTTGGCGTTATGCTCGCCCAAGGCCTGGTGGACCAGCTGGTCTACAACGAACAAGGCAACGAAGTGGTGCTCATCAAATACCTCGATCTCGTACCGGAATCACCGGAGTCCCGCAATGTGGATGATGCGGCCTAGATTGGAACTGCCTTCAGTGCCCCGGCGAGCCCTTTTTTTCCATTGAAAAATAGAAATACACCGCCAAACCGATGAAGTTATCAGGCTTGTTCCCATGTTTGCTTCCGGTGTTGTTCTCGTGCTCGTAGTAGGGATTAAATTGCACATGCTTACCCACAGGAAGAAGGCACCCCACGTATTCGGTAGTCGTACTCCATTTCTCGTACTGGCTTTCGTAATAAGGCTCGAAGGCGATGTAGGGTATTAAATGATAGGAAAAAACTGCAAACGTTCTCTCGAGTGTGAGTTTATTGCGATAACGCCAGTTAAACGTCCCGCCCTTCCAATCGAGGTCTGCGCGATTTCTGTCGGTCAGCAGAAAGGCTGCCTTCATAGGAAAGTGGAAGGTTACAGAGGTCAAGAAACGGTTGTCGAGAGGCTCGTTCGGCGCGGTTATATACCTGTATCCGGCCTCAAATACCAATGCGCGCAGCTTCGCGTCATCAAGATCGAATGCGGTGATTCTTTTAAGCTTCAGCAGAGGCTTAAGGTACAGCTGGAGGCTCGGTCCAATCGTAAATTGTGTGGGGTCGCCGCCATCTCGATCGTCTTTGGCCTCGGCATAAAGTCTGAACATTGAATTGACTTTGAGATAACTGTCGACTTCCGGCAAGAACTGCACCGATTGCGCATTCATAGCAGTGGACGCGAACAGAAAAAATAGCGTGATCTTTACACTTCGATGGCTGACTCGCATCACGATTGCCATTTCGCCTTCCCGTGGATCGACGTCAGTCTTAGCCGATAGAGGTATTGCGCCGAGACTAACGGCGCTGCGTCCACGACTATATCGACATCGAAGGACGGCGGTGACTGACAAAAATAACAGTACTGGGCGATCCTCAGGAGCCTGAGACTAAGCTGGCTTAAAACACGTGGCTTGAGCACGCTCGTACATTCTGCCGCTGGTTTTTCCTAAGTTATGCCACCGAGACGCACGGAAGATGCGGTTTGCTCGCAAACTCGTACTGTTGGGCGTCATCCTGGTGTCGCCGCTCGAATTGACTTATGCTCAAGACCTCGCTCCGCGTGCCTACGTCATAGCCCCCATCCACACCAATGCTTTGACTCTGACATACTCATTCAGTGATGGCGGCATTTTCTTGAACGGAACAGTTCCGGCCACCAACACTAGTGGAACGACCTACACTTCCGTCCTCACGTATTTCCATACGCTGGGTTTGTTTGGCCGGTCAGCCAATGTGACTGCGTCAATTCCCTATGGGGTTGCCAACTTCCACGGAACGATAATGAGCAGTGAGACCACGGTCCACCGCTCTGGCATGATTGGAGTGAGCATTCGGTTTTCGGTGAATCTCCTGGGTGGTCCATCCATGAACCTTCAGCATTTCCGTGAATGGCGGCAAAAGACGATTCTCGGCGCGAGCCTCAGGGTGCTACCTCCAACCGGTCAGTACGACCCAACAAAGTTGATTAATCTCGGCGTCAATCGTTGGGCTTTCAAGCCAGAACTTGGCTACTCTCGCCGTTGGCGCAACTGGCTGCTGGATGGCTACGCCGGAGTTTGGCTGTTTACCAAAAACCCTGATTACTTTTCGCGTAATCAATTTTTCGCCGGCACGAATACGCAATCGCAACGACCCATTGGATCTTTCGAGGGTCACCTCAGCTACAACTTCAAGCCGAGAGTGTGGGCGTCGCTGGACAGCAATCTCTGGGTTGGCGGTCAAACCAGTCTGAACGATGTTGAAAACGCTAAGACGTTGCAGAAAAACTCCCGTATTGGAGCGACATTATCGGTCTCTGTACCGAAGAGCAAGCACCAGTCTCTGAAATTTAGTTACAGTCGCGGTGCGTATGTCCGCTTTGGAGGAAACTTCCAAGCAACTTCGGTTGCCTGGCAGTACACATGGATTGGAAGGCCGAACTAAGTTTCACTTTACGATCCACAATCCCCATCGCTCGACAGCCGCAGAAAACGCTTCCGCGCACCGATTACGGTTCAACTTCTCGCCTAGGATGGACTCTCTAAACACCAGAAAACGGCCTGTCATTAATGACAGTGTTCCGGCGCCCGCACTCATACTAACTTGTGAGTACAACGAACTGAATTTCCGAATGTGGAATTAACTGTTCCTTCCGTCCTGAGCAGATATCGCTGCGAGGTGGTTAGGGACCGCATTGGGGAATACGTCAATCGAAGCGGACGATAGGCGGGTGGGGCTTAAAAATGACCAAATCACTGTGTGTCTTCCTGTTGTGTTTTGCGGCAGTTCCTGTTGTAGGCCAGACATCCTCAGATCAATACCAAGTGGGCATAATAATGAAGGTGGCCCTTCATCACGACAGTTCTGCAACCCCGAATGCGGACAATTCTCAATACGATGTTTCGGTTAGAGTCGGCGATAACGTCTTTGTTGTTCGGTACACGCAGCCGAGCGGCAGCACAGGGGTGCAGTTTGCGGCAGGACTGCAAAAGCTCGTCCTGGTCGGAACCGATACCCTCACATTTAACGATGTCCTCGGCCGGTCGACGGTTGTGCCTATTGTTCAACGTCAAGCACTTCCATCCCAACCTGGCATTGATTGGTCGAAAGCGCCGAGCCAATACTTCAGCATGAAGTTGCAGAACCTTTCCGACAAGCTGAATCTCACCCAGGAGCAGCAAACCAAGATCAAGCCGATTCTGTCTCAAGAAGCCGGCGAAGCCGGACAGGTTATGGGCAACCCCGTGCTTTCGAAGGAAGATCAGCTCAGTCGGGTGGAAAAGATCGTGCAATCATCCGACAAGAAATTGAAACCTTTTCTTTCTCCGGATCAATGGAGCACGCTTCAGGCGATGAGACAAGACCAGAAGCTGGAATTAAAAAGCTTGACTGAGAACGAAAGAAATAACGCCCCTCCGAAATAACTTAGCGAAGGCACACAAACACAAACGCGGAGATCACCAGTGCGCCCGGTTGCAATTTGGTAACCGAATCACCCTTGATGTCATAAAGGAGTACTTATGCGGAACTTGTCCAAGCACCTGAGAAAACCGCCACTTTCTCACGCTCAATCCGAATCCGAAGGCCTGGAACGCACAGTGGCACTGCAAAATCTGTCACAGCAACTGCTCAAAGTCCAGGACGACGAGAGGCGAAGAGTAGCTCGTGATTTGCACGACAGCACCGGGCAAACGTTGGCTGCACTGAAAATGAACTTAGTTGTGCTTGAAGGGAAACTGCCTCCCGACAAATGCACGGCGGGCCTGTTGTCTGAGATCGAGGCATTGGCCGACCAGGCGCTACAGGAAATTCGAACTACGTCATACCTGCTGCATCCTCCGCTGTTGGACGAAGCCGGCTTTACTTCCGCAGCGCAGTGGTTCATTGAAGGGTTCGCCAAGCGCAGCGGGATCAAAGTTAAATTGGACCTCGATACTACATCCGATCGTCTCCCGATCGCCATTGAGACCGCCCTGTTCCGCGTACTACAGGAAGGATTGACCAACGTTCATCGTCACTCCGGAGCTTCAGAGATCTGCATCCGCTTTCAGCGGCAGGCGAACACCGTGACACTTGAAATCCAGGATTGTGGGCGAGGAATACCAGCGGACCTGCTAAATCGAATTCGCGAAGCAAGCTCAGATACAGGCGTCGGCCTTGCGGGAATGCGCGAACGATTGAATAAACTGAATGGCAGGCTCGAGATTGAAGCAGATGGCCACGGAACTCGTTTGCGGGCGATAGTTCCTTTGGCCACCAAATACCGATCTATGGCCGCATAACGGCATAACAATGTATCTGTGACAGCGATTGTCTCAGGAAAAGTTACCTTTCTGAAGAGGGCTTCAGCCCGTGACGGGGTCTGGTGGCATGGGATCTCCCGCTGTTTCATGAAAAGACCGGGAGCGACTCTGGCTGCGGGGATACCTGGTGGTTGGGCCAGGGGCCGTGCATCCGAGTTCTCCTAATCCTCCGCTGATAAATCGCTGTCCTTGAAGCACGGCTTCGACCGCCGGTAAGAGGTCGCTGCCGGCTTGCGTTTTCAAGACATAACCTTTTCCACCCACCTTAAAGGCACGCTCTACCACGTCTGCATCCGAGTTCTGGCTCACAAATAGAACCATGGATTTAGGGAGATGTTCGCGGATCTGTCGGATTGCCTCGATTCCGTGCACCTTTGGAAGGCCGACATCGATCACAATGAGGTCGGGTTGCAGTTTGCGAGCTTGCTGAATAGCTTCTGAGCCGTCCTGAGCTTTGCAAATCACCTGCAACTGCGGTTTTTTCGCAAGCGTCGAACAAACAAACTCTTGAAAAGGCTCAAAATCCTCTACAACGAGGACGCGAATGACTGCTCTCTTCACTTCCTGGCCCTCCAGATAGCTCTAAACCCCGGACATCGAGCGAAGTTGCCCTCGACAATTGCACTAAGTTAAGTGCACTTCGCTTTAACAAAATTATTTGGTCGGTTGCGTGGTATTCAACGCCTTAGAACGCTTAAGAAGGAATCATATGACGTTTGATAGCGTATTGAATCAGTTCAGCATTGGTTTTTGTGCCCAGGGCTTCCATGATCCGGTACTTGTGAAAGGCGACAGTACCAGGCTTCAGATTGAGTACATTTGCAATCTCTTTCATCGACAGTCCCTCCGCCAGCAGTTGCAGGACTTCCTTTTGCCGCGCAGTGATCTTCTTTTCTTCCTCGTAAGTCTTCCGGCTTGACATAAGAAAACGAACTGTGTCCTTAGTAATATAGGGGGATAAGTAGGACTCCCCTTTCAGTACTCGTCGAATGGCTGATACTAATTCCTCTGCCGCAGAGTTCTTAACCACATATCCCGAAGCACCGCGGCGGAAGGCCTCTGCTGCCACTTCCTGGTCCAGATTCATAGTCAGGAAAATCAGCTTGACGGATGGACTCAAACGCTTGATCTGCTCTCCCGCATCGAGGCCATTTAATTGCGGCATCGCAACATCCACAATAACTACATCGGGCTTTAACTCCGCACCCATTCGCAGTAGGTCGCGTCCGTTGTTGACAATTCCAACTATCTCGAACTCGGGCTGAAGCAAGTCTTTGCACGCCTCTGCCAGCAAGGTGTGGTCATCGGCGATCAAGAGTCGCGCTTTATTATGGGGGTCCATGGGGATAGCGGCATTAGGCGGCGCGATTCTGCCGCGGACCGAGAGCGCCTGTTTTTTGTGAACGATGGCGTGCTTCGCCGATCGGCACGTGAGCGCTTAACCGGGTGCCTGAGGATTTGGAGTTAATCGAAAGTTTTCCACCCACAAGCTCAAGCCTTTCTTTCATACTGATCAGGCCTAATCCGGTTGGGACATTTTGCGCAGCGGCAGAATCAAAGCCGATTCCGTTATCGGCAACGCTCAGTCCGAGGTCCCCGTCATTCGCGGATAGCTCCACCACAACTTTCGTTGCCCGGCTGTGCTTAATCGTGTTGTGCAGGGCTTCTTGCAGCACGCGAAACAGCGTTACTGCGGTATTCTCGTTGATGGTCGATGGAAGGTCTCCGATCTCGCAGCTCACTTCCACTTGATGCAATCTGGATATATCTTTGCACTGATTTTTAACCGCCGGAGCCAGCCCCCACTTTTCCAGGAAAGATGAATGCAGGCGATGGGAAAATAAGGTGAGATCCACGGATATTTGATTCGCTTGTTTTCGTAGTTCCGCGATTTGCATACTATTCCTCGAGGACAAGGTAGGTTCGAGTTGCAGTTCCTGCAACCTGATCGTGAGCAGAGCCAGCCTTTGGGCGAAATCGTCGTGGAGTTCTCTACCGATGCGAGACCTTTCTTTTTCCTGAGCACGAAATAACCGGTCGGTTAGCTGCCGCCTTTCTTCTTCCGCCTGCTTACGATCATGAATGTCCAACGAAACGCCTATGTATCCGGCAAAGCTTCCATCAGCCAGGAAGCGAGGCCATCCAGAACTCAACAACCACCGATACTCGCCATTCAGATTTAGCCGCCGATACTCGATGACGAACTTCTGCCGCAAATTAAAAGCGTCATCATATGCCTGCCACCCCTGCAAATCATCGGGATGAACGTGATCGAGCCACTTGTGGCCTAGATAATCCTTCTCCGATCGGCCGCTGTAGCTCAAGCCAGCTTTATTGATGTACACCAGGTCTTTTTTTAGTCCGTGCATCCAGATGATTACAGGTGCCTCATCTGCCATCTTGCGGAATCGTTCTTCACTTTCCTGCAACCGGACATCAGCCTGTCTTTGCGTATCCTTTAGCTTCTGCTGGGCACGCGCGTAGGCCACTGCAGTACCGCGTTCTCTTATGCGGCGAGGTTCGTCTTTTCGCATTACAACTCTTACCTGGAACCGCAGAGTCTAAGTTACAAATGAACTGCTCTTCCGGCGGGCTGAATGCGTACTCACCCTCTCTTTGCATTCAGCTTACTTTCTTCAGGCCGATTTCCACAGTCATCAGCTGGCTGTGCTACCGATGTGCCAAGCTTAGCCTGCAGCAAACGGTAGCCATAACTGTTACTTATGCCAGTATTTGTCAGAGATTAGGCTCTGCATTCTAAACTAGTACTTCTGCCAGTACCGACTACACAAGCGCTCTCCTAGTATCGCTTCATAGAGACGATCACAATCCTTACGTTGTGAGCCTAAGGAGGGACGAATGCCACGCCGAGTACTGCTCGCTCTTACTTTACTGTCCTCTTTTACATCTGTAATATGTAACGGAGCTCAGCTGCACACTCCTGCTAGTAAACAACAATCCCAAGCAATCCCGGGTGCTCTTTCAGGAACAGTCCACACTAACCGGAACGAACCGGTTAAGGACGTGCGAATCGAACTCGCTCCAGCGGCGGGCGTGACAGGAACAACCGTATCAACGTACAGCGCTCCCGACGGAAGTTTTGTTTTTTCTAATCTTGCTTACGGAAAGTATCTGCTAACAGCGACGATGGGGGTCGCTGGAACTTCTCAGGATATCGTCATCAGTTCCAGCCAGGACTGGGTGAGCCTCGGAATAGATGTGGATGCGGAATCGAAGGATGCCACGGTGTCAGTTGCTGAACTTACGGTTCCCAGTAAAGCCAGCAAAGCGTTAGAAAAAGCGAGACACGCAGTGGTCCGCAACAAACTAGAGGATGCAGATCGTTACATCGCCAAAGCGCTTCTTGCGTGGCCTCATTACTGCCAAGCACTCACCCTAAGGGCGACATTGGCATTGACCAGGAATTCTTACGAACAGGCCCGTGCAGACGCTGAGAAAGCTGTCGAGTACGACCCGAACGATGGTTTGGCGTACATGGTACTTGGAGATTCTTACCTTTCACTGAACCGTCTGGATGATGCCATGCGCGCGATTGATCGCAGCATTGACATCAAGCCGAATGCTTGGCAAGGATATTACGAGAAGGGAAAAATATTGTTGATCCATCACGATTGGGAGGGAACGCTACGACAAGCTGCAAAAGCAGCCAGTCTTAAGACCGAAGACGATCCTTACCTGCACTTACTGAAGGCCTTTGCCTTTGCCGGTATGAAAGACCGGCCTGCGGCCACAAATGAAATTGACGCATTTCGACGCCTAAAACCGGAATCCTCATGGTCTCCGCAAACCCGGCAGCGATTAAATGAGATCGGGTTGTCCGGAATCGAAAACTCCGGCGAGCCAATCCGTTCAGCCGGCGATCACGCGAACTCGCCATAAAATCGCCGCGTGCGGTGATTTCGGTAGCACTACCCAACTGTGCCGAATTCTTGCACATGGCTGACCCGATCATGCGGCATCCTTTCGCTTCATGGTTTCGTCCAGTTCAGACGGGTAACTTGCTTTACCCGTGGTATTCTTCGTCAAAGTGCTTTTCGCACTCAACCGACTGTTTGGGACCTTCGACATCCAATGTTCCCACCATTGATTGAACTCTTTATTCCCTTTGTACCTAGCGGTAGACGAGTTAGTCGGGAGACGACCCGCTCTGGGTTGGACGTTTGGACTTCCCTTTTCTGACATCGAACACTCCTTCCGTCTTAATTCCCGTATCCCCATCTCAGCACATCGACGAGCCTTCTGGAACTACGAGGAATGCTAGATGCCTGTGGAAAACGCGCGCCACTTCGTGCGCCAATCGACCCGCTACAAAATCGCTGCATATTTAGCGGTTTTGGATGGGTTACGACGCCGCAGCACTGTGAAAGTTGACAGTGGTGGACCCGATACAGAGAAGCTACAACTGCATTGGAAATCGCGTGGCGCGAATTCCGAACATCTGCGCTTTGGGCGGTTGCCCATTTTGCAGTCACTTTGAAAAGGAGAACAAGTGAGCAAAATTACTGAACGATGCAATCCTGATGGCAAAGTAGTTACAAGAGCGCAGGGGGGCGACGTGCAAGCGTTCGCATCTATCTTTGAGGAACATAGAGGAAGAATTTATTCAGTTTGTTTAAGAATGACGAACAATGCGGCCGAGGCCGAAGACCTTACACAGGATGCTTTCATCCAGGTGTTCCGCAAACTCGCAACCTTTCGAGGCGAATCAACGCTAGCCACCTGGCTCTATCGCGTCGCCGTCAATACCGTTCTCATGCATTTTCGAAAAAAAGAAGTCCGGCCAGCGTCGCTGGATGATCCGCAGACTCTGGGGCCAAAGGGGTCCCGTTACGAGTACGGTGTTCGTGACGACTGTCTTGCCGGGTGTCTCGATCGAATTACACTGGCCCGCGTCATCACACAA
This sequence comes from uncultured Acidobacteriota bacterium, assembly GCA_963703465.1. GTDB lineage: Bacteria > Acidobacteriota > Terriglobia > Terriglobales > Acidobacteriaceae > Gp1-AA145. Next base: position 227,883 of record CAVPEQ010000007.1, on the reverse strand, counting down.
TTGCCAGATGGATACCGTACTGTGTATTTACTTCACGAAGTGCAGGGCTATAAACATCAGGAAATCGCAGGCTTGCTTGAGTGCTCGATGGGAAACTCAAAATCTCAATTGCATAAAGCCAAACTTCGCATTCGCGAGCTTCTGGGCACTCCACCAGAAATCGATACCGCACATACTCTCCACGATGGTGTAGACAGCTGGATAACTTGGCGGCATAAAAAAGTTCCTAGTGCAATGCCGATCAAGATTGCGACCGCCGCTCCTATTACGCAATCCACGGCAGCAGCCGCGTAGTATCGGCTTTTGAGACAGTTAGAACACTCGAATCAACGTGCGGATTGGAGTCATATTAAGTTTGACCGAAGTATGTAAAGCGACGGGAACTGTTGCATTGGTTCCCGCCTTCTTCGGCACATTCCTGCCCGGCTTTTCGTGCATGATCGTAGATGTACTCGGTCGAAGCATTTTGGATCGCACTCTCGACCGGCTGACCTCTGCCACGCATACTCAACCGACGGTTATCGTTGAAAGTTTCCCGGTTGCTGGGTTGTTCCCGTGCGATGACATAACCGCCAGCGGCTCGATGCCTGCCTGGGAAAATGCTATCGGCCGCCACATTATGCGCGGAGTTGACCACCTGCTGCTGATCCGCTTGAACGCCTATACCGATCTTGACTTCGGAGGACTGCTTCAGTCACACATCGAGACCCAGAGTTCGTTGACGAGAGTTTATGGGCTCACAGGTGCTCTGGATATTGCTGTTGTAGATGCCAATTCGCTCCAGGACTCGGGTAATACTTATTGCAAGACGCTGAGTGAGATCATTTTTCGGCAACGACGATTCCTTTATCGCGGTTATGCAAATGCTCTTGCCGGGCCGCGCGATCTGCGTCAGCTCGTGGAAGATGGCCTGCATGGAGTGTGCCGTCTTAACCCGGTAGGCATTGAGGTGCGGCCACGGTTGTGGTACGGAGATGGGGCTCGGGTGGACAGCTCGGCCGTGATCCATGCCCCTGCGTTTATCGGAGTGGGATCACACATTTCCGCGTCCTGTACCATTGATCGCGCCAGCGCGATTGAACATGGCTGCATAGTCGACTATAAGTCCACCATCAGGCAGTCTTGCCTTCTGCAAAATACGCACATCGGAATTGATCTCAATGTCCGCCATGCGATAGTTTTTAATAACAGACTTGCTCATCTCGATCGGGGAGTTGAAATAAACTGCGACCCACGATTGATTGGTATTACCAGCAGATCCGCAGCTTTACATGGGAACTTGGCCGCGAGTCTGCGGCGTCGACAGCTATTTCAGAAACGCATTACACCTGCACAGACAAAACCAGCCACTTCTTCCGTCGGCGACACGATTGCGCGTGAACCGAGGGTCGCGTAGGCTCCAGCAACCGATTCGGAGCCATAACCAGTGGCTCCAGCGCACTCAAAAAGAAAAAGTTGCCTGCTTCAAGCAGGCAACTCTTTTTGACACGCCAAAGATTTACACCGCAGTCGCTCTGCATCTGCCTGACTGCTGCTAGCGATATTGTGCGACCGACCCAGGTGACGCTAGCGATTCTTCCAGGACATCCGCAACCCCAGTGACGCCGCGATTAACAAGGCGCCCAGCAAGCCAATCAGCGGAAGGTCGCTTCCGGTCTGCGGAAGCTCTGGAGAAGTGGCCTCAGCCGCCTGCACCGGAGGGGCGACTGCTTCTTGCTCGACGACAAGAATCGCCACATTAGCCGGGGGTGCAGGTGGTGGCGGTGGCATCTCTCCAGTGACTGTTTTACTTTGCGAAACCTCAGTTACCGGAACCTCGACAACTTTCGTGGCAGAAATTTGCATACCCTTTTTCAGGCCCCATGCATTAGTCATCTGGCCATTCACGTTAAATTTCTGGTTATTCGGAATCTGGAACCGTTGGTTTTTCCCATCCGCCAGAGTCAGGATCACGGAATTCGGTGGGCTCACTTGCCATATTTTGCCAGTAACACTTTGCACGGTGGTAATCGTTTTAGGGACAGTAGTCGTTGTTATTGTCCTTTGGACCTTCATGCCCACTTTCAAGTCATGAACACCAATTTCTTTTCCATCGACCGTAATTCTTGCGCTTTCCGGCACATTGTCGAAGTGTCTAAGAGAACCGTCCGCCATCTTAACGACAACATTGTTGCCCGAGACATATTCGATTTCGCCACTCTCAACTTTGGTAGTGATCGAAGCCTTATCGTCGGCGGTGCTTGTTTTTGTTTGCACTTGCGCGCTCATGCTTAAAGTGAAGGCCAGGCAAACAGCGCTCACCCCAAACATTAACTGCGCCCGTGTCCGGCGCGTCTTTGTGTTCATTTCGTTTCTCCTTATCAATTTTCACAATCGGATTCCTTAAGTTCATAATTGTTCATCTACCGGCCGAGGCCGAACTAACAGATAGTGCACGGGGTTCCGACTCATTGCGGACGGAAACATTCGAGGGAACAGGGTCCACAGCGGACGCCTGAACGATGTAACGCTTGGGAGCGCTGCCAATATAATGAAACGGATAACAAGTGATCAGGGTCAGCGAAGAGCGCGTACGCGGCTGTAGCACCGAGACATCACTTGGATCGACCACGACGATGCGATCGACAATATAAGTTTCGGTTTCATTGAAATTGGCTACCTCGACTGCGTCACCAAGACTGACATCCTTCAGTCCGCGAAAAAATCCATCTCTATGACCGGCAATCACCACATTGCCGTCTTCCCCGGGATTGGCGGTACCCGCAACGTGCCCGACTCCCCGGTTCAGACTCGAACCGTCAGTTCCCTCGAGGATGGGAGCTTCGACTTTAATTTTGTCTATGCGCAAAATGCCAACAGCACCGGTGAAGGGTGCGGCCAGACTCTCCTGATAATCTCGAGCGCGCTGTTCCGACCACAACGTGAAGCTAGGGCTCGCGGTACTCGGCTTCAACCCTTTGGCTTCTTCCGCCAAAGCAGTTTGCCGAAACTTGAACTGCTTCAATTCCGCCCGCGACAAAACGATCCGGTGGACCATTGCTACTATGAACAGTGCAACCAGCAGCACACCAGCATTCTGTAACAGACGAACAAGTTTCTGTATCCAGCCCATTCCTGTATTTCTGCTTTGCAGCGGGCCCTCCGCTGAACAGCATCCACTCTCGAAGATAGACGGAAGGAAACAGTGGGATAACTGTCATTACTGACAGTCAGCTCTGAATATCGAGATTGAATTACCGACAGCTACCGATACTGCTGCTAGGTCGAGCCATCGGCCACAATCGCGGATACAAAGGGCTTGTTAGAGAGGGCCGCCCGGATTGCAGGAAGCAGGTCCGAACTCAACTGCGACTTCACAACATAGGCTGAACCGCCTGCGCGCATGGCGGCGCTGACATAATCAACATCTTCATGAACCGTAAGGAAGACAATTTTGGCTGTACATCCTGACTCTCTGAGCTGCCGCGCGACCAAAATGCCGTTCAGTTCGGCCATGGAGATGTCGAGGACGATGACATCAGATCTCAGCCTGAGGCATTCGCTGACTATGAATTTGCCGTCTGATATAGCGGCGATGACTTTGTAGCCCTTCTGCTTTCCCAGCATTTTGCTGACATGGTCGAGGACAGCACAATTGTCGTCAGCAAGGATAATCGTTGCTTTCGGCGCACGCTGCTTTCGATCGCCGGCTTTTCGGAAGTGTAACCGGACAGGAGTAGTTGTCACAATGGCCAAGGTCTAGTACTGACCGACCTTCATTCGTGATGCTATTTGGATACAGTGGTGTTAACTACTGTCAAAACTAACCGCTGTGCACCTCAGGCTTCGATTTCTTCAGCTTTCACAGAGGATTTCGCCGTGGCCGGAACACCGCCACTTACTTGGGTACCGAGAAATGGTTTCGACCAGATTGAGAATTCGCCACCCACCGAACGTAAGCGCTCCCGCATGCTGATCAGCCCAAGTCCGTGCGTACTGCGTTCTCGCAGGGGATCAAATCCGACTCCGTCGTCCGAGATAAACAGCTGGATCATGCCCGCCCGGTAAGTCAACCGAACCGTCGCGTGATGGGAACGGCTGTGCTTAGCTACATTGCGCAGTGATTCCTGCACAACGCGAAATAAACTGAGGGAGACGTTTTCGTCCAGGTCTTGGGGCAAGTCCTGCAACACACATTCGACGCCGATCCTGTGCTGTTTTGAAAACTCACGGCACAGCTCGCGAATGGTAGCAGCAAGACCCAGGTAGTGCAGTTTGGACGGGTGTAGCTGGTGAGACATATGCTGGATATCGGTCGCTATTTCATTGGTCAACCGCCATATTTCCGACAGTTCTTTCTTCTGCGAGGGATCGGTAGCAGCCGACTCACTGTCCTGGATTCGATTTGCTAGCAGCGCGAGCCTCTGATTGATATCGTCGTGCAACTCGCGGGCGATTTTCGAGCGCTCCTCTTCTCCGGCCCTGAGCAGGCGCCCGCTGAGCTCGGTGAGAATCGCCCTCGCCTCCTTCTGGTCGCTGATGTCGATGCAACATCCCACGTATCCGACGAAGGAACCGTCACTATTAAATCTGGGTACGCCAATATCGAGAAGCCATCGGTATTCTCCATCGTGCCGGCGAAGCCTATATTCCATCCTGAATGTCTCTCGGCGATCAAACAACTGGTTATAGGTATCAAGACACTCTTGCACGTCTTCCGCGTGTACTCCTTTAGTCCAGCCGTTGCCAAGCTCCTCCTGCAGGCTCCGCCCGGTAAATTCCAGCCAAGGATTATTGAAATAGTCGCACAACCTGTCTGGAGTAGACGTCCAGATCAACACCGGAGCAGTATTGGCTAGCAAGCGAAACCGTTTCTCGCTTTCCGCAACCGCTTCTTCGCTTCGGCGACGCTCGGTCACGTCCCGGATGATGACAGTGAATAAAGTCGTACCCGCATCTTCAACGTGAGAAATCGAGGCCTCAACAGGAAATTCCTCACCATTGGACCGCATTGCCCAGAGAACTCCGCGAGTACCCATGGCGCGGGTGTTGGCGCCCGTCTCGCCCACAGAGCGTAGGTGCGCCTTGTATTCCGCACGGAAACGCGGTGGAATAAATCGTTCCATGGAACTCCCGATCGCTTCTTCAGCCTGGCAACCGAACATCATTTCGGCAGACGCATTGAACAACAAGATATGCTGTTCTCCGTCCACGGCGACGATGGCATCCATCGCTGAATCAACAATGGCCGCCAGCCGGCTCTGGCTCTCTCGCAGCTTAATCTCGGCACGTTTGCGGCTGGTAATGTCCTGGGCCGTACCACGAAGATGGGTTACCAATCCATGAGAGTCGCGCACTACCTCGCCAAAACTCCGCACCCAATGAGGACCGTCCGTACGCGCCAACTCGAGTTCGAGATCCTGCATGGTGCCGTTCTCTAATGCCTTATTTATCGATGCGCTCAGGCGTTCCCAACTCTCATCAGTGAATAGCTGGGCAAAATCTTTGTAGGTGGGTGGAGGCGCCTTCGGATCCAGCCCGTGAATGCGATAAAGCTCTTCCGACCATGTAAAAGAATTATTCTTTACATTCCACAGCCAGTTCCCGACGCGCGCCAGACGTAGCGCCTCTGCGAGTTCCCTTTCCTTTTGACTTAGAGCCTCTTGAGCACGCCTTCGCCTGGCGATGTTTCGACATAGAAGAACAATCAGAATTGCCTCGATCAGCAGAATGGCAACAAGGCCCAGCATTCTCTCCCGGTAAAGCGCCCATGCCGAATATTTTCGATTCAGTACAATGCCGTTTGGAGGCAGTTCGCTTTCCGCAATACCCCAACGCTGCAGTTGTTGCCAGTCCACCACATAGTGCTGGAAGTCACCGGTAGTAATGGGAATGTTCTCCGGCTTCTCGCCATTCAGAACCCGCACGCCATCGTGTCCCACTGCACGTCCGGCCTCCCCAAGTTCCGCGACACTGCCTCCTACCCCACCAGTGCCTATTGCAGAGGCTAGCGTTCCGTAAACGGGTCGGTCAGCATCTCGCGAAATGGCTGGCATAACGCGTGCAAGATTAAATTTCTCCCCGCCGGGCTCGGTTTCGAAATCTAGTAGCAAAATAATGCTGTTGGGCCTCGCAAGAGCCAGTCGAGTCTCCAGATTTGCTAGCCCTGCATCCTCCACATAGTCGAACTTCAGACTTGACGCATATCCGCGAAACTGCTCACGCGCCATCTTCACATCAAACCTCTCGTCATCGGATGATCCAGCGACGACGATTACATCCGACGTCCCAGGATTCTGTTGCAATGCCAACTGCAGGGTCGGCAAATAATTTGCTTTCCGAATGACGCCGGTCGCGACCGCTTGAGAATTACGCCAGAGCAACTCATTGTGGGGATTTGCGACGAAGAATAACAGAGCGCCACCGGGGAATAGTGTGGCCTTCTCGTGCTCTGCGAATATTAGCGTGTCTTCCCCGATTGCAATTACTAACTGGAACTTATGCTCCCGGTACTTATCAGCAAGATAAAAGGCCGTTTGCATTTCGTGCGGAGCATCGGCCAGCGATGAGGACGAGTCGAGATATTCAAAGCTAAAATGCGCGGGCTTGTTAGAGCCGGACAGGATCTCGGCTTCTGTTTGATTGATCAGCGCTCCAACATCGGGCGAGTCCGGATCTAGCGACGAGAGAAAAAGCACTTCCGCCTGATGTGCTGTAGCCGCCTGGCCTGGATCGGCCTTCGCCGATCGAGTGGATAGAGATGTCCCTATCGCGAGGCAAACAAAACAGATCAACCCTCTTCCGACAGATGACGTCAGAGGCCGGAGATAACTCCTGATACCACGCAGGAGATTCGCTGCAATGTAATTCGTTTCGATCAGGATTCCCTAACCCGCAAAGCCGCGTGACATAACACACCGGCACATTTAATTTCGAGTTTTTCGGCACTAACAACTCTTGTTTCGATGTTGGATCACGCTCACTACCGCACTAAACAATGACCACTTCAGGCTATTTAGGGGGCCTACCTGTCACTACTGTCAGTGTTAACAGGTTTCAGAACACACGCGCACAACTAGCATCAGGTCAGCACCAATTTACTCGTCCAGTATGACGCACAAGACCACAGCTCCGTGAAGTCGTCGATAGCACGAGGGCAGCATGAAACTGTTTTTACTATTTCTATTGTTGATCGGATCGCTGGGGGTTGGATTTGCTCAGTCGATGAACACAGATCTTCAGGCTCGCAGGGTCGCGGAACAAAGTTCTTCCCCCGAAAGCATCTGGGCCGATATCATGGAAGGCAACCAGAGATTCGTTAGCGGCAAAACAAAGACAGTTGAGATAGTGCCCTTACGTCAGAGCTTGGCAACAAAACAAAAGCCCAAAGTCGTAGTGCTGGCTTGCTCCGACAGTCGCGTCTCGCCAGAAATTCTATTTGACAAGAACCTGGGTGATCTGTTCGTGGTGCGGTCTGCCGGCAACGTCGCCGACGCTATAGGCGTGGGAAGCATAGAGTACGCCGTTGAGCATCTCGGATCAAGCGTCCTTCTGGTTCTGGGACACACAAAGTGCGGCGCGGTTCAGGCAGCCTGTTCCGGTGACAAAATGCCGACGGTTAATTTGCAGGCCATCATGGACAGGATTTCTCCGGCAGTAATACGTGCAAAACACCATGCTGAGAATGACGAACTAGTGGAGGCCGCAATCCGGGAAAATGTTCGCCAAAGCGCAAATGATGTGATCGCCAGCAGCGAAGTGTTGCAGCATTCTGTGCATGATGGCAAGCTGACCGTGTTCGAGGCGGTTTACGACATCAGCTCCGGCAAAGTGGTCCGGCTGGAAACGATGCCCGTTCGCAATCAGCGGTCAACTGAAGGCCAGAGCGCAGTTGGCAGTATTTCAGGATTTACTTCATGGTCGACACATTAACTGTCGCATTACTGTAACGCACAGCTCGACTGCTCAGTTGCTCAATCACGTCAGTGTTAAGCAGCAACAGCAGGACAATTCCCTGGGCGAACTTGTCCCGGTCCCATTTTGTCATCCAAATCTCACTGCGGCCGTGAATCAAGTCGCGATCAGTGCCGACGATTACATCCACATGCGGATGTTTCAAGTCGCTGCTGTGGAAGTCATGTTCTACAACGGCGCAGGCGTTCTGATAAATACTTTCCGCCTCACGCAATTGGGCGGGGGTCAGAACAGGGTTTGCGTTCGCAATATCGTGCACTGAAAACGATCCGTTAGGCGAAGACTGCGCTAAAACCGCCGAAGTGAGAACCAACATGACAACAATTACTTTCCACATACGATGACCTACCTGGAATGCTTCGTGTGGCGTTAAAGCACGCTTGAAAACCAATGTAGTAGGCGACCTGAAGACCGAACACTGGCAAAATGACCAGTACTGCTCCTTGCGCTGCTCTCTGTCTGATGACGTGGGAAGAATTTCAACTCTGGTATGCGAACTACTATCGCAAGCCGCGAGCGAGGCTCACAAGATTTTGAGGCTGGACCCGAACCACTCCTCCGCGCGGACTCTCGATATCAGATATAAGGAAAAAAGAGATTGAGACGGCGAGGGGCAGCACAACAAGTAACCTGCTTCGTCGATATGCGCCGTAGCCAACCATGAGGTTGCAGCCAATCGCTATTGCCGCTAGTAAGACCCAGGCTTCAAATGGAATGCGGTTCCACCAGGCTGCCTGACTGTAGCCCTCCGCGTTCAACACGTCGTTCATGCCCGAAACGATGAGTGCAATTGTGGGCGTTGGCTGAACTTCGGCTGGAGCCTGAACGGCCGACCACATTTCGTTTTGCAGTTGAGCAGTGTCACTGTAGATGCGTTGCAGCGCCTCTCCACCGCGGCTCGTGTAAAAGCGGACACGCAGGTCAAGATATCTCCGCAGCAGTTCGCGCACTTTCGCCGTCTCTGCCGGCGGCAGCAGACCGACGCGAACATACTCCGTGCCGATCGCATTAGCCTCTGATTCTTCGTAGTTCTTGCGAAGATCATATCGACTGATAGACATCGAGAAAGTGAAGCCGATGAGGAGCGCCAACAAAGTCAGAGAAGCGCCTTGGACAACTACGAAGTCGTCCCTCTGTTCCTTTGGCAACGGTCCAACTTTTTTGCAAATGATCGCGCCGACAACCGCCGATCCCCACAGCGCAAAAAACGCGAGGACGCAAAAAGGAAGGGGAAAATTCACGATGTTGTTCATGTGGTCATAGTCGCCGCAGGATTAGCAACTCATTCCACCACCTGGCTCCAGCTGGCATCGGGATCGAACGCAGTCATGGCGGTTGCTGCTTCCGTCGTACCCTTTCCCAAATCTTTTTGCAGCAGCACACCATCCTGATTGATGATGAATGTCATCACTCCGGAGTTCCGATATTCCGCCGGATAGGCGACGAAGGCGAACCCACCCACCATTTTTCCGTCGACGACATAGTCCTTCGCGCCGCCGGGTGCGTTACTACCCTGCTTGTCCAACATGCGGAAGTAGTAGCCATAGTAAGGCACATGGGTATTTGCCTTTACGCTATATCCTTCGGCGGTGGCGAACGCTACCAATGGACCGAGCGGACTTTTTGGCTGACCGTCTGCTGACTCCCAGTACAAACCGTTTTGTTTGCCGGTGTCACTGATGAACTTCGGGGCGAATTGTTGCACGCTTTCATCAGGGTGATGCTGGGAGAAATACGCGGCCTGAGCATCGACCAGCGCACCACAGACCTCGATGGTTGCCAGTTCGTTCCGTCCAATACGTCGCGCCAAAATCTCGTCCTTACCGGCAGCGGTATCAAAAAACCACTGGCCGCTTTTATTTTTCTCGAGCGGAATCGGGAAAGCAAAGTTGTCGGCTCCGATTAGCAGCATTTCGCTGTCATCATCCATCTTGCGCCAGCGGTGCATCGTGTCATAGGCAGGCGCAAATGCGCTGATCATGGCTTTGTCTTGCACAGCGTCTCCAGAAAAGATCAGCGCCTTCGACTGCGGACCAAAAAGTGCCAGCAGCGCATTTTGATCACCTGACTTTGCCGCATCTAGCAGCGCATTGCCCGCGGCCTCAGGAGAACTAAACACTTTGAGCGACGGTTTGTCAGACTTACTGCAGGCAGCAAGAGGAATGATTACCGCCACGAGCGCCAATCGGAACATAGATGCGAATGTGGTTGTATTGAACAACATGACTATCCTCCAGTTATTGACGGCTGCATCCTTATCTGCGACCTCGGCCGCCGCCCCAGCCACCGCCGCCACCCAGACTGGACGCACCTCGGGCACTGTCCGACCTGGAAGCCCATCCTCCCCCGCCGCTTCCGCCGAACGCTGACGACCCGCCGCTTTTTGGCTGGCTGCTCCAACCCGATGCGCCGGATTTCTGCCCGGTGGTGTTCTGCCAACCGCTGCCGGTGTTCTTGTACGTGTTGCCGTTAGCGGCGGCATACTTGTCGCCGTTTGCGGTTTGACCTATTGCGCCGCTGTTGTACCTTCCCGATGCACCGTAAGCTGACGCACCGTTCGAGGTTTTTATCGACCCGGTGGTGCCTTGAGCGGTTGTTTGGTGTTGCGCATAGGCGGTATTGCCATTTTTTGAAACTGTCGAACTTCCCCAGCTCCCATAAGCATTGGATCCTTGGCGAGTCTGACCGTAGGCACCTGTCCTTGGGTTGTAAGCCTGACCGACACTCTGTTTGCCGTAGGGCGTCGCGACGGTGCCGCCACGAGCGTAAGTGCCTGTTGCCGGGTTGTAGCCGGCGCCATATCGGGCAGCGCCGTTGACGCCATAAACAGATCTGCTTGAGCCGTAGTAGCCACCATGCCACGCGGCGTTGCCGTAGTATGCTCCGCCACGATATACGACTGTTGTGCTGTGCCAGTTACAGTTCCAGTAGCTATAGCCCCACGTGGGCCCGCTCATCATCGCTCCGACTGCGATGCCGACTCCGAACGCGATCGCTCCGGTCGCCACGACCGCAGCCGCACTGTACCCAGGAGTTACATAAGGGTATCCGTACACCACGGCAGGATTGTACGAGGGCACATAAACGACTTGCGGATTGACGGGTTGGATAACGATCACTTGCGGCGATTCAGTTACAACGTTGATCTGCGGTCCGGATTTCAGATTTCCCGCGGCCAACGCTTTCGCCCTTAAGACCTGTACCGCCGCCATAACTTCGGCGGATTGAGTGTGATATGCCTCGCCCAGTGCGGAAGTCCAGCTGAGGTTTTTGCCCAAATTGCCGAGCACTGTGGGAAATTCCGTCAGCGCCTTCACGCTGGGATCCCACGACTGCCCATCGACTGCCTTCACGAGGTCTTTCCCGGTGAGACTACTGTTTTGCTGTAGCCAGCTGGCAGCATCAGCAATTTGATCAGGAAATGTTGCGGCTCCAAGAACCTGCGCCACCAAGGCGTCGGGGTACAGCGCAATCGGCGCGACCAGTGCTTGTAATTCCTCCGCTGAGAGCGGCTCACCTTCCCCGGAATAACTATTCGCTTCGGGCGATGGCGCTTCCTGGGCCACGGCTCGAAATGGCGTCGTCGCAAAGACTAACAGTAGAGATAAAAAGATAGATAAAGATCTTTGTAGAGCGGTGGGAGCAGCCATTGTCTTCCCCTTTAATTCTGAGTCTCTAACTCCTTATGCTCACACGAGAGTAAGCCTGCGAGCTGGCACGCATCGAGATGCCAATAAGCATCAGACTTCCGATGACACTTATCCATGTGGCTAGAAGCTCAGCGTATTGCTTTTTCCCTTTTGTCAAAGCTGACATGCATCGCGCCCTTGCTGGCTGACGGATCGGCATGGGCTTCGCAGCAACTGCGGACCGAAGCCTGGGATGATGCTCGGCGACAGAGCTGATTCTGCCAACTGTTAGTTTTGCCGAACCGTGGATCGTGGTCGTGACCGGTCGAAGACTACCAAGTCATGCCACCACAGGCGTTCGAAAAAGGAATGTGCCACGTCGAAGGTGATCGGCCGGTTTGAAGAGGAGATTGTTTGTTCTACGATGCTGGCGATGCTTCGATCCCCATCAATAGCGTCGAACCACCTCTTTTCGGTTGGACCAACAGGCAGAAACAAGTCTTTGTATGTCAGAGTCTGGTTGATCAAGACTGCCGCGGCTCCAGAAGGCAGACGATCTTGAACACAGACGACATCTGACATTCGAATCGGCACATAATCAAGCCACTCATCGCCGGCAAAAGTAATCAGCTGCTGGTTACGGACAGTCTCGTTTCGGTACGCAACCAGGCTATGGCGCGCCATTGTGCCGCGAAACAGTTCGATCGCAGCATACTGCTCCGCTATTGGAAGGCGTGCCATTTGCGGCGCCTGCGGGATTTTTGCGATGACACCGCAATGAAGTGAATAAGGCGCCTGCCGGATCCAGCGGCCGAACGTCAATCCCGCGTGCTCGAGAAAGTCGAATAATTGCGGGACCGAATACGCGCGATCCTGTGGGTGTAAAAGGGCGTCAGCGAGAGCGGCCTCATGGCGGAAGTCAGGGGCTTGGCGCAACAAGATCTCGAGTGGATGGCCGGCAGGCAACACCTTCAATGCCCCAACTAGAGCTCGTATTTCTACATCGCTGGCATGAATGCCCACGCGTCTGCAGAACTCTTGCAGCATGTATACCCCGGTCCGGCCATAAGGCGCGTACACCATAAGGTGCATGGCGCCATCAGGTTTGAGCACATTGCGCAGCGCGCTCAGGCCCTTTTCAGGATCGGCAAGATGATGGAGAACTCCGGTGCAAACGACTTGATCAAAACTTAGCTCCAGTTCATTCACCTGCTCGATGGCAAGCTGGTGCACCCGGAGATTTGTCAGATTGTATTTTTTCTTGAGTTCATTGGTGCATCGCACACTGGTTGCGCTGTTGTCGATACCAGTAACCTGAGCTGCGGGCCAACGCAGTGCATGCTTCGCCGCCTGAGATGTCCCGCAACCGGCGATAAGGATCGACTGGTCTTCTGAATAAGGGTGGTCCGGCCAAAATAAATGATAATCAGCGCGACGTCGTTGGCGATCTTGCCAAAGCCGCTGATATTTCTCAAGATCGTCAACCGGTGGAGGATAAGGATAACGCTCGTAGAAATCACGCACTCGGTCCGAGATATCGATGACTGGCGAAAATTGTGCCGCCATCGGACCCATGGATTCAGTGACTCACTAATTCTCGAGCGGGATTCAGCCGCTCGGGTGTGTTACTTCTAAGTGTCGGCTCAACACGACGACATTCAAACAACGAGTAATTCCAAGGTTTCAAATCTACATACAATCCGGACGACGCCATCTCGTTCCCGTCGCGGTCATAACTCGCATTCGAGAGCGCATCCATCAAATGCCACGATGCACCGCGTAATCCTTGCCAAGGCACTTGCACACGGGCTTGCGACGGACTGTCGCTGAGATTGACCACGATGAGACGGCGATCGTCGTTCTGAACCCAGCTCCAAGCCACCAGGTTTTGAAAACTTGGGTTATCGGGCCATCCGTGCCGCTCGCATAACTTCCATTCGCCCTCCCGAAATATCGGTGCATTGACGGTCTGCAGAAGTCTCTCGTAGAAAGCGCGCAATGTCTTGTTTACAGGCTCCGCCGGCCGTCTGCCGAGAAAGACCGGGATTCGTACCTTTCGTCCGTCGAACTGTCCTTCATGGAAGAGCCTCGCTCCCTGTTGGGTAGATATCGTGACTGCGGCAGCCTGCTCCTTTTCGGGTGCAAACACAGCTGCAGCCCGTGGTTCATCGTGATTCTCCAGGAAACGCAACAATTTCTGCTGGTAACCTTGGTCGGCGCACAGATGGAGCCGAACGCTTTCTGCGCTTTCATGCTCCAAGCGATCGTAGAGCCGCTTGTCGTAACAGAAATCGAAACCGTGCTGTTGCAATTCCCACTCCAGGTCCCAGTAAGCTTCGGCGATAAAACACATGTCCGGATGCGTTCCCTTCACCGCTGCGATTACATCATCCCAATACTCCGTTCGTGTCGGCGCACCCGCACGGCCGCCCCAAGTGCGCGCGAAAATCTGATTGAGCAGAAGCATCGCCATATCGCATCGGACGCCATCACACTGATCGGCGATGCTGGAAACGGTTTCAATCACTGCCTGCCGAAGCGCGGGCTGAAATGCGTTGAGCTGCAAAACATCTGGCCACGCGGGGAAATAAGGATCGCGACCGCAGGCGAACACGAGTCCTTGTAGCTGGACGTAGGACGCCGGATCCCTCCTGACATCGTCGATGCTTCCTCGGATGAAGTACTCCGGATGCTCGGTGACCCACGGGTGATCGGGAGCAACGTGGTTCGGCACAAAATCCAGGAGCAACCTTATGCCACGCTTCGCAAGCTCATACCGTGCGACTAGCTAGACCTTCGGGACCTCCCAGATGCTTGTCAACGACGTAGCTTTTAACGCAGTACGGCGATCCGACGTTGTCTTGTGGTCGAAAATCAGGAAGAGCCCGCCGGAAATCCTCGAGGAGATTCTTGTTCTGATTAGCGATTGCAATCCCCGAGGGACTGCGCTCCCATACGCCCATGAGCCAGACTGCGTCAAAACCGAACCTCGCAATCGCGTCCCATTCGGATGATGGAACTGAACTCAAGTCAATCGGCGCACCAGTTTTTAGGCTGAGTTCAGTGAGCCAGACCCAGGTATTGATCTCATACAGGCTAGGATTTTTTGGCCAGATCGACATAGTCGCCTTCCCTTCCAATCGGTTCTGTTAAGTCACGCGGCGCGCTTAAGGACCCCTTTGTCTTCCTGCACAAATGCGCCGGCTTTACCGGCATCCAGAAGTTGGTGCGCATCCAGACGACCGAAGAGCTCAATCAATTTTGCAACCACGCCCGTCCAACCGGTCTGGTGACTAGCGCCTAGACCCGCACCGTTATCGCCATGGAAGTATTCGTAAAAAAGGATGTAATCCTTCCAGTGGGGATCGGTCTGGAACTTCTCGGTGCCTCCATAAACCGGTCGCCGGCCAGATTCATCGCGCAAGAAAATCCTGGTAAGGCGGTTGGCGATCTCACGTCCGATCTCGAACAAGGTCATCAATTTGCCTGATCCAGTTGGACATTCAATTTTGAAATCGTCGCCATAGTAAAGGTAGAAAGACATGAGTGCGCGAATCAGCAGGGCATTTACCGGCATCCATACCGGTCCGCGCCAGTTGGAGTTTCCACCAAACATCCCGGTGTCAGATTCGGCTGGAAGATAATTCACCCTGTAATCCTGCCCGTTAACGTTGAAGACATAAGGATGGTCAGCATGGACCCGAGACAGCGCTCGGATACCATACGGGCTGAGAAATTCGTTCTCGTCGAGCATGCGGGTCAGAATCCGACGTAACCTGTTCTCGTTCACAAGCGCCGCAATACCTCGCTCCGCGTAACCTAAATGGCCCCGTCCGGTTGCGTGAATGCTGTTGCTAAGTTCAGGCATACGTGCCAATCGTTCTCTTAAAATCTCTGTGACACGTGGCATTCGTTCGCGCTGCCACGGCTCGATCACGGTGGTGGCGCATAAGGGCAGCAGTCCTACCATAGATCGAACTTTCAACCTGGTCGTGCTCCCGTCTGGAAGGCGCAGAACGTCGTAGTAGAAGCCGTCCTCTTCATCCCACATACCTTCCGGACCCGCCCCATTCATCGCGTGAGCGATCCACAGGAAATGTTCGGCAAGCTTCACCGCCATGTTCTCGTAGAAATCATCGTGCGCCGCCAACTCTACCGCGATTTCCAGCATGTTCTGTGCGAACATGGCCACCCACGCGGTGCCATCCGCTTGCTCCAGGCTGCCACCGGTCGGGAGCGGAGCGCTGCGGTCGAACACCCCAATGTTGTCCAAGCCGAGAAACCCGCCTTCAAAAAGGTTGTTGCCAAATCGATCTTTGCGGTTCACCCACCATCCGAAGTTCAACATCAACTTCGAAAACGATCGCTTGAGGAATTCGATGTCGCCTTTGCCTTTGAGGGCCTGCTCCGTGCGGTACAGGAAGATGGTCGCCCAGGCGTGTACCGGCGGATTGACATCGCCAAAATTCCACTCGTATGCCGGGATCTGGCCGGTGGGATGGAGAAAGAATTCCTGTAGCATCAGGTCGAGCTGTTCTTTGGCCAAATCTGTGTCCACCGCGGAGAGCGCGATGGTGTGAAAAGCCAAATCCCAGGCTGCGTACCAGGGATATTCCCATTTGTCCGGCATCGAGATGACGTGTTGATTGAGCATGTGGAACCATTGGCTGTTACGCACCGCAGAAGTTGCATGTGCTTTCATCGGATCGGCGCCATGTTCCGTTAGCCACTTGTCCACATCAAAAAAGAAATATTGTTTGGTCCAGAGCATTCCTGCCAACGCCTGGCGCATGACGAGGGCTTCATCCTCTGTTACGCGGGCCGGGGTTATCGATTTATAGAATTCATCGGCCTCGTGCTGGCGTGCCTGCATGATCTTCAAGAAATCCTTGAAGGGATCACCGATCGCTGCGGGTGCAGCATCGCTCAATCGCAAGCGGATGGTGCCCTTTTGTCCCGCTCCTAAATGCAGTTCGTAATGTGCGGCAGCTTTGGTTCCGGTATTTTCAGGGTTGATCGCATCCGCCTGCCCATTCACTACGGAGTTGTTAATTCCATCCTTTACATACGGAGAAGAGTTCGCACTTCCGAAAATTCGTTCGTTATTGGTCTCATTCTCGGTGAACAACAGAGGAACATCCTCTTCGAAATAGAGGTAACGCTCGCCCAGACCGGCGGATGACGCTACGACTGCTGGGAAACCAGCCGGGCCGGAGATTTGCCTTAACGATGGCTTTGGTACATCTTGCCACCACGTCCAATTGTTACGAAACCAAAGCGTCGGCAGGACATGCAGCGTAGCCGGGTCGGGGCCACGATTGTTCACAGTGATCTGGATCAGAATGTCCTCAGGCGACTGTTTCGCATATTCGACAAAAACATCAAAGTAGCGATCGTCATTGAAAATACCTGTGTCCAGCAGCTCATATTCCATGTCGCCGCGATTTCGTCCGCGATTCGTCGCGACCAGATCGTTATACGGAAACTCGGCCTGCGGATATTTGTACAAGTACTTCATGTATGAGTGCGTGGGGGTGCTATCCAGATAGAAGTAATATTCTTTAACGTCTTCACCATGGTTACCCTCACCGTTCGTCAAGCCGAACAAACGTTCTTTGAGGATCGGATCACGCCCATTCCATAAAGCCACCGCGAAGCACAGCTGTTGTTTGTCGTCGCTTAGACCAGCGAGACCATCTTCTCCCCAATGATAGGCACGCGATCGCGCCTGGTCGTGGCTGAGGTAATTCCACGCATCCCCATTGTTGCTGTAGTCCTCACGGACGGTGCCCCATTGCCTCTCGCTCAGATAAGGACCCCACTTCCTCCATGGAACTTTGGTGGCACGAGCTTGTTGTAATCTATCGATTTCTGGATTCCTATTCATCACTGACCTCATATCTAATCGGTATTTGCGTTCATTGAGAAATTCATTTTGATTGGTTGTTGCCGCCCCTCGGTGCGTGCAATGCAGCGGAAGCCGATATGGCTCATGCTGGTGTCGACCATTTGCGGCTGTCGTGCTGCTGGACGATAGCGTAAGCAATAGTTGGGAGCGCACAAGTGCGATCCGCCTTTCACGACCTTACGAGGAATTCGAAACTGCGCCTGCGCAGCATCGTAGCTTTTATCGGGCGAGAGAATGCGCGGATTGACTGCGGGACCACAGCAGCCCCTCACGACTTCGTCGGCAAGCCGCGGGACGAACCAGTCGCTAGTCCATTCCCACACATTGCCAGCCATGTCATACAGACCATAACCGTTCGGCGGAAACGAACCTACCGGCGAAGTTCCCTCGTAGCCGTCAAGCAGAAGGTTTTGCCAGGGAAACTCACCCTGCCAACTATTCGCCATCGCCTTACCGGGAGAAGAGGGATCATCGCCCCAGGTAAACTTTTTCCCGTCAAGTCCGCCGCGAGCGGCAAACTCCCACTCCGCTTCAGTCGGCAGTTCCTTCCCTGCCCAGTGTGCGTAGGCTTCGGCGTCTTCATACGCCACGTGAACTACGGGGTGTTGCTCGAGGTCCTCAAGCGAGGATGCTGGCCCCAGCGGATGACTCCAACTGGTTCCCGGCACCCATGCCCACCAATTGACATAATTCCGCAAGTCAACCGGACCTTTACTTTTCTGGAAAAGCATCGAGCCAGGTACAAGGTTCTCTGGAGGCGCGCCAGGGAAGTCTGCAGGATCGAGCGGACGCTCGGCAAGGGTCTGGTAGCCAGTCGCATTCACAAATTCCGCGAACTGGTGGTTCGTGACCTCGCGGCAATCCATCCAGAAGCCATCCACCTTGACTTCATGTACGGGCTTCTCTTCCGGATAGAAATCTTCAGAGCCCATGCGAAAAGTATCGCCGGGTATCCAAGTCATACCGGAATGCGATTGACTGTCGAGTGTGTCATTTTCGAAAGCAAGTTTTTCTGACATAACGACTACTTCTTACCGAACCGTCGATTCGTCCATCACCTGTCTTGCGGGCGATCAGCTTTTATGTGCCGGAGATACCTTTGTTTTGCAGAATCTTGACTACAACACGTCGGTCCTCGGCTTGTCCCTCAGCCGTCGTGTCGGGCGCAACTTGTTGACTTGTACCCATGGCTCCGGGAGCCAGCATATTTGTCAATGGGATGTTGCCCTGCTGTTCAAGAAACTCGGTTACATTAGAGGCGCGTTCGCTGCTAAGTTTTTGGTTAAAGGCGGCAGATCCAACCTTCGATGCATACCCCTGCACCTGCAATACGTAAGCCTTGGTACCCAGGCTTTGCTGGGCCAATTGCAAGAGTTGGGGTTTATATTGCGATTCAATCTCTGTGCTGCCGTTAGCGAAATAAACGGTCACCTCCCCCAGGATGTTGTAGTCCGCCAACTCGCCGAAACGCTTATTGTCGGCTGCAATGGCCGCTTGATTAGCGGCAGTTTGTTCTTGCTCAGCTGCGAGCGCCTGTTTCTGGGCCTGAATTTGCATTTCGCTTTGCTGAATCTGTTCCTGGTTTGCCTGAACTTGCTGTTGCGTAGGCGCTATGCCGGCTTGATAATCCTCGGCATTTTTGAGATCGTTGCCTTTGAACTTGACTAGGTCTGCCACCAACTGATTTTGTGCGTTGTAAGTTCCTTGTACCTGAACCGGAAGACCGGGAATCAGAGCGGTGACTGCCATTTCTTTTTTTCGGGCTTTCAACAGTCCTTGCACTTCATCCACCTCGGTGGAGGGCGTGAGCACCACAACGACGCTGCCTGAACCCTGAGTCTTCAGCGTCATGGTCGAACCACTTCTTCCGTCAATCACTCCCTGCAGGTTTTGTGCGGTGGCAATTCCGCAAAGCAAACAAGAAGCTGCAAAGGTCAGCGACAGGTTCAGTGTCCTTCTTACGTTGTCATGCTTCATGACTTCACCCCAGTAGAATTAACTTTTGAATAAACAAGGGAGGCCTTTCGACCTCCCATCGACACGCTCCTAATCTGCTGCTACGGCGGCATGATCTTCTGTTTCCGAACCCTTCTTCTCCGCTGCCGCCTCTTTCTTCTTGTACGCTTCGATTGCAGGGCCCAATTGAGCCATGACCGAGTCGAGGTTGAATGAAGCCGCCTTTTGACGAGGCGGATACTTCACGTAGTTGTCGATTTGCGCCGCCACGATGGCTTGCACCAGATAGAGTTGAGGAATGTGATCGAACATCCAGTCATAGTAGGTGTTCGAATTATCGAGGGCACGCTCGAACGGGTCGCGTCGGAGGTGAACAATGTAAGGCAGACGAAGCTGTACGAAAGGCTGCTGCCAGACCCGCAGCTTGTCTGCAAGTTGCTCTTGGAATATCAGTTTGTAGTCGCCCGTCCGAACTGCCATAATCCCGCCGTCATCGCTGACGTAGAAGTAGTTCGTTCTGGGACTCTCCTTCACCTTGCCGGTCAGATAGTCCAGAACGTTGACGCCGTCGATATGCACTTTGAACGTCTTGTCTCCGGCCTTGTAGCCGTTCAGGAGCTTCTGGTTGATGTTTGGTTCGCCCGCCGCCGCCAGCAACGTCGGCAGCATGTCCTGGTGGCTGACGATGTCGTTCAGCACTGTGCCCG
This sequence comes from uncultured Acidobacteriota bacterium, assembly GCA_963703465.1. Taxonomy (GTDB): domain Bacteria; phylum Acidobacteriota; class Terriglobia; order Terriglobales; family Acidobacteriaceae; genus Gp1-AA145. Next base: position 207,730 of record CAVPEQ010000007.1, on the reverse strand, counting down.
CCTTGATCTTGCCGGGCCAGCGCATGAAGCACGGAACGCGCCAAGCGCCTTCCCAGTTCGTGTCTTTCTGGCTGCGGAACGGCGTGTTGGCGCCATCGGGCCAGGTGTCGTTCTCGGGGCCGTTGTCGGTGGAATACATGACGAATGTGTTATCGGCAATGCCCAGTTCATCGACCTTATCCAGCATTTGCCCGATTTGCTCGTCGTGAGTCACCATGCGATCGCTGTAATCATCCTGCCCACTCTTGCCACGGTTCTTGGCGGCAAGGTGCGTTCTTACATGCATCGCTGTCGCGTTGTACCAGAGGAAGAAAGGTTTCTTGGCTTTGGCCTGCTTCTCCATCCAGTCGAGGGCGTGAGAGGTGATCTCCTCATCAACAGTTTCCATCCGCTTCTTGGTCAGGGGACCGCTGTCCTGGATAGTCTGCTTGCCTACTTTGCCGAAGCGGGGATCAACCGTAGGATCATCCTTGTCGGTTGCAATGCAATGGAGCACGCCGCGGGGACCGAAGCGCTCCCTGAATCCGGGGTCCTTGGGATAGTCGGGCAGTTCCGGTTCTTCTTCCGCATTAAGGTGATAGAGGTTACCGAAGAACTCGTCGAATCCGTGCACCGTCGGCAAGTATTCATTGCGATCGCCGAGATGGTTTTTGCCGAACTGACCAGTGGCGTAGCCAACCGACTTCAAGAGGTCGGCGATGGTAGGGTCTTCCGGGTGAAGTCCGACAGGAGCGCCGGGCAATCCGACTTTGGTCAAGCCGGTGCGAAGCGGATTCTGGCCGGTGATGAATGCGGCACGTCCTGCGGTGCAACTCTGCTGGCCGTAATAGTCGGTGAAAGTAACACCTTCTTTGGCGACGCGGTCAATGTTGGGCGTTTGGTATCCCATCATGCCTCGGCTGTAGTGACTGATATTCCACATGCCGACGTCATCGCCCCACAGGATCAGGATATTCGGTTGCTTTGTAGCCATGATTTGTTCCTTCCTTTAATCTGATTTATGCGTTCGGTTGCCGGCGAGGCCGGGAAAAATGTAATCAGACGAAATGCGCGCATCGGGGTGTCACGCGGACCTTTCTTGCTGGTCGCCCGGCGATGCCCGGGGCGAAACTGCATGCATCTGGAGTACTCGCCCTTCCTTCGGCGCAGGTGTCGTCGGCGTTACTCCACTGAAAGGCGATTGCGGAGCGCGACTTCCATGGCAGAAGCGAAACTTCTGACCGCTCCCGCAGGGACAGGGCGCATAGGGCCCACGCTTCTCATCTTCAGCAGCAGTCAATTGCATTACGTCGGAGGGGGGGCGGCCGCTCTGCAGCAGCCGCCCCATCGTCTGCATCGCAGGGCGGGTGTGGGTGAAGAACAGATATAGTCCAGCGCACAGGTAGTTCTGCCCCGGATCACCGTCGCTCGATTGCGTGAAGCGATCTTTCGGACAACCGCCGTTACAAAGCGGCCGGACCTCGCAACGCTGGCACTGCGGAGTTAGTAAGTCGCGCTTGTTATCGCCGAACTTGCGCTGCGCAGGAGAAGCGACCAGTTCCAAGAGGCTCGTCTCGTGAATGTTTCCTAACTTATAAAGCGGCTCCACAAAATGATCGCAAGAGTAGACGTCGCCGTTGTATTCGAGTGCGGGACCGTATCCGCAGGTCGGAGCATGAATGCACAGTAGGTGGCGCCCGAAGTAAGCCTCCAGGGTCACATCAAACATCTGGACAAACACATGACCCACGTCGTGCCGTACCCATTCCTCGAAAATGTCCACCAGGAAACGGCCATACTGTTCGGCGCCTACTGAGCGTGTCGTTACCAACTCACCAGACTGCGTGTAGAGCAGGCGCTTGCGGCCGGGCTGCTCGCTCCAACCCAAGTTCGCGATATCAATCGTGTCGGGTGTTGCGCGCTCGACGATCGGGATAAACTGCACCCATCGGGCTTCCATTTCATCGCGAAAGAACCGATAAACGGTGCGCCCGTGTTTCTGATTTGCGGCGTTGACCGTGCAGAGAATATTGAAATCAACTCCGTGCTGGCGTAAATAGCGCCAGCCCTTCATGACCTTTTCGAAGGTCCCCTGCTTGGCGCGGTCGACTCGATACGCATTATGCAGTTCGCGCGGGCCGTCAACACTGAGTCCAACCAGGAAATTGTGCTCCTTGAAGAACGCGCACCACTCATCATCGAGAAGGATTCCGTTGGTCTGAAAGGTGTGTTGCACAACCTGGTCGGGCCGGCGATATTTTTCGACAAGTTCAACCGACCGCCTGAAGAACGCGAGCTTCATCAGCGTCGGTTCCCCGCCCTGCCATGCCACAGTTACTTCCCGGGTGCGATGTGATTCCAGCAGCTGGCGGATATAGGTTTCAAGGGTGGCATCCGACATCCGACTTTTTTCGTTCGGATACAGCGCCTCCTTGGACAGGAAGAAGCAATAAGTGCAATCGATGTTGCAGGTTGAACCGCTGGGCTTTGCCAACAAGTGAAAGCACGGCGGTGTCTCAGCGGTCCGAGGATCAGCAGTAAGTAAAGCCATTTACATAAGCCTCTTGGTGACGGAAAAGAAGTCCACTGCAGTTGTAGTTGTCTTTCATCAGCAGACTAGGACGAAGCGCTGCAGTTAGTAACTGTCAAAACGTACAGGTGAGGGAGTGCGAAAAGAGGATTTCAGGCAAAAGAGGACGTCGCAAAGATTGATTCGCATGAAAAAACCGGCAGCCCTGATCGGACTGCCGTCACTACTTGTGTCTACTGCCGCGCCATCGCAATGTGCACGGCATCTGCTGGCGATACAAGGTGATCAACGCTGACTGCATCCTCGGCGATCGCTAGTTGGACACCCTTGACCCGGCCCGTGAACTCATTGCCACGCGACCCGTAATCCGGCGAGACCGGAGATCCGGTGTCAACTCCTACATCGCAGCCATCATCAGCCGAGAAGACCATGGCTGCCGTGGCGGCAACCTTGCCGGTTCCGACTTTCTTGCCGTCCACGTACAAGGTCACCGTGCCGCCTTTTCCAAGTCCGCCGCCAGCGTAGGCAAACTCCATGCGCACCTGGTGGTCTCCCGGAGTCAGGGTGCTGCTCGATTCGGCGTAAAACTGCTGGATTCCAAGTAGGTTGTAACAGTATTTGAGCTTGCCTCCCTTTGCGTACAAGCTCCAGCCGCCGATGTTGCCGCCTTGAGCGATAATCACGCCCTCAGCGCCAGTTGCAGGAACTGATATCTCAGCGGTGACCGAGTGCGATTTGTTTTTTATGTTGATGACTGAGTTCTCAGACAAACGCCCCATGCTTCCAAATAGCACCTGGGAGTTGCCTTTGATCAGCACTGGCCTCCCGGCGGTATCGGCATTCAACCGTTTAGCAAGATCGTCGTCGAGTGGCAGCACGTTGTAACGAACTGCCTCTATCAGCCAGAGGCGCTGCAGTTCGTGAAGCTTTTCTGGCATCTGCTTGGCCAGGTTGTTCGCCTGGCTCCAATCTTTGCTGGTGTCGTAAAGTTCCCAGTTGTCATCATCAAATGCCGGGGTTGTCTCGCCGATAAGAAGCCACGGAGTCTTGTGCCGCGTCACCGCAGTCCAGCCTTTGTGGTAAATACCGCGGTTGCCGAACATTTCAAAGTACTGAGTCTCGTGCCGCTCGGCCGCTTTTGCATCGTTGAATGCGTAGGCCATGCTGACGCCTTCGATCGGGTGCTGCTGGACTCCATTCACAGAGAGAGGCTGCGGCAACCCTGCGGCTTCAAGGATGGTCGGCGCAACATCAATCACGTGGTGGAACTGGCTGCGGATTTCGCCTTTTCCTTTAATGTGCGTGGGCCAATGCACAATCGTCCCGTTCCGCGTGCCGCCCCAATGCGAGGCGACCTGCTTGGTCCACTGATAGGGCGTATCCATGGCGTGCGCCCAGCCCACCGCAAAGTGATTGTAAGATTCCGGCCCGCCCAGCTTGTCGAGCCTTGCCATGAGGAACTCAGGCGTCTCCAGTGCAGACGCGCCGTTGAAATTGATCATCTCGTTATAGGTGCCGTGCAGAGTTCCCTCTGCAGACGCGCCGTTGTCGCCGATAATGTAGTAGATCAGCGTGTCATCGAGCAGATTGAGTTTTTTCAGCGAATCAAACAACCTGCCAACGTGGTAATCCACATATTCCATGAAGCCGGCGTAAACCTCCATCTGACGAATCAGAACTGGCTTCAGCGCAGCGGGCATTTCATCCCACGACGGGATTTCTTTGTGTCGCGGAGTAAGCTGGCAATCGGGCGGTATGACACCCAACTTCTTCTGTCGCGCGAAGGTCTCTTCACGTAGCTTGTCCCAACCCTGGTCGAATTTGCCTTTGTACTTGTCCGCCCACACTTTCGGAACATGATGCGGAGCGTGGGTCGCGCCGGGCGCGAAGTAAACAAAGAATGGCTTGTCAGGAGTCAAAGATTTCTGTTGCCCAATCCAGTTGATGGCCTTATCCGTCATGTCATCGACCAGGTGATAGCCCTCTTCAGGGGTGCGCTTGACTTCGACCGGCGTAGTGCCTTCATAGAGCGACGGGTACCATTGGTGCGCTTCGCCGCCGATAAATCCGTAAAAATATTCGAATCCGCCGCCTCCAGTCGGCCACGCCGTGAACGGACCGGCCGGACTTGTCTCCCAAACCGGCACTTCATGGCACTTGCCGAATTGCGCCGTCGCGTATCCATTGAGCTTGAGGGTTCTGGCGAGTGGTGAACAGGTATTGGGCAGAACCGAGCTGTAACCGGGCGAACCACTGGCGATTTCTGTAATTCCGCCCATGGCAACTGTGTGGTGATTGCGACCGGTCAGCAAAGCCTGCCGCGTCGGCGAGCAAAGCGCCGTGGTGTGAAATCGATTGAATTTAAGACCGTCGGCGGCCAAGCGCTCCGCATTCGGAGTGCTGCATGGACCACCAAATGCGCTCGAGGAGCCAAAACCGGCATCGTCGATCAAGACAATCAGAACGTTCGGCGCTCCCTTGGGGGGACGTAGCTGCGCGATCGGCGGAAAGTGGGTCTCCGGATCCTTGGCATCGTAGGTAATCAGGCCTCTGCGTGGTTGATCCGGAATCGGTAGGACTGTCCGCTGAATGTTGTCTTGATCGTTCATAGAAAGGCTCCTCATGGGTGAGAGAAATGAAGTTCGCGCGACGACCCAGGGAATTACGCAGTCGGCACGATGCAACGAAAGATTAAGACTCGAGCCTTAGCGAGGTAACTGTCAGAACGTACAGTGCGGATCGACTGAATGAGGATTGTGGCAAGCGGAGGGATGACCGACTTTATTTTCAGCCTGAGCGATCGCTACGCACGCGGACGAGGCGCGTGTTCGTCGCAGACGGCAGCCATGGCGCCGACCTCCCTCACGCACCCAAGTGTTGAGTAGCGATATTGGGACAGTCAGGATGGTCGCACAAATATTCGGTGAGCGCCTCTTCGCGCCCATCCGGAGTCGCCAGGTTCGTCTTTATGGTTACCGCAGGAATGAGAAATCCCCTGACCGCATCATTATTATTATCTAACGGGTCGGGATTTCTACGCAATTAGTTTTCTTCCCGGGGAACCGCGAAGGCACCGTCTTTTCTAGCGCCAATATCCTTTGTAGAACACCCAGCCGCCTCCGCTTCGCACATAGCGGGGCGAAACCCAAACGACACCCGCGCGTGGCGGACGTACCCACTTTCCAGCTACCCAGACATAGCCATTGCCCGTCCAGCGCTGGTAGCCGCCGACCCAAACATATCCTCGACCGGGAGCGTGGCCGACCACACCAACTCGAACCGGCGGAGGCGGCGCGATGCGAACCACAGTCTGTGCAACTCCGACTCCCGCAAAAATTAGCCCCAAAAGGGCGACGCGAATGAAATGCATTGGATGATCTCCTTATGAAAGTTCCATTTAGTTGCGGAGCGTTTACAACTACGGGCAAAACTAATTGCACTCAGGGAATTGGTGAACTGGCAAAAATCCCAGTAGGCGCGAAGCCCAAATCACAGTTCAATAGTGGTCAGTCTTTTATGCGGTGAGTCCGCAACTTGATCCCATCAATAGGAGTTCGGCGTCGCGCGTTTGCAGTTACGTTCTTTGCGATCTTTGCGCTGACTTTACTTACAAGTGCGCAAGAGAATGTCCCCGTCTTCAAGGCGCAAGCCACCAGCGCGTTTGTCTGGGGTGAGGACAATCTCACGGGAGCTGTGTCCGGCAGTATTCAGGACCCACTCACCGGTAATGAAATTCGCAACATAAGCCACGGAGGAATAGAGGTCAGCTCGCAAGCCAGATTCGAACTCGCCAGTTTGGGCCAATCCGGAGAACTGGTGAGTTTCACGACAACGATTATTAACAGTTCAAGCTCTGAGCTTTCCGTAACGCAAGCCGGAGCCAGTGTTGATGGGTACGTCGCTTTGTCGTTCCCGGTTGACCTTGCCGAAAAAGCATTTAGCAAGAAAAGCCGTAATCAGGCTCGAGAAATAGCAAGCTTAAATTGCTTGACGGGCGGTTTTCCCTCGAGCGAACTTCTTTCGTATCCCAAGGCCCCGTCGGAAGCCCTCGTCGTAGGTCTCGGAAAAACCGTGACGGCTTCGTTCGTGACCAAAGATCCCCGCAACTATTCGATCTTATGTTCTGTGGAAGGCTGTTACCCAAAGGGCGCAATCCGTTTCTTTGTGACCGTCAACTCAACCGATTTCGTGTTTGTGTGGGCGGGACGAGACATTGCCTATTGCGGTAAGTGAGTAGTGGCTCTGGGAAGCGGTTCCCTTCACTAGAAGTAAATGTAAGTTGCCACCAGGACACTGGCGACAAGCGCGGCGAGAAGCCATACGGCTGCCATTATGGCTGGGCCCACCACCGACCGTCTAATTTCTTCATTCCTGCGAGTCTCGGCGGCGTCGGCAAGGTCGCGGCATTCCGCAAGCACGTCCGGCGGAGTGACTCTTTGGATCATCCTTGCTGCCAGCAATATCACCAGCACGTCGTCCAGGCATCCGATCACTGGAATGAAGTTCGGGATGAGTTGTATCGGACTGAGGACGTAAGCGGCGGCACATATTGCGATCAGCCGTCCATACCAGAGCGCGCGCGGATGTTTGAAAACAAAATAGAAGACGTGAGCCTGTTTCTGGAGATATTGCGCCCGCCGCCTGATTGTTTCGGCAAGAGAGAACCGCGATCGTACCGCGTCGGGAGGTAGATACAGATCGGAGAGATTCACTCGGGAGAAGCCGCTATCCATGGTCGTACGCCTACCCATTAAGTTACGAGTGCGCAAACGATGAAACAACTAGCAAATCTGACAGCGGCGAGAAATCTTCACTTGAAAACCACTCTAACGATAAGTTTCGCAACTTCTGCCGGTGAAAAAGTCGTCAACAATAAAGGAAGGAGCGGCGCCGCAGTGGTGGCCGCGAGGCGCGTTATATCTCCCAATCCGAACGGAACCAGACGCATCTGACGAATGTTCGAATATATGCTTCCGAGTTCGACCATTGGCTTGAGCTCGGAAGCGCCAGGCAGTTCTTCGATGGCAACAGATCCAGCTCGGATCCACTTCTCTTCGAAGTAGAATTGATATCGATTCGCGAGCCGGCCATATTCGGCTGAACCTCTATATTTAGCGAGTTCCAGCCGGGGAGTAAACATGAGCAACGGGCCGAGGACAGCCAAAACGAAGAAGCCCACAAATCCGGCGGCCTCCATTTTGAAAGACAGCAAACTCCGGCCCTCATACATGACCCGGCTGGCGATCAATCCGGACAACAATACGCCTTGAGCAAAAAGTATCGGCCCGAAAGCGTAGGAGCATTCCCCCAGAAAACCAATCCCGCCTGATCGGTCGGGATGATCCGCACTCAGGCGCAGATTTAGCCTTGAAATCCGCCACAGAAGCTGGAACCAAATCGCGAGACGCACATACCATCGCAGCAGGATAAACTGAAAAATAGGAATACTCACCAAGACGTACCAATACCCTGCCAAAGTGAGATGGAACGATTTTTCTGTCGGAATTTCGTACCAAGTAGGCTCACCCAGCGCGAGATGGCTTCGCCAGACCCACAACCCGAAGGTATAGACCAAAACCAGCAAGATCCCTTCCACTGCGACAGAATCACGGCCGCGCAGGGCCGAGTTCATTGCTGCATTAAAACGTGGCAGGTCTTCGGTCACCACAATGCGCCTCTCCGTGAAACGACGAGCCAACGGACTTATGCGTTTATGGACTACAACCTCGGCAATGACGAGCACGGGGAGCGCGATCAAGAATCGAGCACTCGCCTCGATGTCGTGCAAGAAAGGGACCTTGATGACTCCGCCCCAGGCGTGCCCCTGAAGCGCGGACAACAGCAAGAGCGGAAGCCATGCGATTATGGCGAGAACGAACGCTTCACGATGCAACCGCTGCAGATTGTTTCCAGAAAGATGGGCGCGGCGGCATAGTTGGAACAGCGGGCCACCCAAGACTAATGAGAAGTCAGGGGATGTTATAGCGACGCTCTCTAGCGGCTTCTCGCGGGACAACACATCATTCGCAGATGTTACCGCCGGAGAGTCAGCTACGGTTGTCACGATTCAGCCTCGGGTTAAATCTGTCGAGATTTAGCAAACAGCAATGGCGCGACATCGCAATTCACGCTAACCAGGCTCCCGACACTGTAAGTCCTGACAGTTGTCACACGATCCCGCAGCTCCTACAAATAATGGGAGGGGTGAATATGCGAATCTCTTCCCTGCCCGCTCCAACCACCAACTCGACCTTTGCGAGATCTCCTGGAATCGTCATATTGCTCCACGACTTGAAGGCCGTCATCTCGATGATGGCGCGTGTCTCGACAAAACATCGGAATTATTGAACTCGCCTTTTCCCGCTAAAACGGCCCATGACGCAGCCACACGCCGTAAAAAGTAGCGAGTCCAATCAGGATGACAGCCAACGCGACCACGAACGAGATAGACCACACGTGGTGGGCCTGCACTATTCCGATGTCTTTTAGGAACTTCCGGTGTTGCCAGGCTGCAGCCGCTAGCGCCATAGTTCCCAGAGCAATGAGAGTCATTCCCAAATTGCGCGACGCCTGCGGACGCCGAACGGTGCCGTTGGCAATATCTTCCGGCATGTATTGGAAAAACTTTACGATGGTGAAGCCGAATCCGATCATTGAAATGGAGGTTCGGATCCACGCCATGAGCGTCCTCTCCGACGCGATTCGAGTGCGCTCGAGCGCGAGATCGGTGCGCTCTTCCGCGAGAACCGTCGCCGTATCTTTCGCCGTCATTTCAACCAGACCCATAGAAACACCTTCTACGAATGGCGCGATCCTGAAATCAGATGCCCCTCGACTTCAAGCGGCAATACGGCGTGCTCGACCCTTTGACTCGACACGTTTCTTTCGAGCTACCCGAGTAGTCAGTCCACGCACAATTAGGTATGGAAAGATTGCCAGAATAAAAGCAACAATCACCGCTTCGCCCGGATATACAAAACGTAAAACAATGATCTGGTACACGATGTCTAATGCCAGCGCGAGGATGAATACCCTGCTTATGCTTTTCCAACCATCCTTGAGCATGGCTTCGCGTTGGCTGTGGTCCCACAGGAGAGCCCAGAAATACGGAGGCTTACCATCCCTGGCATCTGCCAAACCAGATCGAATCGCAAAGAACGCCGCCATCGCCGGCTGAAGCACCAATCTGAACTTCATCGGCCCGCTTACCCGCGCAGCTAATTGACTTCCAACACGTACCCACATGTGATCCATGAAATCCTCGCTCTAATAACTGCAACAGAATTAACCCAGTGGCCGACTCTCTTTGTTTGCAAGGCACTTCTTATTTGCCTGCGGCCCGGCGCGCAGTTGGCCGGGCAATCGGCACGATCTCTGGGCCTTCAGGCGCGGCGATACGCGGCACGATGGACGGAAAGTGATCCCTGACGGCCAGCACGCGGAAAATGAACGTGACTCCAACCGCGATCAGCGTGACGGGAAAGAAGGACCTTCCCTTCTCCAGTTCCCACAGCAGCGTGTAAACCGATCCGGCCAGCACCGAAGCGGTGAAGAGTTGCTCCGACGGCTTCACGATATCGGGCGTAACGCCAGAAAAGATATCGATGAGCACGCCGCCTGCGTTGGTGGCGATCACACCGACAAGGATCGCGGTCCAGATCCCAAGACCATGCTCAAGCGCCTTATGCGCGCCCAAAATCGCAAACCATGGCAGCGAAAAAGACTTGAGGAAAGCCATCGTCCGGGTGCGGAAGCGCTCCTCCCTGGTTGCTGCGTAGCGATAAATCGCTAACCCCAGTAGGGCCATAAGCAGGCACACGAGAAGATACGTCGGATCCCGGAACGGTGAGGGAATGTCATTGAGCAGAATGTCGCGCGTCACGCCGCCGCCGATACCTCCGAAGAAAGCCATGATCACCAGTCCCGCCGCAGTGAAGTTGCGGTTGTGTGACGGTTGACCGGCCACCAGCACCCCGTAAAGCGCATTGATGCCGGCCGAGAACATGTCGAGTTGCGGATAATTTGGCAGGGTCATTTCGTGCCTCCTCGTGTTGCCAGCCGCGATGCTTCAAACCGCGGATCGGACAGACTAGTCGAGCCCTCCAGCACGCGCGTAAACACGTTTACCCGGTTCACTCTGTCCAACTGTTGTGACGCGGTCCGAAGGTTCGGAGGCGCGCCAAGGCCAACGGCCCTCAAGTTCAACGACTAGCGACAAGCTAAGGAATGTTCGAATGACGACCAGTGCGCCAAGAATTTCCATGCCCTTCGCAGTCAAATCCAGTAACACCGTACGGATCACGTCCGCGGCAACCAGGAATTCGAGCGACAACAAGAGTGAGTGGCCGAGCAGCTCCTTATATGCTCGATATGGATCCCCGACTCGCTTCCATCCCTGTCGAAGAAAGCGTACGGAACCGTAGACAATGGAAACTGCGATGACGACCACCGCGAGCGCCTGGATTCCCTCTGACGACAATTCGACCCATTCGCGCATGCTGCTTACTCCACAGTAGGAAGCGTGGTGTGCTCGATAATTCTCGCCGCAACCGCAGAGTACACGCAGGTTTACAGCCGCCCGGCCGATGCTCATCAAGTGGGAACTTGCTCAGTTCTCTGAGCACTTGCAACTCATCCGCATGCTAGAAGCGAGGGTGGGAAGTGACAACTGTTACATCTGACAGGGCGTAACAGAGAAGGTTACCAACGTGCCATTTCTTATGGCAGCCTCGCGGTCGTCGATTCGACCAAATGTAAAGATTGCTAAGTTTCTACCAAAGCGGGGTATAATTCGCGCTGTCATTGGGCGTGCACGCTTCCTGTTAGAAAAAGTTTCCGGTATTTTGATTCAACATTCTGAAAGCTGCATAGAAGGCGGGTCGAGATCCATCTTTTCCGCAGTTGGATTCCGGCCGGTGTATTCATGACCGCTAAGTCTAATGGGCCTACGAATCACGATGCTTTCCAGATGTTAATCAGATCGTGGACCCTGGGTTTCACAGGCCCGTTCGGCTAATTTATCTACAAAATAAGACCGTGAGTAATCTCGTTGTCGTCGGAGTGTCCGCTCTCGGCGCATGTTGTGGGGAGTACGCCGGTCTGCTTTGAAGTTGGGGAGTCGTTATGTTATCGCAAACATTACCAGCGCCCGCCACGCAGTTGTTCCGCTACCTTTTTGAGCAAGCTTCCCTGGGAATTGCAGTGGAGGACCTCGATGGCAGGATATTGCTTGCCAACCCTGCGCTTTGCTCAATGCTGGGGTACGAAGAGCACGAACTGTGCGCCATGAGCTGTTCACAATTTGCCAGGCCCGAAGATTCCGCGGACGACTGGGCCCACTTCCAGAGGCTTCGCGCAGGACTCATCGATCATTACTCACTGGAAAAACGCTACGTGAGAAAAGATGGCGCCCGGATTTGGGGACGCCTGAATGTTTCTCTTTTGAAGGCAGACGACGGGGGGGCCCCACTGGTGTTCGCTTTTGTGGAGGAAATTACCCAGCGCCGGCGGACCGAGGATGCCCTTCGCGAGAGCGAGCAAAGGTTCCGCCTAGCGGCACAAGCTGGAAAGATGTATGCGTACGAGTGGGACGCCACCACCGATGTGGTGATTCGATCCGACGATCACGTGAGTGTTCTCGGCTACAAGGACCAGGTTGAGCGGCTTACTCGTCAGCAAATAACGGACAGCGTCCACCCCGACGACCGCGTGACGTTCGTCGATAACCTTGATCAGATCAGTCCCACGAATCCGCGATCCCAGATCAGCTATCGAGTGTTGCGTCCTGATGGTTCGTCAGTGTGGGTGGAGAAAAGTCAGCGGGGCTTTTTTGACGAACAAGGAAAATTGCTGCGAGTCATAGGGATAGTCGCGGACATTTCCGAGCGGAAGCGGGCTGAGCAAGCCCTGCAGCGCAGCGAAACGAATTACCGGCTGTTCGTTTCGCAGAGCTCCGAGGGCATTTTTTGCCAGGAACTCGAGCGCCCGATTCCCGTTGATTTGCCGGAAGACGAACAAGTTCACCGCATCCTGCATGAGTCCTACATGGCCGAGTGCAATGGAGCATTGGCTGGAATGTACGGGCTTTCTGCAAGCGACTTTGTGGGTAAGCGGCTCACAGACACATTGGATGTGGAGAATCCCGCAAACATAACATTGACGCGTGACTACATCCGTAGCGGTTATCGCATAGTGGACCGCGAGTCGCATGAGGTGGATGGACAAGGAAATCCCAAAGTATTTCTGAACAGCATGATTGGCATCGTGGAGAACGGCATGCTGCTCAGAACCTGGGGAATTCAGCGGGACATCACCGCTCGTTGGCAGGCTGAGAAGGCCCGAGCGCTCGCTGAACAGGCGCTCCGCGAGAGTGAGCAACGCTTCCGGTTGGCCGCTCAAGCAGGAAAAATGTTCGCTTATGAGTGGGACGCCGCCACTGATGTCATCATGCGCTCTCCCGAGGCGGCTCAAATTCTGGGGATCGATGAAGCTGCGCACATAACTGCTGAGGAAATACTGACCAAGGTTCACCCGGACGACCGGGAAAGACTCTTAGCCGCAATGGCTGCGCTTAGCCCCGAAAAGCCCCACCTTCAAATCAGCTACCGGATGCTACGCCCCGACGGTACCGTGATTTGGGTCGACAGGAATAGTCGAGCTCACTTCTCCGAGCAAGGCACTCTGTTGCGGATTGTGGGCATGATTGTGGACATCACCGATCGTAAGCAGGCCGAAGAGACGCTGCGTCAAAAAGACGAAGCCTTGCTGGAAGCCCAGCGCCTGGCCGGAGTCGGAAGCTGGCACTGGGATTCACGAACCGACAGCGTGACCTGGTCAAAGGAGCTGTACCGGCTCATGGGGCTTGATCCCCACTTGCCAGCGCCTTCGTACAAAGAGCACGAGCGGCTGTTCACTGCTGAAAGTTGGGAGCGGCTACGACGCGCTGTTGAAGAAGCTTTGCAAAGCGGGACGCCATATGAGCTCGACTTGGAGGTCGTCAATCCGAAGTCCAAGATAAAATGGGAGATCGCGCGGGGAGAACCGTTGCGCGATGGTAGCGGTCAAATCATCGGGTTGCGTGGCACCGTTCAAGATATCACCGAGCGCAGAAGGGCGGAAGAGGCAATACGGGAAAGCGAACAGCGCTTCCGGTTGGTTGCGAATAAGGCACCGGTGATGATCTGGATGTCCGGGATAGACAGGCTCTGCCACTACTTCAACGAGCCCTGGCTCGAATTTACCGGGAGGCCGTTGGACGCGGAGCTGGGCAATGGCTGGGTCCAAGGGGTCCATCGCGATGATCTGAAGGAGTGTCTGAATACATATACTCAGGCGTTCGATCGCCGTGAAAGTTTCGAGATGGAATATCGGTTACGGCGACATGACGGAGAATATCGCTGGATTTCTGATACCGGTGTTCCCAGATTTGATTCCGACCGAAATTTTGCCGGATACATCGGCTCATGTATCGATGTTACCGACCGCAAACTCGCCGCAGAGGCACTGCGGAAATCAGAAGAAAAGTTTTCAAAGGCCTTCCGGCAAGGCCCAATGGTAGTCACGTTGACCAGCGCAAAAGATCATCGCTACATCGACGTTAACGAAACATTCGAACGTCTTACGGGCTGGCATCGCGACGAGATTATCGGACGCACGCCGTTCGATATTGGATTCTGGGTAGATCCCCCAAAAAGGATAGAACTCACAAATCGCCTGCTGTCCGAAGGGCGGCTCCGCGAAGTGGTAGCTAATTTCCGCATGAAAGATGGCACAATCCGCGTCGGCTTAGCCACAGCGGAATTGATCGAGCTCGATGGCGAGCCCTGCATGCTTGCGGTGGCTAATGACATCACCGAACGCAAACGCGCGGAAGAAGCTCTGCGCGAGAGCGAAGATAAGCTTCGTCTGCTTCTTGATTCAACTGCCGAAGCCATTTATGGCATCGATCTCGAGCACCGATGCACCTTCTGCAATCCTGCCTGCCTCCGCACTTTGGGGTATGAGCGTGTAGAAGAGGTACTCGGGAAAAACATGCATGATCTCATGCATCACTCTCGTGCCGACGGGACATTGCTTCGCGTAGAGGAGTGTCGAGTTCATCGCGTAACCAAAACGGGAGAAGGAGTCCACGCCGAGGACGAAATTTTTTGGAGGGCGAACGCAACCAGTTTCCCGGCAGAATACTGGTCTTACCCACAGCGCAAAGGACAACAGTTGGTGGGAGCGGTGGTGGCCTTCATCGACATCACTCAGCGCAAATCGGCGGAAGCAGCCTTAGCTAGCGTGAGCCGCCGGTTAATTGAAGCGCAAGAGCAGGAACGCGCCCGCATCGCCAGAGAACTTCATGACGATATTGGACAGCGGATTAGCATGTTGGCAATAGAGATCGAGGAACTGCAAAACAATTCCGGCGAGTTGCCCGCTCCAATCCACAATCGCGTACGCGAATTGTGGCAGCAGACTTGTGATATAGGGACCGATATTCAATCTTTGTCTCATGAACTCCATTCGGCGAAATTGGAGTATCTGGGCATCGTTGCCGCCATGCGTGGATTCTGCAACGACTTTGGCCGGCAACAGGGCCTGGAAATTGAGTTCGAAGCCAAAGATCCGCTTGGCTTTCTGCCCGCGGACGTTTCTTTATGTCTCTTGCGCGTCCTCCAGGAAGCACTTCATAATTCAGCCAAACATAGTGGAGTGCGGCGGCACAATGTGCGCTTGTGGGGAGACGAAAAGGAAGTTCACCTCACGGTTAGCGATTCCGGCTCAGGCTTTAATCGCGAAGCGGCCAAACATAATCCCGGACTCGGCCTCATCAGCATGGAAGAGCGTCTGAAGCTGGTAAATGGAATGCTTACGATCGAATCCCAGCCCAAGAGCGGCACAACCATCCATGCCACTGTGCCTTTGAGATCCGATGCCACGCCCCTGCGTGCAACGGGATAGAGGGCACTTAAACTTCGGCACGATGCGCCGGCTCAATCAGAGTTGATCGGGACGCAGCGAATTCGCACTGTCGGTGAAACTGAAGCCTGGCAGCCCGTCACCGATGAACCGGTCGCCCAACCGAAGCGATTCCACCGCGGCTAATAATTCGATTCCAATATTTGTTTTGACCACATAACCTGACCCCAAGCTGAGAGCTTCTTGCACAATATCCGTAGAGGATTCCTGACTCACGAACAGAATTTTCGACAGCGGCGACACTGCGCGAATTCGTCGCGCGGCTTCAATTCCATCCAGTAAAGGAAGTCCGATGTCGAGTACAATAATGTTCGGTCGCAGTTTTTCGGCCATCTGAACTGCTTCCAATCCATCAGCAGCTTCACCGACGAGCAGCAAGCCGGATTTTTTTCGCAGAGTTGAACAAACGAAATGGCGAAAGGGTTCGAAGTCGTCTACCACAAGTACGCGGAGTGCTATGAGCGTCCGGGCGTCGGCGATGCAATGAATTGTTGACATAATATTGGAAACACCAGTTGAGAAGATTAGTTCCGGACTCTCAACTTTGTCGGCACGCCAACATTCGCGTCAATGTGCGATTCTATATGGCCACATAGCTTGACCGCAGTTTCCGAACATGGTATTTAGACATCTCAGGGCCCATCACGCCCATCGAAATCTAATCAAATCGCGTCGAAGAAAAGCCCAACAAGCATCGTACCTATTGGGCGCGTGAGCTCTAATTTGTGGGTGCAGGAGTGCGTGTGCGAAAAGGGGCGCTGTTAATTCTCCGCTTGTTCAGCGGACCAGGATTCTTGCCAGACATGAGGCTGGCACGAGTTGTTTAGTCGGAGTAATCGCGTATCGGTTTAGTTGTGACGTGTCCAAAGAGGCAATCCTATGTGTCGAGAGATAACTCCAGAGTCAAGCACTTCGTCGAGGAGGCGCGTGCTGCCAATCGTGTCATTTTTGCTCATCACCAGCTTGCTGGGCAGTGGGCAAGAGAAACCTTCAAAATTCAAAGCCAGCACAGAACTTGTACAGGTGTCCGTCAGTGCTCTCGATCGAGAAGGACGAGTCGCAACCGATCTGACCAAAGAAGACTTCGAAATTTCCGAAGACGGAGTAAAGCAAGACATCCTGGAATGCATTAGCGAAACCTCTCCTGTCTCTGTTGCTCTGGTCCTGGACAAGAGCCGAAGCATGAGAACTAATCTGCCGTTGGTGGTGAAGGGCGCAGAGAACGTGCTTGACTCACATGTCAAGCCGGACGACGAGTTTCTCGTGGTCGTATTTGATGACGCGCCAGAAGTCATCTCTCCACGGTTCTCCGGTAACGCCGACGCGCTCAAACACGAAATTTCCAGCCACCTCGTAGAGGCCCATGGACTCACTTCCCTTTTTGACGCCCTCTATCTGGCAGTAAGCAATGTGAAACAAAAAGCCAACAACGTTCGCCGCGCCGTAATTCTCATCACCGATGGCGGCGACACCCACAGCCGCTACACCAAAAAAGAAATTCGCGAATACCTGGAAGAAGCCAACGTGCCTGTTTTTGCCGTGAATGCCAGCGAGCCAAACATCTTCCAAACTGTGACGGTCGGGAAAAACGGCAAAGCTGAGATCATGACCGAAAATGAGGCTATCAGTCCGGCCGAACTTGGCGGCCCGAGAATCCTGAAAGAACTCACCAGCGCAACCGGCGGGACGGTGTTTACCGCCCACGAGCCCTCAGACATTCCGCGAATTATGGGTACCGTCTATGATTTGATTAGTACTCAATACACCCTTTCTTATAAGCCGCACTCTTCCGGGATAACTTCAAAACTCGGCGACCGCCACAAAATTCAGGTGCAGTTTGCGGGCGGCAATCGGTTTGAGGGTTATCACCTGGCATATAAACATCAGTACAATCGGCCCGACACTATGGTGGCCCAAAAAAGCTCCACACCATAACCCTGTCCACTACTTCATTCCCTCGACTACTTCGAAAGATCGCTCCACCCCATGGCTGAAGACCGTGCAGGGGTGGAGCGTTTGTCGAAGGAGGTAACGAGAACGAGGTTATGTTCTCGGCCGGTCTTTGCCAACTGTCAAAACTGACAGTCTGCTCACGAGCCACGTATTTTTATCGCGACGTCATCGGCGACTTTTAACCCACTTTCTGACAAAGGCACGAGAGGCCGTTTCTCTCGAACCGCCCGATATGCAGGCCTTGCCAGCAGCAGTGTCAGCAACGCATGAAGAGCGCAGGCCGGCCACAGAAGGTAGCCGTGAAAGCTCACGACGAGGCCCAAATATCCGATGTAGAGAGCGGCGAGCAGATTGTAAGTAAAGAGGGCCGAAGCGGCGCGCGTAGTTACATAATCCCTGCTCGGCCAAGTCGCCAGCCCCAGCGAGAGCAGACCGCATCCTCCGAGACGGGCTACGGCAATGCCACTGCTAGCCAAACTGGCGCCAAGAAGCAAATGGATGAGGAAAGTAGGAGCCGCGATCATGACCGAACCGACCACCGCCTCAAGAGCTGCGGCCGTTATTGCCACCGTTCGTATCGCCACTTATTCCCCGCCTTTCGCTTCGTCCATTTGCCATTTGCCCGAGACATCCGTCGCGCTCGTAGTTGCCGTCTGCTCACCCATGCACTGGGTCCCTCTTCGCCTGGCGTTCGAAATAAAACGCAATGGCCAACGCAAGAATAAGGCCCGCGATTCCGAACGAGGTCGCGCCTGACACCGCGTTAGGTTCTTGTATGATGACTTTGCGCGCCATCGCTATGAGCGCGACTTCGAGCACAACCCTGACGTGAATAACGTCCTTTCTTAGGTATGCTTTCAGTGTTTCGAGTAGCTCGACTCCGATCAGCACCAGCAGAAAGTAACCAAAAATCTCTAGCAGGCCCTGCACTGGAATCAGCCACCGCGGCGGTTTCCATATCTCCTCCCCTATCAAGACGCCTAGGTGGAGGGTTGAGAGCAGCATTACGACCACAAGCATCGCGGAGAGTGCCACGACCGCGATTTTCTGCACCCTGCTGATCACTGCTTCCAACGCGACCACCTTGGTGCTGGTGCCCAGGCTTGTCAGGGGTCTGGTACCGCCGGCGACGGGCGGCGGCGGCGTTGCGACGGAGCGGTCACTGCGAATGCTTTCGCGCCCAGAGACATCCACCGACCTGGCTGAGTTTGGCATGCATCATCCCGGGCGTTGCGCTTTCCGTTAAGGGATCATCCCACATTCGATCAGCTTGTCCACGACCTGATCGGCAACGATGGCAACGAATTCGTGGCGCATCTGCGGATCAGTGCGAAGCATCTCCATGGCCTTTTGCTCTCCCGCTGACGGTGGCGCACCCTCGGCTTTCTTAAGCATCAATTGCTGGCAGCTGGAGGTCTGATACTTCTGGACGACTTTGTTAGCCACCGAATCGAGCACCGGATGTTGAGCCACGGCAACGGTCACATACAACAGCGCTATCGTCCCTGCCAGGACATACGCACCTTTAGTCATGATTTTTCCCTTTTCGTATTTTGAACCGCGCAAAAGGCTGGTCTCTGTTTTTGGAGGCGAGTTATGACAGCTGCACGATGAAAGTATTCCGACACGTAGCCTTTATGTCTTGGGCCACTGCTTAAACATCTTGGCAATAGCTTTCTGTAGCATTTGCTGATTCTTGTTGCCGTTGTTGTTCAGAGTATTTTGCGCCACCCCACGCCAGATCAGGCTTTGATTCTTCGCGTCGTACATGTCCACCACTAACGTTCCCTCAACATTTTGCTCAGGGCTAATGCCGCCCATACCGCCGCCGATGCCTCGCATTCCCCATGCCGTATAAGAAGTTTGTTGTTTCAGTCCCCCATTCGTTGTGACTAGAACATCGGGAGTCTGGCCCGCTTCTACCAATGTCAGTCCCTTGGCTTGTAGTGCTGAATTGACATCCTGTTCCGCCACTTGCGCCAGTATCGAGTTTTGGATCTTATTCGCATTCTCCGGACCCCATGCATAGGTGTGAAACTCAGAAAAGCTCTGGCTATGGTTGTAGTTCACCGAGACCTGCTGTCCGGCGGCGAATGTTGCCAGCAAGCATACGGCTACTGCACATATCGCTACTCTTGTTTTCATAAGTGTCCTTTTCTTTGGAGTGCCACTGCGGCCCACACCTTGAACGATTAGCCATCCCGGAACGGTTGGGTACTGTCAGTAGTGACAGCTTCATTCCAGATCAGTGCACCAGCACCGCAATCCCGAAGAAAGATAGTCCCACCCCTGCAAGTTTTGCCAGTCGCAGACACCCTGTCTGGCGAGTACAAGCCTTAAGAGAAGAGAAACTCCCGTTCGCAGACCTCTTGGAGGAGCACATGAAACGTGCAAGTGGAATTTTCTTGGCAGGTTTTCTTTTAGCCGCGGCGGGCATTCTCGCAGCACAGGAGCAAACGGCTGACAACACGAGATTTAATACAAACCTCGGACTGCCTATTAGTGTGCCGCTGAATCCCCTCGGGCGGTTTGCCGGTCCGGGTGCCGGTTTCGTCTACGGAGCTGGTTATAACTTCAACAGCCGTAACTCCGTAACTGGCGAGTTCCTGTACGACTGGCTGAATCCCGGAGGCGGAGCGTTTACACCAATTCGCGCTGCGCTGCAAAGGAATGACATCAGCGGGCACAGCAACCTTTACTCCCTCACCGCAAACTATCGATTCGAACTGCGCGGCAAATCCCTCGGAATGTATTTCATCGCAGGTGGCGGCTGGTATATGCGCCGAGCGAAGCTCACCAAGGTGGTTCAGACTGGCACCACCACGACCTGCACGTCGGCCTGGCTGTATTGGGGATATACCTGTTCATCAGGAATCGTGACCGTCAATCAAACTCTCGCCAGTGCTTCTTCCAGTGCGATGGGCGCAAACGGCGGTATCGGCTTCACTGTCCGGGTTGGAGAGGCACCCTACAGAATTTATGTGGAGTCGCGATATCACTATGCGCCTACCCGAAACATCAACACGCAACTGGTGATGGCAACAGTTGGAATAAGATACTGACGATTTCGACCCAACTACTATTACTGACAGTATTCTCTAAAGCCTTCGTGTCCTAGTATGACCTGTGGCTCAATCCCACCCTGTTACCGGCCAAATCGTCTCGCGCTACTGTGTCCTGGAAGAAGTTGGAAGCGGCGGCATGGGTGTCGTCTATAAAGCTCAGGACAACGAACTCGGCCGGTTTGTCGCTCTAAAGTTTTTGCCCGAGGATGCAGCCCGTGACCCAAACGCTTTAGAGCGCTTTCGGCGCGAAGCACGCGGCGCTTCAGCGCTCAATCATCCCAATATCTGCACCGTGTACGAAATCGGATGCCATGAGGGCCGCTCGTTCATCGCCATGGAATATATGGACGGCGTGACGCTGAAATATCTGATCGCCGCTGGCACACTGGACACCGGACGCATCGTTGACATTGCCATTGAGGTTGCCGATGCTCTCGATGCGGCCCACACCCAAGGCATTATTCATCGCGACATTAAACCGGCCAATATTTTTATTACCAAGCGCGGGCACGCGAAGATTCTCGATTTCGGCCTGGCGAAATGTGCGGTGCAGGACGCGCCTTCTAGCCAAATGCCGGCGCAGCCGACACAATCTCTTTCTTATGTCGCTGATGAACATCTCACTATTCCAGGAACATCTCTGGGGACCGTGGCCTACATGTCTCCTGAGCAGGTACGGGCCAAGGAGTTCGACGGCCGCACGGATCTCTTCTCCTTCGGGATCGTTCTCTACGAGATGGCGACCGGAAGACTTCCCTTTCACGGAGTCACTGCGGGTCTCATCACTGACGCCATACTTAACCGCAACCCACTGCCTGCCACTCGCGTGAATCCGGACATTCCTTCGGCGCTTCAACAGCTGATTCATAGAGCTCTGGAAAAAGACAGCAATCTGCGCTTTCAGCACGCGTCAGATATGCGGGCTGAACTGCAACGACTCAAGCGAGACATGGAATCAACTCAAACCGATTCAGAAGAAGACACAGATCGAGTCCCAGTACCAACCACTAGTCGTTTGTCCTCGACCGGAAAGACCAGGACACGAACTTCTTCAGTGCAAACAGCGGGCCCCCGCTCACAACGAGTCTCGAAGATCATTGACTCGCTTGCCGTATTGCCGTTCAAAAATACCAGCGGCGATCCTGAGCGTGAATACCTGAGTGATGGGATCACCGGAAGCCTGATCAACATTTTGGCAACCGTGCCTAAACTGCGAGTGATGGCGCAGAGCACAGTGCTTCGATATAAGGACCGGGAGATTGATCCACAAGGCATCGGTCGCGAACTGAATGTACGCGCGGTGCTGACAGGAAGAATGATGCAAAGCGGGGGCTCACTGCGCATTGGGACGGAATTGGTCGATGTGGCCACAGGTTCTCAACTCTGGGGCGCGCAATACGACCGCAAGCCCGGCGACATCTTTGCGGTACAAGACGAAATTTCCAACGAGATATCAGGCAAGTTGCGGTTGCAGTTGACCCGCGCGGAAAAGAAGCGATTAACCAGGCACCACACAGAAAACGCCGAGGCCTACCGGCTTTATCTGAAAGGTCGTCATTACTGGAACCGGTGGACCGAGGAAGGATTCTACAAAGCGATCGAATATTTTCAGCAGGCAGCCGATAAAGATCCCGGGTATGCTCTCGCGTACACAGGGTTGGCCGATTCCTACGTGCTCCTGGGATGGAACAGCTATCTGCCGCCGACGGAAGTTTTCCCGAAGGGCAAAGCGGCGGCGATGACTGCGCTCCAACTGGATCCCGATCTCGCTGAAGCTCACACATCTTTAGCTGCTCTTTTGTGGCTTCATGATTGGCAGTGGAAGGAAGCTCAGTCAGAATTCAAGCGAAGCCTCGAACTTTGTCCCGCCTACCCAACCGCGAATCACTGGTACGCCGAGTACATGATGACAATGGGTCAGCAGGAAGAAGCGATCGCCCGGATGAAAGATAGCCAGGAGATCGATCCGCTGTCGCTCATCATTAATGTCGCCGTCGGATGGGCCCTCTACTTGACCCGTCAATATGATGAAGCTATCGAGCAGCTCCTGCGAACTGTAGAACTGGATCCCAACTACTGCGTCACCTATTGGATTCTTGGCCTGGCGTTCAGGCAAACGGGTTGCTACGAATTGGCCATCACCGAGGGTGAGAAGGCAGTGAAATTGTCAGGAGGCAGTCCACTGATGCGCGCAGCATTAGCGCATACCTTGGGTGTGGCGGGAAACAAAAAAGAAGCCATTCTGATACTGGATGACTTGAATAAACTGGCAACGCAGAAATATGTCACTCCTTACTTCCTCGCCGGAATCCACATTGGCTTGGGAGAAAGCGAACGCGCGATGGAATGCCTGGAGAAATCCTACGAAGAGCGCTCCCACTGGTTACTCTATCTCCACGCGGATCCCGGCGTGAACGCCTTGCGGGACAATGCGCATTTCCAGGACTTGTTGCAACGTGTTGGCCTTCCCGTACGGACGCCTGTCACATTTGACAGTGCCTGGCAGCACGCACGCAGCGCATAGTCCAATCACCAGAAGTTTACGACGACCGCGGAAGGATTGTTCTATGTTTGCCGCCAGACTCAGAATTACGCGATTAGCTCTCTTCATCCTGCCCTTGGCCGCGCTTGTGCCTTCGACTCAAGCCCAGGTTCCTGTTTTCACCATCGCCACGGCAGACAGCTCGGTCAAGTTCTACGTGAAGGCGTCGGTGAAGCTGGTCGGCACATTCGACAAATGGGACTCGACTTTGACCTTCACCTCTCCCGATGTCACAACCGGCGTTCTAAACATCAAGATCCAGGCTGACAGCGTGAACACGGGAAGCGGAATGAAAGATGGCAAGCTGAAAAGCAAAGACTTCTTCGATGTGAAGCAAAACCCGACGATCTCGTTTTTGTCCAAGAAGATCGTAGAAACTGGTCCCAAAACGTTTGAGGTAGACGGCGACTTTACAATCCGCGGCGTAACTAAACCCGAAAGCCTGACGCTCACAGTCAACGGAGCTGGTACAGGATCAGGCGAGATCAAAGGCACGATGGCCTTCGACCGCAAAGACTTCGGGATGACCAAAGGCATTCCGTTCGTAACGATCGCCGACCGGATTGAAGTCACCGTCGATCTTACCGGGAAACGCGTGAGCGGGCCAGCCTTGGTCTTCAAGCAGTAGAGCACTGGCCAAATCGTTGCGATCCTCATCTTTGAACAATTCGCGAACGACTCAAAATTGAAGTGCCCTTAACGCCCATCAGCGAACCAATTTAGGGGTCTGCAGTCGCAGTGGTCTCAGCTGAGATCAGGTGACCCTGAACCGATATAGCTTTCCTAGCCAGATGCGTCCGCTTAATCGATCACTAGAACCACCGTGGCAGAACTCCCTGCAATCGGGCATCCCAGAACACTAGCGGTCACGGGAGAATTTACAGAAATCAGCACATTTCTTCCAAAAGCGCCGCCGAACTGGGTGAACGTCTGCTGCGTAATCGTTACCTGAAGGTGTTGCGAATCGATGAACGTGGTCAGTAGTACGTTTCCATTCCAAAGAATCTGAGACTGGGGAACAAAACCGCTTCCTCTCACAGTAAGGACAACTGAGTCCGCTGTAACGGAGATGGTGCTTGGGGACAGTAATGTGATCTGAGGCGCCGCTGCCACGCCGAGGCAGCTATTGAAACCGACGATAGTTGTGCAGGTCCAACCGGATAACGTCAAGGTCAAGGCGGCAACGAAGCCGATGCGGAGCCACGAAAAAGGCTTAGCGGATTGGATCAGGCAAGAGCGCACATACCGTCTCCCCATGCCAAAGAATCCGCCTAAACGTGAAATACCGCCTTGCGTGATGGGCAGACTCTAACACATAAAGCTTGAGCGGCGGGGACACAGCCGTCAATGCGAGAAGGGTCTGGTTGACGCCTGCGTCCCGTTAATTCGCGCTCGCGGCAAGAGAACACGCAGGCGTCGCGAGCTGGTTGCAAGTGTAACGCCTGCGTACTTCGTCCATGCCTTTTAATTTAAATATTACTCGCGGCGGATACACCGCACACCTGTCAGAATTACTAGTAAATCCCCCCATCGTGTGCAGGCGCGATGCGTGAAACGAAGAGGCAATAACAATGGAAACTCGGTTCAAGGTTAGTCATTGCAGATTTCAGGTGCGATCCCTTTTAACCATTGGCTCGAGCTTCATGCGACCGATTAAAATGCCAACTTTAAGAGCCAATCTACGATCTGCTTGAGAGGCATTATGGTCAGAGCAAGTGGCACTAAGGGTACGATTAAAAAGCCGGCCAGTCGTAATATGGTGTCCTTGCCAAATGGGAGGACTCGTATGTCGCTGACTGATTTGAAAGAATTACCTAAGTCCGCCAATGACTGGATATCAGGTGTGCCGAGAAGCTCACCTTTTCCTGATGGGTGCTGAACCCATTTTGTTCGGAAATCATTCACGTAATGACTGGCCAGGATGCCAAACTCGCGGCTGGCCGTTCGATGGGCGCGTGCTAAGTGAACAGCGAAAAAGCTCAATGGCATAAGTACTAACAGCAAAAGGAACAAGAGCGAACCTATTATTGCCATTTTGAACGTGGGCAGGGTCGCTCCAGCGTGCCAGATCCGCTCGCCGATAAACCCCGCAAGAAAGGTCGTGTGTGCCAGCAGGACGGGCGCAAAGGCAAAGACACTGGCTGAAAGAAATCCGAGTCCTGCTGCGCGGTCCGGGTGGTACAAGTTAAGGTGAAGCGGCAACCCCCGCACGCGCCAGAGGAATTGGTACCAAAGAAATAGCCGGAAGTACCAGCGAAAGAGGATAAATCGAAATGTCGGTAGACTCAAGAATTCGTACCAATATCCGGCTAAGGTCAGATGGTTTTGTCCACCGGAGTTTATCTCGTACCAAGTCGGAATTTTCAGGGCAAGTTGTCCTTTCCATATCCATTGGCCGAGGGTAAAACAGAGGACTAACAGCACAGCCTCAAAAAGTACCGAATTCCTCAGACGCATTGTCGAGCTAATGATTTCTGCAAAGCGTTGGTGATCTTCTGGGGCTACGATGTGGCGCTCAAGGAAGTGTCTTACAACTATGACGATCCGTTTGTGTACGATTAGCTCGGCTGCGATTAGCAGGGGCAGTGCCGCCAAGAATCTGATTTGGGCTTCCACATCCAGCAGAAAGGGGACGGGCAGACCGCGCACAGCATGGCCCTGTACCAGGGAGAGTAGTAGCAAAGGGAGCCAGCAGATCAGCGAAATACTCACCACTCTTCGGCGCAGCAAACCGAGCAGTGGTGTTGATAGCTGAGTGCGAAGATAAAGCTGATATAACGGCCCTCCCAGCACGAGCGAAAAGTCCCCATCGCTCTCCAACAGACCGTTGATTGGATCGCTGTCGGCGGGTTCTTGTGTGGGAGGCATATATCAATGTGGGTTGTTGGTGCAGGGCCGCCATACTGCAAAAAGTTTTTCTACATCGCGAGTTTCCTCCATCGATCACCGCGAACCTCGTGCAGTGTCGACAAACTCTCCTCGTCGCTGAAGTAGCTCTTCTTCGGGAAATCTAACAAGCAGAATTGAACAGACAAACTGGCAAAAGTGCCAGCTTCATGTTCGTTGCTGCTGCTCTATCATTTTTGCACTGCGAGCACGGCCCGAACAGCCGCGCTACAAAACTCGTTGGGCCACAAGACGCTTGCAGGCGCGCTCGCTTGACATTAGGGAGTAACGCAATGTCGCAGAATTGTCGCACCAAAGCACGTATTTACCAGTCTCTGTGCTTGCTGTTGTTGATACTTACGCTTTTCTCTTATGGTTGCGCATCGCGCACCACAAGAAAAAACTCTTCGATGAACCATGCTAAAAATGTGGAAATCTCGGCAGCGGAGCTCAGTTCCCGGAACCAATCCCTCCTGACGCTCTATTCGTCCGAAATTGAAGGCGCCGCCGATAAGATCATTCTTGAATCGTCCTCGCCCGTAGCTCGCAGGGAGGCGTTGTTATGGAAAGCCGAAGCGATTCCAGTCCTGCAGACATCTCTGCTGAACCCTGACCCCGTAGCCGCCGTCGTTGATACCTGGGCTTTCATTTTTCAAGCGAATGCCTATTTGGAACAGCCGATGGTGAAAAGCCGACTGGGACCGTTCCTGCCCATCCTTGCAGAGACCCTCAAGACCATGGATGCCGAGATGGAGCAGTTGGTTCGAGCAGCTGCACCGGCAGCCAACATTCCTGATCTCCGGCAGAAAATGAGTACCTGGGCTGCGGCGCATCCAATTCAGACGGGATTGACTGGTCGCAGATCAGCCGACGTTGACTTGATAAGGCAGGACGAAAGCGACTTAGGAGCATTGGCATCCATTAAAGCTTTGGAAGAGGGCCTGGGCGACATCACCGCCCGTTTGGACTCGTACAACGCCTACCTGCCCAAACAGGCCCGCTGGCAAGCCGAACTTCTCGTCAGCGATCTCACCCGTGATCCTGAATTTGGCGCTGCAGCCTCCAATTTCGCGGTCATATCCAAAGCGCTTGATGAGACCTCAAATAATCTTGATCGCATGCCCGAACTAGCGGCGAGGGCACGAGAAGTGGCCCTAGGCGATATTGAAAGCCAACGTCTGGCGGCTCAATCATTCCTGAGAGAAGAGCGTGTGCAAACCATTGAAGCCTTGACGCAGCAACGAATTAATGCGATGGCCGATTTGCGCGGCGAGCGTCTAGCAGCGACCGCTGATCTTCGCGGAGAGCGACAGATCATTCTCGATGCTCTTCATCGGGAAGAGGCAACTGCCATGAGCGACATGCACACCCTCAGCCAGCAAACCCTTAATGATGCCGACAATAGGTCCCGCCGCCTGGTCAACCAGCTGTTTTGGCGTGCGTTCGCACTAGTGCTGCTGACCTTGGGCTTATCTTTTTTAGTGGCATGGACTCTCTTGCGACGATTTACCTCAAAAAGACCCCTCTATCGCGAACATCTTCGACCTGCCGCATAAGTGAGAATCGGAAATGCCCCGTAGCCCCGGCACTTCACAGGTGTGTCGTCGCTGTCCTGCTCACCTGGTCTCATCGTGTATCGGCTCAGTCCCAGCAAAACGCAGGATGACTGCTTCCTCTTCAAAACGGACGAAGTATCGCCGCAGGACCAGCATACCTATCTCAGGGCGTGCTACCAATGTGGCCCGCTACAGAAGTTGCTGGACAATCAGGCGAGCGAGGACAAATTGCCTAGCCTGTCAACCTTGACAGTATCGCAGGGCCCCTTCACCCGGTATATGTGTGACTGGTATAACTCACAGTTCGCAGCCGCCCAACGCTGCCAACGAATGAGAAATTCAAACGAGTGAGGATTGATATGCAAAAAAGATTAAGCATTCTAGTAATCATGGCGTTGTTCGCAGCTGTTGCTCTCGGTCAATCCGAGGATCAGAAAGAAGAAAAGGGCGGCGGCACGGAGCAGGACCGTGTAAAGGAATCGGGCGAGGTACTTAAGCAAATCCTCGACACGCCCGACAAGGGCATCCCGAAAAGCGTACTGGATGGTGCGAAGTGCGTCATCATATTGCCTTCGGTTAAGAAGGTGGCCATCGGAATAGGTGGGAGCTATGGGCGCGGAGTAATGTCCTGCCGTACCGGCGCCGACTATAAAGGGGCGTGGAGTGCACCTATCATGATGGCATCGAGTGGCGGAAGCATTGGTTTCCAGATCGGCGGGCAAGCCACTGACTTCGTAATCATCGTGATGAATGATGGGGGGGCGAAAAGCCTGTTGAACAGCAAAGTCAAGCTAGGCGCCGACGCGAGCGTGGCCGCCGGTCCGGTTGGACGCACTGCCGAGGCATCGACCAATGCAACAATGCAGGCCCAAATGCTCTCGTATTCGCGTTCGCAAGGTGTCTTCGGCGGAGTATCACTCTCGGGATCTACCTTGCGTCCTGACGGTGGCGCTAATGAGAACCTCTATGGCCACAAAGTCAAACCAGAAGAAATTATTGCGGGGAAAGTTCCCATGCCACCGGCAGCACAGGAGTTGATTGAGGATCTGCAGAAGTCGCAGAGTGCCTCCGCACAACAGTGAATAGTATAAGACGGTTCCACCGAGGCACCCAAAAAGCAGGCAGGGCGCGACCGCTTAGTAGCTGCCAGGTTTACGCACACTGCTGATACTGACAGTGCTGCAACAAACGATCCGGCAGCAGACCCTACAAAAGAAGGACGGTTTCGCGGGTCAAGATTGACGATGTGGTGGCCTAGTTGTGGGGATAAGGTGCAACTTTTCGCAATTCGAAACGCACTTGTCGTTGGCGCTGATTCAGGCTTGAAGAAGCTTCTCTTGGAGATTCTTAAACCGGGAATCTGGGCAATTCAGCACGTGACCTCGAACCGAGCCGCTCTTCGAGCCACAAAAAGAAAAGCCTTGGAACTGGTCATCACGAGCGAGAAAACATCCGGCATGGAGGATGTTGAGTTGCTGCGCAAGATTCGCGTTGAGCGGCCCCACGTTCGCCTCATCATTTTGACCGAGGCAAACACTCCCGCGGATGTGCTGGCATCGATGCAGGCGCATGCTTTCAGTTTCTTTTCAAAACCCTATTCGCACGAGCAACTCCGGAGCATGATCCAGTTGGCAATTGAGTCACCGCACTGGGATGACGGGATAGAGCTGCTGTCGTCAACACCGGAGTGGATCAAACTAGAGGTGCGTTGCCAGATGAGCACTGCCGATCGCCTGCTGCAATTTATGAAGGAAATCTCCGACCTCCCCGATGGTGAACGTGACGAGGTCGGCATGGCATTCCGCGAGATCTTGCTCAATGCGATGGAGCATGGGGCAGGCTTTGACCCGAGTCGTTACGTGGAAGTCGAGTATGTTCGAGCACACCGCATGGTTTCCTGTCGTATCTCAGATCCCGGAACGGGATTCAGCCTTGACGACATCCCCCATGCCGCCGCCGCCAATCCCGCTGACGATCCTATTCGTCATGCGGGGATTCGTGACAACATTGGATTGCGCCCTGGCGGGTTCGGAATTTTGCTCGCGCAAAAACTAGTGGATCAGGTTATCCATGGGCAATATGGAAACGAAGTGCTTCTCATCAAGTATCTCGATGAGCCCCAGTCGAAGGCGGCATGAGATTTTTTACGCTAAAGCGAATTTTGAGTTGTGTGGCCCGATCCCTGTCGCAACATCGTCGTATCACTCGTTGAGGATCTGCCAGTTAATGAGTGGAATCCCGTTATCGACAATAACGCCCCCATTAGCTCGGCCTAGCGCGGGGCATTATGCGCGAGGATCTGCTCAGACTGTTGAAGCAGTGACACGATTGCGTAAAAACGGGCGGCTGGACTCCGTGCTCCGCGTTGCCGATTTTTTCTACTGGAGTGCCGAAAAGATCGTCGGCAAATTACAAGAACAGCCACGCTACAACCAGAAAAACGGCAACAAAGATTACAGAAGGTGCGAGGTTATCATTCCACGCCTTTGCCTGTGATTCAAGAGAACTTGCTGATCGTGTTGGCAAAACCAGACTAGTGAGTAGCGCTGTATATGCGGTCTCTACCGTAGAGCTGGCAGAGTCGAAGAAACCTACTGCGCCAATTATCGAAGACTGACCCATCAAAATGGGCTGTGCAAATAAAAAGCGCGGATGCACGATTCCCAGCTAGAAGGTCAATGTGCCCTTGACCTGGATCAAGCGCGGGGAGGCGTCTCCCCCAAGGAACGATCCCAGGATGCTGGTGGGCACACTTACTGTGTTGATGATCCTCCCAAATGTCGGACTCGAAACATTGGCGTCCGGCTGATCGAAGTTAGGGTGATTCAGAATATTGAAGAACTGGAATCCCACCCCGAGGGTGCTGGTCTCATTGATCGGAATGTGGAAATTCTTCATTACCGCCAAGTCCGTGTCAAAGTAGTGCGGTCCCCACACCTGGTTTCTCCGTTGATTTCCGAATGCCGTTACCGGCGTTCCCGAAGGCACATCCAGGCCTGTGAACTGGTTGCCAGGGTTCAGGCAAGGCGTGGTCAACGCGGCGCGCGTGCAAACCACGGGTCCGCTGCCGAGATAATTGCCAAAAAACGGATCCCCATTGGTGACAGCATAATTGAAGCTACCGAGGGTGCTGGTAGCGTTGTCGTCATACGGGGTAATTGGAAGCCCGGTGCGCCAGAACAGCGTGCCGGAAACGGTCCAACTGCTGACCGCTCCAATCCATCCCTTCTTCTTCGGAGTTGTCCAGACATAATTCAAACTTGCATTCTGGCGAACATCATAGTCAGCATTGCCGTAATTGTAACGACGCACGTTGAATGGGTCTTGGGGATTCGAGGAGTTTTCGTTAGTGGCGAAGTTAAACGGCAAGAATCCACCGTTAGAAATCATATCCAGAGCGTGGCTGAATGTGTAGTTCGCCTGCATCTGCAACGAGGAGAAATGCCTCGTTACCGATAGGGTCACTCCGTTGTAATTAGCCAGATTTGAGCTTGAGACTTCTGTCACGGTACCAAAGCGCGGATCAGCAGGCGCGAGCGGCAACCCAGCGAGGCCGGTTGTGTTCAACAGATCACTGGCGCACGTTGCGGGATCGGGAACCGCCGGGTTCGGTGGTTCGATGGGTGAGACGTTGCAATAGGAATTGAGGCCGCCATTCTGAATCGGCCCATAGATCTGATGGTTTCCTACATAGTTGACGCTAACGGTTGTTTTGTCCCCAATGCCCTGCTGTACTTCAAGGTTCCACTCCTGAAATTGGGGTGCATGGATCGAACGCGCCGAACTGAATATACTCGGCGGCACAAAGAATGGGCTCGCGAGGCTGATACTGTTAAGCGTACCGCCGTTGGCGAATCCAGTGACAAATGCAGAGTTAGCACCAGATGCCACATTCTGGATGTTTCCAAGGGCGCCCGGCGCTAACGATCCCGGGCCAACGAAGAACTGATTGTAAAGTGGGGGATTGTTCAAGAAGCTGTCTGCGCTGGTACCCGGAAATACATCGTGGAAGATTCCAATTCCACCTCGCACCACGGTGTTCGTTCCCGCTCCGCGAGGAGTCCAGGCAAAACCGAGACGCGGTTCCCACGCAATATTAGTGTACGAGGGCAAAGCTTGGTGTAGACCGGTGCGGATTGCCTGGTTGTACGGCTGACTTACATCATGCGAGATCCCCTCGAAATTGCTGTCGAGGCGGGCAAAACAATTGGTTTGGCACACTGGATTCGAGTCATGCTCCGCTCTCAGTCCGAACGTGAGCTTCAGATTCGGCTTGATAGCCCACTCGTCCTGCGCATACAGACCCAACCCGTACAAAGCAACCGGTTGGGTTGGGCGCTTATTAAAAGCTTGGGTGAAGAGCCCGGCTGTTCCCGAGAAGAAGCTACCCTGGTCTTCCCCGATGACCTCGCCCGTAGTGAATAATCCTGGAGAATAATCGGTGATGTCGTTCCGGCGGAAGTTCACGCCGACTTTGAGATTGTGCGCTCCGTACACTTTAGAAAAATCGTCAATGATCTGATACTGGGTAACGTTCCTACCCTGGGGCCAGTCATTCAGGTCATGACCCAAGTCGTAGAAACTGCCGCCGGCGAACCGCAAGCGGTAGGGCATGAGCGCTGTCGCGGCTGCCATATTCGCCGGTTTGAAAATTGCGCTGTACCAGGAACCGGCCAGAATGAACTGATTGACGGCGGTCGATCCCATAGTGTGGTTCCAATTCAGTTGACCTTCATACTGCGGTTGATCGCTCTGCGCATTGAATACGCTGTTGAGCGGGTCGGTGTAAGTGGCCTGAACACCATGGTCGGTGCGGAAATGGATATATGCGCGATCGTTGGCGCCGATATTCTGGTCCACGCGTGCGCTAAGCAACCATTCGTGCGTAAAGTTGCCTGCGGTGGAGCGGAACTGCAGAGCGCAAGGCACACCGACCGGCACGATAGGAGTGCCATCAGGTCGAGTTGTTCCGTCGCAACCGCCACCGGAGAGCGTGTTCTGCGCACCACTTACCCCGGGCGCGTTGTTGTAGATCGAGAACATATTCTGGTAAAACGGCAGCTGTGCAGGTTGCGCTGCTCCGATGTTCGCCAGGGTTGCCGCCTGGAACTGCGGACTTGGAACGTTGACCTGTACATTCGTCGGCAGCAGCACCCGCAGCCCTTCGTAATCGACGAAGAAAAAGGTCTTGTCGTGAACGATCGGCCCTCCTAAAGCTGCCGCCCATTGGTTGACGTTATCAAACGGTCGCGAAACGCCATTCAAGTTGTTGAACCAGTTATTAGCGTTCATCGTGCGGCCATTCCAAAAATAATTGGCGTTTCCGTGAAAATTATTTGTTCCTGACTTAGTAACGTAATTTACGTTGGCGCCCGCGAGACCGCCGTACTGCGTAGAGTAACCATTGTTGACGACGGTGGCTTCCTGAACGTCATTCTGTCCGAGCAGTAAGTTAGTGGCGCCAGAGTTGTTCAAATTCAGGAATGGATCGTTTTCATTCATTCCATTAACGGTAAAAAGATTGGACGTCGCGGGCAATCCGAACGTAGAGGAGTTGCCATATCCCGCTTGTGTGTTCATCACTGCGCCCGGCGCAGTCTGGACGATGTAGCTCAGGTCGTTGCCGGGATTGGGAACGAGCTGGACCTGCTCAGGAGAGAATGTAGTTGAAACGTTTCCATTATCAGTCTGAATCACGCCAGATTCCGCGGTGACCTCGACCGTCTGAGATGAGCTGCCCACCTCCAGTTTCATGTTCATTGATGTGGATTGGCCCACGGCGACAGTCACGTTGCGCTCGGCATTCTGAAATCCCGAGGCATTCACGGTGACGGTATATTGTCCCGGAGACACCAACGAAAATCTGTAAACACCGGTTTGGTTCGTCTCGGTAGTTTGTGTCTGTCCCGTGCCGGTGTTCTTCAAGGTCACTGTTGCATTGGGGATGACGGAGCCGGAAGGGTCGGAAACGATCCCAGTGACATCGCCGGAAACCAGGGATTGACCCACTGCGCCGATCGTAAGAAAGGCGACAATGATGGCGGTCAGAAAAGGAGATAGGATCTGTCTTGCAATCATGGAGTCCTCCGAAGCTGGACATTTGCAACCCAAAATGCATTGCACTTCTCGGAAAAGCATGTCTCTCAAAGGCTAAGGCGAAAACTGGCAAAAATGACAGGAGAGGGAGGAGTGGGGGTCAATAGCCAATTAATGAACGATATGTGAGCCCGGCAAATGGGATCTACGCTATCGGCCGAGATGCCCAAGAGCACTACGCAGCGTGGCGCTAGAGATATGAATTATTCCCGCATAAGGCGTGTACATTTCCAGGATCAGAAAGATGGCCCCCGACACAGACAACGCCCCGAAGAAAAAAGCAGTGGTAACGGTTCCGTTACGTGGCGCATAAAGACCGAAGCTGATGAAGAGCACGGTAAGCCAAAAAACCAGGACTACGAGGAGGGGCTTGGAAACAGAGGTTGTTTGCTGCGCGGCCATCAGCCAGCGGGTTTGTCCCAGAGCAATCGCCATACTAACTGCTTGGGCCTTGAGCGCACGTTGCGTGTCGTCCTTCGGTAATAGCGCTTGAATGCTATCAACGAACGCTTCCGCGTCTGTGGATTGGGGTTTCTCGGAAGCCTGCTCCTCCTCTTGCGGCCAGACTCTGTTGAGACCGTTGATAACGAAGCCGCGCAGCAAGTCACGTGCGTCCTTAGCCTCAGGCCCATAGTGAGCCAACACGCGATCCATGAGGACGATCTTGGCGCTCATGTCCGTGAGTTCGGCGTTCTGCGCATCGTAGAAATTCTTTGCCGAGGAGACCAACAGACCAAGAACAAGGGCCGACATCGTAGCGACTAGCCCCATCCCCAACTTCACCGCATTTCCTGAATCCGCACTCAGATGATCGTTCGGCATGACACGGCGAAGAAGAATACCGACTACGGCGCCTCCAAACAGGCACGCGAACCCGATCAAACTGACTGGGAGAGGGCTCAGAGTCTATGCTCCTTACGAAGATCGCCGAGGTTCTCCGACCATCGGAGCATGCATTGGCTTGGGGTGGTAACTGTCAGTTGTAACAAGACCACTAGGGCGGCTCGTTGATGTAACCAGGCGTGGCTGTTGAAACTCTTTCTCGCTAAATTCGCAAAAAAGAAATTGCGTCAGGCTGCGTCACTGCCTACATGCGAACACGCGATACTGTTCTGAGAAAGAACAATCCCGGAACTAAAAAATCAGATCGGGCTGTGCCGCCTCCGCTACGACGCATGAAGTTCGTTCGGGCGCAGTTCTGGCTTGCGGTAACCGTTCAGAACATCAAGCGATTGGTGCGATTCCTCAGCCAGCCAGCAGAACCCCTGCCGGTCGGCAACTGGAATCAGAGAGGAACCCAGTGCTCACACCACACCGCAACAGAGCAGTTCCAAGCAAAGACTTTTTCAACACCCACGCCTGGTTTCCACAGTCGCCTTCCGGTTGGAGCTTGACCGTGCGCGTGCGCCCCGGATTGCCAGGCCGCCTCTCACTGTTCTTGCACCAACGGGATAGCCGACGCTAATTGGACATCCAGCAAGAGAGCGATCCGACGGTCGATCTGGAAGAAACTGGCTGTTTTCTTTCCGGGCAGTACTTTTCCTACCATTGGAAAGTACTTTTGGCGTAGCTGGATGACGGACTGCTCGATGTCCTGAGATCGCTGGAAGTACTGCAGCGCTTGCTCATCGGTGACCGATCCCCAGTTCTGGGCATATTCCTTGATCAACGCAAGTTTTGAGTCACCGATCTTTTTGTATTCCGCCTGATATTGATCGTAGACCGGCCAGAACCTGGTCGCTTCCGTATCAGTCAATACCAGATTACTGGCTATCAACTGCTTCCTCTCGGATGCAATGTCTTGACGCAATAATTGAATATCCTGATCCGAAGCCTGCCCGCTCTTGGCGCTGGGCGCCGGCGGGCCTGCGTCCTGAGCTAGAACCTTGAGGCCAACGGCTGCGCAGACTACTGCTAGTACAAGCCCTCCTAATATTTTCTTGTTCATGTTTGCCTCCCTACTTTGAGCGAGATCCTGAATCAACCTAGTCCTTCTCCCACATCCCTGGCACTGTGAGAATTACCAGTCGTTTCGGGACGGGCGGACGTGGCATTGAGGCCTAGCTGGGTTGAAATCGGGTTGCAGGACCTCGGAACTCAACCAATTGCCAGCGCGAAACCCAAGCTGCTTGACGCCTTTCACCCGGCTGATCCGGCGGCTAGTTCAGGACTGAGCAAGCCTGCATCGGAGGGTTTGGTGGACGCTGATCACTTGGCCATTGAGTTATAAACCTGTACTCCGAAGAGTTTACGGGCTGCATGTTTTGTCAGTGTGACTGAGAGAGAAATTCCGGTTAAATCGGTTGGACTGTCATGCAGTGGCTATCGGATTTCCCTCGGCTTCTTTTCTTCGTCTCGTGGGTGGTGTTGTGGGTCTCGACGCAGCTCGGTGTTTCTCTTCACAAATGGTGGGACTGGAAGGAGCAGGGAGAGGGTCAGGATTTCTACGTTGTTCTTACGGCAACGCTGACGCTTCTTGGTTTAATCATTGGGTTTAGTTTTTCCATGGCAATCGGCAGATACGATCAGCGGAAAAATTATGAGGCGATCGAAGCTAACCAGATTGGTACGGAGTACGATCGCGCTGGCATGTTGGAATTTGAAGATGCTGAGCGAACACAGGATCTCCTGAAGAAGTACCTGGCGCAGCGTGTCCTGTTCTACACGACGCACAACTCCCGTGAGCTAGCAAAGGTTGATCGCCAGACGGATGAACTCCATCAGCAGATGTGGTCGGTAGTCCAGGCCGCTGCAACCAAACAGCCGTCTCCCTCAAAGACGCTGGTCGCCGCTGGAATGAATGAGGTGCTGGATTCTGCTGGCTACACCGAGGCTGCGTGGCGGAATCGAATTCCTGTGTCGGCATGGAGCCTGATGGCGATCATCGCTGTTTGTTCCAACGTCATGATTGGTTACGGATTTGATCGGAAACGTACCTTCCTGCTCACAGTTCTGCCATTTGTACTCTCGGTCGCGTTCTTGCTTATTGCGGAGATTGACAGCCCACGGCGGGGCATAATCCAAGTGGGACCGGAAAATCTGATAACTTTGTCGCAATCCCTGAACGCTCACTAGCTGAGAGGATCGCGGCGGACGGTTGTTATCCCAGACCAAGTCCGGCCATTCCTCGTTTACAGCCTGAGACATTCGTTCGCCACGCGCATAGCTCCCCGCGTGGATGCCTGGACTCTGCAACATCATGGGATGGTCATCACTGAGTGTTGCTATGGCCTACATTCACCTATCAGAGGATCAAGCTTTGGCAAACTTCACTGACGTTGAACTGAGCGATCGTGGCGACAAAACCTAGGGACAGCGACGAAAACGACACTGCTGGCTCCCGAATCACTGGTCTGCTGAGTGGTGGGCTTTCAGTGAGCTAAGTGGTGAGCGCGGCAGGACTCGAACCTGCGACCCATGCCTTAAAAAGGACTCCCTGAACGAAAGATCAACTTGCATGGAGCACCACCAACTGTGATGGATTGCCACGGATAACACGCCCGGCAAGGCTTTCCGGTATTGCTTGAACACTACATCACATTGCGGGTCCCGGCGTTAGCGTAGATGACCGTGGACTAAGTTCGGAACTCTGGTGCTATCATGAGTCGACTGCCGTTTTGGGCGGGAGTAGTTCAGCGGTAGAACGCCAGCTTCCCAAGCTGGATGTCGCCGGTTCGATCCCGGTCTCCCGCTCCATTGACGTTATTTCGTGTTCACTCTGCTCTCAGTGATTGCGCCGGATCGGTTGATGCCGCCCGCCGCGCGGGAACCAGGCCAGCGAGACACGAGGCAATAGCGAGCGGAAGAATTGCGCTCGCCAAGACAGAGATATTCATCCTGGTCACGTCATAGAGTTGCGCCCTTACAAAGCGCACGCAAAGCACAGCAACCGGAACGCCGATCGCCAATCCCAGTGCCGCCTGCAATGCAACGCCTCGCATTACCATCGCAACCACCGCCGCGCGTTCCGCTCCCAGGGCCATGCGAATTCCGATTTCGCTGGTCCGCCGGGCCACGCTGTAAGCGGTAACGCCATATAGCCCAACTGTTGCCAGTATTAGCGCGAGCGCGGCAAAAAGCATTGTCAGTCGCGCGATCATGTGATCGTCGCTGAACCGGTCGGCGATCTGCTGATCGAAGGTCTGGAACTTCATCACGGTCAAGTTCGGATTGATGCTGGCCAGCGTCGCCCGCACCTGCGACTCCAGGTTATTCATAGGCCGCGCGGTTTCGAGCACAATCGCCCCTGCGAATAACGACTGATCGTTTTCAATTGGATCCTTGTCACTTAGCGGTCGCTGCATCATGGGCACAAAATACATTGCGTGATCTTTCCATCGTGGAGTTGTGTAGGTTGTATCCTCTACCACTCCCACGATTTCAAAATCTCCGGTCGATTCTGGGCTGGGAGGGCCAAAATGCTGTCCGATGGGATTGCGGTTCTGGAAGAGCGTCTTCACAAATTCCTGATTCACCACCGCCACCGGACGTGCAGTGGATGTGTCCTGCGGTCCTATACCGCGCCCCATCACAACTCGGGTGCCAATGGAATCGAAATACTCGGCATTCGCCTTTACGAAGGAAGCATTCTTATTCAGGTCCGGTTGTCCCTGCACTTGAACGCTGTTGCTCCAGTTGTTGTCTTCCATTGCCGTGTAGGTACAAATACCCACCTTTAAAATTCCCGGCAGGGTGTGGAACCGCTGCTCCATGGTTCGATATAAAGCCTCCAATTGAGTTCCTGAATAGCCCGCCGTCTGCGGATTGATATGGACGATATAACGATTTTTTGATTCCAGCTTAAAGTCAGTGTGTTGAAGCTTGCTAAGACTCTGCCAAAACAACCCGGCGCCGGCCAGCAAAACTAGTGACAAGGCGGCCTGCAGTATCACCAGGCCGCGTTGCAGACGAGACGCTCCGGTCGCGGTGGTGCGCGAGCCACTGCGCAGGGCATCGACCGGCTCAGAGTGCGAAGCGATCCAGGCCGGCGCCACCCCGAACAGGACTCCCGTGAGGAGTGAGAGCCCACAAGCGAATGCGAGAACCGGCGTCGATGGGCTGGCATCGATGGGAACGCTCTGAGCTTGTGGAAATGCCAACAACAGCAGCATGCGAGCCCCTGCATACGCAATAACCAAGCCCACTATTCCACTCATTCCAGCCAGCACCACGCTTTCGGTGAGCAATTGCCGAACAATTCTTCCCCGCATTGCGCCTAATGCTGTTCGTACTGACATTTCTGCTTTGCGACCCATGCCTCGCGCCAGCAGCAGGTTTGCAATATTGGCGCAAGCGATCAGTAATACCAGGCCGGAGATGGCCATCAGCAAGTGCAAGTTCGAGGCATACTGTTCTTGTAAGTCCTGAATGCCGGCGCCACCTGGCGTCAGCACCACATGCACTTTAGAAAGCTGAGCTTTACCTGGGCCCGCAGAAAAAGTTTTGCCTTCAGCGAAAGATTGCTTCACCAGGGCACTAACCTTTTGTTGCAGCTGAGGTATCGAGACGCCCGGCTTTACGCGCCCGACCAGATATAACCACTGCGCGTCTGGATCGTGTACATACGGAGCATCGGCCAAAACTGGCATCGTCTCTATCGGCAAATAAAAATCGGGAGGGTTGCTGGAGAGACGGTCACCATAAAAGCCCCGAGGCGCGATGCCGACAATGGTCACGGGTTTCGTGTTCACCCAGAAAGTGCTGCCTACAACCGCAGCACTGCCGAGATAATCGCGCTGCCACGTTTCATAACTCAGCACAGCGACCATCTGCGCGCCTGTAACGTCATCAGAATCAAAAAAGAGGCGCCCGGCTTGCGGCTGCAGGCCAAAGGTGCGGAAGTAGTTGCCGGATACGAACTCTCCGTTCACCGAGCGCGGAGCTTGTCGATCGCCTTCACGTCGGACAACGATGGGCCGAAAGCGAAAACCCGCCTCCATCGCAGCCAGTTCCTCGAATTCGGGAACATTTTTCTTCAACGAGAGGTAAGTTTCGGTTGGGAATAAGGCATAGTTGCCGCTCTCCTGAAAGCCGGTGCTCACACAGCAATCGTTCGTATCCCCGATGCGCACGAGAGTCTTGGGGTCGGCAACCGGCAGGTTCTTCATCAATACTGCGTTCACCAAGGTGAAAATGGCGGCGTTGGCGCCAATTCCCAGGGCCAGGGTCAGTACTGCAACAAAGGTAAATCCAGGCGTTTTCCTCAGTTGCCGCAGCGCATAGCGGACATCTTGCAGAGTCGTGGTTAGCATCTTTGGCCTTCCAGTTGGTGATGGCGTCCTTCTCGACTAGGCAAGTGGGGGCCCAGTCTGAGTTGTACAAATTGTTTTAGTTATCTATCACTTGATCGAGAATTGGACGTGCGAACTGTCCGCAAGTGATCTTTGCCGTCCACAATTGGACACTGGGATTTGTAGGCTGCCGAAGAATGCTATCAGCGCCACAACCTGATCTGCGATTCATCTCATGGCGTAGAATCCGTGTTTGCCCCTGAAGAGACTGAAGGAACAATTTCTAGACTGAGGTCGGACTAATGAATCGATTAGTGCCTGTAGTGCGTTATTGCTCCTGTCTCCTTGCAGTAACCCTGGCTGTTAGCGTTCTGGCTCCTATGACCACAAAATCTTATGCTGCCCAGAAACCCGCCACGAAGCCGAATCCTATGTCGACATTTGATGCACGTCATAAGCAATTCTTCGAGCTGTTGGATGAAGAGTGGCAGTACGAAATGCGCACCAGTCCTGAATTCGCGACATCTGTCGGCGACAACCGCTACAACGATCGGTGGAGCGATTATTCGCCGGAATTTTTTCAGTCGGATATTGAACAGCGGGGAAAGTTTCTCACACGTTTTGAAGCTATCGACGCTAACGGCTTTTCTCAGCAAGACTCGTTAAGCCTGAAGTTGATGATTCGCGAGTTGAAGGAACAGATCGAGGGCGCAAAGTTCAAGAACTGGGAGATGCCGGTCACCCAGCGTGACGGTCCGCAGGTCGATCTTCCGTATTTGATTTCGCTGATGCCGTTCAATTCGTTGCAGGATTACGAGAATTATCTTTCACGACTGCGGCAGATTTCGCGCGTCTTCGAGCAGATTACAGCGAACATGCGCCGCGGCCTTGCCGATGGTTTGATGCAGCCTCGGTATCTGCTCGACAAAGTTTCTACCGAAGCAGAAGAAGTGGCGAAGCAGTCTGGCGAAACGAGTCCGTTTTTTGGACCATTAAAACAGTTCCCTGCCAGCGTTGCGGCGGCAGACCAGAAACGTTTGCGCGACGACGCACTCAACTTGATCGCGACCCAGATCCTCCCCGCTTATCAGAAATTCGCAATCTTTGTTCGCGATGAGTATGCGCCGCATGGCCGCACTGATCCGGGCGTGTGGTCGTTACCCGATGGCGATGCACGCTATCGCTACGCTATTAAGCGAATGACCACCACCGACCTCACGCCTGATCAAATCCACGAAATCGGATTGAAAGAGTTGCATGAAACCGAAGCCGAGATGCTGGCGGTGGCAAACAAATTTGGATTCAAAGATCTGACCAGCTTCAACCAGCACATTAAAGACGACCGCAAACTCTATGCAACTTCGGGACAGCAGGTGCTTGACCTCTACGCTAAATACGCGGCCGACATGGAGCCGGAATTGCCGCGTCTCTTTGGTCGTCTGCCCAAAGCAAAGCTGATTGCCGTCCCGATGGAGCCTTCGCGTTCGCCCGCAGGCACCCCGGCCGACTACTCAGCCGGGACACCCGACGGTTCGCGGCCCGGTCATATCAACGTGAATGAGTACGATCCACAACATCGCCTGTTGCTGAATGTCGAGGCCATTGCCTATCACGAAGGCGTTCCCGGGCACCATTTGCAGATTTCATTGGCGCAGGAATTGCCTGACTTGCCGGACTTCCGGCAACACGCCGGCTACACCGCGTTTGTTGAAGGCTGGGCGTTGTATTCCGAACGCCTGGGTAAAGACGTGGGCCGCTATCAGGATCCGTACAGCGAATATGGGCGCCTGGAAAACGAGATGTGGCGCGATATTCGACTGGTGGTCGACACCGGAGTCCACGCGAAACATTGGTCGCGCGATCAGATGATCGAGTACTTCCACAAGTACACCGCCATGGATGAACCCAACATCCAGACCGAGGTTGACCGTTATATTGGATGGCCGGGGCAGGCATTGGCTTACAAGTTAGGTCAACTCCAAATTCTCAAGTTGCGAGATGAGGCCCGGCAGAGACTCGGCGACAAGTTTGACATTCGCGCTTTTCACGATGAGGTGTTGGGGAACGGACCGTTGCCGCTGGATGTTCTGCAGTCAGAGGTGGAGAACTGGATTGCAGAACAAAATGGGGTCAACGCGCGACTCATCACAAAGTAAGATTCGTACGGTCGGCGTCAGGCGACGCACATCTGGGACCTGAAAATAGCATCCAATAACTTCCGGAGGAGAGCATGGATCGCAGAGATTTCATAAAGAGTTCCGCAGCTGCCAGTTTCGCCGCGTCATTGAATCCAAAATTCTCAAACGCTTCGGAAAAACCAATTCCCCACCGGACGCTGGGTCGCACCGGCGAGAAGGTCAGCATGGTCGGCATCGGCGGATATCACATCGGTGCTCCGTCAGTGGACGAGAAGGACGCTATCGCGATTATCCGCACTGCCCTCGATAACGGAATCAATTTTCTCGACAACTGTTGGGACTACAACAACGGCGTAAGCGAAGAGCGTATGGGAAAAGCGCTGCGCGATGGCTATCGGCAAAAAGCATTTGTCATGACCAAGATCGATGGCCGGACAAAAGCTGCGGCGGAGCAGCAACTGAATCAATCACTCCAGCGGTTACAAACCGACCACATTGATCTGCTGCAATTTCACGAAGTCATTCGCGACAATGATCCGGAGCGAATTTTTGCCGCAGGCGGCGGGATGGAAGCGGTGGTTGCGGCGAAAAAAGCAGGCAAGGTCCGCTACATCGGATTCACCGGCCACAAAAGTCCGGATATCCACAACAAGATGCTGGAAACTGCGTTCGCCCACAACTTCACATTCGACACCGTGCAAATGCCGTTGAATGTAATGGACGCCCACTACGAAAGCTTCGAGAAGAAGACCCTGCCGATTCTGGTGAAGCACGGAATTGGCGTCCTTGGCATGAAGCCGATGGGCGACAAAATAATTCTGCAGAGTAAGACCGCAACTCCAGTCGAGTGCCTGCACTACGCGATGAACCTGCCGACCAGCGTCGTGATCACGGGATGCGATTCCATGCAGATTCTTGCAGCAGGCGCTCGACGCCGCTCGCAGTTTCAAACCGATGAGCCAAGACGAAGTTGCCGCGCTGCTGGCGAAAACTTCGGCCGCCGCAACCAAAGGTGAATTCGAGCAATATAAGAGCACGCACAACTTCGACGGCACGTATCAGAACCCGCAGTGGCTAGGGTGAGCAGCAGCAACTGTGCCGATACTATCTTGAATGCGTGGGTCGCACGCAATAATGCTTGAAGCAGCTCGACTGGGCAATTTACCGTCCGAGCTGGAGAGGATCATGGGTAAGGCCACTCCGGCCTGGCAGACGGCAGCTCCACGCCACCATGTTGGCGTAAGAAATCCTGAATGCGGTAATACCCTCTAATCCGGGCCCAGTACACGGGTGTGCCGCCGTCAAAGTCTGCTGCGTTAATGTTGGCTCCGTGGTCGATCAGCAAACGGACGATATCATCCCTACCGTAGGATACTGCCCCGGTCAGCACGCTATAACCACGAACCGTTTTCGCATTCACGTCTGCTTTGGCAGCCAAAAGTATTGTGACTTCCTCGATGCGACCATTGGTCGCAGCATAGTACAGGGGCGTGCATCCCACTCCATTTCGGTCGTCGACGTTGGCTTTGTTCGTTAGCAGGAGCTCTACGATGTCTCCGTAACCACGCGAGGCGGCATAGTCCAGCGGAGTGTCGCCTGCGTCAGTCTTCGCGTTTACATCGGCATTCCTGGCTAGCAGCAAATTAACAATCTCGATGTAGCCATAAGACGCTGCGTAATGGAGAGCGGTAAACCCTTCCTTGCCCTTCCTGAGTACGAGGTTCGGATTCTTGTTAACCAACAGACGAAGCTCTTGCAGATCACCGGTGCGCGCTGCCTCGAGAATTTTCCTCACATCCGGCTCAGTCTTGTGGCAAGAAGCACTACCGACCAGGACTGCCGCAATTAGTAAAATTGCTGCCGGCTGGCGAAGTAGAAAGTTACCGGGTAACGTCTTCATAGGTCTTTGCCTCTGGGTCCGGGAGGTATCTTCGCGATCCGCATGCTAATTGACGGAATAGACGATGGTATTCATTGACCCAACTAGCCGGCGCCCCGCGCGTCAGTGTGCCCCGGACGCTCCCGTCGCCTCGCGAATAATTTCAGCCTCGCGCTCGCGGTACGGAGTGCCGTCGGGATGGAATATGTCGTGGAACCAGACCGGCGGCGGCTGCAACACATAGGGTTTCTCCCATGAATCCCAAGGGAAATAGGTTTGCGATTTGCCGGCGACGAAACCCCAGTTGATAGCCGCGACATGATGCCGTTTAGCAATCGGCAAAATTGTGTCGAAGGTGCTCCCGACCGAGCGCGCCATGTATTCGGTGCAGATGATCGGGCGGTGATATTGCTCGAGCAACTTCACGTGCTGCTCGAAGTCTTCCGGCCAGTTGTAATTGTGGAATGAAAGAACGTCCGACAGCTCGAACTGCACGCGGGCGATGGCATCCATTTTTTCTGGCGACAGACCAGTCACCTTCCCATAACCCGCTGGTGAGTGGCTGCGATGGATGTGCCGATCTGGCCCACTCAAAAACTTTCGGCAATAATTCCAGTACGCGAGCTTTTTTGTTTGGAAGTTCCACTTTGCCGTAGGCGCCACCATTGGTGTTCGACGGCTCGTTCCAAACGTCCCACGCAAGGATTCGCGAATCGTTGGCGAAGGCACCTACCACTCCTTCGACATAGGCGCGCAACCTGGGCTCTTGCGCAGGATCTTTCAAAGCAAGCGCACCAGGACTTTGCACCCATCCGGAATTGTGAACACCGGGAATTGGCGGATGCTGCGGGCCAAGTTTCGGATAAGGGTCCCAGCAGGAATCGAACAAAACGAAGATAGGTCGGATGTGGTGGCGGGAGGCGATCTCAAGAAATTGACCAATTCGTTTTTTGAATCCGGCGGAATCCTGTTGCCAGATCAAATCGTGCAGGAAAACGCGC
This sequence comes from uncultured Acidobacteriota bacterium, assembly GCA_963703465.1. GTDB lineage: Bacteria > Acidobacteriota > Terriglobia > Terriglobales > Acidobacteriaceae > Gp1-AA145. The sequence continues at coordinate 162,912 of CAVPEQ010000007.1, read as the reverse complement.
ATGGTGTTCATTCCCAGCGATTCTGCCCAGCCGAATTCCTTGTCGATCTGTGTGGGATCGAAGGTTTCGGCCTCCCACATCTCAAGCTCATTGATCGCGCTAGCCGGAAGATAGTTGCTGCCCACGATCATCGGTTGATGTTGATACCAGTCATTGGCTTTCGAGTCAGCCCAGCGCGCCTCTGCGGCTTGAGCAACGAGAGGAATAGAAGAGAGCAGTAGAAGAATCGTGATCGTAAAGAGTTGCGGCATGCGAGTGCTCCAGGGGTTCAGAAAATTCCAGCGCGTGATTTTAGCATTGCGAGCCCATGCTGAGCTGAACGCACAAACACAAATGCATAGACCACAAGGCCACCAAGAAAAACAGGTTATGATGGAGACAATTATTTAGCGGCGTTTCGGAGGAGCGACTTGAGCGCGTCCATCGCCAAGTGGTTGGCGTGAGCTGACGCCGCAGGCAAGCCCCCCAATTTCTCGACTAGCTCTTCTCTTCTCAGCGCGGACGCTTCCGCCAGAGTTTTACCTTCCAAGAATTCGGCGAGAGCTGACGCGCAGGCCATCGCCGGTACGCAACCCTTCGCCAAGAATTTTATTTCGACGATGCGGTCTTCTGAAATCCGGGCGGTCAGTTTTAAGACATCGCCGCAGACGGGATTCTCGACTTGTGCAGTGGCGTTCGGAGCATTCACGAGGCCAGGGTTGCGCGGATGCTCGAAATGGTCCAGAACCCGGGATGAGTACACGAGACCATATTAGCGAAGTCAGAATGCAGAAGTAGGAATGCCGGAGTAAAACGCATCAACCACGAAGAGCACGAAGTTGCACGAAGGAAAACCAAAGAATTCAGAAGGAAGAAGTCAGAATGCAGCATAATGACGATTGCCGTAATCCTGGGCTCTCATTTCTAACTCTGACTTCTGACTTCTCACTTCTGCATTCTGAGTTTCTGTCTGCGATACTCATCCTATGGACTACACGCCCCAGCGCGTGGTGTCGCTGCAGCCGAGCGCAACCGTAATATTGCGCGATTTGGGAAAACTTTCCTTCCTAGTGGCCTGCACGAAATATTGCTTGGATGTGTGCCCGGAAATCGACCGTAGTCGGGTTGCGATTGTCGCGGACTCATGGACGGCGCAGGCAGCGCAGATCTCGCAACTCAAGCCGGAGCTGGTAATTGCGTCAGTTCCCTATCAAGAAAAGGCGCTAGCCGAAATCATGAAGTGCGGCGCGCGCTTCCTGGGACTGGCGCCGAAATCGCTGGCTGACATCTATGCAGACATCACGGTGATTTCAGGAATTATGAATGGGCATGAGGCCGGCCTGAGAATTATCGGACGAATGAAAGATGAAATCGAAGCGGTAAGGACCGCCACCCGAAAACTACTGCGACCTCGAGTATTTTGCGAGGAGTGGGGCAAGCCGCTGATAGCATCGCAGATCTGGGTAGCCGAGTTAGTGCAAGCTGCTGGCGGCGAATTCATAGGAAGCCCGGGCGCGCAGACTTCGTTCGAAGAGGTGGCGTCTGCGAATCCCGATGTGATTATCGCCGCCTGGTGCGGCGCAGGTGATCGGGTCCCGCTGGAGAACATCATTCGCCAGCGAAAGTGGGACAGTACCCCGGCCGCACACAGCGGCCGGGTCTGTTGCATTCGTGATGAATATCTAAATACGCCTGCGCCGACCCTAGGGTGCGGACTGCGCGCGCTGGCGGGGGCGATTCATCCAGAGCGTTTTCCACAAGCCGACGGACTACGATGGATCAAGAAAATTTAGTAATTGAGTAATTTTGTAATTTGGTAATTTGGAAACTCTCTATGAAGCAAGTTGTGGCGGCACTGATCTGGCAGGACGGAACGCTGCTGGTCTGCCAGCGCACCCGTCACCAGACGATGCCCTTGAAGTGGGAGTTTCCCGGCGGAAAAATTGAAGAAGGCGAACAGCCGCGCGATGCCATGCGCCGGGAACTGGAAGAAGAATTGGGTATCAACGCGGTAGTCGGGGATGAAGTGGCGCGATTTCGGCACCAATATCCCAACGGGAGTGCGGTCGAACTTCGTTTTTACGATGTCCGCAAATATTCCGGCGAGATCGAGAACCGGATTTTCAAAGACGTGCGTTGGGCAAAACCCGCGGAGTTGCCGTCTTACGACTTTCTCGAAGCCGACCGCAAGCTGGTGCAGGACCTGGCCACGGGCAAGTTGGCGCCATAATCCTGCGAGGTGTTAGTTCGGAGAGGCTTCCGACGGCTCTCTTCGTCGCAACGTCGGGCGCAGCGGAGACTGGTTTTGATGGCCGTGGTTCTGCAGAAATTCCAGACGGGATTTTGTTTCCTCAAACTCAGACGTATCAACTTTATATTCCAGCTGCGGCGGCAATATAGTGTTGATCTCAGCTTGAGTTTTCTCGATCCGGTCGGGAGTCTGAGGATGGGTGCGAAATGCTTTTACGACCGCGCTCTCTTTGCTTCTTTCAAGACCTTTAATCTTTTCGAAGAACGAGGTCAATGCTTGCGGGTCGTAACCCGCTTTGTACATGTATTGAATGCCGAGGAAATCCGCCTCAGATTCAAAGCGCCGAGAAAATTTGAAATAAGTCAGCGGAGTGGCGATTGTCAGCGCCTCGTAGCCGGCATAGCCGATGGGCCGCCGACCATCATGAGCGGAATCGCGGCCATATTCATCATCTTGCCGCGCGTGTTCTGGCGGGCGACGTGGCAGGCGGCGACGTGGGCGATTTCATGCGCCATCACGCCGGCGAGTTCGGCTTCGTTGTCGGCGGCGAGAATCAATCCTGAATCGACGTAAAAAAATCCGCCTGGAAGAGCGAAGGCATTTATATCGTCGGACTCGATGACCTTGATGGTGAACGGTACGAGCGAATCAGAATTGCGCACCAGAGTCTGACCGAGGCCATTGATGTAGTTTTGAATTTGCGGGTCTTTGACCAGCTTCGAAGTTGCCTCCACCTGGTCGGAATACTGCTTGCCCATCACGATCTGGCGCTCCAGGCTGTACCAGTTGCCGAAGCCGCGACCGCATCCGATATTGCGAGTTCCGATCGCGTCGATGTCGCGAATGCTGTGATCGTGATACGACTTCAAGGTTGTGGATGGCGCGCCCAGACTTGGGTCAGGCGTGGGGGTGATGTGCAATTCCTGCGCGATCAGGAAAAGTGGGGACAATGCCAACGTGAAGGAAGCCAGCAATAACGCAAATCGGAGCCGCATTTTCGCTCCAGGGAGCCCGAGAACGTGAGAGCCACCAAGTGCGGAAAAGTTACTCCAGGAACTGCGCTAAGGCAAGCTGAATTTTGAAGAATTGAATCATTGAGGCATCGGATCATTGAATCATTGAAAAGCCTTAATTTCCGGCTTTCAATGATTCAATCTATCAATGACTCAATGATTCGATATTTTAGATTCCGTTGGGCCGCTGGCGGATCAGAGACAGGAATTCCGTGCGCGTTTCCTGCTCTTCACGAAAGCAGCCGAGCATGGACGAAGTGACCGCGGCGGAGTGCTGCTTTTCAACCCCGCGCATCATCATGCAAAGATGACGGGCTTCAATAACGACGCCGACGCCTTGGGGCTGGATGACTTTTTGAATGGTCTCAGCAATCTGGGTGGTGAGGCGTTCTTGGATCTGCAGACGGCGCGAAAAGAGTTCGATCAGTCGCGGAATTTTGCTTAAACCAATGACTTTGCCATTAGGAATGTATGCAACATGCACCTTGCCGAAAAACGGCAGCATATGGTGCTCGCACAGGCTGAACATTTCAACATCTTTCACGATTACCATTTCGTCGTAATTGACGGTGAAGAGCGCATTCCTCAGCAGCGCCTCAGGATCCTCGCTGTATCCTCGAGTTAGGAACTCCATGGCTTTCTGGACTCGCTCCGGGGTACGCAGCAATCCTTCGCGCTGAGGATCTTCGCCGAGGCGAACTAGCATCTCGCGCACCAGTTCTTCGAAGCTGGCGGAGGTCAAGGTCGGGGTTTCGAGTTTAGGCATTAAGTGCTCGGCTCTTAGCTGTTAGCCTTTAGCGCTTTAGCATGAATCCATCCATGAATGGCTAAGAGCTAACGGCTAAAAGCTGACTTCAAACGAATTCATCATCGTCTCTTCCAGCTTCACCCTTTCCAGATGTGCCGAGGTGAAGTTACGCTTCAAAATATCCTGATTCAAGAGGTTAAAGATGACGGTGCACAGGTTTTCGGTTGTGGGCACCGCGTCCGCAAATTCCTCTCGCATATTCAGATTCTCGAGGTCGAATTTGGTTACAACCTGGCGCTGCACGCATTCGTCCAAATCGACTAAATTGCAGACCATCCCCGTACTTTCGTCTACCTGGCCAGACACCGTGACTTCCAGAACATAATTGTGACCGTGGCCGTGCGGGTTGTTGCACTTGCCATAGACAGCGCGGTTCTCGGCGGCGGAGATGTGCTCGCTGTGCAACCGGTGCGAGGCGGAGAAGCGATAGCGGCGGTTGAGGTAGGCTTTCATCTATTTCCAAAGTACTGTCATTCCGTCCAAGGCGTGGAGGAACCTGCTTTCGCTTGCGGCGAATTGTTGCGTGAACTCCGAGTCGCGCTTCCGCGCGCTCACAGCAGGTCCCTCGATTGCGTTGATCCGTTCGTGAACGAACGAATCAACTTCGCTCGGGATGACAGATTCCTTTTACTGCAATCACTCCTCTCCCAAATAATCCACAAACAGATCGTGGTTCTCATACACCCGCACCCGATGCAGCGTCGCCGCGGTCAACTTGGGCGCGAGGCGCTGCCAAATGGCAATCGCCAAATTTTCAGTCGTCGGAATGCGGGTGGCGAATTCCGGAACTTCTTTGTTGAGGAAGCGATGATCCATGGCGTCGAGCACCTCGCGGTTCATGGTCTCTTTAAGCTGCTTGAGGTCAACCACGAAACCTGAGCGCGGATCGACCTCGCCCTTCACGGTAACTTCGAGGACGTAATTGTGCCCGTGCCCGTTGGGGTTGTTGCACTTGCCGAACAGCCGCCGGTTCTCCTCGGGAGAAAGCTCCGGGTTGTGGTAATAGTGCGACGCGGCGAATTCAGCTTTGCGGGTGAGGTAGAGCACAGGACATTCTAGCTTTCGTCAACTTTTTGTGCAGGTCTGGCGCGCGGAACGTCATCCGGGTCGAATCGGCTTTTAGAGCTCGTAATGTCTAAAGGCTGAAAGGCAGCAGTCAAAAAACTAAATGCCATCGACCATGTAGAACGCTTTAAGGCTCGCGTCCTTGCACGGGAAGGTCCTCGACGCCTTCCATGAACGACTCCGAGGCGACCGGCCACGTAGGCCCGCTTCCATATTCTCGGCCCTTCCATCCGACGGCGTTCCGTCGATGCGACCTTTTCGACCGCAACAGGAGCTCCGCAAACCCGGGCAGCCCGAGGATTGCAACTATATTCGAACTCACTGGAAAATGGGCCTTCCGGATTCGCAGCCAGAACCAGCCTGCGAGAATGAATGCTAGTAGCGCGGTTTGAATAGAGAGATTGGATCTACCGGAAAAGCCGGCCCAGACGGAAATGATTACGTTCGCAAGAATCAACACAAATTCGGCGGCGCGCAATGATGCCAGAGCAACTGGATGATTAAAAAGCAGCGCTAGATTCTTCGTCCAGCCTTCTTTCATTTGCGTGAAGCTGCGGTACATGCGGGTGCGGACGGCATCGCCGCCATAGCGGAAGAAAATTTTACGCCCGGAGGATTTGACGAGACGCGCCATGGCGACATCTTCTAGAAGATTATTGGCAATTGTCGCGTGTCCGCCCACCGCGTCGTAAGCTTCGCGCGAGATCAGCAGATATTGTCCGTTGGCGGCGGCGATGGGTGAGGCCGGATCGTTTACCGCTTGCGGTGGGTATGTCGTCGCCAGTTCCGCGAAGATGACCGGCATAACAGCTTTTTCCCAGAAGGTGCGGACTTCCTGCTCGGGGGAATACGAGAGCAACGCGGCCCGGTGCTCTTCGGCTTCGGCCACTGCGCGGGCTAGCGATCCGGGCTTATGAACGGTGTCAGCGTCAGTGAAGAGGAGCCATCTGCCTTTCGCGATTTTTGCGCCAGCGGCCATGGCGTTGTTTTTGCCGGTCCAATTTTCTGGAAGGACGGGAGCGGAGATGACGGCGACTGCTGGACGGGCGTGGACGCCCGCCGCTACATGGGCTGTTGAGCCGACCGCAGTTTCGCTGGGAAGAGTGGCGAGAAGGGCACGGCTTTCAGCCGTGCCCTTCCCGGTCGTGCTCTCGAAAGATCGCGCGATTTCCGGGGTGCGATCGGTCGAGGCGTCATCTACGACGATGATCTCGTAGTTAATTCCGTTCTGCGCAGTCAACGATTCCAGGCATGCTGCAAGGCTGGCTTCTTCGTTCCTGGCCGGAACGATAACGGAGACGACCGGGTTGGGATCACTGGTCACGATTGCGGTCCGCAGTTGCCATGGCACATCCTTCTCTGGCAATCCTTTTGGCGGCAGGAGTCGCGATAGCTGACGTAAGGTCGCTCCACCACTCGCAAGCGATGGGTCGCGATGACAGCATAAAAGTCAGATCAAGTCCGCCTAAGAAACTGCAGTGGCCGCGCGATGCCGCGAAGCGTTTATTATATCTGCGTGCGCTCTGCCTTCGTTCTTGCGTGTTTATTCGTCTTCACCGGCTGCTACAGCCATTCCAAACCCTCCAGCATCGGCACGCCTGCGCCAGATTTCACCATTAAAGATTCGGATCGAAGCGTGACCTTAAGCCAGTTACGGGGAAAGATTGTGGTGCTGAATTTTTGGGCGACCTGGTGCCCGCCGTGTGTTGATGAAATGCCTTCGCTCGAGCAGTTGCAGAAGAAACTTCAGGGAACTGACATTACAATTCTCGCGGTCAGCGTGGACGACGATGCCGACGACTACCATAAGTTTCTGAAGCAGCATGCGATTGATCTACTCACGGTTCGCGAGTCCGGGCAGAAAACCGACACAGGGGTGATTGCGCCGGTGTCGTCGAGCTACGGTACGTACAAAGTACCCGAGACTTACATCATCGACCGCAATGGCGTGATTCGGCGAAAATTTATTGGCGAAGTGAATTGGGGGCAGCCGGAGATTGTGGAGTATTTAAGCCGATTGTGAATGTCCCATTTCTGATTAATCCAGAATGGGACACAACGCACGCCCGCGCGCTTGACACCAATTCACGCGGACTCTAATCTAAAATGTTTAGTTAATCAGCAAAATTTTATCCAGCTCTCCTATGCCTGACAATTATTTTGCCAACTACCTGCCGCTGTTGATCCACTTCATTCTGGCAGGCGCTTTGGCCACCGCACTGGTGACGCTTTCGTGGCTGATCGGCTACCGGCGTCCGACTCGGGCAAAAATGTCTCCTTACGAATGCGGCATGACGCCCATCGGCGATGCCCGCGAGCGTTTCTCGGTCAAGTTTTACATGGTCGCCATGCTCTTCATCCTGTTCGACGTGGAAGCAGTGTTTCTCTATCCGTGGGCGATCATTTTGAAAGATTTGAAGCGCATGGGACAGGGATTGTTCGGATTGTCCGAGATGTTCGTCTATATAGGCATCGTGCTGGTGGGCTATTGGTACATCTGGAAAAAAGGTGCGCTCGATTGGGGTCTGACAATTTCTCGGCCACAAGCCGCTAGAGTGACACGGACCGTCAGCGGTGCGCCTCGGAACGAAGAACCGGAATTGGTCGGGGTTGCTGGACCAGGGAGTGAAGTCTAATGGCGCTGGCTCCGGCGGTCACCGATATCGAACAACTTAAAAGGTCATCCGGCGGTTGCGCGGCTGTTGGGATGGAATGCGCAGGCTGTCGAAGGCGTGAAATTTGATCGCGATGAGATGACGATCTATGTACCTCGGGAGTCCATCCGACAGGCTGCCGCGTTGCTGAAGGACGATCCTGCCTGCCCTTTTAATTATCTTTCCGACATTACTTGCGTCGACTGGCACCCATCGGAGCCGCGATTTGAAGTGATTTATCACCTGCTGTCTATTCCTCATAAAGAGCGTGTGCGGCTGAAAGTACGGCTCAGCGGAGAAAATCCGGCGCTGGATTCGATTACGTCCGTCTGGCCGGGTGCGAATTATTTTGAACGCGAGGTTTTCGATCTGTTTGGAATTCGTTTCAATGGTCATCCTTATCTGCGGCGCATTCTGATGCCAGAAAACTGGGAAGGCCATCCGCTGAGGAAAGATTATCCAGTGGAGGGATATAGATAGTCTCAAAGCTTTTAACCGCAGGGATCGCACAGGATCCGCGAAGAGCGCAGAGAAAAACCGAATACCGCATGGCCCACCTAAGTCCCACTCCCGCGCTAGAACCCGGTCAGGACAAGACCATGATCCTGAACATGGGCCCGCAGCACCCGTCTACGCACGGCGTGCTGCGTCTACTGCTCGAGATTGACGGCGAGACCGTGGTGCGCATGATGCCCGACATCGGCTTCCTGCACACCGGGATCGAGAAGACTTGCGAGGCGAAGTTTTATCACCAGGTAGTGCCGCTCACCGACCGCATCGATTATCTGTGCCCGATGACCAACAATCTCTGCTACGTGTTGGCGGTGGAGAAGCTGCTGGGCATTGAGATTCCGCCGCGGGCGCAGTGGCTGCGGGTGATGATGAATGAGTTGACGCGCATCAACTCACACCTGGTATGGCTGGGCACGCATGCCATGGACATCGGCGCGATGACGGTGTTTCTGTATTGCTTCCGCGAGCGCGAAGACGTGCTGAGGCTGTTTGAAGCGATCAGCGGGCAGCGCATGATGACGTCGTATTTCCGCATCGGCGGAGTTGCGCTCGAACCACCGCTCGATTTTTTTGATCGGGTGCGAAAGTTTGCTGACCGCTTCCCTTCGAAAGTGGATGAATACGAAGGTTTGCTCACCGGGAATCCTATCTGGGTAATGCGCACCAAGGGCGTCGCTCAGCTTTCTGCGGAAGATGCGATTGCGTTGGGCGCCAGTGGTCCAACTCTGCGCGGCAGTGGAGTGGACATTGATTTACGCCGCGACATGCCGTACACAGGATACGAAAACTTTAAATTCAAGGTGCCGGTAAGTCAGGACGGCGATGTCTTTGCCCGGTACATGTGCCGCGTGGCGGAACTGCGGGAGTCAATCGGAATAGTAGGGCAGGCGCTCGACGGCATGCCGGAGGGTCGCGTAAAAGCTGATGCCCCGAAGGTCGTGCTCCCTGACCGCGAGAAGATGAAGACCGAGATGGAAGCCCTCATCTATCACTTTAAGATTGTGACCGAAGGCTTTGCCGTGCCTGAGGGTGAGGTATATCAGGCGGTCGAATCGCCGCGCGGCGAGATGGGGTATTACATCGTGAGTGATGGCTCGGCGAAACCTTATCGCGTGCACATGCGTTCGGCGTGCCTGGCTAACATGCAGACGCTTCCGAAAATGTGCGAAGGGCGGTTGCTGGCAGATGTAGTGGCGGCAATCGGGAGCATAGACATCGTTTTAGGGGAAATTGACAGATAGTTCTCTGCGATCTCCTTGATTCTCTGCGTTTTAAGGCTTTTTCAAGATCTTAACCGCAAAGTTCGCGGAGAAATCGCAAAGGCCGCAGAGAAGTTCGGGTGCAAATGAGATTTTCAGATCAATTCGAACAACGCTTTACTGCGATGCTGGCGCATTATCCGACGAAGCGTTCGGTGCTGGTGCCTACGCTGCTCTACGCGCAGGATGAAACCGGCTTTTTATCGGATGAGGTCATCGCAGAAATTGCAAGCCGGCTCGAACTCACCGAACTCGACGTGCGCAATGTGATCAGCTACTACTCCATGCTGACCACCAAGCCGCGTGGGAAATTCAATGTTCAGGTGTGCCGGAATATTTCTTGCCTTCTGCGAGGTGCCGACGAACTAATCGAGCACTGCGAGAAAAAATTGGGCATCGGCCACAAAGGCACGACACCTGACGGCATGTTCTCATTCGAACACGTAGAGTGTCTGGGAGCATGCAGCTGGGCGCCGGCGGCTCAGGTGAACTACGACTTTCATGAAAACCTGACGGCGGAAAAAATGGACAAGGTTTTGGAGGAATATAGAAAGACTGCGCGGCAATAAGATTTTGTAATTTGGTAATCGGGTAATTGAGTAATTTGAAACCGCACCTCTGTGTGGGCACAGATTCAAATTACTCAATTACAAAATTACTCAATTACACAATGGCTTCTCTGGTTTCCCATCCCGATGAGGTAAAAGTCGTCTCCAAGCGCTTTGGACAAGGCGCGACGAACATCGACCGCTACCTCGAGCTCGACGGCTACAAGGCCGTGCGCAAGGCGCTCGCAATGCAGCCGGACGCGATCATCAATGAGGTCAAAAATTCGGGTCTGCGCGGACGTGGCGGCGCAGGATTCAACACCGGACTGAAGTGGTCGTTCGTTCCTAAGACAATCTGCAAAGCCGAAATATATTTTGTGCAACGGTGACGAAAGCGAACCCGGCACCTGCAAGGACCGGCTGATCTTTGAGCACGATCCGCATTCGGTGATTGAAGGCACGATGATTGCCGGGCTTGCGGTGGGAGCCAGCGCGGGATACATCTACGTTCGCGGCGAGTACCGCTATCTGCTGGAGATCATGCAAAAGGCGATTGCCGACGCCTACGCTAAGGGCTTTCTGGGAAAAAATATTTTCGGCAGCGGCCGTGATTTTGAAGTGTACTGGCATGGCGGCGCGGGAGCTTACGAAGTCGGCGAAGAATCGGCGCTCATGGAGTCACTCGAGGGCAAGCGTGGCGTGCCCCGCATCCGGCCACCCTTCCCTGCCGTGGTTGGACTGTGGGGCGGACCGACGGTCATTAATAATGCTGAGACGCTGGCCAGCGTGCCGCCAATTATTTTGGGTGGCGCGGAATGGTTTGCAAATCTGGGTACGCCGAAAAATGGCGGCACTCGTCTGTTCTGCCTGAGCGGGCACGTCAACAAACCCGGCGTGTACGAATTGCCGATGGGCTACAACCTCAAGAAGATGATTTACGAAGTCGGCGGCGGCATTCCGAATGGTCGCAAGTTGAAAGCCGTGGTGCCTGGAGGATCGAGTTGTCCAGTGCTGACGGCCGATGAAATTGATCTGGCGATGGATTTCGATACCCTTATGAAGGCGCAAAGCATGCTGGGTTCGGGTGGCGTGGTCATGGTCGACGACTCCACCTGCATGGTGAAATTCGCGCTCCGCATCATGAAGTTCTACCAGCACGAAAGTTGCGGATGGTGCATTCCCTGCCGCGAAGGCACTGACTGGCTAATGAAGACGCTAACGCGCTTCCACAGCGGAGGCGGGATTAAGAAAGACATTGATAATATTCAATACTTGTCGGAGAACATGCTGGGGCGAACCTTCTGTCCGTTGGGAGACGCAGCAGCGCTACCCACGATTTCGATCGTAAAAAAATTCAGAAAGGAATTTGAAGATCATCTCGAAGGCAAATCTTGCCCGTTTGAAAAAGCGGGAGCAGCGGCGAGGCAGTTGCCGGTCTTTGCGTAAGAGCTGTTAGCCGTTAGCTCTTAGCTTTTAGCTTGAACCGCTTTGGTTTGGCTAAGAGCTAAAGGCTAAAAGCTAATAGCTGAATCTGATGCCCGATTCTCCTAAACTCGTAAACCTCACCGTGGATGGCAAAGCTGTGTCCGCGCCGGCGGGCACGCTGCTGATCGAAGCCTGCAAAAACGCGGGCATAGAAGTGCCTTCGTTCTGCTACTACCCGAACCTGTCTCTGCAGGGCGCCTGCCGCATGTGCCTGGTGCGGGTCGAGAAGATGCCGAAGCTTCAGACAGCGTGCACTACGGGAATAACCGAGGGCATGGTGGTGGCGACCGACACCGATGAAATTCGACAGGCGCGCAAAAGCATGGTGGAAATGCTGCTGGGCAACCATCCGCTGGACTGCCCGGTCTGCGACGCCGGCGGCGAGTGCGAATTGCAGGACATGACGTTCTCCTACGGCGCGGCCGAGTCGAAGTTCATCGAACTCAAGCAACATCGCGATGAGCAGCAGTGGTCGCCGGTGGTTTTCTTTGATCGTCCGCGCTGTATTTTGTGTTACCGCTGCGTGCGCGTCTGCGGTGAAGGCATGGACGTTTGGGCGCTTGGCGTCGACAACCGTGGCGCAGTTTCGACGATTGTTCCCAACAAGCAAGATCATCTCGAGTGCGAAGAATGCGGCATGTGCATCGACATCTGTCCTGTCGGCGCGCTGACGTCCGGCGCTTACCGCTACAAGACGCGGCCGTGGGAGATGAAGCACGTCGGCACGACCTGCACTCACTGCGCCGACGGATGCAAAACGACCCTCGGCGTGCGCCGCTCCGATACCGGCATGCAGATCGTGCGCGGCGATAATCGCGACAAGAGCGGAATTAATGGCGACTTCTTATGCATCAAGGGGCGGTACGGTTTCGACTTTGCCAATAATGAAGATCGATTAACGCAGCCCTTGGTCCGCAAAGGCGGACGTCTGGTTCCGACGACCTGGGAAGAGGCGTTTGAAGTTGTCGGAAGACGATTCAAGAGCATCCTTGATCGCGAAGGCGGACGCGCGATTGGCGTGATTGGCTCAACCCGCACCACCAACGAAGAAAATTATCTGCTGCAGAAATTCGCTCGCGTGGTTTTAGGGACGAACAATATTGACCATCACCGCACCGCTGACTTCCCTGCTTTCGCCGGTGCGCTTCATGGAAAATCAAACGCCACGGCAACCATGCGCGATGTGTATAACGCACCGGCGATTCTGCTGATCGGGAACGATCCCACGGAAGAACATCCGCTGCTGGCGTGGCAAATCCGGAATAACGTGCGACTGCATCAGGCCAGGCTGTATGTGGTGAATGCGAATCCGATCAAGCTGCGGAAGACAAGCGACTGAACATGTTCAGATTCCGGCTGAAGGCTTACGGCGAGTTCGCGGCCCTCCTCGCTGGGTCGGGTCAGACGGCCGAGGGCGGCCGTCTCCACACGAGCACCAGATGGGACAATGGTCGTCGCTGCGCGACAAGCTGCGTGCCGAAAAAGATCTGGTCATTATTTTCGGTTCGGAAATTTTGGGCACCGGCGTTCAGGCTCTGGCAAAATTTGCCGCAAGCGTTTCGGGCGCGAAGTTAATCTGCTTGGGAGACTATGCAAACTCGCGAGGCGCAGCAGATATGGGTCTTTACCCCGACCTGCTTCCCGGGTATCTCCCCGTTTCGGAGACGGGCAAACTTCACGCCGAATGGGGCGGGCTTCCGCCTAGCCCCGGCCTCGGCATTCCGGAGATGCTTGACGCGGCCAAAGCCGGACAATTGAAGGCGCTCTATATTGTCGGTGCGAATCCTGTTGGACGGCTGGGAGTTGGTCCCGGCACTCTGCAAGGTGCGTTTGTAGTGGTGCAGGACATGTTCCTCACCGAAACCGCGGCGCTGGCGGATGTCGTATTGCCGGCGGCAAACGCGTATGAGAAATCCGGAACCTTCACTAACACCTGCGGCGACATTCAGATCCTGAAGAAAGCCGGCGAAGTTGCGACCTCCAAGCCTGATTTTGAAATGATCGTGCGCATCGCAGATGCGATCGGATTCGAGGTGCGCAAGTTGGTGCCGTTCGGGCTTGGAATGCATTCAGATATGGGGCAGTCGCGCGGGGCGCAGTCAGGCGAGGCAGATCAGCATAGCGTTTGGCTCGAGGCCAATGGGTTGGAACCGAAGATGAGCCCGTTCGATCCTATGGCGACGTTGGATGAAATACAAAGGCTGGTGCCCGGTTACGGCGTTTCGCGGCTGGAGTTGATGGCCGGAAACGATCAGCACACCTCGATTTCTGCAATGGGATCAGGAAAACAGCAGGGCCCTGAGCAGATTGTGCCCGCGAAAAACAATCTGTTCAGTTCGGGCACGGTGGGACGCTATTCGCGGGCGTTGAATTCTGTAATCGAAAACAAAGATCCAGAGCCGGCGGATGCGGTTCCGGCGGACTGAACTGGATTTAGTAATTGGGTATTTTGTAATTTGGTAATTTTGAAGAGCGACGTGCTCTGCTTCAAATTACTCAATCGGTAAATTTCCTACTGACACAGTTTCAAGACGACATTGCCCATACTCGAATTCATCATCGTTTCCGTAATCAAGACCGCGCTGATCCTGTTCGTCTTGCTGACCGCTGTGGCTTACACGGTTTGGCTGGAGCGGAAGGTGGTCGGGCACATGCAGAACCGCTGGGGACCCACACGGGTCGGGCCGTTCGGGCTTTTGCAGCCGGCGGCGGATGGAATCAAATTTCTTTTTAAAGAAGACCTGACACCGCCGCACGTCTTTAAACCTCTGTATATTGCTGCGCCGATGATCGCGGTTATTTTTGCCGTCACTTCGATTGCGGTGATCCCGTTCGGCAATTGGTTCAGGGTTGGAAGTTTTGCCACGCCATTTCAAATTACCGACGTAAACATCGGGTTGCTGGTGGTGCTGGGAATTACTTCGCTTGGCGTCTATGGAGTTGCGCTTTCGGGGTGGTCGTCGAACAGCAAGTATTCGTTGCTTGGCGGATTGCGCGCCAGCGCGCAGATGGTCAGCTATGAAATTGCCTTGGGACTATCACTGGTTGGAGTTTTGATTCTGGCCGGCACGTTCAGCTTGCGCGGAATTGTCGAGGCCCAGGCGGGTCATTTCTGGGGATTCATTCCCAACTGGTTCATCTTCCGCGGCGGGCAGTTTGTGGCATTCTTTATTTATTTGACGGCGGCATATGCCGAGACCAACCGTATTCCGTTTGATCTTCCGGAAGCAGAAACTGAATTGGTCGCCGGATATCACACCGAGTACAGCGCAATGAAATTCGCCATGTTTTTCATGGCCGAGTACGCCAACATGGTGACGGTGGCATGCCTGGCGTCGTTGCTATTTCTGGGCGGATGGAGCGGGCCTTTATTCGGACCGGCTTGGTTGCAAGAACTGTTGCCGCTGGTTTGGTTCGGGTTGCGGATTCTTGGCTTTCTCTTTGTTTATATCTGGGTGCGCGGTACGTTGCCGCGTTTTCGCTACGATCAACTCATGGCGTTTGGATGGAAATTTTTACTGCCGCTGGCGATTGCAAATCTGGTGGTGACAGCCGTGGTGGTGGTTTTGAAGTAAGTGGTAAGTGACAACAACCTTTTTTTATGCTTCATCTGATTTTATTTTCGGCGTTCGGTTTGGTCTGCGTGGCGGGCGCGGTCAACCTGCTACTGCAGAGCCATCCCATTAACAGCGCGTTGTCGCTGGTGGTGGTGATGGGATCGCTGGCGGTTGAGTTCCTGCTGCTGGGCGCGGAATTTGTTGCTGCGATCCAAGTCATTGTTTATGCCGGTGCGGTCATGGTGCTTTTTGTTTTCGTGATCATGCTGCTTAATGCCGGAGTAGAAGAACGCACCAGCGGCAGCCGGGTGGCTTGGCTGCTCGGAATTCCCGCCGTGCTCGCCGGGATGGTCATCGTTTGCTGGGCGCTGGTAACGCATTCGAATGCCGGATCGGCGGCGATTGGAGCCTTGCCGGGTCATCCCGCCGATATCGCGCAACTGTTATTTCACCAGTTCCTGCTGCCGTTTGAAGTCACGTCGATCCTTGTATTAATCGCCATCATGGGCGCGGTTGTGCTGGCGGCGCGCTCGCAAACTGTTGAACGAAGCAAGAGGGAGGGCTGAGTGGTTCCCCTGTCGTATTACCTGGTGTTGAGCGGCATTCTGTTTGCCTGCGGCGTGATCGGGTTTTTGATCAAGCGCAACATCATCACCATATTTATGTCGATTGAATTGATGCTTAACGGTGTCAATCTTTCGTTCGTCGCTTTTGCGGCACGCTGGCAACAGTTGAGCGGCCAGGTATTTGTCTTTTTCGTTATGGTGGTAGCGGCGGCGGAAGCAGCCGTCGGCCTGGCAATCATCATTGCGCTATTCCGCACGCGCGAAACTTTGAACATCGATCAGGTGAATCTGCTCAAGCTATGACGCCCAACCTGCATCTCTGGCTAATTCCGATACTGCCTCTCATTGGCGCGGCGATCAACGGCCTCTTTGGGAAGCGCTTCTCGCGGCAGGTGATTGCAGGAGTCGCGCTGGGCTTTTGCGGCGCGGCGTTTCTGATGGCGCTGTGGATTGCCGCAGGATTTTCCTCGTTGAGTCTCCCGCACGTCGATCCTCCGATCGCGACCTGGCTTAACTCCGGCAATTTCAGCGTTGATTATTCTTTCGCGCTCGACCAGCTGTCGCTGGTGATGTTGCTGGTCGTGACCGGAGTCGGTTTTCTGATCCATATCTATTCCGTCGGATACATGTGGGAAGAGGGTGGCTACTACCGTTTCTTCAGCTACCTCAACCTGTTCATGTTTTTCATGCTGACGCTGGTTCTCGCCAGCAACTACTTGCTGATGTTTGTGGGCTGGGAAGGCGTGGGCCTCGCGTCCTACCTGCTGATTGGCTTCTTCTTCATTCGCGATTCAGCGGCCGCCGCGGGCAAGAAGGCGTTCATCGTGAATCGCATCGGCGATTTCGGATTTTTGATTGCGCTGTTTTTGATGATTAAGCATTTCGGAAGTTTGGATTTTCAGAGAGTTTTCGACGCGGTTAAGCCTTACTCGCCGGAGACTGCAGGAGTCGGATTTCTGACAGCAATTGCACTTCTATTGTTGTTAGGCGCCTGCGGCAAGTCGGCGCAAATTCCGCTTTACGTGTGGCTTCCTGATGCGATGGAAGGCCCCACGCCGGTTTCGGCATTGATTCATGCCGCGACCATGGTCACCGCCGGCGTGTACATGGTTGCGCGATCGCATGCGATTTTCGAGAGGGCGCCGAGCGCGCTGATGGTCGTCGCCATCATCGGAACTCTAACGGCGTTTTTTGCTGCAACCATCGGCATTGCGCAGACCGACATTAAGAAGGTCTTGGCGTATTCCACTATCTCGCAGCTTGGTTACATGTTTCTAGCCTGCGGGGTGGCCGCGTTCTCAGCGGGAATATTCCACTTAATGACGCACGCGTTCTTTAAAGGTCTGCTCTTCCTGGCTGCGGGGTCGGTGATTCACGCCGTCGGCGGCGAACAGGACATGCGCAAGATGGGCGGGTTGCGCAAGAAGATCCCTTGGACGTTTTGGACCATGACGTTTGCGACTATCGCTATCGCCGGCATTCCGCCGTTCGCAGGCTTTTTCAGCAAGGACGAAATTTTGTGGCGAGCTTATCAAGCCAGCTGGATTTACTGGTTGGTGGGATTGATTACCGCCTTTCTCACGTCCTTCTATATGTTCCGGCTATGGTTCATGACATTTTTCGGTGAGTATCGCGGGGATGCGGAAGCTTCGCATGGCCATGATGCGCATTCGGCTGATTCGCGGGCGGGGGCGCCCGCGCCACATGGACAGGGTCATGGACACGGGCATGGTGGAATTCATGAGTCGCCGCCGATCATGCTGGTGCCGCTGGTGATTCTTGCTTTGCTTTCTTTGGTTGGGGGATGGGTTGGGGTTCCGGGCTCGCTGGGCGGAGAAAATCACTTCGACAAATTTCTTGGGCCGGTTTTCCGGTCTTCTACCCCGGCGGTAAATACGGAACACGTTCAAGCGGGCGAAACCGCTCCTCCCGAACAAACCACGGAAGGAACCGAACCGAAAACCGGTCACTCGACCGAAATTATTTTTACGGGAATTTCTGTCGGCGCGGGACTGCTCGGATTGTTTTTGGCGTGGCTACTTTACGGTCGCCGGACCGACCTGCCGGATCGCATCGCAGCCTCAATGCACGGGCTATATTCCACAGTCGTCCACAAATATTGGATTGACGAACTTTACGCATGGCTTTTTGTGAAGCCGCTGATCGCGATTTCCGGAGTCGTTTTTTGGAGGGGAATCGATCAAGGCGTGATCGATGCTGCCCTCAACGGCAGTGCCGACGGCGCGCGTGAGCTTTCTGATGAAGTGCGCCATATGCAGTCGGGCAACTTGCGCTCTTATGCTGGTTGGATCGCAGTGGGCGCGGCGGCGGTTATCGCATACATGGTTTGGGTGGGACTGCGGACACGATGAACTGGCTGGATAACAATATTCTGACCCTGATCACTTTCGCTCCGGCAATGGGCGGAGTGCTGCTGCTGTTCTTCCCACGGCGCGATCGCGACATCCGCGTGTTTGCGCTGGTAATTTCGCTGCTTACGTTTGTTCTTTCGCTGCATTTGCCGGCGCATTTTAATCGCGGCCTGGCGGGCTTTCAATTCGATAAAGATGTCGCGTGGATCTCGTCTCCCAACATTCACTATCACATGGGAATCGACGGCATTTCCTTGTGGCTGATTGTGCTGACCACATTCCTGACGCCGCTGTGCGTTCTGATCTCGTGGAATTCAATTCACAATCGAGTGAAAGAATTTTTCATTCTGCTGCTGATACTTGAAACCAGCCTGATCGGGGTATTCACATCTCTCGATCTGTTCCTGTTTTACTTCTTCTGGGAAGCCACGCTGATTCCGATGGCGCTGCTCATCGGCATGTACGGGCACGGGCGAAAGGTATATGCCGCGGTTAAATTTTTCCTGTACACCATGATCGCCTCAGTTTTCATGCTGGCCGCGATTTTGTGGCTCTACGCCAAGACTGGAAGCTTCGATTTTGTTGTGATGCAGAATGCCATCCACTCTGGAAGCATTCCTGAATTCTCAGGCGCTGTGCCGCTGCTGCTGTTTCTTGGCTTCTTCATCGCCTTCGCAGTTAAGGTTCCATTGTTCCCGTTTCACACCTGGTTGCCGGACGCACACGTCGAAGCTCCGACCGCGGGTTCCGTGCTGCTGGCGGGCGTTCTGCTGAAAATGGGCACGTATGGGATGCTGCGTTTCAACCTTGGCCTGTTTCCTGTCCAGTCGCGGGCGAATGCGTCGTGGATCGTGGTGTTGGCGTTGATTGGTATTGTTTACGGCGCGCTCGTTGCAATGGTGCAACCCAACATGAAGAAGCTGATTGCATATTCTTCCATCAGCCATTTGGGATTTGTAGTGCTGGGCATCTTCAGTTTCACGCAAGCCGGACTCAATGGCGCCATGTTCATCATGCTGGCGCACGGGATTTCTACCGGCGGACTGTTCATGCTGGCGGGAATTCTCTATGAGCGCAGGCATACTTACGAGATCTCTGAATTCGGCGGCCTGGCGACGCCCATGCCTACATACGCCACCTTCTTTCTTTTTATTCTTCTGGCCTCGGTCGGACTGCCACTGCTGAACGGCTTCGTGGGCGAGTTCCTGGCGCTCAGCGGAGCCTTTCAGGCAAAGATGTGGTGGGGCGTGGTGGGAGCGACCGGCGTGATCTGGAGCGCATGCTATCTGCTCTGGATGTACCAGCGCGTTTTCTTCGGTATCGTAAAGCACACTGAAAACAATTCGCTTCCCGATCTTCAACTTCGCGAACGTGTGGCACTTTGGCCAACCGCAATCATGGCTCTTGCCATGGGAGTCGCGCCGCTGCTGTGGCTTAACACGATTGACCCTGCAGTTCACAACGTTCTGGCTCCGTTCACCCAAGTTGCCAGCAAGATGGTGGGGCAGTGATGGCCGTGTTGCAGACCGCGCAGGCGCTTCCGGAATCTGTCGATTACGTTCGCATCCTGCCCGAAATCGTGCTTTCAATCTTCGGAATGCTCATTATGCTGCTCGATCCGGTGATGGATGAGCGGCGCAGCCAGCGGACGCTGGGTCTGATCGCGCTGGTAGGCACGATTGCGGCGCTGGCCGCAACCGTGTATCAGGCGCAGGTACGGTTCTGGGGGCTTGGCTTCTTTGGCATGGTAAAGGTCGATGCCTTCAGCGTCTTCTTTCACTTCGTGGTGATTGCAGTCACTCTGCTGGTGATTTTGAGTTCCTACGAGTACATGGAAGTGCAGCAGATTCGCGCCGGGGAATATTACGGTTTGATTCTGTTTGGCGCGGTAGGTATGGCGCTGATGTCCTCGGCCATGGAACTGGTTTTGATTTTCATCGCGCTGGAAATTTCTTCCATCTCTACTTACATCCTCGCGGGGTTTCGCCGGCGTTCGGCGATCAGCAGCGAGTCGTCGGTGAAGTATTTCCTGCTGGGATCGTTTGCTACCGCGTTTTTCCTTTACGGTGTGGCATTGATGTTTGGCGCTACAGGTTCGACCAGCATTGACCGAATTAGCGCAGCTCTGTCCAATTACGCCGGAACGGGTCACGGCCCCTTGCTGGCTTATCTCGGCGTTGCGCTTATGTTTGTCGGCCTCGGTTTCAAAGTCGCCGCGGCTCCATTTCACGTGTGGACCCCCGATGTGTATGAGGGGGCCCCCTCACCAATTGTGGGATTCATGTCCACAGCCCCAAAGGCGGCGGTGTTCGCGGTATTGCTCCGTATCATCTTTGAAATTCATGCACCTGGCGGGCCGTGGCTCATCTGGGTTGCAGCCGCGCTGTCCATGACTATCGGGAACATCGCCGCGCTGGTTCAGGACAATATCAAGCGACTGCTTGCTTATTCATCCATCGCGCACGCGGGATACTTACTGATTGCATTTGCTTCCCTGCCCGCGAACGGGATACCGGCGGCGATGTTTTATACCGCCTCTTACGCCGCTATGAATGTGGGCGCGTTCGCGGTAATCGGACACTTTGCCGGCGCGGGTGAGCGTTTTGTCACTTTAGAGGATTACGCGGGGCTGGGAAAACGGTCGCCGCTATTAGCTTCGATCCTGACTGTCTTTTTGTTGTCGCTGATCGGCATTCCTATTACCGGCGGGTTCTTCGCCAAATTTTATGTATTCAGCGCGGCGTTGCAGGGCACGCACCCTCTCGTCGGGCTCGTCATCATTGGCGTGATCAACAGCGCTGTGGCGTCATACTATTACCTGCGCATCATCGTCGTGATGTATATGCGCGAGCCGCGCGATGAAGAAGTACCTGTAGCGCCGATCTCCACCGGGCTAGGTTTCGCGTTGGGATTGAGCCTGGCGGCTACGTTCTTCCTCGGGATTTACCCGAACCCGGTGCTTAAGTATGCCGCCCTATCAGTCGGCCTGTTGCGTTAGTTTGCTAACCAACTTTCGCCGTGGGCATCTCCGCGCTGATCAGTTTGAGTCTCG
Organism: uncultured Acidobacteriota bacterium; assembly: GCA_963703465.1. Taxonomy (GTDB): domain Bacteria; phylum Acidobacteriota; class Terriglobia; order Terriglobales; family Acidobacteriaceae; genus Gp1-AA145. The sequence continues at coordinate 141,790 of CAVPEQ010000007.1, read as the reverse complement.
GCTCCTGCTCAATTGCTGCAATTAAGTCTCGCATCAGGTGATCGTCGATATCTGTTGCCTTCTCAATTTCAACCGGGTAACGCACCGTCGCCTCGATTCCTGAGGCGGTGTAGTGCAAACGTACTTTGGGTTGCAACTCGCCGGCGGAAACCGTGCTCAAGTTTCTCTCGACCATGCGCCTTTGAGTATCGATGTTTTCGCGGTAATGACCCAGCGCGGAATCCACCGCCTTAATGATGCGATCTTTGGCGGCGTGATAATCGGTCTCGGAAGCCAGGGTGAGTTTAAGCTCATGCCAGACGAAATTGGTTCCGGGGATCTGCTTGAAAATTCCCGCGGTGGGCTGAAACACGATGGAATTCGAAAATGCAACTACGCGGCCGCTAGGCTGTGACTCTCCCGGGCCGCCGAGTTCCATCAGGTGAATTCGCACCAGGCCTATATCAACTACCTCACCCGTCACTCCGGCGACTGAAACCCGGTCCCCGACGCGAAGGCCATATTTTCCTATCAGGAAGAAATAACCCACGATGGAGGTGATCACGTTTTGCATGGCCACGGCAATACCGGCAGTGATCAATCCGGCAAAAGTGAACACTGCGCCCAGCTGTGTGGCGAAGGTGATGATCACGATGATCACCACCGCGGTCCAAACTACGATCCTCCGCATCAGCAGGGCCTGATAACGGCGCCGCGTGTCGTGAACATAACGGAAGCTGGCGCGCCTCCAGATTTCGCCAAGGCCAAAGACCAGAGCGATCATGAGCGCCAGCACACCCAGCCTGAGCAGCAGCTGGCGCAAATCATCGCGCTCCTCATCGCGAATGGAATCCCGCCAGTTCGTCAATGTGGTCTGATAAATCCCAAGCAGCACTCCGACTTTGCTGAGAGGCAACAGCGTCGTCGTCACCTGCTTGAATTGCGCGGTCAGTGCGTCCAGTTGCTGAGTCTGTTGCGCCAAATCCTCTGGAGTTGCCGTATCGGCGGCGGCAAAGAGCTGATCTCCCTGGTGAATCAGATTTTGCAGGTCTCCAATCAGTGGAGCTCGCAAGTCGTCCCCAGCTTTTTTAAGATTGCCCGTAGTTGCGAGGACGTCTTTGAGTGACCGCCGTTTGCCTGAGAGGTGGATCAAATCTGTGGAAAGTCCCCAGATCCCCGAAGGCTGCGGCTTCGTGGTAACTATTTTCGCCGAGGATGTTGTTGCCGCAGTTGCATTAGGCTGGCTGGTTCCAGGCGGAGTGCTCAATGCGGCCGGCACGGAGTGCGAAAGCTCCTCAACTTGCGCGCGCAATCCGACCCGGTTGCCGCTTCCACTGGAATTCACAAACTCCGCCATTGCCTGCAGGGCGTCGTGGCGAGCGTTGAGCAGTCCCAATTCGCCCTGAAGCTCCTGAATCTGCGCCTGGGCATATCGGCGTTTCGCAGCCGCCCCTACAGTCAGCTTTTCGCGATTGGATTGAATCTCTGCCTGAGTGTCCTGAATTTGCTGTTCCAGTTTTTGTAGCGCCTGCGCGAGCCTTTGATATTCAGGAGAGTTCCCGCCCTGCGTCTGTTTTTCGGTGTGACTCTTGTTCTGGAGTTGGGCTTCGTTGCGGCCATACTCGAAGGCCTGCTGTACCACCTGATCGGCGACCCGGGCATTCTCCTGCGCAAATGTCAGGTCCGTGGGTTCGTTGACGAGTTTGTCTTCGGCAGCACGCTGGCGATACCAGGAAATGGTAGAACTCAAAAACTGTATGATTTTCCCAGAATCCTGGTGGGCGATCGGGCTCATAGGGGCATTGCCTTGCCCGGAGGCGGCGAGAGCGAGAGTTAATGTCGTGAGTACAATTTTTCGCAGATCGATTCTCATGAGTTCGTTTTCGTCCGGGGCCGGTCCCGCAAACCACTAGTCTAAATGTTCTTGTAGATTCAACACTCTGAGAGGTTTGATGAATTTTGTGAACTGTTAACACGGGGTTCATCGTCCTTTAACTCGCCGAGCCTTCTAATCAGACTGATCGATGAACTTTTCAGGAGAGACTTCAACTTGAGAAAACTTTCCCCATTATTCGCGCTGCTGTTAGTGGCGCTTTCGTCGTCGGCCCAGACAAAGCTCAATGCTGCCGGCGCGACCTTCCCCTATCCGATTTATTCTAAGTGGTTTAACGAATACCACAACCTGCATTCGGATATCGAGATCAACTACCAATCGATCGGGAGCGGCGGCGGAATCCGCCAGTTGCAGTCTGGGACTGTGGATTTTGGCGCCAGTGACATGCCATTGGATGACAGCAAGGCGAAGCAAATGCCCATGCCGATTCTCCAGCTTCCCACGGTGCTGGGATCCGTGGTTCCTGCCTACAACGTTCCCGGGATCAGCGGGGACATAAAATTCACGCCACAAATTCTGGCGGGAATTTACCTGGGAACGATTACCAATTGGAACGACAAGGCTATCGCCGCAGCAAATCCTGACCTGAAGCTCCCTGACAAAAGCATCGTCGTGCTCCATCGGTCTGATGGCAGCGGCACGACATTCGTGTTTACCGACTATTTGTCGAAAATCAGTTCGGACTGGAAGTCAAAAGTTGGAAGCAACACTTCGGTAAGCTGGCCGGTCGGGTTGGGTGCAAAAGGCAATGAAGGCGTCGCGGGAATGATCCGGCAGATGGAAGGCGGGATCGGATACGTGGAACTGATCTATGCCTTGCAGAACAAAATCACATTCGGTCCGGTAAAGAACTCGTCGGGAAACTTCGTCAAGGCGAGTCTCGAGTCAACCACGGCGGCAGCCGAAGGCGCCAAAATGTCAGCCAGCGATTTTCGGGTGTCCATTACTAATGCGCCGGGCAAGGAAGCATATCCGATTTCCAGTTTCACCTACTTGCTGATTCCAAAGCAGTGGAAGGACGCAACTAAAGAAAAAGCCGTTGCCGACTTTCTGGGCTGGATGTTAGAGCAAGGTCAAGCCATGGTCACACAATTGAACTATGCTCCGTTGCCAGCGTCCGTCAAGCAAAAGGAACTAGAAGCGGTTAAAGGGATCAAATAGTTATTCCCGGGGGTCGGCTTTGGCCGGCCCTCACACATTACGCGTTGTCTTTTTGACCCTTGTTTCTACCGAAACTCTTGGAAATTCAGAGCTGGCAATGACGGAGCGGCAAGCTCATGGGAGCAGCACGTGAGCCACACATTTCTCAAAGATCCGCGGTACGACAAACCTTTGACCCAGGCACTCCAAAAAACATGCCGTCATCTGAATCATCTAAAGTCTCCCTTGTGAATCCAACGCGAGCGGTTCCGGCATGGAAAAAATCGATCATTAGTTTGGATTCCGGCTTCAAAGGGCTGATGATCGTCGCGGCGTTGGTCGTCCTCGGCATCGTGGGGCTGATTGTTGCGGAATTAGTTCAAGGTTCTGCACTCGCCTGGCAGAAATTCGGAATTCACTTTTTCTTTGGCAGCGAATGGGACCCGGTCTCAGGAGGCTTCGGCGCCCTTCCATTTATTTTTGGGACGGTAGTTTCATCACTGGTCGCATTATTTATCGCGGTACCGCTGGCAGTTGCGGTAGCGGTCTTTGTCACCGAGATGTGCCCGCGGCCCTTGCGCAAACCAATTTCTTACGCCACCGAACTACTGGCGGCAATCCCCAGCGTCATTTACGGACTGTGGGCGATGTTCGTTCTGGTACCCATTCTGCGCCTGACCGTCGAACCGTGGCTCATGAAATATTTCGCGTGGACAGGACTTTTCGACGGCCCGGCTTATGGCATTGGCATGCTGGCAGCGGGTGTGGTCCTGGCGATCATGATCATCCCGATTATCTCGTCGATCACCCGTGAGGTACTGATAGTGGTCCCGCAACCGCAGCGCGAAGCGGCATTAGCGCTGGGAGCTACGCGTTGGGAGATGATCCGCATGGCGGTGCTGCGGAACGCACGCGCAGGAATTATGGGAGCGGTCATTCTTGGCCTGGGTCGTGGCCTGGGCGAAACCATGGCCGTCACCATGGTGATCGGCAACAATCCCGCGATTGCGAAGTCCCTGCTGGCGCCCGGATACACCATGGCCAGTGTCATCGCCAACGAATTCAATGAGGCCACCAGCGACCTGCATCGCAGCGCGCTGATCGAGATCGGACTGGCGCTGTTTATTGTCACGATCATTGTGAATATTCTTGCCGGGCTGATGGTCTGGACGGTCACTCGAGGAACGCCAGCGAGGACCAATGCTTAGACGCCAAATCAGCCTTCGTCGCCAAATGACGGATTATTTCTTCACCGGACTGGCCGCAAGTTTGTCGGTAATAGTGGTATGCACTTTGATCGCGATTTTCGCGTATCTGGTGCTGAAGGGCGCTGGCTCGTTGAACTGGTCGTTCATTACACAGACTCCCAAGCCAGTAGGAGAGCCTGGAGGCGGCATGGCCAACGCTCTCTTGGGCTCGGTGATGATCCTGGGTATCGCTAGCCTGTTTGGCGTGCCGGTCGGAATCGGAGCGGGAATTTATTTGGCAGAGTTTGGCCGCAACCGACTCGGGCAATTGGTCAGGTTTACATCAGATGTTTTAAACGGAGTTCCTTCCATCGTCATAGGGCTGGTGGCTTATGGACTGGTCGTAATTCCGCAAAAACACTTTTCCGCGTTCGCAGGCGGAGTGGCCTTGGCAATCATGATGGTGCCAACGGTTGCGCGTACCACCGAGCAAATGCTTTTGCTGGTGCCGCATGCGGTGCGAGAGGCTGCCTTTGGCCTTGGTATACCGCAGTGGCGAACGACAATTTCCATTACCTTGGCAACCGCGCGTGCCGGCATCATCACCGGCGTCATGCTGGCTTTTGCCCGGGTCGCGGGCGAGACGGCGCCCCTGATGTTTACCGCATTTGGAAATCAGTTCTGGAGCTACAGCGCTCGGGAACCGATTGCTGCGCTACCGCTGCAAATTTTCACCTATGCGATTACCCCTTATGATGATTGGCACCGTCAGGCTTGGGCGGGCGCGCTGATGCTCGTAATCTTGATTGTGGGTACGACCACCCTCGTCCGATTTTTCTTCATGCGCCGCATGCTGGGAGGGGCGCGCTAAGCTATGGCTACCGCGGTCGAGGTTCGCGATTTAAAGGCGTGGTTCGGAAAGACCGAGGCGCTGCACGGCATCAACATGTCGGTTGAAGCCAGGCACGCGACTGCAGTCATTGGGCCTTCGGGCTGCGGCAAGTCCACCTTCATCCGCTGCCTAAACCGGATGCATGAGACTAACCCGGAAGCAAAAGCTGAGGGCAAAGTCGAAGTTGGCGGAACAGACATTTACAACATGCCGGCGGTCGACGTGCGCCGCAAGGTCGGCATGGTATTTCAAAAGCCAAATCCCTTCCCTTCGATGACAATTTATGACAACGTAGCGGCCGGGCTAAAGCTGAACGGCACGCGCAATCGGCGGACACTGGACGAGGTTGTCGAGCATTCTCTGCAACAAGCTGCGCTTTGGGATGAAGTAAAGGACGTGCTCAAGAAGAAATCCGGAGCGAGTCTTTCAGGAGGCCAACAGCAGCGCCTTTGCATCGCGCGCGCTTTGGCTGTGAAGCCCGAAGTAATGTTGATGGACGAACCGGCGTCGGCGCTGGATCCCATCTCGACGGCGAAGATCGAAGATCTTATCTTTGAGTTGAAGCAAAAGCTGACGATCGTGATCGTCACTCATAACATGCAGCAGGCGTCGCGCGTCGCCGAATTTACCGGATTTTTCCTTATGGGCAATTTGATTGAGTTCGACAAGACGGAGAAAATTTTTACTAATCCGTCAGACAAGCGAACGGAAGACTACATTACCGGCAGGTTCGGATGACAAGAATTCGTTTTCATCAGGAGCTCGACGAGCTCAAACATCGCATTCTGGCCATGGCCGGAATGGCGGAGCAAGCGATCGACTTGGCCGTCCAGGCCTATTCGCAGCGCGATCCGGTGCTTTGCCAGCGGGTTATTGCCAGTGAAGCCGGCATCAATCGGGCGGAGCGCGAAGTAGATGAGTTCGCTATCGATCTGCTCGCTATGCAACAGCCCATGGCGATCGATCTGCGCTTCATCCTCGCGGTGATCAAGATCAACGCAGACCTCGAACGGGTTGGCGATCAGGCGGTGAACATCGTACAGCGGGTGATGAATATGATCGAACTGCCTCCGTCAGAGCTGCCGGTGGATATTCCGGCCATGGCGACACGGGTTCGCGCCATGATACGGGACGCATTGCGCTCCTTCATCGAAGGCGACCCTGACCTCGCTAAACACGTGCTTGAGGCTGATGATGAGATCGATCGCTTGAATCACGAAGCGTTTGCTGCGCTCTCGCGTTATATGCAATCGCAGCCTGACGGCGCGGTACAAGCACTGGACGCGCTCTCTATTGCGCGGAACCTGGAGCGGGTTGCGGACCACGCGACCAACATTGCGGAAGACGTAATTTTCTGGATTCGCGGAGCCGATGTGCGGCACGGCGCCGGCCATCGCTCCGTAGGAAGTTAGCTCATGGCCCAACCTATCAACCCTGCAATTTTCATTCTTGAGGACGATCCTGATATTGCCGGATTGCTCAAGCATCACCTACAGCCGGCGGGTTACGGAGTTTCCTGGTTTCCTACGAGCTCCGGATTTCTCGATGAAATGCATACCCGGCGGCCCGCACTGGTTATTCTGGACATTATGGTGCCCGGCAACAGCGGTCTGGACGTGGCCAAATCGATCCGCAACAATTCGTCTCTCGCGGGCATCCCAATTGTGTTCGTGACCGCGCGAACCGCGGAATCGGACCGCTTGCGTGGCTTCGAAATCGGCGCCGACGATTACATCACCAAGCCCTTCAGCCCAAAAGAAGTCGTAGCGCGAGTGAAAGCTGTGCTGCGGCGTTTTGAACAGCCGATGAAAAAAGAAATCGTGCGCGCCGGCGACATTGTGATCGATACCGCCGCTATGCGTCTGACCGTGCGCAATGAACCTGCGATGACCACCGCTACCGAATTTCGATTGATCGAATTCCTGGCTTCGCACCCCGGACGAGTGTTCACCCGAAAAAGCTTGCTGGACGCGGTTTGGCAGGAGACAGCTTTCGTCACGCCTCGTATAGTTGACGTGTACGTACGGCGATTGCGGGAGAAAATAGAACGTGATCCGGAAAAGCCCAAACACATCCACACCGTACGGGGCGCCGGGTACATGTTCGAGGTCCGTAAGTGACTAAGCGCGTTTTCCTGAAGCTTCTCCTCCTTACTATTGTCGTCGTGGTGGTTTCAACCATCACGCTGGACGTGTTTGTTCGGCGACACTGGGAAGCGTCTTTACGTTCAGAAGTAGATCGAAACCTGCAAGACAAAGTTCAAATGTTTGCTTCCCGCGCCAATCACGAAGCGGGATCATTTCCCTTCCAACAACTGGCGAACGAAGTGGCGGCATCCGCACACGCTCGCGCAACCATTATCGATCGGTCGGGAAAAGTTCTGGCGGATTCAGAAGCAAATGCACCCGAAATGGAGAATCACGCGACCCGGCCTGAATTCATTTCCGCGCTCGCCGGCAAGGCACAACTGGATACTCGAACCAGCCACACTTTAGGAATACCATTCCGGTATGCGGCGGCGCCCACATCTTTCGGTGCTGTCCGGCTGGCGTATCCTCTGTCTTCGATCGAGCAGGTGGGGCACCGGGTTCAACGGGAATTGCTGGAAGCGTCCGCAGTTTCACTTTTAGCAGGCTTCCTGGTCGCATTGATCGGAGCGGAGAGTGTCGCCCGCCGCTTGCGCAAGATGGTGGCCTTCGCGCAGGAGATTGCCGCGGGCAATCTATCGGCCCGCCTGCCCGAGTCCGGCAGTGACGAGATTGCCACCCTGGCAATCACGCTCGACAAGACCGCACGCCAACTGGAAACCAACTTTCGCAATCTTGAAAGCAGCCGATTGCAGCTGGAAACTTTGCTGAACAGCATGGAAGACGCGGTTGTCGCAGTATCGCCCAAGCGCGAGGTGGCATGGTTCAATGGCGCGATGAAGAAGCTCGCTGCCAGCAGTATTTCGGTGGGATTGCCGTTGATCCGCGCAGTGCGCGACCCTGATTTTCTGCGGGTCGTCGGCGACGTCTTGGACCAGCAGAAGCCCCACAGCGTGACGCTTTTCTCGGTGGCTCCGGGCCGCACCTTCGGCATGACTTCTGCGCCATTGCCCGATGGAGGCGCGGTCTGCGTGCTGCGTGACAACACTGCAATCGCCCGCGTGGAGCGCACCCGCCGCGATTTTATTGCGAATGTCTCGCACGAACTGCGCACTCCGTTGACGTCTTTGCTCGGATATACCGAAACTTTGATCGACGAATCATTCGATCCAAAGGCCCGCGAGTTTCTGGAAATTATTCGGCGTAATGCTCAACGGATGAGCCGGCTCACCGAAGACTTGCTCACGCTGGCGCGCGTAGAGTCTGGCGAGGACCGTTTGCAAGAGGTTCCGGTGTCTTCACGCGAACTACTGCGAGAAGCGCAAGCTTCGTTCAGCGAAATATCTCGAAACCGGGGTGTAACCATTGAGATAGCTGAGTCGGGTGATCTCGAAGTTGTGGCGGATAAAGAGGCAATTCATCAGGTCTTCGCCAATCTCATCGACAACGCTTTGAAATACGCATCCGGCAACAAGAAAATTGAAATCGGTGTGGTGGAGCGCGGCGGCGAGGCAGAGTTTTATGTCCGCGATTTTGGGCCCGGCATTCCTTCCGAGCATTTGCCGAGATTATTTGAGCGCTTCTATCGCGTGGACAAAGCCCGCTCGCGAGAGGCTGGCGGCACCGGCCTGGGGCTGGCAATTGTGAAGCACATCGTACTGAATCACGGCGGACGCGCGGGCGTGAACAGCGAACTGGGCCACGGGTCTGTCTTCTGGTTCAGACTCCCGCTGGTAGAAAACCCGGCGGCGATTTCAAAAGACCTTGAGCAAAAAGATCATCTCTCAAAAATTCAGTAGGCCGCTCAGTAAGGCCTTTCGCCGGGATAATCCAATTCATACAGCGACTCTAAGTTGGTGCGTTGCAACAACTGCTTGACCTCGTCTGGATTGAGCCTGCGTCCGGGGCGTTCGTCGGCGTTAGCGAAGATGTATCCGGCGCCGGCCAACACAGCCGTGTGCAGACTTAACATACGTGGATCGATTCGCTCGAAGGTGTCAATGATGGTGTGATGCCGCGCGTAATAATCTGCAGGCTCAACCGCCAGCGAGTACGCGGGAACGCCAACAACCATGAACGATTCTTCATCCGAATCGAAGTCCGCGTCGGTGAACACGCGATCGGCGCCTAGCGGAGCGAGAGGCGCGATTAGTTTTCTAGTGCTGGATTCAAGATCGGTGCGGCCATAAAGTTTGAACCCAAGCGGGGTTTGAATTCCGGCATCCGTGTTGAAGACTGCGCGAATCTTGTCCAACTCTTGTTTATGTTGCGCAACGTAGGCACGCGAGCCGAGGTCTGACTGTTCTTCTCCAGAAAAGAATACGAAACGAATGGTATGCCGCGGTTGAATCTTCAGGGCTTTTAAAATTCGCGCGGCTTCGAGAACGGTTGCGACTTCCCCGCCGTTATCATTCGCGCCCTGGGCCGGATCCCACGAATCGAAGTGGGCCGTGAGCAACACCATTTCGCTGGGGTCTTTTCCGACCAAATCGGCAACTACATTTCGTTCTGGCACCGGACCGTTGCTGAATGAATTCTGGATATCCAGCCGAATTTTTACCGGGCCATGGTTAAGCAATCGCCGCACAAAAGCCGCGTCTTCTTTGGCAATCGAAACAATCGGCAACGGACCGCGCGGATAGATCAGAAATGCCGAGGTGTACAGCATGCGGTCGGGTTTGTCAGAAACGATGAACATTGCCGCGGCGCCCGCGCTTGCCAACTGACGTGCGAGTAAATGCCGTGTGGCGACGTAATTAGTAGAAAGGCCGTTGCTTCCCAAATCCACCAGTACGGCCGCACCACGCACTCGATCAGGCAGCGGCGAGCGCCCGTCTCCGGTTGCGCCAATGTCAGCAACTGGGACTTCGACCGGCCCCGGAGTTCCCGGCGCCCAACCGTATGAGGCCACATACAGATCGCGGTGCACAGGGCTGATTACCGCGCCAGTTGCAGGCCCGTGCTGCCAGCCACGGTTAATGGTGTATTCCTCAAAATGGGCGTTGTCGAACCCGGCATCTTTTAATGTGTGGAGAATCAAGTCAGCAGTGGCTTTGGATTCGGGGCTTCCGGTTATTCGTCCGCCGATGTTATCGCTCAACGCCTCAAGAAATTGCGATGCGCCTCCGCTCATCATGGAATAGCCGACGATGCGCGCCAGCTCATCCCGATTTTCCGTATTTACTGCGCTGCCTGAACCCGCCTGCCCAGCTACAGATTTGACCAGCAGCAATAGAAAAAGGAACAGCGACGACCGCGTTCGCAAACCTCCGCGAGACGTTAGTCCAAAAAGGGATGCTGAGTTTGAAGAACGCTCAACCATGAAACACTATCTCTACGATGGTGCAGTCATCATTGAGAGGCGTGCTGCCGCAGAACTCGGTTACGGCATTGAATATTTCTTGCATGCCGCCTTGTTTTGCCGCCGCCTCCAGACGCTCGTTATCGAAGAAGTCGCCGACAGCATTTTCTGCTTCGGTGACGCCATCCGTCACAAGAACAAGGCGGTCACCGGGATGCAGGCTGTAGTGGTCGCTTTCGTAGGTGGTATCGGCGAGCAGACCGACCGGCAGATTTCCGTGTGCGGGACGAATGACTTCATTGTTGCAAACCAAAAGTGGCGGTATATGTCCGCAGTTGACGTATTCCAGTTCCCCATCGTGGCGCAAACGAGCGATGACCACGGTGGCGTATTTTTCGCCGATGCGCTTGCTGGTGAGAAAGCGATTGGCGGAAGCTACGATTTCAGCCAGAGGCATCCCGGCGGTCAACTGGGAGTTGATCATGCCCTGCAGCGTGGAGGCCAATATCGCGGCAGAGACCCCTTTCCCTGCGACATCAGCGAGCACAATCGCCAGACCATGCGGAGTGTTCACCGCGTCGTAAAAGTCTCCGCCGATGGCTTTGCATGAAATATTTTTAGGATGCAGTCTCGCGAAGGTCACATCCGGGATGGTCACCGCCATCAGGCTTTGCTGGATAGATGCAGCAATTGCCAGTTCCTGCTGATACCGGCGCGACTCTTCTTCGGCCTGCACCAGACGAGCGTTTTCAATTAACGACGCCGCTTCGGTGGCTACTACATGCAGGATGTCCCCACTGACCTTCGAAATATCACGCGATGCAAAACGCGAATCCACATACAGGGCTCCCATTACCTCACCGGTGGGCAAAGCTTCTGTGGCGCCGCGGCTGCGAGTCTGAACCTGCAGCTTGCGCAGCGGAATGCAGATCACCGTACGCAAATCGTAGGCAACGATGCTCTGTCGGCCAGAAAGATCGAGCGATCGACTGGTATCAGTGAGCAGAAATTCAGAATTCGAACGCAACGCATCATCGAGAATGGAATGCGAAATGGTGGTGTCGTCGAGTAACAGGTCGCCCTTGGAGTTCCGCCCGGCGGCCAACCGCAGTTTGCCATCACCGTCTTTGAGGAAAACGTAGCCGCGGTCCGCCCCGGTGAGCTTCAGGGTCACGTCCAGCAGCGTGAGCAGGATTTCGTCCAGCACCCCCGCGGTGTTGAGCTTGCGCGCGGCCTCCAGAAAGAAGGTCAGCTTTTCCAGGTCACTTACTTCGCTGGATATCTGGATCTCTGAAATCTGGCTCAGGAAATCCCGAGCGGTATTTGAAGTGTCATGCTGAGGATGAAAGATCGCAAAGATGGTGTCGCGTGCGCCGAACTCGACCCGATCATTAGGTTCCAGTTGCTTGCGCTCTATGCGTTCGCCGTTCACGAACGTACCGTGCTTACTTCCCTGGTCCTCTACGAAAACCTTACCGTTCACAGAAACGAGAAGGGCATGATCGCGAGAGACACGAGGATCAGCGATCACCAGGTCCTTGTCCATTTTGCGGCCAACGCTGAACGGCGTGTGGTCAAGAACGAGGGTCCTTTGCTCCGGGCCATGGACGAAGACCAGGCTCGGGAAAACGCCCGAGCCTACGACAGGGACTATAGCGCTACTTTGAGCAGACATTGCGGCATTAGAATAATGACAGCAAATCGCTCGTGCGAGAAGGGGCATTGCAAAAACAGTACTGGCGCCTCTTCGGTTAGGAAAAGACGCCCACTGCGAGTTATATAGCAATTGCCGGGTTAGCTGGCCTTGCGCTCCTGCGTCAAACTTTCCTGTGATGGAGAAACCGTGCAGGTAGTGCAAGCCCGGGTGACCTCTTTCCGCCTTTGGCGAAGCCGGTCTTCGAAGTTCGACCATCGCGAACCAATTCCTACCGCGCTCGATTCGATGTTCACCTCGTTAGCGCCAGCTGGAATGATTCGCGAGTTCACTTCAGCTCTTTCGCTCGGAGTCAATTGGCTTCCAATCGACCCTGATTGTGCGGGCATCTCAGACGGCGTGGGCGTAATGTCGCGGTCCGAGCCCTGGCGGTGTTGTACCGGCCCCGACTCCCACGCCCGGTCGAATTTTTTCTCATAATCCTTCCACTTCTCATCCGAGTGCAGCTCGGATTCGTTGTACGGGGGAAAGGCTTCAATCTGCTGCTTATCGACGTTGACAGTGAAATCGCCGTCGTGCTTCGTCGAGGATTGCAGACGTTGAGAGGGAACCAGGAACTTCCTGGTGGAGAACCAGCCGCCGGTGTCGACGACCACATACTTTATGGAGCCGGTGGAATGATCAAAAATTACGTCGTCAATCTTCCCTAGTTTCTCGTCGTCGCGGCCGTATATCGCGGCGCCGCGAATATCATCCGTAGTATTGAGGTCCTCAAAGCGATAATCGCGCAACAGGCCATAATGGGACATACTTCCTCCTGGCAGGAACTCTGATCTGAGTTCCCGGATTATTTAATTGCTCACCCGGCTTAAGATGCCGGGCCGAAGACACGCGACCACTGTGCACCGAAGAGAGTAATGGATTGAATACGTCCACAGGATTAGCTGAATTCCTCGTCTATAATCAAGCACTGGCGTTCCCTGAAAAATCAAATGCATCAGTATCTCTCTCCTGCTCTATTCATCGGCGGCGATATCGTTGATCTCGTACGCGAAACGGGACCTGTAGCCCAAGCTGTGCTGTTCATTCTTCTGGTTTTCAGCTTGGTTTCCTGGTCTATCATTCTTTCCAAATGGAACATCATCAAACGTGCTCGCGTCCAGAGCGGCAGGTTTTTGCGCGCGTTCCGCCGGGCGCAGCGTCTGCAGGATATGGGAGCGGTTTCAGAACAATTTCGTCCCAGCCCGCTGGTCGGAGTATTTCAGTCTGGGTACCGGGAATTTGAGCGCCAAGTGGGATCATCTGGCTCGCTGAGAAATCCGCTGGCGGTGCAGCGATCCATGCAGATTGCTTCTTCGGAAGAGATGACGCGTTTCGAACGCAATCTTCCGTGGCTCGCAATCACGGGCGCGGTGACGCCGTTCGTCGGATTATTCGGTACGGTCTGGGGAATTATCGACGCGTTCCATGGGCTCGGCACCAGCGGCGCAGCAACATTGCGCGCAGTCGCGCCTGGAATTTCAGAAGCTCTGATCACCACTGCCGGCGGATTGGTCGTCGCTATTCCCGCCGTGATCGCATACAACCTGATTGGCGGCTCCATCCGCGACTTCGCCGCTCGCTGCGACGACTTTTCTCTCGAAATGCTAAATGCCGTCGAGCGGCAACCTATGGCCTCGCGCGTAGCCGAGGAGGTCCGGCGGTAATGGCATTCACCGCTTCGAACGGCAGGACACAAATTGCTCTTTCCGACATCAACATCACGCCGTTGGTCGACGTAGTGCTGGTGCTTCTCATCATTTTTATGGTGACGGCACCGGTGTTGCAGTCCGGCATTGAAGTTGCAGTGCCCAAAACCCGCACCGTCAAGGAGATCACCGAAGAACGAATGGTGATCAGCATTAACAAGAAGCAGCAGGTATTTCTGGGAAACGATCCGGTCAACATTAACGAGATCGGGGCCAAGCTCCGGCAGAAGATCCGCGATCCGCAACATCAATCGATTTTCCTGCGCGCCGATGAAGATGTGCCGTTCGGCGCATTCGCGACGGTCATGGACGCGGTAAAGCAGTCGGGCATTACCAATGTCAGCATCGTGACCCAGCCGCTTGAAACCCATGCCAACCGGTGAGATTTTTTTTGAGCACGAACGCTGGGGGCACAACCTGGCGTGGTCGGCGGCGCTGCACGTCGGCGTCACTGTGGCGATCATCGCGTATGCATGGTTTGCAACCGGCGGACATGGATCGAATTGGGCCGCCGGAGGCGGCGGCAGCGCGATGGGAGTCTCGCTGGTGAGCAACGTTCCGTTGCCTGCGAATCCGGTGCAAACACAAAGTGTACTGGCAACCGAATCGAAGGGAATATCGAAGTCAGAACCGAAGCCTGTGGTCGAAGAACCAACGGCAATTCCGATTCCGGAGAAGAATGCAAAGCGGAAGCCGGCAAAACAGCCGACAGAGACGCAACGTCAGCCAAAGCCCGAACCGCAGGAGCAGGCGAGCAATGTGGTTCCTTTTGGTGAAGGTGGGCCAGCCGCGGGACCGTACGCGCTTTTTTCCGCAGGCGCCGCCAAAGGTGGATTTGGTTTCACCGGCGGAGGTGGCGATTTCGGATCGCGCTTCGCCTGGTATGTGCGGGTGGTGAACCAGAAAGTTTCGGAAAACTGGCTGAAGTACGAAGTTGATCCGCGAATTCAGAATGCGAACCGGGTATATGTGACCTTCGACATCGATCGCGGCGGACGTCCTTCACACATACAGGTCGAGCAATCGAGCGGAGTGCCGTCGCTGGATACGTCGGCATTGCGAGCGCTGCAGCGAATCGACACCTTTGGCCCGCTGCCACCGGATTATCCGGGGAGCAAAGTCAGCGTGGAATTCTGGTTCGACTACAAGAGATGAGTTCTTACTTCATAAGATTTGTGCAAATGGAACCAAACTATGCATAGCAGATCCTTGAGAAAACCCTTCTGTCGTAATACGATACGACTCATTCCAGTGATTTCGCGATTTTCCTGCTTTGTTTTTTTCTCGCTAGTTCTCTTCGGCGCAATCAAGGTCAGCGCGCAGGATTGGATCAAGACTGGCACCGGACTCGGTGTCGAGAAAATTCGCATCGCGGTTCCCGATTTCAAACCTTCCAGTCAGGAACCGCAAAATACTGAATTATTGAAAACTTTCAATGACACGCTGTGGAATGATCTCGACAATGCCGGCCTGTTTGATATGGCGTCGAAGAGTTTCTATCCGCTGGGGCAGGTCGGCGCTCCTACCGATGTGAAGTTCGAGGCTTGGAGCGGCGCGCCGGCGAATGCCGCCATGCTGGTTTTTGGGAACCTGGGCGCGGCCAATGGTAATGTCACGGTGCAAGGCTGGCTTTACGATGTGAAGAACACTGCCTCGCCCCAAGTTCTCGGCAAGCAATACACCGACACCGCAACCACCCAGTCGGTGCGAATCATCGCTCACAAGTTCGCCGATGAAATCATTTTCCGGCTGGGCGGCGGCATCAATGGCATCGCGGAGACTCAGATCTTTTACGTGAGCTCGCGCAGTGGGCACAAAGAAATCTGGGCTATGGATTATGACGGGGCCAACCAGCATCCCATCACGACTCTAGGCTCCATTTCCCTTTCGCCGCACGTCTCGCCCGACGGTTCACGACTCGCTTTCAGTTCGTTCACCGGGTCAGGATGGGAAATCCGGATGTTCTCGTTCGACCTCAACCGGCTTGTGTCCTTCCCCCGTTTCGCTGGAACGAACCTCTCGCCTGCGTGGTCGCCGGAGGGAGGAAAGCTCGCCTTCTCGTCTTCGCGCTCAGGCGATCCAGAAATTTACGTTATCGACCAATCCGGCGGAAACCTGCACCGGATCACTACTTCCAAAGGCCCTGACGTTTCTCCCGTCTGGAACCGCAAAACGGGATCGCAAATCGCGTGGGTCAGCGGACGCACCGGCCTCCCGCAAATATACGTCATGGGATCGGACGGCACCAACGTCCAGCAAATTACGGACCAGGGATATGCCGTCTCGCCGTCCTGGTCGCCCAATGGCCAACTGCTGGCATTTTCCTGGATGCGCCACTATGGGCCAGGAGCGCCCGGTTCGGAAGATATCTACATCATGGATATTGTCAGTAAGCAGTTCGTGCAATTGACCCACGACGGCGGCAGAAACGATTTTCCATCGTGGTCGCCAGATGGCCGCCACATCGTTTTTCAGTCAACTCGCTCTGGTTCTTTACAGGTCTGGAGCATGCTGGCCGATGGTACCAATCAGAAACAGTTAACGACCTCGAGTGGTAATTCGGAACCTGACTGGAGTTGGAAGTAGATTTGCACTTGTACTTAGATGTGAGTTCCTGATATGTCTGATAGACAATAACCGTCCGCATGGAAACGCGCTTCGCAAGATGCGCGAAAATTTGGGAGGAACAAATTGAAACAATCGACTTTGAGGTATTTCGCCCTCGTCTTCGCGTTGAGTGCGATCATGCTGCTTGGCGCCTGTCATAAAAAAGCAGCCCCACCACCGCCGCCACCACCGCCGCCACCACCCCAACCAACCGCAACCCTTACTGCGAGCCCCGATACTGTGGATAAAGGAGGTTCTTCCACACTTACGTGGCAGACGACGAACGCCACCGACATCAGCATCGACGGAGGCATTGGCACCGTGCAGGCCACCGGGACGAAGCAGGTGAACCCGACCGACTCCACCACCTACACATTGACGGCAAAGGGCGATGGCGGAACTCAGACCGCAACCGCTCGGGTCACGGTAAATGCGCCGCCGCCTCCACCGCCGCCGGTACAGCCTTCGGCGAGCGACGAACAATTGTTCTCGCAAAACATGAAGGACATTTACTTCGATTACGACAAGTCCGATATTCGGGCGAGCGATCAAGCGACTATTCAGGCCGACGCTAGCTTCCTGCAGCAGCATCCAAACATCAGCTTCACGGTTGAGGGACACTGCGATGAGCGTGGATCAACGGAATACAACCTTGCGCTTGGCGACAACCGCGCCAGTTCGGTGAAAAATGCCTTGGTCTCCGCGGGAGTTTCGGCGGACCGCGTTAAGACCGTCAGCTACGGCAAAGAGAAGCCGTTCTGCACCGAACACAACGAGCAATGTTGGCAGCAGAACCGTCGCGGCCATCTGGTTTATTCGAAATAAGACCAATAGTTGTGATAAAGGGCGGCGCATGCCGCCCTTTATTATGTCCAGCACTTGATGCCTCGCCAATTGAAACAAGCTAGCTGCAGCCCCGTGCAACTCCTCCACAGCCCATTCCATCGAAACCTGAGCACATGGATATCCAACCGAAGGCTGCACCTGAGGCATTGGTTCGCGAGAGCCGGAAGCGCAAGAAGATCAGCATCGGCAGCCTGCTGCGGCCGCATATAGGATCTCTCCTCCTCGGTTTCATTGCGATCGCAGGTGAAAGCGCGGCCAACCTGCTGCAGCCATGGCCGCTCAAGATCGTGCTGGATGATGTTCTGCGGTCGCACTCTAGTCATGCATGGACAATGAAGATCATCCACCGGATGGTTGGTACCGAGGCGATCGCTGTATTGAAGTTCGCATGCGCCGCGGTGCTGGCGATTGCCGTCCTCGATGCCATTTGCACCTATGCAGAGAAATATCTGACCACCAGCGTCGCGCAATGGATCAGCTATGACCTTCGCCTCACGATTTACGCCCATATTCAAAAGCTGTCACTGGCTTTCCACGACAACAAACGCACCGGCGACCTGATCAGCCGCGTTACCGACGACATTGAAGCCATCCAGAGCTTCATCATGAACGGACTGCTGGGCGTCCTGATCAACGCGTTGACGCTTTTGGGAATGATCGCCGTAATGTTCTGGCTGAACTGGAAGTTCACGCTCATCGCGTTGTCAGTTGTGCCCATTCTCTTTGTGATGGTGTACAGCTATACGCGGCGAATCAAAAAAGCGGCTCGCGAAGTGCGAAAGAAAGAAGGCGAAATAACTTCGGTGGTGCAAGAGGTGCTTTCTTCGATTCGCGTGGTGAAGGCTTTCGCCCGTGAGGACTACGAGGTCCGCAGACTGGAGCAGGAGAGCCTGGAAGCGGTGGAAGTCGCATTGCGGGCGCGGACTCTCAAAGCCAAGCTGACGCCGCTGGTCGGGATTGTAGTCGCGGTGGGAACGGGTCTGGTGCTGTGGTTTGGTGCGCGTTTGGTGATGACCGGGTCGCTGACCGCGGGCTCGCTCGTCGTATTCATTCTTTATCTCGGCAAGATGTACAAGCCGATGCAGGAAATTTCGAAGATGACGGACACATATTCGAAAGCGGCGGTCGGCTACGAACGCCTGCAGGAAGTTCTGGAGACCGAGTTGGACGTCAAAGACTTGCCCAAAGCGAAGCGCGCGCCAACATTCAAGGGAGCAATCGAATTCGATCACGTTTCTTTTTCTTACACGCCCGATACCCCGACCTTGAAAAACGTCAGCTTCAAAATCGAAACCGGACACGTGTCGGCCCTGGTCGGCCCCACGGGCGCGGGAAAAACAAGCATCATCAGCCTGCTGGCTCGCTTCTACGACCCATCAGAGGGCGGGATCAAGATCGACGGCACCGATATCAAGCAGTTCCAGCAAAAGTCTTTGCGGCAACAGATGAGCTTTGTCCTGCAGGACACGGTCTTGTTTCATGCGCCGGTGTGGCAGAACATTGCGTATGGAAAACCTGGATCTTCGCGGGCAGAAATTATCAAAGCCGCCGAGATGGCGAACGCCGCTGAGTTTATCGACAAATTGCCCGAGGGTTATGACACCATAATTGGCGAGCGCGGCATGACCTTGTCCGGCGGGCAGCGGCAAAGAATTGCCATCGCTCGCGCGGTGATTCGCAACACTCCAATTCTGCTGCTCGATGAACCGACCAGCGGTCTGGACTCCGCGTCCGAAAAACTGGTTTTCGAAGCGCTGGATCGGCTGATGGAAGGCCGAACAGTAGTGGTAATAGCACACCGGCTCTCAACTATTCAGCGAGCGGATGTGATCTTTGTGGTGGACAATGGCGAAATCGCCGAGCGCGGTAAGCACGAAGAACTGATGAAGCTGAATGGCATCTATGCCGAACTGCACAATCTGCAATTTAAGACCGAAGAGCCGGCGGAGGTCGCCACTTCATAGATTATTCAGCTCCTGAATCCTCGACTGGATTGCCTGGGTGTAGGACTCGATCTGCTCCGGCGAATATCCTGCAGCGCGAAAGGCGTCGCGGATCTGATCTGGCGAAAGCTCGGCCAGTCGCGAGCCTATCCATTTCGCATCGGCACGAGGAATGTGTCGGCCAATCCATTCGATTCGCACTTGGTGAAAAAAGAAGCGCCATTCGAGTTCAAACAGGCTGGGGAGGGGCGGCCGTTTGGGAAAGTTCAGATCGACATACTCGCCGTGAGTGTGGGCGATGAGCTTAGTTCTACGAAACTCCTCGATGTTCCCCTTCGAGTCTCTATTCGTATATCTCTTCCCCGCTGTGCCGAAAGCTGTTCCCACATCGCTGACTTCATACATCCTTGGCCCTGATTTTTTTTCGTCCTCGAAAATTCCGTTGTTGTCGTCCTTGAGGTCCCAATTCGATATCAGGCCCATCATCACGCGAAGGCCATTAAATTCTCGGGTCCCATGGAACGGATTGTGCCGCCAGTTCCAATCACCAATTCTCTTCCCTGCATGACGCTGAAGACGGACGTCCGGGACAATCCCGCCATGGCCGGCAAGGCCGCGCTTTAACATCGCCGGCATGCTCGTGACCTGAAGCTGAGGAAGAAAGTAGTTTTCGTTCGCGCCGTATCCGACCGCCCACAGCAGGCGCGACGCAGCCGTTTCCGGTTTAGCTTCGAGCCCCAGCTTCGCCTTCCACTTCTTGTCATTCGAATCGCGCACCTCGAACTTCGGGCTAGTGCCGTGCATGTCTTCCTCAACGAACGCGACTGGCGGCTGCGGCTGGTGTTTTTCCCCGCCAGGCCCCCAAAAGAGGTTCAGCGAACGTATGTCGCCGGGATCCTGCCAAATAACCGCATCTGCGCCGGGTTTGGCCTGCTGGTTTGTCTGGGCGCTCGCAGCTGCGGCCAGAGCAAGCACGAGGACGATCATCACGCCGCGCAACCGCAGCAAGCCAGCATTTTGGTTCATAAGAGTTTCCGCCGAGGCTCTGATGAGAGCAGGAAGGTTCCGAGTTGCAGGTTTTGGAGTTTCTATGATGGTTCAGGATCAAAGGTTGCCCACTTGTTGGGCGCGTGTCCCTTTTGCCGCATCCAAGTTGCTCGTGAAACTACTTATTCAGCCCGGCGATGGCGTGCAGCGTCTGGTCAAAGGCATTAAGAAGGCCAAAGAACGCATTGAAATCATGATCTTCCGTTTCGACCGCACCGAGATCGAGCGGGCGCTGATTGATGCGGTGGAGCGCGGGGTGTTCGTGCATGCCCTGATCGCATTTACCAACCGCGGCGGCGAGCAGAGCCTTCGCAAGTTGGAGAAGCACTTCCTGGCCAACGGAATCACGGTCGCTCGCACAGCAGGCGACCTGGTGCGATATCACGGCAAGATGATGATCATCGATCGCAAGGAACTCTATGTAAATGCGTTCAACTTCACCTACCTAGATATCGACCGCAGCCGCGCTTTCGGGTTGATCACTCGTAATCCGAAACTGGTTGCCGAAGCGGTAAAGCTCTTTCAAGCCGACATCAAGCGGCAGGGTTATGCTGCGGGAAACTCCAAGTTCCTGGTGAGCCCGGTGAATGCCAGAAAAGAGCTGACCAAGTTCATTCAGGGCGCAAAAAAGGAATTACTTATCTACGATCCGAAGATCAGCGATCGCTCCATGTTGCGCATTCTTGAAGATAAGAAGAAAGCCGGAGTAGACGTTCGCGTAATCGGTTGCGTCACCGGAAACCGTCTCGGGGCCTGCGAACTTAAGCGCATGCGACTCCATACCCGGACAATTATTCGCGACCGTACTGAAGCTTTCGTCGGAAGCCAGAGCCTGCGGCAGTTGGAACTGGATGCGCGTCGCGAGGTAGGCCTACTGCTGCGAGATGGGCCCGCGATCAAGATCCTGGCGCGAACCTTCGAAGAAGATTGGGCGGCATCTTCAGCAGATTTGGAAGAGAAGCGGCCGTCACAACGAAAACAGAAGAAGAGCGTAAAGAAAATTGCCCAGTCAGTATCGGATAAGGTCGCGTTGAATCCGGTGGCAAAAAAAGTGGTGAAATCGATCAGCGACCATGCTGACGTCGACCTGGACCACAAGGAGCTGCGCAACACGGTAAAAGAAATATTGAAAGATGTGGTTGAACGGACCGCGCAAGACGCCGCGCAGGAAGCGACGGAAGCCGCAGGAAAGGCGAATTAGGCAGGGCCGCTGAATATGTCTACTATGCGCTTCCTTTTGATCGTTGCGACAGCGCTGCTGGCTTTGTCGACCAGCCTGGCACAAGTCCCTCCGGCCCCGGGATCGAATGATGCGAAGGTAGTTGCAGACTTTCAGCAGCGAGCTAAGCAATATCTGGAGTGGCGTGAAGAGACGGCCGGCAAAACGCCTTCGCCCGCGAACTCATCCGAGAAGATCGTTGCCGCTCGCCGCGAACTGGCAAATAAAGTGCGGATCGGGCGAGGCGGAGCCAAACAAGGAGAGATTTTCACTGTGGAGATCGCTGATTATTTTCGACGCCAAATTGCAGCGACCTTGAATGGTCGGCATGGAAAGCAGATTCGCTCCAGTTTGCGGCATAGCGAACCGACTGAAATAGAGTTACAGATCAATCAAAGTTATCCGGAAAAAGTAGCGCTGCAATCCACGCCGCCAAGCCTGTTGCTCAATTTGCCAGAACTACCCAAAGGGCTTGAGTACCGGATTCTTGGGCGCGAACTGGTATTGCGCGACAGCGACGCAAACATCGTTGTGGATTATGTACCGAATGCTCTTCCGGGCAAATCGAAATGACTGCTCGACGCAAATCATTGCGGCTGATGGTCATTGTTCTCGCCACTTGTGCCGCGCTCGCGAACGCGCAAACCAAGCCTGATATACGCCTCCCCCTCAAGGAAAAGTCGGTGCGTTTCGCCGTGATCGGCGACAGCGGCACCGGCGAAAAGGATCAATACGAGACTGCCAAACAGATGGAAAGCTACCGCGAGGCGGTCCACTTTGATTCTGTGATCATGTTGGGCGACAACATTTACGGAGGGCACGAGCCCAGAGACTTTGCACAAAAATTCGAAGTCCCGTACAAGCCCTTGCTGGACGCCGGCGTGAAGTTTTATGCGTCGCTGGGAAATCACGACGATCCCAAGCTCGAACCTCTCTACAAACCATTCAACATGAATGGCGAACGCTATTACACATTCAAAAAAGGCGACATTCAATTTTTCGCTCTCGATAGCGATTACATGGACACGCCACAGTTGGCCTGGCTGGAACAGAACTTGAGGTCCTCAAAGGCGCAGTGGAAGATTTGCTTCTTTCATCACCCCCTGTACAACGAAGGAAAGATGCATGGACCCGATCTTGATTTGCGCAACCAACTTTTGCCCTTGCTTAAAAGTTACGGGGTCAACGTGGTTTTCTCTGGGCACGAGCACGCGTACGAAAGACTGAAGCCGGTGGATAACATTTATTATTTCGTACAGGGCGATTCGGGCAAGTTAGAGCGCCATGATTTTCATCACTCCAACCAGACGGCAGCAAGCTTCGACCGCGCCCGCACATTCATGGTGGTAGAAGTCGTGGGAGACACACTTTACTTTCAGACTATCTCTCAATACGGCGAAACCGTAGACGCGGGCGGACTCTCCCGAGCAGCAGCCACCGTCAAGGCTGCTTCGACAGGCCATTAAAGGCCGCGAATTCCACAGCTTTTGCAATGAGGATTCCAGCTTGTGCGTCTAAACGTGCCATCTTTGCTGGTCACCCTTCCTTCCAGCAAAGTAAAATCTAAGTATCAGAATGTCTCAATTCGTCCATCTTCATCTTCATACCGACTATTCCATGCTCGACGGGGCTTGCGACGTCGAGAAGCTCTGCTATCGCGCCAAGGAGTTGGGAATGCCGGCCGTGGCCATGACCGACCATGGAAATATTTTTGGCGCGGTGCATTTTGTAAATGCCGCCAAGGCCGCCGGCATCAAGCCGATCATCGGCTGCGAGCTTTACGTCTGCAAAAAGGACGACCACCGGATTGCACGAACTCCTCCTGACGGCGATACATACAATCACTTATTGGTGCTCGCCGAGACCGACGAAGGCTATCGCAATCTGGTCAAAATTACTTCGGAAGCATCGCTGCACGGCTTCTATTACAAACCACGAGTCAGCAAGAAATTCCTCGCCGAGCATTCCAAGGGACTCATCGCGCTTTCAGGATGTTTAAAGGGCGAAATTCCGGAACTGCTGGTCGAGGACAAATACGAAGCAGCCCGCGCAGCCGCGGCGACCTACTCCGATATTTTTGGCAAGCAGAACTTCTTTCTGGAGATTCAGGACCAGGGACTGGAACTGGAGCACCGCATCCACCCCAATCTTTTCAAGCTTGAAAAAGATATGGGCGTGCCGCTGGTCGCCACCAATGACAGCCACTATTTGTGCGAAGACGATGCCCATGCGCAAGACGTAATGGTCTGCATCCAGACCGGTAAGAGCATTCAAGACCCGAACCGCATGAAATTTCAGGGCAGCGACTTCTACGTCAAAAGCCACGACGAGATGTTCCAGGTTTTCAAAAGCGCGCCAAGCGTGCTGTCGCGCACGCTTGAAATTGCCGAGCGCTGCAATGCGCAGTTGACTAAAGTCACCAATCCATTTCCGCACTTCGATGTGCCCGCTGGGTACACCCTCGACAGCTACTTCGAACATGTATCGCGTGAAGGCTTTGCGAAAAGGCTGGAAAGTATTCGGACGCTCTCCGCGGCGGGCAAACTGAAGCACGGCATCGCCGAATACGAGCAGCGACTGGCACGCGAAATAGGCATCATCCAACAGATGAGGTTTTCTGGCTATTTCCTTATCGTGTGGGATTTTGTCCGCTACGCTCGCGAGCATCAAATTCCGGTGGGACCGGGTCGTGGATCGGCGGCAGGATCCCTGGTTTCTTATTCGCTTGGTATTACCGATCTTGATCCGCTTCAGTACGAACTGTTCTTCGAGCGCTTCCTGAATCCCGAGCGCGTCTCCATGCCCGACATTGACATGGACTTCTGCATGAACCGGCGCGGGCAGGTGATCGACTACGTCACGCAAAAATACGGCCGCGAAAATGTAGCGCAAATCATCACCTTCGGAACCATGGCGGCGAAGGCGGCAATCAAGGACGTCGGCCGCGCCATGGACATTCCATACGCCGATGTGGACCGCATCGCGAAAATGGTGCCCACCACCATCAACATCAAGCTGGAAACGGCGTTGAAAGAATCGCCCGCGCTGCAGCAGGCGTACGAGAGCGATACTCAGATCCGCCAACTGATCGACACCGCCAAGAAATTAGAAGGCTTGGTAAGGAATGCCGGGATGCACGCCGCTGGAGTAGTGATTTCGCCGCGTCCGCTCAATGAACTCGTCCCGCTTTATAAGACCAAAAACGACGAAATCGTAACCGCGTTCGATATGGTCGCGATCGAGAAGATGGGCCTGCTCAAGATGGATTTCCTGGGCTTGACCACGCTCACCATTCTTGACGATGCGCTGAAGTTGATTAAACAAACCCGCAGCGAACAGATCGAGCTGGATGCCATTCCGCTGCACGATCCCACTACTTACGAAAAGGTGTTTCACAGCGGCCTGACTTCTGGAGTTTTCCAGTTTGAATCGCACGGCATGCGCGACGTGCTGCGGCGCTACAAGCCCAATTCGATTGAGGATCTCACCGCACTGAATGCGCTTTATCGGCCGGGGCCAATCCAGGGCGGAATGATCGATGACTTCATCGATCGCAAACACGGGCGAAAGAAGATCGAGTACGACCTCCCGGAGCTTAAAGAAATACTTGAAGAAACTCTTGGGGTGATCGTTTATCAGGAACAAGTGATGCAGATCGCCAACCGGTTGGCTGGCTATTCATTGGGTGATGCCGACCTGCTGCGCCGCGCTATGGGCAAAAAGAAGGCTGAGGAGATGGCCCAGCAGCGCGAGCGATTCATTGACGGCGCGGTGAAGCGAAGCTATCCCACTAAGAAGATCGAAAAGATTTTCGATCTCATGGCGCAGTTTGCTGGATATGGATTTAACAAATCACATTCCGCCGCATACGCGCTGCTGGCTTATCACACCGCATATCTGAAGACACATTATCCGGTCGAGTTTATGGCGGCGCTGCTGACGTCGGTTACCGGAAACACCGACGATGTGGTGAAGTACATCAACGAATGCCGCGAGATGCAGATCGCCGTAGAGCCGCCGGATATTCACGTCAGCGATGCGAATTTCACGCCGCATGGGGAGGCGATCCGCTTCGGGCTGGCGGCGGTGAAGAATGTCGGGCACAATGCGATTGAGTCGATCGTGATCGCCAGGAAAGACCTCGCGGGCGAGGGCCCCCGCGCCACACAGGCGGGGCACTTCAAATCGATTTATGAGTTCTGCGAAAAAGTTGACCTGCGGCTGCTGAACAAACGCGTGCTGGAATCGCTGATCAAAAGCGGCGCCATGGATTCACTTGGTCGCCGGGCGCAATTGATGGCGGTGCTCGACAAGGCCATGGACCATGCGCAGAAGGCGCAGCGCGACGCGGAATCCGGCCAGCATGGCTTGTTTGGCGTATTCCAGCAGGAAGATGGTCACGTGCAGGAAGACCGTTTGCCCGAAACTCCCGACTGGGACGAGCACGTGCGGCTTGCCAATGAAAAAGAGATTCTGGGCTTCTTCATTACTGGACATCCGCTCGATAAATTCCGCGACAAGCTGGAAGACTTGCATGCGCTCTCTACCACGGAATTGTGCGCCATGAAATCTTCGACCGGTAAAGATGAGACTCTGAGCACGGCCGGAATCATCACCAATTTGCGGGTGCTGAAATCCAAGAAGGGCGATTTTTATGCTCAGGCTTCGCTCGAGGACTTGACGGGATCGATCGAAATGCTGGTCTTTCCCGACGCCTATCGGAAATTGCAAGACAAGGTGAAGATGGAAGTGCCAGTACTGGTCCGCGGCGGGGTGCGCATCGAGGAAGGCGCGAACCCGAAACTCACAGTGAGCGACATACTTTCGCTGGAAGATGTGAAAGTGCCGCTTCCCCGTTCTTTGCGGATTCGCATTCCCTTGGAAAAGGCGTCTGAGTCAACCATCGATGAGCTTCATCTCCTTTGCTCTCAACGCAAAGGCGAGGCTCGGGTGCTGTTCGACGTGGAACGCGAACGCGATTTCATGGTGGTCATGGAAGCGGAAGGCTATAATGTCATGCCAGATCGTATGTTCGTCAGCCGGGTGGAAGAGTTGTGCGGACGCGGCGCGGTCAGGGTGATTAATTAGTCATAGCTTCGTCTTCAGCAATTCTAAAAAATTCATCAATGAAAACGGTCGATATCACCGCAGTCCTTACCGGCGCCCAGCTCATGGTTTCAATGGTTGAAACCCGGCGTGCCAGAAACGGAGACGGATTGAATGGAAACGGCGGCGGACCGGAAGAACTCGAAAAAATCGAGCAGCAGCTCGGCAATTTAGAAGCTTTAGGCGGCCAGAGTTCGGAAGTCCGAAAAGAAATCTATGACTTGCGCGAGCGTATTACGGTCCTTCGCAAGGAAATGTCACACCGTCAAGCGTGGATTAGAACCGAACTGGCCCGGCATCCGCAGCGTCCCTATTTCTTAGACTACGTAGAAAAGATCTTCACCGACTTCAGCGAAATTCATGGAGATCGCCGTTACGCCGACGATCCTGCCATGGTTTGTGGCATGGCGCGTTTTCACGGCGTCGAAGTTCTGGTTCTCGGCACCCAAAAGGGCCGGGACATGAAGCAGAAGGTGCACCGCAATTTCGGGCTGCCGAATCCAGAAGGCTATCGCAAAGCATTGCGCGCGATGCAAATTGCGGAAAAGTTTTCCCGGCCCGATTTTCACATTTGTGGATGTGACTGGCGCAAACCCTGGGCTGGGCGCCGAAGAGCGCGGTCAAGCTGAGGCGATTGCCCTGAACCTGCGCGAGATGGCGCGGCTGCAGGTCCCAATTATCACGACCATTACAGGCGAAGGCGGCAGCGGCGGCGCGCTGGCCATAGCGGTTTCTGATCGCGTGCTGATGATGGAGAACGCGGTTTACTCCGTCATTTCGCCTGAAGGATGCGCTTCCATCATGTGGCGCGACGCCAGCAAAAAAGAACTCGCGGCTGAAGCCTTGCACATCACCGCTCCTGACCTGATTGAACTCGGCTGCGTCGATGCGATCATCGATGAGCCCCCGGGCGGCGCGCATACCGACCCTGACCTGGCTGCGAAGCTTTTGGATGATGCGCTGCAGCAGCATTTCGCAGAAATCAATAAAATGCCAGCAAAAGAACTGGTCGATTCACGGTATAAGAAGTTCCGCAAAATGGCGCAGTTCTACACGGAAGCGTGATCTGCTTCCGCCGCGCTGAAGCGCGTTTTAGTCCCCCACCTCGACACTAAAGCCGACGCTCCCTAGTTCCCACTCAGTAATCACGCACCCCGCAGGCAGTTACTCACATCAAATCAGTACCGTATAATTTGGGCATGCCTACATCTCATGGTCAGAGTGGGCGCATAGTAAGTCTTCATGGCAGGAAGGACCCCTTAGTTAATGGCTACAACTGATGTTGGGCTGCACGCGTCCGCTGGGCGGCCCGCGGCGGTACCGATTGTCAACAACATGAGCATTCAGGTCGCGACCGTAAACGGCAGCGGCTCGCAAAGCTCCAATACCGTATTGCTCCGAACCATTTTTCAGATGGGCGTCCCGGTTTCGGGGAAGAACCTTTTTCCATCGAACATTGCCGGCCTTCCCACCTGGTACACCATTCGCGCCAACAAGCATGGCTACGTCGCCCGCAAGAAGGAAATTGATTTTCTGATTGCAATGAATCCAGAGACCGCGCGGGACGACGTAATGTCGTTGGCTCCAGGAGCGGCAGTGCTGTATGACGAGCCTCTCAAGCTAAGCGCGATGCGCAATGACCTGATCTTTTATTCCGTGCCCTACGACAAGATTGTTGCCCCGGTGTGTCCAGAGGCCAAGTTGCGCAAGCTGGTCAAGAACATGATTTACGTTGGTGTCGTGGCCAAAATACTTGATCTTGACATGGCGGAAGTTGAAAAGGCCCTGCGCAAGCAGTTCGCGAAAAAAGTGAAAGCTGCAAATTTAAACCTGGCCGCGGTGAAGGCTGGATTTGACTATGCCACCGCCAGTTTGACCAAGGGTGATCCCTTCCGCATCGAGCGGATGGATAAGAATCACGGCAAGATCATCATTGACGGGAACGCTGCTTCAGCTTTGGGGTGCGTGTTTGCTGGTTGCACTGTGCTGAGCTGGTATCCGATCACGCCTTCGTCCTCTCTGGCCGAGAACATGATCGACTACCTGAAGCGCTTCCGCATCGGCCCAGATGGAAAAGCAACCTTTGCTGTAATCCAGGCCGAAGACGAACTGGCAGCGATTGGAATGGTTCTGGGTGCAAGTTGGGCAGGAGCGCGCGCCATGACGACTACGTCTGGCCCCGGAATTTCGCTGATGTCAGAGTTCGCCGGACTGGCGTATTACGCCGAGATTCCCGCCGTGATCTGGGACATTCAGCGCGTCGGCCCTTCTACCGGTCTGCCAACCCGTACTTCACAGGGCGACATTCTTTCTACTGCGCTGCTTTCGCACGGCGACACCAAGCACATCATGCTCTTCCCTACTTCGCCGCATGAGTGCTTTGAAATGGCGATGGATGCGTTCAATCTTGCGGAGAAATTTCAGACGCCGGTGTTTGTGATGTCCGATCTCGATCTGGGCATGAACAACTGGATGTCCGATCCTTTTCCGTATCCCGACAAGCCAATCGATCGCGGCAAAGTGTTGAGCAAAGAAGATCTTGATAAACTCGGCGGATTTGGGCGTTACAGAGACGTCGACGGCGATGCCATTGGCTATCGAACTCTGCCGGGAACCCAACATGCTGCGGCCGCGTATTTCACGCGCGGCAGCGGGCACAACGCGCAGGGAAATTACAGCGAGCGTCCGGACGATTATGAAAACAACATGGAGCGGCTGCGACGCAAATTTGAAAACGTACGCGCGGTCGCGCCCGCGCCAGTGACAGAAACGATGCCGAATGCAGAAATCGGAATCATCGCCTTTGGTACTACGCATTGGGCATTAACCGAGTCGCGTGATCAATTGCGCGATGAACACAAACTCGCGACCGATTACCTGCGCCTCAGAGCATTCCCTTTCAATCACGAGGTTGCGGACTTTGTACGCTCGCATAAGCGGGTGTACGTGGTGGAGCAGAACCGGGACGCGCAAATGTTCAGCCTGCTGCGTATGGACCTGGAGGCCGAATTCATACTAAAGCTGCGTAGCGTGGCTCGGTTGGACGGGTTGCCGATCGACGCACGGTCAGTGACCGACGAAATTGCGGCAATGGAGGAGAAGTAAATGGCAACGACACCTGCTCCCAAGACTAACCGGCTCGGGCTTTCAGTGATTGATTATCGCGGCGGAAAAACCACGCTGTGCGCGGGATGCGGACACAATGCGATTTCTGAGCGCATCATTGACTCGCTTTATGAAATGGGTGTTCAGCCGGAGCGCGTGGCCAAACTCAGCGGAATCGGGTGCTCGTCGAAGAGTCCGGCATATTTTCTTTCCCGCGCCCATAGCTTCAACTCAGTGCATGGACGCATGCCATCAGTGGCGACCGGAGCGATCCTCGCAAACCGTGGAATGATGGCTCTCGGCGTCAGCGGCGATGGCGATACGGCGTCGATCGGGATTGGGCAGTTCGTGCACCTGATGCGCCGCAATCTGCCGCTGATCTACATCATCGAAGACAACGGCGTCTACGGTCTGACCAAAGGTCAATTTTCCGCGACCGCGGATTTGGGCTCGAAGCTGAAGACCGGTGTAGTAAACGAATTGCCGCCGATCGATACCTGCGAGCTGGCAATTTCGCTGGGCGCGACTTTTGTGGGCCGATCGTTCTCCGGCGACAAGCGTCAACTGCACGCTATGCTAAAGGCGGCAATCGCTCACAACGGCACCGTTCTGCTCGACGTGATTTCGCCTTGTGTAACTTTTAACGATCATGAGGGCTCGACCAAGTCTTACAAATATATGCTGGACCACGAAGAGCCTCTACAGGAAATCAACTTCATTCCCGTGTTCGAAAATATTTCGGTCGACTACGATCCCGGAACAACGCTTGAAGTCGAGATGCATGATGGATCCAAGCTGCGACTTCGGAAGCTCGAAGAAGATTATGATCCGACCGACAGAATTCATGCCATCACTCGGCTGAATGAGGCTAAGGAAAAGGGCGAAATGCTGACCGGCGTGCTCTATGTGAACACCAAAATGCCCACGTTTCTTGATTTGTTGAACATTACCGACCAGCCTCTGGCCACGTTGCCCGCATCGGCGGTGCGCCCGAGGCCGGAAGTTCTGGAGCAAGTGATGGAAGAGCTACGGTAGGAATCCGGAATTACCCTCGTTCTCTACTGCGAATCGGTCTGCCCATCTGAGAAGACCATCTGATAATCTTGCTGTTCTCGTAATACTCTCGGACTAAGTCGACCGTGCGAAGACTCCTTCTCATAATTTTTACTGTGCCGCTCTTAGCAGGCGTGGGGTGGTGGTACTTTCACCAGCGGGAGCTTGCGAACCTCGATCCCGGTTATCGCGAATACGCATACATCAGCAACGGCAAGAGCAACACGGTTTCCGTCATCGACCTGCGCACGTTTCGCCTGGAACGGACTCTGCATGTGGGGATCGGGCCAACCGGAATTGCGGCCAACCCGAAAAAGAATGAAATTTACGTCGTGAACAGCGGATCGGCGAATCTGAGCGTGATCGACGCGGAGCACAACGTCTTGGCGGGCACCATCGGGGTGCAAAACGCTCCATATTTTATCGATATCTCGCCGGATGGGCGTCGCGGTTACGTTGCGAACTCGGGATCGAACAACGTTTCGGTGATCGATCTAGAGCAGCGAAGGATTATTGCGACCATTCGCGTGGGAACTTCTCCCGGGTTGGCTCGGGTTTCTCCAGACGGCGCCACGGTAGTGGTCAGCAATCGCGGCGGCGATTCCGCGTCGTTCATCGATAGCCGCAAACTCTCTCTGCGCGGAACCATTCCTCTTTGCCACGAACCGACAGACATTGCGATCCTGCCGGACAGCAGCAAGGCGTTCATAGCGTGTTCAGGGTCAGCGCAAGTGGCTTCCATTGATTTGAAAAACGACAAACTGCTGGACCTGCTCGACGTGGGAAAAACGCCAGTGAGTCTGACGCTCAAGCCAGACGGCGGCGAACTCGTGGTCTGCAACTTCGATTCCGACAGCATTTCGATAATCGAAACTACTACCGATGAGGTCAGCGGAAGTTATTTGATCGGGCGGCATCCATCACGTGGAGTCGTTACAGCGGACAATTCACGCCTCTACGTGAGCAATTTTGGATCTGATGCAGTTGCGGTCTATGACATCGATATGGGGAAAGTCATCGCGTCTTTGCCGGTAGGAGGAGCGCCTGATGGGCTTGCGCTCTCGCAGAGCCAGAATTATCTGCTGGTGCTGGATACGCAATCAGGAGACGCGACACTGATTCAAAAACGCAAACCGCGAAAACTGGAACCAGGTGAATATGGCCTGCTCACGATGATTCCTGCAGGAGCCCAGCCGAACAATGTAGTGGTGAAGGCATTCATGCTCAAGACGCAGCATTAATTGCTCGGCTTCGATCAGCAAAGAGCCGGTCTAGCTGTTTACTCCGCAGCACTTTTTGTATTTCTTGCCGGAACCGCAAGGGCATGGATCATTGCGGCCGACTTTAGCGCTAGTGCGCACGACTCGTTGCACCGGTTGACGATCGCCGGCGCCGGCCATGCGGGCTTGTTCGAGTTCGCGGCGTTTACGGCGTTGAAAGGCCTCTTCAAGATCATCCATCGAAGTGGTAACGCCCCGTGGCGGCCGATGCCCATTGCCGTCGGTCCCGCCCCCAGATCGAATCGCCGGAACGCCTGCAGGGCCACCTTGGTCTTGATCTTGCGGACCACTTCCGCTCGCTCCGCCTGACTCTCCTCGCGAAATGATCTGCATGAGATACAGGTAGCGGCTGGTATCTTCCTGGAAGCGCTGCATCATGGCTTCAAACATGTCGAAAGACTCGCGCTTGTATTCAACCAGCGGATCTTTCTGACCATAGCCGCGCAGGCCGATGCCTTCCTTCAAATGGTCCATGTTGAGCAGGTGCTCTTTCCACAACTGATCGAGCACGCTCAACATGATCATGCGCTCGTGATAGCGCATGGCATCGGGACCTATTAGCGCTTCTTTTGCCTCGTAACGTTGCTTGAGTTTTTCGAAGATCGCATCGCCCAGTTCCTGTCGATTCAGGGTTTCAGGCTTGATGCCTTCGGCAAGAATATCGACGCCGAAGCGGGTGAAAATCGCGTCCTTCAGGCCTTTGATGTCCCAATCGGCAGGGTGCGTTTTGACGGCTGCGAACTGGTCGAGCAAATCACTAAGAATCCCCGCGACGTAATCTTCTAGAATCAGATCCTTTTGATCGACGCCCTCAAGCATCTGGCGGCGCAGGCCATAAACCGCCTCGCGCTGCTTATTCATTACGTCGTCATACTCGAGTAGGTGCTTGCGGGATTCGAAATGCTGCGCCTCAACAGCCTCCTGCGCCTTCTCGATTCGGCGGCTGATGAGCCTGGATTCGATGGGTACGCCTTCTTCCATACCCAGACGCTCCAGGAGCTTCGAGACCCACTCCTTGGCGAAGATGCGCATAAGGTCATCTTCGAGCGATAGATAAAAGCGCGAAGCGCCGGGGTCACCCTGGCGGCCGGCGCGTCCGCGCAGCTGATTATCGATGCGGCGAGATTCGTGGCGCTCGGTGCCCAGAATGAACAGGCCGCCGAGCTGGATCACTTCGTCGTGCTCTTTATCGGTCTGCTGCTTGTAACGAGCGAGGGCCTCGTTCCATAGTTCAGTGGGAACTACATATTCGTTGCCGGCGTAGTACCAGACGGTACTGGTCGAATCATCCACACCGACTTGAATCTGTCCCTGGGCTGCTCGCAGAGGTTGAGCAATTCCCTTCTGAACGCATTCTTGTTTCGCTTTGAATTCAGCATTGCCGCCGAGCAAAATGTCAGTACCGCGACCGGCCATATTGGTGGCAATCGTGACCATGCCCTTACGGCCTGCCTGGGCGACAATCTCGGCTTCCTTCTCGTGAAACTTGGCATTAAGCACAACGTGCCTAATGCCTTTTTTCTTCAGCAGATCAGACAAGCGTTCGGATTTTTCGATGGAAGTTGTACCTACCAGCACCGGTTGACCGGCATCATTCAGCTTTTGAATTTCATCAGCCGAGGCTAAATATTTTTCTTTTTCGGTGCGATAAACCAGGTCCGCATTTTCAACTCGCCGCAACGGCTGGTTGGTAGGAATAACCAGAACATCGAGGTTGTAAATCTTGCCGAACTCTGTGGCTTCGGTTTCCGCAGTTCCGGTCATACCAGCCAGTTTTTTGTACATGCGGAAATAATTCTGAAAGGTGATAGTGGCCAGCGTCTGATTTTCGCGCTCGATCTTCACCCCTTCTTTGGCTTCGACCGCCTGGTGCAGACCGTCAGACCAGCGTCGCCCCGGCATCAAGCGTCCGGTGAACTCGTCAACGATGATGACTTCGCCGTCCTTAACGACATACTCTACGTCGCGGTGATAAAGGGAATGCGCCTTGACTGCGGTCTCAACGTGGTGCTTCAAGTCCCAGTTTTCAGGATCGGCAATGTTGTTGATTCCCAGAAGCTGTTCGACTTTTTCCCAGCCAATGTCGGTAATGACGGCATTGCGATGTTTTTCATCCACCACAAAATCGCCGGTCATTTCCTCCGGTTCGCCGGGGGCTCCGGGAATTGATTCGCCCTTCTCCAACTTGGGGATAATCCGGTTCACCCTCGCGTACTTGTCGGTCGATTCTTCACTGGCTCCGGAAATGATCAATGGGGTCCGGGCTTCGTCGATCAGGATGGAATCAACTTCGTCGACGATGGCGAAGTTGTGCTTTCTCTGCACGCAATCCTTCAGGTCGAACTTCATGTTGTCGCGCAGGTAGTCGAAGCCGAATTCATTGTTGGTCCCGTAGGTAACATCGGCCGCGTAAGCTTCGCGCCGCTCCTGATCATCGAGATCATGAACGATGACGCCGACGGTGAGCCCTAGAAAGCGGTAGAGCTGGCCCATCCACTCCGAATCGCGTTTGGCCAAGTAGTCGTTCACTGTGACCACGTGAACGCCGCGTCCGCTGAGCGCATTGAGATAAACCGGAAGCGTCGCAACCAGCGTTTTGCCTTCACCGGTTTTCATTTCTGAAATTGTGCCCCGGTGCAAGACCATGCCGCCGATGAGCTGTACATCGAAGTGACGCATGTTGAGCACGCGCCGTCCAGCTTCGCGAACTACAGCAAACGCTTCTTCCAGGATTTCATCGAGGACTTCGTTGGTCGCATCCAGCCGTTCTTTTTCGAGTTGCTTCAGGCGTTCGGGGTCGGCATCAGGCTCGTCAGGAATGCGGCTCAGGCGATCCTGGATATGTTTGCGGAACTCCTCGGTTTTGGCGCGCAGCTGTTCCTCCGAGAGCTTTTGCATCTCGGCTTCCAGCGCATTGATCGCAGCCACACGCGGCCTGAGCCGCTTGACTTCGCGATCATTCCTGGTTCCGAAGACTTTTCCTAAAGCCGTATTGAGCAAAACTGGAATCCTTAAATGGGCACACACCCAGTCATTAGAAGCCTAGCATATTAGATGCCGAGCCCTGGGGTTCGACGCATGGAGCTTGTGGTCGGCGGACACTAACTATTCCCCGAACATAGGCACCTGACGCAAATCCGCAGGGCCGTGCCGCTGTCGGCGAGTCGCGCCAATCACTGCCAAAACGGTAAGCGACTCCAGCGCTCCGCGAGGGACAAACAGCCGTTGCACGTTCGAACGCAAATCAGGAGGATTGATTAGAAATCCCTCGGCCGTAGTAAGGCTGAGATCATTCGGCATTAATCCTTCCAGAACCTCCCCGTCTTTAAACTTGATGCGCACCCACAATCCTTCCGAACGCGGGCGGGTCGTGAAAGTCTTGCGGGAGAGCGCATCAGAATCCCCGAACTCACGGACGAAGAACACGCACTTAATATCGTCGAGTTCAATCGCGACTACATTGCCCGACGTGTTGAGCAGTTCGAGTTTGCCCTCCCGCACGAAGTTCGCCGGAGCCACGTGCCCGTTCACGGTGTCGCGATCAATCTTGCGGACGATCACTTTTTTGTGTGTGGAAGGCATGGAATTATTGAGTCATTCAGCGATTGAATCATTTGCGGCGGCTGGATGAAACCGCGATGCTGTAATGATTCAATGTCTTAATGCTGCAATGACTCAGTCCCTCCATACTCTCATTTCCACATCAAAATGTTCGGGTATCCAGCTACATAGTAGCCAAAACAATAACGTTGTGTTATTTTTTGTAGTTCACTTAGCCATTCGAAATGGAACTAACCTATTCATACTTAAGTACTTATTAAGATATCCACAGGCCTCCACAGATCCTATGGTGGAAATTTGCGTTCATCTTAGTTCGATTGCTGATCGGTGATTTAGTGCCAGGCGGGCAGTTCAAGATCTTAAATGGCTGATTACATCTACACAATGGAACTTAGGCTGACGCCGAATCAGCAAAAAGGCGTCATTCAGGTTCAGGACATCGCGCGCAACGCTGGAATGAATGTATACCTCACCGGCGGCGCGGTAAGGGACATTATCAGCGGATTTCCCATCCGCGACCTCGACTTCACGGTACAGGGCAATCCCCTTAAACTGCAGAAAGAATTTGAACGATCCGGGGCAGTCATTGGGGGTACCGACGATGATCTGAAGATCCTCTACTTGACCCTGCCGGGAGGGGTGCGAGCAGAAATCAGTCCGGCCCGAACCGAACGATACGAGAAAACCGGCAAGCCCCCCATCATTGCTCCCGCCACCATCATTGAAGATCTACGCCGCCGCGATTTCACCGTGAACGCGATGGCGCTTTCTCTGAATCCCGGATCCCGTGGCCTTCTGCTGGATCCATTCAACGGCGCTGCCGATATTGAGGCGAAGCTGGTTCGGGTGCTCCACAACTATGCGTTCGTGGAAGATCCATCGCGGCTCATCCGGGCTTCGCGGTTCTCGGCGCGCTTTCATTGGCCGCTGGAAGAGCGCACCCAGGCACGCTATGACTCGGCCAAAGAAAATAACTACATCGAGTACATCACCAATCGCGCAATCGGATATGAGATTGAGCAGTTGGCCTATGAAGACGACCCGCTGAACGTGGTCCGAATCCTGGAAAAAGAGGGTTGGCTGAAGGTATTGAGCGCGCACTGGACGACGGCCAAAATCGATACCAACGGCCTGTCTGAACTCGTTCATACGCGCCAGCAGATGAATGAGCTGGGCTATACGCCGGATCCGGCGGCCGCGGTTTTGCAGTTTCTTACCGCGAAACTCAGCGATAAAGAGATTTCCGATATCCGCAAACTAATTCCTCGTAAGGACCTGGTTGAGGCTTGGCGCGATATTGGCGATCATGCCAAAGAACTGGCGAAACGGCTCAGCGGCAAGGAAGCGGCAACCCCATCGCGGACTTGGAAGCTGCTCTCAAATGCCCGGCAGGAAATGGTGTTGTACCTCGCCGTGACGGCGCGCCAGCAAGCAGTAGAGCAGAAGATCAAGAATTTCTTTACCAAGTGGCGAGAAGTGCAGCAGAAGATCCCATTGCCTGAAATGACCGAGCTGCTGATTACCCCGCAATTGCCTGAATATCCAAAGATTGCGGAAGAAGTATTCATGCTGCTGCTGGATGGAAAACTGCGCACGCGAACTGAGCGCATGAACTTCCTGAAGCCGCTGGCTCCGCCACCGCCTCCACCGCCGCCCCCGCCGCGAAGAGGCCGAGCAGCAAAAGCCGCCGCTCAGGCTGCGCCTGCGGCTCAGCCTGCTTTAGGGAAAAAAGGCAAAGGCCAACCGGCGGCGGTGGTGCCACCTGCGGCTAAGCCTCCAGATAAAGCTGGCTCTCTAGCCAAGCCCGCAGGAAAGCCGAAAGCCGAAAAGAAGCCAGCCAAGCATGCGGCTCCGGCAAAGCCAAAGGCCGCGCCAAAAAAAGCTCCGGCGAAGAAGACGCCTTCGAAGCCCAAGCAGAAATCAAAGAAGCATTGATTGTTCTTAAATATCTGCCCGGTCAGACGCCATCCAACCCGAAGCTTGGATTGTGATATGTCCCGCTGATTTTCACCGGGACGACCTTCTGGTGGTGGCCCTTCTTAAACAAAGGTTCCAGAGCTTTTGCGAATACGGACTTAATGCCCGACGTGGTATTAGTCAGGCTGGCTTCGGTGGTGAGCTGGCCGTGCATGTTCACGCGCTCATTGGTCAAATCGTAATTTCCATGTAGCCATGCGGTAGCGTTACCGTCACGGGCTGACAGTTTGGAAAACTGTGCAATTCCATTCAGCAATCGAACATTCCCGTTCAAGTCCGCAAGCGTGTTTTCATCGGGTTGTTTTTGGTCATGCCGCTCGGAAATTTTACTCAGGCGAGATTGAGTTTGGGGGTTGGTGAATCGAGCATCCTGGATCCTGAAATCGCTTTGGACTTCGATTTTCTTTAGAAATTGCTCTTCGCCCGACGGAATCACCACGTGCATCTGAAAGGCAACGTTGCCGACCAGTGGCATTTTTGAGCTTTTAACGAACGGATAAAAAGTATCTTCGATTCGCCCACGATCGCAATTGAGTTCAATTACAGCGGCTCGTTTCCCGTCGGCCTGCCGGCCTATGCTGCCATGAGCTTCGATCTGGTCGCGCCCGAATTTGGCTTTGACGCTGTGCAAAACGGTTTCGCCATTGACGGCGTTTACGGCTGCCTTGAATCGCGTTTGGAGTGGAAGCTTGTGCCGCGTATATGCCACCTCGAAATCAGGGGTCGTAGTTGAACCTTCCACCTCTATCTGCTTAAAAGTTCCCTTGAATGTTCCGTCGGATGAGAGAACTCCGCCGATGGAGTCGAACACGGCGAGATCGGCATTCGACAGCGAGTAAGTGCCTGAGAGTGAAGTTCCGCCGGGATCTGACGAGTTCCAGGGTCCGAACTGTCCGAAAGTTTTAATCAGTCCTGCCGGCATCGGGTTGTCGAAGATTGCCGCGAACTTGATCGCGCCATGCCCACCAAGATTCTGCACCTGGAATTTGTGAAAGACGAACTTCAGGGGCTGCGCTTTCCGGCGGACATCGAGAACTGCGTCATCTGCGACAAACGTGTCGACCGTGGTTTGTTGTGAGGAAGATATGTCCGCCGAAAAGTCCGACTTGCCAATCGTTGCGTGCATACCTTCTGCATGCAGCAAGCTGATGTGGTGCTCCAGCAGTCCGACGATGTTGCTGGTGATGGTAAGCCGGCGAATCGAGATCAAGGCCGGCTCGGCACTGCCGCGTTGGAAAACAACGTTTTCCATTTCGCAGCCGGGCGGGAAATATTTTGCGCGAAAACTTCCGAACTTAACTGTCGCGGCGGCACTCTCGCCGAGTCTTGCGCGGACCGACGATTCAGTAAATGGCCAGAAATGATGCAGGAGCACGGATCCCACAGCGGCGACGCACAGAAGCACGACCACGGTGATGGTTGCAAGCCGCTTGATGGGTCTCCGCGATTGTACTGACGTCGTCACAAACGAGCTTGGTTCACGACCCACGGCTGAGACGGGCATCCTCATAGCTGCAAGTTTGATTCCGCGATGGCTGGTGCGTTTGCCCAGCACCTTGGAAGAACCCTGATCGAATAATCATTCTGCTCTCAAGGTGTGAAGCACCTCGCACAGCGGGGGGACATCTAAGTCGTTAATATGATCACAACCATTAATATCAACACCGCGACTGTCAAAGAGTTGACTCAACTTCCAGGAATTGCCAAAAATCTCGCATACCGCATTGTGAATCACCGTAACCGCCACGGCTACTTCACTCATTGGGAAGAACTGCTCGAAGTGAAAGAATTCCCTGCCGCTGCTCTTGACCAAATCAAACAGCGCGCAAATATTTCTCCGCCTGCGGGCATTTTGAAAAAGGAGTTCGGTCCTCGGCGCATTAAGAGTGGCCACATCGAAAAGGCTGCCGGGAAGAAACCGAAGGGCAATACCAAAGGCATTCGTGCGACCCGAAGCTCCTATCGTTTGAAGCCCAGTGCGTGAGATTTGAATAAAAAGTCGCCTTTCGGTCCGGGCGGAGGCCAGATGTCGCCGGAAAGAGCATCCAGAGCCGATATAATGGCCGCAACAGCCCGATCGGGCTCTCCGGGCGTCGAAAATGGCAAATATTTGGCTGCGGGTGGCTCTGGCGTTTTATGGCATTGGACTACTTTATGTCCTTGTGGCCCTGACTCGTAGCCGGGAAATCCTAAACCGCATCGCACTTCATGCCGCTTATCTAGGCATGATCTTCCATTTTGTTGCGATTGCTGAGAGCGTGCGCCAGTCAGGCGAGATCAGCTTGGCTTCATTGTCGCTGGCCGCCTCCGTCCTTGGATTTCTGATCATGGTGGTCTTCCTGCTTGTGTACCTGATTTATAAGACCACTTCCCCCGGAATCGTTGTTTTTCCGATGGTTTTTCTGCTGACGTTTCTTGGTTTGAGCGGACTGGAATCATTTGTAATGGCCTCATCAACCGCGCGCAAAGGATGGCTGATCGCTCACATCTCTATGATTTTTGCGGGTTACGCGGCGCTCGTGTTGAGCTTCAGCGCCAGCCTGATCTACCTGATCCAGGAGCATATGCTCAAGGCCAAACGGCCCACCCGGCTGCTATCCCGTCTGCCGGCGCTGCAGGTCACGGATGACATTGGGTTTCGATCGCTGCTGATCGGGTTCCCATTCATGACTGCAGGGTTGGTCGCCGGAATGGTGATTGCCCAAGCCACCTTCGGCCAGGTTAATTTCCGTGATCCCAAGATCCTGCTTTCGCTGCTTACCTGGGCGGTGTATCTGGTGCTGCTCTACACCAGATGGAGTGCGGGCTGGCGGGGACGCCGGGCTGCATACCTAGCCGCAGGCACGTTCGGGTTGGCCATTGTGGCATGGGCGGCGAACTACTTCAGCGCAGTGCACAGGTTGTCTCCATGAACTTTCAGCTGCTGGGCGTGAATCACAAAACGGCGCCGGTTGAAGTGCGGGAGCAGCTTGCCATCTCCGATAAAAAGCTGGCGGACGCGTTGCGGCAATTGATGGGCATCAGCGGAGTGCGGGAGGCAATGATCCTGAGCACCTGCAACCGCGTGGAAGTGCTGGCCCACACCGCCAACGGAAGCGCTGACCTGCGCCAGTTCTTGCGGGAGCACTTCGGGCTCGAGCCTTCATCGTATGAGCCTCATCTGTACGAATACCACGAGAACGAAGCGGTGAGGCACGTGTTTCGCGTTGCATCGAGTCTGGATTCTTTAGTCGTAGGCGAGCCGCAGATTCTGGGCCAGGTCAAGGAGGCCTACGCCAGCGCTCGCGCGGCCGGAACGGTTCAGTCATACCTGGATCTCCTTTTGACTCGGGCGTTTGCCGTAGCTAAGCGCGTGCGCAACGAAACAGCGGTGGGATCGTCGTCGGTTTCGATCGCCTCGGTGGCTGTGGAATTAGCCGAGAGAATTTTTGGGTCACTACAGGGGAAACAGGTTTGTTTGGTGGGCGCAGGGAAGATGTCGGAGATCGCGGCCCGCCATTTGATGGCAAGGGGAGCAGGACCAATCTTCGTTGCCAACCGCACCTATGAACGCGCGCAGATTCTCGCGCAGCGTTTTGGTGGCAGCGCCATCCGCTTCGACGAATTGTACGACCACTGCGAGCAGGCGGATATTGTCATTACTTCAACTGGCGCACCGGTGGCCATTTTCCGGCGCGAACACGGCGAGCGATTTCTAAGCCGGCGCAGAAACCGTCCGATGTTCTTCATCGATATTGCCGTCCCGCGCGATGTTGATCCGGAGATGAACAAGCTGGCCGGCATTTTTATTTACGACATCGATGATCTGCAGGAAGCTGCTGCGTCACACGCCGCGGAAAGAAGTAAAGAGGCGGAGCGCGCCGAACACATCATTGAAGACGAGGTCGGGCGCTTCCATGCGCGTGTGCGGTCGTTGCACGTTGTGCCGGCTATCATTTCGCTGCAAGACTATGTAGAGACCATACGCCAGGCGGAACTGGACCGGGTGCGGGGACGACTAGGTCAACTATCACCGGAGCAGG
Source organism: uncultured Acidobacteriota bacterium (assembly GCA_963703465.1). Lineage (GTDB taxonomy): Bacteria > Acidobacteriota > Terriglobia > Terriglobales > Acidobacteriaceae > Gp1-AA145. The sequence continues at coordinate 100,142 of CAVPEQ010000007.1, read as the reverse complement.
AACAAGCTCTGGAAGCACTCACTCACGGAATCGTCAACAAAATCTTGCATACGCCTATTACTCGCCTGAAGTCCGCGGCTGCCGGTCCTGAAGTGACAACTCTGATTGACGCGTTCAAGAAAATTTTTAACCTGCAAGATAAAGCGTCCGACGAAAAGCCATCGGCGAAAGCCGAGGCCGGCTCTGGATCAAGGAGTCGATAATTGCGGCTGCGAATAGGCTCGCGCGGATCACAATTGGCTCTCTGGCAGGCAAACCATGTTGCCGGACGATTGCGCGAACATGGGCACGAAGTTGAAATCAAAGTCGTTCACACCACCGGTGACAAGATTCTTGACGTATCCCTGGCAAAAGTCGGAACCAAAGGAATGTTCACCAAAGAAATTGAAGACGCTTTGGCGGAAGAGCAAATTGATCTTGCAGTCCACAGCTTAAAAGATCTGCCGACCGAGTTGGCGGCGCAATTTGAAATTGCGGCGATACCCGAGCGTGAGGATCCGCGCGACGCGCTGTGTTCCAAGGACTACCCCTCAGTTAAAGAACTGCCTCCTCGCGCCAACGTAGGCACCAGCAGTTTGCGGCGTGAGGCTCAACTCCGGGCGATACGGCCGGACCTGATAATTCATCCTCTTCGAGGAAATGTCGACACACGTTTACGCAAGCTTGCGTCCGGCGAATACGACGCAATCATTCTCGCGCTTTCTGGCTTGCGACGCCTTGTTAAGACGGACTTAGTACGACAGGTGATGCCGCTCGAATTGATGTGCCCCGCGGCAGGCCAGGGGGCGTTGGCAATAGAAATTCGCGCTGATGATAACGATGTGGGCAGCGCGCTGACATTTTTGGACGACAAGGCCGCGCGATCCGAAACCGAATGCGAACGCGCGCTGCTGAAGAGACTTGGCGGAGGATGCCAGGTTCCGATCGGTGCAAACGCGAAATTTAACGGCGGCACTTTGCATCTGGAAGCGGTGGTCGCCAGCCCGGATGGAAAAATCATCCTGCGAGACTCTGGCGACGGCGAGGATGCGACTGCACTCGGTGCTTTGGTCGGGGACCGTCTAATCAAGCAAGGTGGCGGCGAGATCCTGGAACAGGTTTATTCACATGCCGGGCCACAGCCGGAACAGCCATAGGGTTGGCGGTTAATTCCGCGGATAAAGCGAATGTACATTCCTGAATTTAACCGGATTGAAGATCAGGCGACTGCACTAGGTTTTATGCGGGCCAATCCCTTCGCGATTCTGGTTTCGAATAACGATGGCACTCCGTTTGCCACCCATCTTCCTGTGATGGTCGCCGAAGCCGGGGGACAAATAACGGTGCGCGCGCACGTAGCCAAGGCCAATCCGCACTGGAAAATGCTAGAGCAGCTAGACTCACTCCTGATTTTCCACGGCCCACACGCGTACATATCGCCGGCGCTGTACGAGCTTCGCGAGAGTGTTCCCACGTGGAACTATGCGACGGTGCACGCTTATGGCCGTGGGGAAATCCTGTCTGCGGATGCGGACAAACACCAGGTGCTGAACGAGTTGATCTCGCACTTCGATTCGTCTTATTTGGAACAGTGGAATTCTTTCGACGAGCAATATCGCAGCCGTATGTTGAATCACATCGTCGCGTTCGAAATCAATGTGACTCGCGTCGAAACGAAATTCAAACTGAGCCAGAACCGGACCAAGGCGGAACAGGAAAACGTAATGCAGGCGCTGGGGGCCAGCCCTGATCCAGCGGTGTCCAACGTCGCCGAGTTAATGCGTAAGCGCGGCCTGGGCGCGAAATGAACGAGCCCGCAAAGCCTCTGGCCGGGGTTCGTATTCTGGTTGGACGAGCGCGCCAGCAAGCCAGTGCGCTTTCTGCGCAACTGCAGGCCTTGGGGGCCGAGGTCATCGAAATTCCTTTCATTGAAATCAAGCCGCCGCGCTCTTACCGGGCGCTCGATGCTGCACTGAAGGCAATCTCTGAATTCGATTGGCTGATTCTCACCAGCGTGAACGGAGTTCAAGCGCTAGCGGCGCGAATGAAGAAACTAAGAATTGAGCCGGCGGAACTTGCGCACATGAAGGTCGCAACGATTGGGCCATCGACCCGGAACGCGTCAGAAAAAATGGGACTGGACGTATCCGTTGTTCCGCCGAAGTATGTCGCCGAATCGGTTGTAGACAGTTTGCGCGGGAAGGTGGAAGGACAGCGAGTCTTGTTAGTTCGGGCGGCGGTGGCACGTGATGTAATTCCGCGCGAACTGCGAAAGATGGGCGCGACAGTCGATGTAGTTGAGGCGTACCAGACCGTGGTGCCTGACTCTTCCCGGAGAGAATTGCAAGCCGTGATAACTGACGCGAAACGCAGACCGCAGGTCGTGACTTTTACCAGTTCTTCGACCGTCAGAAATTTTGTTGATCTGCTAGGCGGGCGAGGGCGACCGCTCCACAACATCGACTTGTCGGGCGTGCGAATGGCGTCGATCGGGCCGATTACTTCGGCGACATTGCGGGAATTTGGATTGCAGGTGGATATCGAAGCCGAGGAGTACACCATCACAGGGTTGACGCGCGCGGTTGTAGGGCATCAAAAGAAACTTTCTAAACTCCAAGCCGATTCGGAATGATACCCCTTACTCCAGCTTGCAGCCGCAGTCTGCCGGTGGCACGTGGGCTTTCAGAAAATCTGTTACTCGTCGATACGCATCGATCTGGTTTTCGACCTTCGCGAAGCCGTGGCCTTCGTTTTCGTAAATCTTGTAGTCAGCCACGCCGCCATGCTTCTTGATCGCATCGACGACCTGAATGGTCTCTTCTTTTGGGCAACGCGGATCATGCCCTCCGGCTAATAGGAGCAGCGGCGCCTTAATCTGATCGACAAAGAAGAATGGTGAACGGTCGCGGAAAAAGTCGGGATTCTTTTTGGGATCGCCCATGGTGGCAAGGTCCGACTGCTGCAGCACCGGATCTTCATTTTCAATTTCAGTGAACCAATTGACGAATGGCACAATCGGTACGCCTGCTGCCCAGACATCGGGCGCTTTGGTCACTGCCATCATCGTCATGTATCCGCCGTAACTGCCGCCCATGGCGACAATCTTTTTAGGATCAGGATAGCCAGTTTGTTTAAGAAAGTCGGAGGCGGCAAGCACGTCCTGCAAATCACCGCCGCCCATGTCGAAAAGGTTCGCATCTTCGAAGGCCTTGCCGTAGCCTGTCGATCCCCGATAGTTCGGCGCGATCACCATGTAACCTTGGTTCACAATGTGCTGAATGAAACGGTTGAACGAATCCACACTTTGCGATTTCGGGCCGCCGTGAATGTAAACAATTGCGGCGTTTTGCCCATTCCGCTGCATGTTGCGAGTGACATAAACCCAGGCAGAGATCGTCCACTTGCCGTCCCGGCTGGGATAGTGAACCAGAAACGGCTCGACCATGTGATCGGCAGGAACGCCGGCCATCAACGAATGTGTTACTTGGTTCGATTTTCCGGTTGCAATGTCGTATGTCCAGGCGTCACCGGGAGCGTTGGCGCCGTTATGGTAATAGAGCAACTTCTTACCGTCATGCGAAAAGGCTGACTCCGCGCCGCCGAACGAGTTCACGCCCTTCTTCAGCGGCAATTCGATTGTCTTTTGAGTCGCGACGTCGTGCATGTACAAATCAGCGTGACCATCGACATTGGCGCGGAAAGTAACGCTCCCTCCGTCCGGTGAAAAATTGCCGCCGTTGATCTCCCATTTTTCGTGGGTCACCCATTTGATTTTCTTGGTGGCGAGATCGAGCAGAGCACAGTTTTGAAATTCGTTGTCGGCATTGCTTGTAATTAATAGCGCTTTGCCATCGGAAGAAAAATCATTCGCGGCATAGAGCTTCTCGCCGTCATGCGGGGTCACTAACGTGCTTTTCCCCGTTTTCACATCGGCAACAAAAATATTAGAGTCGGTTCCCTTCGCATCTTCCTGCGTATAGGCAATAAACTTTCCATCTTTTGACCAGATGGGATTGGTATTGAGTTTGTCCGCTGGTGTGTTCGACGTGATGTGCTTCACGTCGCGCAGGAGCGTGTCGAACACATCGATTTCAAAAACCGACGATGTTTTCGGTTTGACTATGTATGCCAGGTAGCGCCCGTCCGCCGACCAGACCGGATTCTCTTCTGATATTTCGCGTGTCTTGGTGACATTCACAATCTGTCCGGTTTTGGGCGAAACCAGAAAAATGTCCCACTGCTCATCGCCGTCGTAGTCCGACTGATAGGCGATCCATTTGCCGTTCGGCGACCAGGCCGGGTTCGACTGGCGCTGATCGCTGACTGTAAGCTGTGTCGGCCAACCACCGTCGGCAGAGACCAGCCACAGGTTATTCCTTCCGGTGATGTTCGAAACGAAGACAACGCTCTTGCCATCGGGAGACCAAGCTGTGCCGCCAATCTGGCGCGTCATATACAGGCGCTCGAGCGAAAGACCGTCCTCGCCCTGCTCGACGTTGGCATCAGGCTTCGCTGTGATCTGCTTGGGATCGGTGATCGCCTGCGGGGGCGCGAGGGTTTGCGAAACTGCCAGCGTGCTCATCAATATGACGATAACAAATCGCAGGATGTGTCTCATGGTGCTTGTAGGTCAGAACGAGGATGGAAATATCATCGCAGCAAAATCGCGGAAGGCTGTCCTTGCACAGCATACAGGCCTGAACTTGGAGCAATCAGCTTTCCTGTTACCGCAACTTGAAAAGTAGACAAATTCGAAGAACCATTGTTTGTGAGAACCACCCAGTTGAAGGTACTTGAGTTGTTCGCGATGTTGGCGGTAATGCCGCCGGAGAAAACAGAGGCTCCCGCTGAACCGGTTGCCAAAGGCGTTAAAACGCCGGTTGCCGGACTGTATTGATATTCCGAAACCTGGCTTGACCCACGGTCTACGGCATAGACGAAATCTGAAGTACGATCGACGAAAATTGTGCTCGGGCCGACCCCAGCGGCGACTGGCGATTTGGACGGAATCTCCGCCAGAGTCCCGTTCGGCGCGGCGCACGATCCTGTGACCTGAATGCACGCCGAGAAAATGCTGATATTGTTCGAGCCCGAGTTGGATACAAAGAGATTGTTGTCATCGCCCACCGTGCAGTTAGCAGTGGCTGTGTTCGACGCCACCCCGGCGCAGCGTGAAAAAGCGAGCCCGGTGGGATTGGTGCCAGCGGTGTAAGTGTTAATCAGCGCCAAATTGCCTGACCCATCGTAAGAGTAACTCTGCACGTTGTTGCTGAATTGATTGGCGACGTACAGATAGCTGCCGACCGGAGAAACCACGACACCGCTGGGGCCGGAGCCACTAACATCTCCAGGCAATTCCGTCGGGAATGGGCTGCCCGTGACCTCAGTCAGTCCGGTGCCAGAGATCGCGAAAACTGAGATCGTTCCGGAAGTGACGTCGCTGGCCGATCCCTGGTTTGCAACGAACAGGAATTTTCCGGCAGGGTCGGCGGTCAAGGCTACCGGAATCGATCCCGCGTTCACCGGGGACCCGGCGGCCGCCAGCGTACCATCGCCATGTACGGTGTAGGCAGTCACGGTGCCGCCTGCGTTCGCGATGAATATAGACGAGCCGTCGGGGTTAACAATCATGGCCTGTGGCTGCACGCCAGTAGGAACAGGCGTTCCGTTGGAGCCAATGGGGTTGATTGCGCCATTGTTCTGGCTGATCGTGTACGACCGCACCATTTGATCGCCCTGGGTGGCAACCCACATGAAGCTGGTAGTGGCGGACACATTATTCGAGCCGCTACAGCTATTTAGAACAAACACTGGCACCATCGCCAACACTGCCAGCACCCAACGAGACTTCATCCCCATGCTTATCCTCAGAACAAAGGTTTCAAACCGCGAAGGTCAGTTTCAAAGTTTCAAAGTTGACTGTTTGCGCCGTATGGTCAAATGGATTTCGCCGAACCTGAGGCCAAAAACAGTTTGAAGCTTATAACTTGAGTATTCAATTGTTTATCAGGAATGGGGAGGAAAGAGCAAACCAGCGGAATTACGAAATTTTGCTGACAATAACCGCAGCCCGCTGTTCCTGCGGCCCGTGCCCGGGCTGCAAAGGAATATGCATCTCAACCAGAAGCCCACCCTCGGGTAAGTTGGATGCGCGCACCGAGCCTCCGTGCAGCCTGATGGCCTGATCAGTAATCGCCAAACCCAAGCCCACCCCCCCGGTAGACCGCTCGCGGGCATCGTCGATCCGGTAAAAAGGTTGGAAAATCTTTTCTAATTCTCCTTCAGAGACCCCGGGACCCGAGTCGCTAACCTGGATATAAGCGTCGTTGACAGTGCCTGATCTCCTTTTTTCAGCGCGGATAGCCACCGCCGTACCGGGTCCAGTGTACCGCGTGGCATTTCGGACCACATTTTCGATCGCGCTGCGTAAAAGAGCGGGATCACCAGCGACCGGAAGTTCGTCAAGAATCTCGCATTCCACTTGTATATTCCGCGCCTGAGCCTCGAAGGCGGCATCGCGGGCCACTTCCTGGACCAAGTCTTCCAACTGGACCGGCTGCTTTCGAATACTGCCGGAGCCACTTTCAAGGCGGGCAATCGTGGTGAGACTGCCAATCAGCTCATTCATCCGGTTCGATTCCAGGCTGATCCGATCGAGGACACTTTGGCCTTCCGGTCCGGTACGCTGCCTGGCCAATTCGAGCGCGACACTTAAGCGGGCAAGAGGCGAACGCAGCTCATGCGAAATATCTTTGAGTAAGCGCGATTGCGCATTGACTAACTTTTCAATCTGCTCGGCCATCAAATCGAAATCGCGCAGCAACTGAGAGATTTCATCGCCGTTCTGGGAGGAGCTTGCGCCCACGCGAGCGGAGAGATCTCCGGAGGCCAATTTCTGAGTCGCCTTACGCAGGCGAATTACCGGGGAAGTAAGAAACTGCGCGAGGAAGTAACACACGAGCCCCGAGGTCAGCACAGCAATAAAAATTCCAAACCCGGGCACACCGTTGGGCCCAAACAACGTACCCTGGCCGGGAGGAAGTTCGGTCACCAGCATATAAGCGTGCCCGTCAGGCCCAGTGGTGGACACGCGCAGCATTTGGAAACGAGGGTTTAAGCGGCCGAGCAGAGTGTCCGTAGTATGCCGCTGGCCCCGTGCAACTTCCAGGAACCACGGTGGGACGGAACGCCCCAGCAGGCTCTCACCATCCTTGAACAGTACCGCGCGAAGGTGCTGAGTATCACGAACACTATGCAGAAAATCACGAAGGCGATCGGCGCCGCCAGCTTGATAGGCCGCTATGGCTTCATTCAGAATCTTTGATTGCTGCGCTTCGATCGCAGAAATCTGCCGGGTGGGGCGCATTGCAACTGTGATCAGAATAGCCATGACCACGAGCAGGGCCACGACCAGCCAGAATGATAGAAATATCTTTAGAAAAAGGCTCTTCATCGAGTTGCGTTCTTGGTCTTGGCCCTGGTTAATGCATAAATGTAACCCGTACCCCGCACCGTCTTGATGTGATCACCGGTATCGGAATCGCCCAGTTTCTTCCGGACCTTGCTCACGTGCATATCGATGCTGCGATCAAACGGAGAAAACTTGCGACCCAGAACTTCATCAACCAGAGCCTCGCGCGTGACCACGCGGCCGGCTTCTCGCAACAGCACTTGCAGCAATGCGAACTCTACGGAAGTAAACTCAACCGGCTTTCCGTGATGCAGTACCGACCGGGTCGCCGGATCGAGTTCGACGTCACCGACACGAATGACTTCCGGGACATCGTGTTCGCTGCCCTTGCGCGAGCGCCGCAGAATGGCGCGAATTCGGGCCACCAGTTCGCGCGGATTGAAAGGCTTGGGAAGATAATCGTCGGCCCCGATCTCAAGTCCCACGATGCGATCGACATCTTCGCCACGCGCGGTGAGCAGCAGCACCGGAATGCGCGACCCGTCGCGGATACGGCGTAACACATCAAAACCATTCAGGCCGGGTAGCATGACATCGAGCACGATTAAAAGGTGTTCACCGGAAACCGCACGAGCCAGCCCGGTTTTTCCATCATGAACGGCTTCCACTTGAAAGCCCTCAGGACGCAGATATTCGCTAACCAGAGAGCAAAGCTCAACATCATCGTCGATGACTAGAATGCGTTCCACGTCATTCATTTTAGTATTTCAGCTCATAATGCCTAGTAAAGATTCGTCACAGAGCACGTTGCCCTGGTTTACAAACATTTACTCGGAATGACCTACTCTTTACCGCCATTTGCCCGCCGTCCGTGTTCCTATTCTACGTAGGGGACAAAATTTCGAGCAGTTTCTGAACACCAGGAGGAATACGTGAAATCCATTAATTCAAAACTAACCGCAATTACGGCCGTGCTCACGCTTTGCGCCAGCATGGCACTCGCACAGGGCGGGGCTGGTGCGCCGATGCATCATCGCCACGGAAGCTTTATGGGAGGGATGGAGCTGCCGCTCCGCCAACTCAATCTTACGGATGACCAGAAAGCACAGGTCAAACAAATTTTCCAGGCCGAAAAAGCTACCATGAAGCCGCTGATGCAGCAGGAGCACACTGCGCACATGCAGATGGCCCAGTTGATCACCAGCGGAACCTTTGAACAGGCAAAGGTCGCTGCTATCGCGGCTCAAGAATCGCAGACGCATATGCAGCTTGAGATTGCGCATGCAAAGATCGCGTCGCAGATCTATCAGCTGCTGAGCTCAGATCAAAAAGCCAAGGTGGCGGACATCATCGCCCAACATCAGCAGCGCATGCAGCAGCACATGCAGAACAAAGAGCAGGCACCGACGGAGCAGCAATAAGTCCGTAACTTCGGTTAACCGATTATCGAGGACGGATGCCCGGGGCAACTTGGGCTCCGCCTTCCATTTACCCGCAATTTCCGAATGCGAGATTGCGAACCCGAGGCGAGGAGAGTACATTGGCAAGCACATCAACTCAATCTGATCTGGTAAGCATGATCGCGCAGGAAGTTGTTTCCGGAATTGACGAAGGCGTTTGCTACTGGTTGAGCCGCATCGAACAGGAGCTTGCGGGTCGCGGTCTAAGCGCGGAGCAACAGCTTCGCGGTATAAAAATGGTCATACGGGAATACAAAGAAGCAACCGGAAAATTGCCGTTTCACTGCGCCCAGGCGTGATTCCGAGCGCATAATGCTTGCGGGCTGGCTCCTTCGTAGATCTTAAGCGACAGTCTCTGGAGCAAGTGATGAACTTCGATAGCGCAATCTCTTTTTTAAGTCATTCCAACTGGGGATTTCTCGCCTTGTGGCTGGTGCTACTCGCGATCGCCTTCACGGCCAGCTTTCCTGAGAGAACGACGCCTTCACAGGGTCGAGGACCTGAGGCACGGCACCACTAGTCGCCTCCACCTTAGCGCGTACGACCACTCCAGGACGCATACTGCTAAAATCGCACTTAGCAGCCCATGTTCCCTCAAAGCCTTCGTCCTCTTCTTCCCAACTTAAAGAAATATCGGCGCAGCTACGTTTGGGGAGGAGTCTGCGTTTTACTAATGAATGCGGCTTGGGTGCTCGTGCCCCCTATAATCGGCCGCGCCATCGATGACATGCGTCGGGCCGGAATTTCGCTGCACAAAATCGGAATGCTCGCTCTGCTGCTTCTTCTCGTTTCCGCGACCAAAGCAATCTTTCAATTCCTGATCCGCTGGGGCCTGATCGGAATCTCCCGCGAAATTGAATTCGATTTGCGCAACGACCTGTTCAAACATCTGGAAGGCCTCTCCCACAGCTTTTATCAACGAACTCGCACCGGCGACATTATGGCCAAGGCGACGAACGATTTAAATGCTGTGCGGATGCTGCTCGGCCCGGGCTTCATGTACACCGCCAACACCATCGTCTTTACCGCGTTTGCTTTAGGGTTCATGCTGCACATCAGCTATCGGCTCACGTTTTACGCGTTCCTGCCACTGCCAGTGGTCAGTGTTGTAATCCAGTATTTTGGGCGGAGGATTCACGAACGTTTTGAGCGTATTCAGGCGATGTTTTCAGAGATCTCGGCACGGGCGCAGGAAAACTTCTCTGGCGTCCGGATCATTCGGGCTTACGCGCAGGAAGAAGCAGAGATCGCGAGCTTCGAAACCGCCAATCGCGAGTACATCGCGCGCAGCCTCAAACTGGTGCGCCTGATGGGCATGTTGTGGCCAACGCTTGAAACCATGCTGGGTTTGGCGATTGTGCTGGTGCTTTGGCTCGGCGGACGTGAAGTACTTTTAGGCCGCATGACAGTCGGGCAGTTCACTGCCTTTAACACCTTCATGGTGCAACTTACCTGGCCCGTAATTGCGCTGGGCTGGGTAATTAACATCTTTCAGCGTGGAACGGCGTCACTTGGCCGAATCAGTCAATTAATGGAAGAGAAGCCAGAGATCGTCGATGCTCCCAACATTCAGGCACCAGCTCCCGACGAGCAATTGACCGGCGACATCGAATTCCGCAATCTGCAGTTCTCCTACGATGGAATCCCAGTCCTGCACGACATTAATTTGCAGATTCCCGCCGGCAGCAGCCTTGCCATAGTGGGTCCTACCGGCTCCGGCAAAACCACGCTGGTGAGCTTGATTCCGCGAATCTACGACGTTGAAGCGGGCATGGTGCTGATCGACGGTAAATCGGTGCGCGAATATCCTCTGGCTTTTTTGCGTCGGAACATCGGGTTCGTCCCTCAGGAAACTTTCCTGTTCGGCGAGACCATCCGCGAGAATATCGCCTTCGGAGTTCCCGATGCCACTGACCAGGACGTGCGCTGGGCGGCGGAGGCCGCCAATATCGCCACCGAGATCGAAGATTTTCCCGAGCGATACAAGACAATTGTTGGTGAACGCGGCATCACTCTTTCCGGAGGTCAGAAGCAGCGCACCGCGATTGCCCGCGCGTTGATTCGCAATCCCCGAATCCTGGTGCTGGATGATGCCCTCTCCAGCGTGGACACGCAAACCGAAGACAAGATTCTGAATCATCTGCGCGAGGTGATGCAGGGCAGAACCACTATTTTTATTTCTCATCGCGTCTCTACTGTGCGAAATGCCGACCTCATTGCCGTGCTGCACAGCGGCAGAATCGTGGAGCTTGGCACGCACGAGGAGCTGATCGCCAGAAACGGCTACTACAGCGATCTCTATAACAAGCAGTTGTTAGAGGAAGAGCTGGCGGAAGTTTCGTAATCATCCTCATTATTGACCTCCCGATTACAAAAATCAGATCACAAGTTCGCTAAACTCTGAAGATGAAGAGGCGCTCAACGCTCGAGTTGCTGGATACAGATTCGGGCACTCCCGAGGAAGTTGAGCGCGCGCTACGCGATTTGCGATCGTTCAACCAGCGCTTGGGCGGCGTTGCGACTACGCGTGATCTGATCAACACAGTGGCACGCCAGACAGGCAAGACGCACCTCTCACTGCTTGAACTGGCTGCCGGAACCGGATTTGTTCCGCTACAGGTCGGCAGGGACCTGAGCGGCGAAGGAATCCACCTCGACGTCACCCTGCTGGATCGTGCAACTACTCATCTCCCCCAAAACGGATCGGCGCAAAAGATTGCGGGCGATGCGTTGAGCACACCTTTCGCTGATTCGTCATTCGACCTGGTTTCCTGCTCGTTGTTCGTTCACCACCTCTCGCCTGATGGTGCAGCGCAGTTCGCACGCGAGGCACTGCGGATTTGCAAGGTCGCAGTCCTGGTCAATGATCTGGTGCGGCACCCGCTTCATCTAGCGCTAGCTTACGCCGGGGTGCCGATTTACCGCAGCCGGATTACCCGGAACGATGCTCCAGCCTCAGTGAGGCAGTCATATACCATCGAAGAAATGATCAAAATTTTTTGCAATGCAGAGGCAGCGAAAGTAGAAACGCAAAGACACTTTCTTTTTCGAATGGGAGTGATTGCCTGGAAATCTGCGCCGGGTGCTGCGTCGTGATTTTTAATCTGGCAATCGTCGGAGGAGGGCCAGCAGGTTGCGCAGCGGCCATTGTGGCGGCGAGAAAAGGAGCGCGGGTGCTGTTGCTGGAACGTACCCGATTTCCACGGCACAAAGTCTGTGGCGAATTCGTTTCGGCTGAGTCTCTAGGATTATTGCAGGAGCTGCTGGCGAATGACTTTCGGTACCTCTTGACGCGTGCGCCATGCATTTCCAAAAGCCGCATCTTTCTCGATGGTTCGATATTAGAGGCTCGCATTGACCCTCCCGCCGCCAGCATCACGCGATTCGATCTGGATGCGGCGCTGTGGGAAACCTGCTGCGTGGAGGGTGTCGAAACTCACGCGGAAACTGTAGTGAAATCTATCGACGGAACAGGGCCGTTTCGGATCGTCGCAGGCAAACAAGTGTTCGGCGCTCACGCTCTTATAAATGCCAGCGGGCGGTGGTCAAGCTTTACCAGTCCAGAGGTACGCGCCCGAAATAACGAAGAAAAATGGATTGGAATCAAAGCTCACTTTTATGAAGCCACAGCCGCGTCTTCCACTGATTTGTACTTTTTTGACGGCGGATATTGCGGTGTTCAGCCCGTCGCTGCGGCAACAAACGGTTCGGGAGTTCGAATTAATGCATGCGCCATGGTGCGGGCAGATGTCGCGAACGCATTGCCCGATGTCCTGCGACTGCATCCTGCTTTGCACGAACGTAGCCGCACCTGGAAGGCGGCAATAGAAGCCGTCAGCACATCGCCGCTGGTCTTTCACAAGCCGGAGCCGTTACAGGACACAATGCTGCAGGCAGGAGATGCGGCAGCTTTCGTCGATCCCTTTGTAGGCGATGGTATTTCGTTGGCGTTACGGAGCGGCGCGCTGGCGGCCGAATGCCTGCAATCTTTTTTTAGGGGAGAGCATTCGTTGCAGCAAGCGGCGGAGCTGTATGGCGAGGCCTACAAAAAACGCCTGGGCCGCGTGTTTAAGGTATCTTCCATGCTTCGCGGTTGGCTACGCTGGCCCCGACCGATTCGCGGACCGATGTTCTCGTTGATTTCGCGGGCAGAGTTCGTGGGCCGGCAGATGGTGAAACTGACGCGCTAACGCACGACCAGCACTTCGCGCACGTTATCTCGAGAGAGAAAAAACTTGATCGAGGCAAAGTCGCGGAACAGATTTTCAATGTGGCGGTTGTTAAACACCCGTTGCAGGGCAAAATTCACCTGTTGGGAGCGGCCTTTTCGAGACGCCGCCTTTGAATTCAAGGCGTGCATCTCCAGCATGTCGTTGCCGGTAATGTGATAGCGGTAATAGGGGGCGTCGGGTCCAGCCTCACGAGTATGAAAAAAAGCTATCAGCATTGCCCCCGGTTTCATAACTGACCACAATCGTCCAATCACCGGCTTCACCAGGCTCTCATCCATGTAGTCGGCCAGGTTCCAGCAGAAGACAAGATCAAAATGAGTATTGGGATAGGCCAAATTCTCGTCGAGGAATTTCTTGCTGTCGAGGGTTGGCAGTCCCTGTTCATTACTGATGGCCAGCCCGGGATCGGTTGAGGCTTCGAGCAAATCCTGGCTATATATCCGGTGCCCTCGCTCCGTAAAGAAGCGAATATTACTGGCAGAGGTCGCGCCAATATCGAGCACGCACAGGGTCTCTTCTGTTTTCAGGGTTCGTGCGATCTCGGCCATGGCCGTCGAACGCCGGGAAAGTCGCTCCTGTGGCTTCGGTTCCGGCGCAGCCGCCGGTGTGCTGCGAAAAAGTTTCATAGTTTCAGAGTAGGCCGCATAGACGTCCGGAGGTCAACGCCGCACTGCGCACATCGTCCGTTGCTCAATATAACCCGGCACACGCCCCGGGCCAGATTACTTGCCGGGCTCAGAGGCAAGGGGCTTCGAATGGGAAGGGGCCGCCGAAGCCGCAGCCGCCACAGCACCCGGACCGGCTTGGGGCTTGCTGTCGCCCAGAATCTCCAGCTTGCCGGTGAAATAAGCGCCCTCTTCGATGGCGATCCGGCGGGTGCGAACGTCTCCCTTGACCACCGCGCTCTTTCGCATATCGGTGCGCTCCCCGGCTTCAATATTGCCGTCCACAGTGCCATTCACCGTCACATTCTTGGCTGCGATATTGGCGCGAATGCGGCCATTCGGGCCAATAGTTAAACTGTTCCCGCTCAGTTGGATAGTGCCTTCCACTTGGCCATCTACATAAATGTCCTCGCTGCCGGAGAGCTCTCCGTGGATGAATACTGACCTGCCTAGATGTGCGAAATTCTCGGAACCAGCCATATCCACCTACCCCTTTCAGCGGCGCGAATCAGTCGAAACAGGATTGTAAACCATTCGAACCGTCCGGGCACGGTCGGATTCGACAGTTCCTTGATATATCAGAGGTTGGCCGACGGCGTAGAGAACAGTTGCACCGGTGCAACATTGGGGGTATGGTTCTCGTCTAAAGAATGGGCAACACTATGCTCCCCGCCCCGCAATACGTCGCTTACCTTCTAGCTGCGCTGTTATCCGGGATTTGCCTACCGAGCGGGCTTGCCGAAGATTCCCCCAATCTCGGGCTAGCGGAAATCGTTCGCAAAGCTGTGCACAATGAGGTTGCGTCCAACCAAAGTTCAGAAATGCATTTCAGATTTAAAGACGAGAAGCGTACGCCTCAGCTTTCGCAAACCAAGCTTATGGTCGAGACCAGTGATGCCACTGCAGGGCTGCTCGTAATGCAGAACGGACACCCGCTTACGCCCCAGGAGCGCCATGCTGAGGAAACGCGGCTGGCAAATTATGTCCAGAGACCCCAAGAATTGCGCAGAAAGAAAAAACAGGAAAAAGAAGACACCGAGCATACCGAGCGGATATTGAGGGCGTTGCCGGATGCATTTTTATATCAACGCGCCGGAACTGAACCCGGTCGCGAAGGAGTGGGTGCACCGGGAGACGAACTGGTCCGGCTGAACTTCCGCCCGAATCCCGATTACAACCCACCTTCTCACGTGGAGCAAGTACTGACTGGAATGAGTGGGAATCTTCTGATCGATAACACGCAGAGCCGCATTGCGGAAATTAATGGCACCTTGTCGAAAGAAGTCGAATTCGGTTGGGGAATTCTGGGTCATCTCGATGCTGGCGGCCGATTCCTGGTGCAACAAGCCGATGTGGGCGAGCACAATTGGGAAGTAACCCACATGCAACTGTCCTTTACCGGCAAAGTTTTATTTCTTAAAAAGATTATTATTCATTCGAATGACACGTTTTCCGATTTTCATTCCGTTCCCGGCACTCTTACTTTTGCGCAAGGCGTAGAACTCCTCAAGAAGGAAGCAGCGGAAAATCCCTCGGATTCAAAAGGGGAAGAAGTCGAACGAAAATCGATGGAGAGCGCGCAAAATCGCAACCGGGCCGAGACCAAAGATCAGGCCGTTTGTTGCCATCCCTAGACGGTCGCGGCCGGGCTGCGGATGACTTCTTTCCTGACCGTAAGATTCTCAATTAACTTTTTCTTCGGGAAATATCCCGTGCCCTGAGAGTTCCCCACCGTAATTGTCCCGCGCGGCGTGACCTCGATTTCGGGATCGGTAATGTCTTCTTCCCAATAACGTTGGGAGGCTGAGACATCTCCGGGTAGCTGAAAATTCGGAAGAGTTGAGAGAGCGATGTTGTGCGCGCGCCCGATGCCGGTTTCGAGCATGCCGCCACACCAGACTGGTATCTGGTTATGTTCGCAAATATTGTGCACCGCGATCGCTTCGCTGAGGCCGCCGACGCGTCCGACTTTTATGTTGATGATGCGGCAAGCTTTTAGCTCGATCGCGGCTTCAGCATCGCGCGCGTGATGGATGGATTCGTCAAGGCAAAGGGCTGTGTTCAATTCACGCTGAAGTTTTGCGTGGTGAAAAATATCGTTATGCCATAACGGCTGTTCGATCATCAGAAGTCCGAACTCGTCGAACTTTTTCAGGTGAGCAAGATCAGATGGACGATAGGCGGAGTTAGCGTCGCAACTGAGCAGAATTTTCGGCCAGCGCTTTCGAATTTTGGCGAGCACTTCCAGGTCCCAGCCGGGCTTCACTTTTACCTTGATTCGCTGATAGCCCGCTGCCAGTTCGGTCTCAATCTTTTCGAGCAGCTGTTCATGCGAATCTTGAATTCCGATCGAGACGCCGCAATCAATCTCGCTGCGAGCTCCGCCCAGCAGCTTCCACAGCGGCTGATTTGTCGCCTTGGCTTCCGCATCCCAGAGGGCGTTTTCCAGCGCAGCTTTGGCCATGTTGTGACCGCGTACGCGCGACATGAGTGCGGCACTGTCTTTAGCATGCCCAATGTTTCGCCCAATCAACGACGGTACGAGAAATTCGCGGATGGTCGCCCAGGCCGTCTCAACCCACTCATCGCTGAAGAAAGGGCCTTCGCCGGCCACACATTCGCCCCAGCCTTCGACGCCTTCGCAATCGGCAGTAATCAAAAGCACGCGGCGCTCTTCGGTACGGCCGAAGCTGGTTTCAAAAAAATGCTTCAGCGGCATGCGAAGTTCGCGCAGAGTGATGGCTTCAATCTTCATTTGCGATTGGAATTTTGCTCGTGCTGTTTAGCCTGCTGCCACAACGACTCTAACTCATCTATAGTTGCCTGTTGAGGAGTTTTTGCGGCCCGGCTAAGTTCGTCTTCCATCCATTGAAATCGCCGCTTGAATTTACGATTGGTCTTCTTCAAGGCAGACTCTGAATCGAGCGAAAGATAACGCGCGATGTTGACCAACACGAAAAATAAATCTCCGAGCTCATCTTCAAGTCGATGGCGGAGTTCTTCAGGAATTTGCGCCTTGCCGGATCCGGCGACACCACGGCCAGTAGGTCGCACGGACGCAGGAAGATGCTTCAGTTCTTCCTTCAACTCCGTGGTTTCTTCTTTCAATTTATCGAATAGACCGCCGATTTCAGGCCATTCGAATCCTACATGGGCGGCCCGCGAGCTGAGCTTGTGCGCCTCAAGCAGAGCCGGCATTGCGGCAGAAACCCCAGCCAGAACTGACTCCGGTTTCTGCTCTTGCGCGGATTTGCCTCCGCCGGACTTCCCAGGCGCTTTTTCTTTTCCTCCGCTTTAGCGCTTCCCAATTTCGCAGGACTTCGGCGGAAGTTTCGGCGGTCACGTCCCCGAACACATGCGGATGGCGATCAACTAACTTGTTTGAAAGGCGATCAAGAACATCATCGATCGAAAAGTGCTTTTCTTCGGCAGCCATCGCCGAATAGAAGAGCACTTGCAGAAGCAAGTCACCGAGTTCACCGGGAAGTTCCGTCCAGTCGCGGTTGTCGATAGCCTCAAGAACTTCGTACGTTTCTTCGAGCGTGTACGGCTTGATGGAATCAAAAGTCTGTTCGCGGTCCCACGGACATCCGCCCGGCCCGCGCAATTTGGCCATGATTGAAACTGCGCGCTCGAATCGTTCACCCGTGGTCGGCATGCATTTAGATTAGCAATTTTCTGAAAATGTAAGCCTGGTTCCTTCGTGAACCTTCGTGCCCCTCGTTATTTCAGCTTTTAAGGCGATTAACCACGAAGGACACGAAGTTTCGCAAAGGAATTCCTAACGACTATTTCTTAGGGTTCCACTTGAAAAACACTGCCCCCAATGGCGGAAGCGTGACCGCAAGCGAATACGGGCGTCCATGAGTGGGCTCTTCATCTGCCTGCTTGCCTCCCAAGTTGCCTACGCCGCTCCCCGCGTATTCCGTAGCGTCACTATTGAGCAATTCTTTCCAGAAGCCATCGTATGGTACGCCGATGCAATAGTTGTCGCGCGGAACCGGAGTGAAATTGCACACGATGAGAATCGTATCCTCCGGATTCTTTCCTTTTCGCAGCATTGAAATCACACTCGACTTTGTATCGTTGCAGTCGACCCATTCAAAGCCCGCCGGATCGTTGTCGAGTTCGTGGAGCGCAGGTTCATTGCGGAAAGCGCGATTCAGCTGTTCAACCCACCTCTGCACGCCTGAATGCACTGGAAATTGCAAGACATGCCATTCCAGGCTCATGTCGTGTCCCCACTCGCGCACTTGTCCGAATTCGTCGCCCATGAAAAGCAGCTTTTTGCCGGGCTGGGCAAACATGTATCCGTAGAGCAGGCGAAGGTTGGCGAACCTCTGCCATTCATCTCCCGGCATTTTGCCGACGATTGAGCCTTTACCGTGTACGACTTCATCGTGCGAAAGCGGCAGCACAAAGTTTTCGCTGAATCCGTAAATCATGCGGAAGGTCAGCATGCCCTGATGAAATCCGCGATGAATCGGGTCGTGCTCGAAATATTTCAAGGTGTCATGCATCCAGCCCATATCCCACTTCATGCCGAAACCGAGCCCGCCCAGATAGACCGGACGCGAAACCATCGGCCAGGCGGTCGATTCCTCGGCATACGTCTGTATGCCTGGATACTCCTTGTACGCTTCGAGATTCATCTGCCGCAGGAATTCGATTGCGTCCAAATTTTCTCGGCCCCCGAACTTATTCGGGATCCATTCGCCTTCGCGGCGCGAGTAATCCAAATAAAGCATGGAAGCGACTGCATCCACCCGAAGGCCGTCCACGTGGTATTTGTCCAGCCAGAACATGGCGCTAGACATGAGAAAACTGCGTACCTCATTGCGTCCGTAGTTGTAGATGTAAGTGTTCCAGTCGGGGTGAAAACCACTGCGCCAGTCGGCATGCTCGAACAGATGCGTGCCATCAAAGTACGCAAGGCCGTGTGCGTCGGATGGAAAGTGTGACGGCACCCAATCGAGAATTATGCCGATACCGCGCTGGTGCAGATAATCCACGAAAAACATAAAATCCTGCGGCGTGCCGTAACGAGAAGTGGGAGCGAAATATCCCGTCGTCTGGTATCCCCACGAGGCGTAAAACGGATGCTCCATGATCGGCAGCAGTTCCACGTGAGTGAAATTCATCCGGGTGATGTAGTCGGCGAGTTTTGGCGCCATCTCACGATACGTAAGCGAGCGGTCCCCTTCCTCGGGAACCCGCATCCATGAACCCAGGTGAAGTTCATAGATCGAAATTGGCGACTGCAGAGTCTGGCGGCTCGCGCGTGAGTTCATCCATTCCTGATCTGCCCACTGATACTCCAAATCCCAAACCACTGAAGCGGTACGCGGCGGTTCTTCATGGTAAGTACCGAAAGGATCAGCTTTCTCGCCGATAAAGTCATGATTGTGAGAGACAATGTGAAACTTGTAGAGCGAGCCTTTGCCGATGCCGGGAACAAATCCCTCCCAAATCCCGGACGCACCGCGCGACTCCAGAGGATGGGAATTATTGTTCCAATGGTTGAAATTTCCGATCACCGAAACCTTGCGCGCATTCGGCGCCCAGACGCTAAACGAAGTTCCGCGTTCGCCATTGAATGAAGCCAGATGCGCTCCCAGTTGGTTGTAAGCGCGATAGTTTCGGCCTTCATTGAATAGGTAGAGATCGTCAGCAGAAAAAAGGCTGACGTCATAACGCACGGCGGTGTTTTTTGTGGTCATAGGTTGTGCGCTGACTGGTGAATGTTCTCACATGCTAGACTGCTACTTATTCTAATTAGGAATCGCGCCGTCGATGCCTGTTCTTCGGGTCGTTGTTCTGTGGCACCAACATCAGCCTTACTATAAGGATTTGGTTACAGGCGAGTACCGTCTGCCTTGGGTGCGCCTGCACGCCTTGAAAGACTATTACGGGATGGTGAAACTGCTGGATGAGTTTCCCGGGGTTCATCAAACATTTAATTTAGTCCCCTCGCTAATCGCCCAAATTCAGGATTATGCTACCGGCAACGCTCAGGATCCGTTCTTGCGAGTGGCCGCCCGTTCGGCGTCCGATCTTGCCCCGGACGAGCGCCGCTTTGCTTTGCAGTATCTTTTCCAGGCCAATCCTGAACACCTGATCGGGCGCTATCCGCGATATGCCGAACTGTGGGAACGCTTTCAGGGTGCCGGCTCGTCTCCCGAGCAAGCCGACAAATATTTTCAAGCCCAGGATTTCACCGACCTGCAGGTGCTTTCGCAGATTGCCTGGTTCGATGAATTCTTTCTGTCTGAGCCAGAAATCGCCGGTTTGGTGCGCAAAAGCAGAGGTTTTTCAGCCGAAGACCAGAAGTTCGTTATTGATTGCCAGCGCGAGCTAATCAAGAAAGTTTTGCCGGAACATGCCAAGGCGGCACAAAGAGGGCAAATTGAGATTTCGACTTCGCCTTTCTTTCATCCCATTCTGCCGCTGATCTGCGACACCAATGCGGGTGCCACTTCGACACTTGGTTTGCCGCTTCCGCAAAATCGCTTCCGACATCCCGAAGACGCGCGCGAACAACTGCAACGCGGGCTGGATCTACACCAGCAAGTTTTTGGCGTGCGACCACGTGGAATGTGGCCGTCAGAGGGAAGCGTTTCAGAAGAGGCGATCGCGATTGCAGCTGAGCTTGGGCTGAAATGGGTGGCCACCGACGAAGGGGTACTATCCCGAACCACTGGAATGTCCTTCATCCGCGACGGCCTAGGCCGCCTACCGGATGCGTCGGCCGAAAAACTTTACAGCGTGCATCGGTATGAGCAGGGACCAACCCGCATGAATATGCTTTTTCGCGATCATGCGATTTCCGATTTGATCGGATTTGTCTATTCCGGGATGCCCCCGAAAGAAGCCGCCGAACACTTGATGCGGAATATTAAGGAATCGGCTCAACCAGTTTTGAACACCGGACGCGATGCGACCATTGCAATCATTCTCGATGGGGAAAATGCCTGGGAATATTACCCGGAATCAGGCCGCGAATTTTTGCGGCGCTTTTACGACGCGATGCAAAAAGACAGCTCGATTGAGGCGGTAACCGTTTCCGAAGCCATCGAGCGTCAAAGCAATCCGAATGTTTTGCACTCGCTGGTTCCGGGTTCATGGATCAACGCAAACTTTAACGTCTGGATCGGCTCGCCCGAAGACAATAAATCCTGGGACTATCTTTACCACGCCCGCAATTTCTATAGCCACGCTTCGCAGCACGTTTCCGAAGAACAGCGCAAGTTGGCGCTCCAGGAACTGTTCATCGCGGAAGGTAGCGATTGGAACTGGTGGTATGGCCCAGAACACCATTCGGCCAACGATCGCGAATTCGACGAGTTATATCGCAAGCACCTGTCGAATGTGTATCAGGCTTTGGGGGCAACTCCGCCCGACCATCTGGCTCAGCCGATCATGGGCGGAATAATTACGCCTTCGTTCTTGCCGCAAACCAATTACATTCACCCTCGTATTACCGGGGACATGGTCCGCTATTTCGAGTGGATGGGCGCTGCGCACTACGCCGCGGACCGGCGCGCCGGCGCCATGCACGGCAAGGTTTTCCTGCTGGATTCTATTTATGCAGGAATCGACCAGCACAATGTTTACGGGCGCGTCGACTTCGCAGCAGAGATCCCCTCTAGCGATTGCGAGATCGTGGTGAACCTGGAATCGTGGGCCGACCGGTCCAGCCGCCCGAGACGCGGGATGCGCCTGAACGTGCAAGTGAAAGAATTCAGGATCGCAAGTTGGAATATTTCTGATACTGAAGACCAGGTTTCCAGGGAAGGCGCGGATGTGGCGCTGGCGCGTAACTTCGAGTTCAAGGTCCCGCTAGCACTTCTTTATGCGCAACCACCAGAGTCAACACCGGATTCATCGAGCCCGGCCGCAACAAAAATTCGATTGCGGGTCAGCATTTGGCAGAATCGCCTGCCTATGGACGCGCTGCCCCTGGAAGGCTGGATCGATCTGCAACTGTTGCCGGAACACGAATTGATTGCGCTCTCCCATTAGCTGGAACCGCGCGACGCAACAGAACTGGCGGCATACTAGCGAATCTTGCGGAGACCATCGAGTATTTCCTCGATGGGTGCGCGATCGGTCTGTTTGTCTCCGCGATAGATATATCGAACCGTACCGCTGCGGTCGACGATCAGAGTTGCAGGGTGCGCGACGCGGAAGGCATCGTGTCCAAATGCGTGATAGAGCCCGTAAGCTCTGGTGACGGAACGGTCCTCATCCAGCAGAAATGGGAATGAAACCGGATTTTCGCTGAGATATTTCGCTGGCTTCCAAACACCTTCCCTTTTTTCAGCTGCGACGTAGACGAGGCGGGCGGAACATTTTTCGAGGTCATCTTTGTGCGGCTCAAACTGAGCCATGCGCTTGCGGCAGTTGGGTCACCAGGTTCCGCGAAGAAATTCAATGACCAGTGTTCCCGTTGAAACCAGATCGGCCAGAGAAAATCTGGCCTCGCGATTCGCGGCAGACAAGGTAAAAGACGGGGCTGGAGAACCGGCCACAAGTGTTTCAGTCCGATTTTTCATCGTTCTCTCTGGTGCTTCGTCAGGACCGCCGCAGCCATCATTTATAATCGCAACTTCCCAATTCCACCATGGCAAGAACCTACACAGGTGTGGGGTACCTGACGGGGAGGCGTCTCACTTTTTCCTCAGCCAACCCAGGCAGAATAGTTATAGACGATGACTCAAAATCTTCCGAGAAGGAACGGCATAAATCAATGAGCAATATTTCGCAAATTCGCGGACGGCAGGTGCTCGATTCGCGCGGCAATCCTACAGTTGAAGCAGAAGTATGGTTGGATGACGGTTCAATCGGACGTGCGATTGTGCCCAGCGGCGCTTCTACTGGCGAGCACGAGGCGGTCGAACTTCGCGACGATGACAAACAGAACTACCTGGGCAAGAGTGTGCTTAAGGCGGTCGAAAACGTGAATGGCGAAATCGCCGACGCACTAGGCAATTTCGATGCCGCCGACCAGCGCACACTCGATCAGAAGATGCTCGAACTCGATGGCACTGAGAATAAGGGCCGCCTCGGCGCGAACGCGATTTTGTCCGTTTCGATGGCAGCGGCGCGCGCTGCTGCCAACAGTTTTAAGCTGCCGCTGTATCGCTATCTCGGCGGGGCAGGCGCGAACACTTTGCCTACGCCCATGATGAATATTCTCAATGGCGGTGCGCATGCCGACAACAATGTCGATTTTCAAGAATTCATGGTCATGCCGGTCGGCGCAGAGTCGTTCTCTGAGGCGTTGCGCTGGGGCGTCGAAGTTTTTCATACGCTCAAGGGCGTACTGAAGAAGCGCGGCTACAACACTGCAGTCGGCGACGAAGGCGGATTCGCGCCCTCGGTGAAATCAAACGTCGAAGGGATTGAAGTCGTGCTCGAAGCCATCACGCAAGCCGGTTACAAACCGGGCGAAGAAATCGCCATTGCTCTCGATCCGGCAGCCAGCGAGTTTTTTCAGGACGGCAAGTACGTCTTCAAAAAGTCTGACAAGTCGTCGAAAAGTTCTGACGACATGGTGCGCTTCTGGGCGAAGTGGGCGAATGATTATCCAATCGTTTCGCTCGAAGATGGCCTGGCAGAAAACGACTGGGATGGCTGGGGGAATCTGACAAAAGAATTGGGCGACAAAATTCAGCTGGTCGGCGATGACCTTTTCGTCACCAACGTCGAGTTCCTGCAGGAAGGCATTGATAAGCACGTCGCCAATTCAATCCTGATCAAGGTCAACCAGATCGGCACCGTCAGCGAAACCCTCGATGCCATCGATCTCGCCCGCCGCAATGGATATACCTCGATCATCTCCCACCGTTCCGGCGAAACCGAAGACACCTTCATCGCCGACCTTGCAGTTGCAACCGGCGCGGGACAGATCAAAACCGGTTCAGCCTCACGCACAGATCGCGTCGCGAAGTATAACCAGCTGCTGCGGATTGAGGAAGAGTTGGGAGGCGGAGCGAGGTTCTTGGGATTGAAGGCGCTGAATTACAAAGGGTGATGATCCGATGCAGCTTCATTGCGTTTTTTCTTCCGTTGCTGTTAACGGGGTGCGGCCAAACGCATGCGCCTGCCGACCTTGAACAGGCAGACAAAATCGTCATCTTTAAATCTGCCCACACGCTTAACCTCCTGAACGCCGGGCACGTTTTCCGCTCGTACCAAGTGGCTCTCGGAAGGAATCCTGTCGGAGCGAAAGGTCGGAAGGGCGATCACAAAACTCCAGAGGGCCTCTACGCAATCGACTCCAAGAAAGAGCACAGCAGATTCTACCGCGCTCTGCATATTTCCTATCCCAACGTAGACGATAGAACACGAGCACACGCGCAGGGTTACGATCCCGGAGGTGATGTCGAGATTCACGGCATAGAGAATGGTCTGGGTTGGATGGGCAGGTTGCACCGCAGCATTGACTGGACGGACGGATGCATTGCCGTGAGTGATTCCGAAATGGACCAGATTTGGGATATTGTGCGCATAGGAACTCCGGTTGAAATACGTCCCTAATATTGACTTAGCTAAGGACTTAGTCTAATATAAGTCTATGGAAATAAACATCCATGAAGCGAAGACCCATCTTTCCAAGCTTTTAGAGCGTGTTGCTATAGGCGAAGAGGTCATCATCGCCAAGGCTGGCACTCCTGTGGCCAAGATTGTGCCCTTTGAACCGCAGCCCAAGCCCCGAAAGTTCGGGAGCGCTCGGGGCGAATTCACCGTGCCGGACGACTTCAATGAACCTGATCCAGAAATCGAGGCGCTGTTTTACGATGGTGAGCTTTTTCCCCGCAAAGATGTCCTCGGTAAATGAGGACGCTCCTCGATACGCATGCGTTCCTATGGGCGATAGCAGGGGACAATCGTATGTCACAAAGTGCCCGAGATCTTTTCGTCGGGCCAAGCAATTTATCGATGAGTATCGCCAGCATTTGGGAGATTTTGATTAAGGCGCAAGTGGGCAAACTGAATCTTCCCAGGCCAGTTGGCCCTTACTTGATCAGCAAATTGGCTGACAACAGGATCGAAGTTTTGCCCATCCATGTTGCGCATCTGCTCGCTTACGAGCAACTTGCTTTACATCACCGCGATCCGTTTGATCGCATCCTCATTGCGCAGAGTTTGGAAGAAGGCTGGCCGATTTTGACTTCGGATCCCGTATTCAAGAAGTATCCAGTCCGGGTAATCTGGTAAATTCTTTCTTCTGCACGTTGCAGTCTTTGAATATTGCAGCTCACCGCTCGACGCTCACAGCTCCGAGCTAGGAGCTAACCGCCAGGAGCTAGAAGCTTGACCCATCCCAAACCCCTGATCCTCATTATCCTCGACGGCTGGGGATACCGCGCCGAAACCAAGGCCAATGCCATCGCGCTTGCCCGCAAGCCGGTTTATGACCGGCTATTGCGCGAATATCCCAACACGCTCATTCAGACCAGCGGGCCGTACGTTGGCCTGCCTGAAGGCCAAATGGGCAACAGCGAAGTGGGTCATTTAAATATTGGCGCGGGCCGTATCGTCCACATGGATTCAACGCGCATCGAGCTGATGATTCAGAACGGCGAATTTTTTCAGCATCCCGTTTTGCTAAGCGCGATGAAGAACGCGCGCAGCGGCGGGCGCCAACTTCATCTTTTCGGCCTGCTATCCGACGGCGGCGTGCACTCGTATCAGACTCACTTGCATGCTCTGCTGAAGATGGCCAAGCAAAATGAAGTCGAGCGTGTCTTCGTGCATGCATTTATGGACGGCCGCGATACCCTGCCTACTAACGGCGTCGGCTATATCGAACAACTGCAGCAGGCGATGCGCGAGTACAACACCGGCAAGATTGCCACCGTCAGTGGCCGCTACTACGCCATGGATCGCGATCGCCGTTGGGAACGCATTGCGAAGGCCTACACTGCAATGGTCTTCGGGCAAGCCGAAGGCGGCAAGTACGCTGACCCCGTCCAGGGCGTGAAAGAGTCTTACAACAACGGCGTGACTGACGAGTTCATCGTGCCGTTTGTGTGTGCGGAGAAAAACGCGGGCGAGGGCGCCCGCGCCACATCGACCATTCGCGACGACGACTCCTGCATCTGTTTTAATTTTCGCGCAGACCGCGTCCGCGAGATTACCCGCGCTCTTACTCGCAACAGCGGCCTCAACGACCAGGCGGGACGCGACCTGCCCGGCGCGGAAGACCTCGACACGACCATCCCGAAAGATTTGGGCCCGAAGAAATTGCACTACGTCTGCATGACGCAATACGACAAAAAGTTCAACCTCCCCGTCGTCATCCCGCCAGAATCGTTGGACAACATTCTCGCCAATGTTATGGGCCAGAGGAACATGCGCAACTTGCGCGTCGCCGAAACGGAAAAGTATGCGCACGTCACATATTTCTTTAATGGCGGCGTGGAGCAACCGTTCCCCGGCGAAGAACGAACGGTTGTCCCTTCGCAAAAAGTCGCGACCTACGACTTGAAGCCGGAGATGAGCGCGGCCGGAATTGCCGACACCGTCGTGAAAGCTATCGAAGATGGCGCCTTCGATGTTATTGTCGTCAACTTCGCCAATGCCGACATGGTTGGCCACTCCGGCAAGCTGGAGCCGACCATCAAAGCCGTCGAGACGGTTGACGCCTGCCTCGGCCGCATCGAACTCGCCGCGCGCGCCAAAGGCGGAGCCATGCTCATTACCGCCGACCACGGCAACGCCGAAATGATGGTTGATCCGGTAAGCGGAGGACCGCACACCTACCACACCACAAATCCCGTGCCGTTTATCGTAGTGGCGGAAAATTCGAAGCAGTTCACGTTAAAGTCAGGCGGCTCCCTGCGCGACATTTCGCCGACCATCTTAGGAATGCTGAACGTTCTTGAGCCCAAAGAGATGACGGGATCGGACCTGCGGGTGCAGAAATCCTGATCCGGAATCAGTCGATGACCTTTCCGCCCCAGCGCAAACTGCTCATCCTCACCTACCATAGGCTCGAGTTGTGGATCGCTCCGCCATGGTTTGCGGAGCGATTGCGTGGCGAGTTCCCGGACCTCGAAATAACGCAACTCAACTCCTACGAAAATGTTGAGCAGCACATTGCAGATGTCGAAATCCTCTTTGGAATTTCGCTCCGCCCGGAGCAGTTCATGGCGGCAAGAAAGCTGCGTTGGATTCACTCGCAGGCCGCAGCAGTGCATCAGCTCATGTTCCCTGAGCTGGTGAACAGCGAGGTGATCATCACCAATGCGCGCGACGTTCACGGACCCGTGGTCGCGGAGCAGGTGATTGCAATGATGTTTGCTTTGGCCAAGCGAATACCCGCCGCGGTACGGTGTCAGCAGAAGCACGTCTGGGGACAGGACGCGATGTCGCGGGGGCGCTCGCGCACTCGTGAATTGTCAGGTGCCACTGTGGGATTGGTTGGGGTGGGAAGCATCGGTCGCAACGTGGCGAAACACGCATCCGCCTTGGGAATGCGCGTAATCGCGGTGCGCGAGCATCCGGAAAAAGAAAAGCCACAATATGTTGACGAGGTCCTGCCGACATCGAAATTGCTCGGTCTGCTGGCGCAGTCTGATTATGTGGTCTTATCCGCTCCGGTCACCTCCGAAACTACCGGTATGATCGGCAGCCGGCAGCTGGCGGCGATGAAGTCCGAAGCATTTCTGCTTAACGTAGGCCGGGGGCCGCTTATAAACGAGGCTGCGCTCATCGAGGCTCTGCAACAGCACAAGATCGGGGGGGCCGCTCTCGATGTCTTTGATCAGGAACCGCTACCGCCGGACTCACCGCTCTGGGGCATGGAAGATTTGCTGGTCACGCCCCACACTGCTGGCATTAGCGAAAAAATGTGGGAGCGCCATTACTCTCTTTTTTCGGAGAACTTGCGCAGATATCTTTCCGCTGAACCCCTGTTGGGATTGGTCGATAAGCACAGCGGATACTGACTTTTACTCACGCCGATTCATGTGGTCAGCGTGCTAGACTCCGTTTAAAGCCAGATGCGCATTCTCACCCGCTACATTCTCGGTGAAGTCACGTCGCACGCACTGATCGGGACTGCGATCTTCACTTTCGTTATTTACACGAAAGAGTTAGGCCAGATCCTCGAATTGATTGTGCGCAATAGTGCACCGCTACCGAGTGCAATTGAACTATTTCTTCTTGTCATTCCTGAGGCGCTGACAATCACATTGCCCGCGGGAGTGCTCATCGGCATTCTCATTGGGTTAAGCCGCCTGGCCGCGGACAGCGAAATAACCGCTATGAAAGCCAGCGGCATTGGGATTGGAACATTCCTCAGAATTCTTTCGATCTTTTTCATCGCGGCATGGCTGCTTGCGCTGGGCAACGGCCTTTACCTCGCACCGCGCTCGCAACAGGCGCTCAATCGTTTGCAGGATAAGTTAAAGGGCTCGCAGGTTTCGTTCGAAGTGCAGCCGCGCGTATTTTACGAAGGCTTTCCGAAAATGGTGCTTTATGTCCATGACGTGAAGAGCGCACAGGGCGCAGCCATCTGGAAGGGCGTTTTTCTCGCGGACACAAGCAATCCGTCCGCCCCCAAGGTCACACTGGCGGAGGAAGGAATACTGGTCAGTGAAGGGAAAAACACACTGCATCTGCATTTGGTAAATGGATCTTCGCACGAGACAGATCAAACGATGCCGGAGAAATATCAGATCTCTACTTTCAAGGCGACGGATTTGCCTATCTTGTTGCCGGAGTCGGCCGGGACGACGAAAGACCAGCCTCCGGCGGCAATTTCCGAGGTCCCGACATTCCAGCTATCGAAACTAGCGCGAAGCAGCAAAACTCCGTTGGCTGCGCGGTGGTACTGGATTGAGCTCCACAGGCGTTTCGCGCTGCCCACTGCCTGCATAGTTCTTGCGCTGGTGGGATTTCCCCTTGGGCTCTCGGCAAAAAAGGGCGGCAAGTCGGCGGGCTTCGTGCTGACCATTATTCTCGTTTTCGCGTATTACTTTGTGTCTCTGTTTGGAGTTTCGCTGGCCAGGCAAGGCAAGGTGCCCCCGAGCGTTGGGGTTTGGCTGGCGGATGTCGCATTTTTAATCGGCGGCGCATTCCTGCTGTGGCGCTCGGAGCGCCGGCCATTTGAGATTGCATTGCTCAAAGGCAGCTGGACTTCGTTGAAGACCAGTTTCCGCGGCGGAACCCTGCTGTTGCCGACAACCGCCTCCGAGAATGCTTTTGAGCGTGCCGCCACTCGCAAACGCGTGTTCAGCGCGAGCTTCCCCATGCTGATCGACGACTACCTCCTGCGCGATTTCGTTTTTAATTTTGCGATGATTGTCGGTGCGCTGGTCGGGTTGTCGCTCATCTTCACCGTGTTCGAGTTGCTTGGTGACATTCTTCGAAACCAAATTTCTCCCTGGACAGTGGGCGAGTACCTGCTCAACGTCACCCCGTATTTTCTTTACAACGTTGCGCAATATGGTGTGTTGCTGACCGTCCTCATTACGCTCGGACTGATGCAACGCTACAACGAACTCACCGCGCTGAAGGCAACCGGGATGAGCATCTATCGCATTATCGTTCCGGTGTTGTTGGCGGGTGCTCTGGTCGCGGGCGGCTT
Organism: uncultured Acidobacteriota bacterium; assembly: GCA_963703465.1. Lineage (GTDB taxonomy): Bacteria > Acidobacteriota > Terriglobia > Terriglobales > Acidobacteriaceae > Gp1-AA145. The sequence continues at coordinate 70,794 of CAVPEQ010000007.1, read as the reverse complement.
ATTCATTGCCGACCAGTTTTATTTGCCCCATGCCAACAAGCGCCAGGACGCGCTGCTGAATCAGATTAAGGGCCGGCCTCCGCAAACCTACTTGAATCCCTCTCGCAGGTGGATCTTTGGCCAGCATTCGACAATTTACTACTACCAGTTCTTCGACTCGGACAAGAACCAGTTCGGCAACTTGTCGGTATTTCAATTCAACTCGACGACGTTCCAACTGGTGAGGAGAATTTATGCCGGACAAGCGCGCTGGGCCGGCAATCTAAATCGCTGGGTCTGCGAACAGGGCTGGGAGCGCGCCTTCCGCGGCTCGGCCATCCAGGACTACCATCCCTACGACGTCTCCACCTTCGCCACCGTCTCCGAGCCGCCGCCGTATTTCAAGAAAGAAGTCAGACAATCGCTGGAGATGAACTACGAACAGCTCAGCCGCTACATCCACGAACTACAGCAGAGTGGCTTTGAAGTGGTAAAGCTGAAAGTTCAATTGCAGAAGAAAATTGCATTCCCGGTGATCACCTTCGTGATGGGCGTGCTGGCGATTCCGTTCGCGCTCTCTGCAGGCAGGCGAGGGACAATGGCGGGCGTGGCCACTGCCATCGGTATTGCGGTGGTTTATACCGTGATTTCAGGACTGTTCGAAGCCATGGGGAACATCAGCCAACTGCCGCCAACTCTGGCGGCGTGGTCGCCCGATATTATTTTTGCACTGCTGGGCGGATATATGATTTTGAAGGTGCCGACGTAAAAGGTTAGTTTTAGCTCGAACTAAGCCCTCGCCCCTTTATGCTTCTCCACCGTGCTCCAGGTTTTATCCTCCGCGTGGCAAATATTTTCCAGAGGGCAGTCAACGCACTTGGGAGAACGCGCAATGCACAACTTTCGCCCGTGCCAGATCACCTGATGAGAAAACAATATCCACTTTTCGCGTGGAATCACGTTCATCAAATCCTGTTCGATTTTTTTGGGATCGTCATTTTTTGTTAGTTCAAGGCGGCGCGAGATGCGGTGAACATGCGTGTCGACGACCAATCCTTCGGCTTTCTTGAACCAGGTGCCAAGCACAACGTTGGCCGTTTTCCGCGCAACTCCGGGAAGAGTGAGCAAATCTTCCATCATCTCCGGCACCTTGCCGCCGTATTCGTTCACCACTCTGCGCGCGGCGCCCACCACGGATTTTGACTTGTTGCGAAAGAAACCAGTGGACCGGATATCAGCCTCGAGCTGTTGCGGTTCTAGTTTCGCGAGGTCCTGAACCGTGGGATATTTCTTGAATAGTTCGGGCGTGACCATGTTCACGCGCACATCGGTCGATTGGGCCGAAAGAATCGTAGCCACTAAAAGTTCCCACGGATCTTTGTGGGTAAGGGCGCAAGTCACGTCGGGATAGAGTTGGTCTAGTCGCTTTAGAATCTGGGACACGCGCTCCGGCGAGGTCGGGTTGTAGCCTTTCGGCGCGACACTTTCTCCGATCTTCGAGGCGGTTTTCTTTGACGGATTACCGTCTTTCGTGGCTTTCTTGCCGGATTCCTTCGACACCGCAGCAGAATTCATCTTCAGTCTGGCGCCTTCATGTCGTCCGGTTTTACCTGGCCTTCGCGGCATCACTCCTCGCGGCATTTTTCCTCCGTGGCAGAATGCAATCTTAACAATAATCAACCGGGCTTTTTGCTCTCGTCCAAAGGTTCACGTGCCCTCGCGATATCGACCACAACTTCGGAGCATTGACGCGCTCCAGTGCTCCCGTTACTCTGGAATCAACCACCAGTCACTTCGATTTTGGATTCCTGGAGAAATTCAGCATGGCGGTCAATTCCATCCAGCTCGGGCAGGTTTGGCGCAAAGACGAAAATGGCCAGGATTATCTCGTGACCAAGCTCTACAACGAAGTTTTCACTCAGTATGCCGTTCTTCGCCCGGCAGAGGTGAACGCCCCGGACGCGCCGACGGTCCGAGTGAAAGTTGCCAAGACCGCCTCCGGTGCGGCATTGCCCGGCTTCACGTTCACCCAGGACGGTTCGTTTTAATTTGAAGGCTGCAATATGTTCCCGGAAGAAATCCGCCCGTTATACGAATACAACGCCTGGGCTAACCGGCGTTCGCTCGCCGCAGCCGAAAAACTGACCGTCGAGCAATTCACCAAACCAATGGGTTCGAGCTTTTCGTCCATCCGGGACACGCTTGCACACATCTATGGCGCCGAGTGGATTTGGCTGGAACGATTTCAGGGACGTTCGCCCTCGGCGCTGCCCAACATGAGCCAGTTCCCGGATGTGCAAACGCTGCGTGAGGCCTGGTTGGTCCACGAAGAACGCCTGCTGGTATTCGTGGGCGGACTCACCCAAGCGGACCTCGATCGAAAAATGGAATACAAAACGCTGAAGTTTGGCGTGTACTCAAATCCCCTTTGGCAGTCGATGCTTCACGTGGTGAATCACGGAACTTATCATCGCGGGCAGGTCACGACCTTGCTCCGTCAGCTTGGCGCGCAGCCCATGCTGCTGGACCTGATGCATTTCTACCGCGAGCGCTCGACCGGGACAAACGGCTGAGAGTTGTACACTGTAAAGGCTGCAGCGAACTGCAGATCAGCTGAAACGCCCTCCCACTCACAATGACTGAAAAAGTTCTAGGCGCCTTATTCATCTTCATAAAAACCCTCATCGCGGCCACCGGGTACGGCGGCATCGTCATACTCATGGCAATCGAATCGGCGTGCATTCCTTTGCCGTCGGAACTCATCATGCCTTTCGCCGGATACCTGGTATTTACCGGCACCATGAAATTGCTGTGGGTTGCGACTGCGGGCGCGATCGGTTGCAACCTGGGATCGCTGGTCGCGTATGAGATCGGCGCCTACGGAGGCCGCCCGCTCGTGGAGCGCTATGGCAAGTGGGTGCTCATGGGGAAACGTGAACTCGACTGGGCTGACCGCTTCTTTGCTCGATGGGGATATCTGGCGGTATTTGTGGCGCGCATGTTGCCGGTGGTTAGAACATTTATCGCGCTGCCCGCGGGAATTGCGCGTATGCCGCGGCTGCGCTTTCACCTCTACACATTCTTAGGGTCCTGGCCGTGGTGCTTTTTCCTGGCCTGGTTCGGAATGAAAATGGGCGAGAACTGGCGCGAACTAGGCAAATACCTGCACAAGTTTGATGTGGTGATAGTGGTGATTATCGCGGCGGGAATAATCTGGTTCGTGCGATCGCACTGGAAGAACCGGCTGACCACCGCTTAAGCGCGAGTTCCCTGCTCTGCTACTTTTTCAAGATCGGATTGTAGCCGTCGTTTACCAGCCGCGCGCGCATGCTCTCGGCTTCTTTGACGTCGGTAAACGGCCCGACCTGCACGTGGAAGAGTTTGTCGGGTGCGGCGTCCGCGATAAAAGCCTGATACTGGCGACCCTTCAGCGCCTCTACCAGCGCCTGCGCATCTTCCTGTTTGCTTACGGCTGCAACTTGAACAAAATAGCTGGCGACCGGCTGCGGCGGCGTAAGGGGGGCAGCTTGATCGGTTGTCGACGTGGTCGGCGAAGAGTTCGCCGTAGAAGTAGCATCCGGAGCAGTTTGCTGAGTGTCGGCCGATTTGCTTTCGGTCTGAGGTTGCGTCACCGGTGCGCTCGTTGTCGGAGACGATGATGGCAAGAGGCGTGAAGGTCTTGACGTGCCGGGCGACGGCAACAGTTCAGCATTAGATTTCGCCGAACCGTGGCCAATCGAATATCCCAGGCCAAAGAAAGTGGCGCATAAGATTACGAGGCCGAAGAACAGGGCCAACATCTTGCCCGTGCCCAGGGTAATTTCTGTATCTTCCGTATACTGCGGATCGCGTGCGGGCGCTGCCATAACTGGAGTCATAAGATCCTCGCGAAGCCGAATTTATTTCGGCGGTGTAATTTCCTTTCCTAATAACTTCTGCATACCCGAAAAGAAATCCACAGGAACCGGGAAGACTACAGTTGTGTTTTTCTCCACACCGATCTCGGTCAGGGTTTGCAAATAACGCAATTGAATGCTGACCGGCTCGGTAGCCAATAAATTCGCTGCGTCGACAAGACGTTGTGCGGCTGAGAATTCGCCTTCAGCGTGAATGATCTTCGAACGCTTCTCACGTTCTGCCTCCGCCTGTTTGGCCATGGCGCGCAGCATGGATTCTGGCATGTCGACCTGCTTGACTTCGACGTTCGCCACTTTCACGCCCCAGGGGGCGGTGTGCTGGTCCAGAATGCTTTGCAGCCGAAGATTGATTTTTTCGCGATGCGCCAGCAGTTCATCGAGTTCAACTTCGCCCAGCACCGAACGCAGCGTGGTTTGCGCGAACTGCGAAGTCTGATAGACGTAATTCGATACTTCAACCACCGCCCGGGTAGGCTCAATCACGCGTAGAAAAATCACCGCGTTGACTTTCAAGGTAACGTTATCGCGAGTGATGATGTCTTGCGGGGGAACTTCCAGCGCCTCTTGCCGCAGCGAAATTCGCACCATGCGATCCACCGGCGCGAATACAAGAATTACGCCGGGACCCTTGGCCTCATGCCGCAATCGGCCAAGGCGAAAAATGACGCCACGTTCATACTCGGCCAGAATTTTGATGGAACTCAGGGCGTACAGTAAAACAATGATGATGACAACGCCAAGCGTGCCAATACCTAAATCCATCTTGACCTCCCGCCCAAAATGCAGGTGTGAGCTGATTGTACTGCACCGATAGTGTAGGAACGCGAGTTACCAGAGTTTATCGGGAAGATACATTGGCGTGTAATGTGTTGGAACCCATTAACCACGAAGAGCACAAAGGTTAACAAAGGAAAACTGAACTCTGGGGTGGCCTTTCCTACGTCAACTCCACGCTCTCGAGCGTTCCAATAAGTCATACTGTCATTTTTTGCGTTTCCTGCACTGGGTCAACTTTAAGCTGTAGCCCATCGACCTTGTGCACGACCACTCGTTCGCCAGCGGGAACGCTCGTGGTGCATACCGCGTCCCATATCTCTCCGTGGACGAAGACCTTACCCGACGGCGCCAGCGGCGTTTGCGCCACCGCCACTTCGCCGATCAGGCCTTCAATGCCGGTTGTGATCTTGTTGCGACGGGCACGAAGGGCCACGGTCATAAGAAATACCGTGATCGCTCCCAGAGGAACGCTCACTGCAAGCGCTGTCGCCAATTTCACCCGCATTTCAGGAATCGGTGCATCGACCAGCAGAAGCGCGCCAATCACCAGCATGGTGATCCCGCCAATCGCCAACACCCCATGGGTGGCGAATTTAGCCTCAAGTGCGAACAGCACAAATGAGGCAAAGATCAATACCACCGCGGCAAAGCGAATCGGCAAAAGGTGTAGAGCAAAAACGGCCAGAAGAATAAAGACTATGCCGACCGTTCCCGGCCAGACGGCACCGGGGTGATTGAACTCGGTATAGATTCCAAGCGCGCCGATCGCTAAAAGGATGAACGCGATATCGGGGTCCATGAGAAACGCTAGGATGTGTTCTTTGAGAGTTTCATCGACGACAACCTCGCGTTCGCTGGTCAGATTAAGAGTAACCGTCTGGCCATTGAATCGCTTCACCGGCTTGGACGCGATCTGCCGAAATAAATCCTGCTCATTAGGCGCGACGTAATCGATCAACTTCTGCGAGAGCGCTTCACCGTCAGTAAAGGATTTCGACTGCAGCACGGCGCTCTCCGCAACCTGAACATTACGACCACGTTTGGCGACAACCGAGCGCATCAGAGCAGTTGCGTCCTGCTCAATCTTTTCTTTCATGGTGCCCTTGATGTCACCACCAAATGCCCCTACGGGATGCGCGGCGCCGGTATTAGTTCCTGGCGCCATGGCCGCGATGTCCGCGCTTTCAAGAATGAAAAACCCGGCAGATGCGGCGCGACTCCCGCTGGGAGTCACATAAATGATGACCGGCACGGGAGATGCAATGATCTTGCTCATGATCTCGCGCATGGCGTCCATCAACCCGCCGGGGGTGCTGAGCTCGATGAGAACCGCATCATCTTTTTCAGCTGCAGCCTGGTCGAGAGCGCGTTCGATGCGCTCTTCGGTTGCGGCTTGAATGGTGTCCTCGATTACCAGCTTGAGAACATTCGCTTGAGCGAAAGCGGGAAAAACAAGAATCGAGAGCAAGACAGCCAACAAAATTCGGCGCGCCATGTTCACACTCCAGCAGAGCTGTTCCTATTGTCTCGCACTTCTGGCCGCGACAGCGGTTTGGTTCTCGGATTCCGCATTTTGCCACCCCGGCAAACTGGTGTCCCCAGTAATCAACCTGGCGCCCCGCTCGTAAGTCAAATATGACCAGGCCCACTGGATCAGCACAATTATGCGGTTGCGGAATCCAATCAGAAAGAAGATGTGCACGAAAAGCCATGCTAGCCAGGCAAAGTATCCGGAGATGTGCAGTTTTCTAAATTGAGCTACTGCGGCTGCGCGGCCGATAGTGGCGAGGCTGCCTTTATCAAAGTAGTCAAAGTCTTTCCGCGAAACATTTCGCAGATCGTCTCCGATGATCTTGGCCACGTAACGCCCCTCTTGCAGCGCCACCGGAGCGACGCCTGGCAGTGGGCTCCCGTGCTTGTCTTTCAATGTCGCGAGGTCGCCAATTACGAAGACATTCGGCTGGTTGGGAACGCTGAGGTCGGGGTTCACCATGACGCGGCCCGCACGATCGGTAGGTGCTCCGAGTTTTTTTCCCAGCGACGATGCGGCCACGCCAGCAGCCCACAAGATCACCGCCGCCGGAATCCGTTCAGTTCCGATCCAAACCGCACCGGGATCAATCTGCGTTACCATGGCTGGAGCGCGGACCTCTACCCCCAGATGTTGCAACTGGCGCACCGCGCTTTGAGACAGATCGGGAGCATACGTCGGCAAAATACGAGGGCCGCCTTCGAGCAGCAAAATCCGAGTGTGCTTGGGATCAATGGAGCGGAACTCGTTCTGCAACACGTTATGCGCAATTTCAGCCAGAGTGCCGGCGAGCTCCACACCGGTAGGTCCGCCGCCCACAATCGCAAAGGTCAGCATCGGTTGCGGTCCGCCCGCCACCGCTTGTTTCTCTGCCAATTCGAAGGCCAGAAGTACGCGCCGCCGAATTTCCAACGCATCTTCTATCGTCTTGAGTCCGGGTGCAAACGGCTCCCATTCATCGTGGCCAAAATAAGAATGTTGTGCGCCGGAAGCGACGACCAGATAGTCGAATGGAATTTCGAGATCAGGAAGCTGAACAACTTTTCGGGTGAGATCGAAGCCCACAACTTCGTCCATGATCACTTCGACGTTCTTGCGACTGCGAAGAATCCAGCGGATAGGCGCCGCAATCTCGCCGGGCGAAATTCCGGCGGTCGCGACCTGATAAAGGAGCGGTTGAAATGTGTGGTGGTTCTTGCGATCGATAAGAGTAATTCGGACCGGCATCGTCGCAAGATTGCGAGCTGCCTCAAGGCCGCCAAAGCCGGCGCCGACCACTACCACGCGCGGAGAATTTTCGTGCATGCTGACTCCTGCTGAATCAGCGCGAACTAAAAACGCGTTCAGCCTTATATAGATTCCGACGTGCCCGAGAAGTCGGAAATTATTCTAGTGCCGAATTTCTCAGCGAATCAGTCAGATAGCGAGTGCAATCGTAAAACCTTAATTCATCTTCTTTGGTACAGAATGATTTGTAAGCTGTTACAGAATTGACCCGATTACCAGAGGTGCTGGCCATAGCCTAGCGTGTTTCGTGCGCGCCGGAGAACCTGCCGCACGCATGACCTGAAAATCTGTTCGACACGAGAGGAACTATGGGATTGATTATCCTGATTATCGTGGTGTTGTTACTACTCGGAGCATTGCCTACCTGGCCATACAGTACAGGTTGGGGATACTACCCGAGCGGCGGGTTGGGATTAATTCTGTTGATCCTGATCGTGCTTCTGTTAATGGGAAGATTGTAAAGTTTCTCGCGCCTAGTTAGCCTTTCCGAACTGTCTCGCCGCCTGCGGTTGTTTTTAAGCCGCAGCGGCGGGTGTACCACTGCTATCTTCCATCCTTTGATGTACATACCTTTCAAATAACTTTCCGCTTACGCTTGCGTTGGTAAGGTATTTATCTGAAATGGCATACAGCGTTCGCTGGAGATCGACTACAGCGTTCGCTCAATTGTTTTCCACAGGAAATAAGCATAAATTGTGACCATGCCACGGTCTGCCAGAGCTAGGAGTGCCTCTGCCAAGGTAGTGAAGTCGGCGGTCTGGCGGTCTCATTCGGTCAGCCTCGCGAAAAAGCGCCCAGTCTGTTCCGGTCGTCCCACGTTGCTTTGGGTGGATGATTTTCAACCCGGGCTCGCGCTTTATCGCTCGATGTTTGAAGGCTTAGGCTTCAAGGTTTTGACTGCGACCTCCGGCAAGCAAGGCGTGAGGCTAGCGACCGAAAACCTCATAGACGTCGTGGTCACCGACTATGAAATGCCCGCTATGAATGGCGAAGCCCTGGCGGTCGCGATAAAGGCGATCAAGCCGAGAGTCCCCGTAGTGCTCTTCTCTGGCAGCACACTGGTGCCTTTAAGTGCTCGGCGGATCATCGACGCTTTTTGCGACAAAGCAGGATCTCGGAACCAGCTCGCAAGTACTATCCATCGTGTGCTGCTGAAGAAACGCACTCGCACCCTGCAACCTCCGCCCACCGGTAGGGCGTCTGATGAGGGACGCAGGACGGTCGCTTAATCCCGAAAACGAACGATCGTTCGCAATTCCAAGGCAGGAGACTAGCTAATGAAGAAACTATCGCTATCAGTCTGTTTGGCGTTCGCATTTTTCGTGGCTTCGGCCGTTGCGCAAATGGCGCCCGGTGGTAGCCAAGGGACCCAGAACTCTTCCCCCAGCATGCAACAGCCGGGTCAGCAACAACCAGGCGGCATGAATCAACCTGATGCTAATGCGCCCGGAACCCAGACCGACCAGAATGCCGCCAACCAAAACCAAACCAATGGAGAGCGCAGACTCAAGGGCTGTGTTCAGTCCCAAGGCGGACAGTACGCGCTGGAAACCAAAAAGGGCAAAACCATTGCCTTGGCCGGACAGGACGTCTCGGCTCACGTAGGACACGAAGTTAGCGTGAAAGGCACGTGGGAAAACGGAATGTCGGCTACCTCGTCGGGCAACACCGGCGCCTCAGGCAAGACGTTTAACGTGACTGAAGTGAAGATGATTTCCGAAACTTGCGGTGGTAAGAGTCATTCCGGAAGTATGGATCACTCATCAACCGGAAGCGGGAACAGCGGCAGTACGACCACTCAACCGCCACAGTAATTAGGGTTGTAATCACATCTCGAAGATGCGAAGGCCCCGATCATTTCGGGGCTAATTTTTGCACAAAAAATATCCGATTTGGATCGGCTCTTTCAGTTGTGAAGCTCCAATCCAAACCGGTGCCAATAAACTCTTCAGTTGCGAAAATCGACTCAGCTCTTAAACTCGCCCACGGCGCGTGAGTCCTGTAATCAAGGTGATGACGAACACCACCAGGAAAATAAAGAACAGGAGCTTGGCAATTCCGGCCGCAGCTACTGCGACACCACCGAACCCGAAGATTGCGGCGATAATCGCGACAATCAGAAATACTAACGCCCAATACAGCATGCTGCCTCCTATTTAGCCTCGTTTAAATACCTGCCTCGTAGAAAAGCATAGCTGCCCGCTCGAAAGTTGACGATCAGGCCATGCCTGTACTTCAAAAACCGAATTGCTGTAGGAAATGGTGCTGAAATACTTTGTTTTGTTTAGATTATGCGTTAAAGGAGAGCTGCTGCTCAGGGGACTGGCCGTTCAGACCGGTGCGGATAACCCATTCGAGAGCTTCTCAACTGCGGCCTGCAGCGTACGAGCGTTACGGAGCGCATGCCCCCCTACGTCGTTATTGAAGTACACATAAACATCCTTGAGTCGACTTGCCCAGCTTTGAATTTTTGTGGCCCACCGCTTTAAAACATCCTCGGAATAATTTCCCGCGTAACGGCCACTCGTTCCATGGAAACGAACGTAAGAGAAATTCGCCGTCAATTCCTGCGCCCACTTGAGCGAATGCCAGTCGTGTATGCACAGAGCGACCTTGTGCTGCCGCAGTAAGGCATAAGTCTCCTGCCCGTACCAGCTATCGTCGCGAAATTCGATGGCATAGCAATGCTCTCGGGGTAGGAGTTCAAGAAACTCGCGCAATCTGCCAGTGTCCGCCTTCCACCTTGGCGGAAGTTGAAAAAGCACAGGCCCGAGGTAAGGCCCCAAGTGCCGGGCGCGCGAAAAGAAAAGACTGATAGGAGCTTCGGCGTCTTTCAAGCGTTTAATGTGGGTGAGAAAACGGCTGGCTTTTACTGCGAACAGAAACCCATGAGGGACCGTAGCCGCCCAGTCTTTAAAAGTCTTCTCTTCGGGAAGCCGATAGAAAGAGTTATTGATTTCGACGGTGTGAAACTCTCGCGCATACCATGCCAGCATTTTCGCCGGCGGAAAGCGGGGTGGATAGAAATCTCCGACCCATTGTTTGTAATGCCAACCCGAGGTCCCGATGTGAACTGTCGCCGATCCAATGCGGACTGGGTCTTCGCGTTGTATCAGAGACAGTTCGCTCATTGCCACGCCCTATCTTCCTCTGCTCCGGGAAGAGTTGCGCGATGCGCGCGTACGGGCGGCTTTTCGCGCCGCCTGCGATCGACTGGACGCTGGACGACCTCGTGAAGCCGTGCGGGCCTGGCGGGAGAGAGCGCGATGCGACGCTCCCGATCGGCCTTCGCGCTTGAGGGCCCCACTGGTTGCTCTAGACCGCTTAGCGGAAGGCCGGCTGCGCCGCGATTTATGAGTTGAAGTCGATTTCTCCGCCGAAGCCGTGCCTTTCGCCGGAGCAGGTAACTTCACTCCTGCTTTTCTCGCTTTAGATAATCCGATGGCAATCGCCTGTTTCGAATTGCGCACGCCGTGCTTCCCTTCCCGGACATGATGAATTTCCTCGCGGACAAATTCTCCCGCCTGCGTGCTGGGTGATTTGCCTTCTTCCGCGTCCCGCTGGGCGCGTCTTATAGTGTCTCGGTCGGGCATTGCTCCTCCTTAGGAATTTCCCCGCAGCAAGTCTAGCCCGGCCCGCGGGAGTAACCAATCCGCAAGAAGTAGTAAAAGGACTAAGAGTGGCTTAGAGAACTGGCGGAAATATGGGTTAACGGCTTGAAGCGCACCAACCCTGCATTCGGTGTGTGCCATCTAAGATTTCACTAGGTGCGGTGGAACCGTCCCCGGTGCGCGACAGTGCCCGAATCTGTCGCTTTGCGCCGGGGACGGCGCATTTTAGTTTGCAGGTGGTGGTGGTGTATTTACGAAGCGTTTTCCTTTGTCGGGGGATTTTATCGACTTCCAGTCTTCTGGTAGCTCGGCGGATTCGGCGCTTCCATCTCACCCAAGGCTAAATCCACAATAGCGTTTTTGGTCGAGTGCTCAAAAATTGAAGAGAACACCAGGACCTTCTCCTCGGTCTCAGCGTCAACCCTACCCTGTTCTGCCTGCTGGGACACTTGCATGCCGACAGCCACCCCCGCCCAGAAAACTACCTCTTCCATGCTCATGGTCTGTCCCGGTGATGGGGGCAGTTGACAGAGCTTTTCCATGATCTCGCGGGTCTCTTCGGCGCTGAAGGTATCGATTTCGCCGACAAAGGACATGACTTCCAAAATGCGTGAGAAGCCTTGCCAGTCCTGCCGATTTGTGGATTCCAATCTCATCATGACGGTTTAATTGGTGCCCAACGGACACCGGCTCCGATCTTTGCCTACCTTTGCAATCTACCGATCCGCTTCGATCTCTGCTATCCCTTTGATCTGTTAAGAGTTGGCGTAGCATCCTGTAGAAATCGGAGCAGAAGGAGGTCGGGAATTTCATGTAGGAAGGCTGGCTTGGGAGCCGGGTGGCCTCAGGCTGCGGTGAAATCCAAGTGAAGAAGACTTTTCTCGAAGCCTCGGGACACCTGGATACGGTGGGTGGCCTCGGATTGCGCTTTCCAATGCTGCTTGTACGGTTCTTCACCACGAAGTAGGTCGAATTTAGGGATTCCCGAAGCCATCGCCTCTTCCATCGTAGAAAACATGAGATAGGTCCCTGGGCTCAAGGCTGCGAACTCTGGGTCGTAACCTTGCAAGTAGCAAAACACCGTTGCCCGGTCGCGCAGCGTGTATATAACGGCAATCGTCTGGTCTCGTAACCTCAAACGATGGAATCGGAGAATTCCTTCGGCATGTAATCCGGGTACAACATTGCGATGAAACTCCTTCACTTTCTCATCCAAAACTCCGGGCTGTCCATCTCTAAGCCAACGCATAGCGTGCAGCCGAAATAAATCCTGCAGAAATTCGCTGACAGTTTCTTGCGTGGAGGTTTCTACCAGCCCCCCGCCGCTTTTTTGGATCCTTGAGTAAGCCTGGCGCAAATTTGCGCGCTGCCGCTTGGAGAGATGCTGCAATAATTCCTCGGGAGTACTTGGAAGTAGCAAGCTGGAGCACTGGTCATGCGGAGTCGCGAGTTTTGCCAGGGTGCTGCGATGAAGTACGGAATTTGCGGGCAAGTCGGTTAGATCAAGCGTCGTCCAGCGATCGAGTTCTTCGATTGCCTGAAAAATCGCGAACGTCACATCGCTCTCGCGTTGAGGATCAACCAGCAGATCGAGATAGTCGGAAATTCCGCCTGCCATAAATGCAAGCACACGCTCTTGGCCGCGAGAATAAATCAGCAAGGGGGCCAGGCCGACGAGCGTGTTGCCGGATCGCACTTCGACCACTCTTATAGATTCCGGCGAAAATGTCTCAGCCCATGAAACAACCCACTGCGGACTTTGAAATGGGGTTGCGCTAGGACACCGCTCATACAGGCTACGCCATTCAGGCGCACTGGCACGCAACTGTGCGGCATCCGTCAGAATGCGAGTTTTGAATTTCGGGACCATTTTCTACACGGATTGGAGTTGCGGCTCAACTTCAGAGTCTATGGCTGTGCGGTACAAGTCAAGATATTCGGCAAACATTCTCGCCGATCCAAACTTCAGTTCCGCTTCATTTCGGCAAACCTGGGGCGCAATGGAATCGCACTCACAAATCGCATCTGCCATTTCCTCGGCGTCATTTACTAGAAAACCTGTGCGTCGGTGAGCCACAACTTCACCCAGAGCTCCGCTGGGAAACGCCACCACCGGAGTGCCTGAAGCCATGGCTTCCATTGCAACCAGCGAACTGGTTTCGGGCGCGAGGCTCGGCACCAGCAGACAGCGCGCGCCAGCCAAGAGATTCGCTTTGCGAGTACCGCCGACGAGGCCCACAAATCGAATGCGCTCATTCAATCGCGGCCGAATCATCGAATCAAAATAATCCCGGTGCTCGGCATAATCGAAAACTGATCCCGCAATGATTAACGTGACACCTGCGCGTTCCGCGGCATCGATGGCGAGATGAAGACCTTTTTCCGGGCAGATGCGGGCAATCGCGAGAGCGTAGTTTGATCGTCGTATTTGCGGACGAAAATGCGACAGATCAACTCCGTTCGGAATAACGGCTGTGATCGGCATGCCGGCGGGAGCAGTCCGCGCTTGCGATTCTGAAACTGCCACTAGGGTCACGTGAGGTCCCAGACCGGAGAACGCGTTGGGGGCATACCAACTCAAAGGCAAATGCAACGAAACCACGATTGGAAGTTCGTGTTGCGGCAAGTAGTCGTAGAAATCCAAGCCGTGCATGTGAACGACATCGACTGAGAATTCGTTCAGGATGCGATCAACATGGCGCTTAAATATTTTCCGCGCCTCGTGTTTTGCATCGTCGTCCAGAACGCCTCTTGGAATTTGAGCAGGGATCAGAAGGCCGTCGCATCGAGACCCCGCGGGAGCAAGGACCAAAGACCGGTGGCCGGCGCGCACCATGGCTTCATCGAGCGTTGTGAGCACCTGTTCGGCGCCGCCAGCGGTTTTTCTGGAAACATGGGCCAGCGAGTAACTCACGCTGAGCACGGTCAGCGACATGAGTGCTCCTGCAGACTGGCCATCACTGACGTTGCCAGTTCGCGCCAACGCGCGCCGGTCATGGGCCAGCCCATGCATTCGTACCAGAGCTTACCGGGATGTGGCGGCTCCGCGAAATTGTATTCGGGCGCGAGTCGCAGGCGCTCGCAATCGATCGGGAAATTTTCGAGCACCAGCCGCTGGGAAGCATACGCATCCATCATTCGTCGCTTGCGATCACGATCGGCGTTCGACAGTTCAAAACATAATTCCGAAGTCGGGTCCAAATTTAGGAATTCACCCGTTACGCATCGGCCATCACGCGCATGGTAAGAAGTCATCTCCAGCAAAAGGGGCGGGGTTTCGAGCGACGAAATTGCGACTCTTGCAACAATAGCTGCGGAGTCGTGGTCTGGATGTCCCCCTTCGTAAGCATGGGTGATTACAACTTCGGGAGACGCTTCGGCAATCAATTTTGCCAATCTCTCGGCGAGGCTGCCGATTTCGAACGCGGCTTCCTGGTCCACGCCTCCCAGCCAAAAGATTTTTTGCGGAGGTATCTCTGCGCATTCAAGCGCGCGAATTGCTTCGTGCCTGCGAGTTTCGGCGTAGACTTCGCGCGACTCATTCACGCCTGCAGACCAGAACCTCGTCTCTCGCGGCGCGCCGTCGGTAAGAAAAACTACAGTTGATCGGGGAAAGCGCGACAGGACCAACGACGCGCCAATGGTCTCATCATCGGGATGCGCTGCCAAGATAAGGATTCGTAGTGAGTCCGGAGGCGTGGTTTGCAGCCGTCGCGAAACTCGATTCCAGCTTTCTGGTCGGTCAACTTGCCAGTTCATGCTGTTCGGCCTGACAGGAAAGAACGCGCAATGCTTCGCGATATCCATTCAAAGTGCCTACGTCTACATAAACATCGCCTCGCTTCACGCCAATTGCGTTGCCACCCTGTGCGAGATAGGCATTGACCAGTGTGCCGAGGTATTCGTCCGAACGGCCGCGATCCAGCCACAATTGGTGAAGCTGGGCAAAGTGCTCACCCGTAAGCTTGAATGCGCCCCAAATCCATTCCGACGACGGCTTGGGATTTTTAACCTGAATCACCTCGATCAGTCCGTTGTGGTCCGTCACTACGGAATCAAAAAGTTCTGGCTGCGACACCGGAAAAAGCAAAAACGAAAATTGGCCGTCAGGCAAAAAATTAAATCCTTCGATCGGAAACCACACCGTATCTGGCAGTCCCACCAATACTTCGTCTTCCGGCGCTACGAAAGGCAACGCGCTGAACAGGGCGTCGCACAAACCATTGGGATTTTGCTGCACCGCGTAACAGATGGGGGCCTCGCCGATACGGGCGCCGAAATAACGCACGATGTCTGTCTTCTCAGGTGAAATCACGAAGCACACGCGGTTTACTCCGGCAGCAATCATGCGCTCGGTCAGGTATTCAGTAACCGCGCGCGGGCGTTCGATCGGCCCATCCTGACGGGTACCCACAGGAAGCAATTCTTTAGAAAATGCCAGCGGCTGTATACGCGTGCCGCGACCGGCCGCGGGAATAATTCCCCAGCGTAAGCTCATGCGGCAGCCTCCACCAACTGCAGGAATTCGCGGCTGCGGTGATCGGCAGTGTGCGCGCTGAATACTCTCTCGCGCGCCGCTTTTCCCACGCGACGCAACTCTTCATCGCCAAGCTCGATTGCATTCACCACGTCGTCGGCCGAAGAGGCTACGAGAATCTCGCCGCCCGGCTCAAAAAACTCATCCAGCCCTTCCCATGAGTCACTGATCACCGGAGTTGCACAAGCCGCGGCTTCAAATAGCCTGCCAGAAGGACAATATCCGAAACTCGCCATAGCGTTGCGCGTCACGTTCAACGTGGCTTTTGATGAGCTGTAAAACGCGGGATGCTCCGGCGGCGGGACATGCTCCACAAACCAGACATTTTCATTCCATGGAAAGTCGTCGGGATATTGCGCGCCGCCCAGCATAAATTTCCGCTGCGGCAGGCGATGCGCGGGATCGAGAAAGAGGGCTTGCAGAGTGATTTGCCGGTCTGCGGCATAAGTGCCGAGATAAGAGAGATCGGAGCAATAACGTCCGGAAGGCGCGACCGGTCTATGAACGTCGGGGTCGACGCTGCCATAAAGGGGCGCGACTCGTTTTGCGCCCAGCAGTTCCTGCAATTCTGCCAGTGCCCGGCCTCCCACATAACTGAGGACCAGATCGAAACCCGCCAACCCAGTTGAAGGGATGTAATCGACCGCGCCGTGAGCGCGAAAGTTTTGCAGGGTGACCGCAGTATCCAGATCGTAGAAAACTTTTGCCGCCTTGGACTCCAGAACCAGAGCACAGGCAGCTAAGGCATCAGGACAATAGGAGGTCACCACGGCCACGTTACTCTCAGCAATCGCGGACTTCGCTAGCGAGCTCACGTCGTCCCATGAAGGATACAAGACCATTTTGTAAGATTGAGGACCAACCAGATCACGATAATTGGCGTAGTACGACACGTCGCGTTCGAAGAATGTGACGTCGTGCCCCTGCCGGGCGAACGCATTGCATAGTCCGCGCCATAGAGTGGCGTGACCGTTGCCCCACGATGAGCTCAGTGTCAAACCAAAGATAACCAGCTTCATCGCCTTGCCCTGCAAGCTTCCAAAATGGATCTCATGGCTGGGGATTCAGAAATCGACCTCTAATGAATGCTGACCAAACTTCGATGCCGTGAGTAGGAACAAAGCTGTATTCCAGAGTAGGGCCCGACGTTTTGCTGTTTCCCGCACCGCGCACGTTGAGCTAACTGCCCTAAAAAGCAGGACATCTCGTATTTTCCGGCATGCATCAGAATCAGTTCGGCCGTGCACATCCGCGATGGGCCTCCGGTAAATCCTTATCATGCGTTGGATATTTTTCGGGTCTCTGTTGGCACTCATTTCGTTTCCAGCTGCCGCTCAGACCAAATCCAGCAACCCACCACCCTCGTATCAGGGACAAAAAGTGGGCTCGATCGAGCTCACCGCGAGTCCCCACCTTGACACCGAACCGTACCGCGAGTTCATCGTCCAAAAGGCCGGCGAACCATATTCGGATCAGAAAATTCTGGAGAGTATTGACGCGCTGAACCACTCCGGTGTCTTCAGCAAGGTCCAGTTGAAAGTGCAACCGGACCCCGGCGGACTCAAACTGACGTTCGTTCTCGAACCCGCGTATTACATTGGCATGCTGAAATTTCCGGGCGGGACGAAACACTTCTCATACACCCGATTATTACAAGTGGTCAATCTGCCAGACCAGACGGAATTTCAGCAGAGTCAGATCGCGGCCGCAGAAGCAGCCCTGAAGAAATTTTTTCGTGACTACGGCTTCTTTTTGGTGAACGTAAAAACGGACGTGCAACTCGACGATGCCAACCGACTGACTCACATCACATTTCACATCGAACCTGGCAAGCACGCGCACATTGGAAAAGTGGAAGTCCGGGGAGCAAAACCACAGGAAAACCGACGGCTGCGGGGGACCGTTCAATCGCTCCGCGCACGGCTCACCGGCGCTCTACTGAAGCAAGGGAAGCCCTATTCGCCGAGGCGTATTCAAGCGGCAACGGCGCTACTTCGTAAGAAGCTCGCCCAGCAGAATTTTCCTGCCAATAAAATCGTGATCAATCCCCCGGAATATCATCCGGAAACGAATTTGGCTGACGTAGCCATTAACGTCGATACCGGCCCAGTCATCGAGATTCGAGTTCTGGGAGCCAAACTTTCATGGATTCCCTTCCTGGCCACTCGTCAAAAGAAAAAATTGATTTCCATTTACGACGAAGAATCCATCGATCCCGACATCGTCGAAGAAAGCCGGCGTAATCTGCAGGACCTTTTTGAGCGCAAAGGATATTTCGAAGCTAAGGTGAACGCCAATGCCGAGCAGCAGAGTGACAGGACGGTTCTTACATTTCAAATCAATAAAGGACGCAAGTATTCGGTGAAGGAAATCAATTTCACCGGCAATCATCATATCGAGAGCGGCGATCTCCTGGCCCAGGTGGAAGTGAAGAAGGGGAGGATTGTCAGCCATGGCACCTATAGCGCAAAACTCACCAGCCAGAGTGCCAAGAACATTGAGAACTTTTTTAAGGATAATGGCTTCGAACAAGTGAAAGTCACACCCCAGGCTATGGTAAACAACCAGGGAATCCGCATAACTTTCAACGTGGTGGAGGGTGATCGCACCACTGTGGGCACACTGCAGGCCGAAGGAAATAAAAGCTTTAGCTTTGACCAACTGCATCCCACCAAAGGGCAGTTCGAATTGCTCGCAGGCAAACCCTTTTCTCCGCGGCGAATGTCCGATGACCGCAATCAAATCGCCGCGAAATATCTCGATGCCGGATTTTTGAATTCTGAAGTCAAGACGGTCGTGACTCGCCACCCCGATGACCCCCACGTGGTCGATGTGACCTATGCGATCACCGAAAACCAGCGGGTGCGCATCAGCCACGTGGTTTACATGGGATGGGACCACACGCGGCTGGCTCTGGTCCAAAAAAGCGCCAATCTCGCTCCTGAGCAACCGTTGAGCGAGGGCAAATTGCTGCAAGGAGAGAGTGAGCTCTATGATCTTGGGATTTTCGATTGGTCAAGCATTGGCCCGCGAAGGCAGATCACCGATCAGATAGACGAAGAAGCCCTGGTCAAAGTGCACGAGGCAAAGCGCAACTCGATAACTTACGGCTTCGGTCTACAGATCGCGCGGCGCGGCGGCAATGTACCGACGGGAAGCGTTGCTGTTCCCGGCCTTCCAACCATTGGATTGCACGGGGCAAAAGTTCTACCCAGCGAAGCGACTTTTGTCAGCCCGCGAGGTTCTATCGAATACCGACGGCTCGACATGCGCGGACTGGGTGAGAGCCTTGCGGTGTCGGTGCTGGCAGAGCGACTCGACCAGCGGTTCATCACCACTTACACCGATCCGCATTTTCGGCTTTCGAACTGGCAGTCGTTGACCAGCATTTCCGCCGAGCGCACCACTGAAAACCCATTGTTCCAAGCGCGCCTGGCCGACGCTTCCCTTCAATTTCAGCGGTTTCTCGACCGCAAAAAAACCAGACAACTGCAGCTTCGCTATGACTTCAATCACACCAAGCTGAGTCAGCTGCTGGTTCCGCAATTGGTGCTCCCGCCCGACCGCAATGTCAGGCTGTCCTTCGTTTCGAGCACGCTGATCCAAGACACGCGTGACAAGCCCCTGGACGCGCATAAAGGCGTGTACAGCACGCTGGATTTCCGCATTGTGCCTAGCGCTCTCGGTTCCAGCGCTGACTTTTTCCGGTTCTTTGGTCAATATGCGTACTACAAGCCGCTGGGTAGCGTGGTGTTCGCAAACAGTTTGCGCCTGGGGCTTGCGACTCCATACGCCAGCAGTGATGTACCTACCAGCGAGCGCTTCTTCGCGGGCGGCGGCACTACCTTGCGCGGCTTCCCCACTGATGAAGCAGGGCCTGTGCGATATATTCCGTTTTGCCAGGGGACCGCTACCACTAACTGCCCGTTGATTCCGATTCCAGTTGGCGGCAACCAGCTTTTTATCTTGAACTCCGAGCTGCGGTATCCAATCCCGATCATTAACCATTTGGGTGGCGTGGTTTTTTACGACGGCGGCAACGTTTATCAGCGGATCAATTTTCCAGAGTTCGTCAACAATTACTCCAACACCGTAGGGCTCGGATTGCGCTACAACACGCCCATTGGGCCGCTCCGAATCGATGTGGGACGCAATCTAAATCCGGTGACTGGCATCAGCGCGACACAATTCTTCATCACACTAGGCCAGGCGTTTTAATTCTCGAATATATGGCAAATTGGCGCAAAATCGTGGGCTGGACGGCAGTCGTAATTGGCGGGTTAACTCTGCTGGTGGTCGTCGCCGCGGTCTTGATTCTGCAAAATCCAGCCTTCCAACGCTATCTAGTCGCAAGAATTGAGCAAAGCGCTCAGGAATCGGCCGGGGCCAGAGTAGAAATTCAAGGTCTACAGATTCATGTCAAAACCCTTAGCGCAGACATTTACGGCTTGACCGTCCACGGAACAGAGCCGGCGGGAGCGAAGCCGCTACTGACAATTCCGCATGCGAGGATCGGGCTAAAAATAATTTCGGTCCTGCGGCACAAAATAGATCTCAGCGACCTGCTGGTTGAGCATCCGGCAATAAACCTGATCGTAGATAAACAAGGCCACGGCAATCTGCCGCAGCCACCGCCTTCTCAAAGCAAAAGCGGGAGCACAAACGTATTTGATCTGGCGGTAGGCCACGTGCTGCTCACAGACGGCATTATCAACGCCATTGATCGACAGATTCCAGTTAATGCCAACCTCAGCAGCCTGAGGACTGAGATCAGTTTCAGCCAACTGCAGAAGAAATATAGCGGCAATCTTTCTTACCAAAGCGGCTCGGTGCAATACCAACACCTGCAGACGCTTCCTCATAGCCTGCAAGTGTCTTTCGATGCTACCCCGACCGAGCTGAACCTGAAACCGTTGCTACTGAAGCTGGGCGGATCGCAACTGCAAATCGAAACCCATGTTCGCGACTACGGCAGCTCTCCGGTGGCAGACGGCCATTACAACGTTGTCCTGCATACGCAGGATTTTGCCGGACTGTCGACTGCTAACGCGTCAGGCGATGTGGTAATAAGCGGCGCTATGAGTTATAGAGATGTGCCAGGCCAGTCGGCGGTTAAAAATGCAAAACTGAATGGGGAAATTGCGAGTGACGGGCTTGCGGTCTCTGTGCCCCAAGCGGCGCTGAAAATTCAGAAGATTGCCGGCAAATACCAACTGGCCGACGGCAACTTCAAGACCGATGGGGTGGCGCTCGATTTACTCAATGGCAGGCTAACCGCCAGTGGGATGGTGGACGGCGTGGATTCAGCGCAGCGTTCGCGATTTCATGTGCAACTGGCGAGCATTTCGTTGCAGGCGCTGAAGTCGTCTATGCGGAATTTATCGAAGCAATCGGTCCCGGTCATCGGAACTTTAAACGCCATTGCCGACGCCAACTGGGTTGGCAGTCCAACAAAACTGCAGGCTAAGTCAGCCATTACGGTGCATGGCTCCCTGACCGCTTCGAACGGTTCGCAATCCCAGAGCTTTCCACTCAATGCAGACCTGCATGTGAATTATGACGCACCGCGAAAGCTGCTTTCGGTTGCATCCAGTTCGATACAGCTTCCGGCCACATCGATTCATGCGCAAGGCGAAGTTGGCGATCACTCCAACCTGACGGTCACTGCATCGAGTAGCGATTTGCATCAACTAATGTTGCTGGCATCGGTGATGCCCGAGACGAAACCCGGGACAGCACCGTCGAGTTTCCCTGATATTCGTGGCGCCGGAACCCTCAATGCGGTTGTGCATGGAACTTTGCAGAATCCGCAGATTGCGGCCCAGATCTCCGCGAATAATCTGCGAGTGAATCACAGCGAGTGGCGCTCTTTGCAACTAGCCCTCACCGCAGACCCATCGCAGTTTTCCATCCAGAGCGCATCCTTGATATCAGCGCAGCAAGGCCAGCTCACATTGCATGCGAACGCCAAATTAAAGCGCTGGTCATATATCCCTTCTGACCCGATCGCCGCCTCTCTCAACATTCAGCGCCTTCGCGTCGCTGAACTTGAGCAGATTGCGAACGTCCAGTACCCGGTTGAAGGCGAGATCGCCGGCAACATTGAACTACGGGGATCAGAGCTTGATCCGCAGGGTCAGGGGAAAATTCAAATCAATAAAGCAGTAATTTCCGACGAGCCCCTGAACAATCTTTCGGCGCAGTTTCAGGCCTCAGGGGGAACCATTCACTCGACCGTGGTGCTCGGGGCCGCAAGCGCGAACCTGAGCTTCACTCCGAAGACGAAAGCTTACGACTTCAAATTGCAGACTTCCAAGATTGACCTCACTAAGAGCCATACTGTGCAGGCGAAAAATCTTCCGCTCAAGGGCGTGGTAACAATTTCGGCAGACGGCGCCGGAACCATAGATAATCCCCAGCTGGCGGCTTCAGTGCAGATCGATCAGCTTCAATTGCACGACACGAATTTCAGCCGCGTTTCAGCCAATCTGGACGTCGCCAATCATCTGGCGAAACTTGCATTGAACTCAGGTGTCGGCGGAGCCATGTTGCGGGGCAACGCCACGGTTCATCTAACACCCGGGTACTATACAGAGGCCTCGCTCGATACCAGCAGGTTTGACGTGGACCCATTTCTCGCGATGTACATGCCCTCGCGTCCAGTAGGCCTGCGCGGAGAAACCGAGCTGCACCTTACAGTGCGCGGGCCGGCGGCCGACCAAACTAAGCTGGAAGCGCACCTGACGGTACCGGCTCTCGCTGCCAGCTACCAGTCGCTTCAAATCGCCGCAGCCGGGCCGATTCACGTGGACTACGCAAATTCCGTGCTAAATATAAAGCCTGCAACCATCAAGGGCACGGATACGTCATTGCAATTTCAGGGAACGATTCCGATTAATAAGCCAGACGCGATGGCGGTTTCCGCTCGCGGCTCGGTCGATCTTCGATTGATTCAGTTGCTCCAACCTGATGTTCAAAGCGGAGGAACTATCGCGCTCGATGTGAATGCCAAGGGCACGCTAAAAAATCCCGGCGTAAATGGACAAATCCGTTTGCAGAATGCATCGTTTTCAACCGAGCAAATGCCGCTCGGCGTCCAGGCCCTGAATGCAACCATGCAGGTCAACGATAGCAGCGTTCAAATCATCAATGGTTCAGGCAAGCTGGGCGGCGGGCCAGTTACGCTTGGCGGTTCGATCATTTATCGACCACAGCTGCAAATGAACGTCGCAGTGTCTGCGAACTCCGTACGGCTGCGCTACCCAGAGGGCATGCGCACAGTTTTCGGCGCCGATCTAACTTTGACTGGCAATCCGCAGGCGTCGCTTTTGCAGGGGCGGGTACTGATTGATTCTCTGTCATTCACCTCTGACTTTGACCTCTCTTCTTTCATGGCGCAGTTCACCGGCACCAGCGCACCCCCCTCCGGACAGAGCATGGCCGATAACGTCAAATTGCAAATTGCAGTCCAATCGACGAGTCAATTAAATGCCGGAACGGCTCAGCTCGGAATTGAAGGAAGCGCCAATCTGAGAGTTATCGGTACGGCTTCGAACCCGGTCGTAATCGGCCGCGCTGACCTGACGTCAGGGGATATTTTCTTCGCCAAGAATCAATACCATCTTGAACGCGGGCTGATCACATTCGCCAATCCCAATCAGACTGAACCAGTACTGAACATGCTCATAAGCACTACTATTAGCCAGTACAACCTGAACATCACGATTCGTGGTCCAATTGAAAAACTGCAGACCAGCTATGTTTCCGATCCGCCGTTGCCTCCAATTGACATTATTAATCTGATCGCGCGCGGGCAAACGACAACGGAAGGAACGCCGGCAACTTTTGGCGCGAGTGAAGTGCTGGCAGCGGGATTGGGGCAGGTAAGCAACCAGGTGACGAAGTTGACCGGAATCGCCGGACTGCAGATTGATCCGTTGATCGGCGGCGATAACGCGAACCCTTCGGCACGTGTTGGAATTCAGAAGCGGGTCACTAAGAATTTTACATTTACTTTTTCGACCGACGTTACCCAGCCGCAAAGTGAAATCGTGCAAGGCGAATACCAGTTGACCAAACGCTGGTCGGTGAGTGTAGTGCGAGATCAAAGCGGGGGATTTTCGATGGATGGCCGGTTCCACACAAATTTCTAGCGTTGTTGCGTCGCCAATTAGAACAGGCGATCCGCAGCAGCGCGCCGATGAACGCGCAAAATCCGATCTCTGGATTTTTCGCGAAGGGCGCCGGTTGGTGTCTGGGCGGGCGCTGTTGCGAGACCTGTCCCGAAGGCTTGCATCGCCGAATTTACTGCTTGATTCTCTGATTGAAGCGGGCGAACTGGAGGCGGCACTCGCAGATATCAATGCACCTGCAGCGGCCCCCGCGGCTGCGCTCACCGACGCGCTGGCTCTCGCCCTGTGTTCCGGAAATCCGGTCGATCAAGCCAGGCTTGAGCAGCGAGCTGTCCAGATTGACGTTCCAGAAATGATCAGCATCTCTCCTCCTGAGGGCTTCACCTATTACGCTTTGCATCCTTCCGATTACGCCCGAGTGGTGCACCGGATTACTCCGCAATCGGGAGCCTTTGCGGTGATTGGCGTCCGCAGCATAGGAACCACGCTCAGCGCTGTGACCACCGCTGCATTAAATGCTAAAGGGAATCAGGCGAAGAGGATTACGGTCAGGCCCGCAGGACATCCTTATGCGCGAAGCGTGCAACTTTCCGGGGAGCAGGAACGCTGGATTATGGAACAACTCGCCCGATCCGCAGAATTTTTAGTAGTCGACGAAGGCCCGGGCCGAAGCGGTTCGACGTTCTTGTCGGTGGTGGAAGCGCTCATGCGGATTAAAGTGCCGCGCGGGTGCATTACTGCGGTTGGCAGCCGTGAGTTCGATCCGGAAAGTTTGTGCGCAGAAGATGCCGGCAGGCGATGGAGCTGTGTGCGTTTCGTATCGACCATGCCATCGGTCAGCAGTCGCTTCCAAGATTTTCCTTACCTCGGTGGCGGCGACTGGAGAAAGCACTTTTTTGATAGTGAGGAAGATTGGCCAGAGAGCTGGACGCAGATGGAGCGGCTCAAGTTTTTTTCACCGGACCGCCGTCAATTTTTCAAGTTCGAAGGAATGGGACCGCAGGGTAAGGAAGTGCGCGATCGTGCTTTCGTTCTTGCAGAAGGCGGTTTCTCTCCCGCGGTTGCTGACGCAGGCGACGGATTTCTTTCCTATCAGACCATCGAAGGGCGCACTCTCCATAAGCAAGATGTGAGCCCCTCCGTGCTGGAGCGAATCGCACGTTACTGCTCGTTTCGCGTTTCAAATTTCAGTCACTCGGTTCCTTTCAACTCAGAGCTGGGAAACATGCTCGACTTCAACGTGCAGCAGGAGTTTGGGCAGGAACTCAGATTGGATCCGGCGCTGCTCGGAAGCACAAATCCAGTCTTGGTTGACGGGCGGATGCAACCGTTTGAATGGATCGCCTCAACACAAGGTGAGTTGCTGAAAACTGACGCCATCAGCCATGGAGATAATCACTTCTTCCCCGGCCCGTGTGACATTGCGTGGGACTTGGCGGGCGCGATTATCGAATGGGACCTTTCTTCGGAAGGAACAGAGTTCCTGCTGCGCAGGTTCAAGCAACTTTCAGGTATCGACGTAGCGCAAAAGCTGCAGGCTTACATGCTGGCATATTGCGTGTTCCGGCTAGGATTTTGCAAGATGGCCGTATCAACGGTTTTGGGATCCAGGGAGGAATTGCGGCTCGAGACTGCCTATCGTTGGTATCGTTCCAAAGCAGGAAAGATGCTCAATGCAGGAATAGTGCCCGGGAATTTTTCTGCCACGACAATCGCAACCTGAGCAGAATATTGAGTTGAAACGATGTATGCTATGTTCTTAACGAATTGTTAACCCATGGCCAACGCAAACTCAGCGCAATCGAATCCGGTAAGAATTTTGGTGGCAGACGACCACGAGGTAATGCGCCTCGGAATTCGTAACTTGCTCGAGTCTGTCCCCAACTGGACCGTCTCGGATGAAGCAGGAACTGGGCGGGAAGCGGTTGATCTGGCGCTCCAGTCTTCCCCCGACATCATCATCATGGACATCACAATGCCCGAGATGAACGGTTTCGAGGCTGCTTCCGAGATTGCGCAACGCCGTCCAGATATTCCAGTCATCATGTTTTCGCTCCACCTTTCAGAAGACATCGTAGCCCGCTTCAAAACGGGGCCGATTCGGGGAGCCGTGTCAAAGAGTGAAGCCGCGCGTGATCTGCTCGATGCTGTACGCTCCGTGCTCAGCGGGGGAACCTTCTTCCCACCGAAGGGCACCCCAGCACGCGCCTAGGACTTCCCGCCTAATTTCCCCCGGCATTTTCCGCATCTCTAACAAACGTAATACATATTTAACCCGATTTCATCGGGCTGATATTTCATGAGATAAACACAGAGTCAGTTAATCAAATTCGGAAGGCTTGCTTTATGACTTCCCATTGCGCGAATCCGGATTGTGCAGTTCCCCTGAGGTTGCTGAGGGATGGTCGCCTTTATCAGTTTGAAGTGCGCCCACAGGCGCCGAAAGAACCCGTCGCCTCTACAATGTCCTCGCGCAGTCTGTCTCACTTCTGGTTGTGCGGAGAATGCTCTTCGAAACTGACCTTGGTTTTCGATCAACTCAAAGCGGTGGTAGTTAAGCCTAGCGTGGCAGCCTGAGTTCCACTTTCAAAATCCCAAAAATCAAAGTCCGCGGCCGCAAACAGGTACACTTGTGTGATGTGGAAGTATTTTCTTCGAAAATTGAAAATCTGGAAGTAAAGCAAGAGGAAAATTTAGGGAGGTGGCAGGCGCCGGTACAAAGGGGAGGTACGACCAACGCCTGCCTTCCGTCTCCTTCGCGTTGGGGCTGATTCATGTTTAATTGAACAACTAATAGTCAGGCTATCCGGTAAATACTGTATTTTTTGTCGGGATTTGTCGGCTTGGGACAAACAAAGCTTAAGCTAGTATTTGCATCAATTTGCAAGGAAAGTCAGGACACGAAACAGCCGAAAATTCCCAGCTTCACACCTATTGAATGGTCACCGAGGCATCCAGTTTAGCGAGTCCCGATCTTCCTTCCTATCCGGATATCGGGGACTACGCCGTCATCGGCGATTGCCGCAGCTCCGCCTTGGTTTCTAAATACGGCTGTATAGATTGGCTGTGCTGGCCGCGGTTTGATTCTCCTTCGATCTTTGCGGCGCTTCTGGACCGCGAACGTGGTGGATATTGGAAAATCGCTCCTTCAGGCGTTTTTTCTATTGAACGGGAATACTTCAAAGGTTCGAACGTCCTGCGAACTAGCTTTCACACCTCCTCCGGCACAGCGGAGCTAATCGACTTGATGCCGGTCAGAGACAGTACACAACCCGTCATGGTTCCTGACCACGAAATTATCCGTCAGATTGCCTGCGCTACCGGCAAGGTTGAGATCGAAATTGACGTTCTGCCGCGAGCCAATTACGGGGAAACAGTGCCCCCGATTCGCGATTTCGGCAAACTGGGTATAAGAATCGAAAATGGCCACGGAGTGTACTGGCTGCGCAGTTCCGTTCCACTGCAGGTAAGAGGTTCGGCGATGTGGAGGAAGGCCACTTTGCATGCCGGCGAGAACTTGGTTTTTTCTTTCAGCTACACGGAAAATGCCCCAGCGGTGCTGCCACCGCTCGAGCAAGCTCCTCAGCGCATCGATACCTGCATTAAGTGGTGGCAGGGCTGGACAGAACAAGGCCACTATGACGGGGATTTTCGCGAAGGGGTCATGCGCAGCGCACTCGCGCTGAAGCTGATGATTTTTTCCCCGTCGGGTGCGATCATTGCCGCTCCCACTACTTCCCTTCCCGAACGCATTGGCGGCGATCTCAATTGGGACTACCGCTATTGCTGGCTGCGGGACGCATCGCTCACCATCCGCGCGCTGATTGAGCTTGGGTTTTGGGCGGAAGCGACCAGCTTTCTCGACTGGATGCTGCACGCCACCCGACTCACCCAGCCCGAATTGAGAATTCTCTACACCCTCTACGGAAATCGGCCCAGGAAGGAACGCGAGTCGAAAATTCTCCGGGGATATCGGGGCTCACAGCCAGTGCGAATCGGCAACGCTGCCCGCGACCAGTTGCAACTGGATGTTTATGGAGAAGTCGTAGATGCCGCCGCTCAGTTCGCATTCCACGGCGGTGAGTTGGATCGCGAAATGCAAAAGGTCTTAGTCGGCTTGGGAGACTATGTAGTTAAGCACTGGGACGCGCCAGATCAGGGGATATGGGAACCGCGCACGGAACCGCGGAATCATACCCATTCTCGGCTACTCTGTTGGACCGCTCTCGATCGGCTCATCACATTAAAGGAAAAGGGAAAAATAAAACGAATACCACTGGAACAATACAAGAAGCAGGCTGAAGCCATCCGCCAGCAGATCCAACAACGTGCATGGAACGAGAAGTTACAGAGCTACGTAAGCGAACTGGATGGGGAGAAAGTGGATTCTAGCTTGCTGCTGCTCTCGTGGTACGGTTTTGAGAAACCCGATGGAGCCCGGATGCGCGGTACCTATCAGAGATTACGTGAACGGTTGAGTACTCCGGAAGGGCTGCTCTATCGTTCAGAAGATCTGCCATCAGAGGGCACATTCGCTATTTGCAGCTTCTGGGAGGCCGAGTATCTTGCGCTCGGAGGTGGCACCGTCCAGCAGACTCGCGACCTGATTAAAACGCTTACCAAACACCGCAATGATCTGGGCCTTTACGGCGAAGAGATCGATGGGAATACCGGCCAGGCGCTGGGGAATTTCCCGCAGGCGTTCACGCACGTCGGTTACATCGGCGCGGCGCTTTCGCTGCTCCAGCGGGAAAAGGGCGGACAGCAGTTGGGGCACCGGCCAGAAAGCGCGACTCCCGAGCCGTCGCATCCAAAGCAGGAACCATGAACTGGGGAAGCTGGATTCTCTCGGGATTTATCGCCACGCTCGCGCTCTCCACGCTGCTTGCGGGCGCCCAGGGACTTCGCCTAACCCGCATGAACGTCCCCTATCTGCTGGGGACAGTCATTACTCCCGAACGTGAACGCGCCCGGCTGTATGGTTTTTTCGCACACATGGTTAACGGCTGGATTTTCTCATTTTTTTACGTTTACATTTTTGAAGCCCGGCATATGGTGAACTGGTGGTTCGGACTTCTGATCGGGTTGGCTCATGCGTTCGCGCTACTCACGGTTGGCATGTCGCTTCTCCCGAGCATTCACCCGCGGATGGCGAGCGAGCGCAAGGGCCCCACGGCCCACCGGCAACTCGAGCCGCCGGGATTTATGGCGCTTAATTATGGCTACCGAACTCCGATTTCAGTTTTCCTTGCGCACGCAGCCTTTGGGGCGATCCTTGGCTCGCTTTATCATCTCCGCTGATACAACCGCACCCCACTGGCGTCCATCCGACAAGTAAGAATTTGATGAGGAGAAATAATTTATGAACCCATTGCGAGAAGTTGAGGCATTGGGCCAGTCCATCTGGCTTGATTACATGCGCCGCGATTTGATAACCACCGGGAAACTTCAGCAACTGATGGATGAAGATGGGATCAGCGGGATAACCAGCAATCCTACAATTTTTGAAAAGGCGATTTCTGCCGGTAGCGATTACGATTCCTCGATCCAGAAGATTGTGCAGGCGTCGCCGGAGATAGATTCCGCAACTCTGTTTGAACAGCTCGAAGTGGAAGACATCCGCATGGCGGCAGATGTGCTGCGGCCAATTTACGATCGCACCAAGGGAAATGATGGCTTTATCAGCATAGAGGTCAATCCGCATCTGGCATACAACACTGCGGGCAGCGTGGCGGAGGCTCAGCGTTTGTGGAGCGAAGTGGACCGCCCCAATGTAATGGTGAAGATTCCGGCAACCTGCGAAGGGCTACCCGCAATTGAGCAACTGACCGCCGACGGCATCAATGTAAACATCACCCTGATGTTTTCAGTGAGCCAGTACGACGACGTGGTGCGGGCTTACCTGACAGGAATTGAGCGAACCCGTGACCCGGAAGAAGTGCATTCCGTTGCTTCATTTTTTGTAAGCCGCGTGGATACTGCAGTGGACAAGGCGTTAGAGGATTTGGGGACGCCGGATGCGCTGGCGCTGCGCGGAAAGGCCGGACTCGCGAACGCAAAGCTCGCCTATCTTCGGTTCAGAGAAGTGTTCTCCAGCAGCGAAGCTCAGAAACTGCAAAGCAAGGGAGCGCACCTGCAGCGGCCGCTCTGGGCAAGCACCGGCACCAAGAACAAGGCGTATTCAGATGTGCTTTATGTGGAGAGTCTGATAGGAAGAGATACCATCAACTCGGTTCCTCCCGCAACGCTCGATGCCTTCCGCGATCATGGACGTGCGAAAGTCACCGTCCTCGACAGCCAGAACGAGGCGGAAGAAGTGATTGGCAAGCTGCAGGCAATGGAGATCAATATGCGTTCGGTTGGCATGGAACTGACCGAAGAGGGCGTGGAAAAGTTCGAAAAGTCTTATGACGATCTGGTGGCATCGCTGGATCGCAAGCGGATGATGCTGCAGCAAAAATCGGCGGCGTAGGCGTGATTCATAGCGCATTTTCAAAGAAACGATGGCTGCGCCTGCCCGACAACGCGCATCTTAATTGTCGCGTTACATAAATGGCGGCGCGGGTTTTTATCGTTTCCTCGCATGGGCCCGGATGAAGCCGAACGATGTCAGTCCGGGCCACGCCATTTATGTTGAATAGTCGGCGTTGATTTTCACGTAGTCAACGCTCAGGTCGGTGGTTAAAAACAGCAACGTAGCTTTCCCTCTTCCCAGGCGTACCCCAACTTCGCATTCCGCCTTCGACAGCTCCTGGTGCGCAACTTTTTCATCGAACACGCACGCGGCGCCGCTGCGGCACACGGTTTGTTTGCCGATCGAAATGGAAATTTTCGTTGGATCGACCGGCACACCGCTTCGTCCCACCGTGGCGAGAATTCTGCCCCAGTTCGGATCAGCCCCAGCCCACGCCGTCTTTACTAAAAGCGAATGAGATACCGCCCGCGCAATCTGCAGCGCTTCAGTGCGATTTCGTGCCTGTTCGATTCGCAACCTCACCACATGCTCAACACCTTCGCCGTCAGCAACGATCTGTCCGGCAAGGGAGCGGCACACTTCCTGCAGGGCGCGATCAAACTCTTTCCTTACTGACTGATAACGAATCCCGCTCGCGCCCGAAGCCAGCAGCAGCACAGTGTCATTAGTCGAAGTGTCACCGTCGATCGAGATCGCGTTGAAGCTTTCGCCACAGGCTTTGCGCAACGCCGTTTTCAGCTCCGCTGGCTTTGCGGCGACATCGGTCATCAAATACACCAGCATGGTTGCCAGTTGGGGATGAATCATCCCCGCGCCTTTTGCCACTCCAGTAATTGCGCCGCGCCCGGAGCGCAATGGAACACTCGCGAGTTTGGGTTTTGAATCGGTAGTGAGGATTGCTTCAGAAAACTTTTGAAGATGTTCTAGCGATGAGCCGGCTTTAAAAATCAGCGATCTCAAATGCGAAGTAATCTTATCGACCGGCAGCGGGACTCCGATGATGCCGGTGGATGATGGGAATACTTCCGTTGCTTTCAGGTCCAGAGCTCGAGCCACTTCGGAGCAAACCCGCCGGCAGTCCCGGATTCCGCGCTGGCCAGTTGCGCAATTCGCGTTTCCAGAATTTACAATGACAGCTTGCATCCTGCCTTTGCTCTTAGCAAGCGACGAGCGTCCGACTTGAACCGGCGCAGCAGTGACAAGATTGCGGGTGAAAAGTGCGGCCGCACAGGTCGTGGGCTCGGCAAGTATGAAAGCCAAATCAGGCTTTCCGCTGGCTTTGATTCCAGCCTTCACCGCCGAAAACTTGAATCCCTTGGGAAGAAAAACCGGGATCATGCGTGCAATTTCACCAGGAAGTTTGCAGGCTCCGGAAGGATCGCACACCTCGGCAATTCGCCTTTGACCATTGCCACCTCATCGCAACAGTGATAGCGGGGGCAAACACAGCAATCTTTGTTGATCTTGTCAGGCAGGTCTTCACGTTGAGCAGCGTCGAAGCCAAGCTTGGCGAAAAACTGTGGGCTGCGGGTGAAGAGGCAAATGCAACTTACCAGATGCTTGCGCGCTTCTGACATCAGCGATTGCACCAGCAACTCGCCGCCGCCGCGCTTTTGATAATTTTTTTCAACCGTTATGGACCGAATTTCGGCGAGGTGCGTGCCATATAAGTGGAGAGCTCCGCAACCGATGATTTGGCCGGCTTCTTCGAGGACGATGAAGTCGCGGACGTTCTCGCAGATCTCGGCCAAACTCCTTGGCAAAAGCGTACCGTCGGTGGAATACGACCCGATCAGGTCGTGAATGCGTTCAGCATCAGGTAGCAAAGCTTCACGCGTGTGCATGAACCTCCTCGTGAACGGAACCGAGTTTTTTGCGCGCCGTGGCCAGTGCTTCGCGAACCCTCTCTGGCGCTGTGCCGCCGGCCACATCATGGATGGCAAGAACATTTTCGAGTTTCACGAAATCGTGAAAATCGTCGCTGAAATTAGAATCAATACTCCGCAGTTGTTCAATCGTAAGATTCTGCAGTTCGCAACGCTGGTCGAGCGCCAAGCGCACGGCCTTCCCGATCTGCTCATGCGCGATCCGAAAAGGCACGCCCTTGCGCGTGAGATAAGTGGCCGCAGCGAATGCATTCATGTGCCCGGTTGAAGCGGCCGTTTGCATGCGCTCGACATTCAATTCCACTCCCGCCATCCAGCCGGTCACCAAAGGCAATAGCAACGCGACAGTTTCGGTGGCATGAAAAAGCGGCTCCTGCGTTTCCTGCAGGTCTTTGTTGTAGGCAAGCGGCAAGCCCTTGGTGGTGATCATCAGAGCCGTGGCGTCTGCGATCACGCGGCCCGCCTTAGCACGGGTGAGCTCCAGCAAATCACCATTCATCTTTTGCGGCATAGCGCTGCTGCCGGTTGAGTACGCCTCCGGCAGATGCAGGAAGCCATACTCCTGCGACGAGAAAAGAAGCATCTCCTCGGCCCATCGACTCAAATGCAACGCCAGGAGCGAGAGTGCATTCACAAACTCAAGAACGAAATCGCGGTCGCTGGTCGCGTCAATGCTGTTTGCAGTGAGAGACTCGAATCCAAGTTCACTCGCCATCAGTTCGCGATCTAGAGGCAAGGTCGATCCGGCAACCGCAGCAGACCCGAGCGGGCAGACATTGGCACGCTTCCGGCAATCGGCGAAACGATCGAGATCACGAAAGAGCATTTCTGCAAAAGCCAGCAACCAGTGTGCTACCAGGACAGGTTCGGCGCGCTGCATGTGAGTGTATGCAGGCATAGAAGCCTGGCCTGCCTGTTCCGCACGGTCGAGGAACGTTGAAATCAATTTTGCCAGTGCTTCGCTGATTTCGTCGCAGCCGGCGCGCACATAAAGCCGCAGGTCGGTGGCAATCTGTTCATTGCGGCTGCGACCGCTGTGCAACTTGTAACCAGCGTCGCCGATCAATGCGACCAGCTGCTTTTCGACGAAGTGATGCACATCCTCTGCTTCCGGATCGTTCAGGAATTCTGTCGAATCGGCGGCCTGCTCTCCGATCTGATCGAGCCCACGCAACACGGCGTCCAACTCCTCCGCCGAGAGCACTCCCGCCTGCCTAAGCGCGCGAGCATGCGCGGCGCTCGCCTCCAACTCGCATTCCAGCAATCGGCAGTCAAACTCGAACGAGCGCTGCCATTGCTCAAACGCCGGATCAAGAGGCGCGCGAAATCGCCCCGACCACATCTTCATCGCACAACCTCAGCTCTTTCTTCTTTCCTCTGCGTTCTTTGCGAATTCTCGGCGTTCTTTGCGATTAAAGGCTTTGGTTTTTCTCCGCGGCTCAACGCCCGTGACCGCGAAGGCAAGCCCAGAATCCGAATAAAGCCGGCGGCATCTTTTTGATCGTAGCTCTCTCCCATGGTGAAAGAAGAAAGATCGGTACGATAAAGCGAGTAGTCAGATTTCCGGCTCACAACCGAAACATTGCCCTTGTAAAGTGCCAACGTGACCGTGCCCGTAACTTCCTTCTGTGTATTCTCAACGAACGCGTCCAAAGCTTCGCGCAGCGGCGTGAACCACAGCCCGTAATAGACCAGCTCGGCATACTTGAGCGCGATATGCTGCTTGAAATGCATGACATCGCGTTCGCAGCACAGAGCTTCCAGTTCGCGGTGTGCCGCAATCAACAGAGTTCCGCCCGGAGTTTCGTAGCAGCCGCGCGACTTGATTCCCACAAAGCGATTCTCGACGATGTCCACGCGTCCAACCGCGTTTCTGCCGCCGATTTCATTCAGTAATTCGACTAGAGAAACGGGATCGAGCCGCATACCATTGACGCCGACCGGCACGCCCTTTTCAAATTCGACCTCGACCTTCTCCTCGCGATCCGGCGCCTCCTGCGGAGATTTGGAAATCTGCCAAGTGCTCGCGAACGGCGCATTGGCCGCATCTTCCAACTCTCCGCCCTCATGACTGATGTGCCACAGGTTGCGGTCGCGGCTGTGAATCTTCTCGCGACTGGCTGAAACCTGAATTCCGTGCGCCTCCGCGTAATCCAGGCAATCCTCGCGCGATTTCAAATTCCATTCACGCCAGGGTGCGATCACTTTCAGCTCCGGAGCGAGCGCCTGATACGTCAATTCGAACCGCACCTGGTCGTTGCCCTTCCCCGTACATCCGTGTGACACAGCGCTTGCGCCTTCGCGCAAAGCTACTTCGACCTGATGCTTGGCGATTACCGGACGCGCCATCGATGTTCCCAGCAGATATTTGTGCTCGTAAACCGCACCGGCCTTGAGCGCCGGAAATACGTAACCGGTGAGGAATTCCTCACGCAGATCTTCGACCACAACTTTGGTAGCGCCGGTTTTGTAAGCCTTATCGACGACGGCTTCAATGTCGTCACCTTGCCCGACATCAGCAACCATGGCGATCACGTCGTAGGAGTAGTTCTCCTTCAGCCACGGAATGATGATCGAAGTATCGAGGCCTCCGGAATATGCGAGTACAACTTTTTCAGGCATGGGCGCTCCTTAGGGGCTGACGGGATTTTCCGCCTATCAGCATCATCAATATCGCTTTTTGCACGTGCATCCGATTTTCCGCCTGGTCGAATACAACTGAAGCGGCGGAATCGATGACCGCATCAGTTACTTCTTCATTGCGATGGGCCGGCAGGCAGTGCATAAAAACCGCATGCGGCGCAGCTTCCGCCATCAGCTGTTCGTTGACCTGATACGGCGGGAAGATTCTCGCCCGTTCCTCGGTTTCGTGTTCGTGACCCATGCTCGTCCAGGCATCGGTGTAGATCGCGTCTGCACCTTTCACCCCGCGATGAGGATCGGTCATCAATTCGATTGTGGCGCCAGTACCTTTTGCAATCTCGTGAGCATCGGAAAGAATTCGCGGGTTCGGACCATATCCTTTCGGGGTAGCAATACGAATTTTTGATCCCAGCAACGCCGACGTCAACAATAGGGAGTGCATGACGTTGTTTCCGTCGCCGACGTATGCCAGACAAATCTTTTTCAGATTGCCGAACTTTTCCTGCAGCGTAAAGTAATCAGCCAGCGCCTGGCAGGGATGTTCGATCTCGCTCAGTGCGTTGATTACGGGAACGCATGCGAGTTCCGCCATGCCTTCCACGGTCTCGTGAGCGAATGTGCGAAGCACAATTCCTCCTACCCAGCGTTCGAGATTGTGCGCGATGTCGCTCAAGGTCTCACGCGCGTCCAAACGCTCATGCCGCTGATCGACGAACGTAACTGATCCCCCGAGGCCACATATGCCCGCTTCAAATGTCAAGCGCGTGCGCAGCGAGGGCTTCTCGAAGAACATGGCAATGTGCTTTCCCGCCAGCGCGCTTCGGAAATCCTGCGGGCGCGCTTTCATCAGCGCCGCCAAGTGGAATAGCGACTCCACCTCGATGGGCGAAAGATCGCGGATCGAGACCAGGTCTCTCCCCGGAATTACGGTAATAGCCGGCTGCGGCGCGGTCGGCGCGGCAAGTGTCTGGCTGCTCACTAGTGCCCCCTTTCGGACTGCGTGCGTTTGGCTTCGTGTACCTTTGTATCCTTCGTGGTTTTCGATTTTGTTTTTGAATTGGCAAGCGCGAGATCCAGCGCGTGCGCTACCTCATCGACATGTTTTTTCTCGATGGTGTAAGGCGGCAGAAACCGCAACACGGTTTCGTGAGTGCGGTTGATCAGAATTCCTTTTGCGAGCAGCTCGCTGACCACAGCTTTCGCTGTTTCGCTTGAGTCGATCTCCACTGCCAGCATCAGGCCCATACCACGCACATCTTTTATCGACGAATGCCTGGATTGCAGTTGCTGCAGTTGCGAGGCGAAGTACTTCCCCAACTTGCTGACGTGCGGGATCAGGCGATCGAGCTGGCGCAGGAATTCGATGGCGACAGCGCATGCCAACGGTCCGCCGCCGAAGGTCGTGCCATGCAGGCCAGGATGAATTCCAGTTGCCACCCGATCGGTGGTCAAAAGTGCGCCCAAAGGCAACCCCGCCGCCAACGGCTTGGCGACCGTCACTATGTCGGGCATGATCCCGTAATGCTGATAGGCAAAATATTTTCCGGTGCGCCCGAGCCCGCACTGAATTTCGTCGAGCAAAAGCAGTGCGCCTGATTTTTGGGTGAGATCGCGCGCCAGCTGCAGAAACTCGGGGCTGACTGGCCGAATTCCGCCTTCGCCTTGAATTGTCTCTATGCATACTGCACAGACGCTACCGTCGAACTGCCGCTTCAAATCTTCCAGATCATTGAACGCGACGAAATTCACTCCCGGCACCAGCGGCGTGAAGGGATGGCGATATTTTTCCTGGCCGGTGGTCGCCAACGATCCAAAGGTGCGCCCGTGAAAGGAATTTTCCAGAGCCAGCAGTCGCCACTTGGCTTTGTGGCCGTTGTTATTGTTGACGCGGGCATAGGCGCGTGCCAGCTTTAGCGCGCCTTCCCACGCTTCAGTTCCGCTGTTACAGAAAAACGCACGGTTGAGTCCGGATATTTTTACCAACCGCTTCGCCAGTTCAGCTTGGTGTTCGTGATAAAAAAGATTCGAGGTGTGAATCAGCTTTCCAGCTTGTTGCTTAAGCACTTTCTGAATTGCCGGATGCCCGTGTCCAAGCGCATTCACGCCAATACCGCTAAGGAAATCGAGATAGCGTTTGCCTTTCGAGTCCCACAGATACACTCCCCGTCCACGCGTGAAGAGAACTTTCTGCCGGTCATAGGTCGGCAGCAGCAACTTTTCTTCTGCCTGCATTACAGAAGTCAAAGTCATGCGCCAATGACCTCCGTCCCGTATTCCAGCTTCTGAAAGTAAAACTGCGGCAACATCTCAGCCTGTGCGGCGGGAAGGATTCGCACCCGGCCAACGCCTTTCTTAAGCGCATTGCCGCAAGCTTCGAGCTTGGGAAGCATTCCGCCACCGACTATCGCCCCTGCAATCAACGCGGGGACCTGATTGGTAGTCAGCCACGGCATCACCACGCCGTCGGCGTCTTTAACGCCGGGCACATCGGTTAGGAAAATCAGCGTATCGGCCTTGCATGCGATGGCGCAGGCGGAAGCCATCTGATCGGCATTCACGTTGTAATATTCGCCATCAGAACCGAGCGCCAGCGACGACAGTACCGGAACTCCGCCTTCATTCCAGATCGCCTCAAACCATCGAGGCTCCACGGCGCAAATCTCGCCTACGAATCCGAGGTCATAACCTTGCGTCTCTTTTTTGCGGGCGCGAAATGTCATGCCATCGCCGCCGCAAAAGCCGACTGCCGGCAATCCGGCTTTCACCACCGCCGCCACAACTTTCTTATTCACCATGCCTGCCAGCACCATGAGCGCAACGTCACGAGTTTCGGCGTCGGTAATTCTCAATCCGTTGATGAAATCGCTTTGCTTGCCCAGAAGCTTGAGTGTGCGAGTGAGCGCGGTGCCGCCGCCATGGACCACGGCCACGCGATGCCCGTCTTTTGCCATCTCGACTACGGCTCGCGCACACTTGTGCAGCGTGGCTTCGTCTTCAAGCGCAACACCGCCGATTTTTATGACGATCTTCACCACACGCCTGCTTTCTTCACAACAGTCCTTCTTCTTCCGGCCAGCCATACATCAGGTTCATGTTCTGAATGGCTTGACCAGCAGCGCCTTTGATCAGGTTGTCTTCGCAGGAAACAATCACTAATCGCTGACCATCCGGGGCCAAACAAAATCCCAAGTCGCAGTAATTTGTGTTCAGCGAGAACTGGATCTCCGGCAGCTTCGGATTTGCAAACACGCGCACGAACCGACGGCCCTTATAGAAATCGCGATAACATGCGTCGATCTGCGTGGCCTGCATCGGCTGCTTTAAATGCACGTAAATGGTCGAGAGAATTCCGCGCGGGATCGGCAGCAGGTGCGGCGTAAATGTGATCTCGCTCGTATTTAGCTGCAGTTGCTCGGCAATTTCGCCCAGATGGCGATGGTTGAAAACGCTATACGCCGAAAGATTGTCAGCGACAGAAACAAAATGCGTACGCGACGAAGGCTCTTTGCCGGCTCCAGAAACTCCGGACTTGGAATCGGCAATGATTCCCCGGTCACGATCAGCCAAGCCGGCTTTCAACAGCGGCGCCAGAGCCAGGATTACCGTGGTCGCGTAGCAGCCGGGGTTGGCAATGACGGTCGCGTTCGGATTCTGATCGCCGTTTAATTCCGGCAAGCCGTAAACGGCTTTCTCCGTGAGTTCTGCAGCTGTAACTGCATCTTCATCTTTGAATCCGTAAATTGCGCGGTGCTGCGCCAGCTTCAGCCGCCATGCGCCGCTCAGATCGACAACGCGAATTCCATTTGCGACCGCTTCCGGAACCAGCGCCCGCGAAACTTCATGCGGAGTCGCGAGGAAAAGCAGCTCAACGCCTTTCTGCTTCAACGACGGCCATGAGAGCGGCTCAAGCGGGTACTGTCCATTGCCGGAGAGAGTAGGAAAAATATCCGCGAGATTGATCTCGCCATTTCCATTTTCAGAGGGTGCCCCATCCTTCCCCGTTTTTCGGGGAGGGTGGGGATTTTGACTCTCCGGCCTGCGCAACAGCACAGGCTTGTCTACCAACGGATGACGCAACAGAAGGCGCGTCAACTCCAGGCCGGAGTACCCGGTCGCGCCCAGCACAGCGACTTTGAGTTTTGCGGACATCAGGCGAGCATCCCTTGAATGCGACCGGCGAGTCGCCCTGCAGAGCGTTTGTCCTCGCACACGATCAGGATGGTGTCATCGCCGGCGATAGTGCCGAGGGCTTCCGGCCAATTCTCTCCATCCAGAGCGGCCGCCACCGGCTGCGCGCTGCCGATGCTGGTCTTGGTCACGAGCAAGTTTTGGGCGGCGCGTACGCTGGTCACGAATTCCCGCACCAGCCGCGAAACCGACGGCAGATCCGATTCAGCAGCGGCTTCCCTGCCCGGAACCGAATACCCTGCGGAGGTCTTCGCTAACCCGAGTTCGCGTATGTCACGGGACAATGTCGCTTGCCCGGCATCGAAGCCGCGCTTGCGCAGCAGGCGTTGGAGTTCGTCTTGGCTCACAATCGGGCCTCGATCGAGCAGTTCCAGAATCGCGTTTTGCCGGGACAATTTGCTCATGAATGAATATGCATTCCTGTGAATACTTATTCATTCATTGTACGAAAGGTGGTTGAGGTGTCAAGTGTTAATCGAGGGAGGAGCGGTTGTTTCAAGGTATTCGCAGAGGGCGTCAGATTGCGCGAAAATGGAGCTGATGTCCGTCGAGCCGTCGCAAGTCTCGCGAGCTGACATTGTGCGCTGGTGGGAGTGTCACCGCCTGCAATTCAATTTCTGTGTCGGACTTGTTGGAGTTATCAGCTGGTTACTGGTACTAGTTTTCTCACTAATTGCGACAATACTTTGCCCAAGGCAACTATTTGGGCGCAGGCCCCAGATGCTCGATATCGCAACGCAGCGAGATTTGCCGGAATTCGGAAATGAACTCCGGACTCCCGGGCATTATTCCGCGTTTGAGTAGGGCGTCTACTTCGGGAAATAGTTGCTCAAAACCCGACGGCGCTCCTGAACCAACAAAATGAACTGGTTTATCGGTTCGATTCCCTTGCGCGTGCGGTACCCCGCGGGGGAGAATTCCAAGGGTTCCAGGGTTAAGCTCATGCCATAGACCATCTAAATAAACCGACAGGGTGCCCTCCAATATATAGATTTGCTCATCTGTTTTAGGGTGGCGGTGCAGCGAAGTCATGAAACCAGGATCCTCGCGAAAGCGTCCCAGCCACCATGCGCCTCCGTTTCTTTCACCGGTCATCAATAGACGGGCTTCGCCTCCTCCGCCCATTTGATAGACCTGAGCCTCGTCAGGCGTGACAATAGTTGCCGAACTTCCTTGCTTTAGAGTGATTGTTGCCATCGCAGATGTCTCCAAAAAAGATAAATAACGCGTTGATTCTGAAAATTATCGCTCTATAGCTCGTTAGCGAGCTCGTCCGATTTATTCCGCAGTATACAATCCGGCTGTTGGCAACGATGACGCGCAAGGCCCGGCAGATTAGGCATAGACGCAAAAAGCCCGCTGCTTGCGCAGCGGGCTTTTCACAGGAGGGTGCCAGCGTTTAATGTTCGCGCGAAACCGATTGCGCGGTTATTTGTTCTTGCTTGACGTCTTCTTCAACAAATTGCGCCAGGCGCTCAATCAACCGTCGTTGCCCGCCGATCATGTGCAGTCCGCTTTCATGCTGATGTTCTTCCAAAATGTGGTTTAACTTGGTCTCGAGTTCCGTCATAGGAACCTCCGCGCATTGGACTCACCTTCACCTCGCGCCAGCGCCGGCACGAACCTCAGGTTGCTACAGCTACCTTAACAATTTTTGTGAGCTGACTGTCATTGGAAATAATGATGGCGGCGATTAAGAAAACGAATTGGGGAAAACCGTCATTGGTCGTTCGTCGTTGGTCGTTGGCCACAAGCCGAAACCCGTCGTCGGTCATCGGCCTTCGGTCTTCGGGCACGCATTTGATTTCGGGTTCGAACCCGCAAGTTCGGCTTCCGCGCTCCGGCCGGCGCATAGGGTTTTTGGCCAACGACGCACGACGGAGGACCCACGACCGTTTTATTTCAACGTCGCTGCCAACTGCCTCACGGTATTGATAAACGTATCCGTGGCGCGGGTGAGAGTGCGATCGCGCCGGTAGGCCACGCCCAACTCACGCCAGAGTTCCTCGCCCTTGATGGGGATGAGTTTCACACGGCCGGCAAGCACCTGGTCACGAGCAAAGCTGGCACTGATGATCGAAACTCCCAGGCCGGCAGCCACGAAGCTTTTGATCATACCGACGCTCGGCAGTTCCATGCGGACCTGCAGTTTGTCAGCGTAAGGTCGAAAAAGTTTGTCCATGATGCGGCGGCTGAAGCCGGTCTTCGGCAGGAGCATTGGCTGCTTGGCGATTTCGCCGATGGGGACAACGTCCAGCTTTGCCAGCGGATTCTGTGGGTTGACCATTAACATCAGTTGGTCGCGAAAGATGGGATGCGCCTTCAGACTGGGACTCTTCACCGGCATGGTAACGATACCGACATCGATCGTGCCATTCTCCAGCTTCTCGACAATTTTGTAGCTGAAATTGCGATAGATGTTGATCTGCACACTGGGATAGAGGCTGCAATACTTGGCAAAAACGTCAGGCAGCACGTAAAGGCAAGTGGCCTCATTCGCACCGACAGTAATGGTGCCGCGGGGCATCGATCCTTGGTCGGCCACGGCGAGCAAAGACTCGTCGCGGATGTGCAGCATGCGTTCGGCGTAAGCGAAGAGCACGCGTCCGGCGGGCGTGAGAGTTACGTCTTTCCCGGCGCGGTCGAGCAAGCGGTCGCCATATTCCTGCTCCAGTTGCCGGATTTGGGCGCTGACGGCGGACTGCGAGCGAAAGATTTTCTGCCCGGCGCGAGAGAAGCTGCCCAGCTTGGCGACTTCCATGAAGGTGACGAGTTGGTCAAAGTCCATGGTTGCGCTGAATTATAACGGACGGCGGAGTTTCGGATGAAAAAGCTTTTAGTTTGCTTACACCGCACGAGAAAAGCTTTTAACCGCAGAGCTCGCAGAGCACGACTCGAGATCGCAGAGAGAATCTGATCTTGGAATATCTCAGTCGTTCGCCGCGCCTGCCACTGCAAGCTGTACCAGTTGCACTGCCGGTTTTGAACTAGAAGTGTGCAGGCCGCACTCGACTTTTCCCGAACCCGACCATCGCCCCGCCCGCTGATCTTCTCCCGGCAACACGGCACGCGTGCAATGGGTGCACCCGATACTGGGATAGTTGCGGTCGTGCAACGGATTGTATGGCACGTCGTTTTCGAGGACGTAGCTCCACACTTTTTCTCGCGTCCAGTCGGCGAGAGGGCTGATTTTTACCAGATCAAATTTCGGGTCCCAATCGATTTTGCGGATCGCAGCGCGTGCGGAAGTCTGGTCCCGACGAATTGCCGTCACCCAGGCATCGAGCGTCGAGAGCTTTCGCCGCAAGGGCTCGACCTTGCGCAAATTGCAGCACTGATCAGGATCGCTTGCCCACAGACCTTTTCCGTAGGCAGCTTCTTGATTTCGTGGTGTCAGTTCGGAATAAAGCCGCTCGATTTTAATTCCGTATCGTGTTTCCACGCGGTCGATCAAATCGTAGGTTTCGGGGAACAAAAACTCGGTGTCGCCGGTGAATACCTTTACGCTCGGGTTTATACGGTGCGCCATGTCCAGCAATGCCATGCCTTCGACGCCCATGCCGGTCGCGAGGGCGACATCATCGCCATAGGTGGAGAATGCCCAAGCTAATAACTCTTGCGGCTTCCAACCTTCAGCCAGCACCTTCATTCGCTCCAAATCGGCTCTCACTCGGCACCCTTCATGGAAGTGGAAGTATTACTGGAACTAACATTGGTAAGATCCTGTGAAAATACGGATTCGCCGAACTGCTGATACAAGCGACGCGGATTGGCGAGGCGCACAACTTCGCCGATCACAACGAGTTTTGGCGCGGCCAGCATTGGCGAATCGGCAAGATCGGAAACCTTCGTTATGTGCCTTTGTTCCGATTCGGTGGTGGCTTCAGAAATAATGGCGCACGGAGTCGCAGGTGCCACTCCGGAACCAAGCAGACGGTTCTGCAGCAGTCCTAAGTCGCCCGGCATGTAGACCACGACCGTCGCATTCGAAGGCAGGCGATCCGGCCAATTTGCAATGTGATCAGATTGCTTGCTGCTGCCGGTCACGAGAATTAAAGTGGATGACAACTCGCGATGGGTCAGCGGCACTTGCACCGCCGCGGCCGCGCCCAGGGCTGCGGTGACTCCTGGCACGATCTCAACTTCAATTCCGGCCTGGCGCAGAGCTTCCATCTCTTCTCCGCCGCGGCCGAAGATGAACGGGTCTCCGCCTTTGAGCCTCACAACTCGGAATCCCAGCAGGGCGTACTGCACCAGGAGCTGGTTAATATCTGCTTGTCTAGGGCTGGGCTTGCCGCTTCGCTTTCCGACGTTCACCAGCTCGGCGGTGGGAGGAATGAGCTGCAATATTTCGCGGCTAACGAGCTCGTCATGCAGGACGACTTCCGCCGAGCGCAAGACCTTCGCCGCTTTCAACGTAAGCAGCTCAGGGTCGCCCGGTCCGGCGCCGACCAGAAAAACTTTTCCCGATGTGTTCAATTACTCCTCCCCCGCTGCACTATGCTTCGGTTATTGAAGGCTTCGCGGCTGGCCATCTGGTGCAGCAACTTTCGACGTGTTTCAACATCCAGATTCGCGGCGAACATCTGATCTCGCGCCGCGCCCAGCTCATGCAGCCATGCCTCATACTCGGGTCCAAACTGCTCCTCCAGTTCTTCCCTAAGTCTTTGCGCGAGCGCCGGGCTGCGGCCATTGGTGGAAATCGCAATCTGCAGGTCACCCCGCTGCACTATTGCTCCGTAGTAGAAATCACAATTTTCGGGATCGTCGACCGAATTGCAGAGAACGTTTCGCAGCCGCGCTTCCCGGAAGATTTGGCCATTCACTTCGCGTAACGGGGTTGCAGCGATCACAACAGAAACATGATCCAGAT
Organism: uncultured Acidobacteriota bacterium; assembly: GCA_963703465.1. Lineage (GTDB taxonomy): Bacteria > Acidobacteriota > Terriglobia > Terriglobales > Acidobacteriaceae > Gp1-AA145. The sequence goes on along the minus strand of CAVPEQ010000007.1, from coordinate 26,958 downwards.
CGCTCGGTTCGAAGTTGCGCGGCTTCCAGTCAAGCAGGCCCTGACCGAACCACTCCTCAATCTGCGGAACAGCTTTCGGCGCAACCACTTCAACTGAAGCGCCCGCCTGCAGCAGACCGCGAATCTTGCCCTCGGCAATCGACCCTGCGCCGACCACCAGGCACCGGCGTCCTTCGAGTTTTAGAAAAATGGGAAACATTTCGCCGCTTCCGCGCAAAAAGAAAAACCCACCGCCAGCGTGTACTGGCGATGGGCTTCTGTACCGGTAATACTAAATTCTCAGGTCAGTAGCTCTCCCGCGCCAGTGTAGGCACACATACAACAACACGAACAACACTGGCACTGCATTTGGCGGGATAGAGTCATTTGACTTATAGATGATAGAAAGCGGCAGAGGTTTCGTCAATATTTACCGCCCCGCCTCAGCACGCAAAATTTGGATGGATCGCATCGAAAAAGCACTAATGCGCTATCGTCGGCCCCTTGCCACCCTTAGGTTTCGTCATCAGTAAGAGTAATGGCAACATTAAGATAAACATCCAACCCAGGAATCGAAACACATCGTTGTAAGAAAGAATTGACGCCTGCTGCTGCAAGGCTCCCCAGAGCGCGCCGTGGGCTTGGCGCGTGGCAGTCACCGGATCCGCCCCTCGAGACATGAACGTCTGGCGAAGGCCTGCTAGGGCTTGCTGCGTCTGCAGGTTGGCAGTATTCACGTGCTGGGAGAGGTAATTAATGTGGGTCTGCATGTGACGGAATTGCAACGTTTCCACGCTGGAAATTCCTACGCTGGCTCCGACGTTACGCATGAGGTTAAAAATGCTGGTGGCATTTCCCATGCGCTCGCGGGGGACCGGGTCATTGGTAACGGTGGTCAGAGGCACGAAAATCAGCCCGAGGCCGGCGCCCTGCAACATCAGCGGCCACCAGAAATTCCAGAATCCAACCTGCAGGTTAAAGAATGACAACGCGAACATCGCCCCGGCAGTGGCCAGCAGCCCAGCAGCAAGCAGTTTGCGCGAATCAACTTTCCCGACCAGAATTCCCACCACCGGCATAAACAAAAACGACGCCATACCGCGAGGCAAATTTGTGACTCCTGCATGCGTCGCGGTGTAGCCGAGCAACTCCTGCATAAGCAGCGGCAATAACACTGTGCTTCCATAAAGCACAAATCCAACAATGGTCATGAGGAACGTACCTACGGCATAGGACCGGTATTTGAAGACGCTGAGATCTATGACGGGATGGGTGGCCTTTAGCTCACGAATGATTAATCCGCCAAGACCCACGACTGCGAATACGGCGAGGACCACGATGAAGTGGGAGCTGAACCAATCTTCCTCTTGGCCTTTGTCGAGCATGATCTGAAGGCATCCCATTCCCACCGTCAGAAGCCCGATTCCCCAATAGTCGATCCCGGTGCGCTCACGGCGCAGGTAGGGAGGATCCCATACGAATGCCTGGGTGAGCAGTATGGCCAGCACCCCGATTGGCACGTTGATGTAGAAGACCCAGCGCCAACTGTAATTGTCCGTAAGCCAGCCACCGAGGACGGGGCCAAGCATAGGAGCAACCACGATTCCCAAGGCCCAGAACGCCATAGCTTGTCCGCGTTTTTCAGCCGGAAAAGATTCGAGCAAAATGGCCTGCGAGAGTGGCTGCAATCCCCCGCCGCAAGCGCCTTGAATCACGCGAAAAATGATGAGAATCGGCAGCGTGGGAGCCAGGCCGCAAAAGAAAGAGGCGATGGTAAATCCGCTCACGGCCAACAGCAACAGCCGCTTGCGTCCGAATCGTCCGGCTAGCCAGCCCGTCATCGGCAAGATGATCGCATTGGCTACCAGATACGACGTCAGCGTCCACGTGGCTTCATCCGTGCTGGCGGAGAGATTGCCCGCGATGTGCGGCAAGGACACATTGACCACAGTCGTATCCAGCACCTCCATAAAAGTGCTGGACATGACCGCAATGGCGATTAGCCACGGATTGATGTCTGGACGCGCCTGCGGCTGGGTGCTCATGGTGAGGACTGGCGGTTCAAGCTACATTCGATTCGATTGAGGGGCATTAGGCTTCAGCGAAAGTAAAATGTTCTCGCATTTCTGGGACACGCTTGATGTGATACTTTAATCCGCTTCCCTATCGTAATGCGATCTGAATAATGGACGATAAACCTCGATCGATTGCAATGCCACTGTCGCTCATCGCAGCGGTTGCGCTCTGTGTCGTTCTTCCCTTCCTGAAGCTTGGGATTCCCTCTGGTCATGATTTCGAGTTTCACATGAACTCTTGGATCGAAGTCGTCGATCATTGGAAGCAGGGCACAATCTATCCGCATTGGGCCGCACTGGCGCATTACGGATATGGCGAAGCGCGATTTATTTTTTATCCGCCGTTTTCGTGGACGCTGGGAGGCCTGCTGGGGCTTGTGCTTCCATGGAAGTTGGTCTCGGCTGCCTACATTTGGATCGTGCTCACATTGGCCGGATGTTCGATGTTCGCACTGGCGAAAAAATGCCTTTCGCGCCGAGACGCGGTTTTCGCGGCTATGCTTTACGCGGCTAATCCTTACAACCTGGTGATCGTGTATTGGCGCAGCGATCAGGCAGAGTTGATGGCATCAATTTACCTGCCGCTGATGCTTCTATTCCTGTTGCGAGTGGAGGAAGACGGACGACGGACAGTCGTGCCACTCAGCATGATTATGGCTGCGGGATGGCTCACCAATCTTCCCAGCGCCGTCATGATGAATTATTCGTTAGGCGTGCTGGCGTTGACGATAGCAATTTGGCGACGATCGCTCACCGTTCTGTTGTATGCAGGATCGGCTGTGGTTCTGGGAGCTATGCTTGCAGGATTTTTTCTCGTGCCCGCTTATCATCAGCAGAGCTGGGTGAACATCAGTCAAGTGCTCGCACCGGGAGTGCGTCCAGAAGATAGTTTTCTTTTCGCCAAGACTGCAGATCCCGATCACAATCGTTTTAACCTGCTGGTCTCGCTTGTGGCCTTGTTGCAATTCGCGATTCTGGCTGGCGCGTTTATTTTGGCACGGTCATTACGACGGCATAAACTCTGGCTGCCGCTACTGGCCTGGAGTGCCGTTTGCGCTCTGCTAATGCTTAGTCCTACTCTTCCGCTCTGGAACCACCTTCCGGAATTGCGTTTCGTGCAGCTGCCCTGGCGCTGGCTGCTGTGTTTAAACGTTCCTTTTGCTCTCGTGATTGGTCTGAGCCTGCAGCGCTGGTGGTGGAGGCTCGTTTTGTATGTGGCGATGCTTGGAGTGTTGTTGACAGTGTGGCACCGCGTGCAAAATCCCTGGTGGGATAATACGGGCGATATTCAGGAGATGCTGGACAATCAGCAGGACGGCACCGGCAATGAAGGAGCTGATGAATATGTTCCGCTCGGAGTCGATCCTTACGATACCGACAAAAAAGCTCCGCAGGTGCGCTTCGAAGGCAAAGGGCGCGCTTATCTCACGATCCAAAAGTGGGACGCTGAGAAGCGCGCGATCGACGCCAACACGGGCGCACCAGGCAAACTGGTCCTCCGGCTTTTCAACTACCCGCTTTGGAAAGTGGGGGTAAACGGTCGCGACGTAGCGACGGAGAGCACGCCTGACACTGGGCAAATGGTCGTCCCTATTGCTGCCGGGGAAAATCGGGTGCGCGTTCGATTCGTCGAAGGGTGGGACCGAAAACTTGGATTGCTGCTCTCGGCAATTGGATTTGCCTTAATCATCCTATTATTCGCGACCTTGAAGCCGCGAGCGCCTTTGAAAACCATGAATTGACACCACGAATGCGCCGAATACTGATCGCCACCTCGAACCCCGGAAAGATTCGCGATTTTGCCGGAGCAGCGTCTTTACTTGGGATCGAAGTCGCGCCACTGCCGAATTTCGCTTCCTTGCCTGCAGTCATCGAAGATGGAGCGACGTTCGAAGCCAATGCGCGGAAAAAAGCTGAAGCGTATAGCCGACACGCTGCGGGAGAGTTAGTGATCGCCGATGATTCCGGCCTGGAGGTCGATGCACTCGGCGGCGCACCGGGAGTGCATTCCGCACGCTACGCCGCAGATGAGCCCCAAGCTGCGGAAACGAATACTGATGACGGTGCCAACAACGCCAAACTCGTGCGCGAGATGTGCCATGTGTCACCCGAGAAACGAACAGGGCGTTTTGTATGCTGGATCGCGGCGGCGCGGAACGGAAAAACTTTGGCGGCGTTCGAAGGCAAAGCTGAGGGAATCATCATCGAACAAGCAAGAGGCTCGAACGGCTTTGGCTACGACCCATTTTTTTATTTTCCTAGTATCAGCAAAACCTTCGCGGAACTGACTCCCGAAGAGAAGGCCAAATATAGCCACCGCGGCGCCGCCTTTCGCGCCTTTCTAGACTGGTACCGTGCGCCTGCCTGACGTAGTCCTAATTCGCTACGCCTTTAGATTCTGGCAATGCGAAATGGCGCACTCAGCAATCGAGCGGGCAACATTATCAACCCGGCCACAAGAGCCAGGGCGCCGTGGACTGCAACTCCAACGATTCGAAATGGCAGCAGGAAGAGCCAAACGAACGGATAAGCAACCAATGCCAGCAGCGCAACCGGCCAGCAGAACACGAATAGCATGCACCACAGCAGGAAAGCGATCATACGAAGTGCTCCTGTCAAACAATACGTTGATATAGCCGAGTTTGTTCCCTGGAGCTGAATGTTTAGTGAGCTGCATCCTCACTTTGCAACCTTGCTTTTTCAAACTCGTCGCCCTTTTGCCAGCCAGGCTCTTGCGGCTGTGAAGCTGCCGCCCATCCCAGGGCGAATCCAAAACGCGCCATGGTCGCGTCGCCCCTGAAATCCATGCTGGGACTGTATTCATCGCTGGGCTGGTGGTAGCGCTTATTAGTGAATTCCTCAGCCTGCTCAGTTCCCCATTGACTGTTGTGGCCTTTGTACTTCATTCCTTCGTTAATGGAAAATGCCGGAATTCCGACTCGCGCCATGCTGAAGTGATCCGAACGATAATAGTGTCCAGCCTCGGGATGCGAGTCCGGACGAATGGACAGACGAAATTCCTTTGCCATAGCTTCAACCGTGGGATAAAAAGTGGTGCGCTCGGCGCCGGACACTTCCACTTCCTCGGGCTCGCCCAGCGGAGGCACATCGTCGAAATTCAGATCGAGAGCAATCTTCGCCGCAGGAATGGGCGGATGCTTGCCGAGATATTCAGACCCCAGCAGCCCCTGCTCTTCCGCCGTGACCGAAGCGAAAATCACCGAGCGCCGCGGTTTGGACTGCGCTTGAACGTACACCCGCGCCAGCTCAAGCAGAATGCCGCAGCCGGTAGCGTTATCGCGCGCGCCGTTGTAAATGTTGTCTCCAGGCATTTCTGGGCGAATGCCTAGATGATCGTAATGCGCCGAATACACCACAGCTTCATTCTTCAATTTTGGGTCAGAGCCCGGCAACGTTGCGAGCACATTCCGCGATGAAATCTGCCGGATCTTGCTGACCATGTGGGCTTTCATTTTTGCGGGCAAGGCAACTGGACGGAAATTTCGTGTATTTGCCTCCATCATCATCTTGTCCAATTCCATTCCGGATTTTTGCGCCAGTTGCCGTGCCACTTCCAACTGAATCCACCCGGCGGCTTTGAGCTGTGGAGCGTCACTCTTCAAGAATTCCTTCTCTCCGGAATTCGAATTGCGCACTACTTCCCACGGATAGCTGGCCATGTCGGCCTTGTGAATAAGGATCGCTCCCACCGCACCTTTACGGGCCGCTTCTTCGTATTTGTAAGTCCACCGCCCGTAATAAGTGAGGGCCGGACCTTTGAAAAATTTCGGGTCGGCCGACGAAGGCTCATTGACCAGCATCAGCAACACTTTGCCGCGCACGTCCACGCCCTTATAGTCGTCCCATTGATATTCCGGCGCCTCAATGCCATACCCGACGTAAACAATCTCGCTGTCAATGTCGTCGGTCGCGTGCTCGGTCTGGTCGTAGGCCACGTATTCGTCTAGCGGCTTGAGTTGCATGGCTTCGCCGTGACGGGGAGCCAGTTCGAAAGTGGTTTCAGGCGCCGGTGTGATTCCGACCATCGGCACATTTTGAAAAAAAGTCCCGTTGTCACCGGCTGGCCTCAGCCCATCGAGCCAAAACTGAGTGGCGATGTATTCCGCGGCAATGTCGCCTCCACGCTGGCCTGTGCCCCGTCCCTCAAGCAGATCATGGGAAAGGAAACGCACGTTGGCGCGAATATGCTCGGGATCGATCTTTTGCAGGGCGCCAATGGCTGCAGGTGGAAGATGAGCAGATGCGGATTCTTTCTGGCTGGTTCTGCGCGGGCTTTGCGCCAGTGATACTGCGACAAAGAATAATGGTAGGACTACAAAAACGATCTTTCGCATTCAGACGGGCTCCTGAAGTCAGAATGAATGGAATATTGTAGCGGAAAGGCCGAAGTTGGAAGCGACGCGCGACAAGGCCATTCGCACCATGGTCCGTAGTTCAACGAATAGTTTCCGCTGATTAGAAATTCCCGCCACCTGCGGGCTAGTTTCGGGAGCTTCAACCAGCACGGAAATCGGCGATCTGCTCACTCGGCTGGAATACCGTCCTTGGAGCCAGCCCATTCACAGACGCGGCCTTTTTCACAATCTCCTCAAAATCCTGGCGGGACCATCCCACGCTCGAAATCTCGATATCGCCGCTTTGTGAAATCCAGAACGCAGTAGGGACGTTCGTCAACTGGAATGCGTTTGACGCGGGGTAGGTCTTGGTTTCATCCAGAAGCATGGGAAACGTGATCCCATACTTTTTCATGAAATCAGCGCTGCCTTTTTTGTCGTCTTCCGAAACACCGACGATCGTAAATTTGCCATTCCCGTAGGTTTTGTAAATGCGCTCAAAGTAAGGCAACGCATATTGGCAGACAGGGCACGAATTCTTGAAAAACACCGCCAGCACCGGACCTCGGGCGAGCGCGTCCTGCAAAGAAAACGTCGATCCATCCATTGCCGGCAGTTCAAATTGCGGAGCTTGCGTCCCCGCTTCCAGAGCTGGCATTCCACGACCTCCGAAAAACTTCTTAAATATCGGCCACATGTGGGCCTCTCTATTTGATGATATTGGCTTTGCGAAGGATTTTTTTCGTGAGGCCAGTGAGTGGGAGTCTGTGCGCCTTTCTCCGATCGATCCATTCTCCGCTTTTTGCGGAAACTTCGGGTTGTGCAATCACGCTCACGACGTAATCGGTCACAGTGATCGAATGACGTACGCGAAACAATGCCTTAGCGGTTTCAGTTTGCGCCTCGATCCGCGGCAATTCCCACATGCCGGACATAAGATTTTCGTTTGCGCCACGTTTAACCAGCAACACGGAGTCACCTTTGGTCACGAGCGCCATTGAAATCGCAGCTTTGATCTGCCGTGGATTGCGGTTTAGCGATTCGCCTCTCCCGCGGGTTCGACAATAAATTCTGATCGGACATTCGCCGCACCGCGGTTCACCGGGCAAGCAAATCATCGCGCCCATTTCCATGATCGCCTGATTAAAATCGCCCGGTCGTGCACGATCCAATAATTCTTGAGCTGCACTCCATGATTGGCGTGTGGAGCGTGTCGCGGGCAATAGCCGGCGCAAGACGCGATCCACGTTCCCATCGAGCACCGCGACCGGCTTGTTAAATGCTATGCTGACGATCGCCGCTGCGGTGTAGCGACCGATACCGGGCAACTTTCGCCATTCTTCTGAAGATTCAGGAAAACTACCATTACGCTCGCGAGCGATCACCTTCGCTGCCGCGTGTAGATTGCGAGCTCGCCGGTAGTAGCCCAGACCACTCCATTCCGCCAGCACCGACGCGAGTCTCGCGGATGCCAACTTGTCGACTGAAGGAAAGCGCTGAAGAAATTTCTCATATCGCGGCAAGGCCGCTGCAACCCTGGTCTGCTGCAACATGATTTCCGAGACCCAGACGCGGTAGGGATCACGATCTTTGCGCCACGGCAAGTTTCGCCGATTTTCGTCGTACCAGCGCAACAATGCCCGTCGCAAACGGGGCAACCGGCGAGCATTCATCGTGGGCAATTCCATGGCTGACGGGATTGTAATGCGAATTACGCCCAGTGTGTCCAGTTGGAGATTGACCTCACCTATCGGGCGCGAAATAATGGCTTGTCATCAAATCGCTGTTTCTCCTCAAGAGGGCAAGAAATTATGGGTGATTTCAATCGCAAGGTGGAAGAAACGACCACCCGCGTGGGTAAGACCGTCGGCGAGACCACTGAACGGCTGGAGAAAGAAGCCAGCGAATTCATCAAATACCTCAACGATGAAGTCGTTCCGGCAGTGCGGCAGCATTCGTCGAAAGCTTTGCGGGTGGCCGCGCAGAAGATGCACGACCTGGCAAATTACATGGAGCAGCATTCGGCCGGCCGCAAATGAAAAGGCTTTCCCTGCTCGTCTGTCTGTGCTTCTTTTTGGCTTCCTGCAGTCACAAGCCTGCCCGGGTGGCAATGGCGCCTGCGCCTCCGGTTGACCAAGCAGAGCAGTCGGTCCCGGAAGGAACACCTCCGGCGGTGGCCGAAGAGAAGCGGGCGAATCCGCCAGAATCTTCTACCAGTCCTGAAGTCGAAGTCGGTGGTCGCGATAACAAGCCGGTACAGGTCGAAACCGGAATCGCCAGCTGGTACGGCGCTCCGTATCACAACCGTCGCGGGTCGAATGGCGAAGTTTACGACATGAACGCCATGACCGCCGCCCATCGCACCTTGCCGTTGGGGTCGATAGTGCGCGTCACGAATTTAGATTCCGACAAGTCTGCCGTGGTGCGCATTACCGACCGCGGGCCTTTCATTGAAGGAAGAATCATTGATCTTTCGCAAGCCGCGGCAAAACAGATCGGTTTGGTACAAAAAGGCACCGGACGAGTGCGCGTCGAGGTTTTGAAAACTCCGCAGCCGATCGAATCCGGCGGTCGATGGGCAGTTCAGCTTGGCGGCTTCGAGCGCGAGAACCGTGCGCGAGACATCGCTGAGCATCTGACCCGACGCTATCACTCGGCTAAGGTCCTTACCTTTAGCAGTCCCACCGGCGCATGGTGGGTAAGAGTACGCGTAAAAGATGACTTGCGAATACGCGCTGAAGAAATCACGCGCGACACAAAAACCCCTGAGGGTGGCGTTTTTTTGGTGAGGCTGGATTAGAAAGCAGTGGCTAGTGATCAGTGATTAGTTCTCAGCGAATAGCGTCAAAGCCTCGCTGTCGCTGACAAGAGACCACTGGAAACCAGGTTTAGACATGGACGACTGTGTTTTTTGCAAAATCGTGCAAGGCAAGATCCCCTCGAAGAAGGTTTTCGAAGACGAGCATACTTTTGCATTTGAAGACATCGATCCGAAGGCTCCGACACACGTGTTAATCGTGCCCAAGAAACACCTTGCCGGGTTGAAAGAAGGCGCCTCAGAAGACGCAGAGATCATTGGCCGATGTCATTTGACAGCAGCGAAGATAGCGAAGGACAGGAAAATTGAAGACGGTTACCGCACAATTCTCAACGTCGGGCCAAAATCAGGACAGTCGGTGTTTCATCTGCACGTCCATCTGATCGGCGGACGTGACCTTCGCTGGCCTCCAGGGTAATGTGGGCAGCCTTGCAATAAGGGATAAAATGGATCCTGGCCGGAGTTGCCATATGTTCCAGATTCCCCAGCCTAAAAACACTCGGAAACGGATGGCGCTTGCCGTTTCGCTGATCGTTCATTGCGTTGTTGTTTTCTTGTGGGTGAATCGCGCTCCGTTATTTATTCAACCGTCGAGCGTGGCCTGGGGCTTGCACGGAAATTCTGCGAACCTGATCTATTTCCCGCGTGTGGCAGAACCCACAAAGACCGCGAAAAAACTCCACTTCCGGCCAAAAACCAAACAGAAACCGGCACTTGAAGCGCCGCAACCGCCGGTTCGAATCGGCTCGCGCTGGTTCTCCGGAAGGTTCTCTCGCCCAAGGCCCTGTAACCGGCGTCGAAGCCAGTCCCGCACTGCCGCTGGTTTTTCCAGATCCTTCGATTTATCCGTGGCAGCTGCCTAGAGGATTGCAAGGCGATGTAATCGTGGAAGTCACGATCGACGAACACGGAGCAGTCACGCAAACGAAGGTCGTTCAGTCATTGCAATCGGATATTGATGACAAGGTAATTGCGACGCTCAAAAATTGGCGATTCAGACCCGCATCGGTGGATGGAGTTGCGATCAGTTCACGCCAGGATGTGCACTTCCACTTCCCCAGCTAATCTCGCGGCTTGACTTTCCGCAAGCTTAATTCGCTGCCGGCTCTTCGGCTGCGCCGTGACGCCGCAACAACTGCGGCAGATTCTGGGAGAATGCCGAGCGCGGCAGCACCATGTCACATCCCACTTCGTGCGCCTTCTGTTTCAGATCACCCTGAACATGCGACAAGAAACCAATCACTGAGGTTTTCTTGAGTTTGCTCTTCAGCTTGGGAATCAGGCTGAGAGGTTTTGCGCTGACGTGATTGAGATCGAAAATAATCAGCGACGGCTTTTCTTCGCCGTTGAGCTTGATGCGTTCTGTGAGGTCTTGTTCGGTCTTAACAAATTCTACCTTCACATTGAGCTTGCGCGCAGTTTCCTGGATCTTCGCTTGAAAAAATAAATCATCCACAAAGCCAAAAATACGCGGCGCGGCGTCCTCGCGCATAGGCAACGGCTCGGGTTCAGGCTGCGGGTAATTCGGCGCAAAGCCTGGCCGGTGACGGGGTCGCGAGCCATTATTCCCGCCGGCTAACGCCGCGCGGTAGCTGTGATCCATGGGTGCGGTGTAAATACTGTCGCGCTGATTATCGCGACCGGGGCGGCCTTGCGAATTGCTGCCGCTCTTGGGACGGCGTCCGCGCCGTCGCCTGTTTCTCCCTCCTCCACCGGAGGGACGTCCTGGGCCTGCATTCATATTGTTCTCGTTATGTCCTGTTTAGTGCGCCCGAAAGGCGAACCAGTTTTTGCTTCCCTGCTCTCACCGCGATTGGGAACCTTGCGTTGCGCAGATGCACGTAACGTGCGGAAAAACCCATTTTGCGGCTGGAATCTATTAATTGATCTAATGTCCGTTGTGCGCCTGGAGCCGTTAGGCGCGGAAGGTCAGCCAGGGGGCTTGACCGTTTGGGAACACTCTTATGCTACCGCTCCCTTCAAAGCAGCGCAAGTCCTAACTAACCCGAGTTTTACACAGAAGTAACGGTATTTTCGGGGACGCAGCGGAGGATTGCCCCCAATGCCATATGTCCTATGGGCGAAGCCACTACTGGTGCGAGCTAATCTGTCTCGCCCATTGCATGGCCTGCCAGAAAGCCTCTGCCACTTCGCTTTCGCTCAGTCCCAGCTTATGCGAGCATTCGGCGGTATTATTCCAGTCCCCGGATTCTCGCGCCAACATCAGGTCGTACAGCGGACGAAGTTTGCTGGGTGCGCCGAGCAATAACGATTTGGTTTCATGGTCTAAAGGAATCGACTCGAGGACACTGGTCATGGGAATTTCGAGAATGGCGTCGACCATGGAAAGCATTCCCATTAGAAATAAATCCGATTCACCATGAGGAACGCGGGGCGCCAGCAATTCGCAAAATCGTGCTCTGACCATGGCGGTGGTGACCAACTCGCTCGACCGGTTTTCGCCAATGGCCAAAGTGGCGACCAGACGTACCCAGCGCCGAACTTCACGCTCACCCAGTAGGGCAAGCGCGTGGCGCACGGAATGCACTTCGTTTTGAATACCAAATGCGGCCGAATTCAGATAACGCAGCAAGCGGTAGCATATCGAGACTTCCTGTTTGATCATGCTCTCGAACTCACGTTGGTTGAGTTCAGGCTGAGAAACTGCACGCAGCAAGCGCAAATAGTTCACCCGGCTGGCGGGAATTTCTTTCGCTTGGAGAACCTCCGGACGGCGAAAAAAGTATCCCTGAAAGTAACTAAAGCCTGCCTTCTTTGCAGCCGTAAATTCCTCGCGAGTCTCCACTTTCTCCGCCAACAGGTGACGAAGCCATGATCCATATCTGGTCATCATCACTGCATAGTGTTCGGGCGTGGTTTGCTGGATATCCACTTTGATAATGTCAGCAAATTCGGTCAAAGGCTTGCGCGGGTCGTCGAATACAAAATCATCCAGCGCAATCAAATATCCGGCTTGCTTCAGCCGCTTCAATGCCGCGATTACAAGGTCATCGACGGGCACCGATTCGAGGACTTCAACCACCGCCAAAGTAGGCGGCAAAAGAGTCATGTAGTCTTTGAGCAGGATCTCGCGGGTGCAGTTTACGAATCCGCGCCTTGAGTCACACAGAAGTTCAAGACCCAGTTGAAGCGAAGTATCCAGTGTGCGCCGCGAAGCCGAGTCGGCATCGGTTTCGCGAAAATGATTTTCGATTCCATCGCGAAATAGCAACTCATAACCGTAGACTTTTTCATCCACCGTAAGAATGGGCTGGCGGGCGACGTAACTGAAGCCAGAGGCAGCAACTTGTGCGGCGGAGGAAGGAGAGGTCCTGGGAGCGCTCACCGTCAGAACATCGGCGCATTTGAGGAATAACTTAAATTGCTGAGGCGGGTGCGAGCGCAGAAAACGGGCCCAGACTGGAATCTGAGCCCGTTGTTTTCCAATTTCGCGTGAATCACTCTACTTATCAACGATCGATCCAAATGTGCCAACCAGATTGTTGTGCGGGCCAGCAGTAAAAAACAATCGGTTTGTACCACCGTTGGTTGAGTTGCCGCCTCCGAAATCAATACCCCAGAGTTGGTCAATTTGAATGACCGCCCCGTTTGCGTCTTTGATGGTTCCTACGAGCTGCCCTTTAGCGTTGAACCCGTGAATGGTGCCGTTGTTCGTATTGTTAGAGACCAGAAGCGTGTTGCTCAAGGGCCCGAAGTTTGATGGTGCCAGAGCAAATCCCCAAGGCTGATTGAGCGGCGCGCCCTTGGCGAACAAGCCGATCAACGTTCCGTCCTCTTTGTAAACATCGATGAAGCCACCGGGGCCTCCTGACGAATCGGCGAACGAGACGTACACCTTGCCGTTAATGTCGCGAATGCCAAAGACCGAAAATCCACTAGGAATTGCTGGGTCAGCAGCAAACGTGCCCGTATGATTGAAGCTCCCGTCGTAAATGTCCACACGGTTGTTGGCAGTGTCTGCGGCAAACAAGAAATTGCTTGAAGGTTTGTTAGTGACAGCCAGGGCAGTGTACGATGCTCCACTCTTTGAGTTATCGACGGCAATGTTAGCGTCAAAGAGCGTGAGCCCTGGTGCCCAGCCACTAATGGTGCCATCCAGAGTATCGAAGATAAAAAATGTCTGCCAGCCTTGAACCTGGAATTCTCCGGTCTGCGACGGATTCCAAACTACGCCTGTAGGTAGTCCAATAGGTCCGGCACCAGGCGCCGGCGGAATCTCCACTTCCAGTCCTTGCTTGACGCCAGCTGCGTTATAGAGCGTGGACCAACCTGATTCGTTCTGGGCGACCCACCAGGGTGTGGTTGCTCCTCGTGCCAATCCCCAGGCATTCACGCTCAATGGATCAACGTGCTCCGCCTGGTTTATCTGATTTGAAACAAGATTCCTAAGTTGATATTGCGCCCAAGCCGCACTGGGTAAAAACATCAGCACAAGCCCGAGCATGACGATGAGCACGAGAGCACGACGCTGCATAGCATTCTCCTTGGAACGGACGAATACGGTACTCGATGTTGAAGGTTGATCTTTACCGTTTCGGCTGGTTCGCAGGAATCGTACAGCTCTGAATGGGCGCAGAATGTCACTCGTGCGTCAAGCGTGTGTCACGCCCTTTTTACTTTTTTTTACGGGATCTCGGCTTGACACATACGCAAAAGAGGGATCAAAAATGATCCGGAAAACAAAACAGGCGTTTCGACTCTTGCGAGTCAGAAACGCCCGGGCAGCCCTCCCCCAGAACTGCTCACCGACAACGTTAGTTGGATACCGGTTGATTGAGAATGGCACTAACGTGCTAAAGCCTTCCACAGCCCAGAACCCGCGCCAGACTGGCAATTTGGCGGAAACCGGAGCCGCGGCCCACACCATCGTGAAGTATCTGTATTTTTAGCCGATGAAAAGCATCGAGGGTTGATATCCGCCCTCCGCCTGGAGTGTGTTCCGGCAACCGGCTGGTTGGGGAAACTTTAATGTTTGCAATCATCGGCATCGTCGTTGTTATCGGAGCCATTCTCGGCGGATACCTGATGGAGCATGGCAACGTGAAGGTCCTTATCCAGCCGGCCGAGCTGCTTATCATCGGCGGGGCTGCCGCCGGGACGGTGTTAATTGCTAATCCTTTACACATATTGAAGCAGATCGTCGCGGGCCTCGTCGTGGTTTTCAAAGGATCCAAATTCACGAAACAGCGCTATATCGAGTCGCTCCGCTTGACGTATGAATTGTTGAATAAAGCACGCAAGCAGGGATTGATGTCGCTGGAAACCGACATCGAGGACCCTGATAAAAGTCCCATATTTTCTAAAGACAAGGAGTTTCTGAAGGACCATGAAGTCCGCCATTTTTTTTGCGACAGCATGCGCATGGCGATCAGCGGGGTCGAAGCTTTTGAATTAGACCAGTTGATGGACCTGGATTTGGAAGTTCATCACCACGAGGCCGGTATTCCGGTCGCGTCGCTCAGCACCATGGCCGATTCGCTTCCTGGACTCGGAATTGTTGCAGCGGTACTCGGCGTGGTGATCACCATGGGGGCATTGGGCGGTCCGCCGGAAGAAATCGGGCACAAGGTTGCTGCCGCCCTGGTCGGAACATTTCTCGGCATTCTGCTTTGCTATGGCTTCATCGGACCCATGGCCGCAAATATGTCGAAAGCAGCCGACGAAGAACACGCATATTTAGGCGTTCTGAAAGTTGTAGTGATTTCATTTCTCAAAGGCACAGCTCCCATCATGGCGGTCGAAGCCGCGCGGCGCGCAATTCCAGGCCACGTTCGTCCTACTTTCGCGGAATTAGAAAAAGCCTGCAGAGGCGGCGGTGAAGCTGCAGCGGCTCCAGCGGCAGAAGCGGCTGCTTCGGGGGGATAGCAAATGGAACCCGCGCGTCCCATTATCATTATCAAGAAGAAGGCTGCCCATGGCGGCCATCACGGCGGGGCATGGAAAGTCGCCTATGCCGATTTCGTCACTGCGATGATGGCACTGTTCATCGTGCTCTGGCTGCTCAACACCAGTAAACCAGTGAAGGAAGCGATAGCCGGATATTTTCGCGATCCCTCGGGAACGGCCGGAAAACTTGGCACCAGTTCCGAAGGGCCGGGCGAGAAATTTATTCCCACACCAGTGCCTAATGAGGACATGGGCAAGTTGAAAGATGAAATCGAAAAGGCCATGCGGCGGTTGCCCAATTTTGACAAGTTCAAGAATCAGATCGAAATAAAAGTCACGCCGGAGGGGCTGCGTATCGAACTGCTGGAATCTGCTACCGGGACGTTCTTTGATCTAGGGAACCGGACCCCCAACTCGAATGGCAGCGAGTTGCTCGACCTACTGGCGGGGGAGCTAGGAAAGCTGCCGAACAAGATTTCCATTGAGGGGCACACAGACTCCAAGCCATTCAGCGGCAAAAGAAATTATGGCAATTGGGAGCTTTCGACCGATCGCGCCAACGCTGCGCGACGCTTAATGCAAGATCAAGGTCTCGGCAGCAAACAAGTGGCACAGGTCCGCGGTTTCGCCGATCAACTGCTCCGCGTGCCGAAAAATCCGAATGATCCGTCAAACCGGCGCATCTCACTGATTGTTCAATACCTTGATGACCATGATAAAGAGACTGGCGAGACGGCGGAGAAGATGAACGGGCTTTCCCGGGAAGATGAAAAGCCCTCCGGCAGTCAGAAACCGCCAGATGAAAAGCCATCTGATCAGAAGCCATCGCCCGCCAAAACCGCTCCTGAGAACCACTGACTTGGACGGTCACTGTATGTCGAACGTCCCACCAACCCCGCTGACTGCATCCGGCGCGACCCAAACGTCGTATGTTCCTGAAGGAACGATCCAGTGCATGTCTGGATCGTATGAGCCCAGGTCATGCGCTTGCACAGTGAATTCGACGGTTTTGTGTTCTCCGGGAGCTAGGGTTATGCGCTGAAATCCCTTGAGTTCGCGCACTGGACGTGAAGTCGGCGCCACGCCGTCGTGCATGTAAAGCTGCACGACTTCAGTGCCGTCGCGCTTGCCTGTGTTCTCAATCTCTGCGCTCACGTGCAGCGTGCCGTCTTTCGAAATCGCGGAATCAGCCTTTACGCCACTGAACTTGAACTTTGTGTAAGTGAGCCCGTAGCCGAACGGAAACAACGGCTCTTTTGTTAAATCTAAATATCCCGTATGCCAGCGGTCCGGCGCAGATGGCCGACCCGTATTTTTGTGGTTGTAGTACACCGGGATTTGTCCAACGGAGCGCGGCCAGCTCAGCGGCAAATGCGCGCTCGGAGAAGCATCGCCGAAAAGAACATCAGCAATCGCATTGCCCGCCTGTACGCCCAAAAACCAGGCCTGCATGATTGCTTGAACGTGATCGGGAGCCCAGCTGATGTTCAAGGGACGACCGCTTTCAAGCACCAGCACCACCGGCTTTTTCGTCGCCAGCACGGCAGAAATCAATTTCATTTGATCGCCTGGCAAATCTAACGATGCGCGTGAACTCGCCTCCCCAGTCATTCCAGCAAGTTCACCGACGAAAAGAATTACGGTGTCTGCTTTCTTCGCTGCACTCACCGCATCTTCAATGCTGGCCGGCTTGCTGTTGCTTTCCACCCCCGCAGCGCCGGTAGCAGAAGTTGGAGCAGGCGCGGCCACCCCCGCCGCAAGCCCTTTTTCAAAGGGAGGAATATCGACTCCCTTTGCATAAAGCACATGGTTTTTCCCCAATTTGGTCGCGATCCCTTCGAGCGGGGTGACCGCATCTTTCGCC
Organism: uncultured Acidobacteriota bacterium; assembly: GCA_963703465.1. Taxonomy (GTDB): domain Bacteria; phylum Acidobacteriota; class Terriglobia; order Terriglobales; family Acidobacteriaceae; genus Gp1-AA145. The sequence continues at coordinate 9,960 of CAVPEQ010000007.1, read as the reverse complement.
TGCCCATTACCCGCCCATGCGCCCAGTTGCGAAGCCTTGTCATCCGCTAGAGGACCGATCACCGCAATCGTCTGATCTTTTTTTAGCGGCAGCAAATCATTGTTGTTCTGCAGCAGGACCATGGACTCCTGCGCCATCTTGCGCTCGGTCTGCAAGCTTTCGGCAGTGAGAATGTCAGTTTTCTCGCGACCAGGGTCAGCGTAAGGATGTTCAAATAATCCAGCTTTGAATTTAACCCTGAGAACGCGCCGCACTGCTTCATCCACCACGCTTTCAGACAGTTTGCCGGATTTCACCAGTGCGGGAATCAGCCTTTCGTAGTCATCATCGGCCATATCCATATCGACGCCGGCGGTCAACGCTTTGAGCGAAGCCTGCGAATCGTCGGCCGCGATGCCATGCGGGATCAATTCGTGGACCGAGTTGTAATCACTCACCACGAATCCGTTGAACTTCCATTCATCGCGAAGAATCTCGGTGAGTGTGTGACGATTGGCGGTCGCCGGAACCCCATTCAGATCGTTGAATGCAGACATCAGCGTGCCGACTCCGGCGTCAACCGCCGCGTGAAACGGCGGCAAGTATACTTCGCGTAATAATTCTTCGGAAATATCCACGGTGTTGTAGTCGCGACCGCCTTCAACGGCTCCATAGGCGACATAGTGCTTGGCACACGCGACAACGCTTTGCGGGTCGGCGATGTTGTTCCCCTGAAAACCTCGCACCCGCGCGGCGGCGACCACTGAACCTAAGTACGGATCTTCTCCGGCTCCCTCGACGATTCGTCCCCAGCGTGGATCGCGTGCGATATCAACCATGGGAGCGAAGGTCCACTTCACGCCCGAGGCAGTCGCTTCTTTTGCCGCTACGCGCTCGGACTGCTCGATGAGTTGCGGATCGAAACTTCCCGCACTTGCCAGCGGGACCGGAAAAACTGTGCGGTAGCCATGAATCACGTCATATCCGATGATCAAGGGAATTTTCAGACGCGACTTCTCGACCGCGACGCGCTGCGCTTGGTTCACGTTGTCTGCGCCGAGCACGCCCAGGATTGACCCAACCTTTCCCTGCTTGATCATCTCTGCGGTGTGGGCATTCATGCCGGCGATTTGCGTGATCTGGCCCGCTTTTTCTTCGAGCGTCATCTTTTGCAGCAACGCGTTCACTCGTTGCTCAATCTCGGAATCCGAAGGTTGCTGCTGCGCGGCAGCCATCAAAGAACAACCGAGAAGTAAAATGCAAGTCAACAGCAAACGATGTGATCGAAACATGGAGCCTCCAGCTGGGGTGGGGAGTGTGTGCGGCTTGCCAGTATATAACAGATTAGTTACTAGAAAATCGTTTTTCTTGCACTGCCCTAAGAGCTACGACCACTGAGACAACGAATCCACTCAGCGCTGTCGAGTGCCCACTATTTTTCGATCTTTCCGATGTATACGGAAAACGGCTCGAGCGAGACGGACTTCAATGACGCGGACTCGCGATTTGCCGTTCCCGTGGTAAGCATTGTCGTCGCCTTTAACCCGGACACTCCTTGCCTCTGCAAATCGAAGCTGACTTTCTGCGAGTTCGATGACATATTCAGCACCACCAACACAGCCTCATCTTTATAGCGACGCAAATACGAGAGCACGTTCGGGTCACTTTCATTGAGCGCGACGTATTCCCCATCACGCAGCGCGGCGTCCTGGTGGCGCAAGGCCAGCACGTGCCGATAGAAGTTCAGTACGGAGTCGGGCTCTTTCAGCTCCGTCGCGACATTGTGAGTTTTGTAACTCGCAGGAACCGGAAGCCACGGCTTGGCCTGACTGAAGCCTGCATTGGCGCTGGTGTCCCATTGCATAGGGGTGCGCTCGCCATCGCGGCCCTTTTCTTGTGGCCATCCTAGCTTGCCGATGGGATCTTTCACGTCCTCCCGGCGCTTGGGATCATTATTAGTCATCCCGATTTCTTCGCCGTAATACATGATCGGGGTTCCGCGCAGCGTGAGATAGAGTCCTGCCATCAACTTTGCAATCGCGTCATTGTGCACGCCGTCGCCATAGCGCACGTACGCGCGAACAATATCGTGATTGCTGAGCACGTACACCGGCCAGCCGGCTCCGTTAACACCAGCGATCTGCGTGCGAAACTCCGGAGCCGAAAGTTTATCTACCCGGGCAAAAAGAAAATCCATCGGCATCTGCAATTCATTGCTGTGTTCGCCGTAGTACTGCTTCAGCTCATCAATGTCCTTCGTCCAGGTTTCGCCGATTAGAACCGCATCGTATTTGTCTGCAACTTGCCGCAGCCTCTGCAAAACGCCATGCAACTCAGGCAGCTTGGTGTTGTTGGCGTTCGCCATGTTCGGATCGCCGTACTTATTCTTCCCCGGAAGCACGGGATTGTCTTTCAGGCTTGGATCTTCAAACAGCGTGTCCACCGCATCCAGCCGGAACCCCGCGACTCCTCGCTCATACCACCAACTCGTAACATCGAACATCGCCTTCTCAACTTCAGGATTTCGCCAGTTCAAATCCGGCTGTTCAGGATAAAAAAAGTGGTAATACCATTGCCCTGTAATGGGATCGAATTTCCACGCCGATCCGCCGAAAGTTGAAAGCCAATTATTAGGCGGCTGAGCGGGCCCCTTGCCATCGCGCCAGATATACCAGTCTCGCTTAGGGTTATTCTTCGACGATTTCGATTCCTTGAACCAGGCATGCTGGTCGGAAGTGTGGTTCATCACAAAATCCATGATGATGCGAATGTTCCGCTTTTTGGCTTCGCTGGCCAGGCGCTCGAAGTCCGCCAGGGTGCCATACATGGGATCGATATTTTCGTAATCAGAAACGTCGTATCCGAAGTCGACCTGCGGTGACGGATAGCAGGGCGTGAGCCAGATCGCGTCGATGCCAAGGTCCTTTAAATAATCGAGCTTGGCAGTGATGCCGTTCAGATCGCCAATGCCATTATTAGAACTGTCGGCGAAGCTGCGGGGGTAGATCTCATAAAAAACTGCATGCTGCCACCACTGATGGCCTTCCGCATCAAGCTTGACCTGCGCTTTTGCTCTCAAAGGAAATATCCCGATCCCCATAAGAATTACTGCCAAGCCGAACCAGGCAGAGTTGACAGCGTTTTTTGCCTTTCGATTGTTGCGTAAACAGTTTCGCATTGTGGCCTCCTGCCATTGACCGTGCGACGAACTGAAATTGTCTCACGCGGAGGATGATCCTGCGCTGTGCGACCGAGGGCAGAGGTCCATTCTCAGGTGAATTCGCGGGGAATTTTAGCCCGGCGCGATTCTGTTGGGTGATTTTGCTGGGGTCAGTCTTTGTGGGGTGGTTTGGTGGTGCAATTTTCGAAGGGCCGTACAGTTTTCCGTGAGAGGACGGCGATGTTATTATGTTCTGGATAGTCTCCGCATTGCCACACTCCTCAGTAGCTCAATGGCAGAGCATCCGGCTGTTAACCGGAGGGTTGTAGGTTCGAGTCCTACCTGAGGAGCCAATCTTTCTAATCAATTAGCGCGTCTCTTCGCGGCAGATGATTCCGATACCGGGGAAAATACCGGGGACCCCGCCCGAATTCCCGCTCCGCTGATGCTCTCCACCGCTCCCCGAAGTTCATTCAAAGAGAAATGTCCATAGCGCGCCGCCATGCGTACCATCGTGGCCGGACTCCAGCCCGCAATCTTAGCAACCTTGGCAATGGGTATTCCCGCGTTCAGCATGCGGGACACTGCCGTGTGCCTCAGATCGTGGAAGCGGCAGACCAGCGGCGGGATCTTTTCTTCTGACTCCGTTCCTTCAGAGACACCTTTCAGAATTCTTCCCGCTCTCACCTTCGCAGCTTCCCACGCTTCCTTGATGCTCCCGATGGGCTTGGAAGGGTCAACGTCGTAAGCCTTCGCGCAGAACTGGTCGCCAGCCGCGCCGTAGCGCTCTGCCGGAAAGACGTAGTGCTCTGGCTTGCGCTCCGGGAAGTGCGTTGCCCAGAAGGTCAGTGTTGCCATTGCCCGCTGGCTCAGCGGAATCACTGCGGCCCGTCCCCGAAGCCGTCTTGTCTTTGCCCCATTGCAGGCAGCGGTTCTCGAAGTCCACACTGCCCCATTGCAGCGTCCGTATTACGCCGTACCGCGCCCCAGTCTCAATCGCGAGGGTAACGAATGGAACCAGAGAGCGGGAGCGGGACTTGCCGCAAGCCTGTAGCAGCGCCGACTTCCTCTTCCGGGCGTAATAGCTCGCCCTATGTCATCGCGGGTCGCCAGCATCTTCACATCGGGCTGCAAGCGTGCCCACTGGCCGGAGCGCTTCAGTATCGCGCGGAGAGTACCGATCTCCAGATTGACTGTCTTTGGGGACGCACCGCCGCCAACCCGCTTCTCTTGATATCGCGAAATGTCTCGCGCATCGATGTCGCACACGAGCTTGCGGCCTAACTCCGGTAGAAGATGTGCCAGGTTAGTCTTTTCGATCACGATCGAACGCGGTGCAAGCGTTGCATTCTTCAAGTCCAGCCATTCGTGCGACGCAACCGAGAGCAGGCGGGGCTGCTGGTACTTCCTTATGCCCGCTGCCCCCTCTTCCAGTGCCCGCCGTCTCTTGTCCTCGATCTTCTTCGCCAGCGTCTTGGAGCGTGTCCCCGTACTCTCACGGATGCGCTGCCCATGGAAAATAAAGTCCATCGTCCACACTTTGCTGCCTTTGTATCGGTATAGTGACATGTCGCTCCTTAGCTACGAACTGGAGGTTTGGAGTCTCTCTTGTTGACCGATGCCCGACCTTGCTGACGGGCACCCGCCGATTTACGAATCCTAGTCCTGCGTTGCCGAAGCGTTTTCCCAACTTTCTGCCAGTATTCTCGTTGGCGCTGCAAGCGCGAGCACGCATCACCGCAGAACTCCTGGCCGGAACGTTCGATCTCGAAAACGTCCCGACATTCGGTATTTCGGCAGATGCCAATACCACTCGCCTGAAGGTATTCCCTCCGCAATATGTAATAGAGAACAGGTCGAATGCCGCAGGTCAAATCCCAGTCCGGCGCTTCAACTGGGGTATTGCCCCATGCATAGACGTGGGGACTGAAGGTGTTAACTAGTTCACAGACTACGTGGTGACCAGCTCGAATCGGATCTGGCCCGCTGAACGCGTCTTTCAGTGCGTCGCCCGACCTTTCGCGACTTACGTAGTAGCTCCACGTTTGAAGGTGCTGCAGGTTATCTTGCCGAAAGAGCCATGCGGGTTCAACCGCGTAGCCCTGTCCACTCGCCCTCAATTGACGCTCACGCTGCCATTGCCGCGGCCATTCGGAGACGCTTTCGACAATGTCCAACACGCATCCCCGAATTGTCGCGATATCGGATCGCTTGCCCCTTTGCAACTCCGAAACCAGAGCGAGGGCAGAACGGTACACTGTCCGATCGCTTCTAAGTTCGCCTAAATCCTGCCGTGCGATTAACACCGTCTGGGTGGTTCGGAAATCAAAGGGATCGCCGGCAGAAATCTCGCGTTCCTCTGTATGAACAGAACGGGCTACCACTGGCCCGAACTGTTGTACGAATTTGATTAGCTTTTGATCGGAATCAGCGTTGGCGAATTGGATGTGAGGGGAACTCTTCCCTTGGCGTTTTGGTCCCCCATATCGACTCACAGCCTTTCTGTATGCTCGCAGAGCATCCGGGGACGCATCCCAATCTTCCTGCAGAACCGGAATGACAGCCGAGATCTCCAGTTCGTCGGGGCCCACCTTAACGATGATGTCTTTCCCCCATGCTAATGGTGGATAATTTCGCTTCAGATTGTGCTCTACAAATGCCATCGGTGACAGTAGAGCACTTCTCAGCATAGTATTCAAGCTAATTCGGCATCAGTTGGTGAAAGGAGGCCACCAAATGTCCAGACTGGTAACACTCAATGAAGCAGCAAAGCAGCTCGGAGTAAGTATTGCTGCAGTGCGTGACTGGCGCTTCCAGCGGAAGCACCTCGATTTCGTCAAGGTTGGGCGCTCTGTCAGGGTTCTGCAAAACTCGATCGACAGACTAATTGAGCGTGAAACAGTACCGGCACTCGAGGAGCAGTAATGGTGTTTTGGCGGGAACGTGGGCCAGAGGGGTTTGAGCGCGAGTACGGATTATCGTGCCGCGAGGTTCAAACCGTAGGCGGAACTAACGTGGTGAAGCGGAAATGACAAGCGACTCTGGACAGATCCGAAGCAAGACGGCGGGGCAATACCCTGATGTTTCTAGCCAGCTTGTAAGCTGTCGCCTGGATGAACTCCGGCGCCACCCGAGCTACATCCGGCATCATCTCACGGTTCCAGCTTCTCAATTGTCCGCACTTACCAAACGATGTGACCTCGTGCTCCGAGAGCCCCTCGCGATCACACGGGACCGCACGATCCTCGACGGCTACGCTCGCGTGGAATTGGCCCGACACCAGGGCCGACTGTCACTCCCATGTGTCGAATACGAACTGGACGACGCGGAAGCTCTTCGTTGGCTGCTCCAGATGCATTGTGGATCCGATGGCCTGAATTCCTTCAGCCGAGCACTTCTGGCACTGGACCTTGAGCCTTGGCTGAGAGAGAAGGCGCTGTCGAACCAGCGAGCCGGCGGCGAGAACAAGGGTTCGTCAAAATTGACGGAAGCTGGCAGGGTGGATGTCCGGGCCGAAATTGCACATGCGGCGGGTATTTGTGAGGCAAACATAACCAAAGTTAAGCAATTGATGCATAATGCACATCCTGAAATCTTGGATGCATTGCGGAGTGGCGAGGTTCGGATCCACCGGGCTTGGAAATGGAGCAAAGAATCACCCGACAAGCAGATTGAAGCGCTCAGGCTCTATCGAAACAAGAGAGGCGTTGGTAAAGCGATACGGGACTTGATTTCGCGTCATAAATCGAGGCGGGTTCCGACCACATTCGATTTAGCGAAGTTGATACAGCTCTTGTCGGCGCTTAACTCAGTCGAATTCGGTTTAGTCAGTATGTTGGTGGTAAAGGCTGCCGGGAAGGCGGTTTACGTGACCGAAGAATTGATCGAAGCCCTTGATCCGCAAGAGGAATTGACATTCGCGTGCGCAGCAAAGAGCCATTAAAGCAGATAGTCGCCGCGGCACGGTCTCATTGGGATCGCCCTGAGAGCAGATCGGCCGTGCGTGAGAATCTTAAGAAAATGCTCAATTGCCGAACCGCTGTTCTAGGTGCGGAAGTCTACGCCTCGCCAACCGGTGAGGAAATTACCTTTCACCACACCTGCAAGTCAAGAGCTTGCCCGAGCTGCGGGCTATCGCGCCACTCTCCTATGGCAAGAAACGATGCGCGCCCTTCTTCCTGATATTGGGTACGTCGGCATTGGCTCTTACCATGCCAAAGGATCTGTGGCCCATCTTTAAGCAGAACCGCCACTTACTTCATGACCTACCCGCGCTCGGAGCCGAGGTGATACAGCAGTGGGTGAGCGCCAAATACGGTGCTCGCGTACTCATCCTTGTCGTACAGCACACCTTCGGAGCGTCCCTAAACTTCAATTGTCATCTCCACATTTTGGTCTCTGCAGGCGGTCTACAGGAGTCGCAGGGGCGCTGGATCGCCCCGCTGCCCTTCCACAAAGACGAGTTGATGGAGATGTGGCGCGATGCTGTGATCAGTTATCTCCGTGTGGCTTTACAGGCGCAGGTGCTTAAGTCGGACATGAACCATAAAGACATCAGCCGGCTTCTCGCGGACGAGTATGAACGTCTCCGCTGGATCATCTACATTCGAGGATCGATGTCCAAGAAGCACTTCCTACAATATGCGGCACGCTATGCTCGCCGTCCGCCAATAGCTCAGCGTCGGATCGAAAGGGCCACGGATAGCGAACTGGAGTTTTGGACGAACGATAAGAAACAAAAGCGGAGGGTGACAACACGGCAGTCGCTTACCGAATTCATTGATAGTTGGGCGGAGCACATCCGGATCGGTACCGACATGGAATTCGCTATTTCGGTCTCTTAGCGCCACGTGCAAGGGGTCGGACATCCGCTGCCCTCTTTGTTCTGATCGGCAAAGAGAGGCGATTAAGTCCAAAACGGCTGAGTTGGCGGGCTTCGTTGCGAAAATATTTTGGGATCGATCCCCTCATCGACAGCCACGGTCAACCGATGCATTGGCTTAGGCGTCAAACGCCAATCACTTAGGTAGAGATTCATCGTATGACCATTTTTCGTTTGTAGCTTCCGACTAGTTCGTCCGATAACTTCTTGGTGGTACACTCCCGTTCGCAACAGCGTCGATCCCTTCGTGCATTTTGATGGGTCGGCTGGACTCTGCAGCCCAAGTAGGACTTCCGGTTCTTGGCCAGTCCCTGTGCCCCCAAGAGTCGCAGTTTCTTAATTTTCGATCTCGACGAACTACCCTTGGTAGGATCGGTCCAACCATGCACTCCTCTGAAATGGATTTTTGTTTTTCCTATAGATCAAGCGGGGACGCATCTACTGGTACAAGTTCACTTTTAACGGTGAGGCGATTCGGGAATCCACCCGGCAGACAAACCAGCACATAGCCCGACAAATGGAAGCGGCGCACCGATCTTCACTCGCCAAGGGCGAAGTAGGTATTCGGGAGAAGAAAATTGTGCCGACCCTGCGGAACTTTATCTCCGACCGATTTGAACCTTGGGCAGAAGCATCCACGTCTGCCAAAACGTGGCTCGACTACTATCGGCCTGGTATTCGAACAATTCAGAGGTATGCACCTCTCGCGAACCTCCGGCTGAATGAGATCACGAGCGAAAAAGCCGCAGACTTCGCTGCGTGGCGGCAATCGGCGGGCTTGCAGGTATCGTCCGTCAATAGCTCTCCTTCAAGTGCTTCGCCGCATCATGCGACTCGCCGCGCAGTGGGGAGCAATCGAGGTCTGCTCCGTCAGATCAAGATGCTCCCGGGAGAGCGCCATCGCGAACACGTAGTCAAGTTCGATGAAGAGGCGCGTTACCTTGGCGGCAGCGGCTGAGCCTCTTGGCTCCGTTGCGGCTGTTCTCATTGACACAGGTATGCGCCCAGACGAGTGCTACCGCTTGCGATGGGAATCGGTGACTTGGACCAACGGAAGGAATGGGACGATTCTAGTTACGCACGGCAAGACATCTGCTGCTCGCCGAGTGCTGCCATTAAGCATTCGGGCCAGGAACATCTTGCATGACCGCTGGGAGGCTTCAGGAAGTCCAGTGGAGGGCTGGGTATGGGCTGCCCCGACTCGTAGTGGGCATTTTGAAAAGTCCACGCTAAAAAAGCAGCACAAGAAGGCGCTGAAGTTAAGCGGAGTGCGTCCCTTCGTCCTATACAGCTTGCGTCACACCTTCCTCACAAGGCTCGGTGAATCTGGGTGCGATGCTTGGACGCTCGCGCGAATCGCCGGACACAGTTCCGTAGCAATGTCCGCTCGTTACGTTCATCCCAGCGAAGATGCAGTTCTTGCAGCACTAGATCGGCTGAGTGGGCACAATTTTGGGCACAGTGGAAATAGCAGCGAAAAAACATTGGCCGGACAAGCGCTGCTATCTCCCTCAAACGATTGAAGTAAAATTGGTCGGGGAGAGAGGATTTGAACCTCCGACCCCCTGGTCCCGAAGATTGGTTTCACGAAGAATCAACACTTTAGCGCAGTTTGGATGCGTTCGGATTCGCTAGTAAAAATGCGGGCTTCTGCACTTCGCCCCACTTGCAACTCAACCCATCCAAGCGGCCACTGGGCACAATTTTGGGCACAGTTTGCGCGCATGGATTTGGTGAATGAGCTCCGACCATCTTTTTTCGTGGCAGGGGCAATGATTTAACGCCTGTTCTCGACAACGACGAAACCTCAACGATGAATTTTCCGAGGACCATCGGCTTGTCCTGATCCACGATGATCTGAGTTTTACGCGAGGCTTGGCGACGAGACAAAGACAGCATCTCGCGTGGCATTCTCCCGACGCCCGGCCTCGCTCCGTTC